>CAVWFK010000015.1:0-91316 GCA_963754235.1 uncultured Alphaproteobacteria bacterium | reverse complement strand
GGGGGCCGCAGGGCTGCGGGCCGTCGCATCTGCACATAGGCACGCGGCGGCGACGCGGGACGGCGCAATTGAACCGCTCGCGGCGGCATCGGCGGCACCGGTATGGCCAGGACCAGCTTTGGCCGCGCCACCCGTGCGGCTGGTTTTGCCGCCACGGCCACCGGCCGCGGCGCGGGCCGCGGCGTGTCGGTCGCGTGGGCATTTGCGGCCTGCTCGAGCAGCGCGGGCGGTGCAACCGGGGCGAGCGGCGCTTCCGGCCGGCCGAGCCACTGCACGGTGCCCGCGGCCGCGGTGCCGGCGGCGAGCAGCCCCGCCCAGAACCAGGCAAGTCCGCGCAGGGACGTGATCGGCGGCGTCATGTCGTGCTCCCTCGCTCCCCGCCGAGTCGCGTCCGGCGGCTGTGGCAATGCTAGGCTGCCCCGCGCCGCGCCGGTAGGATTCGGTTTGCGTCGCGTAACCGGGCATCGAGCGAAGCCGAATGGCCACGCGGAACGGAGACGATGTGAATGGACCTGCCGCGTCGCGGCCTCGCCTTCCTGGCCGCCGCCGGTGCGATCGGTGCGGCGGCGGCGGTGCGGCCGGCACGGGCGGCGCCCGCGGCGATCCCCGATGTCGTCGCCTATTGCGACCCGACGCTGCGCCACGCGATCACCGAAGCCGGGCGCGATTTTGGCCATCCGGTGCATGTGTTCTGCGCGCCGCCGACGCTGATGATCGCGCAACTCGAACGCATCGTGCAGAACGACGTGCTGATCACGCAGCCGGGCGCGATGGACGATGCCGCGCGCCGCGATCTGATCGTGACGCCGACGCGGGCGGCGATCGGCGGCACCACGCTGGTGCTCGCCGGACGCGCGGGACGCATCGGGCCGGTGGCCACCGATCCGGCCGCGATCGCGGCGCTGCTTGGTGAGGACGGGCGGCTCGCGGTCACCGACCCCAGTCGTGCCGCGACGATCGACGGCGCGGGCGTGCTCGCGGCACTGGGATGGTCGGAGGCCCTGCACAGCCGCCTGATCGGCGCGGCGAACGAGGGCGACGTGGCTTTTCTGGTCGCGACCGGGACCGCGCGGCTTGGGCTGCTGCACATGACCGACGTGCGCGCCGATCCGCGGCTTGCGGTCGTAACGAGGTTGCCCAAAACGGCGTCGATTGACTATGATGCTGCCGTTTCGCGGCTGGCGAAAAGTCCGAACGCGGCTGCGTTCGTGGCGCATTTGCGCGAACCCGCGGCGATCATTTGCCTGCGCGATGCCGGCTTGACCGTGCCCGCGTGATGGCGCGCGAGCTGCATCATCGGCTGCCGCTGCGTCTCGCGCACTGGCTGCTGGCGTTCGCGGTGCTGATGCTGATCGGCAGCGGCTGGCGCATCTACAACGCCTCGCCCATTTTCCCGTTCCGCTTTCCGGTGGCTGTGACGCTCGGCGGCAACGAGCAGGTGTCGCTCGCTTGGCACAACGATCCGGGAGTGGCGAGTGCCATAGCCTGGCATCTCGCGGCGATCTGGCTGCTGCTCGGCAGTTTTCTGTTCTATGTCGGCTGGGGCGTGCTGAGCGGGCATTTCCGGCGCGATTTTCTGCCGCTCGGGCCGCGCGACTTCCTGCGGGATTTCATTGCCGCCGCGCGGTTTCGTCTGGGGCACGACATCACGACGTACAACGCCGTGCAGAAGGCGTTCTACTGGGGCGTGCTGTTTGCGGTGATGATGATGCTGCTCTCCGGCCTCGCGATCTGGAAGCCGGTGCAGTTGGCACCGCTCGCCACGCTGTTCGGCGGGTTCCAGGGCGCGCGCCTGGTGCATTTCATCTTCATGGCCGCACTCGCCGGCTTTCTGGTGGTGCATGTGGTGCTCGTGGTCCTGGTGCCACGTACGCTGGTCGCGATGGTGCGGGGCCGGGTTCGCGTGCCGGAAGGTCGGCGATGAGAAGGTCCGCGATGAGCCTGGCGACCACCCGGCGCCTGATGCTGCGCGGCGGTGCCGGGATCGCCGCGACCTCGCTGCTCGGCGGCTGCGACATCTCCGACACCCGCGTAGTGCAGGGCGTGCTCGCCGCCTTCTCGCGCTGGAACGACGAGGTGCAGGCGGCGCTGTTCGCGCCGCACCGGCTGGCGCCGACGTTTCCCGAGCATCTCGCGGTCAAGGATTTCCGCTACAACGCCTGGTATGGGCCGGAGCGCGCACCGCGCCTCGATCCCGCCGACTATCGCCTCGAACTCGCCGGGCTGATCGCCGACAAGCGGCCCTGGACGGTCGCGCAGCTCCATGCCCTGCCGCAGGAGAGCCAGGTCACGCGCCACGTCTGCGTGGAGGGCTGGAGCATGATCGGCAAATGGACCGGCACGCCGCTGCGCGTTTTCCTGGCCCGCATCGGCGCTGACATCACGGCCCGCTACATCGGCATCGAGTGCGCGGACGGCTATTACGAGAGCATCGACATGCCGACCGCGCTGCATCCGCAGACGATCATGGCGTTCCGCCTCTCCGACGAAATTCTGCCGACGCGTTACGGCTACCCTTTCAAGCTCCGCATCCCGACCAAGCTGGGTTTCAAGAACCCGAAGTTCGTCACGACGCTCTATGTCACCAATCACCGGCCGCGCGGGTTCTGGACCGATCGCGGTTACAACTGGTTCAGCGGCATCTGAGCATGGCGCAGGCACGGCAGGAGATCTGCGCGATCGCGGTGATGGCGAAGGCGCCGCTTCCCGGCCGTGCCAAGACGCGCCTGGTGCCGCCGCTCCTGCCCGCGGCGGCGGCAGCGCTCAGTGCGGCCTTTCTGCGCGACGCCGGCGCCAACCTGACCCTTGCGGCGACCGCGGCGCCGATCCGCGGCGGTTTCGCCTACGCGCCCGCCGGTGGCGGGGAGGCCCTTCGCCCGTTGCTGCCGCGCGGCGGTTTTCTGGTGCTCGCCGATGGCAGCGGCGGCGCGGCTCCTGGCGTGCAGGGCTTCGGCCGCTGCCTGCTGCACGCGGCCCGCGCCGTGCTGGCGGAAGTCGGCGGCAGCGTCTGTCTGCTCAATTCCGACAGCCCGACCTTGCCGACCGTGCTGCTCCGCCAGGCGGCCGCGGCGCTGGCGAGACCCGGCGAGCGGGTGGTGCTCGGCCCGGCGGAGGATGGCGGGTATTATCTGATCGGCATGAAATTGGCGCATCCGACCCTGTTCGCGGATATCGACTGGAGCACCGGGGCGGTTGCGGACCAGACCCGCGCCCGGGCACGGCAGGCCGGTCTCGATCTGGTCGAACTGGCACCCTGGTACGACGTGGACGATCGGGACTCGCTGCGCCGGCTGCTGGACGAGCTTGGCTCGCCGCCGAGCGCGGGCGGTCTCGCGCCGTTCGGCGCGCCGGCCACATCGGCTTGCGCGCGGGAGTGGCGCCTGCGCGAGGTGCTTGCGCGCGCCGCATGAGAAACGCGCTTGCGGCACTCGGCGCGGTGCTACTGGCCTGTGTGGCCGCAGGCCTGGCGCTCCATACCCCCGGCGCCGGGAACGTCGGCTCGATCGCGCGCACCAATGTCTTCGTCGCGGTGCTCGCGGTCGCGGCCACCGCCTATCTTGCCGCCGTCGCGGTCGTTCTGCGCCGAAAACCGCCGCGTGGCGCGGTGTGGCTGGTGCTGGGGGTGGCGCTGGCGATGCGGCTGCCGGTGCTGTTTGCGCCGTGGTTCCTGTCCAGCGACGTCTATCGCTACGTCTGGGACGGGAAGGTGCAGAACGCGGACATCGACCCGTACCGCTTCGTTCCTGCCGATCCCGCGCTGGCGCCCTTGCGCGACGCGGCGATCTATCCGCGCGTCAACCGCGCCGCGACCGCGCGCACTATCTACCCGCCCTTCGCCGAAGCGGTGTTCGCGCTTATCGCCCGCGTCAGTCCCACCGTGTTCGCGATGAAAGCGGCGATGGTCGGCTTCGAGCTGGTGGCGATGGCCGCCCTGGTAGCCCTGCTCGATCTGGCACGGCTGCCGCGCGCGCGGCTGCTGATCTACGCCTGGAACCCGCTCGCGGTCTGGACTTTTGCCGGCAACGGTCATGTCGATGCGATCGTGGTGGGGATGGTGGCGCTGGCGCTGCTGGCGGCGGCGCGGCGATGGCGAGGGCCGGCCGGGGCGCTGCTCGGGGCCGCGGTGCTGGCGAAGTTCCTGCCCGCCGCGATCCTGCCTGCGCTCTGGCGACGCTGGGACTGGCGGCTGCCCGCCGCCTGCGCGGCGGTGATCGCCGCCCTCTATGGGTTCTATCTTCTCAGGGCGGGAGGGCACGTGCTCGGCTACCTGCCCGGCTACGCCAGCGAGGAGGGCGTCGCCCAGGGCGGCGGCATCTGGGCACTCGCGGGTCTCGCCGAGTTCGGGCCGTTGCCGCCGCGCGCCGGGCTGGTCTATGCGGCCCTGGCCGCGATGGCGCTGCTGGCCCTCGCCGCCCGGCTCGGCCTCGCCCGCCGCCCGGCCGATCCCGCGCGCGACGCCGTGCGTATGGGACGCGACGCGGCGATCCTCGCCGCCGCGACGATCGCCGCGATCAGCCCGCATTATCCCTGGTACTTTGTGTGGCTCGCGGTACCGTGCTGCCTCTATCCGCTCCGCTCGGTCGTATGGCTGTCGGTGGCCCCGCTGCTGCTTTATCTCGATCCGCTGCACGAGCGGTTCGTCTGGCCCGCACTGATCTACGTGCCGGCGATCGGGCTTGCCCTGCTCGACCTGCGTGCGGCGCGGGCCGAGCGGACCGGTGCCGCGATCGCCGTGTTGGGAAGGAGCTCTTGATGCCCGCCGTGCTCAAGGACCCGCGCCGCTATTTCGAGCAGGTGCCCGAGCAACGTGACGAGCGCGCCGCATCGCCGCCTGTCTGTCTCTATCTGGAGGTGACGAACCGCTGCAATCTGCTGTGCGAGACCTGTCCGCGCACCTTCGAGGCGCTGGAACCGCCCGCCGACATGAGCTGGGAGCTGTTCACGCGCATCGTCGATCAGGTGCCGGGTGTTGCGCGCGCGGTGTTGCACGGGGTGGGTGAGCCGATGCTGGTGCGCGAGTTGCCGCGCATGATCCGCTACCTCAAGGATCGCGGCGTCTATGTGTTGTTCAACACCAACGGCACGCTGCTCAATGCGAAGAAATTTCCCGGCCTGATCGCGACCGGGCTCGACGAGCTGCGCGTCTCGCTCGATGCCGCCGACGCCGCGAGCTACGCCCGGGTGCGCGGCAAGGATTTCTTTGCGCGCATCGTCCGCGACGTGGGTCGCCTGACCGAATACCAGCGGCAGACCGGGGCCGAGCGACCGCGCGTCTCGCTGTGGCTCACTGGCCTGCGCGAGACGGTGCAGCAGCTTCCCGAATTCGTCCGGCTCGCGGCACGGATGGGCGTGCGCGCGGTGCATCTGCAACGCCTCGTGTTCGACGAGACGGGGTTCGGAATGGCGCGGCCGGAATCCTCGCTGTTCGAGCGGACGCGGCGCGAGGAGCAGGCGGCGATCGAGGCTGCGGAGGCGATCGGTGCCGAGCTCGGCGTCACCCTCGACGCTTCCGGCGCGACCGAGCCGGGGTTGAGCCTGCGCCGGACGGGCGAGGCGCAACCGTGGTCGGCGTGCCGGCGGCCGTGGTCGCTGATGTATTTCACCGCGCACGGCCGGGCGCTGCCGTGCTGCATCGCTCCGTTTTCGGCGCGCGGCTACGAGAGCTACACGCTCGGCGATGCAACGCAGCAGACGCTGCGGGAAATCTGGGATGGCCCGGCCTATCGGCAGTTCCGCGCCGGCCTGCTCTCCGACACGCCGCCAAAGCCGTGCCAGAATTGCGGGCTGCGTTGGAGCCTGTGACCCAGCGCACTCTCTCTCCGCCCCTTGGGGGCGGAAAGGGAGTTGAGCGTCACGGTTTCGCATGATGCCGCGCGTCATCGCCATCATCCCGGTGCTGAACGAGGCTGGCGCGATCGGGCCGACCATCGCCGCCCTGCCGCGCGATTGCGTCGATCACGTGCTGGTCGTCGATGGTAACAGCCATGACGGGACGCAGGAGGAGGCGCGCGCCGCGGGTGCCGAGGTGCTGGTCGAGCTACGTCCGGGCTACGGCCGCGCCTGTGCCGCCGGCGTCGCGCGCGCCCACGCGCTCCGGGCCGAAATCGTGCTGTTCCTCGACGGCGACGGCGCCGACCCGGCCGAGCGCGCGGCCGCGCTGGTTGCGCCGGTGCTGGCGGGCGAGGCCGATTTCGTGCTCGCGACGCGCACGCGCGGCCCACGCGAGGCGGGCAGCATGGGTGCCCACCAGGTCCTTGCCGGCCGGCTGATCGGGGCCGCGGCGGGGCTGATCGGCGGCGTGCGCTACACCGACATGAGCGCGTTTCGCGCAATCCGATTGGACCGGCTCCAGGCGCTCGGCTTGCGCGAGATGACCTACGGCTGGAACCTCGAGATGCAGGTGCGGGCCGCGCGCGCCGGCCTGCGTGTGCGCGAGGTGCCGCTGCCCTATCGGCGCCGGCTCGCCGGGCAATCCAAGGTCGCCGGCACGCTCCGCGGCAGCCTGCGCGCGGGTGCCAGGATCACGGCGACGCTGGTGCGGGCTGGCCTGCATCCTCGGTGGGGCTGACCGCGGGGGCGCGCTCCGCCGCCGCATCCGTGCCAGGCGCCCACTCGACGGGCACGGTCGCCTGACCCGTCGCGGTCTCCGCCTGGTGCAGCGCGTCGAGGCACTCTTCCACCGCTTCCCGCAGCGAACTGGTGTAGTAATCGGCCCCCACCGCGGCGCGCAGGCGGTCGTCGTGCAGCACCGCCTCCTCCGAAGGCCACAGCCCGATCAGCAGCGGTTGCGTCGGCAGCCGCATCCGCAGCCGCCGCACCAGGTAGCGCAGATGCGAGGGGCTGCCGGTCAGTTCGAGGTAGGAGACGCACACCATCGCGACTCCCGAGATGTCCAGATGCCGGATCGTGGTGCGGCCAACCGCCTCATGGTCCACCACGCGCGCGCCGAGCCCGTGCTTGTCAACCAGTTGCGCCAGCATCTCCGAGGCCGCCGCATCGAGCGGGCCGCGGCCGGCGACGCAGAGGATCGGCGTCTCGGATCGCCACGCCGGCGGCCGCTGCTCGGGCGGCGGCGCGGTTCCAGCGGGTGCCGGCTGCTTCGGCACCGCGATCTCGGCACGCGATGGCGTGGTGGGTGCGTCCTCGTCGCCGGGCGGCTGCGGGTCGGCGTCGTCGTGGTCGTCGAAATCGCGGACCAGGGAGACGACCGTGCTCTTGATGCGTTCGAGCTGCATCTGGGTGAGCACGCCGCGCACGGAGTCGTTGGCGGCGAGCTGCAATCCCTTCAGCGCCACCTCGTCGTAGTAGGAAGAGAGCGACCGGTCGCGCAGAAGCAGTTCCGCCTGGTCGAGTGCCTCGTCGGTCTCGCCCGTCAGCATTCGCTGATAGAAGCTCTCCACCGGGGTCAGCGCCGGGCGGTCGCCGAGCAAGACGTCGAGGAACTCCAGTCGCTCGACGTGCCGGCCCAGCACCACCAGGCAGAGCGTGAGCGGGGTTGAGAGGATCAGGCCGATCGGCCCCCACAGCCAGGTCCAGAACGTCGCTGCTACGATCACGGAGAACGGCGACAGCCCGGTGCTGTGGCCATAGAGCATCGGCTCGATCGCGTTGCCGGTGACCAGCTCGACGACGGCATAGAGGGCTGCCGTCCACAGCACCATCGACCAGCCGGGCGAGACCGCGGCGGCCAGCACCAGTGGCAGCACTGCCGCCAGGGGCGAGCCGATATAGGGCACGAACCGCAACAGGGCTGCCATCACGCCCCACAGCAGCGGGCTCGGCACGCCGATCAGGAACAGGCCGAACCCGATCACCACGCCGAAGCCGGTATTGATCGCGAGCTGGGTGAGGAAATACCGGCTGAGGCGGCGCGCCGCGTCATCCATCGCGACGGTGGTTCGGTGCAGATCGCCCGAGCCGAACAGGCGGATCAGCCGGTCGCGCAGATCCTCGCGCTGCAGCAGGATGAAGATTGCGACCACGAACACGATCGCGGCGGTGAACAGCGGGCTGACCACCGGCACCAGGACTTGCCGCGCGATCTCGAGCGGTGTCAGCGTCGGCTGGTGCACCTCCACCGGCACGGGCTTGGGCTGTGCCGGCGTGGCCGAGGGTGTCGGCGTACCCGCGGGTTTGGGCGGCGTGGCGGCCGGCTTGGCGGTGTTGCTCATCTCCGTCGTCAGCGTGTCGGCGAATTTTTGCAGCCGGCCGATAGTCATGCCGCGAAGCGCGTCGATCTTGTGTTCGATGGTGTACTGATAGCGCGGCACGTCGCTCGCGAGCCCCGCGATCTGCGTGCCGATCAGCCCGCCGACGGCCAAGATCACGCTGATCGCCAGCACCACCGCCAGGATCGCCGAGACCGCACGTCCGAGCCGCGCCCATTGCAGCAAATTGGCGAGCGGAGCGAGCAGGAAACTCAGCAGCACCGCGAGCGTGATCGGGACCAGCACCTCGCGCCCGAGATAGAGGCCGGCGACCACCACCACTGCGATTGCGAGCGTCAGCAGGCCGACGAGGCCAGGCGTCTCGGCGGCCGCCACGCGGGCGGGTCGTCGGTCGGTCGGAAGCGGGACCTCCGCCATCGTATCGGTCTCCGGCCGTTGCGCGCGATGCGCCGGCCCTGTTGTTTGGTGGCAGACAACGTGCCGGAGCGCAAACCGATGCCGGGTGGCGCGCGTTGGGCGAGGAGATGAACGCGGTGCATCGCCCCCGCCCGGTCGCGGAGCGTCGCGCCGGGTTGCTGGCCCGGCTGCGACAGGCGGTGCCCGCCATCACGTCCCGCGCGGCGGCGCTGGATGTCGCGGGCGCGTTCCCGGCCGAGGACATCGACGCACTGCGGCGCATCGGCCTGCTCGCCGCACCGCTGCCTGAGGCGCTCGGCGGCTTGGGGATGGGGCACCGAGCCGGATGGTGCTGCGGACCTTCTGGCGGCGTTCAGAGCGCTGGGTGGCGCCAATCTCTCGGTCGGCCGGCTGTTCGAGGGCCACGTCAACGCGCTGCGACTGGTAGTGCGCTACGGCCGCGGCGCAGCGATGCGGCAGGCGGCTGCCGACGCGCTGGCGGGCGCGCTGTTCGGGGCATGGAATACCGACGATCCGGCGGCACCGCTGCGGCTTGGGCCGGATTCCATGCTGCGCGGGGCGAAGGCGTTCTGTTCCGGCGCCGGACACGTCGATCGTGCGCTGGTCACGGTACCGGCCGCGAGCGGTCCGCAGCTCGTGCTGCTGGCGCTGGCGCCGGGCGAACGCGCCGATCTCTCCGGCTGGACCGCGCCCGGGATGCGCGCGAGCAATAGCGGAGCGATGCGCCTCGACAGCTTCGCCGTGAGATCGGAATCCCTGCTCGGGGTCCCGGGCGACTATCTGCGCCAACCCGACTTCGCGGCCGGCGCGTGGCGGACCAGCGCCGTGACGCTCGGCGGCCTGGAGGCGATGGCAGCAGCAGCGGGCGCGCAGCTCATTGAGCGGGGCCGGGCCGATGACCCGCAGCAACGCGCTCGCATCGGCCAGGTGCTGATCGCGCAGGAAACCGCGGCGCTGTGGCTCTGGCGCGCCTCCGCCCTCGCCGAGGCGGAGCCGGAACCCGACGCCGCCGAGGACGTGGTCGCCTATGTCGGGCTGGCCCGGCTGGCGGTGGAGCGGGCGGCGCTCGACGCGATGCAGCTCATCCAGCGCTCGCTTGGCCTGCCGGGCTTGATGCCGCCCAACCCGGTCGAGCGCATCGGCCGCGACCTCACGATCTACCTGCGCCAACCGGTGCCCGATCTCGTGCTGCACGAGGCGGTCGGCCGGTTCCTGGCGCGGCCGATGCCCGGCTGCTGATTCGCGCCGCCGATGATGGGGATGGGCGAAGCCACTCTTCCGTATGGGCCTCTTGGCGCGGGTTGCTTTCACGTTTGCGTCGATATGCAGCGCCTGTTCGCCGAGCATACCGAGTGGCACGCGCCTTGGATGACGCGGGTACGGCCGGTGGTTCATCGCATTGCCCGATACTTCCCGGAACGCACGATCTTCACGCGTTTCATGCCGGCTCAACGGCCGGGCGAAGGCACCGGTACTTGGCGGCGCTATTATGAGCGGTGGGCGTCGATGACGCTCGATCGGCTGGGTGCGGGGATGATTGAGCTCGTGCCGGAGCTTGCGTCCTTGGTGCCGCCGGCGGAGGTCGTGGACAAGGTTGTGTACTCCCCATGGGACGCTTTGGACGCGCGGCTGCGTGCCCGGGCTGCGGATACGATCGTCGTGACGGGTGGCGAGACAGACGTTTGTGTGGCTGCGACCGTACTGGGCGCGGTGGACCGAGGCTATCGGGTGGTGTTGGTGAAGGACGGTTTGTGCAGCTCGTCGGACGAGGCGCACGATGCGGCGATGTGCCTCTATGCGACACGCTTCGGACAGCAGGTCGAGACCGCGGCGGCCGAAACGGTTCTGGCGGCTTGGAATCGGTGAGCACCGCCGCAGCGGCGGTGCTGGCGCGGCCGATACCCGGCCGATGGCCTGGGTTGCGGCGGCCTGATCGCCGCGTGCTGCGCGCGCGGGCAGCCGCCGCTGGTGGTCGTGCTCACCGACGGCAGCCGCTCGCATCCCGGCTCACGCAGCCATCCGCCCACGCGACTGGCCGCGCTGCGCAGGCGGGAGGCGCGGGCGGCGGTCGCGGCTCTCGGGCTGCCGCCGCGCCGGATGGTGTTCCTGGGTGTCGCCGATGGCGCGGCGCCGGCCGAGGGGCCGGCGATGGCGCGGCTGGCGGCGCGGCTGGCGGCGCTGCTGCGTGCGCACCGGCTGCGGGTGATCTGCACGAGCTGGCGCCACGATCCGCATTGCGACCACGAGGCGGCGCACCGCATCGCAGCCGCAGCCGCCGCGCGGACCGGCACCCGGCTGCTGGCCTATCCGGTTTGGGGCTGGCTGCGCGCCGCCGAGGACGCGCTGCCCGGCGCCGCGCCCACCGGCGCGCGGCTCGCGATGCGGTGCCATCTGCCGGCGAAGCGGCGCGCGGTCCGCGCCCATGCGTCGCAGGCGGGACGGGTCATCCGCGACGATCCGGCGGCGTTCTGCCTGCCGGCGCCGCTGATCGCGGCCTGCACGCGGCCGTTCGAGGTATTCCTGTGCGACGGATGACGGCCGCTCGTGGCTCGCTGCCGCCGCGCTACTTTGCCGCCCTCTACGCCCGCCGGCCCGATCCCTGGCGCTTCGGGACCAGCCTCTATGAGCGAGCAAAATATCGCGCCACGATCCGTGCGCTGCCGGAGCGCCGATTCGAGTCCGCATTGGAGGTCGGCTGCTCGGTGGGCGTGCTGACCCGGATGCTGGCCGCGCGCTGCGCCGCACTGCTGGCGATCGACGTCGCGGAGGCCGCGCTCGCGCAGGCGCGGCGGCGCTGCGCGGGGCTGGCGCAGGTGCGGCTGGAGCGCCGCCGCGTCCCGCAGGAGTGGCCGGAACAGCGCTTCGACCTGATCCTGCTTTCGGAGGTGCTCTACTATCTCGACCGCAACGATCTGCTGCGTACCGCGGCACGCGCGCGTGCGACGGCCGCACCCGGCGGGGTGGTGCTGCTGGTGCATTACACGCGCCCGACCAACTACCCGGCGAGCGGCGATCATGCCGCCGAGACATTCATCGCGGCCTCCGGCTTCACGCCCGTCCGGCAGTCGCGCGCCCCAGGCTATCGGCTCGATCTGCTGCGCGCCTGAGCGGCAACCCGGACGAACATTCGCCGTTCTGACGTCCTGCGATGTTGGACGCCGCCCGACAGGAGACCCGCCGCCTCCTCGTGAGGGCCTTGCGATCCGCCCGGCTGGGCCGGTTCGCCGGCTCCTCCCCTTCGATCGCCGACTTGGGCGTGATCGGGAATCGCCGCACCGCCGCCGTGGTCACCACTGCGGGCGACATCGTCTGGTACTGTCCAGGACGGTTCGATGCGCCGAGCCTGCTGGGCTCGCTGCTCGATCCCGATGGCGGAGGATCGTGGCGGGTTGATCTGCCGGGTGCGGTCCCGGCGCGGCGCCGCTATCTGGACACCAGCGCGGTTCTGGAGACGACGCTGAGCCATCCCGGCGGGGAGATGGTCATCACTGACTGGATGCCGCTCGCCGATGCCGGCGTTCCCAATGGTTCGATTTGCCGGCGGTTCGGCGCGGCACCGGCCGACCTGCGCCTGGTACTCAAGCCGCGCCCCGACAATGGCCGGCGGAACCCGACCTTGCGCCTGGCAGCGGGCAAAAAGGCCGTGATCGACGCCCGCTTCGAGCTTCAGGCATCGCACCCGATCGAGATTGCCGACGCGGAGATCCGTGTCCGCGTCCCAAAAGGCGAAACCGCCTGGGCGGTGCTACAGGATGGCGCCGCTGCCAGCGTCATCGCCGACGCCGAGCAGGTGCGAGTATGGCTGACGACGACGTTGGAGAGCTGGGGCAAACTCGCGGCAAAGGCGCCTTATGACGGCGCGTTCGCGCCGCAGGTCCATGCCTCCCTGCGCGCTCTGCGGTTGCTGACGTATGTCGATACCGGCGCGATCGTCGCGGCGGTTACGACGTCGCTTCCCGAGGTCATCGGCGGCAAGCGCAACTACGACTACCGATACTCCTGGCTGCGCGACAGCGGCATCACCATCCGCGCGCTGATCCGCTTCGAGCAGGACGGCGAGCACGCAAGGCGATATCTGGGATATATCGCGGGACTCCTGAACACCGGCTATCGCTCACCGCTTGACGTGGTGTCTGCCGTCGGCGGCGAACGCGTACCGTCCCAGACGAGGTTGCGCGTCGCGGGCTATCGCGGCAGCCGGCCCGGCTGGGTGGGCAACAAGGCGGCGAAGCAGCTTCAGCTCGGCTCGCTTGCGAACGTGGTTCTCGCGGCCTCGGAAATCTACCAGGTCTGCGAGCCGCGCGAGCACTGGGAGGTCGTCTCGGCTGTCGCCGATTTCCTCGCATTAAACTGGAGCAAGCGCGGGCACGGCATCTGGGAGCAGGTCGAGCGGCGGCACTTCACGACCAGCCTGGTCCTCTCCGCCTGTGCTCTGGAGAGGATCGCGGACTACGCCACGACCGAGATCCAGGCGCGCCGCTATCGCGGGGCGGCGCGCGACATACGCGGCTTCGTCGCGCGCTCATGTCACACCAAGACCGGGGCGTACGCCGCCGTCGCCGGCGGCGCCAGGGTGGACATTTCCGCTGCGCTCTTTCCGGTATGGGATTACACGCCGGCCGCGGACCCGGCGATGGATGCGACGATACACGAGCTGGAGCGGCAGTATGGCGTGGGCGGGGAGCTTTATCAACGGCACCTGCTCAGCGCCAAGACGGTTCGGCGGGAGGGCGCGTTCCTGGTCGGGACGTTCTGGGTGGCGCATTACTGGGTCAAGCGCGGAGATCTCGAACAGGGACGCAAGATCATCGAAGCGGGCTTGAGATACGCCAACGATCTGGGATTGTTTCCGGAGGAGATAAGCGGTTCTACGGGGGAGATGCTCGGCAACATCCCCATGGCACTGGTCCACGGCAGCTTTCTCGCCGCGGTCGCGGATTACCACGCTGCGAGCCAGTAGGTCGAACAGCCCCCGATGCTGCTTCACGGCTGG
Source organism: uncultured Alphaproteobacteria bacterium (assembly GCA_963754235.1). Classification (GTDB taxonomy): domain Bacteria; phylum Pseudomonadota; class Alphaproteobacteria; order Acetobacterales; family Acetobacteraceae; genus DATAYA01. Next base: position 77,738 of record CAVWFK010000015.1, on the reverse strand, counting down.
TCTAGTCCGAACTTCCGAGCCAAATTTGGCAAAGGTCGCAGTGCAGATTGGGGACGGTTGCTGTCGTATGCGTCTTATGTAGGCATGTAATATGCAAGATTTCGCTTGCGTCGGCGCGACTCGGCGTGATCCGATTCGCACATGTATGTCACCCGTGTGCCGAACCGATCCTCGCCGCCCGCCGTGCTGCTGCGCGAGAGCTACCGTGACGGCGACAAGGTCAAGTCCCGCACGCTGGCGAACCTGACCCACTGGCCGGACGCCAAGGTCGAGGCGCTGCGCCGCGTGCTGAAAGGCGAAACCAGCTTCGCTACCCCCGCCGACCAGATGCGCATCGAGCGCTCCCTGCCGCACGGCCATGTCGCCGCCGTGCTCGGCTTGGCGCGCAAGCTCGGCCTCGACCGGCTGCTGCCCCGCAAGCCGGGGCGGCTGGCCAAACTGGCACTCGCCATGATCGTCACGCGCGTGATCGAACCCGCCGCCAAGCTCGCCACCGCCCGCCAGCTCAGCGAAGCCACCGCCGCACACTCGCTCGGCGCCGTGCTCGGCCTCGGCGCCGTCGACGAGGACGAACTCTATGCCGCCCTCGATCTGCTTGGGCAGGCGCAGCCCGAGATCGAAGCCGCCCTCGCCAGACGGCACCTGCAGAACGGTTGCCTCGTGCTCTACGATCTCACCTCGTCCTACCTGGAAGGGCGGTGCTGTGAACTGGCCCGTCACGGCTACAGCCGCGACGGCAAGCGCGACCGGCCGCAGATCGTCTTTGGCCTGCTCTGTGCCGCCAACGGCTGCCCGGTTGCCGTCGAGGTGTTCGAAGGCAATACCGCCGATCCAGCGACGCTAACCCCACAGGTCGCCAAGCTGCGCGAGCGCTTCGGGCTCGATCGCGTCGTCCTCGTCGGCGATCGAGGCATGATCACCGCCGCTCGCATCGAGGCCGACCTCAAACCTGCTGGCCTTGATTGGATCACTGCCCTGCGCGCACCGGCGATCCAGGCGCTCGCCGAGGATGACGGCCCGCTGCAACTCTCGCTGTTCGACACGCGCGACATGGCCGAGATCACGTCGCCCGACTATCCCGGCGAGCGTCTCGTGGTCTGCCGCAACCCCGCACTGGCCGCTGAGCGCGCCCGCAAGCGCGGCGAATTACTTGCGGTCACCGAGGCCGATCTCGCCCGCATCCAGGCTGCCGTCGCGCGCCCGCGCAACCCGCTGCACGGGCAGGACAAGATCGGCCTTCGGGTCGGCGCCGTGCTCGGCCGCCGCAAGGTGGCCAAGCATTTCCAGATCACCATCGAGGCTGCATCCTTCACCTTCCAGCGTGATGAAGCATCCATCGCCCGCGAGGCCGCGCTGGACGGATTCTACGTGCTGCGCACCAACGTGCCCAAAGCCGACCTCGACAGCACCGCCACCGTGTTGGCATATAAAAGTCTTGCCCAGGTCGAGCGCGCCTTCCGCTCGATCAAGACGGTCGATCTCGATGTGCGCCCGGTCCATCACCGCCTGGCCGGCCGGGTGCGCGCTCATGTGTTCCTCTGCATGCTCGCCTACTATCTGATCTGGCACATGCGGCAGGCCTTGGCGGCGTTGCTGTTCGACGATCACGATCGTGGCGCTGTCGCGGCGGCACGGACCTCGCCGGTGGCGCCGGCCAAGATCTCCGCTGCCGCGAAGACCAAAGCCGCTTCGCGCCACACCGCGAATGGCCGACCCGTGCATAGCTTCCGCACGCTGCTACAGGACCTCGCGACACTGGCCCGCAACATCGTGCGTCTCGGCGACGCGCCGCCAGCCGCCATGATCACCAGCCCAACAGCCATTCAGCAGGCCGTGTTCGACGCCCTCGCCATACCACTCGCCGCGTAGGCAGTAGCAGCAAAGCCAAATGCCGGATTACAATCCCGGATCAATCCCTTGCGCCTCATCGAGGTCGGAAGTTCGGTCTAGTATCCCGATTCCGAAGTTCCTCGTCATTGCGAGGAGCGAAGCGACGAAGCAATCCACGGCGGTGCCGTGGGCGAGGCTGCTGGATTGCTTCGCTTCGCTCGCAATGACTACGCCGCACTATGCATACGAATTTCTGAACTAGGACATTAGCCTTCAGTAACAATCTACGTTCCGCGTCTCGGCCGATGTCGAGGTCACGTCCAGCTCCCCGCCATGGGCCCGCGCGATTTCGGACGCGATATAGAGCCCAAGCCCGAGGCCTTCCTGACTGTCACGGATGGCCCCGCGGAAGAACGGCCGGAAGACGTGCTTCAGGGCGGCCGGCGATATCGGCTCACCCGCGTTGGACACTGACAGCCTGAAAATTCCGTTGCTTGCTGAAGCACGCATCTGGACCGGTGCGTTCAGGGCCCCGTGTGTCAAGGCGTTGCTCAAAAGGTTCGAGAGGAGCTGTGCCATGCGGCCACGATCGCAGTTTACCGGCTGCTCCAGAGCGAGTTCGACATCGATGGCACGGTCTGGATGGGTGCTTCGCAGTTCCTGAACCACCTGAACCAGCGTCAGCTCGATCGGCTCGTCGGCATCGCGGTTCAGCGTCAGTCCGCCGCCGAGGCGACCGCGCGCAAAATCCAGGACGTTGTCGATGAGTTCCGCCATCCGGGAGATGCTTTGCTCGATGTGCCCTGCTATCTCGGCAGACCGTTCCGGATGCCTGAGCAAAAGCTTCGTCCCGGCTCGGACGGATGCCAGCGGGTTGCGCAGGTCGTGGCCCAGCACGGCGATGAACTGCTCGCGCAGCTCGGATCCCTCACGCTCTTGAAGCAGCCTTGCCTCGGATTTGGCGATTCGCAAGTTGGCATCGAGATGGAAGCCGATCAGCTCGGCAAAGAGCTTGAACGACCCTATGACCGCAACCGTGTTCAGCATGTGCGGCTTTGGATCGATGGCGCACAGCGTGCCGAAGAATGAGCCGTCCGGCATGACGATAGGCATCGAAATGTAGCTCCGGAAGCCGTACATCGCCGGGGTGGGGTGGCCGCAATAGGTGTGGTCCGCCGCCACGTCGTTGATGACAACGGGCTGGCGGTGCTGCCGGATCTCGTGGCAGATCGTCGTCTCAACCTTTAGCTCGCCACCCGGCTGTAGGCCGAACTGAATTCCGTCCTGAACGCTGCACGCAATCCAGCGGTCGTCGGTTACGCGAGCGACCGCAGCGAATCCCATGCCCGTCGTGCGGCAGACGACATCGAGGATCGTGGGGACGGCCGATATTCGGCCAACGGCTTCGACGTCCGCCTGGTAGTCCGTCTCTGAGCTGCCCCGGTTCATGGTGTTCACAGCTTACCGAGCACACGTTCCGTCGTCACGCACGCGGTTTGACCTGATTCACGCTGGTTGAGACGGCACTGGCCCACAACTATTCGGCGAGTTACGACGGCGCGCCCGGGGCGTTCATCGCGGCCTCCGGCTTCACGCGCCTTCGGCAACGGCGCGCGCCGGGATATCGGCTCGATCTGCTGCGCGCCTGAGCGTCGCGCGAAACCGCCGCGCGCGGGTCGCCTCGCGCGGCAGGTCCGCGACCGCCACGCGCCGCGCGACCAGCAGCGGGCTGGCCGCCTCGATCGTGGCCCACGCGGCGCCGAACGGCTCGCGGGCGAGCATCGCGGCGAGCGCGTCGGCGGAGAGGCCGAGCATGGATGCAAGTGTCGCCGCCGCGGTGCCTCGCCGCCACGCGTTGCGCGCACGGCGGCGAAGCGCCAGACGGCGCACCCAGTCCGCCGCCGGCTCCAGCCGCGCGTCGAGCCATAAGTCGGGCGCGACGAGGCGGCGGCGGATCGTGTCCGCCATGCCGCCCGGGGCGCGCCCCTCGATGCGGCCGGAGACCACGACCGAGACCTCCGGCGCGTGCCGGATACGCGCGTCGATCCGGCGCAGCGCAGCGAAGAATGCGCGGTCCTCGGCGAGCGGGGCGGGCGGCATCCCGCCCGCGCGACGATAGGCACCGGCACGGACCGCGATGCTGGCACCGTTCTCCTCCTGGTGGCGTGGCCACGGATCGGCGGGATCAGGCTCAAAGAGGCTCGCGATCTCGTCGAGCAGGGCTGCGTAGGCGCACTCCTCGGCATCGGCTTCGTGCAGATGCCGGGGGATCAGTCTTGCCTCGCGCGGATCGAGCACCGCGCGGCCGGCCACCGCATCGGCGCCGGCGCGCAGCGCGTGCAGATTCGTGGCGATCCAGTCCGGGGCCACGCGCGCGTCGGCATCTGTCGTCAGCAGCACGCCGTTGGCGCCGGCACACGCGGCGGCGCGCTCCATCCCGATGCGGCGCGCGACACCGGCGCAGGCGAGCCCCGGCGGCAGGTCCCGCTCCATGATTTCGAGTGCGAAGGGCAGCGCCGGGATGAGTGCGCGGGCAAGTTCGGCGCTGGCGTCGCGACAGTTGTTCAGCACCAGCACGACTGCATCCGGCCGTACCTGCGGCTGCCGCGCCAGCGCCCCCAGGCATCCGGCGATCAGCGCTGCCTCGTCCCTGGCCGGGATCGCGACGAGGACGCGCGGCATCGCTCAGCGGGTGGCGTAATCGACGATGGTGAGCGTGAGCAGGATCGCGACCCAGAAGAAGCCGAGCGCACCGAAGATGCGGGTGATCCCCGGCTGCTCCAGCAGTTCCATCGAGAACAGGATCACGATCGCGACCATCGTCATCGCGATGAACACCTCGACAATCCAGATCTGGCCGTGCGGTTCGAGCGCGCCGAGCAGCACGTTCACCCCGAGCAGCAGCAGGCTGACCACCAGGACCACCAGCGGCATCCGGACGCGAGAGCGCAGCGCGGGCGGCAGCAGCTTCATCGGTTGAGCAGATAGAGGGTGGGGAAGACGATGATCCAGATGGTGTCGATGAAGTGCCAGTAGAGGCCGAGCACTTCAATCCGGTTCTGGTGAAGCACGAGGAAGTCGTGGCGTCTGGCCAGCGCCGCCATGCCGAGCACGAGTGAGATCCCCACCGTCAGGTGCAGCCCGTGCAGGCCGGTGATGACGTAATAGAGATTGGTGAACAGGCGCGAGGCGGGATCGCCGGCCAGCTCGTAGCGGCGCCAGGGCAGGAACGGCATCATGTGCTCCGCCCAGTCGCGGTAGTATTCGTATCCCTTCAGGCACAGGAACAGGGTGCCGAGGCCCGCAGTCATGATCAGGTAGATGTTCATCACCCGCTTCAGCCCCGCCCGCGACGCCTCGATCGCGAGCGACATGGTGAAGCTGGAAACGATCAGAACCGCGGTGTTGGTGGCGCCGATCCAGTATTTGAGGTGCAGTGCCGCCGCGGTGACACTGGCCGGGTGCAGCACGCGCAGGACGAGTGCCACCATGAACATTCCCGAGAACAGCAGCAGCTCGGTCGCCAGGAACGCCCAGATGCCCAAGGTCGTGACGTGACGCTGCTGCTCGGCGGAGTGGAACTGCTCCAGCACCGCCACGCCGACATTGGCGGCGTACTTAGCCAATTTCGGGCGTCCGGTTTGGGTAGTCGTAGGGCTCGAAATCGACGATCGGCGGGGTATCAAAATTGTGCGGCGGCGGCGGCGAGGTGGTGGTCCATTCCAGCCCGCGCGCATCCCACGGATTGTCGGCGGCGCGCTCGCCGTACCAGAGCGAATAGATCAAGTAGATCATGGGAAAGATATAGGCTGCGGCCAGGATCGTGGCACCGGCCGAGGAGATGACGTTGAGCACCTGGAACTCGGGCGGATAGACGTGATAGCGGCGCGGCATCCCAAGATAGCCCAGGATGAATTGCGGAAAAAAGGTGACGTTGAAGCCGATGAACATCAGAAACGCCGACAGCCGTCCCCAGGGTTCGGAATACATTCGGCCGGTGATCTTCGGCCACCAGAAATGCAGCGCGCCCAGGAACGCCAACACGGTCGCTCCCACCATGATATAGTGGAAGTGCGCGACGACGAAATAAGTATCGTGGACCTGCCCGTCGATGCCGAGCGAGGCGAGGAATAGCCCGGTCAGGCCGCCGAGAACGAATAGCCCGATCCAGCCCATCGCGTACAGCATTGGCGTATCCAGCCGGACCTCGCCCTTATAGACGGTCGCGGTCCAGTTGTACACCTTTATCGCCGAGGGCACGGCGATCGTGAAGCTCAGCAGCGAGAAGGTCAGGCTCGAATACTCGCTGATCCCGTTATAAAACATGTGGTGGCCCCAGACGAAGAAGCTGAGCGCCGCGAGGCCCATGCTGGAATAGGCCACGAAACGGTAGCCGAAGATGCGCTTGTAGGCGAAGGCCGAGACCAGCTCGCTCATCACCGCCATGCCCGGCAGCACCATGATGTAGACCGCCGGGTGCGAGTAGAACCAGAACATGTGCTGAAACAGCACCGGATCGCCGCCATGCAGCGGATTGAACACGCTGATCCCGAACGCGCGTGCCACGATCAGGAGGATCAACGTGATCGTCAGCACCGGCGTCGCCAGCAGCAGGATGATGCTGGTGGCATACAGTCCCCAGACGAACAGCGGCATCCGAAACCACGTCATGCCGGGCGCGCGCATCGTATGCGTGGTCACCACGAAATTGAGCGCCGTCGCGATCGACGAGAACCCGACCAGCGTCACGCCGAGCAGGGCGAGCACCACCCACCCGTTGGAATAAAGCGTGCTGTACGGCGTGTAGAAGGTCCAGCCGGTGTCGATCCCGCCCAGCACCACGCAGGCGAGCGTGAACAGGGACGCGAAGACGAACAGATACCAGCTGAACAGATTGAGCCGCGGAAAGGCAAGGTCCTTGGCGCCGATCATCAGCGGCAGCAGGAAATTGCCGAACGTGTTGGGGATCGAGGGGATCAGGAAGAACCACACCATGATCACGCCATGCAACGTGAACAGCTTGTTGTAGGTGTCGTTGCTGAAGATCGTCCCGTACGGCACCAGCAGGGACAGCCGGATCAGCCCGGCCGCGACCGAGCCGAGCACGAAGAAGAAGGTGATCGCGGCCAAATAGAGGATGCCGATGCGCTTGTGGTCGGTGGCGGAAAACCACGACCACAGCGTCTGCTCGGCGTGCAGGTAATCGGGCTGGCGGGCGATCGTGGCCGGAGCGGCTGCGGGATCGCGAAGTGCCAGGTCGCTGGGGCTCATCAGGGCTGTCCTTCGGTGCGGCCGAGCGACTGTATGTAGGCTATGATCTTCAACAGGTCGGCCTCCGGCATCTTGCCGGCGTAGCTCGGCATCACGTTCTTGTAGCCGGCGATGGCCTGCTTCTTGGGATCGAGGATCTTGTCGTGGATGTAGCCGCGGTCGGCGATGATGGTGCCGCCCGCTTCCATCGGCACCGGATGGCCGTAGAGGCCGGCCAGGGAGGGCGCCCGCACCGTGGCGTTGCCGACGTGGCAGCCGCTGCAGCCGTAGCTGGAGAACAGCAGCTTGCCGGCAGTGGCAAGCGAGTTTTCGGCGCCCGCGCGGGTCAGCCACGCCTGATATCCGCTCGGGCTCATCACATAGAGCGAGCCGGCCATCACCGAATGATCGGTGCCGCAGAACTCCGAGCACTCCAGCAGGTACTGGCCGGTGCGATTGGCCTTGAACCACAGCTTCGTGGGCCGCCCCGGGATCGCGTCCATCTGGATACGCAGCGCCGGGATGTAGAGCGCATGGACCACGTCCTGCGAGGCGATGTCGATCTCGACCGGCGCATCCACCGGCACATGCAGGTCGTTGATCTCCCACTGACCGCCCGGATGCTGGAACTTCCACATCCACTGCCGGCCCATCGCCTCGATGTGCATGGCATCGGGCGGCGGATGCAGGTTGATGTCATACGCCCGCGCCGCCCAGACGAAGAAGATCAGCGTGAGCGCGAAGGGGATCAGCGACCAGCTCATCTCGATCCGCACGTTGCGTGCTTCGCGCTGGGTGCGATTCACGTTGCGCCCGCGCCGGTATCTCCACGACCAGTAGGTGAAGCAGACGAACACCGGCACCACAAGGAACAGGGTGACGATGGTGAACGCGATGATCATCCAGTCGATCTGGTGCGCCATCGCCGAGGCGGCACCCGGCCAGAGCTGGAGCGTATAATCCTGCGGATTCATGCCGCGCTCTTGTTCATGGCGGCGCGTCCAGCGATCGGCCGATCGCGAGCTGCATCGCGCGCTGCACGGGGATCCGGGCGCGCTGGTGCGCGGGATCGACCCACGCGTAGCTGTTCAGCAGCCTCGCCTCGTGCTCGCGCAGGCGCGTGAGGTCGGCGAGGGGATAGATCTGCAAGCGCGGCGCCGGCGGCACGATGCGCGCGGTCTGCTGCACGGTCATCGGCGGCACGCTGGCGCGGTCGAGATGGCCGAACAGCGCGACCAGTCCGAACGCGACGCCGATCAGCGCGCCTGCGGTGGTAGCAAGCACGGCGAGAATGGCCGCCAGCCCGCGCGCGCTCAGATCCTTCCTCTCGTAGTGCGCCGCGAGCGACGGCGCGCTCGGTGTGAAACTTGGCTTGCCGCGCGCCGTGCTGCCCGGCTCTCCGTGTGGCCGGCCCACCGCACGGCTGACCACGACCGCGGTGCGTGCGCGAACCAGCGCCCAGATGCCGGCCAGCACGGTCACCGCCGCCGCCCCGCGTGAGGCGAGGCGCCCGGCGCGCCGCCCCACGCGCCGCCAGTGCCGGAATGGCGTGTCGCGCTCAGCCATGCGACGCTCGCCATATCGCAAGGCGTTGCGGGTCGGCCAGCATTACCGCCCCGACCGCGATGCCACCGACCCCGATCAGCGCCAGGATATCGGCGCCGCGCAAGCTGAAATGCTGCCGGAAGGCGGGCGTCACGAACCACAGCATTTCCAGCCCGTGCGCGAACAGCACCAGCACCGCCGCCAGCGCCAGCAGCGAGAGGTGTCGCCGCAGCGTGCGGGGGATCAGGATGCAGAGCGGCACCAAAAAGCCGGTGACGAAGGCGAGCCACTCGATCGTGCGCCCGCCATCGCCGTCACGATGCAGATACCAGACGATCTCTCCCGGCTTGTCGGCCGACCAGACCGTAAGGAACTGGACGAACTGCAAATAGAGCCATGCGCCGACAAGCATGAGCAGAAGCGCGCCGGGCTGCGGCATCCCCGCTTCGGGATCGGCGGCGCTCGCCCCGATCAGGATCGCCGCCGATAAGGCGATGCAGCACTGGGTTGCGATCAGCAGCAGCCCGAATTCGGCCGAATACCAGCGCGTATCGAGCGACAACGTCCAGTCCACCGCGGCGAGTGTCGCGATGGCGAGGTGCAGCCCCAGCCCCGCTCCGGCGGCGAGGCGTCGCCGCCCGCGCCGCTCGGCCGCGACCGGTCGCGCGAAGATCACCGCGAGCGCGGTCCAGATCACGAAATACACGATCGCCCGGATCACGAACCCGGCCGGCCCGAGCCACGCGGCACCAAGCGGGCCGTTCGGCGCCAGGCCGCGCGCCCACGGATAGAGCGCATGCAGGCGCACCAGCACCGGCACGATCAGCAGGCCGGCTATCGGCACGGTCAGCGCGAGCCGGCGCAGCGGCGGCAGCAGTGGCACGGACCACGCGCCGCCCAAAAGCTCGAGCGCCATCAGCAGCGGCAGCGCGCCGATCGGAAATGCCGCCCAGAACAGCCACGCCGCGAGATAGGACGGGATCATCGCGACCCCGGCCAGAAGCCCGAGCAGCAGCGCCAGCAGCAGCGCCGCCGCACCCACGCCGAGCACGATGATCGGCGCTCGCCTCATCGCGACGTGAGCCCTTGCAGATGCGCGCGATCGTCGGGCGAGAGGCTCGCCGCCGGCGCGTCCTGGCTGAGCTGCAACGCCCGCAGATAGGCGACGACGGCCCAGCGATCGGCGGGCGCGAGCCGCGCGCCGTAGCCGTACATCGTGCCGTGGCCGTTGCTGATGACGGTGTAGAGGTATTGCGCCTTGGCCTTCCGCAGCCGCGCGATATGGAACGAGGCCGGCTGCGGGAAGCCGCGCTGTGCCACCATCCCATCGCCATTGCCGGACGCCGCATGACAGGGCACGCAGAAGATGCCGGTACTGGGTGTGGCCGTGATCGAGCATCGCTTCGGTGATCCGCGCGGGCTGCGCCATCGGCACATAGGCCGGATTGCGCGCGACGGTGCCCGCGACCGGCGCCAGCATCGACTTGCCGTTCGCGAAAAAGTCGCTGCGATCCCAGGTGCGCACCTTTGGCTGGCTTACCATGTCGGCGCGCTTGCAGCCGGCGAGGGCCAGCACGCCGAGCGCCAGCAGCAGGCCCGCGCGCGCCCTCATCGCGGCACGAGCTGGATCGAGAGCGGAGGCATCGGCAGGGATGCCAGAAGACGCTGGGCCGCGCCGGCGTCGAAATGCTCGCCCGAAGACTCGATGCAGAGAAAAAAGCGGTCCTGCGTCGCACGCTCGAAGCCGTCGATGTTGAACACCGGATGGTTGAGCATCGGCAGCCGGTTCAGGGTCAGCAGCGTCAACCACATCACGATCGCGCCGACGAGTGCCGCGATCGACAGGCTCGGGATCACGAACGAGGGCCAGCTAAACGACGGCCGCCCGCCGACATTGATCGGATAGCTCACCATCGTCGCGTACACGCACATCCCGAAATACCCGCACCCGCCGATCAGGACGCCGATCAGCGTAAGCGCGGGCAACGGCGGGTCGGCAAGCTCCAGCGCCGCCCCCAGTGCCGGCACCGGCAGCGGCGAATAGGCGTCCACCCGGCCGAGCGCCGCGCGCCGTGCCGCTGCCGCCGCCGCCACCAGCGCCTCCGCTGAGGCGAAGGTGGCAGCGACGCCGAATAGCGGCGGTGCGCCCGCATCAGCCCCCGACTCAGCCATCGACCGCGACCTCCGCCTCCTCCCGCGCGAGCAGCCGCAGCTCGGTGATCGAGACCGCGGGCAGGTAGCGCAGGAACAGCATCCACATCGTCGCGAACAGCCCGATCGAGCCGGCAAAGGTCCCGATCGACCAGAACGTGGCGGCGTAGCCATACGACGTCGGCGGCAGGAAATCGTACTGCAGCGTGACCACGATCGACATGAAGCGGTCGCACCACATTCCGGCCAGCACCAGCACCCCGACCGCGAACAGCACCAGACCGCTGCGCCGCATCCGGCGAAACCACAGCAGATGGATCGGCAGCAGCGCAAACAGGACGATGGCCCAGAAACTCCACGCATACGGCCCGACCAGCCGCCGCATCGAAGCCGCGCGATCGAATGCGTCGCCGCCATAGGCGGTGAACAGGAAGTCCGCCGCGTAGCAGTAGGTGGCGAGCAGGCCGGCGCCGATCAGCAGGCGCCCGATGATGTCGAGATGCGCGTCGGTGATCAGGCTGGAGAGCGGCAGCAGCCCGCGCGCCACTGCGGCACCCATGCCGATCGCGGCCAATCCCGAGAACGCCGCGGTGATCAGGTAGAACGCGGGCAGCAGCGTGTCATGCCAGCCCGGCTCGACGCTGCCGCTGTACATCAGTGCCGCCCCCGATTGCAGCGATATCACCACCAGCACCGCGAGCAGCGCCAGCACGCGGTATGCCTGCAGCCAGCGCGCCCAATGCACCGCCGAGCCGCGCCAGCCCAGCGCCATCACGCCGTACGCGCGCTGGCGCCAATATCCCTCGGCGCGATCGCGCAGCGCGCCGAGATCGGGCAGCATGGCGACCGACCAGAACAGCACGGTGATCGCGAGATAGCTCAGGATCGCCATCGCGTCCCACGCCAGCGGGCTGCGGAATTGCGGCCACAGCCACAATGAGTTCGGATACGGCAGGTTCCAATAGAAGAACCACCACCGGCCGAGATGGATGATCGGATAGACCGCGGCCGCGCACGCCGCATAGAGCGCGGTGCTCTCGGCGATGCGGTTCAGCGCGCTGCGCCAGGTCTGGCCCAGCAGCAGCAATGAGGCGGAGACGAGCAGCGCGCCGCTCGCGATCCCCATCCACCAGTCGTAGGCGGTGATGTCGAGCGCCCAACTGACGGGGATGTTGTTCCCCCATACGCCGACACCGCTGTAGAACAGCCAGCCGACGCAGACCAGAAGCAGCCCCAGCAGGGCCAGGCTCGCCAGGAAGGCGAGCAGCCAGCGACGCTGCGCCCCGTGCCGGAACGTCGCCCCTGCGACCTGCGCGCCGACGTCCTCGTAAGCCTTGCCCGGCGGCAGGTAGCGGGGCGCGGGCCGCGCGGCGTCGCTCGGCATCTCAGCCCTCCGCCTTCGGCGATCCCGCCGGGGCGAGGGAAGCGAGATAGGTCGTGTGCGGCCGCGTGTTCAGCTCGCCCAGCAGCGCGTAGTTGCGCGGATCGGCGGTCGCATGGGCGACTTGGCTTGCGGGATCGAGCAGATCGCCGAAGGTGATGGCGCGGGTCGGGCACGCACCCTGGCACGCGGTCACCACTTCGCCGTCGCGGATCGGCCGGTTGTCCTTGTCGGCGGCGATGCGCGCCGCCGCGATGCGCTGGACGCAGTAGGTGCATTTCTCCATCACGCCGTCGGCGCGCACCGTCACCTCGGGGTTGCGCTGCGCCTGCAACGAGGGCGCGGCGCCGCTGGTGTAATTGTGGAAGTTGAAGCGGCGCACCTTGTACGGGCAGTAGGCAGAGCAGGCGCGAGTGCCGACGCAGCGATTAAACACCATCAGGTTCAGGCCCTCGGCGTCGTGCAGCGTCGCCTCCACCGGGCAGGCCACCTCGCACGGCGCCTGTTCGCACATCATGCAGGGAATCGGCATGAAATGCGTCTGCGGCGCGTCGAGCGATCCCTCGTAAAAGCGTTCGATGCGCAGCCAGTGCATCCAGCGCCCTTCCATCACCTCCTGCTTGCCGACCACCGCGACGTTGTTCTCCGCCTGGCAGGCGGTGACGCAGGCGTTGCAGCCGATGCAGGCATCGGTGTCGATCACCATGCCCCAGGAGCGGCCGTCGGTTGCCTTTGGTGCGTAGAGCGTGGGTTGGGTGAACGCGGTCTTGTCGCCTGCGGGCGGGGCGCCGACCCGCTGCACGCGGACGAAATCGTGCCCCTCCATCGCCGTGTGGCCCTGCGTGGTTGCGAGCGACGTGCTCCCGCCGTGGCGGCGCAGGCTGGCACCCGCCGCCTGCCAGGGCGAGGCGGCCGGGCGCAACGCATAGGCGTCAAACCCGACGCTGTCGGCCACACTGCCGACGCTGCCGCGGCCATATCCGAGCGTGACCGTGACCGCGTCTTCGGCCTGTCCCGGCATGATCCAGACCGGCCCGTGCGTGCGTTGCGCGCCGACCGCGACCTCGACGATCTCGCCGTTCGCGAGGTGCAGGCGCTCGGCGAGACGGGGGCTGATCGCGACCAGATTGTCCCACGTGATCTTGGTGAGCGGCTTCGGCAGCTCCTGCAGCCAGCCGACATTGGCGAACGACCCGTCCCACACGCTCGGATCGGGACGGATCAGCAGGTCGATCCCGCCGGGATCGGTGGTGCTCGCGGGTGCGGGCGGCGCGGGCGTGGGCGGCGCGCCCACCGTCTCGGGGGGAAAGGCGCTGCCGGGGATGAATCCATCGCGCAACGATACTTCCCAGCCGGCGAGGAACGCCGCCTCGCTCCGCCCGTGCCGCCAAAAGCTGTGCATGATGGAGAGGCCGTCGCGCGGCTCCGGCTCGCTGATCGCGGCCACCACTTCGGCCGCCGAGCGCGTGTCATAGAGCGGTGCCACGGTCGGCTGGATCATGCTGATCGTGCCGTCGAAGGCGCGCGCGTCGCCCCAGCTCTCCAGCGGATGCGACAGCGGCAGGTGCCAGTCGCAGTGGTTCGCCGTCTCGTCGGTATAGAGGCCGGCATGGATTTTCAGCCTCACCCGCGCGAGCGCCGGGATGAAACCCAGATCGCCGGGCGCGGTGTAGGCGGGATTGGTGTCGAGCATCACCAGCGCCGCGACCTCGCCTGCCTGCATTGCCAGCACCAGTGATTCGAGCGGCTCGGCCGGCGCGGTCGCGGGTATCGTGTAGAAGACGGTGGCACTGGTGTTGCCGAGGGCGGCATTGAGCCGATGCACCGCCGCGTGAACCGGCGCCGGCTGCGACGCGCCCGCGAGCACGATGCCGGCACCGCGTGCGCTCCGCAGCGCCGCGGCGGCGCGCGCGCGCCACTGCGCGAGCGGATCGCCTCCCGGTGCGGACGGCGCCGCGGCGGTCACGTCGGCGAGCAGCGCCTCGGCGAGCATCGCCATGCCGCGCGCAGGTGCAACGACGGGAAAATCCGACTTCGCGCTGACCAGCGTGGGCGTCGGCGCCGCGGCGTGCAATTCAAGCAGCCGACCGGACGCGAACGAGGCGCGGCGCGCGTCGCTCCAGCGCCGCGCCATGCCGACCTGCTGCGGTCCGTGATCGAGGAAGTCGCCGTCCAGCGCCACCACCACGCGCGCGCGATCGAAGCGCATCTGCGTCTCCAGCGGCCGGCCGAACGACTGCATCGCGGCCTCGCGGATCGCGGCACGCGGCACCGCCTCGTGGACGTGCCAGTGCATCTCGGGGAAGTCCGTCCGCAGCGCCTCGATCTGTGCGCCGAGCGAGGGCGATGTCACCGGCCCGGTCAGCAGCCGCAGCCCGCGCCCGTGCTCCGCCCGCAGCGCCGCCATCTGCCCGGTCATGACACCGGCGAAGCTCTCCCAGTCGCTGATGCGGGCGAGGTTGAGTACCGCCTGCGAGCGGTCGGGATCGTAGAGCTGCAGCACCGAGGCCTGGCCGAAGACGTCGGTGCCGCCAAGCGACCAGGGATGCTGCTCGTTGCCCTCGATCTTGATCGGACGACCGTTGACGGTCGTGACCTGCACGCCGTTGGCGAAGCCGTCCAGCAGCGCGCTCGATGCGTAATAGAGCGGCGCCCCCGGCACCATCCGCTCCGGCTCGCGCACATAGGGCACGATGTGGCCGCTATTGCCGCGCCCGCAGGCGGCGAGCCCGCTCATCGCCAGCGACGCCGCCATCAATTGCAGGAAGCGCCGCCGGTCCGGCGCGGGGGCGGGCAGGGCGGCACCCGGAAACTCGGCCTTCAGATGGGCGCGGAACTCCGCCGTATCGGCCGCCTCCTCCAGGCTGCGCCAGAACGGACGCCCGGGCTGCGATGCCAGCCGCGTTCGCAAGGCCGCGAGGTCGAGCGGATCGCCGCTCATCGGTGACAGATCGAGCAGTTGGTCAGCCGCCCCGCCCTCTGGTCGATGTGGTATTGCTTCACCAGGGCACGCCCGATGCGGGCCTGATCGGCCGGCGGCTGCCACGCCATGTTGAAGACCTCGCTCTTCGGCCGCACGAAATCTTGCGGCGCGCGATGGCAGCGCAGGCAGAAGCTCATGTTGAAGACCTCGGCCTGATTGGTGAGCTGCATCCGGTCGATCCGGCCGTGGCAGGAGGAGCAGCCGATGCCCTTGGCGATGTGGATGCTGTGGTCGAAATAGACATAAGCCGGCAGCCGATAGACGCGCACCCAGTCGAGCGGCTGATCGGCGGCCAGGCTTTGCCGCACCGGGGCGAGCATCGGCGCGCCGGTCCAGATCTGCGAATGGCAGGTCATGCAAGTATAGGTGGGCGGCATCCCCGCATTCGCGGCGATCTGGACGGTGGTGTGGCAGTAGCGGCAGTCGATGCCAAGCTCGCCGACGTGGTGCTGGTGGCTGAACGGCACCGGCTGGGGCGCAACCGTGCCGATGCCGGTGAAGTATTCGGACGACGCGACGGCGCCGAGTGCCAGCAGAACCGCGGTCAGGCTGCAGCCGGCAACCAGCAGGACAAACCGGAAGATCGCATCCGCGCGCGGGGGGAAGAGCTGCGCCACCGTCCGCCCTATCGCGCGGCCGGACGCCGTCGCGCGCAGCGTGCGCTGTTCCGTGACGATGCGCTCACGTTGCGCTGCCCCCCTCCGGCTGCTCGCCGCCGCCCATTCAGGCCCCCGCCCCACCGCAGTGGTCAAGCAAGTTAACGTGCGGTGCAACCTCACAAGCCGGTTACGGCGTGCACCTGTGAAAGTTTTGCGCGGGCGTGCTTTGACGGCCACGCAACGGCGGCGTAGTCGGGAATGCCCGTGACGCACCGCCGCTCCCGCCATGCCCTGCCCGCGCCCGCGCCCGACCGCGCGGAGCTGCGGGCGTACGCCGCCTTGCTCGGCGGCGGCACGTTGCTTGCGTGGCTGAGCCGGGTGCATCCGACCTGGCTGCCGGCCTGGGCGCCGTCGGATTTCTCATGGCTCGTGTTCATCCCGACCGGGCTTGCGGCATGGTGGTATGCGCGCGGGCTTGCCCGCACCGCGCACACGTGGCGCCCGTCACGCGCCCGGCGCGCCTGCTACTGGCTCGGGCTCGGTGTGATCTACGCCGTGTTGCAGACTCATTACGAATACGCGGCGTTGCATCTGTTCGCCTTCAATCGGGTGCAGCACCTGGCGATGCATCACCTCGGCCCGTTCCTGGTGGCACTTGCCTGGCCGGGCGAGATGCTGGCGCGCGGGCTGCCGGCCGGCTTGCGCCGGGCGCTCGCTGCCCGCGTGGTGCGGCGCGTGCTCGACGTGGTGCAGCGGCCGGTACTGGCGGGCGTGCTGTTCGTCGGGCTGCTGTATCTCTGGCTGCTGCCGCCGGTGCATCTGCGCGCGATGCTCGACCCGACGCTCTATTCGCTGATGAACGCGAGCATGGTGATCGACGGCATCCTGTTCTGGACCTTGGCGCTCGATCTGCGGCCGTTGCCGCCGGCGCGGCTCTCCTATTCCGTACGGATGCTGCTCGTGCTCGGCGTGCAGGTGCCGCAGATCGCACTCGGCGCCTTCATCTGCTTCGTCGGGCGCGAGCTCTATCCGATCTACACCCTGTGCGGCCGCATCTTCGCGATTTCGCCGAATCTGGACCAGCAGATCGGCGGCTTCGTCGTCTGGTTCCCCGCCGGCATGATGAGCGCCATTGCCTTCATGGTCCTGATGAACGCAATGGCCAATGACGAGGCGCGCCAGCTTGCGCGCGGCTGATTCCTGGCGCCGTTTCGTCCTGCTGGCCCTGCTACTGCTCGCGACCGGTGCGGCGCAGGCGGGCATCCCGAAGGATATCATCGCGATCGGCGTGCTCGACAGCGGTGCGGGCGGCTACACCGGCGGGCGGGCGCATGGCGCGCAAGTCGCCGCCGAGATGGCCGCCGCCGATTTCGGCAGGACGTCCGGGCGTATCGACGCGGAGATCCTGGTCGGCAATAGCGGCGCCGATCCTGTGCAGGCCCTCGCCGCGGTCCCTGACTGGCTCGACCACAACGATGCGGCCGCAATCGTGGACAGCATCGGCACCGGCGGCGCTGCGGGCCTGGCGAAGCTGGTCGCGGAGAAGGGGAGGGCGCTGCTGGTCTCCGCGCTGGCGGCCGATCCCACGCCCGCGCTTTGCGCCCCCAACGTGCTGCGCTGGGGTCCGGATTTGCGCGCCTACGCCGTGAGCCTGGTCGCCGCCCTGGCGCCGCGCGGCGATAAGCGGTGGTTCGTGATCGCCTCGGCTGATGCGGCGGCATCCGCGATGCAGCGCGACGTGGCAGGGGCGACCCACGCCGCCGGCGCCACCCTGGTCGGCAGCGTCGTGGCGGCGCCGGGGTTGCGCGATTTCACGCCCGATCTGTTGGCCGCGTCCAAGAAGGGCGCGCAGGTGATCGTGCTGGCACTGGGCGGCCGGGACCTTGCCGACGCGGTGCGGCAGGCGGCCTCTCTCGGCCTCACCGCGAGTGCCACGGTGGCCGCGCCGCTCGCGCACCTTGCCGATATCGAGGCGATCGGCCTGGACATAGCGCGGGGCATCGTCGTGCCGTCGAGCTTCTACTGGGATCAGGACGACCGCACGCGCGCCTTCAGCCGGCGGTTTGCCGAGCGGGAGGATGGCCGCCTGCCGACCGCGAACCAAGCCGCGGTTCACGAGCTGGTGGCCGCCTATCTGGCCGCGGCAAAGGCGGCCGACAGCATCGATGCGGGCACGGTGCTCGCGCACATGCGGGCGTCGTCAATCGAGAGCGCGCTGTTCGGCCGGCTCACGCCAAGCGCCGAGGGCACGGTGCCGCAGCCGGTCGGGGTGTTCCGCGTCAAGCGTCCCGAACAGTCGCAGAGGCGCTGGGATGACTATGTGCGGCTCGCGATCATTCCGGCCGCCCAGGCATTCGCGCTTTCGGGTTGCCGCGGGCAGTAGCCGGAGAGGGCGCTTCCGTGAGCGGCTCAAGCCCTCTCGGCCCGCGGGGCGGAGAGGGAGTTGCGCGTCGCCGCTGGTGAGATGTGTGAATACGGCAGCCTTGTGGGCGGGGGCCTGCTTCGCTACTCCGCCGCCGGCTTCAGGTGTTCCCCTGGAGTTCCACTACACGCCGAAGCACGCGAGCTGGCTCAACATGATGGAGATCGAGATCGGCGTACTGCGTGGCCAGTGCCTCAATCGGCGCAGCGGCGAGCGCGAGGCGTTGCTCGGCGAGGTCAAGGCCTGGCAGCAGCAACGCAATGCCTCCGACGCACGCGTCAAGTGGATGTTCACCACCGAGCGCGCCCGCACCAAGCTGGCGAGGGTCTACCCCAAGCTCGGCAACGAGTTGTAATCACTGTGCAGGCGTACTAGTTCGCTTGCTTGATGTCTGACGCTCTACCTGTTGCAGAAGCCTTGAGTTATCCACGCTGTGTGCATGCCTTTGCCGTGCGGACCTCAACGACCTTGAGCCACTTTCGAGCGGGAGCGGGAGGAGCGCGTCACCTGAAGCGCAGCTCTCTGCTACGCGTTAGCCTCTGGGCGGGAATATCGAAGCGGCGCTGAGCCTCGGACGGATGGTTGACTTTGGAAACGCGCCCATCGTGCCGCAAACGTTCGTAGGCCTCTTCCCAGGGCGGCTTCTCAGCAGAGTCCTGAGTCCAGTGCGCAACGGAAGCCTCGTCGCACCATTCGAGCAGTCGCGGCATGATTGTCCGGTGTGCGCCGGACATCATGAAGGACTTCATGGCGGCGGCGTCGGTCCAAAGCGAGCGTGTCCAGAAGGTGTTGCGGGCTTCGCGCAATACGCTGACGGCGAGATTGCCCTTGGCTCGACGCGCTTGCAGCGCAGACCGGAATGAAGCAACAAAGAACGCCGGAAAGTATCTCCACGACCTCACGCGCAGACGCGTAACCGAGACGAACGGCATGTTCCACAATTCTTGATTTATAAGCGAGCGGGCTTCGGGCCGCTCCGCTGTTCCCGATGATCCTGCTCTTCGGTGTGGAAGCATCGGCTGCGTGCCGTCGCCGCATACGCCGCCCTCTCGCTCGGCTGCACAGTCTCAGCCTTGTACCTGACGGGGCAGTTTTTCAACCGGGAGTGAGGAACTGACCTTCGTCAGCTTGCTGTTCGCGACGGGATATTTCCTCGTGTTTTTCGCAGCCGGTGCGCTTCTCGCAATCGAGCGCAACTATGTGTCTGCTAAGGTCGCAACCGCTCCGCACCGGCTGAAGACCCCTCCCTTTGTGGTTGTCGCGCTGTGCCTTGAAAACCAATGGCGACTATAAGCGCTTCGGCGGATTGTCCACGGATTACATCATCGGGATAGGTTACGGCCCAATCCGCAAGCGCGCCGTGCGGAAGCCGCTTGGTGGCGCGTGCTACATGGTGCCGCTCGAGTAGGCCGGCTTGACGATTGCGCAAATCAGGGAGGCGAGCGAGAACCGGCCCTGATGGACGCCCTCGCCGCCCTTGCCTTGCAGCTCGAATGGGGTGCCGACGAGGCGCTCGCCGATGCCCCGGTCAGCCGGTTCACCGCGCCCTCGGACGCGACCCTCCCGCCCCAGGCAGTCGTGCCGCCCCCCGCGCCGGTTGCACGGGCGCCGCGCCCCGACCCCACGGCGGCCCCCCCCGCGGCGCCACCCGTCGTCACCCGGGCCGGGCAGGCCGCCGCCGCCGCCCAAGACCTCGCCGAACTGCGCGCCGCACTCGCCGGCTTCGAGGGCTGCCCGCTGCGCGAGACGGCGATGAACCTCGTGTTCAACGACGGCAACCCGAATGCCGGCCTGATGCTGGTGGGCGAAGGACCGGGTGCGGAGGAGGACCGCGCCGGCGTGCCGTTCGTGGGACAGTCGGGCCGGCTGCTTGACCGGATGCTGGCCTCGATCCGCCTCGATCGCGGCCAATGCCTTATCACCAACGTCATCTTCTGGCGCCCGCCCGGCAACCGCACGCCCACGGATACCGAGGTGCTGACCTGCCTGCCGTTCCTGCTGCGCCAGATCGCGCTGGTGCGGCCGCGCCGGCTGGTGCTGCTCGGCGGACTCGCCGCGAAATCGGTGATGGGCAGCCCGCTCGGCATCGGCAAGCTGCGCGGACGGTGGGTGCCCCAGCCGATCGCGGGCCTGCCCGATCCGGTGCCGACACTCGCGACCTTCCACCCCGCCTATCTCCTGCGCACCCCGGGCGCCAAGGCCGCCGCCTGGGCCGATTTGCTGCTGCTGCGCCGCACGCTCGATGCGGATGACGCGAAATTGACGCGCAACCTGCCGCCTAAGTCACTGGCGGATGGCGGCACGTCTCAGGACTGAGACTCGACACGGGCAGTTTGGTTGCTCCCCGCGGCGGTCGGCCCTACCGCCGCGCACATGCGGGAGACGGGATGGCGTTGCGGGCGGATGCCGGCAGCGCGCGCCTTTTTTGCGGCGTCGATGTTGCTGGCCGGTGCGGCGTGGACGCACGCGAAGGCCGACCCACCAAGGCGCAACGGCCCGGCGCGGGAGACGGCGCTGGCGATCCCGCGCGTGCGCGCCCCTCGTGGCGGACCGGTCGGGCTGCCGCAGCCGCTGCGGCCGAGCGAGGCCGCGCGTATCCGCCGCATCTACCACCTGCTGGCGCGCGACCGGCTGACCGAGGCCGCCGCAGAGACCCGTGCCCTCGGCCCCTCGCTGCTGCGCGGCGACCTGATCGCCGCCCGCCTCCTGCACAGGCCGCAACAGGCCGATGCCGACGCGTTGGGCGAATGGCTGCGGCGTTGGCCAGACCTGCCGGCCGCTCCCGCGATCCGCGCGATCCTGCACGCCCGCGGCGTCGCGGAACCGCTGCCGACGCCACCGATGGCACCCGCCGATCCGCCATTGCCGACCTCTGAAAGGCCGGCCTCGTCGCTGCCGAGCCATCCGATGATCGAGCGCGAGGTCGCATCCCGCATCGCCGCCGGCGCCTTCGACGCCGCGCTGCGGCTGATCGCCGGGACGGGCAAACTCGATGCGCTCTCGGCGGCCGGCCTGCGGGCCGAGGTCGCGCGGGCGCTATTCCTTGCCGGCCACCCACGCCGCGCGCTGGTGCTCGCCCGCAGCGTGCTCGACGGGTCCGAAGGCGCGGTGGGCGATGCCGGGTTCGTGGGCGGTCTCGCCGCCTGGAAGCTCGGCCGGCGCGCCGAGGCGGCAAAGTTGTTCGCCCGCGCCTGGCGGGCACCGCTGCTGCCGGCCCGGCTGCTCAGCGCCGCCGCCTACTGGGCGGCGCGGGCGGCAGAGGGTGACGCCGCGGCCCGGCCCTGGCTGCGCCGGGCGGCTGCCGAACCCGATAGTTTTTACGGCCTGCTCGCGCGGCGGCGGCTGCGCGACCTGCTGCTCCGCGATGTGGCACGCGGCACGCTGGGCGAGGCCGACGCCGCGGCGGTGGATACGACGCCCGAGGGCCATCGCGCCTTCGCGTTCCTTGAGGTCGGGCAGCCCGAGGCGGCCAAGACCGCGCTGCTCCGGCTGTGGCCGCGCACCGGCGGCGACCCGGCGTTGCGGCGGGCGATCCTGCTGGTCGCCCTCGCGGCCGACCTGCCCGATCTTGTGATCGCGCTCGCTGGCGACTGGACGCAGGACGGCGAGGCTCATCCGCGGGCGTCCCCGGACCCGCCGCACCTGCAGCCGCGCGGCGGCTTCGTCGTCAGCGCGGCCCTGGTCTATGCCGTCGCGCGCGTGGAATCCGGCTTCGATGCGGCCGCAATCTCGCCGCAGGGCGCGCGCGGGATGATGCAGGTGATGCCGGCAACGGCCGCCTATGTGGCCGGCTCGGCCGCCGCCAGCCGCATCGCCGATCCCGCCGTGAACCTGGCGGTCGGCCAGAAATACCTGCTCTATTTGGCCGGCACCGACGCGGCCGATCACGACCTGCTGCGGGTGCTGGTCTGCTATAATGACGGCCCCGCCAACGCGGCAAAGTGGATGGACGAGATCGACCACCCGCGCGACCCGCTGCTGTTCATCGAGCAGATCCCGCTCGAGGAAACCCGCCAGTATGTGCGGCGTGCGCTCGCCTTCGCGTGGACCTATGCTGCGCATCTGGACGTCGCCGCCCCGGGGCTCGACGCGCTTGCCGCCGGCGAATGGCCGCGCCTCGACGGGGGATCGCCGGCGCCGGCACGGTTGCATTGAGGAAAAGGGCCATGGCACGCATCGACGAGCGCCTGAAGTTCGTCCCCGTCGCGATTGCGATCGCGACGATCTCCGACACCCGCACACAGGCCAACGACACATCGGGCGACGCGCTCGCCGGACGCATCGCAGAGGCCGGCCATCAGGTCGCGGCGCGCGCGATCGTGCGCGATGACGCGGATGCGATCGAGGCGGTGCTGCGGTCCTGGATCGCCGATCCCGCGATCGACGCCGTGATCACCACCGGCGGCACCGGCATCACCGGCCGCGACGTGACGCCCGAGGCGTTCGGCCGCGTGCTCGACAAGACGATCGAGGGTTTCGGCGAGCTGTTCCGCATGTTGAGCTACCAGAAGATCGGCACTTCCACGATGCAGTCGCGCGCCCTCGGCGGCGTTGCCGGCGGCACCTATCTGTTTGCGCTGCCCGGCAGCCCTGGAGCGGTGAAGGATGCATGGGACGACATCCTGCTGTGGCAGCTCGACAGCCGCCATCGACCGTGCAACCTCGCCGAGCTGATGCCGCGCTTGCAGGAACACCGTAAGCGTCGGCTGATCGGCACGGTTGACGCGCCCGGTGCGTGACCCGAGGATCCTGCGGGTGCGATCTGCCTGGGAGCCGCGGCGGTGGACATCGACACCGGCAAGATCGACGAGGTGGTGCTGGCGCTGCTGCAGCTGAGCTTGGACGATGGCGTCCGGTCCTGGAAAGGCCACGATTGGGACGCGCTGGACCGCTTGCATCGCAGAGGGATGATTGATGATCCGGTCGGCACGGCGAAGTCCGTCGTGCTTACTGACGAGGGTCTTGCGGAGAGCGAGCGGCGGTTCAGGAACCTGTTCGGCAGGCCCGGGAGGTAGGCGCAGCGATCAGGCCGCTGCCGCCAGTGGTTGCTGGAAGTTCGAGAGCAGCAATTCTTCGCGCCGGTTGATGGGATGACCGCGAGCCAGACGATCGAGCACTGCCGCGAGACAGGCCTCCGGATCGAGACCGTTCAATTTTGCGGTCTCGATGATGGTGTATATGGTTGCTGCTCTATTGCCGCCGCGATCGGAACCCACGAACAAGAAATTCTTCCGCGAAATCGCGATACCGCGCAGCAGCCGCTCGGCCAGGTTGTTATCGATGCTGAGCCGGCCGTCGTCGAGGTAGCGGGTCAGTGCATCCCATCGGCTCAGCGCATACTGAAGCGCCTTGCCGAGCGGCGTCTTGCCGGAGAACCGTCGTCGCTGTCCTCAGCCCAGGCATGGAACGCATCGAGCAGCGGCTTGCTCCTGGCTTGTCGCGCAGCCCGGCGCTGATCGACGGTCTGTAGGGAGCCTGATTCAACGTCGTCTGCACCTGCGCCGCCAGGGAATGGAAACCTTTCCTCATGTCGGTGAGCCGCAGGCCAGATAGATCCTGACCTCACCCGCCGGCAGCATCAGCGCCCGTCCAGAGCCGCCAGAACGCCGCGCAACACGGTCTCCTCAACTCCGCCATCGACGCGGACCCGAACACCGTGCGGAAACTCGGTTTCGATCCGCCACGGGCGGCGCCGACCCGATGGACGTGAAACGGCGGTATGGGCTGAAGCGCGTCCGGTCATCGCGCCGACAAGGCGTTCGACGCCGATCAGCGGGTGATCGAGCCGTTGGCGGCGGCAGGCGAGACCGAGGTCGCCGCCGCCTCCATTTAGCTCAACTCAGCGTGCGCTTGTCCGCCGGACGGCGCGGCTCGGCAGGAACCGCGCGCACGCGCTCCTGCACCGTGATCGGCTGGTCGGTCTGCGGCGCCTGGCTGGGCACGATGGCCGTGCCCATGCGCACCCCGGGCGAGGCCTGCGCGCTGTTCGCCCGCAACAGCGCATCGAGGAACGAGCGGCCCCATTCCAGCGGTGTGCGGCGCTCGATCGCGCGCCAGCATTCCTGCCAGCGCTCCTGGCGCTCGGCCAGGTTCATGCGCAGCGCCCGATCGATCGCGTCGGCGAATTCATCGGCGGCATAGGGATTGACCAGAACGGCGGCGGAAAGCTGCTGGGCGGCGCCGGCGAAGCGCGACAGCACCAGGACGCCCGGATCCTGTGAGTCCTGCGCCGCGACGTATTCTTTCGCGACCAGGTTCATCCCGTCGCGCAGCGGCGTTACCAGCCCGACCGACGCCAGCCGCATGTAGCCGGCGACGGTGCTGCGCGCACCCGGTCGCACCACCAGGCGCAACGGCAGCCAGTCCGGCTCGCTCCAGTCGCCGTTGATGGCGCCGGCCGCGCCGTCCAGCTCCTGGCGCAGCGCCTGATAGCTGCCGACCTCCTTGCGCGACATCGGCGCGATCTGCAGCAGCGTCACCGCCCGCCGCCACTCCGGCCGCGTTTCCAGCAGGCGGCGATAAGCGGCGACGCGCTGCGGCAGGCCCTTGGTCGGGTCGAGCCGGTCCACCCCGAGCATAAGCCGCTGCCCGTCGAGGCTGTGGCGTAGCTTCTGCACCGCGGGCGAGCGTGTCGCGTTCTCGGCCATCTGCTTGAACTGGCGAGCGTCGATCTCGACCGGGAAGGCGCCGATGCGGATGCGTCGTCCGCCCAGCGCCAGCCACTGGCCGGAGATGCGGGTGGCACCGGCTAGCCGCTGGGCTGCGAGAGCGAAGTTCTGGACGTCATTCTCGGTGTGAAAACCGAGCAAATCGGCGGCGAGCAGGTCGCGCAGCAGTGATCCTGCCTCGGGCATGGCGCCGAACACGTCCGCCGAGGGGAACGGCACGTGCAGGAAGAAGCCGATCGGCGCCACCACTCCCTGCGCGCGCAGCAGCGCCGGCATCGCTATCAGATGGTAGTCGTGCAGCCAGATCACGTCGGTCGGGCGAAGCTGCGGCGCCAGCACCGAGACCAGCCGCTGATTGACCTGCCGGTAAACCTGCGCGTCGCGCCGGTCGTACCGCATCAGCTCCGGCATCGAGTGCAGCAGCGGCCACAGCACGCCGTTGGAGAAGCCGTTGTAGTAATGGTCGTGCTCGGATTTGGTGAGGTCGATGGTCGCATACTGCACGTCGCCGTCGCCGGCGATCGACAGGCGGTCGGCCGGTTCGGAGATGGCGCCGCTCCAGCCGAACCAAAATCCGCCGCGCCGCTCCATCAGCCCGCCCAGCGCCACCGCCAAGCCGCCGGGTGCCGCGCCGGCCTGCGGCACGGGAACCCGGTTGGACACAACGACGAGCCGGTTCATCGAACCTCCAGGAGTGCGACGGGGAAGCTGGTGAGCACGTCGCTCAACAACAAGCGTCCCCCCGCGGGCGTCAGCTCCTTCCGACCGAGGGCATCGTGCAAGACGTCGTGTACGCGACGCCCG
This sequence comes from uncultured Alphaproteobacteria bacterium, assembly GCA_963754235.1. Taxonomy (GTDB): domain Bacteria; phylum Pseudomonadota; class Alphaproteobacteria; order Acetobacterales; family Acetobacteraceae; genus DATAYA01. The sequence continues at coordinate 52,105 of CAVWFK010000015.1, read as the reverse complement.
GTCAACAGACGCGGCAGCACCGCCACGGTTGCGTTCCATGCCTTACTTTCGACTAAAAGACTGCCCTCGACGCCCGGCAGGCTGGCGGCCAAACGTGTCGCCATCATGACGAATGCGCGGCCCTCGTACGTCCGCGCGAAGCCGATCGCGTGCTCCGCCATCGGTCCCTCGAAGCGCAGCGGCAGATAGGTGCCGTGGGCGAACAGCGCCGGATGCTGGGTGCGCAGCGCCAGCGCACGGGCGATCATGGCCTGCTTCACGCGCCCGTCTTGCCAGTGTGCCAGCAGGGCAGGGGGCGCGGGCTCGTGCCCGAGCGCCGCCTCGCGGGCGGCGAAATCGACCGGCCGGCGGTTGTCGGGATCGACCAGGGAAAAATCCCAGAACTCGGTGCCCTGATAGAGGTCTGGCACGCCCGGCGCGGTCAGCCGCAGCAGCGTCTGGGCGAGCGCGTTGACGATGCCGGCGGGGGCGATGCGGGCGGCAAAGGCGGCGATCTCGTGCACCACGCGGGTCGGCCGCGCGGGATCGAGCACGCCCGCCAGGAAATCGCGGCACGCCTGCTCGTATTCCGCATCCGGCGCCGCCCAGCCGGTGCGCAGCTTTGCTTCCCGCAGCGCCTTCTCCTGCCAGCCGGCCACCCGCTCGGTGAACGCCGCCATGCCGTCCGGGTCATCGGGCGAGAGGCCAGGCGGCCAGGCGCTGACCAGAGTCTGATAGAGCATCAACTCGTCGCCCGCGGTGGGCGCCGGTCCGTCCGTGGTGTCACGCCGCAGCGGCGCGTCGAGCCGCAGCCAGCGTTCCACCGCGGCCTCCCACTCCTGCGCGATCTCGCTCAGCACCGAAAGGCGCGCGCGAGTGTCCTCGCCGCGCTTGTGGTCATGGGTCGCGGTGGCGACCAGGGCGCGGGGGAAGCGGCGGCGGCGCTCGCGGCAGAAGGCGTGGAACGCGGCCGGCGAGAGCGCGAACTGGGCCGGGTCCGATCCCACCTCGTTGCGCGAGAGCAGCCGGCCGTAGCGATAAAACGCCGTGTCCTCGACCGATTTCGCCGCGACCGGGGCCGAGAGCTGCTGGAATCGCACCATCGCCCGCTGCAACTCGGCCCGCGCCGCACCGGGGGGCAGTGCCCGAAAACCCTCGCCGGTAAGCCAGCGTCCGATCAGTTCGAGCACATGGCGGTCGGCGGCGCGCACGCCGCGCCGCGCCCGCGCCATCGCCCAGTCCATCACCCGCCGATCCGGCTCCGAGATGCCGGCCGGCCCGGCATAGATGCGATAGGCGTGAAAATGCGCGAGCAGTTCCGCGAGCGCCCAGCGGATGCCGGTCTGGGTGATGTCGCGGGTGGTGAGGTCGCGGCGGGCGACGCGCAGCAGTGCGTTGGCGGTGGCGAACCATTCGCTTGCCAGGGCTTCGCGCACGATCTGCCGCCGCGCCGCTTCCACCTCGGTTTCGAAGTCACCGCTGCGGCCGGAGAGACGCGACCAGAGTGCCGTGAGCGGCGCCTCACCGGCGGGGTCATGCAGGACCGCCGAAACCTCGGCCATGAAATCGTAGCCGGTGGTGCCGTCGGTCAGCCAGTCGGTCGGCAGATGTTCATGCGGCGCCAGGATCTTTTCGACCCACAGCACGGCCGGTTCTTCGCGGAGTGCGGCCGGCCGGCTTTCGGCCGCGGTCTGCAAACGTCGCCGCAGCTTGCGGCAGTAGCCGCGGGGGTCGGCCAGCCCGTCCACGTGATCGACCCGCACGCCGTCGATCAGCCCCTCGGCATAGAGGCGCAGCACGGTCGCGTGGGTGGCATCGAACACCTGCGGCAGTTCGACCCGCACGCCGGCCAAGCTGTTGATGTCGAAGAAGCGGCGCCAGTTGATCTCATCGGAGGCCGCGCGCCACCACGCCAGCCGGTAATGCTGGCGTTCGAGCAGCCGGTGCAGGCGCTCGCGGCCCTCCGGCGTCGCGGGATGGCGGCTGGCCAGCGCGGCCTCGATCGCGCTGCGGTGCTCCGGGGCGCGCAGCGCCTCGCGGGCGGCGGCGACGCGGCGGCGGACGGCGCCGCGGCCGCCCGCCAGGTCGGAAAAGCCGGTGGTTGCCGGCCCGGGCAGCACGCGGGGATAGTCGCGGGGTGCGATCGGAAACCGATGCTCGCCGTAGGCGGAGACGAAGAACCGCCCATCCTCGGGGTCGAAAGCGAGGCGCAAATCGCCGTTCGCCAGCGCCTCGCCATAGGGGTTGCCGAGAAAGGGCGCGAGGATGCGGCCTTGCAGGGCCGGATCGGGCGGCTCCCAGTCGATATCGAAGTACTCGGCATAGGGGCTGGCGCGGCCCCATTCCAGCACGTCGAGCCACCACGCATTGTCGGCGCCGCCCACGCCCATGTGGTTCGGCACGATGTCGAGGATCAGTCCCATCCCCGCCTCCCGCAGCGCCGCGACCAGGCGGCGCAGGGCCGGCTCGCCGCCGAGCTCGGGGTTGATCTGGTTGTGATCGACGATGTCGTAGCCGTGCGTCGATCCGGGGCGTGCCTTCAGCAGCGGCGAGGCATAGAGATGGCTGATGCCGAGCCGCCGGAAATAGGGGACTAGGCCGAGCGCGTCGCCGAGCGTGAAGTCCTTATGGAATTGCAGCCGCGCGGTCGCGCGCAGCGCCGTCATTCGCCGCGCGCCCGGTCCAATGCCGCCAGTCGGCCCGCGACGGCCGGATCGTCCAGTACCGCGTGTGCCGCGAGCGGGATGCGGCGCTGCCAGTTCGGGTGCTCGTGCAGCGTGCCGGGCAGATTGGGCTGCTCCTCCTGCGCCAGGGCGTCCTCCAGCGGCAGCAGTGCCAAGGCGCAGGCGGTGCGGCCGATATGTCCGGCCGCCGATCCGGCGGCGTGCTGTCCCTGCTCGGGCGGCGGTGCGTCGTGGAGGGCGGAGCCGCTGGCGCGGAATGCTTGCCACAGCAGCCCGCGGTCGCGCTCGCGGTCGGCGCGCTCGGCGGCCTCGTCGCGCATCAGGCCGAGACGAGCGCGCCATTCGAGGTCGCGGCCCGCCCACCAGCCGGCGACGGTCGGCAGATCATGGGTGCTGGTCATCGCCGCCGCATCCGGGGTCCAGCGGGAGGGAGCGCGGAAACTCGCGTCCTTCTCGCGCTCGAACCACAGCACGCGCAGGCCCAGGATGCGCGCGTCGCGCAGCCGTTCGTGAAAGCCCTCCGGCACGGTGCCGAGATCCTCGCCGAGTACGATCGCGCGGTGGCGATGGCTCTCTAGTGCCACGAGCCTGAGCAGGTCATCGAACGGGAAGCGCAGATAGACGCCGTCCGCCGCCGCCCCGCCCTCGGGGATCAGCCACAGCCGCATCAGGCCCATCACGTGATCGATTCGCACGCCGCCGGCGTGGCGCAGGCTCGCGCGCAGCATCTCAAGGAACGCGCGGAACCCGTTTGCCCGCAGCCCACGCGGCGAGAACACGGAGAGACCCCAGTTCTGCCCCTCGCGCCCGAGCCGGTCGGGAGGCGCGCCGGCCACGAGGCCGGGCAGCGTCTCTTCCTGGCGGCTCCAGCAATGGCTGCCGCCGTCATCGGCGCCGACGGCGAGATCGGCGATCAGCCCGATCGGCATCCCCGCCGCGCGCGCCGTCGCCTGCGCCGCGGCGAGACCCTGCTCGGCGCGCATTTGCAGGAAGGCGTGGAACGCCACCTCGTTCGCGTGGGCGCGGGCGAAGTCCGCGACCGCCGGGCTGGCGGGGTCGCGATACGCTTCGGGCCACGTGCGCCAGTGCCAGCGGGCGGGATCGTTGCCCCAGATATGGGCGTGCAGCGCCTCGAAACAGGCGTGCTGCTCGAGCGCGTCACCGTGTCCGGCGCGGAAGCGATCGAGGGCCGCGCGGTCCGAGGCGGCGAAGGCGCGGCGCAGGCGGGCGAGCTTGCCTCGCGCGGCGGCCGGCCAGTCGATCAGCGGCGCTTGCTCGCGCGCCCGGGCGCGGACGTCGGAGGCGTCGCCCGCATCCGCGTGCAGCACATTCAGCATCACCCGGCTGGACGGCGCGTAGGGGCTGAAGCGGTTGCGATCGGCGGAGAATTGCGCGTGGACCGGGCTGACCGCGACCGCCGCGGCTCCGCGCGCGGCGGCGGCGCGCACCAGATCGCGCAACGCGGCGAAATCGCCGATACCGCCGTCGCCCTCGCGTCTCAGGCCGTAAAGCTGCGCCGAGAGCCCCCATAGTTTCCGCCCCGGCGCCACGTCGGCGAGGCTGAAGCAGGCGGCGGGAGCGACGGCGAGCGTTGCTTCCTGATCGCCGATGACAAGATGGTGGTAGCCGGGCTGGTCGATCGCGGGCAGCAGCGCGTGGCCATCGCGTGACTGTAGCGCTGCCCTCGCGGCGGGCGCCGTCCTCCAGGACGATCTCGAAACGATCAGGCTCGATCCGCAGCGTCACCGGCTTGCCGGCTTCGGCTGTGACGAGCGGTGCCAAGGTCTGGCGCCGCAACTGACGCAGATTGGCATGGGTCTCGGCCACCTCGGCATCGGTGCCGGCCGGCAGGTCGAGGGCCGCGAGCACGCGGCGCAGCGTCTCGGGTGCCACGTTCTGCTGCGTGCCGAACGCATCCTCCCAGCTTGGCAGCAGGCCGGCGGCCTCGGCTAGTGCGAGCAGGGCGGCATCGCTCACCGCGCCGGTCCAAGGCGAGCGACGGCGCTGCGCGGCGGCAGGCGGCCGGCAGCGAGGGCGGCGTCGGCGCCGGGCACGCTCTCGAACAACAGGGTGGCGGGGAGCACCGCGGCAACTGCGGGCTCGTCGGTGCCAAAATTGACCGCGATTGCCAGTGTTGTGCCGTCGCCCATGCGCCAGCGTGCCAGCACGGCCCCTTCGCCGAGTACGTCGGCACCTTCGCTGCGGCAGCCGGGGATGCGCGGTGCGATCTGCTCGGCACGCAGCCGCAGCAGGTGGCGGACTAGATCGTGCGTGGCCGGATCGGCGTGGTCCGGGCGGGAGACATCGAAGGTCTCGGGCGCGTTCGGGTCAGGGATGCGCGCGCGCGTGGCCTCGTTCTGGAACTGGGAAAAATGCTTGAACTCATTGCGGCGGCCCTCGCGGACCAGCCCAGCGAGTTCCTGATTGTGGCTGGTGAAGTACAGGAACGGGCGCTTCGTGCCCCATTCCTCGCCCATCAGCAGCAGCGGCACGAACGGGCTGAGCAGCAAAAGCGCGGTGGCGGCGCGCAGGGCGGCGGGATCGGCAAGCGCGGCGAGACGATCGCCGAAGGCGCGATTGCCGGTCTGGTCGTGATTCTGCAACGCGATCACGAACGCCGTGCTCGGCAGATGCGCGCTGGGTTCGCCCCGTGGCTTGCCGCTATAGGCGCTGCGCTCGCCCTGATACGCGAAGCCCTCGGTGAGGCAACGGGCCAGCAGCCGGGTCGCGTCCGGGAAGTCGCCGTAATACCCCTCGTGCTCGCCGGTGAGGAGGACGTGAATGCAATGGTGCCAGTCATCGCTCCATTGCGCGTCGTATTTCTTTTCGTTCCGCGTCGCGCGTAGAAAATGCGCTGCGTTGCCGCCGTGTTCAAGCACCAGATGGACTTGCCGGTCGGGCGGAATGGCATCGCGGATCGCGCGTGCCATGTCGTCGAGAAAATCCTGCGGCTCGATCGCGTGGCAGGCGTCGAAGCGCAATCCGTCGAAGCGGTATTCTTCGAGCCAGGTGCGCGCGTTCTGGATGAAGAAGTCACGCACTTCGGGCCGGCGGAAGTCGATCGCGGCCCCCCACGGCGTCTTGATGTCGTCGCGGAAGAACGGCTTGGCGAGCACGTGGATATAGGCGCCGTCTGGCCCGAAATGGTTGTATACGACGTCGAGAAACATCATCAGGCCGAGGCCGTGCGCCTCGTCGATCAACCGCTTGAGCTGCGCGGGCGTGCCATAGGCGGCGTCGGGCGCGTAGATCAGCACGCCGTCATAGCCCCAGTTGCGCGGACCGGGGAAATCGTTGATCGGCATCAGCTCGATCGCGGTGACGCCGAGTGACGCCAGATCGGGCAGCATGGCGCGCGCACCCTCGAAACCGCCGGCGAGGCCCGCGTGCAATTCGTAGATCACCGCCTCGTGCCACGGCCGACCGCGCCAGCCGTCGTTCTGCCAATCATAGGCGCGCGGATCGACGACCAGGCTCGGATCGTGCACGTCGCCCGATTGCGCGCGGGCGGCCGGGTCGGGGACGCGCATCCCGTCCGGCAGCACGAAGATGTACGGCGTCCCGTCCGGCGCGCGGCGCGCGGCCTCGAACCAGCCGCCCGCTGCGGCCTGCATCGGCTGCGCGTCGCCGGCGACCTCCAGCGCGACCGATGGCATCGACGGCGCCCAGAGCCGGAAGCGCGTGGTGCCGTCCGGCCGCAGCTCGGCGCCGAACGGGAGTTGGTGGGCGAAGCGGGCCAGACTAGTACCCACAATCGGTGGAGCGTGAGTTGTCACGCAACGTGCACTCGTCATCGCGAGGAGCGAAGCGACGACGCGATCCAGGCCCGCCGCACGGTGTCTCCCGCCTGGATCGCCACGCCGCCAAGCGGCGGCTCGCGATGACAAAGGTCATGTTTCGCTCTCCACGAGTTCGGGCACTATTCCTCCGCGCGCAGAACCAATGTCGCCAGCGGCGGCAAGGTCAGCAGCAGCGAGGCTGGCAGCCCGTGCGAGGGAGTCGCGTCAGCGCGCACCAGCCCGCCATTGCCCATGTTCGAGCCGCCGTAGCGCGCCGCGTCGGTGTTGATCAGCTCGCGCCAGGCGACGGGGTGCGTGACACCGATCCGGTAGCCCTCGCGCGGCACCGGCGTGAAATTGCAGACCGCCAATACGGGGCGCGTGCCCCACGGCCCGAAGCGCAGATAGGCGAATACGCTCTGATCGGCGTCGTCGAGCACGACCCAGCGAAAGCCGTCGGGACTGATGTCGCGCGTGTGCAGCGCCGGCTCTTCGCGAAAAATCCGATTGAGGTCGCGCACCACTGCCTGCACGCCGGCGTGGCGTGGATCGTCGAGCTCGTCCCATTCGAGGCCGGTATCGTGGTTCCACTCGCCGCGCTGGCCGAACTCGCCGCCCATGAACATCAGCTTCTTGCCGGGATGCGTCCACATGAAACCAAAATAGGCGCGCAGATTGGCGAATTTCTGCCATTCGTCGCCGGGCATCCGGCCCCACAGCGAGCGCTTCAGGTGAACCACCTCGTCATGCGAGAGCGGCAGCACGAAGCGCTCGGCGAAGGCATAGATGAGACCGAAGGTCATCTCGCCGTGGTGCCAGCGGCGATTGACCGGGTCTTCCTGCATGTAGTGGAGCGTGTCGTGCATCCACCCCATGTTCCATTTATAGGTGAAGCCAAGCCCGCCTTCGTCGGCCGGGCGCGTGACGCCGGGCCACGCGGTGCTCTCCTCGGCGATCAGCACCGCACCGGGCACGCGCTCGGCGATCACGCGCGAGAGCTCCTGAAGGAATGAGATCGCTTCCAGATTCTCCCGCCCGCCGTAGCGGTTCGGCACCCATTCGCCGGGATTGCGAGAGTAGTCGCGGTACAGCATCGAGGCGACGGCGTCCACGCGCAGCCCGTCCGCGTGATAGTGCTCGAGCCAGTGCAGCGCCGAGCCGATCAGGAAATTGCGCACCTCGTTGCGGCCGAGATTGTAGATCATCGTGTTCCAGTCGCGATGGAACCCCTCGCGCGGGTCGGCGTGCTCGTAGAGGGCGGTGCCGTCGAAGCGCGCGAGGCCGTACGCATCGGTCGGGAAGTGCGCCGGCACCCAGTCGAGGATCACGCCGATCGCGGCCTGATGGCAGGCATCGACGAAGCCGGCAAAATCACCGGGCGGCCCGAGCCGTGCCGAAGGTGCGAACTGGCCGAGCGGCTGGTAGCCCCAACTACCGCCGAACGGATGCTCCATCACCGGCAGTAGCTCGACATGCGTGAAGCCGAGCCGCGCGGCATACGGCACCAGCCGCTCGGCCAGGCGCCGCCAACCTTGCACGCCGGCGACGGCGGCGGGCTGCCAGGAGAAAGCGTGGACCTCGTAGATCGCGATCGGCGCGTCGGGCGCGATCGCCGCCGCGCGCCGCGCCATCCACGAGGCGTCCTGCCAGCGGTGCGGCACCGGCGAGGCGACGACCGAGGCGGTGGCCGGCGGCGGCTCCGTCGCCCACGCCACCGGATCGGCTTTCACCAAAAGTTCCCCGTGCGCCCCGAGGATTTCGTATTTGTAGAGCGTGCCGGCGCCGAGCCGGGGGATGAACAAATCCCACACGCCGGCGCCGTGACGCAGCCGCATCGGATGGCAGCGTCCGTCCCAGGCATTGAAGTCGCCGATCACCGAGACGCGCTGCGCGTTCGGCGCCCAGACCGCGAAACGCACGCCGCGCACGCCCTCCGTCTCGGCGACGTGCGCGCCCATGGCGCGCGCGAAATCGTGGTGGCGGCCTTCGCCAAGCAGATACACGTCGAGCTCGCCGAGCACCGGCGGGAACGCGTACGGGTCCTCGGTCTCGATCATCTCGCCGCCCGCGCCGATGCGCAGGCGATAGGGCGCGCGCTGCTTCACCACGCCGGTCCAGAATCCGGCCGGATGGATGCGCGCGAGGCTGCCGAGCGAGAGGCCGGTCTCGCGGTTGACCACCTCGACCGTGTCGGCGCGCGGCAGGAATGCCCGGATGGCGACCCCGCCCGGCGCGGCATGGGGGCCAAGCAGCGCGAACGGATCGCCGTGGCGGGCGCCGACGATCGCATCGATCGCGCCGGGATCGGGAAGATCCTCAGGCATCGACACGCTCCACGACTCGCAGCCGGTCGGCGATCCTTGCTAGACCGTGCACGGGAATCGGCAGCCAGGCGGGTCGGTTCGAGGCCTCATAGCGGATTTCGTAGGCCGCCTTCTCGATCAGGAAGAGATCGAGCAGTGCCGGTTCCGCGGCTGGTGACACCCAGGGTCGGTCGGCCGCGTGCAGCACTTCCCGATAGCCGGCGAGGGCGGCTGCCGAGGCCTCGTCGCGGAAGCGGGCGAGCAGATGGAGCCGCCGCTCCTGCACCGGCTCGGACACCGCGGTGCGCCCGGGTGCCGCCGCTGCCGCAGCATAGTCGAACGAGCGCAGCAGGCCCGCCATGTCGCGCAGCGGCGAGGATTTCGCACGCCGCTCGTTCATCGGCCGCGCCGGCTCGCCCTCGAAGTCGATGATGTAGGCGTCGCCCTGCACGACCAGCACCTGGCCGAGATGGAAATCGCCGTGGACGCGCGTCGAGAGCGCGCCGTCGGCGTTCCGTGCGAGGCGGTGAACCACCGTCTCCAGCGCGTCCTGACTTGCGATCAGCATCCCGGATTCTGCTTGCGCCGTGGCGTCGGGCCAGTCGCGCATGCCGCGCAGCAGATCAAGGGCCGCGTCGAGTTGCGCGATCGCACTCTCCGCCCAGCCTTCCATGATCTCGGCATCTACCCGCAGCGGCGCGAATTCGGGTGCCTCGCTTGGCTCGGCAAGCAGCGCGTGCATCTCGGCAAGCCTGCGGCCGATGGCGGCGGCGAACACGCCGTACTCGGCGAAGATCTCGCCTGGATCGCCGTTACCGCCTTCGGTGTGGCCGGTGACGGCGAGTTCCTCGACGCTGCGGGCGAGAAAATCGAGCGTCCAGCCCCAGCCGTCGCCTTGGTTGCGCACGAAGCCCTGCGCAAGACCCAGCGTGTGCGGCGTGCCGTCAGCCGCAACACGCACCACCTCACCATAGAGCGGCGCGGTGTTGGCAAAGCCGCGCTCGGTGAGGTAGCGCGTCATCTCGCCTTCCGGGTGGATTCCGGCAGCGGCGCGACGGACGATCTTCAGCACCAGCCGCTCATCGACCACGAGCGAGCTGTTCGACTGCTCGGCCGAAAAGCGACGGATCGGTGCGTTATCGGCGATGTCGAGTTCGTGCATCTTCGAGGTCGGCCGGAACTCGATCCTGCCCTCGTCCGCGTCGAGCTTGACGGTCCTGCGCCGCCGCAGCGCACCGATCCATGCCGGCACCAGCGGATCGAGCGCGAAGGCGTCGGTGAGGAAACCCACCCGCGCGCCGCGCCGGATGCGGGCCAGTGCCAGCGGCTGCACCAGCGCGTCGGCTGCCTCGTCCTCCCACGCCAGCCCCATCGGCAGCACGTAGCGCTCGGTATGGTTACCGAGCAGCACTTCGATCTCGGTGACGATCACCGGCTGATCCGGCACCGGCACGGCGTAGGCGATGCGCGCGCTGCGGAGCTTATCGCTTTTGGCGGCGAACCAGCGGCGCTTGGGCAGGTATTCCGGCAGCACCTCCGTCTCCAGCAGCCCGCGCGCCGGACCGGACAGGACTTCGGCGAGCTCGCGACGCACCACCAGGGTGACGAATTCGGGCAGCGCCTCGGGCGCCGGCTGGTGCCAGGACGGCACCTGCGTCTCGCTGGCAAGCTGGAACCAGTAGAAGCCGTAGGGCGGCAGCGTCAGCAAATAGGTGAGCTGCCCTACCGGCGGGAACACCGAGCCGCCGACGATATCGACCGGCACGCGGCCCGCCAAGCCGGCGAGGTCTAGCTCCACCGCCTGCGACGTTCGGGAGAGATTGCTCACGCAAAGGATCGTCTCGTCGCTGCCATCCGCGCCGCGCAGCTCGCGCAGAAAGGCGAGCACCTTGCGGTTGTCGGGATAGAGGAAGCGCTGGCTGCCGCGGCCGAAGGCGCGGAAGCGCTTGCGCACCGCGAGCATCCGCCGCGTCCAGTTCAGCATACTGTGCTGGTCGGTGGACTGCGCCTCCACATTGACCGCATAAAAGCCATAGATCGGGTCCATGATCGGCGGCAATACTAAACTTGCCGGGTCGGCGCGGGAGAAGCCGCCGTTGCGGTCGATCGACCACTGCATGGGCGTGCGCACGCCGTCGCGGTCACCAAGATGGATGTTGTCGCCCATGCCGATTTCGTCGCCGTAGTAAATCACCGGCGTACCGGGCATCGACAGCAGCAGCCCGTTCATCAGCTCGATCCGCCTCCGGTCGCGCTCCAGCAGCGGCGAGAGGCGGCGGCGGATGCCAAGATTGAGCCGCGCGCGGCGGTCGGAGGCATAGGTCTCCCACAGATAGTCGCGCTCCGAGGAGGTGACCATTTCCAGCGTCAGCTCGTCGTGGTTGCGCAAAAAAATCGCCCATTGGCAGGTGCCGGGGATCGCGGGTGTCTGACGCATGATGTCGGTGATCGGGAACCGGTCCTCGCGCGCGATCGCCATGTACATGCGCGGCATCAGCGGGAAATGGAACGCCATGTGGCACTCGTCGCCGTCGCCGAAATACTGTTGCGCGTCCTCCGGCCACTGGTTCGCCTCGGCGAGCAGCATCCGCCCCGGCGCGTGGCGGTCGAGTGCGGCGCGGATGCGCTTGAGCACCGCGTGCGTCTCGGGCAGGTTCTCGTTGCTGGTGCCCTCGCGCTCGACCAGATACGGCACGGCGTCGAGCCGCAGCCCGTCGATCCCGAGATCGAGCCAGAACCGCATGATCGACAGCACCTCGCGCAGCACCGTCGGGTTGTCGAAGTTGAGGTCGGGCTGGTGCGGATAGAAGCGATGCCAGTAATAGGCGTTGGCCTCCACGTCCCAGGTCCAGTTGGATTTCTGCGTATCAAGGAAGATGACGCGGGTGGCGCCATATTTCTGATCCGTGTCGGACCAGACATAGAAGTTGCGCGCTGCCGACCCGGGCCGGGCGTGGCGCGCGCGCTGGAACCACGGATGCTGGTCGGAGGTGTGGTTGATCACCAGCTCGGTGATGACGCGCAGGCCGCGCGCGTGCGCCTCGCCGATGAAGCGCCGCACGTCGGCGAGTGTGCCGTATTCGGGATGCACGCCGCGATAATCGGCGATATCGTAGCCGTCGTCGCGGCGCGGCGAGGGATAGAACGGTAGTAGCCAGACCGCCGTGACGCCCAGCTCGGCGATGTAGTCGAGCTTTTGCAGCAGGCCCTTGAAGTCGCCGACGCCGTCGTTGTCGGCATCGAAGAAGGACTTGACGTGGAGCTGATAGATCACCGCGTCCTGATACCAGAGCGGGTCGTCGGCCTGCGGCAGGTGATGGGATTTGGTCATACCAGCGTCACTTCACGACGACCCAGTTCTGTGTGGCGACACCCTGGCCCAACCTCCTCCCGCAGGGCGAGGGGCCTTCGTCATTGCGAGGAGCGAAGCGACGAAGCAATCCGTGGCGGTGCCGCGGGCGACGCTGCTGGATTGCTTCGCTTCGCTCGCAATGACGCCGAGGCATGATGTACGAACGTCTGAACCGGATACTATCATATCTCGCTCAACTCGGCGGCCGCACGCGCCAGATCGCGTACGGCCTGTCGGGTGTCAGTCTGAGGCGCTGCATCTTGCCAGTCCAGACCAAGCGGGCATCGGTGAGAAGATCTTCGGCCTCCAACGACGCAGTGTCCGGCAGGCGCCATTTCCACAGCGGCAGCTCGACATCCGCCTCCTGCGCCGCGTGCGGGTCGAGGTTCACCGCCACCAGCACGACGTTGGACCGATCGTCGGTTGCCTTTTCGTAGCACAGAATCGCCTCGTTGGCGGCATTGAGGAAGCTGACGCCGAGGTGCGTCCGTAACGCTGGATTCATCCGCCGGATACGATTGAGTTGCGCAATTTCGGCGCGAATGTTGCCGGGGCGCTCCCAGTCCCACGCGCGAAGCTGGTATTTTTCGCTGTCGGCGTATTCTTCACGGCGGGGCAACGCACGCGCCTCGCACAGCTCGAAGCCGTTGTAGAGGCCCCACAAACCGGAAAGCGTCGCCGCGAGCGCCGCGCGGATCAGGAAGCCGGGACGGCCGGAGGTTTGCACGAACAGCGGATTGATATCGGGCGTGTTGACGAACAGATTGGGGCGGAAGAACTCGCGCGGCGCCTCGGTCGAAAGCTCGGTGAAGTACTCGGTCAGCTCGCGCTTGGTGTTGCGCCAGGTGAAGTAGGTGTAGGATTGCTGGAAGCCGAGCTTTGCCAGCCGGTACATCAGCTTCGGCCGCGTGAACGCCTCGGCGAGGAAGATCGCATCGGGGTAGCGCGCGCGCACCTCGGCAATCATCCACTGCCAGAACGGCAGCGGCTTGGTGTGCGGGTTGTCTACGCGGAAGATGCGCACGCCCTGCTCGGCCCAGAACAGCACGATGCCGGCCAGCGCCAGCCACAGATCGGGCACCGCATCCGGTGCCGAGAAATCGACGTTGACGATGTCCTCGTATTTTTTCGGCGGGTTCTCCGCGTATCGCAGTGAGCCGTCGGGGCGCCAGTCGAACCAGCCCTTGTGCGCGGCGAGCCAGGGGTGATCGGGCGCGCACTGCACCGCGAAGTCGATCGCGATCTCGATCCCGGCGCGTGCCGCGGCGCCGAGCAGCCGCCGGAAATCATCGAGGCTGCCGAGTTCGGGGTGGATCGCGTCGTGCCCACCCTCGGCGGCGCCGATCGCGTACGGGCTGCCGGGATCAGCGGGGCCGGCGTGCAGCGCGTTGTTGCGGCCCTTGCGATTGACACGCCCGATCGGGCTGATCGGCGGGAAATAGAGCACGTCGAAGCCCATGTCGCGGATGCGCGGCAAGTGGCGGATCACGTCGTCGAAGGTGCCGTGCCGCGAGGTGTCGTCGCTGAGCGAGCGGGGGAACACTTCGTACCAGCTCGCGAACCGGGCGGTCGCGCGATCCGCGTCCACCGCGAGCGGTGGTTCATGGCGGGTGGCGAAGGGGCGGTCGTCGGCCTCGGCCATCACGGCGGCGGTATCGTCGGCGAGCAGGCTCTCCCGCTGCCTATCGACGTCGGCGCCATCCAGTCGCGCCAGCAGTGCGCGCACTTCCCTATGGCGCGCCGCCGCCGCCGCCACCAGCGCGCGTCCTTCCAGCACTTCGAGTTCGGTCGGCACACCGGCTGCATGTTTCTTGCCGAGCTGGTCGCGAAAACTCGCGAAGGCGTCCTGCCACGCCTCGATGGTGAATTCGTGCCGACCGAGGCGAAGCAGCGGGAAACGTGCCCGCCAGCGATCGTTGCCGAGCGGGCGCATGGGCGTCTGTTGCCACTGCCGCTCGCCCGGCTCGCGCCAGAGCAGGGCCACGCCGAGGAAATCGTGGCCCTCGGCGATCACGTCGGCTTCCACCACCACCGCCTCGCCGAGCACGCGCTTCGCGGCGAACGCGCCTCCTTCGACGCGCGGGGAAACATTCTCGATCGCGATGCGCGGCGCCGCCGCCGCTGCCTCGGCACGCGCGCGGTCGAGCCGTGCCAGCCTGCTGGTGGGCTCCTCCGCGGCAGCGGCGGCGTAGAGCCGGGTCTCGCCCGGTGCCAGCACGAGATCGCCAACCGGCGAGAGCGCCGCACCCTCGGGCGGCAACAGCGGCGCGAAGGCGCCGAACCACCCGCCGGCCGCCGCCAGAATCTGCGGCAGGGGCACGCGGTTGCGATGCTGCAAATCGGCATTGGCCAGCAGCAGGGTGGCGCGCCCGGGGCGGCGCGGATCGGGGGCATCGGCACGCAGCACGCCGAGCACCGGCGCGCCGGGGCCGGAGAGCAGGCGTGCAGCGGTATCGGTGCGCAGCGGTGCCGCCTCGCGCGTCGCAGCATTCGCGCGCGAAACCGCGGCGGTCAGATCGAGGGGCGCGGCCGACCGCAGCGCCGCCGGGTCGGCGGGGCCAAGAGATTCGGTGCCGGTCAGGCCGAACTCGAACCCCATCGGCAGCAGCAGCCCCGGCGCCAGCGACGCGGCGAAGCCGAGTGCACGGCACAGCATCCGCTCGCGCAAGCCGGCATCCGGCACGTCGGCGCCAAGCCGCGGGCCGCCGGGTGGCTCCGGGCAGCCGATCAGCCGCCCAGCCGGGCGCAGCAATGCCAGTTCCCGCCACAGCCACTCGTCGCGCCAGTTCCACCACGGCAGGGAAGGCACCACCCCGTCGAGCGTGCCGCCCGCCAACCCCTCCGCCGCTCCCCAGTCGATCCCGGGCGTCCAGCCGATCAGCGTCGCCCCCGGGCAAGCGCGGCGCAGCGCTCCCAGCAGCGGCGCGAGTGCGGCCCCCGGAATGCGCGAAAGCCCAAGCAGCCGCGCGCCGGCGAGGCCCAGGCCGCGCCAGCCGGCGATCCGCGTTCCCCACCAGACACCCACGCGGCCGGCATGCTCGGCGCCGTCGAGCCGCGCCAGTGCCGCGTCGCCCATCTCCACCGGCCGGCGCGGATCGGGCAGCGCGTCGCGATCGGGCGGCGCGAACATCGCCTCGGACGCAACCGCGAGCGGCCCGTCGGCGGCGATACGGTCGAGCACCACGTCGAGCAGGATGCCGAGCCCGCGCTGGCGCGCCTCGGTCGCGAGCGCCGCGAGTTGGCCGGCGGCATCGCCGTCGCCGATCGCCGGATCGAGCACGGAATCGTCGCGCACCAGCGCCGCCTCGCCGCCGCCCGCTCGTACGAAGGGGGAGGGCAGGAGCACGTGATCGAAGCCGAGGCGTGCCGCATGGTCGAGCCAGGGGCCGAGGGCGTCGATGCCTCCGGCGAGGCCGAAATCGAGCGCATAGATCAGCGGGGCGGTTCCGATCTTGCGTACCTCCACCGCCCCCCGTCCCCCACTCGTCGCATCGTCCGGCATATGCCCGTGGGAAAGCGCCCCGGAGCCGGCAGCGGTTGCCCCGTCTAGCGAATTTTCTGACTCTGGCGAATTTTCTGAATGGCGAATTTTGGCGGAATCTTCTGGCGAATTATTCGAGCCGCACGCCGCCTGTGACCGCCTGATAAGTGGCGATCGCAAGCGTCAGCGGCTCGAATGGCTTGGTGATCACGAAGGCCGGCTCCACCGCCTCCCCGGTCAGCAGCCGCTCGGGATAGGCGGTGACGAAGATCACCGGCGCGTGGCGATTGCGCGTGATCCGCGCGACGGCGCTGGTGCCGTCGCCGCCGACCCCAAGGTTGATGTCGGCCAGGATCAGCCCGGGGCGGGTGCGCTCGGCCATCGCCACCGCCTCGGCTTCGCTGGAGGCGACGCCGACGACGCGGTGGCCGCAGTTCTGCACCAGCTCCTCGATGTCCATCGCGATGATTGGCTCGTCTTCGATGATGAGAACATCGGTTGCGGCCGAGCTGCGCAGCCGTTCGCGGGCGTCGGCGAGCTGCTCGCTGGCGGCGTCGAGGTCGAGGGCGACGATTGGTGCCGCAATCTCGATCGGCAGCTCCTCGAGCGACGTTAGCAGCAGCAATTGCCGCTGCTTTGCCGACAATCCCTCTGCCGGCGCGGCGGCGACGCCCGGGCCGGCGTCGAATTGCTGCGTGATCCGGCGGTACAGCGCCTGGCGCGGATCGGCGCCCGGTAGGGAGTTGGGCAGGGAATCTGCCATTATGGCGCGCAGGCTATCGGCGACCAGCGTGTCGCCGCGGGGCTGGCTGCCGGTGAGCGCCCGGGCGTACCGTCGCGCGTACGGCAGCGCGCGGATCAGGTCTTCGCGATGTGGGCTGGTCATCGGGCGTACCCTCGTTGCAGGCGGTAGGGGCGACGCTGGAACGGCCGGCGACGGAACCGCGGAAGATGGTCGAAGCACAGCCAATAGACGAAACCGGGCTGCGGCGCGAGGTGGCGGCGCTGCTGCCGCAATTGCGCGGCCTCGCCCGGTTCCTCGCCCGCGATCGCGCCGAGGCCGACGACCTGGTGCAGGAGGCGGTGCTGCGGGCCCTGCGCGGGCTCGGGCAGTTCCAGCCCGGAACCAGCGTCCGAGCCTGGCTGTTCACGATCCTGCGCAACGTGTTTTACGAGCAGACGCGACGCCGCAAGCGCGAGCGTGCGGCGCTCGAGCGGCAGGCGGCGCCGGAATTGATCGCCGCGCATCAGCCGCACGCGACCGATCTCGCCGATCTCGCCCGTCAGATTTGGCGGTTGCCGCCGACGCTGCGCGAGGCGCTGGTGCTGGTTGGCGCGCAGGAGCTGACCTACGAGGAGGCAGCGGCGATCTGCGCCGTGCCGGTCGGCACGATGAAGGCGCGCGTGTCTCGTGCCCGGCGCCAGCTTTCGCGACTTGCCGATTCCCTCCGCGCCAACCCGGCGCCGCCCGAGTGACCCCTCGACGATGGCTGCAACCCCTCCGGTTCTTACCGCTTCGTTTGGCGGCAAAGAACGCATCACGACCGTAGTGGTTCCCACGCGCGCGACATTTGCACGCACCCGGGTGTCGCGAGCCGCCTCGCGATCGTGTGACTGGGCGGCGGCAACCCCTCTTACCTCTGCGTCATTGTGCCCCCAATGACTGTGGAGACTTGCCCAATCATGAATCCGAGCTTCCACCAACAACTCGTTGGCATTCTTCCGAAATTGCGAGTGCAGGCGCTGGCGCTGACGCGCAATCGCGCGGCGGCCGAGGATTTGGTGCAGGATTCCGTATGCAACGCCCTCTCGGCCCAGAGCAGCTTCATACCCGGAACCAATTTCGCCGCCTGGATGCACCGCATCCTGCGCAACCGCTTCATCTCCAATCTGCGCAAGCAGCGCGACACCGCGGACATCGAGGACGTGCCCGCCTCCGTGTTCGCTTGCGATGCGTCCCACGAGGATCGGCTGGCGCTCAAGGAACTTGGCACGGCGATGGACCGGCTGCCCGCCGATCAACGCGAGGCGCTGGTAATGGTGGTGGTGCACGGCATGAGCTACGAGGCGCTGGCGGACTCAACCGGCTGCGCCGTCGGCACGGCAAAGAGCCGGGTGTTCCGCGCGCGCCGCCAGCTCGAGGCGTGGCTGCTGGGCGAGGCTGAGCACGGGATGGGCCGGGCTGGCGATCGGGCGGCTTTGCGAGCCGCTCGGCGCCTTGGCACCCAGCCCGACCCGGCGGCGACGGAGAAAGCCGGCGTGCGCACGTTGTAAACCCGCCACGTTCAATTTTCCGGGGCGACAACTGGGGCCGCCGCGACGATAGGCCGTTTGGGCATGAAGCACGAAGCCATGACGCGGCAGCCCAGGAGGACCGTTTCGACAGGAACTCGCAAAGGCAAGGCGGACGCCGCGTTTGACCTCTGGTTGCAGCGGGGCCTGCACAAGCTCTTCGATGACGTCGCGCGAGAACCGATTCCCGACGAGTTGCTGCGGCTGATCGAGGATGATCGGGAGAAGCACGGCGGCCCCGAGACCAAAACCGGCGGCTGAGCCGGCAGGAGAGGCGGGGTCCAGCATCCCTGCGGTGCCCCGCCGCGTCCCGCTATCCGATCGCCTGCTGGTTCGCATCCTGGGGCTGTTCTGCGCTGCGGTTCTGCCGCTCGCATTGCTCGTGGGGGTGATCGCACGTCGCGACGACACGCTGGAGGTCGCGATCCGGCGGCAAGCATCGGCGGCGACCACCGCCGCGCTGCTGGCGCAGGCACAGACGGATCTGGCCTTCGTTGATCGCAGCCTGATCGCGCTGGCGGCGCTGCCCGCAGTGCAGGGCGCCGATCCGGTCGCGTGCCGGCAGGCGCTCACGGACGCGCTTGCGGCGGCGGGTGGGCGCTATCCGGCGATGCGGCTCGTCCCGAGCCACGGTGGAGACGGCTGTGCCACAGCAGGGAGCGATATCGCGCCAGCCGTGATCGCGGCCTTCGCACGCGACCTGGGGCCAGCCGCGAGCGGCGGCTCGGTCGTGCGCTCGCTCGGCCCCGGGATGCTGGTGGCCGGCCGTTGGCTGATCGACGCCACCGGCGCGCCCGCCTTGCTGGTGGCGACGCTGAGGGCCGACTGGCTCTCGCCGCCGTCCGATCCGGTGCATCCGGTCCGGGCGCTGTGGCTGGTCGAGCCGGATGGCGAGGTGGTGACGCTGGGGGCGCTCGCAGCCGGATGGCCGCCGCCGCCCTCGGCGGCGGTGCGCAGGGCGCTGGTCCGCAGCGCCGGCGGCCCGGTTCGCAGCGGCGACCTGCTGCTGAGCGCCGCACCGGTGGCGGGCGGCGGGCTGCTGGTGGCGGGCGGCCCCGCGGCGCCCGCCCGGACCGGCCTGCAGTTGCTTGGTGGCCACATCATCGAACTCGTGGCGATGCTGCTTGCCGGTCTGGCGATCGTGGCATTCGGCGCGGGGCAGGTGGTGGTCGCGCCGCTGACCCGGTTGGGCCGCGCGCTCGCGCGGTGGCGTGCCGGTGCCGGGTTCGACCCGGGATCGGTCGCGACAATGCCGCACGAGGTGCGCGAGCTTGCCGTGGCCCTGGGGGGTGCCACCGCCGCGATCGCCGAGCACGAGCAGCAGTTGCGCGCCGCCGGCGACCAGCAGGAATTGCTGATCCAGGAAATCCACCACCGGGTGAAGAACAATTTGCAGATCGTCGCGTCGCTGCTCAATCTGCAGGCCAACCGCATCCGCCAGCCGTCTGCGCGCGCCGAGTTCCAGTCAGCCCGCGACCGGGTCCGTGCGCTCGCGACTCTGCACCGTCATCTCTATGCCCAGAGCGAGCTGCACGCGATCAACATGAAGAGCTTCCTCGAGGAGCTGTGCGGCCAGTTGTTCCAGGCGATGGGCGAGCAGCGCGGCCGTCGGATCACTCTCGATATCGCCGCCCCGGCGCTGCGCCTGTCGAGCGACCAGGCGGTGCCGCTGGCGCTGATCGTCACCGAGGCGGTGAGCAACGCGCTGAAATACGCCTTTCCCGATGGCCGCTCGGGCCATGTCTCGGTCCGGCTGACCGCCGGCACCGACACCGCCGAGCTGGTGATCCAGGACGACGGGGTGGGCATCCCGGCAGGGATCGCCGAGACCGAAGCCGGCCCCCGGGACGGCCTCGGCCTGCAGCTCATTCGCGGATTCGCCCGCCAGCTCGGCGCCTCATTCGAGGTAAGCGAGGAGGGGGGCACGCGCTACGTCGTCCGCCTGCCGCTGCGGCGGGATGCCGAACCGCTCACCGCCGCCTCCGGCGCCGTGCCGGCGGACCCGGAGCCCGCCTGATCCCGCCGCCCCTCGCCTTCGTCGCCCCCGGCTGCCATCATCGGCTGCCATCATCGGCGGTCCTCACGCCGCAGGAGCACCATGCCGGACCTCGCCGAGACGCTCGCCACGTGGCGCCGCCATCTTCACGCCCATCCCGAGCTTGGGATGGAGGAGCACGCGACCACCGAATTCGTGCAGGCGCGGCTGGCCGAGCTCGGCATCCCGTTTGTCGCCGGCGTCGGCCGCACGGGCGTGGTCGCAACGCTGTCGCGCGGCGCCTCGAACCGGGCGGTGGGCTTGCGGGCCGACATGGACGCGCTGCCGATCACCGAGGAGACCGGCCTCCCGTATGCCTCTACCCGCCCCGGCGTGATGCACGCCTGCGGCCATGACGGCCACACCGCAACCCTGCTCGGCGCCGCGGCGCTGCTGTGCCGCGACCCGGGCTGGAGCGGGACCATCCATCTTCGTGTTCCAGCCCGCCGAGGAAGGGCGGGGCGGGGCGCGGGCGATGCTCGCGGATGGGCTGTTCGAGCGGTTCCCGATGGAGCGCATCTTCGGCTACCACAACTGGCCGGGGTTGGCGGCGGGCACGGTCGCGGTGCATGACGGGCCGGTGATGGCCGCCGGCTCGCGGGTGGAGATCCGGCTGGTCGGCCATGCCGGGCACGCCGCGATGCCGCACCAGGCGCGCGATCCGATGCTGGCAGCGGCGCACCTGCTGGTGGCGCTGCAATCGGTCGTTTCGCGCAACGTCGATCCGCTGGATGCGGCGGTGCTGTCGATTTGCACCATGCAGACCGGGGAGGCGGCGAACCAAATTCCGCGCGAGGTGACGATGCGCGGCACCTATCGCACGCACCGCCCGGCGGTCGATGCGCTGGTGGAAGCCTCGATCCGCCGCATCGCGGCCGGCATCGCGGCGACGTTCGAGATGGCGGCCGAGGTCGAGATCGGTCACGGCGCTGCCGGCACGGTGAACAGCCTGGCCGAGGCCGAGATCGCCGCGGCCGGCGGCCGAGGCGGCCGGCCTCGCCTTGCGCCGCGACCTGCCGCCAAGCATGGCCGGCGAGGATTTCGGCTGGTACTTGCAGGAGAAGCCGGGCGCGTTCGTCTGGATCGGCAACGGGCCGGCCGAAGCGGGACGGCAGCTTCACAACCCGGGCTACGATTTCAACGACGCGATCCTGCCCGCGGCGGCCGGGTGGATGGCGTCGGTCGCGAAACGGGCGCTGCGCGAAGGCGGCTAGCTCGTCGGCGTCACGTGGCGTCGCTTCGCGTAGTGCCGGTGCGCCTTGGCCCGGTTGCCGCAGCTTGCCATCGAGCACCACCGTCGCGTGCCGCTCTTGCTGTCGTCCACGAACAGCCAGCGGCATTGCGGGTTGGCGCATTGCCGGACCAGCCGCCGCCGGCTGCCCGCCAGAAGGTCGCCGGCCGACCACAGAACAGGTGCTAACAGGAGCCCCGGATCGGGCGTCCGGGGCGGGAGTTCCCAGACGCATCCGCCCAGCCCAGTGCCGCAGGCGCGCTGCGTTCGGGAGCGGCGCGGAGTGCGGCATGTTGAAGGCATCCATATCGGCCGGGTCGGCTGCCAGACGGCCGTCGTCGCGGCGAAGATGCGAAACAACGCCTCCCGCACCCCGAGTGCTGTCGCCAAGGACGCTTCGGCTCGTGCGGGGGCGGCCTGCCAGTCCGAACAGGTCCGGCGCAGCATCGCGATGTCCAGCGCCCCGCTCCGTTCGATCCACAGCAACAGGTCCGATGGCGCCTGAAGCTCCTCGGTGGGCGACGCGGTTCCGCGCCACGACCGGGTGTTGACGAAATCCAGGCAAAGGCCCTCGGGCGGCCCCCGAACCAGGGCGGTGGTGGGATCGGGGTCCTCGGGTATCGTCATGCAAGGATTCTAACCGCGATGCCGGTTGACTGCCGCCGGCGCTCGTGTAGAGTAACCATCGTGCTGGTTAGATACGCCTATCCGGCCGGATCGCAATGGAAGGGCTTTCCATGATCGACCATGTGTCCATCGGCGTGCGCGACATCGCGGCCGCGCGGCGGTTCTATGATGCGGCGCTGGCGCCGATCGGGTATCGGTGTCGCAGCGACAGCGCGGACTCTCTGGGCTATGGGGGCGACGCCACCGCATTCTGGGTCAGCGCGGCGGAGCGACCGGTGCCTGCCGATCCGGCCTCGGGCCTGCATTTCTGCTTTGCCGCACCGACGCGGCGCAGCGTCGATGCGTTTCATGCCGCGGCCTTGGGGGCGGGCGGCCGCGACAACGGCGCGCCCGGCCTGCGTCCCGAGTACGATGCCGACTATTACGCCGCCTTCGTGATCGACCCCGACGGCTACCGGATCGAGGCGTGCTGCAATCGACCGGGGTGAATAGCACTCTTCTCCTTCCCCCTCGCGGGGGAGGGCCGGGGTGGGGGGTGGTGGCTCAACACTGCGTATCGCGCGCACCCCTCCCCCAACCCCCTCCCGCAAGGGGAGAGGGAGAGTTTACCCGGGCGGTCCGGCCACCAACGCGGCCAGCGTGTCGAGCAGCGTGTCCAGCCGGAACGGCTTGCCCAGCGCACGCCAGTGCGGCTTGTCCGCAGGCAGGCCGTCGACGCCGTAGCCGGTGAGGAACAGGAACGGTATCCCGCGCGCCTCCAGCGCGTCGGCGACCGGACGCGTGTTCTCGCCGGCGAGGTCCAGGTCGAGGATTGCGACGTCGATCGCGTCCGACCGCGCCGCCTTCAGCGCCGGTGCAAGACGCACCGCCGGGCCAAGCACGGTCCAGCCCGCCTGCTGCAACGCCGTCTCGATGAGCATCGCGATCACCAGCTCGTCCTCGACCAGCAGTACCCGGCGAGCGGCGAGAGGATTTACGAGCGTTGCGTTCCCGGCGTCGATCTCAGTGATCATCATGCCGCCCTGCTCACATCCAATGTGCGGGGACCCAGGTGTAGCCGCCGTTGACGAACTGCCAATATCCGTCCTGCCAAAGTGCGCCGTGTCCGGCCCGCGGCACGTAGCGGCCGGGCTGCCAGACATAGGCGGCGCCGCTCCAGTCATAGTGGCCCGGTTCCCAGATCAGCGGCGTCTCGGTGACCGGCGGCAGCGGCACGGTTTCGGGGGGCGCGGCCGGCACCGGCGGGAACGGGTAGGCCGAGGCGGTCGTCGTCGCTACGACGCAGCCGCCCAGCAGCGGCGCGGCCACGACGAAGCCCAGCACGGCGGCAGCGACGCGCATGATAGGGTCCCTCCACTCCCGAATACGTGCGAATGACGCTTCGGTTCGGCAAGCACTTGCAATGTCGCGAGACAGAAATATTACGCCCCGGTTAGCTCCGGTTCACATTGCGGGCGGGATCAGCACCGTCGCGACCGCCTGCGCGGCGATGCCCTCGCCGCGCCCGGCGAAGCCAAGCCTCTCAGTGGTCGTGGCCTTTACCGACACCGCTCCGATCGCGACCCCGAGCAGATCGGCGAGCCGGGCGCGCATCGCCGCCGCGTGCGGGGTTATCTTCGGGTGCTCGCAGATCAGGGTGACATCCGCGCTGGTCAGCACGCCGCCGCGCGCGGCGATGCGGCCGGCGGCGTGGCGGAGGAAGCGGGCGCTGTCGGCGTCCTTCCACATCGCCTCGCTGGGCGGGAAATGACGGCCAATATCGCCCTCGGCGAGCGCGCCATAGATGGCGTCGCACAGCGCGTGAATTCCCACATCCGCATCGGAATGCCCCGCAAGGCCTTGTTCGTGCGAGATTTCAACTCCGCACAGGATCAGCTTGCGGCCGGAGGCGAAGGCGTGGACGTCAAAGCCCGTGCCGGTGCGCGGCAGCAGGGTCTGCAGCAGGGCGCGCTCCATGCGGCGCCGATCCTCAGGATAGGTGAGCTTGATGTTGTCCTCCGATCCCGGGACGAGGGCAACCGCAAGCCCGGCCGCCTCCAGCAGTGCCGCGTCGTCGGTGGCGGCCGTCTCGGTGGCGCGGTGCAGCGCGAGCAGGGTCGCAAAGCGGAAACCCTGCGGGGTCTGGGCCCGAAACAGACCTTCGCGCGGCACGGTCCCGGTGATCCGGCCGGCGGCGGCGCGCTTGAGCGTATCGGCGACCGGCACGGCCGGAATGGCACCCTCGACCTCGGCGAGCGCGGCGATCAGGGCCGCCATGGTGCCCGGCGGGATCAGCGGCCGGGCGGCGTCGTGGACCAGCACCGCATCCGGGGCCAAGGGTGCCAGCGCCTCCAGTCCGGCCCGCACGCTCTCCTGACGCGTGGTCCCCCCCGGAACCGGCGGAAGATGGTCGAGGCCCGCGAGCGCGGCATTGAGGGACGCGGGATCGCCGACCGGCTGGATCAGCGCCGTCTGCTGCGCCAACGCCCCGGCGGCCCAACGCACCACCGGCCGCCCGGCGAGGGGAACAAACTGCTTGGGCGTGGCCTCGCCGAACCGGCTGCCCGATCCGGCGGCCACCAGCACCGCGGCGATCTTCATGTTGCATGGATGCGAGGGCGCGGCATCGGCGTCAACGCCGCGCCCCTGGTCCCGCCTTCAGCCATACACCCTACAAGCGGCCTTCGGCAACGCGAGGCACTCACGATGAGGAAACCAGCAACTGGAGAGCCGTGTGCGGGAAAATCGCACGCGCAGTTCGGAGGGCGGGGAGGGCGATCGCCCTTCCCGACCCCTATCGAGGGAGGGGGCAGCGCTTTCGGCGTCTGGTATTAACCAAGATCCCGATTAGGCAAGATCGAAGCGATCGAGGTTCATCACCTTAGTCCACCCCGCCACAAAGTCCTTCACAAACTTCTCCTTCGCATCCGCGCACGCATAGACTTCCCCGAAGGCGCGCAGCTGCGAGTGCGAACCAAAGATCAGATCCACACGCGTGCCGGTCCACTTGATCTCATTCGTTTTCCGGTCGCGCCCCTCGGTACACGCCTTCAGCGCCGGTGACGGGCTGCCATTGCGTGCCCATGGTCAATAAATTGACGAAGAAGTCGTTCGTCAGGGTTTCCGGCCGCTTGGTGAAGACGCCGTGCTTGGACCCTCCGGCGTTGGCGCCGAGGACACGCAGGCCGCCGATCAGTACCGTCATCTCCGGTGCCGTCAGAGTGAGCAATTGCGCCCGATCCACCAATGCCTCCTCGGGCATCATGAGCTGCTTGCCACTCAGATAGTTGCGGAAACCGTCAGCTGCCGGTTCGAGCGGAGAGAAGGATTCGATGTCGGTCTGCTCCTGCAGCGCGTCCATGCGCCCGGGCGTGAACGGAACCTTCACGTCATGCCCAGCGGCCTTCGCGGCCTTTTCGATCGCGGCGTTGCCACCAATAACGATGAGGTCGGCAAGCGAAACCTTCTTGCCGCCGGTCGCTGAGGCGTTGAACTCCCTCTGGATCGCTTCGAGAATCCGCAATACCTCCGCGAGCTGCGTCGGCTGATTGATCTCCCAATCCTTCTGCGGCGCGAGGCGAATGCGCGCGCCGTTTGCTCCGCCACGCTTGTCGGAGCCGCGGAACGTCGCCGCCGACGCCCAGGCGGTCGAAACCAGCTGAGAAACCGATAAGCCAGACGCGAGGATTTTCGCCTTCAGAGCAGCAATATCCTGCTCACCGATCAGCGGATGATCCACGGGAGGGATCGGGTCCTGCCAGATCAGCGCCTCCTTCGGAACGAGCGGGCCAAGATAACGGATGATCGGGCCCATGTCGCGATGCGTCAGCTTGAACCACGCCCGGGCGAACGCGTCCGCGAACTGATCCGGATTCTCGTAGAAGCGCCGCGAGACCTTCTCGTAGGCCGGATCCATCCGCAGCGAGAGGTCTGTGACCAGCATGGTCGGCACACGCCGCTTCGACGGATCAAACGGGTCCGGCACCGAGGCAGACGCGTCCTTGGCCTTGAACTGCCAGCAACCGGCCGGACTCTTCGTCAGCTCCCATTCGTATTTGAACAGGTTCTCGAAGTAGTAGTTGCTCCACTTCGTGGGCGTCTGCGACCAGATGACCTCCGGCCCGCCGGTGATGGCGTCTGCCCCGACGCCCGTGCCATACGTGCTCTTCCAGCCGAGGCCCTGATCCTCGATGTTCGCGGCTTCCGGTGCCGGACCGATAAATGACGGATCGCCGGCGCCATGGGTTTTGCCAAAGGTGTGGCCGCCCGCAATCAGCGCGACGGTCTCCTCGTCGTTCATCGCCATGCGGTAGAACGTTTCGCGGATGTCCTTGGCCGCCGCGACCGGATCAGGCTTGCCGTTCGGCCCTTCCGGATTGACGTAGATCAGGCCCATTTGCACCGCCGCGAGCGGATTTTGCAGCTCGCGTTCACCGCTGTAGCGTTCGTCCCCCAGCCACGTCCCCTCGGGACCCCAGTAGAGTTCTTCGGGCTCCCAAGCATCCTTGCGCCCCCCGGCGAAACCGAAGGTTTTAAAGCCCATCGAACTCGAGGGCAACATTGCCAGCCAGGACCATCAGGTCGGCCCAGGAGATTTTCCGGCCGTATTTCTGCTTGATCGGCCACAGCAGCCGGCGTGCCTTGTCGAGGCTCGCGTTGTCCGGCCAGCTATTGAGCGGCGCGAAGCGCTGCTGGCCATAGCCGGCGCCGCCGCGGCCGTCGGCGATGCGGTAGGTGCCTGCGGAGTGCCATGCCATGCGGATGAGCAACCCCCCATAGTGGCCAAAGTCCGCCGGCCACCAATCCTGCGAATCCGTCATCAATGCACGCAGATCCTTGATCACGGCATCGAGGTCGAGGCTCTTGAATTCCTCGGCGTAGTCGAAGGCCTCGCCCATGGGATCCGAGAGGCTGGAGTGCTGATGGAGCACCTGAAGGTTCAACTGGTTCGGCCACCAGTCGCGGTTGGTCCTGACACGAATCCCGTGCACGACCGGGCACTTGCCCGCGCTCTTGTCCTCAGTCACAGCGTCCATGGCTTCCCTCCGAGCGAGTTCCGAGATTGCCCCTTCTGGTTCTGGTATAGGACGAGCATCAGTCATTGAAAATGGTGGTCGATCGCGCATCGCCCCGACGCCGGTTGCCCGGTCGCGAGCGCCTGGTTACAGATGCACAAATCATGGGCACCGAAGCCAGTTCCGCCGCTTTGCCCCCCGTCACCATCGGCAGCGGGGCAAGCGCCGTGCGCCTCGATCCGCCGGTCGTGCTGGCGCCGATGTCGGGGGTCTCCGACCTGCCATTCCGCCGGCTCGCCCGCCGGATGGGGGCGGGGATGGTGGTCTCGGAGATGATCGCGTCGTGGGCGATGGTGCGCGAGAACCGCAACACGCTGCGCATGGCCGAGGTGGAGGGCGCAGGCGGCCCGAGTGCGGTGCAGCTCGCCGGCTGCGAGCCGGACGCGATGGCCGAGGCGGCGCGGATCGCGGTCGGGCTGGGCGCCGACCTGATCGACATCAATTTCGGCTGCCCGGTGAAGAAGGTGGCGGTCGGCCAGCAAGCCGGCTCGGCGCTGATGCGCGACGAGGAACTGGCCGGGCGCCTGCTCGCGGCGACGGTGCGCGCCGTCGCGGTGCCGGTGACGCTGAAGATGCGCATGGGCTGGGACCATGCCAGCCTGAACGCGCCGCAACTCGCGGCGATCGCAGAGGCGAGCGGCATCTGCATGGTCACCGTGCACGGCCGCACCCGCCAGCAATTCTACGAGGGACGGGCGGATTGGGACTTCATCGCCCGGGTCCGGCAGGCGGTCGGCATCCCGGTGCTCGCCAACGGCGACATCCAGACCGAGGCGGAGGCCGTCGAGGCCCGCCGCCGCTCGGGCGCCGACGGGGTGATGATCGGCCGTGGCGCCTGCGGGCGGCCCTGGTTCCTGGCGCGCGCCGCGGCGGCCCTGGCCAGTCGCCCGCTTCCCGCCGAGCCGCCGCTTGAGGTGCAAAAAGCCGTGCTTCTGGAGCATTACGAGGCGATGCTGCGGCATTACGGCACCGACGCGGGCATGCGCATGGCGCGCAAGCATCTGGGCTGGTACTCGCGCGGCCTGCCCGGCTCGGCGGAGTTCCGGGCCGCCGTGATGCGCCTCGCGGAGCCGGAGGCGGTGGTGCGGCTGGTGGACGCGTTCTACGACCGGGTGATCGAGCACCAGGCCGCGCCCGATCCCGAGCCGGCCCGGCTGGCGGCGTGAACCCGGTGCTCGCCCGGCTGGCGCGCGCCGCTTCCGCGGCGCCGGACGCGGCCGCCATGCTCGCCAGTCTTCCGGTGCCCGTGGCACTGCTCGACGCCGAGGATCGGTTCCGCTTCGCCAATCAGGCCGCGGAGCAGTTTTTCGGCGCCTCGGTCCAGCACCTCGGCAATTTGCGGCTGCAAGACTTGCTGCCCTCGGACAGCCCCATTTTCTCGCTGATCGGCCAGGCACGGACCTCCGAATTCTCGATCGCCGATCACGAGATGACGCTGGAGAGTCCGCGTCTGCACAAGCGCGGCATTATGGTGCAGGCGACGCCGATGCCGGAGCAGCCGGGCACGGTGCTGCTGGTCTTGCAGGATGCCTCCGCCGCCCGGGCGCTCGATCGCCAGCTCAGTTTTCGCGGCGCCGCCCGCAGCGTGAGTGCGATGGCGGCGATGCTGGCGCACGAGGTCAAGAATCCGCTCTCAGGCATCCGCGGGGCCGCGCAGTTGCTGGAGGGGAGTGTCGCGGTGGCCGACCGCGAGCTCGCGGTGCTGATCCGCGACGAGGCGGACCGCATCCGCGCCCTGGTCGATCGGATCGAGATGTTCGGCGAGAAGCCGATCGAGCGGCAGCCGGTCAATATCCACCGCGTGCTGGAGCACGTCCGCCGCCTCGCCGAGACCGGGTTCGCGCGTTCGATACGCATCACTGAGCGTTACGACCCGAGCCTGCCGCCGGTCTGGGGCAACCGCGACCAGCTCGTGCAGGTGCTGCTCAACCTGCTGAAGAACGCGGCCGAGGCGATCGCGGAAGATCCGGCCGCAGCGGGGCAAAGCGAAGCAGGGCAGGGCGGAGAGATAACGCTCGGCACCGCCTATCACCACGGCCTCTGGGTCGCGGCGCCAGGTGCCTCGGGGCGCGTGCATCTGCCGCTGATGGTGACGGTGCGTGACAACGGGCCGGGCATCCCGGAGGATATGCTGGCGCATCTGTTCGAGCCGTTCATCACCTCCAAGCGCTCGGGTAGCGGCCTCGGCCTCGCTCTGGTTGCCAAGATCGTGGGCGAGCACGGGGGCCTGATGGAGGCAGAGAGCCGCCCCGGCTGCACCGAATTCCGCATCTTCCTGCCGGTCGCGGCCGAGGCGGAGGCGCCGTGACGCAGCCAGCCACGATCCTGGTCGCCGATGACGACCGCTCGATCCGCACCGTGCTGACCCAGGCGCTGGGTCGCGCCGGCTATCAGGTACGCTGCGCGTCCAATGCCGCGACGCTGTGGCGCTGGGTCGAGGAGGGCGAGGGCGATCTGGTGATCACCGACGTGGTGATGCCGGACGAGAGCGGCCTTGACCTCGTGCCGCGGATGCAGCGGGTCCGGCCGGAGCTGCGCGTCGTGGTGATGAGCGCGCAATCGACGCTGCTGACCGCGGTGAAGGCGGCGCAGCGGGGCGCATTCGAGTATCTGCCCAAGCCGTTCGATCTGAAGGAGCTGCTCGACGTGGTCGGCCGCGCGTTGATCGCACCGGCGCCGCCGCCGGCGATTGCGCGCGACCACGACGAGGCACTGCCGCTGATCGGCCGCAGCCCGGCCATGCAGGAGATCTATCGCACCATCGCTCGGCTGACGACCGCTGACCTCACGGTGATGATCAACGGCGAATCCGGCACCGGCAAGGAGCTGGTCGCGCGCGCGCTGCATGATTACGGCCGTCGGCGCGACGGGCCGTTCGTCGCGATCAACATGGCGGCGATCCCGCGCGAGCTGATCGAGAGCGAACTTTTTGGCCACGAGCGCGGCGCTTTCACCGGTGCCACCAACCGTAGCCGGGGGCGCTTCGAGCAAGCCGCCGGCGGCACGCTGTTCCTCGACGAGATCGGCGACATGCCGCCCGAGGCGCAGACGCGGCTGCTGCGCGTGTTGCAGGAGGGCGAGTTCACCAGCGTCGGCGGCCGGCAGTCGATCCGCGCCAACGTGCGCATCATCGCCGCGACGCATCGCGACCTGCGGCTTGCGATCCACCACGGCAGATTTCGCGAGGACCTGTTCTATCGCCTGAATGTGGTGCCGATCCGGCTGCCGCCGCTGCGCGAGCGGACCGAGGACATCGTCCTGCTGACGCGCCACTTCCTCGAGCGCGCCCATGCCGACGGGCTGGGCGCGAAATCGCTCGACGGGGCGGCGCTCGCGCGGCTGCGGGCGCATCGCTGGCCCGGCAATGTGCGCGAGCTCGAGAACCTGATGCGCCGGCTCGCGGCCCTCTATCCGCAGGAGACGATCGGCGCCGAGATCATCGACGCCGAGCTGGCCGAGGCGGCTGCGCCGGCATCGCCCGGCCCGCCCGCGGCGCCGGCAGGACCGGAGCCGCTGTCGGCGGCGGTGGAGCGGCACATTCGCCAGTTCCTCGCGGCATCGAAGGACGGGATGCCGATGCACGACGTCTACGACCGCGTGATCGCCGAGGTGGAGCGGCCGCTGATCCAGCTCACGCTTGCGGCCACGCGCGGGAACCAGATCAAGGCGGCGGCAATGCTGGGACTGAACCGAAACACGCTGCGCAAAAAGATCCGGAAACTCGCGATCCCGGTGGTGCGCGGGATCAACTGAGCGTCAGGCCGCCAGACGATCCAGCCGCTCGCCGGTCGCCAGCCAGTGGGCGCAATCCGGCCCGAGTTGCTGGAGAGCCGTCCGCTCATAGAGCTGGCAGTCGGCCGCGGTGAGCACGTCGCGCCAGCGCCCGTTGGTCCCCTTGTAGATGAAGGTCTGGGCGCCGCCCTCCCAGAACGCGCCGGCCGCCGGGGTTGCCTGGGCCGCATGGGACTTCATCCAGGAAAACCGGCAATGCTCCTCGATTGCGGGCCAGCGCGCCACGTCCACCGGAATGTCCAGGAAGTCCGCGATCCGCCGGATCGCTCCCGGCAGGTCGGCCTTCAGCTCGGAGAAGTGCAGCAGCAGCAGATTGGGAAGCTCACGGACGCCCCACCACGATCAGGCATTCTCCCACAGCGACCAGAACGGATAGCCGTCGCGATCAAGCCATTCGAGGAAGTAATCGCGTACCGATGCGCCCGGTGGCGCGATCGGCGGCCCGATGCGCTCAGGCGTATCGTTCAGTGCCTGATACCAGAGGTCGTTCGCGTTCGCATGGTGATTGTAGAGGCTCCAGACAACGTCGCGGCCGTCGCGGCCGATGTAGAGGTACTTGGCGCGCGGGGAGTAGGTTAGCGCGTCCACCGGCAGATGCGTCTTGAGGAAGCGTCGGTGCGTCTGCGCCGCGACCGCGGCCAGCTTCGCGTCCTTTGGCGGCACGCGGAGATCGAGCCACGGCGAGAGGGCGGGCACCTCGATGTCCTCGGCACCATCAAAGATGAGCTGGGAGACGATCTGCTGCACCCAGGTCGTCCCGGACTTCCCGTAGGTCGCGATCACCACGTCATCGTCGCGGAACTCGAACTCGTTCCAGATCGTCGAGTCGAAATGGTGATTGTGCAGCTCGCGCACCTTGCGCGGCCAGTCCGGTGGTCCCATGCTGCTCGCCCTCCGCTCTGTGTGGCTCCGGCAACGAACAGTAGCACGGGTCATCGGAGGGCGGGAGGCCGATGATCCAGCGCACGCTTCCGCCACGCGCGGGAACCAGATCAAGGCCGTGGCGATGCTTTGGCTGAACCGGAACACGCTGCGCAAGAAGATCCGGGGTCCGGCGATCCCGGCAGGACGGTCGATCGGCTGGGGAGGCTCTGACCATGCGGTGCGTGCCCGTTTGCTTGCTGCTGTCGCTTCTGTCGGCCTGCTCGCTCTTCGGGCCAAGCGGCCCAAGTTACGTCGTGTTCTTCCAGGAGCGCTCGGTCCAGCTCGATGCGCCGGCACGCAACGTGATCGCCGAGGCCGCGAGGCGTGCGAGCGCCGATCCTGCGGCCCCGGTCAATATCAGCGGCTATACGGACACCGGCGGCAATCCGGGAGCCAACCTCGTGCTGTCCCAAGAGCGGGCGCAGGCCGTGGCAGACGCTCTGGTGGCGGATGGGGTTGCCGCGAGCCGCCTGGTGCGCAAAGGGCAGGGACAGACGGGCAGAGATCCAGGCGTTGCAAGCCGGCGCGTGGAGATTACCGTCGGCGGCCTCTAGGAGTAGTCTTGGGTCATGGTCGCTCTGCCAAAAATCCCGGCGCGGATGGCGGTTGCCGAGTTCCTGACCTGGGATGCGCCGGATGGACGCTGCTGACAGCTCGTCGATGGCGAGCCGCAGGCGATGGTGCTTTCAAGTAACGCGCATGGCGCGATTCACTGCGAGCTTGCGCGGCTGATCGGCAACCATCTGGCCGACGGGCCGGGTCGCTGCCGCGTCGTCATGACGCCGGGCATCGTGCCCCGCGTGCGGGCGGACTGGAACTTCCGCATCCCCGATCTCGCCGCAAGCTGCGCGCCCCACGGCGACAACGATTCGTCGCTCGATGACCCGCTGCTGATCATCGAAATCCTCTCGCCGAGCAACGAGCGCGAGACCTGGAGCAACGTCTGGACATTCACGACGCTGCCGAGCGTGGCGGAAATCGTCGTCGTGAGGACGGCGTTCCAAGGTGCCGACGTGCTGCGGCGGCGCGCCGACGGAAGCTGGCCCGATCGCGCGCTCGAAATTCGTTCCGGTGATCTGAGCTTCGACGGCATCGGCCTACGGCTGCCGCTCGCCGCCCTCTATCGTACCACGCGCCTCGCCGCCGCGGACTGAGGCCACGCGAACCGCGCCAGCCCCGCAACGCCGACCCCCAGCACCGCCACGGCGCAGAGCGCCATCGCCGCCGCGTCGGGCAGCCGGGTGAACAGCGCCGGTGTCGCAAGCATTGCCACCAGCGCGCCCGCGTTGGTCGCAGCGATCGAGGCGCGCATTGCGGCCGCGATGTCGCCGCGGTCCAGCCGGGTCTGGCGCAGCACCGCCACCGGGATGTCGTGCATCGGCCCGCCCGGTGCGCCGAGCGCCGCCCCCGCGGCCAGTGCCGCGAGCAGCTTCCATCCCTCCAGCCCCGCCGCGATCGCGCCCGCCATCACCAGCATTCCCGCGCCCAGCACCACGCTGCCGCCGAACAGCAGCGGCGCCGGGCTCCCCGGCAGCTCGCGGCTGCCGACCGCCAGCGTCGCCAGCAGATTGGTGCAGCCATAGGCGGAGATCACCAGCCCGTAGGCGCCTAAGCCCGCACCACCGGGGCCGAGCAGATGGTGGCGCGCGATCACCAGCGGCAGGCCGAGGAAGAAGGCCGCATACCACGCGCCGTTGAGGATGCCGCTGATCGCCAGCTCGAAGCGCAGCAGCGGATGCTGGCGCACCGCGTGGAAGCCGCGCAGCACCTCGGCGAGCGCACCATCCGCCGGCCCCGTCCGGCGCAGTGCCAAGCCAGGCCGCAGCCGCCCGATGCCGGTCAATGCGGCCGCCGAGGCGAGAAAGCTCACCGCGTCGAGGGAGAGAAAATGCACCGCCGGCACGACCGCCGCGAGCAGGGCCACGAGTCCTGGCCCGAGCAGGCGGGCGATCCGGTCGGTCGCGTCGAACAGCCCGTTGGCGGCGGGCAGCTCGCGCGGATGCGGGACGAGCGCGGGTAGCAGCGTCTGCAAGGACGGGCGGAAGATCGCCTGCCCTGCCGCCAGCACTAGCACCGCGCCGACCAGCGCCGCCGGCGCGACGGCTCCGCTCACCAGCCACAACACTACCACGCCGGCAAGGGCGATGGCGCGCGCGAGATCGGCGCCGAGCATTGCGCGTCGCTGCTCCAGCGCGTCGGCCCAGCGTCCGGCGAGGAGGGCCACCAGCAGCGTCACCGCCGCCCCGAGTGCCGTCAGGTAGCCGGCGGCGGCCCCGAGCACGCCGACCGCAATCCACGAGAGCGCCACGACATAGAGTTGGTCGCCGACCGCTGAGAGCGCGAGGCCGCCCCAAAGCAGCGCCACGGAGCCATGCCGGAGCGGGGCGAGAATGCGGGTCACGCGGCAGCGCAGCAGATCGGGTCCGTCAGGTCAACGCGGCTCCTGCCTGGCCACGATCGTGAATAATGGCGCGCTCCAGGATCGTGGTGATAGAATTGAGAAAATACCCAGAGGGAGAAACGCCGTTGATTACCCATCCGCCCCTGTCACGCCGCTTCCTGCTGGCCGGCGCCGCCGGCTTGGCACTCGCCGCGCCGGCGGGTCCACCCGCCCGCGCCGCGGGCACGCTCAGCGTCGTCGATACCGTCTCCGGTCCGAACTTCCAGGCGTTCTGGAGCACCTATCTGATCCCGAAAATCCGCAAGGATTTGGGGATCGAGATCAAATATGCGGTCGGCTCGGGGCCGACGCTGCAGCTTCAGATGCAGAGCTGGCGGCAGGGCGAGCCGGGCTTCTCGCTGCTGTTCCTGAAGGACCTCGACCTCGCCAACATGGTCGCCGCCGGGCTGAAATTCGACACGCTCTATCCGGCGCGCACGGCGGAGATTCCGAACCAGGCACTGATCCCCAATGAATATAACGAGATCGACAGCGGCGTGGCACTGCACGGCGCCGGGCTGCTGTTCTGGCGCGCCCAGTTCGGGCTGGTCCATAACACCGCTTTCGTCAAGAAGCCGCCGAAGACCTGGGCGGAGTTCTTCGACCGCAGGGGCGAATTCAAGGGCCATATCGGCATGATCCGGCCGGATGCGAGTTCGGGAGGCGGGCGCGCCGTGATCTATGCCTTCCTCGCCGCCAATGGAGTCGATTTCAACAAGCCGTTCAAGGAAATCCAGGCATCGAGTGCCTGGAAGAACGGCCTCGCCAAGTTCACCGAGTTCAGCCGCGCCTTCGCGCAGCCGGTTGCGTCCTCGCCGCCGGTGATGTTCCACCAGTTCCAGACCGAGCAGGTGTGGATCACCTCCTACGCGCAGGACTACTCGATCTGGAGCGCCGAACAGGGCCAATTGCCGCCGACCACGGTATCCACCCCACTCGATGTCAACATCATCGGCTCGTCCAACTCCTATTTCGCGGTGCCGGCGGTCGATAGCGCGGCGCAGAAGGCCGATGCCTACAAGGTGATCAATCTGCTGCTGTCGGACGAAGTACAGATTCACTTGCTGGAGACGATGTACGAGTATCCCGGCACCAACGCCTGGAAGAAGGCGTCGCCGGCGGTGTGGAAGAAGATCGCGCCGGTCGATGTGGCACAGGCGCACGGCATCGCGATGACCAATCTCGACGCGATCACCTTCATCCAACGACACGGGATGGACTACATCGCGTCATGACTGTGCGGGCCGGCGCGCCAGGGCGTGGGGCGAGGGGGCGTGGGGCGGCGCTCGGCGGCCGGGCAGCGGGTCTACCGGCGCTGTCGGCGCGCGCGCGCCACTTGCTCGCGGGCTGGCTGCTGGTGGCGCCGCTCGGGTTGTTCCTGGCTGCCGCCTTCTATTATCCGCTGGTCTATACGCTGGGCCAGAGCGTCACACCCGCTCACGGCACCGGCTGGACACTGGCGCACTACGCGGCGTTTCTCGGCAGCCGCGATGGCCTGGGCGTGCTGGCGTTGACGCTCGGGCTGTCGTTCGCCGCAACCGCGCTTTCGGTGCTGCTCAGCCTGCCGCTTGCCCTGTTGCTGCGGCGTCGGTTCTTCGGGCGGCGGGCGCTGCAATTCCTGATGATGCTGCCGATCACTATCCCGGCGCTGCTCGGCGCGCTCGGCCTGCTGATCCTCTATGACCGCACCGGCTGGATCAATGTCGTGCTGCTGCAACTGCATCTGCTGTCGCGACCGCTGGTAATCGATTACACGATCCCCGGACTGATCGTGTTCTATGTCTGGATGTTTTTTCCGTATGGCGGGCTGGTCATCATGTCCGGCCTTGGTGCGATCGATCCGGCGCTGGAGGAGGCGGGGCGAGTGATGGGCGCGCGCCCGGCCGTGGTGTTCCTGCGGGTGCTGCTGCCGCTGCTGCGGTCGAGCCTGTGGGCCGGGGCGGTGATGATCTTCCTGCAATGCTTCGGCGCGTTCAGCGTACCGCTGATCGCCGGCGGCAATTACCAGCCGCTTGGGGTGAAAATCTACACGGTCGCCAACGTGTTCCTGGATTGGCCGCAGGCGAGTGCGATGGCGGTGGTGATGGGGGTGATCCAGGCCGGGCTGGTGATCGCCTACCAGCGGGCCGGGCGCGCCCGCGGCACGGCGTGACGCACGCGGTGACGCGCGGCGCCGGCGCGCTGCTGCGCGGCGCTCCGGTCGCCGGCTTCGTGCTGTTCATCACGCTGCCGCTGGTGATGGTGCTGCTGGAGGCGTTCGGCGCCGGTTGGTTCGGCCTGCGCATGTTGCCCGGGCAGTGGACGCTGCGCTGGTTCGTCTGGGCCGGCCAGACCGTCAATCTGGCGCAGGTGCTGCTGAACACCGTCATGATCGCGGTGCTGGCGACGGTGATCGCGCTGGCGCTGGCGCTGCCCGCCGCCTGGGCGATCGCGCGCTACCGATTGCCGCTGAAATCGGTGCTGATCGGTGCGGTGCTGTTCCCGCGCATGATCCCGGAGATCACCTTCGCGCTCGGTGTCGCGCGCATCTTCTATGCGATCCATCTGACCGACACGGTGATCGGCATCGCACTTGCGCATGTGATCCTGGCGGCGCCGTTCGCCGTGCTGGTGCTGGTCAGCACGTTCGAGGGCATGGATCCGCGGCTGCTGGAGGCGGGCGCGGTCATGGGTTGCGGGCCGCTGCGACTGTTCTGGCGGGTGACAATGCCGCTGGCGCTGCCGGGCATCGTCGCGGCGGCGCTGTTCGCGTTCCTTGCATCGTACAACGATTTCGTGCTGACGCTGATGGTGTACGGCACCAACACGGTGACCTTGCCGGTGCAGACCTATCTCTCCATCGGCAACGGCTATCTGTCGGTCGCCGCCGCTATCAGCACCATCCTGCTGATCCCGTCGCTGCTGTTCCTGCTGGGAATGATGCGGATGGTCAATCCCGAGAATCTGCTCGGGGGGCTCAAGGGCGCATGACCGCGACGCGGCTGGAGCTTGAGCATGTCGGCAAGAACTGGGGCCGGCTGGCGGCGCTGACCGACATCTGCCTCGCCGTGCCGCGGGGGATGTTCCTCTCGCTGCTGGGTCCGAGCGGGTGCGGCAAGACGACGTTGCTGCGTGTCATCGCCGGCACGCTGGCCCCGGACGGCGGACGGGTGCGATTGGATGGTGCGGACATCACCGGCCTGCCCACGCATCGGCGCAACATGGGCATGGTGTTCCAGAGCTTCGCGCTGCTGCCGCACCTGTCGGTGGCAGACAATGTGGGGTTTCCATTGCGGGTGCGCGGCGTCGCGGCCGCCGAGCGGCAGCGGCGGGTCGCCGAGGCGCTCAGAATGGTTCACCTCGACGCCTATGCCGCGCGCTATCCGCGCGAGCTGTCGGGCGGTCAGCAGCAGCGGGTCGGCCTCGCGCGTGCGATCGTCTATCACCCGACCATCCTGCTGCTCGATGAACCGCTGTCCAATCTCGATGCGTCGCTGCGCGAAGAGATGCGGCTGGAGATCAGCCAGGTGACGCGGGGCTTGGGGATCACTGCGGTTTATGTGACGCACGATCAGCGGGAGGCGCTGGCGCTGTCCGATGCGATCGCGGTGATGAACCGCGGACGCGTGGTGCAGTTCGGCGCGCCGGAGGAGATCTACCGCCGACCGGCGGATGATTTCATCGCCCGTTTCGTCGGCTACGCCAATGCGCTCTCGGTCGTGGTGAGTGATGGGCGGGCGCGCCTCGAAGCCGACGGCACGCCGCTCGCGACTGCGACGCCGCCGCCCGGCGGTCCGGCGACCGCGTTCATCCATGCGAGCGCGGTGGTGCTGGACGGTGCGGCGGCACCGGCGCCCAACCGGCTGCCTTGCACCGTCGTTGATCTCGCCTTCATGGGCGATCACGTCGAGTACGTGCTGCGACACGGGACGGGGGCGCAGCTCAAGGCCCACGCGCCGGTGGGTGGCGCGACCCATGCCCGCGGCGCCGAGGTTTCGGTGCTGCTGCCGTCCGAGAAGCTGATCGTGGTGCCGAGGGAGTAGGGCGGCGCGCGAGCCCGCGAGCGCGCTTGCTGCCACCGATTGTTTGGACCTAAACTATTTGCCGGATCGGGAGAAAGCATTTTATGGCAGCAAATCCCGTGGTTGCCCTGGTCGCGGCGCTGGCCGAAGGCAGTGTGCGCGTGGTCGATCTGAGCCAGCCGCTCGGCCCGGCGACGCCGGTGATCAGCCTGCCGCCGCAATTCGGCCAGTCGGCGCCGCTCGGCATGACCGAGATTTCCCGATACGACGACCGCGGGCCGGCCTGGTACTGGAACAATCTGACGCTTGGCGAGCACACGGGCACGCATTTCGACGCGCCGGTGCATTGGATCACCGGGCGCGACCACGCCCGCAACCGTACCGATACGATTGCGCCGGAGCGCTTCGTTGCTCCCGCCTGCGTGATCGACAAGGAGGCCGAATGCGCGCGCGATCCGGGGTTCCTGCTCACCGTGGCGCATGTCGAGGCGTGGGAGGCTGAGCACGGGCGCATTCCGCAAGGTGCGTGGGTGCTGCTGCGCAGCGGTTGGGCGAAGCGCGAGGGTGCGGCGTTCCTCAACGCGACCGAACAGGGTCCGCAGACGCCGGGGCCGGACGTCGCGTGCGCGAAGTTCCTGGCCGAAACGCGCGCGGTTGCCGGGTTTGGCACCGAATGCGTCGGCACCGATGCCGGCGCCGCGCACAGCTTCGACCCGCCGTTTCCGTGCCACAGCTTCATGCACGGCGCCAACCGTTTCGGGCTGGCGAGCCTTGCCAATCTCGACCAGTTGCCGCCCACGGGTGCCGTGCTGATCACGCCGCCGCTGAAGATCGTGAACGGCTCCGGCAGCCCGTGCCGCGTGCTGGCGCTGGTGCCGGCCTGAGATGGCCGAGCGATCGTTCAGCGAGGCGGTGAAGTCGCTGCGCCTGGGCGCCGGCGAGACCTTTCGCGGCGAGGGCATCCTCGCGATCACCAAGGCGCTGCTGGAGTCCGGGGTCGCGTATGTCGGCGGCTACCAGGGCGCGCCGATTTCGCACCTGATGGACGTGCTGTCGGACGCGCAGGAGACGCTCGACGAGCTCGGCGTGCATTTCGAGAGTTCGGCGTCCGAAGCGGCGGCAGCGGCGATGCTGGCGGCGTCAGTCAACTATCCGCTGCGCGGTGCGGTTGCGTTCAAATCGACGGTCGGGACCAATGTTGCTTCCGATGCGCTCGCCAACCTTGCCTCGGGCGGGGTGACGGGCGGCGCGCTGATCGTGGTGGGGGAGGATTACGGCGAAGGCTCCTCGATCATGCAGGAGCGCAGCCACGCATTCGCGATGAAGTCGCAGCTCTGGCTGCTCGATCCGCGGCCGAACCTGCCCAGCATCGTGCGATTGGTGGAGGAAGGGTTTGCGCTCTCGGAGGCGACGCACACGCCGGTGATGCTCGAGGTGCGCATCCGTGCCTGCCATGTGCATGGCAGCTTCGTCTGCAAGGATAACGTCCGCCCCGCGTTCGGCGTGCGTGATGCGATGGAGCAGCCGGTGCGCGACACCAGCCGCATCGTGCTGCCGCCCGCGAGCTATCTGCACGAGCAGGAGAAGGTGCGGGACCGCTGGCCCGCGGCGCAACGCTTCATCGCCGAACGCCGGCTGAACGAGTTCTTCGGCCCTGATGACGGTGAGATCGGCATCATCCTGCAAGGCGGGATGTACAATGCGGTGATCCGGGCGCTGCAACTGCTGGGACTTTCGGATGCGTTCGGCAATACCCGCATTCCGCTTTACGTCCTCAACGTCACCTATCCGCTGCTGGAAGGGGAAGTGCGCCGCTTTTGCGCAGACAAGCGCGCGGTGCTGATGGTGGAAGAAGGGCAGCCGGATTTTTTGGAGCAAGCGCTGCACGCGATCCTGCGGCGCGGCGATTTGCAGACACGCGTGCATGGCAAGGACATGCTGCCGATGGCAGGTGAATACACCGCCGCGGTGCTGCGCGAGGGGCTGGCGAAATTCCTCGCCGCAGCGATGCCGGAGGTGCTGCTGCCGCGGCGCAACGCCGCACCCGTTCCCGCCGCGGCCGCCGATGCTGTGCTGCGCGAAGTGCATGGCCGCCCGCCGAGCTTCTGCACCGGCTGCCCGGAGCGGCCGATCTTCACCGCCGTGAAGCTTGTCGAGCGCGAACTGGGGCCGCACCATGTCAGCGCCGATATCGGCTGCCACCTGTTTTCCATTCTGCCGCCGTTCAACATCGGCAACACCACGATGGGCTACGGCCTGGGCTGGGCGGCGGCGGCGGCGCTCAATGCGCCGGACGCGAAGCGGCGCACCATCAGCGTGATGGGCGATGGCGGATTCTGGCACAACGGGTTGACCTCGGGCGTCGGCAACGCGGTGTTCAACAAATCCGACAATGTGCTGATCGTCGTGGACAACGGCTATTCCGCCGCGACCGGCGGGCAGGACATCCCCTCGTCGCAGGCGGACAATCGACGGCGCGCGACCCGCAACGCGATCGAGGCCGCAGTGCGCGGCGTCGGCGTGCGGTGGGTGCGCACGCTCACCCGCACCTATGACGTGGCGCGGATGCGCGACACCCTGCGCGAGGCGCTGACCACGCGC
This sequence comes from uncultured Alphaproteobacteria bacterium, assembly GCA_963754235.1. Taxonomy (GTDB): domain Bacteria; phylum Pseudomonadota; class Alphaproteobacteria; order Acetobacterales; family Acetobacteraceae; genus DATAYA01. The sequence continues at coordinate 11,530 of CAVWFK010000015.1, read as the reverse complement.
GAGCGCGGACCGAAGGTGATCGTCGCGCAATCGGAGTGCATGTTGAACAAGCAGCGCCGCATCCGCCCGATCCTGCGCAAGTGGAACGAACAGGGCCGGCGCGTGGTTCGGGAGCGCTTCGGCATCGATCCCGACACCTGCACCGGCGATCATTCCTGCATCCGCCTCTCGGGCTGCCCGTCGCTGAGCATTCGCGACAATCCCGATCCGCTGCGGCGCGACCCGATCGCGGCGGTGCAATCGAGCTGCGTCGGCTGTGGCCTGTGCGGCGAAGTGGCGCACGCCGCAGTGCTGTGCCCGTCCTTCTACCGCGCCGAGATCGTCAGCAATCCGACCAACTGGGATCTGTTCCGTGCGCGCTGGTCAGGGCGCGTGATCGGCTGGTTGCAGCGGCGCGCCGGCGAGCCCGCCCATGCCTGAGGGACTGATACCTGAGGGACTGATACCTGAGGGACTGGCCGCGCCACGGCAGGCGGATGCAGCAGTGCGCGCGATCACCATCGCGATCCTGGCGATGGGCGGCGAGGGCGGCGGCGTGCTCGCCGACTGGATCGTCGATCTTGCCGAGCAAAACGGCTATCTTGCACAGAGCACGTCGGTGCCGGGCGTCGCGCAGCGCACCGGGGCCACGATCTACTACATCGAGCTGTTTCCCCGCAGCGTTGCCGAGGCGGCGGGACAGGAGCCGGTGTTTGCGCTGATGCCGGCGCCGGGCGACGTCGATGTGGTGGTCGCGTCCGAGTTGATGGAGGCGGCGCGCGCGGTACAGCGTGGGCTGGTGACACCCGACCGCACGGTGCTGGTCGCCTCTACGCACCGCGTCTATGCGATGGGCGAGAAGATCGCGATGGCCGACGGCCGCGCCGATTCCTCCGCAATGCTGGAGGCGGCCGGTGCGTCGGCAGCGCGTCTGGTGGCGGCCGACATGCAGCGCATCGCCGACGAGACGCACAGCGTCATCAGCGCGGCGCTGTTCGGGGCACTCGCGGGCGCCGCCGCCTTGCCGTTCTCGCGCGCTGAGTTCGAAGACGCGGTGCGCCGTGGCGGCGTCGGTGTGGCGGCGAGCCTCGCCGCGTTCGCGCGCGGCTTCGACGCGGCGCTTGCGAGCGAGGCAGCGGCACGCCAGACGGCGGCGGCGGAAGATGCGGGGGCGATCGTCGCCGAAGGCGCGCGGCGCTGTGCGGAGTGGCAGGACGCCCCGTATGCCGAGACGTACCGCGCGCGGCTGGAGGAAATCCGCGCGCTCGACGCGCAATACGGCGACGGCAGCCATCGCCTGCTGCGCGAGACGGCGCGGTATCTGGCGCTGTGGATGACCTATGAGGATACGATCCGCGTCGCCGACCTCAAGACCCGCGCGAGCCGCTTCGCGCGTGTCGCCGCCGAGGTCGATCACCGGCCGGAGCAGGTGCTGCGCATCCGCGAGTTCCTGCACCCGCGGCTCGAGGAAGTGGCGGACACGCTGCCAGCACCGCTCGGTCGTGCGGTGCTGAACTGGGCCCCGCTCCGCGCGGTCGTCTTCCGGCTTTGCGCGCGCGGGCGGGTGGTGGAGACGACGTCGATCCCGGGCTTCCTGCTGCTGCGTACGGTCGCGGGAATGCGACGCTGGCGGCGGCGGAATTTGCGCTTCGCCGAAGAGCAGGCTCGCATCAGCGCCTGGCTCGCGCGCATCGCCACCGCGGCAGCGTCGGACTACGCGCTCGCATGCGAGGTCGCGGAATGCCAGCGACTGGTCAAGGGATATGGCGACACGCATGCACGCGGCTGGCGCAATTTTCGCACCGTGATGGACGCGGCGGGCCGGCTTGCGGGCCGCCCCGATGGCGCCGCGACACTGGCTTCGCTGCGCGATGCGGCGCTCGCCGATGAGCATGGACAGAGGCTCGCGGCCGCGATGGTGGCGTTGCCGTGAGCGAGGCCGCGCTGTCGCTGGTAGTGACCGAGCGAACGGAAATCAATCCGCTGATCGTCTCGCTGCGGCTGCGCGATCCGAACGGCGCCCCGCTCGCGGGCGCGGAGCCGGGCGCGCACATTTCGCTTGCGGTGCCGGGAGAGGCGTGGCGGCATTACTCGCTCATCGATTTCGATGGATCGCTCGCGGCGCCGCGCGACTGGCGGATCGCGGTGCGGCTGGAGGACCCGAGCCGCGGCGGCTCGCGCTTCGTGCATGAGCACCTGCACGAGGGCGAGACCGTGCGCGTGCTGCCGCCGCAGAACGATTTTCCCCTCGATGCCGATGCCGAGAATCCGGTGCTGATCGCAGGCGGCATCGGCATTACGCCGATCACCGGCATGGCGGGGGCGCTGTCGCGTGCGAACAAGCCGTTCGCGCTGCACTACAGCGGCCGCAGCGCCGGCCTGCTGGCGTTCGTGCCCGAACTGCGCGCGCTGTGCGGCGAACGGCTCTCGATTTACGCCGACGACGAGCCGGCGCGCACGCTGTCGGTGCCGAGACTGATTGCCGGCTTGCGGCGCGGACGGCCGATCTATGTCTGCGGCCCGCGCGGCATGATCGAGGCGGTGATCGCCGAAGCGACCGCGCGCGGCTGGGAGCGAAGTGCCGTCCGTTTCGAGCTGTTCACCGAGGCCGCGGGCAGTGCCGCCGACGCAGCCTTCGAGCTGGTGCTGGCGCAGTCGGGCCGCACGCTGACGGTGCCGCCCGGCCGCAGCATTATCGAAGTGATGGAAGAAGCGGGCCTCGACCCGATGTACAGTTGCCAGCGCGGCGAGTGCGGCGTCTGCACCACGGACGTGCTGGAGGGCGAGGTGGAGCATCGCGATCTCTATCTGACCGACGCGGAAAAGGCGTCGGGCAAAGTGATGCAGATCTGCGTCTCCCGGGCACGGGGCAAACGCCTGGTGATCGACGCCTGAGGCGGAGGCGGTCCATGCATATCAACCGCAGGCGCTACCGCGGCGATCGCGAGGCGATCCGCGCCCTGGTGCAGCCGGATCGCGTGCATCGCGACGTCTATCTCGACCCCGAACTGTTCGAGATCGAGATGGACGAGCTGTTCACGAAAACCTGGGTGTATGTCGGACACGAGAGCCAGGTGCCGAAGCCGGGCGACTACTTCGCCACCGATATCGGCCGCGAGCCGGTGCTGATGGTGCGACACACGGACGGCACCGTGCATGTAGTACGCAACCGCTGCGCGCACAAAGGGACCAGGCTGGTCAGCGACATCCACGGCAATGTCGGAAAGTTCTTCCGCTGCCCGTATCACGCCTGGACCTATCGCACCGACGGCTCGCTGCTGGCGATCCCGCTCAAGGGTGCCTACGCGCAGACCCATTTTGCCGAGTGCGAGAACGCACGCGGGTTGGCGCCGGCTGCTGCGATGCGCAGCTATCGCGGCTTCGTCTTCGTGCGTCTGGCGGACGGGCCGGATTTCGAGGAGTATTTCGGCGATTCGCTGTCCTCGATCGACTACCTGGCCGACCGCTCGCCGGTGGGCGAGCTGGAAGTGGCAGGCGGCGTGCTGCGCTACATGCACGATTGCAACTGGAAGATGTTCGTCGAGAATTTGAACGACACGATGCACCCGATGATCGCGCATGAGGCGGCGGCGGGCATCGCCAAGCGCCTATGGGCGGATCAGCCGGCCGACGCGCCGAAGCCGATGGCGGTTGAGCAGTTGGTGCCGTTCGCATCGGGCTACGCGTTCTTCGATCAGATGGGGGTGCGCGCGATCGCGAACGGGCACGGCTGGTCGGGCGTGCATTTCAGCATCCATTCCGCCTATTCCAAGCTGCCGGAATACGAGGCGGCGATGGCGGCGGCGTATGGGGAGGCGCGCGCGAAGGATATTCTGGGCACGGTGCGCCACAATACCGTCTATTACCCGACGCTGACCATCAAGGGGGCGATCCAGGCGATCCGGGTGGCGCGCCCGATCGCGGTCGATCGTACGCTGATCGAGAGCTGGACGTTCCGGCTGAAGGGCGCGCCCGATTCGTTGTTGCAGCGGACCGTGATGTACAGCCGCCTGATCAACTCGCCGATGTCGGTCGTCGGCCATGACGATCTGCACTGCTACCGCGCGATCCAGGAGGGCCTGGCCGCAGGCGGCAACGACTGGGTCAGCCTGCATCGCGACTTCACCCCCGAGGAAACCGACGCCGCCGACCTGACCGTGAACGGCACCAGCGAACTCTCGATGCGCAACCAGTTTCGCGCCTGGGCGCGCTTCATGACCCTGGAGGATGCGTGACCGAGGCCGAACTCGCGCAGTTCGTGCGTCACGAGGCGCGGCTGATCGACGAGGCACGCTGGGAGGAGTGGTATGCGCTATTCGCCGAGGACGGCATCTACTGGGTGCCGCTGACCCCCGATCAGCCCGACGGCATCGATCACGCCTCGCTCGCCTATGAGGACCGGCTGCTGCTGCGCATCCGCATCGAGCGCCTGCACGACCCGCACGCGCACGCGCAGCATCCGCCCAGCCGCTGCCACCATCTGCTCGGCCTGCCGGAGTTGGAGGGCGAGCAGGACGGCGTGCTCGTGATGCGCACGCCGTTCCACTACACCGAAAGCCGGGGCGATGCGCAGCAGATGTACGTTGGCACGGCATTCCACCATGTCGTGCCAACCGGCGAAGGGCCGCGCATCCGGCTCAAGCGTGTCAATCTGCTGAATTGCGACGCGGCCTTGCCGTCGATCCAGTTGTTCCCGTGAGCAGCTATGACGACGTGGTGGCCTGCGCGCCGGTGACGGTGCCGTATGTGCGCCGGTCGGAGCATGGCGCGAACTGGTGGCTGGGTTCGGCGCTGGCGGCGCTGCTGCGCGCGAGCGATGTGCCGAAGCACGCGATCGACGGGCTGGCGATGGCGAGCTTCACTTTGCCGCCGGATGGGCCCGCACCGTTCACGCAATATGTCGGGCTTTCGCCGCGGGTGCTGGACTTTTTTCCGACCGGTGGCGCGTCGGGCGTGATGGCGTTGCGGCGGGCGGCGCGCGCCGTGCAGTGCGGCGACGCCGAGATCGTGGCCTGCATTGCCGGAGACACCGCCCACGAGGGCAGTTTTCGCGACCTGGTTGCCGGGTTCAGCGGCTTCTCGCGCGACTGCGTGTGGCCCTATGGCGCGGGCGGCCCGAACCAGAGTTTTGCGCTGCTGACCGAGCACGCCATGCGTCGCACCGGGGCCACGCGCGAGGACTTTGGAAAACTCTGCCTCGCGCAGCGGCAGAACGCCGCCGCTAATCCGGCGGCGCTGCTGCGCACACCGCTGTCGATGGCGGAGTACCTCGATGCCCGGCCGATTGCGCTGCCGCTGCGCCTCTATGACTGCGTGATGCCGTGCGCGGGAGCCGAAGGTTTCCTGGTGATGCGCCGCCGACGGGCCGACGCGCTCGGCTTGCGCAGCGCGAGAATCCTCGCCAGCATCGAGCGGCACAACGCCTTTCCCGACGATCCGGTGCAGTGGCGCGCCGGCTGGGCGATGGATCGCGATGCGCTGTGGGATGCCGCTGGCATCGGGCCGTCGGAGATCGATTGCGTGCAGACCTATGACGATTACCCGGTGATCATGATGATGCAGTTCCAGGATTTGGGCTTTTGTAACACCGATGACGGGCCGGACTTCATCCGCCGGCACGATTTTACGTTCGGCGGCAGCTTCCCGCACAATACCGGCGGCGGTCAGCTTTCCTGCGGACAGGCCGGGGCGGCGGGCGGCTTCCTCGGGGTGGTAGAGGCGCTGCGCCAGATGACGGGAGCCGCCGGCGCACGGCAGGTCGCGGGCGCCCGCCACGCGCTTGCCAGCGGCTTCGGCATGATCAACTACGATCGCGGCCTGTGCACCGCCGCCGTGGTGCTGGGCGCATGACGCGCGCGGCGGCGATGCGGCCGATGGATGCGGCGGCGGCGCGCGGGATCGTGGCACTGCAACGCTGCGTCGCCTGCGGGCGCGTGCAGTATCCGCCGCGTGAATTGTGCGCGGTCTGCCTCAGCGACGCGTTGGAATGGCGCGAGAGCGAAGCGGTCGAGGCCGATCTGCTGGCGGCGAGCGTGCTGCATCACAGCCACGATCCGGCGTTCGCCGAGGCGCTGCCGCTGCGCGTGGGGCTGGCGCGGCTGGCCGCGGGGCCGGTCGCGGTCGCGTTCCTGGACGCGGGGTGCGTGCCGGGAATGCGGGTGCATCTCGCAGCACAGCTCGACCGTCAGGGACGCGCGGTGCTGCACGCGACGGCCGCGCCATGACCGGCTACGCCCTGACCGAGCGGGCCGCGATCGTCACCGGCGGCAGCGCCGGCATCGGGCGCGCGATCTGCGAGACGCTGCTCGCGGACGGCGTCACGATCGTATCGCTCGACCGCAAATCGCCGGGCTTCGCGCATCCGAACCTTCACGCCCGGATCGTCGATCTTGCCGATGCGGCAGCGACCCGCGGTGCCGCGGCGTGGGCGGCGCAGACCTATCGGCCGACCACGATCATCCACAATGCCGGCGCGATGCGCCCGGCGCTGCTGCCCGACGTGACGCGCGCGGATTTCGATGCGCTGGTCTCGTTGCATCTCGGTGCCGCGCTGGCGCTGGTGCAGGCGTGTCTGGGCTCGATGCGCGCCGCGCGTTTCGGGCGGATCGTGCTGATTGCCTCCCGCGCGGTCCTCGGGCTCGCCACCCGCACCAGCTATTCCGCCACCAAAGCGGGCATGATCGGCATGGCGCGCACCTGGGCGCTGGAACTGGGGCCCGACGGCATCACCGCCAATTGCGTCGCCCCCGGCCCGATCGGCGGCACCGACATCTTCCACGAGGTGCTGCCACCGGGCGATGCGCGGATCGAGCGGCTGGCGGCCGTCGATCCCGGTGCGCCGGCTCGGCACGCCGCAGGACGTCGCGCGCGCGGTGCGCTTCCTTGCCGATCCCGACAGCGGCTTCATCACCGGGCAGACGCTGTTCGTCTGCGGCGGCAGCAGCATCGGCAGCATCGCACTCTGATCGCCGCGCGTACGGCCGCACCGCCGGTCACGGGATCTGGTTGAGCGAAACGGGCGCGCCCGCGCGCTCTGCGTTGCGGTAATGGACCACATAGATCCCGACCGAGAGGCCCATCAGCCCGACCACCATCGCGACGAAGCCGATCAGGGCGAGCGCCACCCGACGATTGCCGGCGCGCTGTTCCGCAAACCAGGCTGCCGGATCGAGGTCGGCGCGGGCGACATCGTGCGCGTGCGGCCGGTGGCGCGCCTCGTCGCGCGCCCAGAGAAAGATCACCAGCATGGCGGCGAGCGCGATCATCATGGTGCCGCACACCCACAGCGTCTGGCCGCCGTAATTCTGATTACTCAGCGGCGAAACTCCCCAGACCAGGCCCAGCCGGGCATAGGCGGGATAGACCGGCACGCTGCTGTAGGTCAGGAAATAGCCGATGAAGATGTTGCCGAGCTCGGCGGCCCAGATCATCAAGAGCCGCGTGCCGATCGCCGGACCGCGCGGCGCCGGCCGTGGGTCGAACAGGCGCCAGAAGAAGAACAGGCCCGAGAGCAGCAGCGTCGCGTGCATCAGATCATGGATCGGTTCATCGAGCAGTGCCAGATCCTGAGTGCGCGGCAGCATCCAGAGATAGACGGTGCCCACGAACAGCACGGTCGCCGGCAGCGGGCGCGACAGCGCGCCGAAGATCGCCCGCACGCCGCGGCTGCTCGCGACCGGCGCCACCACCTGGCGGCGGATCACCGCGGGCAGGCCACGCAGCAGCACTGCCTGAGGCTGCGCCAGCATCAGCAGCGCCGGCCCCACGGTGCGCAGCAGCATGTGCTCGACCATGTGGATCGACAGTGAGTGATCGGCGAGCGCCTCGATCGGCGACTGCAGGGCGGCGAAGATCGCTGCCAGCGCGCCGAAGAAGCAGGCCTGTCGCAGCGCCGACGGCCGCGCGGTGCGCGCCTCGATGCGGCGCAGCCCGCTGACATAGACCGATGCGAGGAGGAGCAGCGGCACGCTGATCGCGGGCGTGAGCTGCCAAAGCTCCCAGGGCGCGTGGCGGAGCAGTGCCAGGCTGTCCGGCAATTGCGCGCCGGCCAATCCGATCAGCAGCCAGGGCAGCACCACCGCGGCGGCGAACCAGCCCGCGACACCGGTCCATGGGTTATGCCCCGTCAAGGCGGCAGGCGCGAAATCACGCGGCGGCAGGCTCGGCGTGGGCATGGGCCTGTCTAGCGCTGTCGGCGGCCGGTCGTCACGCGCCGGGCGGTCGTCGTTGCGCTTTGCTCAGATCGCGCCGACCAGCCCGCCATCGACCAGGAGATTCTGTCCGGTGATGTAGCCTGCGGCGTCCGAGAGCAGGAAGGCGATCGTTTCGGCAAGTTCGGCCACGCGGCCGTAGCGGCCGGCCGGGATGCGGGCGACGATCGGGGCGCTTTCGGGGAAGCTGTCGAAGAAGCCGGGCAGCACGGCATTGATACGGATGCCCTCGGGCGCGTGGCGGCGGGCGAGCATCTTGACCGTGCTCGCCAGCGCCGCGCGGAACGCGGCCGAGAGGGGGAACATGGGATCCGGCTCGACCGCGGCATAGGAGGAGATGGCGACGATCGCACCGCCGCCCTGCGCGCCGAGGATGGGGGCGAGCAGCCGGGAGAGCCGCACCGCCGGCATCAGCAGCAGATCGAGCGCGGCGTGCCAGTCGGCGTCGGTCAGCGCGGCGAGGTCGCCTTTGGCGGGATGGCCGGTGCTGATCACCGCCGCGTCGATGCGGCCGTAAGTGTCGCGCGCGTGGGCGACGAGGCGTTCGAGGGTGGCCGGATCGGCGATGTCGCCGCGCAGCGCCGTGGCGCCGAGTTCGGCGGCGAGGGGTTCGATGCGCGCGGAGCGGGCAAAAAGCGCGAGCCGCCAGCCGTGGGCGGCGAGGCTGCGCGCGGCGGCCGCGCCCAGGCCGGAGCTGGCGGCGGTGACGATGGCGACGCGGCCCGGATGCTGCTGCATGGCGTGTGCTCGGGTGCTGGACCCCGAGTATGTCAGGCCCGCGCGGCGAAGGCGAACTGGGTTGCCTGGCCATGCGGCTTGGGTTACACCCCGCGCCTCGGCGGCGCCCGTAGCTCAATTGGATAGAGCACCAGACTACGGATCTGGGGGTTGGGAGTTCGAATCTCTTCGGGCGCGCCAGATGCTCCGCACGCCCTTCGAATTCCAATCCTTCGACCGGGCGCAGCGGCTTTGCCATCTTTTAGGCGAGAGCGTGTTCGTTTTTCCTTGCGACACGCCATCTGAAGGCGCGTTGTCTTGTCGTGCTGCCCATCGACCTGAAAGGATGGCTGCAGATGGCGAGGAAACCTGCCCCGATCGAGGAGACGGCCGAGCCCACCGGCGCCTCCGCATCCTCCAACCCTTCGGAAATCATCCTTTCTGGTTGACTATCTCGACCGGACGCTCACCGCACCCCATTTGCGCGAAATCTTTGAGCAGGCGGTCAAGGAGGGCGGCTGACGAGCTTGACGCCCGGCGGAGCCGTGGGGACTCCGCCGCTCACACCGCCGGTGATCCCTCCGCCCAAATGGCGACACGAGCGGGACTACGTGGAGCGCGTCGCGGGCACGGGGTCGAACTCGCATCGCATTCTCGAGGAAACACTCGCTCTCGGGTTCCTGGTGCTGGACAAGTGGAATAGGGCGGCGACCGCCCACGGCGCTAATCCGACTGTTCAGCAGGTCGCCGATCGGGACCGGTTCACCGATCGGCATTTCAAACAGTTCAAGGCCGTCGCGTCCCGCTCCCTGGTCGAGTTTGCGGCGTCGTTACCGCGCGTGGGCGCAGAGCCATCTTGGTGGTATGGCGTCGGGCAAGGCGTCGTCGTCGCGGCGTTCGTCTATTCCCTTGGACTTGCTGTGCTGGCCTTGATCGCCTTCCTGCTGCACGGCGGCGACTTCATGGACCTGATCCGACGCTTCGGCGGCTGATCTCCCTCACACCGGCACCGGCGCCGACTTCATCCGTTCCATCGCGAACCGGCTGGTGACGTTGCGCAGCGCGACCGCGCCGATCAGCCGCTGATAAAACGCGTCGTAAGCCGGCAAGTCCGGCAACACGACGTGCAGCAGGTAATCGACGTCGCCGCTCATCCGCCACGCCTGCACGATCTCCGGCATCTCGGCCACGATCGCGGCGAAGCGGGCGAGCCAGGCGGCCGAATGATCCGCCGTCTCCAGCGAGACAAACACCGAGACCGGCAGGCCGACGCGGTCGGCATCGAGCACCGCGACGCGGCCGGTGATCAGCCCGCCTGCTCCAGCCGGCGGATGCGCTTCCAGCACGGCGTCTGCGTCAGCCCGACCTCGGCCGCGAGTGCCGCGAGCGGAAGGGTGGCGTCGCGGGCGAGCAGGCGGAGCAGGCGGCGGTCGATCTCGTCGAGGGCGGGGCGGGGTGGCATGGCGTGCTCCCGATATCTGGGTTTGGCGCACATTTTATCGCCTCAGCAGTTCGGCACAATCCAGAAAAAAAATCTTTATGAGGTGGCCCCTATTGCGGCGCACAGAGAAAATGCTTCTCTCTGGACGGCCGGAGCACGCCATGATCCCGATCGCCCTCGACCCCGCCGCCCTGCCCGCTCGCCATCGCCGGGTGTGGCGTGCCCGCGCTGCGCCGCCTGAAATCTGCTCCGCGAAGCCGGCGCCGATCCCGCGCTCTATAGCGACGCGCCCGAGGCGGCGCTGGTCTCAGGCGGCCGGGTCGGCGCTGCGGCGCGGCTTGCCGGATGCGGACGCGCTGCGGCGGCTGCGCGTGCTGTGGATCGCCGACCTGCCCGAGGCGGCGGCGGGGGCGCTTGCCGCCGCGGCGCGAGCCGCCGGCGTGCTGGTCAATGTCGAGGACCGGCCAGGATTTTTGCGACTTTCACAGCATGGCCGAGGTGCGGCGCGGGTCGCTGCTGCTCGCCGTCTCTACTGGCGGCCGCAGCCCGGGGCTGGCGGCGCGCATCCGCGGCCGGCTCGCCGCGAGCTTCGGCCCGGAATGGGCGGCGCGGGTTGAGCAGATCGGCACGCGGCGGGCGCAGTGGCGGGGCGAGGGCCGCCGCCTGCCGGAACTGGCGGCGCTGACCGACGCGGCGATCGACCGCGCGGGATGGCTCGCGTGAGCGGTCCCGATCTGGCCACCGCCGCCACCCGCCTGGCCGCGCCGGAATTCGCAGCCCGGTTCGGTCTGGCTCGTCGGCGCCGGGCCGGGCGATCCGGGCCTGCTGACCCTGCACGCGGCGCACGCGCTGGCGATGGCCGACGTGGTGCTGCACGACGCGCTGGTCTCGCCCGACGTGCTGGCGCTGGCAGCGGGTGCGCTGGAGCCGGTGGGCAAGCGCGCCGGCGGCGTGCGCACGCCCGCAGCTTCGCATCAACGCGCGGCTGATCGCGCTGGCACGGGCCGGGCGGCGCGTGGTGCGGCTGAAGGGCGGCGACCCGCTGCTGTTCGGCCGCGGCGGCGAGGAGGCCTTGGCGCTGGCCGCCGCCGTCCGTCCGTACCGCATCGTCCCCGGCATCAGCGCTGGCCTTGGCGCCACCGCCGCCGCGGGCATCCCGCTCACGCACCGCACGCTCGCGCGC
>CAVWFK010000014.1:0-71333 GCA_963754235.1 uncultured Alphaproteobacteria bacterium | reverse complement strand
TGATCCCGCACTGGACGGAGGCAAGCGCTCAGAACGACAGCGCAAAGGCAACGGACGCGACGAGAAGGACGGCAAAGGTCACGTTTATGGCCCGGTTGGTACTGGGTTTTCGAAAGAATTGCGTGAGCGCTGCTCCGGCGAAGAGCCACGCCATGTTGACCGTGGTGATGATCGCCACCAGCACGATCGTCTTGGCCGCAGCGTCCAGCTCCAGACGCTCCGTACCAGCACAAAGCCGGAGAACAGGGCGGCCATGGCGGCTAGCCCTTCGGATTCACGAGCGACAGAAATATGCCACCAGCGAACGAGGGCTGGCGATGCTGGTCGGTCCGCTCCGACAAGGGTGGCGCAGTGGCGATGCGGAACGCAAGATAGACAAAATACGCGGCGGCCATGGCGACCACGACAGGCGTCGCGCCCGGCAATGCCAGAAGAACGCCCACCACGCCCGCCGCGACGATCCCCATCACGACGACCATGCCCATGACGATCCCAGTCAGATACCCGAGACCGCGACGGGCACCAAACGCGGCACCGGTGGCGGCCAGGCTCAGAGTGGCCGGGCCGGGGCTGCCCGCCAGCGCGAATCGAGCTAAAACGAAGCCGGGCAACCCTTGCACGCCAAGCGCCCTCCACGTCGAGCAAGGACCGCGTTTCCGGTATAGAAGCGCATGGCGTCTCTCGTGAACGAAAGTGCGGCGGAGCGTCTTGAACGATCGTGCGGCGCGGCGGCCGCCGACTGGATACGGATCGCGCGCCCATGTCGGGAATTCGAGCGGATCGAAGCTTTCTTCGCGGGGCACGGGTTCGATCCGCACCGACACGACACGTACGCCATCGGATTCACGCTGCATGGCGTCCAATCCTTCAGGTACAGAGGCGCAGCGGAGCGCAGCGTGCCGGGTCAGGTTTTCGTGCTCCACCCGGACGAGACCCATGACGGTCACGCCGGGACCAGCGTAGGCTTTCGCTACAAGCTCCTCTACCTCGAGCCCCGCGTCCTTCATGACGCGTTGAGCGAGGCGCGCTGCGCCCTTCCATTCGTGCGCGAGGCTGTATCGACTAATAGACGCCTCACTGCCGCGATCATGCCAGCACTCGACGATCTCGACGTGGCGTTGGAGGACTTGCACCGCGACCAGATCATTCTTGATCTCGCGGAAGCCCTGGCCGCGACCGATCCGTCGGTCACTCGACGAAAGCTGTCGGCACGTCACTGGCGTGCAGTGGGCAAGGTGCGCGACTTCCTTGATGCCAATGTCCAGAACGTCGTCACTTCAGCAGAGTTGGAAGCGATTGCCGGACTTTCCCGATATGCCGTGGCTCGGCATTTCCGAGCGTGCTTGGGCACAAGCCCCTACCGATACCTCATCATGCGGCGCCTCGACCAAGCGCGCTCCCTGATCCGGCACGGCGCATCGCTGGTCGATGCAGCGGTCTCGTGCGGCTTTGCGGACCAAAGTCATATGACGCGCCATTTCAAGAAGGTCTACGGAATGTCGCCGGGTCGATGGGTTAAGTCGGTGTCCTAACGCGCGCGCAGCCAGGTTTGCGAGCGGCCGAACAAGGAGATTCCCACGAACCCGCGCACGATCAGCCTCCGGTCGCCATCCGCAAGTCGCATCGTGCAGCGATAGACCGAACCCGTCTGCGGATCGAGGATTTGCCCGCCGTCCCAATGGTCGCCGTCGCGTCGCATCCCGGTGATGATGGTCAGCCCCAGGATCGGCTTGCCCCTGCGCTCACCCGGGCACTGCTCGCAAACCCGCGCCCGTTCCGCCGGATCGAGCACACTGACGACGCGGCCGGTCAGCACATCGCCCTGGCTCTGGATCAGCACCGCGGCGCGCTCGCGGCCGGTACGGTCGTCGAAGGTGCGCCACAGCCCCACGGGGCTGGGCTGCGCCCGCACGCCGGCCGAGATGGCGCACAGCATCACGACGACCAGAAGAAACGTGCGCACCGGCACGCTCGCCATCCTTCATGCCTCCTGCTTGCGGAACACGAGAAGGCAGTAGCGCATCGAGCGCGTGCGGTACGCGATCATCAACCGCACCAGGGTGGCCGCAAAGGCGCGGTTCGCCGCACGCCGGTCGATCAGGAAGGCCAGATAGCGCGGCCGGGCCGCGAGGCCCCCGGCCACGCGCCGCGTACAGACCCACCAGGTGCGCCGCACGCGGTCGCTGAGGTCCTCCACGCTTTCCACGTCAAACCCCGCGCGCCCGGCGAGCCGGCGATAATCCGCCTCGTCTCCCAGGCTCGGCAGACGTCCCTCGCGGCAGATCGGCTCCAGCAGATAGTGGACCTCCCACGGACGCGGATCGGTACGCGAAAGCCAGGCGCAGACCGCGAGCAGGCCGCCCGGCTTGAGGATGCGGAACGCCTCGTCGAAGAAGCGCTGCTTATCCGGCATGTGCTCGGAACTCTCGACAGCGAAGGCGCGATCGAAGCGCTCGGCGGGGAGGTCGTTGGCCAGCCAGTCCCGCTGCACGATGCAAAGGCTGCCCGGCGTCACGGCGCGCGCGCGGGCACGCGCGGCTTGCGCGGCCGAAATCGTCACCCCGGTCACGTCGAGCGCGTGGTGCTCGGCAAGATGCTGCGCCGTCGCCCCGTAGCCGCAGCCGATGTCGCAGGCGCGCTGGCCCGGTGCCAACCGCAGCCGCTCGGCGACAAGCTCGACCAGCGCCACCACGGCTTGCGCGGTGCTCTCGCGTCCCGTCGCCCAATAGCCGTGATGGACGTGCTCGCCCCAGACCTCGCGGTAGAAGCGGTCGAGCTCGTCGTAGTGTGCCGCGACGGCGGCGGTGGATTGCGGCTGATTCGGGAAGATCACGCGTACCTCCGCCCGCGACACACATACACTTCCGCACCGCGCGCAAGTAAAGTAGATCATGCAGGGGACGCGAACCGGAGCGAGGATTGCATGGACCTGACGCTGCACGAACTGGGCGAACGCCTGTTCGCCTCGGTCCTGTCCGACTGCCTCGACGCGGTCGGGCTGCGCCATCAGGCGCTGGCGTCGCGCATCCGGCCGCTCGACGAGGCCGCGGTGATGGTCGGCCGCGCGCGCACCGCGGCGTTCATGGAGGTCTATCACGTCGATCCTGCGCAAAACTCGTATGAGCTCGAGATTCAATTGATCGACAGTTTGCACCCCGGGGATATTCCCGTGTTCGCTTGCGGTAATCCGATCCGCATCGCACCCTGGGGCGAGCTGCTCAGCACCGCGGCCCGCGCCCGCGGCGCCGTCGGCGCGGTGATGGACGGCTGCACGCGTGACATCAAGGCGATCCGCGCGATGGGGTTTCCGGTGTTCCACGGCGGGATCGCGCCGCTCGACAGTCGCGGGCGGGGGCGGGTGATGGCGATCGACGTGCCGATCGAGTGCGCGGGTGTCGCCGTGTCGAGCGGCGATCTCGTGTTCGGGGACGCGGACGGGGTGGTGGTGATCCCGCGCGCGAGGGAGGAGGAGGTGCTGCGCCTGGCACTTGCCAAGGTCGCGGGCGAGCGCAGCACGCTGCGCGACTTGCAGGCGGGACAGTCATTGGCCGAGGTGTTCGCCCGCTACGGCGTGCTGTAGGCGGCCTCCGGCGACGTCAGCCACGCCTGTTCCTGGCCGATGACGGCGATGTGCTGACCCTGCGCCACGCGCGCGGCCCAGGCCTGGGCGACGACGATTCCGTCCACACCGGCGCGTACCGGCCAGGGCGGCAGGTCGATGCGGTCGAAATCGTGCAGCAGGCCGATCGCGTCGCCTTCGCGCACCTCGGCGCCGCACTCCAGCAGCGGCTCGTAATGGCCGGCGAAGGGTGCCGCGGCGATGCAGGCGCGACCCTCCGTCGCCACCTTGCGCTGGGTGCCGTCGCGATGGTGGCCTATCGGCTCGACCCGGCCTGCGAGCTGTCCGTGATGAATCGCGGCCGCGATGATGCCGTGCCGCGCATGGCACACGCCCGCCGCCTGCACCGCGCCGCCCCAGCCGAGCTCGGTTCCGACCGCGATCTTGCCCAACCGCTCGGCCTCGCTGGGCAGCAGCCCGGGCGTTTCGTTCTGGTACGTCATCACCAGCGGCGTGCCGAACCAGCGCGCCGTGGTCTCGATCGTGCGCGCCTGCTCGGGATCGTCGAGCGGATGGAAGCTCGCGCACAGCGCGAACCGCGCCACGTCGCCGCCGGAATGGATGTCGATCACGACATGCACGTGCGGCCAGATCGCGGCGCGCACGAAGGCGGCGATGCGATGCGTGATGCCGGCGAGCGCCGGCGCCTGCCCCGCGCCCTCCACAAACGCACGGTTGAGGTTGACACGGTCGTCAAGCGTCGAGTCGCGCGTTCCGGCGCGGAACGCGGCGACATTCAGCACCGGCACCAGGATGATGCGGCCGCGCACCGCCTCAGGATCGATCGCGTCCATCAGGTGCCGGATGGCGACCGGCCCCTCGTATTCGTTGCCGTGATTGGAACCGAACGCGACCAGACCGCGTCCTGGTCTCGCATCCTGCCCCACCATCACGGTGAGCGGGATCAGGTGATCGCCCCAGATCGAATTGTGCTCGATCGCCACGTGGTAGTCGCGGCGCCCGGGCGTTTCCAGATCGAGGTTCGCCGCACGCACGATGGGTCGCATCGGTCGCCTCACCCGCCCTGTCAGTTCACGCGATGGGCGCGGATGAAATCCTCATCCACCGCAACGCCGATCCCCGGCACGTCGGGGATCGTGATCGTGCCGTCCGGCTGCAACACGAACGAGTCCGGTGCGACGCCACGCGTGAGCGGGCTTTGACTGACGTTGAACTCGATGAAGCGCGCGCGCGGCAGCGTCGCGACCAGTTGCAGGCTGTAGCCGGTGAGCAGATGCGTGAGCCACGAATGCGGCACCAGATCGATATTCGCCCGCTCCGCCAGGCTGGCGACCTCGGCGCCGACGCTGACCCCGCCGCAGCGCGAGAGGTCCGGCTGCACCACGTCGACGCAGCCCTGTCCGATCAGGCGTGCGAAATCCCATGCCGTCTCCACCTGCTCGCCCGCGGCAACCGGCACGGCGCTCGCCGCGCGCACCGCGGCGTATTCCTCGAAGCGTTCGGGATGGATGAAATCCTCCACCCAGCCGACGTTGTACTCGGCGAGCCAGGCGCACAGCGCCAGCGCATCGCGCCGGCTCCGCGCCCGGCCGGGGCCGTGCCAGCCGGCCGGATACCAGCCGGGATCGACCAGCAGCGTGCGGTCGGGCCCGAGCGCCTCGCGCGCCGCCGCCACCAGCTCGCGGTCGCGGCCGGCATCTTCGCCGAACACGCCCCAGCCGAACTTCACCGCCCGAAAGCCGCGCGCAACGTAGCCAAGCGCCGCGTCGCGCATCGCCTCCGGCGTGTCCCGGAACAGCGTGGAGGCGTAGGCCGTCACGCGCTCGTGGCGGCGCCCGCCGAGCAGGTGCCCGAGCGACATCGACGCCGCCTGGGCGCGGATCGACCACATGCAGTTGTCGATCGCCGAGATGCAGTGCATCGCGATGCCGCGCCGCCCGTAATAGGCGCTGCCGACATAGAGCCGGTCCCACAGCCGCGTCACGTCGCGCGGGTCCTCGCCCATGAGCAGTTCGCCGAGCGTGCGAAAGCCGAGGCTCGCCATGCCTTGCCCGGCGATCACCGCAACCGCCGCGGGGGCTAATGTCTCGACATCGGCCCAGCCGGTCAGCCCCTCGTCGGTGGCGACGCGCACCAGAAGCTGCCAGTCGCCGTTGTCGCTCGCCTCCGTGGCATCCGGTGCCGCGCCATAGCGCTGCGCGCCGCGCAGCAGGATCGGCTCGACCGCCGTGACACGCACGGCGCTGGTCAGTTCTTGAGCCAGACGTTGTACATGCGCGGGTTGTAGTAGGGGATATAGTGCTCGACGTTGCTGCGCACCGCGGATACCTGCGGGATCACGCCCATCGGGATCGCCATTACCAGATCCATTGCGCGCTGCTGCGCCTGGCCGAAGGCGGCCCTGCGCGCGCCGAGCGTCTTGCCGGTCTCGACCGCGTGGAAGTCCTGCATGAACGCGGGATCGGACTGGCCGCCCGGCGGGGTGAACACCGGATTGGGCGACGCGAGCGGCCGCAACGACTGCAATCCGCCGGTCGCCGTGTAGGTGATCCAGCCGGTGAAGAAGAAGTTCCAGCCGGTGTCGGGGTGCATGCTGCGCTGGAGCGCGGTCGGCCAGTCGAGCACCTGAAGCTGCGCGTTGATGCCGACCGCCTTCAGCTCCTGCGCCACCGCCAGCGCGGTGTTGTAGAGGACCGGATAGTCGTGATTGGTGAGCAGTACCACCTTCTGGCCGTGGTAGCCGGATTGCGCGAGCAGCTTTTTCGCCCGGGCCGCGTCGTGCTGGTTGTACCGCCCGCCGCCGATCTCGCTGTAATAGGTCGTGCCGGGATACTGCAAGGAGGGGTTGAGCTTGTAGTCGCCGTCGCTCGCCGCGTCCATGATCTCGTTGAGGTCGAGCGCGGCCTGCACCGCCTGCCGAAACTGGAGATTGTCGGTGGGTGGTGCCGAGAAGTTGGGATAGGTGACGTTGAGCCAGAAATCGGCGAGCTTCATCAGCTTGATATTCTTGTTCCCGGCGACCTGCTTGCGCTGCGAGACCGGAACGTCCTCATCGCCCTGCACCTCGCCGGTCAGCAACGCGTCCG
Organism: uncultured Alphaproteobacteria bacterium; assembly: GCA_963754235.1. Lineage (GTDB taxonomy): Bacteria > Pseudomonadota > Alphaproteobacteria > Acetobacterales > Acetobacteraceae > DATAYA01. The sequence continues at coordinate 64,667 of CAVWFK010000014.1, read as the reverse complement.
TGCGCGCGCTGGGGTCGGTTGCCATCCGGAAGGTCACCGTGTCGAGGCAAGCGATCTTGTAGCCGCCGAAGCCGCTGACGTCCTCGAATCGTTCATCGGGCTTGTAGCCGTCGTAGCGGCGCAGCTTCACGTAACCATCGGCGACGAACTTTTCGACCTGATACGGGCCGGTGCCGATCGGCGGCAATTGCTGGGGCAGCGCGTTCTCGTATTGCTTCGGGATGATCGTGATCGGCACGGTGAACACCGACACCGCTTCCAGAAACGTGGGCGTCGGCTGCTTCAGCACGATGACGAACGTGTCCGGATCTGGCGCCTCGAAATGATCGACGCCGGCGAGCACCGAACGGTCCACGCCGATGCGCTGGAAGCGGCGGAACGATGCCAGCACGTCGGCGGAGGTCATAGGCTGGCCGTTATGGAAAGTGACGCCCTCGCGAAGCTTGAAGGTGAACGTGCGGTCATCGGCGCTGGTGCTCTCGGAGCGGGCGAGCTGCAGCATGGGTTTCATGTGCTCATCGCGCGTCATCAGCGTCTCGAACACGTTCACGGAGATGTCGCGGGTGGAGGCGGCGGCGGTGGTGTGCTGATCAAGCCCGGCGACATTGGCCTGCAGCGCATAGGTGAAGTCCCCGCCGCGGTGGCCGCAGACGAAATGCGCCGCCTGCGCCGCGGTGGCTGCCGGGATCGCGGCGGCCGCCAGAATTGCTGCCCGCAACCAGAGTTTTGAAAGCTGCATGGATCGCTTCCCCCTACCGACCCGGATCATGGGCGGGCACGAACCGGGCGTCAACCGATACGGAACGGAAGTGCCATGTTGCGGGTTGACCCTCACGGCGCTTGCATGGGATGGTTTGCGCCGAACAGGGAGGGTCGCGTGTTCCGTTTCGATCCCACACGCCTCGACCTCGCGCGCGAATACCGTGCCCGTCCGTTCGGCATCCATAGTCCCGATCTGCAATATCTGCTCAATCTGATGCGCACCAGCGATGTCGGCGGCCGCTATGTGCTGCTGATGACGCGTCCGCACGCGCAATGGACGCTGGCGCGGATGCCGGCCTCGGGGGTCGGCGCGCCGCTGCCGACAAATGCGACCTTCGATCGCCTGGAGGATGCCGAGTGGGCTGTGTTCCGGCTGCGCTGGGAGGCGCTGGCGGGCAGGCCGCCGGAGGTTGAGTGATGGCGGAAGTGATGGGCTACGCCGACGCCATCAGCGTCCGGCCCGGCGAGACGATCGGCTTTCGCACGAGCTGCACCGGGGCGGCGCATTACCGGGCGCGAGTTGTTCGCGTGCTCAGCCCGCAGGCCGGGCCGGACGCGCCGCCGTTCCGCACCGAACCGCTCGACCCGCCATTCGACCGCAGGCTGCCGGCACACGCGCAACCGCTGCACGCCGGCTCGTTCGCGATGGTGGCGCGCACGAAGCTGATCGAGCAACTGCAAAGTTTTACGGTGCAGGCGATGGTGTGGCCGACGCTGCCCGGCGCGCGACGGCAGGCGATCCTCGGCACCTGGAGCGAGCGCGCGCGCACCGGGTTCGGACTGCTGATCGCCGAGGACGGTACGCCGGAGCTGCGGCTTGGCGACGGCGGCGAACCGATCGTGCTGGGATGTGCCACGCGGCTGCTGCCGCGCCGGTGGTATCTGCTCGCGGCGAGCTTCGATGGGCAGAGCGGCGCGGCACGGCTCCACGCAACCGCGATCGGGGACCACACGATGACGGCGCCGTGCTCGGTCAGCACCGAGGGGCGCCTGCGCGGCTTCCGCCCCGGCCCGCAATTCCTGTTCGCCGCCTGGCATGAGGCCGATGATGACGGGCTGGCGCCGCCGCATCCACGCGTCGGCGGCTGCTTCAACGGCAGGATCGACCGGCCGCGGCTCGCCGCTCGCGCGCTCGACCGCGCCGAGATCGAGGCGCTCGCCGCAGACGCGATCCCCCCGGCGCTTGGCGCCGACATCGTCGCCGCCTGGGATTTTTCTCGCAACATCCCGACCGAGGCGATCCGCGATGCGTCGCCCAATCGGCTCGACGGCGTCACCGTCAACCTGCCGACGCGCGCGGTCACCGGGCACAACTGGGACGGAAGCGAGACCTGCTGGACGCGCGCCCCGCACCAGTACGGCGCGATCCATTTCCATGACGACGATCTTTCGGACGCGCGCTGGCCGCCCGCGTTTTCCTTCGAGGTTCCGGCGAATTTGCGCAGCGGCTGCTACGCGGCCCTGCTGGAGGCGGCGGAAGCGGAGTTCCAGATTCCGTTCTTCGTCCGCCCCGCGAAGCAGGCCAAGCCTGCGCCGGTGGTCTATCTCGCCGCGACCGCGACCTACACCGTCTATTGCAACAACGCCGGCCGCTTCCGCACCGCGATGACGGAGGTGATGCAGGGCCGGCTGACGGTGATCGACGCGATCGACACGCTGCTGCTGCGCCATCCCGAACTCGGTCTCTCCACCTACGACCGTCATGCCGACGGCAGTGGCGTCGCCACCTCCTCGCGGTTGCGGCCGGCCACCAACACGCGCCCGAGCGGCCGCTTGTGGAATTACTGCGCCGATTTGTTCATCGTCGATTGGCTGGAGCGCTCGGGGATCGCCTTCGACGTCGTCTCCGACGAGGATTTGCACCGCGAGGGGCTGGACGCGATTCGCGAAAATCGCGTGCTGGTCACCGGCAGCCATCCGGAATACGCGAGCCTGCAGATGCTCGACGCGCTGGAGGCGTTCCTGCGCCGCGGTGGCCGCATGATGTACCTGGGCGGCAACGGCTTCTACTGGCGCATTGCGCACCATCCCGTGCAGCAGGGCATCATCGAAGTCCGCCGCGCCGAGGACGGCACCCGCGCGTGGGATGCCGAACCGGGCGAATACTACCACGCCTTTACCAGCGAATATGGCGGGCTGTGGCGGCGCAACGGGCGTCCGCCACAGGCATTGGCGGGGGTGGGTTTCATCAGCCAGGGTTTCGATCATTCGACCGCCTATCACCGCGCGACGGGCGCGGACGACCCGCGCGCGGCGTTCATCTTCGCGGACGTGCCGGAGCGTGTGATCGGCGATTTCGGGACCATGCAAGGTGGGGCAGCCGGACTGGAAATTGACTGTGTCGACCCGCTGCTCGGCACGCCGCCGCACGCGCTGGTGCTTGCGAGCAGCGCCGATCATTCCAACACGTACGAGCTGGTCGCCGAGGAGGTGCGCGTCGCGCACGGCATGACCGACGGGCTGCTCGCGCCGCAAATTCGCGCCGACATGGTGTTCTTCGAGACGCCGGGCGGCGGTGCGGTGTTCTCGACCGGCTCGATCGCCTATGCCGGCGCGCTTGGCCATAACGGCTTCGACAATCCGGTGGCGCGGCTGACCTGGAACGTGCTGCGCCGCTTCGCCGACCCTATCCCGTTCGTCATGCCGGGCGTCACGTGCGCGCCCGATCCAGCCGTCGCACCATCAGGGCCGAAGGGTAGCTGACCGCGAAATACAGGATCGCCGTGACCGTATAGACGGTGAAGTACTGGTAATTGCGCGCGGCGATGATCTGGCCGCTGAACATCAGTTCTTGCACGGTCACGACGGAGGCGAGGGCGGTGTCCTTGAACAGTGCGATCAGGTAGTTGCCGAGTGCGGGCAGGACCATGCGGATCGCCTGCGGCAAGATGATCTGGGTCAGGATCGGCAGCCTGCGCAAACCAAGGCTCTCCGCCGCCTCGCGCTGGCCGCGCGGCACCGACTGGATGCCGCTGCGGTAAACCTCGCTCATGTAGGCGGCATAGTTGAGCGTGAGCCCGAGAACCGCCGCGGTGAACGGCGCCAGCCGGATGCCGGCGCCGGGCAGCACGTAGTAGATGTAGATCAGTTGCAGGATCAGCGGCGTGGCGCGGATGAACTCCACGTACCAATCTGCGGGCCAGCGCACCAGCCGCAGCTTGGCCAATCGCGCCACCGCGATCGGGATCGCCAGCGTGCCCGCCAGCACGATCACGATCCCGGTCAGCATCACGGTGATCATCAGCCCGTGCAGGAACACGCCGCCGTAGTCGCGCACGACCTGGAGATTGAGCAGCTCCATCGGTCGCGACCGGCGGCGGTCCCGGCCGGGCTATTGCAGCGGGAAGAAGAACAGGTTGCGGTTCGACAGGCCGTATTTGCGCAGAATGGCGGAGACCACGCCGGCGCCGCGGCTCTCGGCAAGGCCGAGCGTGTAGCCGGCGCGCAGCGAGCAATCCTGCTTGCGCGTGGCGTAGCGCGCGTAGCCGTAGCCGTATTTGTAGATCAGCTCGTCGGGAACGCGCACGTTCGGCACCATCTCGAAGCTCGCGTTCTTGTTCGCCTGCAACCAGGACACCACCAGCACGTCGTCCTCCACCAGGGCGGGCACACGACCCGAGGCGATCGCGGCGTATTCCTCCTGCGCGGTGTTGAACGGCACCACATCGGCGCCGAGCTTGCGCAGGTATTCGTCGGCGGCCGAGCCGACCACGGCGCCGACCTTACGCCCCTTGAGCTGGTCGAAGGTCGTCAGATGTTCTGGGTTGCCTTTGGCGACAACGATCGCCGGGCCGTACCACCAGGCCGGGCCGGTGAAGTCGATCACCTTCACGCGGTCGGGCGTGTAGTGGATGTTGGCGGCGATCAGGTCGACGCGGTGCGCCAGCAGCGCCGAGATGAGCTGGCCGAACGGCATCACCTCGTAGCGGATATTGTTGACGCCGAGGAAGTGCAGCACGGCGACGTTGATATCGACGTCGATGCCAGTCGCCTTATGAGTAGCGGGGTCGAGGATCGAATAGGGTGGCGTCGGCGAGATACCGAGCGTGATGCCGTTTTTCTGCGCGTCTGCGAGCGAGGGGTCGCCGCAGTTATTGAGGCTCGGCGTTGCCTCGTAGGTATAGGTGTGCCCGTCATACGGGTAGGTCTCGGCCGCGAAGGCGGTCCCGGCGAGCAGGGACAGGACGGCGGCAAAGATGGCTTTGCGCATGGCGACTCCTCCGCTATGGTTTAATCGTATACCAGCGCATCGGAGCCGCGTTGTCAAAACAAGCGAGCCTTCCCGCCGCGACCACCCGCCGGCGCGGCGCCGACCCGGCCGTGCGCGTCCGGCCGCACCTTATCGTCGATACCCCGCCGGCCGGTTGGGAGAAGCTGCGGCCCCGCACGCTGGTCGATCAGGCGATGGAGGCGATCATCGCCGGTGCCTCGCGCGGCCTGATCCTGCCCGGCGACCGCATCGTCGAGACCGAGATCGCGCAAGCACTCGGCATCAGCCGGGTGCCGGTGCGCGAGGCGCTGCGCCTGCTGGAGAGCCAGGGCCTGGTGGTGAGCGAGCCGTACAAGGGCATCCGCCTAATGCCGGTGACGCAAGCGCGGCTGGAGCAGGCGATCGAGGTGCGTCTGGCGCTCGAAGTGGCGGCCGCGCGCCGCGCGCTCACGCTCGGCCGCCATCGCGACGACGGACGACAGCGTCTGGCGGCGCGGCTGCGGGCACTCGAACTGATGGCGGCGCGCGGTGACGCCTATGGCTGCGCCAGCGCCGATACCGAGTTCCACCGCGAGCTGTGCGAGCTTTCGGGCAATGCGGTGCTGTGCCGAATGTGGGAGCAGTTGTCGCGTCAGCTCACCATCATCGTCGGCCTGTCCACCTTGGGCAAGCCGATGACGCTGATCGTCGCCGAGCACGCGGCACTGCTGGAGGCCTTTGCCGCCGGCCGGCCGGTGGCGCTGGAGCGGGCGCTGGAAGAGCACATCCGGACCCAGAACACGGCGATCGACTTCGAGTCGCTGATCGAGGAACGCCGCCGCCGGCGCGACCGGCGCCGCGCCTGAACGCAGGAGAGCCCCATGAAGATCACCAATGTCGAGGCCATCATCCTGCGCCTGCCAGAGATCCAGGCGCGCACCGATTCGTCGCAGGACGCGCTGCTGGTGAAAATCAGCACCGATGCCGGGATCACCGGATGGGGCGAGGTGGATGGCTGCCCCGAGGTCGCGAAGGCGGTGATCGAGGCGGGCTATTCGCACACCCAGGTGAACGGGCTGCGCGCGATCCTGCTCGGCGAGGACCCGCTGGCGACCACGCGGCTGTGGAACAAGATGTACGCAGAGACGCTCTATTACGGCCGCAGCGGCGCCGCGATTCAGGCGATGGCGGGGGTCGATATCGCGCTCTGGGACATCAAGGGCCGCGCCCTCGGCAAGCCGGTGGTCGAGCTGCTCGGGGGCGCGCTGCGCGACCGGATGCGGGTCTATTCCTCCAACATGTTCCAGTTCAGCGTTGAAGCGACGGTGGAGCGTGCCAAGCGGGCGGTCGATACCGGGCACACCGGGGTCAAGTTCGGCTGGGAGCCGTTCGGCCGCGAGGAGGCGATGGACCTTCGCTATGTCGAGGCGATCCGCCGCGCGATCGGCGACGAGTGCGATTTCATGCTGGATGTCGGGCTCGCCTGGGACGCCAAGACGACGATCCGCCGCGCCAGATTGTTCGAGCCGTACAAGCTGTTCTGGATCGAGGAGCCGCTGCACCCGGACGACTACCAGGGCTACGGCAAGGTTTCGCGCGCCTGCACGCAGCACATCGCCGCCGGCGAGCAGGAGGTGACGGTGGTCGGCTTCGAGCGGCTGATCGACGAGGGGCAGATCGACGTCGTGCAGATCGACCTGACGCGCTGCGGCTTCACCCAGGCGATGCGCATCGCCGCGTATGCGCAGCGGCGTGGCCGCAAGGTGTGCAACCACAATTTCACGACCGACATCAACACCGCCGCCTCACTGCACTTCCTGTGCGCGATCGAGAACGCGCTGGTGATGGAATACTGCGTCGAGCCGAGCGAGATCTCGCAGCGCCTGGCGAAGCAGCGGGTCGCGATCCGCGACGGCTACGCGCATTTGCCCACCGAGCCGGGGCTGGGCGTGGAGCCAAACCCGGAGGTGATCGCACGGTATCAAGTGCTCTAGTACCCACGATCCTTGGAGAGTCGTCGCGCAACCCTCGTCATCGCGAGCAGCGAAGCGACGTAGCGATCCAGACCCGCCACACGGTGCCTGCCGGCCTGGATCGCCTCGCCGCCAAGCGGCGGCTCGCGATGACGAAGTCCAAGCCCGCCACCGGGTCCGGGCACTATAGTTCTATCTCAGGTTCTGCCCAAAGAACGCGAGGGCCGCCGCGCCGATCATCGCGTGCAGCTTCGCCCGATCGACACCGGAAGCGTCGATGCACGATTCAGGGAAGTTGTCCCGCCCCTCGGCGTCGCATTCGTTGACGAAGATTTCGTGATCGACCAGGCCAGGAATGACGTTCAGCGTGGCGTGCGGGATGTATTTTGCGGCGAACGCGGCGTTTTCGGCGGGCGGGCGTCTGCGTATCGCGGGCGCCCACGATGAGGTAGGTCGGCACGGTCAGGTGCCGCAGCCCGTCCGGGTCCATGCCGAACCCCTGGATGTCGCCGGGCGCCATCGCGAACGCCGCCTTGATGCGCGGATCATGGACGTGCAGCGCCGGCGTTGCATCGACCGGCAGCTGTGCTGCGGATATGCGCGGGCACGTTCAGGTCGTTCCGCCAATGGCGCTGGAACGCCATGAACTTGTCCGCGTTGATGCGCGCGCCGGCGACCCATAGCGACGTGAACCCGCCCTGCGAATGCCCGGTCACACCGATCCGCGCCGGGTCGATGAGCGGCCCCCAGAGCGGATCGTGCAGCAGGTCGGTGATCACCAGGCTGACGTCGAGCGGCCGTTGCCAGAGCTTGTTCGCGAGATAGCGCGATCCGGGCATCGTAGGTGTTGGCGTGATAGTGGTTCAGCGCCGCGACGATATAGCCGTGCGAGGCCAGCGTCTGCGCCAGCCAGGCGTAGAGCATCCCGTTGCCGCCCCGTCCGTGCGAGATACATCACCAGCCCGTGCTTTTGCTCATCCGGCGCGATCGGTGCATCCGGATAGAGCGTCAGGTTGATGAAGAACAGCGTCCGCATCGGTTTCGGTGCCGGCGAGGGCAGGGCGGCGGGATAGAACATCGCGACCGCGAGGTGTCGCCCGCCCTGCTGGGGGTCGAAGAATTCGATCCGTCGCAGCCCCACGGGCGTGCGCCCTCTGCGGCACGAGCCGCGAGCGGCCAGAGTGCCAGCAGCAGGAGCAACGCGGCTGGCGGCCCCGCGACATGAAGCCAGCCGAGATGCCATCTGCGCATCTCCGTTGCGACTTCGATCCTAGAGCGGAGCCGGCCGGGGGTGCAACCCCGCAACTCGGGAGCCGGTTTGCCGCTCGGGCGCCGGCGGCCGATACTGTCGCCATGCCGCACGCCGACTTCGTCCATCTGCGCGTCCATTCGGCCTATTCGCTCAGCGAGGGCGCGATCAAGGTGGAGGAGATCGCCGCTTTGGCGCAGGCGGCGTCGATGCCGGCGGTCGCGATCACCGACACCGCCAATCTGTTCGGCGCACTCGAGTTCAGCCAGGCCTGCACCGCGCGCGGCGTGCAACCGATCATCGGCTGCCAGATCGCGTTCGCCCGCACCGACGGCTCACGCGCCGCACCCGACCCGATCGTGCTGCTGGCCCAGGACGCGCCGGGCCTCGCCAATCTGCAACGCCTGTCCTCGGCCGGCTTCCTGGAGACCGAGCCCGGCCTGCCGCCACACGTCTCGATCGAGCGTCTCTGCGCCCATGCCGAGGGCCTGCTGCTGCTCACCGGCGGCACGCGCGGCCCGCTCGGGCGGCTGCTCGCCGAGGCGCGCCAGGCGGAGGCGGCGGCGCTGCTCGCGCGGCTCGCCGAGGCGTTTCCCGGCCGCGTCGCGGTGGAGCTGCACCGGCACGGGTTGCCGATCGAACCGGCGATCGAGCCGGGGATGATCGCGCTCGCCGACGCAGCCGGCCTGCCGCTGGTCGCGACCAACGAATGCTTTTTCGCAGACCCCGCCATGCACGCGGCCCACGATGCGCTGCTGTGCATCGCCGAGGGACGCCTGATCGCGGACCCCGACCGGCGGCGCGTCACTCGGGAGCATTGGTTCAAGCCCGCGCGCGCGATGCGCGAACTGTTCGCCGACCTGCCCGAAGCGTGCGACAACACGCTCGCGATCGCGCAGCGCTGCGCGGTGATGGCCGAGGCGCGCAAGCCGATGCTGCCGGTTTCGCCCAAGGTGGCCCCCGGCAGCACCGAGGCGGAGACGGTGCGCGCGATGGCGGTCGCCGGGCTCGCGCGGCGGATGGCGGCACTCGGCGCCGACGAGGAGGCGCAGGCGCAGTATCGCGCGCGGCTCGATTACGAGCTCGACATGATCGCCGAGACGGGCTTCGCGGGCTATTTCCTGATCGTCGCCGACTTCATCCAGTGGGCGAAGGCGCAGGGGATTCCCGTCGGCCCCGGCCGCGGCTCGGGCGCCGGCTCGGTGGTCGCCTGGGCGCTGACCATCACCGACCTCGATCCGCTGCGCTTCGGCCTGCTGTTCGAGCGCTTCCTCAATCCCGAGCGCATCTCGATGCCGGATTTCGACATCGATTTCTGCCAGGACCGGCGTGACGAGGTGATCGCGTACGTTCGGCGCGAATACGGCGAGGATCGCGTCGCCCAGATCATCACCTTCGGCAAGTTGCAGGCGCGCGCCGCGGTGCGCGACGTGGGCCGCGTGCTCGGCCTGCCATACGGGCAGGTCAATCGCATCGCCGAGCTGATCCCGAACAACCCCGCCCATCCGGTGACGCTCGCGCAGGCGGTCGCGGGCGAGCGCCGGTTGCAGCAGATGCGCGACGAGGACGAGAGCGTCCGCCGCCTGCTCGAGATCGCGCTGCAGCTTGAGGGTCTGTATCGCCACGCCAGCACCCACGCCGCGGGCGTGGTGATCGGCGACCGGCCTCTGATCGAGCTGGTGCCGCTCTATCGCGATCCGCGATCGGAGCTGCTGGTGACCCAGTATTCGATGAAATACGTCGAACAGGCGGGGCTGGTGAAATTCGATTTCCTCGGCCTGACGACGCTGACCATTCTGCAACGCGCCGTGGGCTTCCTGGCCCGGCTCGGCGTCGCGGTCGATCTCGATCGCCTGCCGCTCGACGACCCGCGCACCTATGAGATGCTCTCGCGCGGCGAGGCGGGCGGGGTGTTCCAGTTCGAGGGCCAAGGGATGCGCGACGTGCTGCGCACGATGCGCCCCGACCGGTTCGAGGATTTGATCGCCGCCGGCGCCCTCTATCGTCCCGGGCCGATGGCGAACATCCCCGCCTATTGCGCGCGCAAGCACGGCGAGGCGTGGCAGGCGCCTGATCCGGCGATCCACGACATCCTGGCCGACACCTACGGCATCATGGTCTATCAGGAACAGGTGATGCAGATCGCGCAAGTGATGGCGGGCTACACGCTGGGCGCCGCCGACAGCCTGCGCCGCGCGATGGGCAAGAAGATCCGCGCCGAGATGGACACCCATCGCGCCCGGTTCGTCGCGGGCGCGACGAGCGCGGCATCGCCCAGGCGAAAGCCGTCGAGGTGTTCGAGCTGATGGCGAAGTTCGCCGATTACGGCTTCAACAAGTCGCACGCGGCCGGGTATGCGCTGGTCGCCTACCAGACTGCCTGGATGCGGGCCAACCACCCGGTCGCGTTCATCGCCGCCTGCATGAGTCTCGCCATCGGCAACACCGACCGGCTGGCGGCGCTGCGCCAGGAGGCGGCACGGCTCGGCATCACGCTGCTGCCGCCCGACATCAACCAGAGCGAGGCGGATTTCTCGGTGGAGGCCCGTCCCGACGGCACGCTCGCGATCCGCTACGCGCTGGCGGCGGTGAAGAAGGTGGGGCGGGCCGCGATGGAGGCCGTTGTCGCGGCGCGCGGCGGGCGGGATTTCGCCGATGTCGCGGATTTCGCGGCCCGCGTTGATCCGCGCCAGCTCAACCGGATGGCGTTCGAGAATCTGGTCAAGGCCGGTGCTTTCGACACGGTGGCCGGCAACCGCGCGCGGCTCTTTGCCGGCGCCGAGATCGTGCTGCGCCGCGCCGCGGCCGAGGCCGAGCAGAAGGGCAGCGGCCAGATCGGCCTGTTCGGCGGCCGCGACCCGGACCCGCTGCGCCTGCCCGACGTGCCGGACTGGCCGCCGCTCGACCGGCTGGCCTTCGAGGCGGAGGCGATCGGCTTCCACCTCACCGCGCATCCGCTCGACGCCTATGCGGGCGTGCTGCGCCGGCTCGGCGTCGTGCCGAGCAACCAGTTGGCACAGCACGCCGAGCAAGGGTCGGCGCGGGTGAAGCTTGCCGGGATCGTGGTGGGGCTGAAGGAGCGGCCGACGCGCACCGGCGCGCGCATGGCCTGGGTGCGCGTCTCGGACGCCGTGGGCAGTTTCGAGGTGACGTGCTTCAGCGAGGTGCTGGGCCGCGCGCGCGACCTGCTGGCCACCGGCGGCATGGTGCTGGTCAGCGCCGATCTGCGGCTCGAGGGCGAGGCGCTGCGGATCACGGCCCACGAGGTCGGGCGGCTGGACGAGGCGGCCGCCGGGGCCGGGGCGGGGATGCGGGTCTGGCTGGAGCGCACCGAGGCGGTGCCGCACATCCGCGCGATCCTCGGCCGCGAGCAGGGGGGGCGGGGGCGCGTGGTGCTGGTACCCTGCGTCGGCGGCCCGCCGGTGGAGATAAGGCTCCCCGGCGGCTTCAACGTAACGCCCCGGCTCGTCCAGGCGCTGAAAGTGGTCCCGGGCGTGCAGCGCGTCGAGGAGGTCTGAATCCAGCCTCCCGACCCGACCCGTCGATCTCTCGCCCTCGCCGGCCCGGTGCGGGGTCATTTTGCTCCCGGACCTTGTGGTCCGTGGCGCAGTCGGTGGTGCCGATGAAGATGTCCCGGGTGCCGACTGGTTCGCCGCCGTCGCCATCCCCGCTACCCGGTCAAAGAGCCGCAGCCGCGCCTGCGGCAGCGGCTGATGATGGGCGCCGAACGCGTCGCGCGCCAGAAAATGCCCGGTCAGGCGCAGCCCGTCGCGCCAGTCGGCGGGCCTAGCCTCTGCCTCGCCGATGAGAAACGCGGGCAACGCCAGCAGCCGCGGCACCCAATCTCCGGCCGCCGCCGCCGATACGGCCCGCCCGGTGCGGGGGCTGACGAAGGCCAAGCCCTCCGCCGAGCCGGTGATCGCGCACACCCGCAGATCGAGGCCGTAGCCGAGTTCGGCCAGCAGCTCCGCTTCCCACCGCACCAGGCCGGTCAGGACCGAACCGGGCTCGCCCCCCAGCCCCGCGAGCAGCCCAAGCAGGCCCGCGAACACCCGCGGGTGCGGCTCGCGCTCGGGCAGCGCGCCGTCGGCGACCGCGCAGCACGCCGCCAGCACCGCGAGCGCGAGCGCGTCCTCCATCGCCAGCGCGGCGGCGGGATGCACCAGCTCCCCCGAGAGCGTGCCGAGTTGCTCGGCGAGCCGTCCGAGCCAGCGCGCCTGCACCACATTGCCGGGCTGCCACAGCGACGCCTGCCGCCGCGACGCGCCGCCGCGCGCCAGCCCGCGATGGCGCCCGTGCGCCTCGGTCATCACCGAGACGACGGCATCGCCTTCGCCCAGCGGTCGGGCCTCCAGCACGATTGCCGGCGCGGTCCACTCCATCGGCGTGATGTGCCGCGCGCGGCGGCGGAACGCAAAGGCGGTGCCGCTCAGCAGGCAGCGGCAAGAAGTGCCAGCAGCTCTTCCGGCAGCGGTTCGGCGGCGACGCTGTCCCAGCGCGTATGCAGGTCGTGGGCGAGCCACGCCTCAAGCGGCGGCACGGCCGTTCGGGCGGGGATAGAAGGCGGCCGCCGGGGATGAGCCGCCTCGGGATTTTTCCGGCACGCCATGATCTTCGCCCTGTCTCGTGCAATGGTTGCAGGAAAGGCCAACGTGGCGGCCGCGGCGCGGTTCGCCGCAGGGCCGGGGTGCTGGCGCTATCGTGCGGTGCGGCGGCGGAGCAGCAACGCAGCGGCGCCCAGCAACACAAGCGTGGTCGCGACCGAGATGCACGCCGCGGCCGCCGCCTGGGTCGGCTCGCCCGCCTCCGCCAGGTTGAACACCGCGACCCCGACCGTCTCGTTGCCCGGTGACCACAGCAGCGCCGAGACCGTGAGCTCATTGAAGGCGAGCGCGAACACGAGCAGGGCCGCAGCGGCGGCGGCCGGGGCGAGGAGCGGCAGCAGCACGCGCCGGAACCGCAGCAGCGGCGCGGCGCCGGCGGAAGCGGCCGCGCGGTCGAGCCCGCGGTCCAGGCTGCGCCAGGCCGCCGTCACCGGCCGCTGCGCCAAGGACAGGAACCGCGCGAGATAGGCGATCAGGATGATCCAGCGCGTGTCGTAGAGTGCGATCCCCACCACCGGTCGCAGAAACAGCAGGATGCAGCCGATGCCGAGCACCATTCCGGGCAGCACGTAGGGCAGGTCGGCCGCCGCCAGCGCCGCGCGGGCCGCGCGCGAGCCGCGCCAGGAGGCGAGCCAGCCGCACGCCAGTGCCGTGGCGAGCAGGATGGCGGCCGCGAGTGCCGCGAGCACGGCCGAATTGGCGAGCGCGCGGCGCATCGCCGGCTCCGCCAACACGGTGCGCAGATTGGCGAGCGTGGCATTGGAGGGCGAAAGCGGCATCCCGAGCGCCGGCACCAGGGCGGTGCCCACCAGCGACGCCAGCGGCAGCACCAGCAGTCCGAGCGCCGGCAGCCAGAGCGCGATGCTCGCCGCTGCCCGCCAGCGCCCGAGCGCCACCCGCACCGGCGCCGCCGCCGCGGGCGGTGCGGAGGTGCCGCGCAGCCACGCCTCGATTGCGAGGCCCGTCGCCGCCAGCGCCCCCAGCAGCAGCGAGAGTGCCGCGACCTCGGCGAGCGCCGCCGGCCCGAAGCCGGCGAGGCGCTGATAGATGAGCGTCGGCAGCATCGAGTAGCGGCCGGGGATGCCGAGCAGGGCGGCGATGCCGAAATTGCCGATCGCCGAGACGAAGGCGAGAGCGACGCCCGCGGCGAGCGACGGCGCCGCCATCGGCAGCACCACGCGTATCAGCACGCGCGAGGGGCGCGCCCCGAGGCTTTGCGCCGTCATCACCTGGGCGGCGGGGATCGCCCGCAGCCCGGCCGCGAACACGAGGAACACGAGCGGCGCCTGCTCGATGCCGAGCAGCAGCGCGATCCCGCCGCCGCCGAAGAGGGGGTTCGGGTGCCCGACCGGCGGCGCCAGGCCGAGCGGCCCGAGCACCGGGCTGGCGGGGGAGAGGAAATCCGTCCAGGCGAGCGCCGTGACCTGTGCGGGCATCAGCAGCAGCAGCACGAAGACCGCGGCGAGCGCCGTGCGTCCCCGCAGATCGGTCAGCGCGCAGGCGAGTGCCACCGCGCCCCCGAGCAGCGTCGCGATCGCCGTGGCCCCGAGACCGGCCGCCAGCGTGTGCCGCAGCGCGAGCCGTGCCGCCGGCGTCGCGACCGCGGCCAGCGACACGCCGGGTGCTGCGCCGACCTGGGCAAGCACGCGCGCGAGCGGCGCCAGTACCAGCGTGCCGACCGCCAGCGGGAGCAGCAGCCGGAGCGTGCGATCGGCCAGCCGCGCCAGCTCTCAGCCCCCGAACAGGGCGGCGAAGCGGCGCTTGAGCGCCTCGCGGTCGGCGAGCACGCGGGCGAGGTCGACCGGCATCAGCTTGATCGACTGCACCGGCGGGAAGCCCGGCGGCGGGGCGATACCGCTCTGCACCGGCAGGAAGCCCTGCGATGCCGCGAGGCGCTGCCCGGAGGGCGAGAGCAGGAAATCGACGAAGGCGCGCGCGCCGTCGGGGTTGCGCGCGGTCGCGAGGATCGCCACCGGCTCGGTGACGGCGGTGGCGCCATCGGCGGGAAACGCGAAGCGCACCGGCGAGCCTTTTCGCGCCGCGTTCAGGGCCATGAAATCCACGCCGATGCCAAACAGGCTCTGCCCGGTCGCGACGGCCGTGAGCACCTGTCCGTTGCCCTGCACCGCAATCGCCCGGTTGGCCGCGAGGCGGGCGAGGTAGTCCGGGCCGAGGGCCGCGTTCTGCGCCAGCGCGCCCACCGTGATCATCGCGGCACCCGAGTAAAGCGGGCTGGGCAGCACTACGCTGCCCCGTGCCGGCGGCCGCAGCAGGTCGGGCCAGCTTCGCGGCCGGAACGGCGCGCGGGCATTGACCATGAAGCCGGTGGTGATGAGCTTGGTGCCGAAATAGAAGCGCTGCGGATCGACGGCCTGCGCCGGCAGCCCCGCCACGTCGGCCCCCGGATAGCGCGCGAGGCGATGGTCCGCCTTCAACGCCTCCAGGCTCATCGCATCGGCGATCAGCAGCACGTCGGGCTTGGGGCTGCCGGCCAGGAACTCGGCCGCCAGCCGGTTCATCACCGCGGTGGTGCCGGAGCGAAACACCTCGACGCCGATTTGTGGGTGGACGCGATTGAACGCGGCGACTGTTTCCGTTGCGATCCGGTCCGGTTGCGAAGTGTACAGTACCAGCCGCCGCGGTGCCGCGCGTGCGGCAGCCGGAAGGACAGCAGCGCCGGCAAGCAGCCAGCGGCGGCAAATGGCGGCGCTCATTCGGGTGTAATGGACGACGTGCTTAGGCTGCGATGGCTACGCAGCCATTTTCTCACGCCGGCGCGCTTCCTCCAAGTCGTGCCCCGTCTGAAGATTCATCCAGAACTCGGCGCTGATGTTGAACCGCCGCGACAGCAGCAGCGCGGTCTCGGCCGTAATGGCGCGGTCGCCGCGCAAGATGCCTGTAATGCGGTTCGGCGGCACATTGAGGTCGCGCGCCAGCGCCCGAGCGGATAATCCAAGCGGCTCCATGAACTCGAGGCGCAGCACCTCGCCGGGCGTGACCGACGCCAAGCGCTGGCCGGTCGTCACGTCCGACAGATCGACGCGGTGCAAGTCATCCCGGGAGATCGTCATCGGCTGCCTTTCCTAATGGTAGTCAACAATTTCGACGTCGTACACACCACCTTCGCGCCAGACGAAGCAGACGCGCCACTGGTCGTTGATCCGGATGCTATGCTGCCCTCCCCGGTTCCCCGCGAGCGCTTCCAGCCGGTTCCCCGGTGGCGAACGCAGATTGCCGAGGCGAACCGCGGCATCGACCATAGCGAGCTTCCGACGCGCCGCCTTGGCGATCTCGGCGGGAAAGTCCTTCGGCAATTCCCCGCGAAACAGCGCTGCGGTGCGCTTGTCTCGGAAACTCCGGATCACGGGCGTTATGTATCACGGAACGGGCGTTCCGTCAAGCGTAACACCGGCGAGCCGCAGAACGCGCAGCCGGGCGGCCCCGTGCGTGCGCTCGGCAAGCGGCGTGCCGGGAAGCACTGCGGCCTCGTCGCGGGCGGTCTCGACCACCAGCAGGGCGGCGGGCGCGAGCCAGCCCGCCTGCGCCAGCGCCGGCAACGCGCGTTCGGCCAGGCCCTCGCGATAGGGAGGGTCGAGAAAAACCAGCGCGCAGGGCGTGCCCGGCGGTGGGCGGGTCGCGTCGGCCTCGATCACGCGCGCCTGCCCCACCGCGCCGCACGACGCGATATTGGCGCGCAGGACCGCGAGAGCGTCGCGGTCGCGTTCGAGGAAGGTCGCGTGCCCGGCGCCCCTGGACAGCGCCTCCAGCCCGAGCGCGCCGGTCCCGGCGAAGGCGTCGAGCACCGCGGCGCCGGCAATCGCGTCGCGACCGCCCCAGGGCGCGTGCAGCAGCATGTCGAACAGCGCCTGCCGCACCCGATCGGCGGTGGGGCGGGTCGCCGCTCCGGGGGGTGCTGCCAGACGCCGCCCACGCCAGGCGCCGGCCACGATCCTCACGGGCCCTGTTCTCAGGGACCGAGCTGCTCGCGCAGCACCTTGGCCGGCACCTCGTCCACCGCCGCCGGCTCCAGATGCCCGAGCTGAAACGGACCATAGGCGACCCGGATCAGCCGCGAGACCGGCAGGCCGAGATGCGCCATCACCCGCCGGATTTCGCGGTTGCGGCCTTCGTGCAGCGCCACCGTGAGCCACGCATTGCTGCGCTGGCGCGAGTCGAGGCCGGCCTCGATCGGGCCGTAGCGCGCACCGGCCACCGTGACGCCCTGCGCGAGCCGCGCCAGCGCCGCCGGATCGGGGTCGCCATGCACGCGAACCCGGTAGCGCCGCAGCCAGCCATTGGCCGGCAGTTCCAGCCGCCGCGCCAGCGCGCCGTCGGTGGTCAGCAGCAGCAGCCCTTCGCTCGCGAGGTCGAGCCGGCCGACGCTGACCACGCGCGGCATCGCGGCCGGCAGGCGCTCGAACACGGTGGGCCGGCCCTGCGGGTCGCGATGCGTCGTCACCAGCCCGGCGGGCTTGTGATAGCGCCACAGCCGCGCTCGCGCCGGCGGATCGAGCACGCGACCGTCGAGCTGCACGATGTCGCCGGGGGCGACGAAGCTCGCCGGATGCGTGAGCACCGCGCCGTTGAGCCTCACGCGGCCCTCGGCGAGCAGCCGCTCGGCGTCGCGGCGGCTGGCGGCGCCGGCATGGGCGAGCCATTTGGCGATCCGCTCGCCGCGCGAAACGGCGGCGTCGGCCTCGGTCATCGCACGCTGGCGGCGATCAGCGCGTCGAAGATCGCCCGGTCGCCGGGGCCGATCAGGAACTCGGGGTGCCACTGCACGCCGAGCGCGAAGCGGTGGCGGGTGCCCTCGATGCCCTCGATCACGCCGTCCGGCGCGGTCGCGTTCACCACCGCACCGGGACCGGGTTCGCGCACCGCCTGGTGGTGGGCGGAGTTCACCGCCATCGTGGCCGCGCCCACGATGCGGGCGAGTTGCGTATCCGGCGTGATCGCGACCGCGTGCCCCGGCTGGTGGCGGGGATTGGGCTGCTCGTGTTCGAGCGCCTCGGGGATCGCGTCGGGGATGTGCTGGAGCAACGTGCCGCCGAGCGCCACCGCCAGAAGCTGCTCGCCGCCGCAGATGCCGAGCACCGGCATCCCGCGCCCGAGCGCGCCGCGCGTGAGTGCCAGCTCGGCTTCGGTGCGGCCCTCCTTGAGCGTCACCGTCGCGTGCCGGTCGGCGGCGCCGTAGAGCGCGGGATCGACGTCGAAGGCGCCGCCGGTGACGATCAGCGCGTCGATGCGGTCGAGCCAGTCGGGCGCCAGCGCCGCCTGATGGGAGAGTGCCACCGGCAGCCCGCCGGCGGCGGCGACCGCCTCGGCGTAGTTCGCCCGCAGCGCGTACCAGGGGTATTTCGAGTAGCCGCCGGGCTGCTCCGAATCGAGGGTGATGCCGATCAGCGGGCGACGGGCCATGCGGCGTTGCTAGACCGGCGTCGGCCGGGCGGGCAAGAAGCGCTCATGTCGCCCCTCGATTCCCCGATGCAGTCAGCGCTCGCCGAGGCCCGCGCGGCGGCGCAGGCCGGCGAGGTGCCGGTCGGTGCCGTGGTGGTGGACGCCGCCGGCCGCGTGCTCGCGCGCGCCGCAAACCGGGTGGAGGCGGAGGCCGATGCCGCGGCGCACGCCGAGTTGCTGGCGCTGCGGGCGGCGGCGCGGGCGCGCGGGGCGCCGCGCCTGCCGGACTGCGACCTGGTGGTGACGCTGGAGCCGTGCGCGATGTGTGCCGCCGCGATCGGCTTGTTTCGCATCCGCCGGCTGGTGTTCGGCGCCTATGACCCCAAAGGGGGCGGCGTCGAGCACGGCGCCCGGGTGTTCGACGCGCCCGGCTGCCTGCACCGGCCGGAGGTGGTGGGCGGCGTGTGCGAGAGTGAGGCGGCGGCGCTGCTGCGCGAGTTCTTTGCGGCGCGGCGGTGATGGCGACCCATGCGGCTGTTAGGCGGCAAACGGTGCAAGCGGTGCGGTGGTCCGCATTCGTCCCGCCCATTCACCCTCCTCGCCCTCGGCCTGCTGACCATCTACGGCCCGGCGCTGCGCAGCGGGTTCGACCTCGCCCCCGGCGATGCCGGCGATGCGCGGATCATGATCTTCCTGCTCGAGAGCACCTGGCGCGCGCTGCTGGCGGGACGCTCGCCGCTGTCGCCGCCGATGTTCTTCCCCGTGCCCGGCGTGCTCGGCTACACCGACGCGCACCTGCTCTGGGTGCCGATCTATGGCGCGTTCCGGCTGGCGGGATTGGCCCCGATGCGCGCGTTCTCGGCGTTGTTCGTCGTGCTTTCGGCGTTCGGCTTCCTGTGCGCGTGGCGGCTGCTGCAGCGGGTGCTGGGGCTGGCCTCGGCGGCGGCCGCAGTCGGCGCCTTCCTGTTCGTCTTCTCCAACGCGCTCACGATCAAGCTCGGCCACGGCCAGATGATCGGTGTCGCGATCCTGCCGGCGATCCTGCTGCTGCTGCACGCGGCCTGGGCGCGCGGGCGGCCCTGGCTCGCGGCGGCGGCCGGCGTGCTGACCGGCCTGCTGGCGGCGACCAGCTACGAGGTCGCGTGGTTCTTCCTGTTCCTGGGCGCGCTGGCGACGCTGCTCGGCCTGCTCGCCTGGCCCGACTTCCGCGCCGCCCTGCGGCAGCCGGCGCTGCGGCGCGTCGGCATCGGTTTCGGGGCGGGGCTGGCGGTGGGGCTGATGCCGTTCTGCGTCATCTACGGCCCCCAGATCCTGAGCGGCCGCCACCGCGCGCCGGGCGACGCTGAGCTTCTATCGCCCGTTCCTGTCGGACCTGCTGAACCTCGGCGACAACCATCCGGTGTACAGGGGCCTGCTCGCGCTGGTTCGGGCTGCCGTACCGATGACTCCGACACCGACGCCGAGCGGTTCATGGGCTCCTCGGTCCCGGTCTGGGCGCTGGCGGCGGCGGGGCTGGGGCTGCTGTGGCGCGGCCGGCGGCGCGCGTCGATGCCGCGCCGGGCGCTGCTGGCTGGCGGCGGCGGCGGCGATCCTCTGCACGGCACTCGAGTTCAAGCTCGCCCGCCACATCTGGCCCTGGATCGTCGTGTTTTACGTCAGTGCCGGGGGCGGCAGCGATCCGCACCACCTTCCGCTCCGAGATCGTGGCGCTGTTGCCGATCGCCGCCTGCGCCGGGGTGGCACTGGATGCGATACTCGCGCGGGCGCGGGGCGCGATCGGACGACGGGCGGTCATGGTCGCGGCCTTCGTGCTGCTGTCGTTCGCGGCGATGCTGGAATCGTTGTGGGACACCGCGCCGGACGGCGTGTCGGCGGCGCGGGAGGCGGCGCTGGTGGCAGGGCTTGCCGGCGCCCCCCGCGCGGTGCAGCGTCTTCGGCCTCGCACCCCAGCCGCCGGGCGCCCGGCCATGGTGGAAGCTGCAATCGGACGCGCTGATGTTCTCGCTCCACTGGCGGCTGCCGACGGTGAACGGCAACAGTTCCTGGACGCCGCCCGGCTGGGGGCTGCGGCAGCCGGCGTCGGCGGACTATGCGGCGGCACTCGCGGGGTGGGTGCGCGGGCACCGGCTCGGGCCGGCGTTCTGCGCGTTTCGCGCCGATCAGCGACGATGGCTGGACCCCAGCGAACTGGCCCGGCTGCTTGATTAGGCGCTGAAGGCTTGCACCGAGGCGCCGGCAACCCGAACATCCTCTCCATGACGGGATTCGCTCCGGGCGCCCGCGCCCTGTTCCCGCCGCGGGTGCGGGCCGTGCTCGGCCCGACCAACACCGGCAAGACCCATCTCGCGATCGAACGCCTGCTCGCGCACCGCTCGGGCATCATCGGCTTCCCGCTGCGGCTGCTGGCGCGCGAGAACTACGACCGCATGGTTGCCGCCAAGGGCGCGCGCCACGTCGCCCTGATCACCGGCGAGGAGAAGATCGTGCCGCCCGAGGCGCGCTGGTTCTCCTGCACCGTGGAGGCGATGCCGCTCGACCGCGACGCCGAGTTCGTCGCCGTGGACGAAATCCAGCTCTGCGCCGACCCCGACCGCGGCCACGTCTTCACCGAGCGGCTGCTGCACGCGCGCGGCCTGGTCGAGACGCTGTTCCTCGGCGCCGAGACCATCCGCCCGCTGGTGCGCGCACTCGTGCCCGGCGCCGAGATCGAAACGCAGGCCGCGCCTCTCCCAACTGGTCGCGACCGGGCACGCCAAGCTCGGCCGGCTGCCGCCGCGCACCGCGATCGTCGCCTTCAGTGCCGCCGAGGTCTATGCGATCGCCGAGCTGGTGCGCAGCCGCCGCGGCGGCTGCGCGGTGGTGATGGGCCGGCTCTCGCCGCGCACCCGCAATGCGCAGGTGGCGCTCTATCAGGAGAAGGAGGTCGATTTCCTGGTCGCGACCGACGCGATCGGCATGGGGCTGAACATGGACGTGGGCCACGTGGCGTTCGCCGACCTCGCCAAGTTCGACGGCCATCGGCTCCGCCGGCTGGAGGCGGCGGAGGTCGCGCAGATCGCCGGCCGCGCCGGGCGCGGGATGCGCGACGGCACCTTTGGCACCACCGCCGACTGCCCGGCCCTGCCCGATGCCACGATCGCGGCGGTGGAGGCGCACGCCTTCGAATCGCTCGGCCGCCTCTGTTGGCGCAATGCCGATCTCGATTTCGCCGATATCGACCGGCTGCTGGCGAGCCTCGGCGCGCCGCCGCCGCGGCCGGGCCTGGTGCGCGGCAACGACGCGGCCGATGTGCAGGCGCTCGCGGCGCTGGCGCGCGATCCGGAGATCCGCGGCCTCGCGCAGGGCAGGGGGCGGGTGCGCACGCTTTGGGGCGCGTGCCAGATCCCGGATTTCCGCAAGCTCGCCGACGAGAGCCACACCCGGCTGTGCGGGCAGGTGTTCACGCATCTGATGCGTGACGGGCGGCTGCCGACCGACTGGATCGCGACCCAGCTCGCCGCGCTCGCCCGCGCCGACGGCGATATCGACACGCTGATGGCCCGCTTCGCCGGCGTGCGCACCTGGAGCTACATCGCCGCGCGGCCGGACTGGCTGGCCGACGCCGCCGCCTGGCAGGCGCGGGCGCGGGAGGCGGAGGACCTGCTGTCCGACGCGCTGCACGAGCGGCTGACCGCGCGCTTCGTCGATCGCCGGGCGACGCACCTGATGCGCAGGCTCGAGGAGGCGGAGGGTTCGACTGGCGCCGGGCTGCTCTCCGCCGTGACCGCGCGCGGCGAGGTGGTGGTTGAGGGGCATCCGGTCGGCCGGGTCGGCGGCTTCGCCTTCCTGCCCGACCCGCTGGCCGAGGGCGAGGCGCGGCGGCTGGTGCTGCGGGCCGCGCGCCGGGCGCTGCGCCATGAGATGCCGCGCCGGGTCGCGGCGCTGGCGGCCGCCCCCGATGCCGCCTTCACGCTCGATGATGCGCACGCGCTGCTTTGGGAGGGCGCGCCGGTCGCCCGCCTGCGGCCCGGACCCACGCTGCTGCGGCCGGTGGTGCAGGTGCTGCCGAGCGAGTTCCTCGACGGCCCGCCGCGCGAGCGGGTGCGGCGGCGGCTGCAGGATTGGGTGGACCACGGGATCGCGCGCGCGTTGGCACCCCTGCACGCCGCCGCTGCGCGCGCCGAGACCGAAGCCGTCCTGCGCGGGCCGCTGCACCGGCTGGCCGAGGCGGGCGGCGTGGTGCCTGGTGCGACCGATGCGACCATCCCCGCTTCCCTGCGTCCGGCGCTGAAGGCGCTCGGCGTCTCCGCCGGCCGCTTCGCGCTCTCGATCCCGGCGCTGCTGCGCCCGGCGCCGATGGCGATGCGAGCGCGGCTGCTCGCCGTGCGCGCGGGGATCGCGATGCCGGCGCTGCCGCCGCCCGGGGGCGGTTTCGCTGCCGGCGCCGCCGGACTGGCCGGAGGCGTTCGCGCTCGCACTCGGCTGGCTGCCGGCCGGGCCGCTGCTGCTGCGCCTCGACATCGCTGAGCGCGCCGCGGCCGAACTGGCTTACGCCGCGCGCCGCGGCCCGGCGCCGGTGCCGCCCGGCCTCGCCGGCCGGCTCGGCGCGCCCGCGAGCGCGCTGCCGGCGCTGCTACGGAGCCTCGGGATGCGCGCGCTGCCCGCCGCCGCCCTGGCTCGGGATGCGTTTGGGCCGCCGGCGCCACCCCTGATCGTGCCGCTGCGCCGCCGGGCGGCGGGCGGGGACGACGAGCCGGCAGTGGCCGATGGCCCGTTCGCGGCGCTGGCGACGCTGCGCCGGTAAGCCGTGCCGCAGCGCCTCGACAAGTGGCTGTGGTGCGCACGCTTCCTGCGCACCCGCGCGAGCTGTGCGGCGCTGGTCATGGGCGGGACGGTGCGGGTCAATCGCCAGCCGACCGATAAGCCGCACGCGCGGCTCTCGCCCGGCGACGTGCTGACCCTCGCCTTGCCAGGCGGGGTCCGTGTGGTGCGGGTGCTGGCCCTTGCCGAGCGGCGCGGCCGGCCGGAGGAGGCGCGGCGACTTTACGAGACGATCGAGGAGCCGTGACGCGCTAGCCCCGAATAACCCTATGTGGAGATCGCGATTTGGGGGTTTCGAATCGGGCTGGTCGTACGATTGAAGGGTTTCCGGCATGGGCCGGAGGCAAGGATGAGCTGGAGACGGGGGCAGACTTACGGACAGGACTTGCGGGATCGCGTGTTGGCGGCAGTGAGCGAGCCGATCGGGCGGGGGCAGCACGGTTGGGGGTCAGCCCATCCTACGTGTCGAAGGTGCGCTCGCGATGTCGCGAAACCGGCGAGACGACGGCCGGGCCACAGCACAACCACGTGGCGCCGCGCCTGGCGCCGCTCTACGGGGCACTGCGGGCGCGGGTGGCCGAGCAGGCGGATGCGACGATCGCGGAGTTGCGGGCCTGGGTGGCGCGCGAGCATGGCATCATGGTCAGCCATCCGGTGATGTGGAAAACCTTGGCCCAGCAGGGTCTGACGCTCAAAAAAACGGTTCCGCGCGGCCGAACAGGACCGCGCCGATATCGCCGAGGCAGGCGCTGCGCGAGGGAATCGACGCCACAAGTTCTTCATCGATGGTTGAGCTCCGAAGGAGATCAACGGGGCCACGACGAACATGGCGCGCACGCATGGCCGCGCGCCGCGCGGCCAGCGGCTGATTGCCGCGGTGCCGCACGGGCACTGGCATACCACGACTTTTCTGTGCGGCCTGCGGCACAACGGGCTGGTCGCCCCGCTGGTGCCGGACGGCGCCATCGACGGCCCGTCCTTCCTGGCCTGGGTCGAGCAGTTCCTCGCGCCGACACTGGCGCCCGGCGACATCGTGATGGCCGACAACCTCAGCAGCCACAAAGTCGCCGGCGTGCGCCAGGCGACCGGTCGACGCATGCGTCGACCGCGGCGCTACGCGGCGATCCAGGCGCGAAGCACGGTGCCACCGTTTCATGTCCAGGGGGTCGGTAACGCCGGTGGCTAACCCGACATTCGCAACTCACCCTCGATTCGGGGGATTTTGCGGCCCCCCACCGGATCGGTAAGCTACTGAAGATGGCGGGCTGAGTGCCCGGGGAGTTGTCGAAACCGTCTGCGGTGCCGACCAAGTGGCTTGTGAAACGGAGTGCGGGTGCGGGAGCCTGGCACATGTTTCTGCGCCACTCGCGCCCCATTGCCGCGGCCGGCATAGCCGCAGCCTGGTCAACAATGCGGCAAGGCAGATCTCGCAAAACTCCATTCCCGACATCACCACCGAGCAGTTCGACACGATTTTCAAAACCAACGTCTACGCGATGTTCTGGCTCACCAAGGCGGCGATCCCGCATTTCAAGCCCGGCTCGACGATCATCAAAACGGCTTCGGTCAACGCGTACG
This sequence comes from uncultured Alphaproteobacteria bacterium, assembly GCA_963754235.1. GTDB lineage: Bacteria > Pseudomonadota > Alphaproteobacteria > Acetobacterales > Acetobacteraceae > DATAYA01. The sequence continues at coordinate 40,116 of CAVWFK010000014.1, read as the reverse complement.
ATCCTTCGGAGAACATCATCGACTACGCCGCCACCAAGGGCGCGATCATGATCTTCACCAAGGGGTTTGGCCACGCAGCTCGCGAGCCGCGGAATTCGCGTCAATGCCGTCGCACCGGGCTCGGTCTGGACGCCCTTGCAGGTCACCGGCGGACAACCGACGGACAAGCTACCGGAGTTCGGTGCCAATACACCGATGGGCCGCGCCGGGCAGCCGGCAGAGCCTGCTCCGCTCTATGTCCTGCTCGCCTCCGAGGAGTCGAGCTACTCCACGGGGCAGGTGTTTGGCGCGGTCGGTGGGCGCGGGGGACCGTAATTTCAGTCTCTCCCATCCGCGCCCTGCGCGCGCCGCCGCTGGTCGGGCGGTTCGGTGGCAGAAAAAGGTGGCCATCACGCCCGCGCGCGTCGCATTCAGTCGACCGCAGCACCAAGCGGGGACACGCCGAGACCGCCGGTTTCTCGCGTGAGGCGGAAGCCGACCGCCGGAGTTCCGGCCGCGCCCGGAACCGAGAGAATCACCGACTGGCCGGGCTGGAGAGTGGTAATGAGCCGGATCGGCGTGCTCTCCGGCCCGGCGACGACGGTGGCGACCACCCGATCGCCCGACACGTCCTTGGTGTAGTACACTGAGGCATGCATCGGCCCGAATTCGAGTGTGCGCCCCTCGACCGGATGCAACCGGTCTGCGTTCGCGGCGGTCGCGATTAGGCCGCATGCAACGGTGGCACCGGCTATGTGGATGCATCGCATCGTTGATCTCCCCTGGGTTCGAAGTGGCGAACCGTCCGAAGGCAACTTGTTTCGTCGCCTTCGGCTCAGCCTTACCAAGGGGCGTGGCGAAGCTATGTGATCTACTTCACACCATCCGTAACGAGAGAACCGCAAACGCGATCGCCTCTGGCCTGAACCCGCCGGTGCAGAGGGGCGGCTTCACGCGGCGTGCGCGGCGTTTCGGGTTGGACGGGCGCCACCCGCGCGGCTCTCAAGCGGCGGGGTCGTCGGGGGGCGTGTGCGGGGACGTGGGCGCGTAAGCGCGCAGGAAGGTCTCAACCGCCGCCGTGACGGTGGTCTCGATCTCGGCCTGCGTAGGCGCGGGACCGATCCCGAGCAGGGCGCGCATATGCAGATGCGTGCGCAGCAAACCCATGAACTGCTCGGCAGCCAGCCCGGGATCGCGGGAGAGGAGCTTGCCAGCGGCCATCTGCCGATCGAGCCAGGCGGCGAAGTTGCGGCGCGAGGTGGCGGCGCCGCGCTCGTAGAAGGCACGGCCGAGTTCCGGAAACCGCACCGTTTCCGCCATCACCACGCGGTAGATAGCGAGCGACTGTTCGTCGAGCATGAATCGGAGCACCCGGCCGCCGAGCTCGGTCAGAGTAGTACGAAGATCAGCTCCGCCGTCGGCGAGCTCGCCTAGCCCGCTGGCGGAGCGCGAACAGGCCACGCCGACCAGGTTCGCGAACAGCCGCTCCTTTGAGGCGAAATAGGCATAGAGGGTGGCCTTGGAGACGCCGGCAGCGCGCGCGATCGCATCCATCGACACCGAGGCGTAGCCCTGCGTGATGAAAAGGCGCGTCGCTGCCTCCGCGATATCCCGCTGCTTGGGGGTCGGGTCTGTCAGGCCTGGGGCTGTCTGGGTCTGGGACATGGCGTCAATAAACTGAACCGTTTAGTTTTGTCAATGCCCCGCGGCTGCGCTCCGGAGCATCCGTGGGTTGCGATTTTGGCATACTAAACGGTTCAGTCCAGCGTTGATCTTGGTCCCGGCGGCGCCTATCAAACTGGACCGTTCAGTTTAGGGGCACATCGCCCTGGAGACCCTCAATGGACCAGAACAGCCCCGATTGGGCCCTCGAAAAGATCGCACCCCAGTGGCAGCATGAAGCGATCCCGGTGCGGCTGAGCCTGCGCGATGGCGGTGCCATCACCGCGTTCGATCCGGCAGGGAGCGTGCACGAGCAGCCGCACGAGGCGATCTCCCGGCCGGGCTTGCCGCGGCTTCGGCGCCGGCGGCGGCTGATCGGGGCGGCGGCGCTGCTCGCCGCCGGAGCCCTCGGGATCGGCGGCTATCGCTGGTGGGAAGCGAACAAGTTCCTGGTTTCAACCGACGATGCCTATTTCGGGTCCGATAGCGTGACTGTAAGTCCGCAGGTGGCGGGGACGATCGCCGAACTCGACGTAACGGACAACCAGCCGGTGCGGGCAGGTCAGGCGATAGCGCAGATCGACGACCGACCGTTCCGGGCGGCAGTCGCGAAGGCCGAAGCCGATGTGGCCTCGGCGGAGGCGAAACTGGGCAATGTTGCCGCGGAGATCGCCAAGCAGGTCGCGAATATCGAGTCCAGCCGCGCCGTGGTCGCGGCGGACCGGGCGACGGTCTCGTTCGCAGAGGCCGATGCGACACGCTATGCCCAATTGAGCCGCACGGGCTTCGGCACGGTGCAGACGGCACAACGGACCGCGGCCGGCCTGAACGAGAGCAAGGCGAAGCTCGTGGGCGATCAGGCGACGCTCACGGCGGCGGAGCGGCAGATCGGCGTGCTCGTGGCCGAGCGGGCGATGGCGGCGGCGGCACTCAAGGGCGCCCAAGCCGAGTTGCAGAGAGCGAGGCTCGACCTCTCCTACACGGTGATCACGGCGCCCGTCGCCGGCATGGTGGGCAACCGTGGCGTCCGGCTCGGCGCCTATGTCGCGCCCGGCACGCCGCTGCTGCAGGTGGTGCCGATGGGCCGGCAGATCTACGTGACGGCTAACTTCAAAGAGACACAGCTCGGCCGGATGGCGCCGGGCCAGCCTGTGACGCTCTCGGTCGATACCTTCCCAGGACATGAGTTCCGCGGCTCGGTGGAGAGCCTCGCCCCCGGCTCCGGCTCGCAATTCGCGCTGCTGCCACCCGAGAACGCGACCGGCAATTTCACCAAGATCGTGCAGCGCGTGCCGGTGAAGATCGCGCTCGAGGCGGACGATCCGATGGTGAGCGCGCTGCGGCCAGGGCTTTCGGTGGAGGCGACGGTCGACACTGCGGCACGGCCGGCGGGCTAGCCCACCGGCCCTCGGCGAGGAACTGCGCAATGAGCACGGATCAGGTTCCGCTCCGCGACTGGATCGCGGTGCTGGGGGGGGTTCTCGGCGCCTTCATGGCGGTGCTCGACATCCAGATCACCAACGCTTCGCTCAGCGACATCGAGGGCGGGCTCTCGGCCTCGTCGGACCAGGGGAGCTGGATTTCCACCGCCTATCTCGTCGCCGAGATCGTGGTGATCCCGCTCACCGGCTGGCTCTCGCGGGTGTTCTCGCTCCGCCTCTACCTGATCGCGAACACCCTGCTCTTCCTGGTCTTCTCGATGCTGTGCGGGACCGCGAGCAGCCTCACCGAGATGATCCTGTTCCGCGTCGGCCAGGGGTTCACGGGCGGCGTGCTGATCCCGACCGCGCTGACGATCATCCTGGGCAAGCTGCCCCCGGCGCGCCAGCCGGTCGGGCTCGCCATGTTCGGGTTGACCGCGACGTTTGCGCCGGCGATCGGGCCGACCATCGGCGGCTGGCTCACCGATACCTGGTCCTGGCACTGGATTTTCTTCATCAATGTCATTCCAGCGCTGGCCGTGATCGGCGCCGTCTGGATCGGGGTTGAGCGCGAGAAGATGCAACTTCGCCTGCTCAGGAATGGCGACTGGTGGGGCATTCTGTTCATGGCCGTCGGGCTCGGCTCGCTGATCGCCATGCTCGAGGAGGGCGAGGAAAAGGCTTGGTTCACCACCGAGTGGATCCGCTATGCAGCGGCGACGGCGGCGATCGCCATTCCCGCCTTCATCGTGATCGAGCTTCTGCGCCGCGAGCCGTTCCTCAATCTCCGCCTCCTCGGGCAGCGGGCATTCGGTGCCGCGTCCCTGCTTGGGCTGGTGATGGGACTCGGGCTCTACGGCTCGGTCTATCTGCTGCCGGTCTATCTCGGTCAGGTCCAGGGCTACGACGCGCTGCAGATCGGCGAGGTGGTGATGTGGGCGGGGGCGCCGCAGCTCCTCATCATCCCGTTCGTGCCGATGATCATGAAGCGGGTGGACGCGCGGCTGCTGGTGGCTTTCGGGTTCCTGCTGTTCGGCGTGAGCTGCGTGATGAACGGGTATATGAGCCCGGACACGGCCGGGCCGCAGCTCAGGCTGCCGCAGCTCGTCCGCGCGCTGGGCCAGCCCTTCATCATCGTGCCGCTCTCCTCGCTTGCCACCCGCGGCCTCGCGCGGGCCGATCAGGCGCAGGGCTCGGCGCTCTTCAACATGTTCCGCAATCTCGGGGGTTCGCTCGGTATCGCGATGCTCTCGACCTTTACGACGATGCGCGAGCACTACCATTTCGACATCATCTCGCAGCGCCTGACGATCACCTCTCCGGACGTGCATGCCTGGCTCGACCGGGCGGCGAGCGTGCTCATTGCCAGGGGAACCCCAGCAGAGCTTGCCCCGCACCAGGCGATGGCCAAGCTCGCGGCGATGGTGCGGACCCAAGCCTACACCATGACCTATGCCGATTGCTTCTTCGGCATGGGCGTCGTGCTGATCGGCTCGATCGCGCTGTTGGGGCTGGTGCCGCGGTCGAAGGCGGGCGGTGCGGCAGTCAGGCGTTAGCGCCCGCTGATCTCCACCGAGGCCCGCTCGGACGGACCCGACGGTGCCGACTCGCAATGCTTTCCGTCGTGGTCAGCGCGGCGGACCCCCGGGCCGGCTCATCGTGGCCGTGCAACGGACTTCGGCCAACCGCGAAGCAAGCGTTGATGAATTCCCATGTAATTGGCCCTTGCCAACCCGTAATACTTGGCAGCGCAGCCACCGCCAACACGTCTTCGCTATCCTAATGCCGGCTCCGCAACCACCCCGAAGGAGATGACAATGAGATATGCGGTCCTTACGCGATTTGCCGTTGCCGCTGCGCTCCTGCTGTCGGGCGCGATCTGCGCTACTCCCGCCCGCGCCGACGCGCTCAACAACATCCGCAAGGCTGGCGTGCTGAAGGCCGGCATCTTCGAGGACTTTCCGCCGTTCTCCTCCGCCGGAGCCGACATGACGATGCAGGGCTATGACGTCGATGTCGGCAAACGGCTGGCCAGCGCGCTCGGTGTAAAGCTGCAACTGGTCGGGATCACGGGGCAAAACCGCATCCCGACGTTGATCGAGCACAAGGTCGACCTGCTGCTGAGCGTCGGCTATAGCGACGAGCGGGCCAAGGTGATCGACTTCACCGCCGCCTATGCGCCGTACTACATCGCCGTGCTCGGCCCGGCCAGCGTCGCGGTAAGCGGGCCGGCGGACCTGAAGGGCAAATCGGTCGGGGTCAACAAGGGCACGCTGGAGGACACCTCTCTGACCCAGGCGGCGCCCGCGGGCACGACCATCGAGCGCTTCAACGACTACAGCAGTGTCATCGCCTCCTTTTTCGCGGGCCAGGTGCAGCTGATTGCGGTCGGCAACGATGTCGGCGCAACAATCATGGCCCGCCACCCGCCGATCGAGCCGCGCGAGAAGTTCCAGCTGCTCAGCTCACCGGACCACATCGGGCTCAACAAGAACGAGCCGCAGTTCAAGCAGGCGCTGGACGATGCGATCGCCAAGATGAAGCAGGACGGTTCGCTGAACGCGATCGCGGTGAAGTGGCTGCGCCAACCGCTGCCGGCCGGTTTCTGAGGCCCGTGCAACGCGGAGGGACGAGGCGAATGAGGGACGAGGCGGACGCGCATGGATGATTTCATGCTGCTTCTGCACGGCGCGGCGACCACGGTCGTGCTGGCCGCCATCGCCGGCATCGGCGGGGTCGGGCTTGCAATCGGAGCCGCGACGCTCCGGCGCAGCAACGTTGCGGCCGGGCGCGCGGTCGTCGCCACCTATGTCGAGCTGGTCCGCAACACGCCTTTCCTGGTCCAGCTCTTCTTCATCTTCTTCGCCCTCCCTGTTGTCGGACCGCGGCTGACTGCATTCGAAGCGGCCGCGCTCGCGATGACACTTAACCTCGCCGCCTACGCCACCGAGGTCGTGCGTGCGGGGATCGATTCCATCGCAGTCGGCCAGTACGAAGCAGGCCGCGCTCTCGGGCTGCACGGCTTCGCGGTGTTCAGGCTGATCGTTCTGCCGCAGGGCATCGCCGCGGTGTATCCGGCGCTGGTGAGCCAGGTCGTGATCATGCTGCTGGAATCTGCCGTCGTCTCCACGATCGCGGTCCGCGACTTGACCTATGCCGCCGACTTCATCCAGTCGCGCAACTTCCGTGCGTTCGAGACCTATGTCGGGGTCACGGTGATCTATCTGCTGCTGGCCGTCGCCGCGCGACGGCTGCTGATGCTGGCCGGCCGCCGACTGATGCCGGGCCGACCCGCATGAACGACATTCCGCTGGGCGCGATCGCGTGGAACCTGATTCTCGCGGCGCGCTGGACCTTGGCCCTCTCCGCCGTTGCCTTCGCGTGCGGCGGTGCGGCGGGCCTCGGGCTGACGCTGCTGCGGGTGGGCCATTCCAGAGCCGCCGTGCAGGCGGCCAAGCTCTACATCGACGCGTTCCAGGGTACGCCGCTGTTGATGCAGCTATTCCTGGTGTTCTTCGGCCTGCCGCTGCTCGGCATCGACGTCTCGCCGTGGCTCGCGGCGGCGGTCGGGCTGACGCTGTACGCCAGCGCCTATCTCGGGGAGATCTGGCGCGGCTCGGTGCAGGCGATCCCGCAAGGCCAGTGGGATGCGGGGGCGAGCCTGGGCTTGCGGCGGCTCGCTCAGCTGCAGCTGGTGATCCTGCCGCAGGCGCTGCGCATCGCCGTTCCTCCGACGGTCGGGTTCCTGGTCCAGTTGCTGAAGGCGACCGCGGTGGCCTCGATCGTCGGCTTCCGGGAGCTCACCCGCACCGGCGAGATCATCAGCAATGCGACCTTCCGCGCGTTCACCGTCTATGGTCTCGTGGCGCTGATCTACTTCGTCCTCTGCTCGCCGCTGACCGCCTGCGCCCGGGCGCTGGAGCGGAGATTGCGAATTTCCCGATGATAACCTCCCGGCCGCCGCCACATACACATCGCCTTTCGCGAAAGCCACCCACTTCGACCATGCGCCATGGCTGTCGTCCACGCGATCCGGCCACGGGTTCGCGGGCCGAGCGTCATCTGGACTCCCCGCCGCCGCGATCGCTCACGCGGCGCCGCGTGAGGCCGCTGCCAAGCGCTCGCGCACCATCCGATCGGTCACGGTGAGCGGCGTTTCGCCGGCGGACGCAGCGCGTGCCAGCACCTCGGCGGTGATGCCCCGGATCCGCTCCACCGCGCGCAACACGGCGTCCGGCCGGTCGTCGATCCGCTCCTGGTGGAAGTCGATCACCCCGCCGGCATTGGCCAGGTAGTCCGGCACGAAGACGATGCCGCGCGAGGCGAGCAGGGCGTCGTGCCTTGCCTCGGCCAACTGGTTGTTGGCGCCACCGCAGACGACGCGACACGCAAGACGCCGGATCGTCGCGTCGTGCAGCACGGCGCCGAGCGCACAAGGAGCGAACACGTCGGCGGGAACGCCGTAGATTGCCTCGGAATCGACGATCTCCGCGCCATGCTCGCGCGCGGCCCGCTTGGCGCGCGCCGGATCGAGGTCAGTCACCACGAGCTCCGCGCCAGCTCCGCGCAGATAACCGCAAAGCGGCAGGCCGACATTGCCCAGCCCCTGCACCACGACCCTGAGACCGCCGACGTCGCGCCGCCCCAGGCAGTGCTCGGCCGCCGCCAGGATCGCCATGAACACGCCATACGCGGTGACCGCCAGCGACGCCTGCGCCGATGCGGTGGCCGCCGCGGTGTATCGGGTCACCGTACGGATCACCGCGAGGTCGTCGAGCGTCGTGCCGACATCGTCGGCAGTGATGTAGCGCCCACCCAGGCCGTCAATCACCCGCCCCATCGCGCGCAGCAGCTCCGGCGTCTTGCTCCGGTGCGGATCGCCGATGATTACGGCCTTGCCGCCGCCATAAGGCAGATCGCAGATCGCTGCCTTGTAGGTCATGCCGCGCGACAGGCGAAGCACGTCGCGAATGGCGCGCGCATCGTCGGCATAGGGATACATCCGGCAGCCGCCGAACGCCGGCCCCAGCACCGAGCTGTGGATCGCCACAATCGCCTTGAGGCCGGACGCTGCATCGTGCGCAAACGTCACCTGCTCGTGGCTGTCGTATTCGGGATGGCTGAACATCTCGCTCCCCCTCCGCCGCCTCAGTCGCGGCAGCCTACGCCCGGCAAGACACACAGCATCTCGAACAGCAGATTGGCCGCGACCAATGCGGTCGTGCCGAACGGATCGTACGGTGGCGACACCTCGACAAGGTCGCAGCCCATGATGTCGAGCCCGCTGCAACCGCGGACGATTTCCAGCCCCTGCATCACGGTGAGCCCGCCGATCTCCGGCGTGCCGGTGCCCGGCGCGAAGGCGGGATCGAGGCTATCGACGTCGAAGCTGAGATAGACCGGGCCGCCACCCATCCGGGCGCGCACCTCGGCCATCAGCGGCACCAGCGAGCGATGCCAGCACTCCTCGGCCTGCACCACCCGAAACCCTTGCCGGCGCGGCCAATCGAATTCGTCGGCCGCGTAGCCGGTGCCGCGCAGGCCGATCTGCACCACTCGGCCGGTGTCGAGCAGTCCTTCCTCGACGGCGCGGCGGAACGGCGTGCCATGCGCGATCGGCTCATCGAACATCGTCTCGTTAACGTCGGCATGCGCGTCGACGTGGATCAGGCCGATCGGACCATGGCGCCGCGCCATCGCCCGCAGGATCGGCAGCGCGATAGTGTGGTCGCCGCCGAGCGTCAGCGGTCGGCAGCCCTCCGTCAGGATGATCTCGTAGGCCGCGGTGATGATGTCGACCGACTTTTTCAGGTCGTAGGTGTTGATCGCAACATCGCCGATGTCTGCAACCGCAAGCGATTCGAACGGCGCGGCGCGCGTCGCCATGTTGTAGGGTCGGAGCAGCGCCGATTCGGGGCGGATCTGCCGCGGCCCGAAGCGCGTGCCACTGCGGTTGGAGGTACCGATGTCGATCGGCACGCCGACGAAGCAGGCATCAAGCCCCCGCGCGTCGGTCCGGGCCGGCAAGCGCAGCATCGTAGCCGGGCCGCCGAAGCGGGGCATTTCGTTCCCGCCGAGGGGCTGGTAGCGCGTCCTCTGCATGCACTCCCTTCCCCGCGGCAGATCCCGCATCGCCACAGGCGCCAGGGCCGAGTTGATAAGCGGCGGTCAGTTCGGCAAAAATGGCGATTCTCTGAACCAGGTGTCGAGAGTGCCCGAAGTGACAGGCAACCCCGCGGGGGCGCGGGGGCGCTGGAGGCGAACGTGAAGCGCATCACCGAGGCCGATCTTAGGCTACTGCGGATCTTCGCGACCATCGCCGATTGCAAGGGATTTGCGGCAGCGCAGGCCGAGCTCAATCTGAGCGCACCGTCGATCAGCGGCTATGTCTCTGCGCTTGAGCAGCGCCTCGGGGTGCGGCTGTGCAGCCGCGGCCGCGCAGGGTTCGCGCTGACCGACAAGGGCGCGCTGATCTATCGCGAGGCGCAACGCCTGTTCCTCGCGGTGGAGGCGTTCACGGCGGCCGCCGGCACCACCCGCGGCCGACTGACCGGCACGCTGCGCGTCGGCGCGGTAGACTGCACCGTTACCGATCCGCACTCCCCACTCGGCCGGGCGGTGCAGCGTTTCAACGAGCGCGACCACGACGTGCGTATCGAGCTGACGATACAGGCGCCGCAGGACCTGCAGCGCGGCGTGCTAGATGGCAGCCTGCATCTCGCGGTCGGCTCGTTTCCGGCGCGCATCGCAGCGCTGCTCTCGCACTCGCTCTACCGCGAGCGCAATTCCTTCTACTGCGCTGCGGGCCACGCGCTGTTTGCCATGAAGGGCGTGACGCTCGAGGCGATCCGCGCGCAGCGGGTGGTGGCACGCGGCTACTGGCGGCGTGGCGACCTCGGCCGGCTCGGGGTCGAGCGTGAGGCCGCCGCGGTCGACAACATGGAGGCGCAGGCGATCCTCATTCTGTCCGGCGCCTACCTCGGCTACCTTCCCGAGCACTACGCGAAATCGCTCGAGGCAGCAGGTCGGCTGCGTTCGCTCCTCCCCGAGGCCCTCGCCTACGATGCCCGCTTTTCACTGATCAGCGCGCGCAGCCGCACGCCCGTACTGGTCGTCCGGCAATTCGCCGACGACGTGCTGTCTTGCGCCGGCATCGGCCGTGGCCGGCACGGCGACCTCGCGACAAGCACGCCCCGGGCGGCATCGGCTACCAGGACATGAGGTTCGTGCTGGTGATCGGCTCCAGGGCCGGCGGCCTGTTGCCGCGGGTCAATACTGCCCACTTCCCATCCCTCTCTGCATAGGAGCACGCCGTGGGAGAACCCTGCATCATCACCGTCGCCATCACCGGCTCGGTCCCGCGCAAGAAGGACAACCCCGCCGTCCCGATCTCAATATCCGAACAGATCGAATTGACGCACGCGGCCTGCGAGGCGGGCGCCGCGCTGGTCCACGTGCATGTGCGCGACGAGCGGGAAAACCCGTCCTCCGATCCCGAACGCTTCGCTGCCTTCCAGAATGCGATCCGAAGACACTGCCCGGACATCATCGTGCAGTTCTCCACCGGCGGCCGTGGGCGGGCGCTGGAACAGCGCGGCAGCATGCTGCACCTGAAGCCCGACATGGCGTCGCTCGCCACCGGCTCGGTCAATTTCCCAACGATCGTCTATGAAAATCCGCCCGACTTCGTGCGTTCCCTGGCGCGTGACATGCTGGCGAACGGCGTGAAGCCGGAGATCGAGGTCTTCGACCTTGCCATGCTTTACAACATGGTTGATCTTGTGCGCGAAGAGCTGCTGCGACCGCCGGTGCACGTGCAGTTCGTGTTCGGCGTAAAGCACGCGTTGCCGGCGCGGCGTGAGATCCTGGAATTCGAGGTGGCGCAGCTCAGCAAGTTGCTGCCCGACGCCACCTGGACGGCCGCCGGCATCGGCCGCCACCAGTTGGAAGTAAACCACTGGGCGCTGGAGCTGGGCGGCCACTGCCGCACCGGGCTGGAGGACAACATACGCTGGGACAAGAGAACCCTCGCCGCCAGCAACGCGCAGTTGGTCGCACGGGTCGCCGAACTCTGTGCCGCCTATGGCCGGCCGGTCGCGACGCCGGAGCAGGCGCGGCGTCTCCTGCGCCTGCGGCCGATGGCATGACGGCGCCTGGCGGACGATGAGCGGCGCGTCCCGCTCCGCCATTCTGCTCGGCCTGATCGGACAGGGCATCCAGGCTTCGCGCACGCCGCGTATGCACGAGCAGGAAGCGGCGGAGCATGGCCTGCGCTGCATCTACAGGCTGATCGATCTCGAGCGGCTCGGTCTGACCGCAGCGGCGCTTCCCGATCTGCTGCTGGCGGCCGAGCGGATGGGCTTCGACGGCCTCAACATCACGCACCCGTGCAAGCAGGCGGTGATGCCGCTGCTGCACGAGCTGTCGCCAGAGGCAGAAGCGATTGGCGCGGTCAACACTGTGGTGCTTTCGGAAGGGCGGCGCGTCGGCCACAACACGGATTGCCTGGGGTTCGCCGAAGGCCTCGGTCGCGGCCTGCCGGATGCCGATCTGGGCCACGTGGTGCAGATCGGCGCCGGGGGCGCGGGCGCCGCCGTGGCGCATGCGGTGCTGTCACTCGGCGGCGCGCGGCTCGCCATCGTCGATGCCGATCCGGATCGCGCCCGCAATCTGGCGCGGAGCCTGAGCGGGCGGTTCGGGCCGAACCGCGCCACGGCGTCGCCGGATATCGCGGCGGCCATGACGGCGGCCAGCGGCCTGGTCAACGCAACACCCATGGGCATGGCGCAGCACCCCGGCCTGCCACTGCCGGCTTCCCTGCTGCGTCCGTCGCTTTGGGTCGCCGAGATTGTCTATTTTCCGCTGGAAACGGCACTTCTTCGCGAAGCCCGCGCGTGCGGCTGCCGGACTCTGGATGGCGGCGACATGGCCGTGTTCCAGGCATCCGAGGCGTTCCGGCTGTTCTCCGGCATGCCGCCGGATACCGCGCGGATGCGCCGCCATTTTCTGGCGATGGGGCCGCAACAGGAGTGCGACAGATGAGCGACACGCCATTCAGCCATCCGCGATAGCAAGTCTGCCGCCGCTTCTTACCTGATCGCCCTTCTTCGCTGATCGCGCTGCGCCCGATCAGGCCGCGTGCGCATCCTGCTGGACAACGCCGAGCAAGCGTGCCTGCAGCGCCTCGTTCGCTTGCAGATCCCGCGCGCTGCCGCCGTAGGCAACCTGTCCGTTGACCAGCACATAGGCGCGATCCACCAGCGGCAGAACCGTCTCGGCATGGTGCTCGACCAGCACGAAGGCCGCGCGGCCACGCAGGCCGACGATGGCCTCCACCACTTCCTTCACCACGACCGGCGCCAGCCCCTCAAACGGCTCGTCCAGCAGGATGATGCGGCTGGGCACCATCAGGGCGCGGGCGATGGCAACCATCTGCCGCTCGCCGCCGGAAAGGCTCTCCGCGCGCGAGCGCTGCAACAGCCGCAGCTTGGGGAAGATATCGAACACCTCTGCCAGCGCGGCGCCGCCCGGCCGGGCGGCCAGGCGCAAATTTTCCAGCACGGTCAGGTTCGGGAACAATCGTCTGCCCTCCGGCACCATAGAAATGCCAAGGCGGTTGATCTCGAAGGGCGGCGCGCCGGTGATGTCCCTGCCGTCGAGCACGATGCGGCCGCCGCCGATTTCCCCGACCCCCATCACGGCGCGCAGCGTCGTCGTCTTGCCGACACCGTTGCGGCCCAGTAGCGCGACCGCCTCGCCCTCGTGCACCACGAGATCGATCCCGTCGAGAACGACGCTGCCGGAATAGCCGGCGCGCAAGTTCTCCAGCCGCAGAATGGGCGCGCCGATGATTGCCTCTGCGGCCGCGACTCGCGGCAACGCTGCCCTCTCGCCTTCCCGCTCATTCCCCAGATACGCGGCAACCACCGCCGGATTGGTGCCCACCTCGGCCGGCCTGCCGTCGGCGATCAGCCGCCCCTGGTGCAGCACGGTGATCCGGTCCGACAACGCGAGCACGCGGTCGATGTCGTGCTCGATGAGCAGAACCGCGTGGCTATGCGCCAATTGGCGGATCAGCGCGCCGACGGTGCGCCGCTCGGCCTCGGCAAGCCCGGCCAGCGGCTCGTCCAGAAGCAGCAGCGTGGCGTCGGTTGCCAGCGTAATCGCGATCTCCAGCAGACGCTGCTCGCCATGCGCCAGGTTGGCGCAGTCATCCACCGCGCGATCCAGCAGCCCGACTGCGGCCAGCAGCGACCAGGTGCGGGCATTGATCTCGTCGATCTGGTAGGCGTCGCGCCACAGCTCGTGCCGTTTCGGGCTGCGGGCCTGGACCGCGAGGCGGACATTCTCGAACACCGTCAGGTTGCGGAACACGCTTAGGATCTGGAAGGAACGGCCGAGCCCAAGCCGGATACGCCGGTGCACCGGCAATTGCGTGATGTCGCGGCCGTTGAGCACGATGCGCCCGGAATTGGGGCGCAGAATGCCGGTGAGCATGTTGAAGAACGTCGTCTTCCCCGCGCCATTCGGGCCGATCAAGCTGTGCAACTGATAGGGATAGACATCGAGATCGATGTCGCTGGCCGTGACCAGCGAGCCGAAGCGCTTGCTGAGACCGCGCACGGTCAGGATCGGCTCGCTGCGGTCGGCGGCGATCTCCGCCGGACGATACGGCGCGATCACGTCCGGCCGGGACGGGATGCCGCGCCGCACCAGCGACCAGTGGCGGCGGTGGAAAAGCCGCTGCGCCAGACCCTGCAGTCCTTCGGGGGAGGCTAACGCAAAGACGATGATGATCGGCGCGAACAGCAGCCACCAATTCTCCGTCACGGCACTCAGCCGGTCCTCGAGCAGGATGAAGGCGATGGCACCCCAGAGCGGGCCGAGGAACTGGTGCACGCCGCCCAGCACGGTCATCAGCAGGGCGTCGCCGGCGTGCTGCCAGCTCAAATTGTCGGCGTAGGCGCCGCGCAGCATCAGCGCCAGCAGCCCGCCGGCATAGCCGAGCACGGCGGCCATGATGACGAAGGCCTGCAGCTTGATCAGGAAGGGATTGTAGCCGAGGCTCTGTACGCGCTGCTCGTTGTCGCGCAACGCCTGCAGCACGCGCCCGAAGGGGGCATGCGCCAGCCGCCACAGCAGCCACAGGCCGCCAACGACGGTGGCCAGCGTGAAGACGTGGAATGCCGCGAAATTGCCCAGCCAGGGGCGCGGCACGCCCTGCATCCCGTTCTCCCCGCCGGTGAGGTCCGTCCACTTGTAGGCGATCTCGAACGCGATCTGGGAAAACGCGAGTGTCAGCAACGAGAAATACAGGCCGCGGCGGCGCAGGATGATGACCCCCAGCACGGCGCCCAGCACGATCGAGAACAGGACCGCGAAAATCAGCCCCTCGATCTCGTTGCCGAGGAAATCGCGCATGGCGACTGCCGTCGCATAGGTGGCGCAGCCGAAGAACACCGAGGCGCCGAACGGCACCAGGCCGGTATAGCCGACCAGCAGGTTCACGCCGGCGCCGTACAGCGTGTAGATCGCGATCTCGGTGATCAGGCTCACCGGCGCGCCGGTCGCCTGCCAGACGAACGACAGCACGACGAGAACCGCGGCGCCCAGCACCACCGGGTGCACGGCCCTGCGAGATCCGTTGCTCATTCGAAGCGCTCCCAGCGCTCGCCGAGCAGCCCGCGCGGGCGCACCAGCAGCACCAGCGCCATGAAAACGTACATCACCGCGCCGGATGCCGCCGGCCAGAACTGGATGGTCAGCGTGGTCACGACGCCGACCAGCAGGCCCGCGATGACCGCCCCGGCATAGGAACCGAGGCCGCCGATGGTCACCACGACGAAGGCGGGCATGATCGCGCCGACCGACATCGCCGGGCTGACCGTCCACAGCGGCGCCGCCAACAGCCCGGCAATGCCGGCAACCGCGCAGCCCAGGCCGAACACCCAGGTCAGCACCAGCGGCAGATTGATGCCAAGCAACCCCACCATCTCGGCGTCGCGGCTGCCGGCGCGCAGCACCCGGCCCAGCGGCGTGAAGGACAGGAACGCCCATAGCGCAACCAGAAGCGCCACCGTGACCACCAGCATCCCCAGCCGGTAGTTCGTGATCAGGACCGGGCCGTAGAGCAGGAAGCCATGAAGAAAGGGCGGCGCGTCGAAGGGTTGGCCGCTGCCGCCCCAGATCAGCCGGATCAGTGCGTCGATCAACAGGGCCAGCGCGAAGGTGACGATCAGGCTGATCAGCGGATCGTGGAGATAGAGGCGGCGGATCAGCACCCGTTCCACCGCCATGCCGAGCGCGCCGACGCCGATCGGCGCCAGCACCACCGCTGGCCACCCCAGGACGTGATACAGGGTGAGCGCGAAATACGCGCCAAGCGCGAAGAACGCGCCATGCGCGAAGTTCACGATGCCGAGCAGTCCGAAGATGATCGAGAGCCCGATCGCGATCAGGACGTAGAGGAATCCCAGTACCAGGCCGTTCGCGATCTGGGATACGATCACGTCGAGCATCCGCTTCTCCCCGACCGGAGGGCCGGTCCGCCGGTTACGTGTGGTGCGTGGTCAGCTCTGCATCTGACAGCCGACCTCGGCCTGCGTGCCATAGGCCTTTTCGAGGTCGTCGGTGTTCTTGGGGACGACGGCCTTCACGTTAAAATAGTCCCACCGATCGGCGATCTTCGGCTTTACTTCGATGACCAGATTGCGCAACAGCATCTGGTGGTCCCAGTTGCGGTAGCGGATCGCGGCGGGGCCGCTGCCGATGTGCCACTTCTCCAGCCCCTCAACGATCGCAATCGGATCGGTGGACTTCGCGAGTTCGATCGACTTCGAGCAGAGATCGTGTGGTGATCCACCCCATCCACGACTTGTCGGCGGCCGGCTTGCCGTACTTCTTCATATAGGCAGCGGCGAAGGTCTTCTCCTCCGGCGGGTTCGCGGGATTGGCGTACCACCAGAGCGAGGTGAAGATGCCGGTCGCCGCTTCGGGGCCGACCGCCCAGAGATCAGTGTCGCCGATCGCAATCTCGGCAAAGGGAATCTTGCCCTTCATGCCAAGCTCGTTCCACTGCTTGAGGAAGGTGGACAGATCCTGCCCTGCCAGCCCACCCAGGATCATGTCGGGCCTGGCCTGGCGGATCTTCAGGATGAACGAACTGTAGTCCGGCGTGTTCAGCGGCACCTCGTCGTTGCCCACGACAGTGCCGCCGGCCGCCTTGAGGATTTGCTGGAAGGACCTGTTAATGTCCTGACCGAAAGCGTACGACGCCGTGATAAAATACCACTTCTTGCCGTAGCCCATGATGAAAGGCGCCAGCAGGCGCGCCTGCACCTGCACCGGCGGGTTCAGCCGGAACGTGTAGCGATTGCACTTCCTGCCGGTGATCTCGGTCGCGGCGGCGTTGTCGATCACCAGCGGCACTTTCAGCCGTGCCGCCGCCGCCTCCTCGGCGAGCGCGTTGGAACTGAGCGCGCCGCCCAGGATAGCGACGACCTTCTGCTCCTGCGCCAGCTTCTGCATGTTCTGCTGCGCGCCCTGCGGGCTCGGCTCGTCGAACCAGACCAGTTCCACGGGGCGGCCGAGCACGGTCTTGTGCTCGTCCAGCGCCAGGTAGGAACCGTTGGCCAGATATTCCGTCTGCGGCGCGATCTGCCCGGTCTTGGCCAGCAGCAGCCCGATGCGGATCGGTTCGGCCGCCGCGGCATTGCGGATGAACGGCATGCCCAGGCGCTGCGCGGAACCGGAGGCGCCGATCACCGCCGCGCCGAGCAGCGCGCCCCGGCGCGTGACGGAAAATCCGGACCTGCGGATTGCGCTCATCGTCTCCTCCCCTGCTGAGAGCCGAACCGTTCTTGCTTGCTGCGATGGTCGCATACCGAACCGAAAACGCCAATTCAAGCGCTATTCGGACCATGTGCGCTATGATCCGTCACGCCCGCCCTGGCGCGATGAACTTCCATGGCGGGTATTCTTGCGTGATGTCGGTGACCACCTCGACCAACGCCGGTGCATTCGCCGCGAGCGCCCGCGGCAGCGCATCGCGCAGCCCGCCGGCATCGGTCACTCGCCATGCGGGAACGCCGAAGCTGCGCGCAAAGATCTGGAAATCAGGGTTGCGCAGGCTGGCACCGGACTCGCGGCCTTGGAAGAGCCGACACTGATCGCGCAACACATTGCCGTACGACGAATTGTTGAACAGTACGGTGACCAGATTGATGCCGTGCTGCACAGCTGTCGCCAGCTCGGCGCCGCCGAACAGGAAACCGCCATCACCGGTCAGGGCCACCACCGGCCGATCCGGCATCGCCACCTTCACCCCGAGTGCGGTCGGAAACCCGGCGCCGAGCGTGCCAGAAAAGCCGGAGGTGATCAGCGTGCGTGGTGCATGGAACGGGAAGCCGAACCAGGAGACATAACCGACCTGGGTCATCTCGTCGCATAGAATGCCGTCCTCCGGCAGCACGTCACGGATCGCAGCAAGAAACGACATCTGCGGCTGTACTTTCCGGATCGCCGCCTGGGTGTCGATCTTGGCGCGGGCAATCGCTGCGGCCCGCGCGCCGTCGCGGCGGGGGGCGACAGCTTCGGTCAGCGCACGCGCGGCGTCCGCGGCATCGGCGACGATGCCGATATCGACTTTCAGGCGCGGCATCTCGGCCGGGTCGATGTCGATCCGGGCGATCTTCAGGCCGGCCGGCATCGGGCCCCAGCGGGTCATCGGCACATCAAGACGCGTCCCGAACGCGACCAGCAGGTCGGTTTCCGGCCACAGCCGATAGCCGGCGGGAACCGTCAGGCCGAGCGGATGGCGGTCATCGACGACGCCGCGGCCGCCGCGGAAGGATACCACGGGCGCTCCGATGCGCTCCGCCAGGGCCAGCATTTCGGGGCCGGCGTGCAACGCGCCACCGCCCACCCACAGCATTGGCGCCTTTGCGTTGTCCAGCAGCTTCGCAAGCGCTTCGATTTGGTCTGCATCCGGCACCGGATCGGGGTGCAGCGGCAACGGATTCTGCGGCGTTATCTCGGCCGTGGCGCCGAACTGGTCCCACGGCATCTCCAATGCCACCGGGCCGCGGCGGCCAGACAGCATCTCCTGGAACGCGCGGGCGACGAGATAGGAGGCCTGCGACGGATGGGCGATGCGCTCGGCCCATTTCAGCAGGCTGCGCAGGATGGCGAGCTGGTCCGGCAGCTCGTGCAACTGCCCGCGGCGGCGGCCGATCATGGCGCTGGGCACCTGCCCGGTGAGGCACAGCACCGGCGCATTGACGCCCCACGCCGTCGCCAATGCCGCGGTGGTGTTGAGCATGCCCGGCCCTGGCACCACGGCATAGGCGGCGGGACGCCCGGTCGCACAGGCATAGCCGAGCGCCATGTAGGCGGTGGTCTGCTCGTGCCGCGCGTTGATCAGACGCAGGCGGTTGGAGGCAAGCGCGAACGCATCGAACAGCCCGTAGGTCTGCACGCCGGGCAGGCCGAACACCGTGTCGATGCCGTGTCGCAGCAGGCCATCGACGATGGCCTCTCCGCCGGTCATGCGTGGCATCTGCCGATCCTTCGCTCTGTTCGCCAAACGTTGGCACGGCGAGCAAGTGCCGGAAAGCCGGTCCGCTTATTGCGTCGCGGTCCAGCTTTCGGAGAACGCCAGCGCGCATGTGCTGAAGGGCCGTCCCTCACGCTCCCGTGCCCATGGCTGGCCGGCTGCCTGGATGCCGTTGCGCGACAGGCGCGCACCGAGTGCGGGTATCAGCACGGTGCATACCCCATAGGGCCGCCCCGGTTCGGTGTTGGGCTGTGTATGGATCAGCAACGGCTCGCCGATGCTGTACCATGTGAGGGCAATTTCCTCCTCCCGCGCCACGATGCGCTCCGTCCAGAAATAGCGCGGGTCGCCCGATTTGCTGAACCCGGCGTCGATCACCGGGATGGCCGGATCCGCCGTTTCGGCATTGAGCATGCCCTGGATCGTGGATTGCAGCCAGCGCGCCATCGCAATGTTATCCGAATAGATGCGCCAGTGATCGTCCGTCAATTCGCTCTTGAGATAGAGCACATGCCCCGGGCCCGCCGGGCAGAGGATGATGCGCCAGAAGCTCGCATCCGTGGTGTTTGGTGCGCCGTCCGTCCGGCTCAGTCGGATGAACGGGTTTTCGCCGGTCAGGATCAGGCGATTCGTGTCCGCAACGCTCATTGAGAATGCCTCCGGATGAGGGATCGGGCCGTTCGCGGTGCTACCTCCGGCATGGTGAAAGCTATCGGCTTGCGCGGCGAGGTCAACCGGGGTTCGCTACCGCATCCGGCAGGCGGGGGCGGTGCGGTAGACGCGGCCGGGGCGGCGGGGGTAGCCTGCGGTCCCGACAGCCGCAGGGCGCAGGCACAACCGCAGGGCGCAGGCATGGCAGGGCGCAGGCATGGCAGGGCGCAGGCATGACCGAGCGACGGCGCTACGTCACCGTTGACGTGTTTACAGACCGCGCGTTCGGCGGCAATCCCCTGGCGGTGGTGCTGGATGCGGCCGGCCTGTCCGCGGGGCAGATGCAGGCGATCGCCGCCGAGTTCAGTTATGCGGAGACCACTTTCGTACTGCCGCCGGCGGATCCCGCGCATACCGCGCGGGTGCGCATCTTCACACCGCGCAGCGAGCTGCCGTTTGCCGGCCACCCGAACATCGGCACGGCATTCGTGCTGGCGCGGGCCGGCCT
Organism: uncultured Alphaproteobacteria bacterium; assembly: GCA_963754235.1. Classification (GTDB taxonomy): domain Bacteria; phylum Pseudomonadota; class Alphaproteobacteria; order Acetobacterales; family Acetobacteraceae; genus DATAYA01. Next base: position 20,342 of record CAVWFK010000014.1, on the reverse strand, counting down.
GGCCGCGGGCGAGCGGCTGGTGTTCGAGGAGGTGGCAGGGCTGGTGCCCCTGAACCTGCGGCGCGAGGCGGGCGAGGTCTGCGGCGCCGAGCTGACCGCTCCGCGTCCGTTTGCCCGGCTGTCCGAGATGGCGGTCGCGGATGTCGCGGCCTATGCCGGCCTGGACGCCGATGCGGTGCGGACCACGCTGCATCCGCCGCTGGTGGCCTCGGTGGGCCTGCCGTTCGTGTTCGCCGAGCTGACCAACCTGGACGCGTTGCAGCGGGCGCGACCGGACTTGGCCGCGTTCTCGCGCGTGCCGCCGTGCGACGGCGCCGACGCGGTGTTCCTGCATGTCGCCGATCCCGCCGATCCGCAATGCCGCCACGCCCGGATGTTCGCGCCGCTGGACGGCATCCGGGAAGATCCCGCGACCGGCAGCGCCACCGCGGCGCTGATGGGGCTGCTCGCGGATCTGTCCGCTGACGCGGACGCGGAGTTGACGCTGACGGTGCGGCAGGGCGAGGCGATGGGCCGCCCCAGCGTGCTGCGCGCGCGCGCCAGCAAACGCGGCGGGTGCGTCGCCGCGGTGATGGTGGAGGGACGCTGCGTGGCGATGATGGAGGGCAGCTTCACATTGGCGTCCGAAGCCTGACCGAGTTGACCTGGCTCCGGCACGCATGGTGTAGTTGCGTGTAACCGAGAAACAAATCAACTGGGGAGGACTCCATGCAAACGCTTCAAGCTGACTACTTTGCCGCGTATCGCAATTTGAAACTGTCACGTGATGACAAAGGTGTGCTGGTTGCCGAGTTCCACAGCGACGGCGGCCAGTTCATCATGACCGCGCAATCACACACGGAGTTTGTCGACGCCTTTCACAGAATTGGACAAGACCGAGCGAACAAGATTGTCATAATTACAGGCGCGGGTGGGAATTTCATTGGGGATGTAGAATGGCCATCGTTCGGAGATGTCGCCGATCCGGGCGTCTGGAGCAGAATTCACGACGAAGGCGTCCAGGTTTTAGAGAACATCGCGAATATCCGCGTTCCGGTGATCGCGGCCGTCGAGGGACGCGCCCATATCCACTCGGACTACGCGCTCCTTGCTAGTGTCATCGTGGCGGCCGAAGGTGCGACATTCCAGGACGTCGGCCACTTTGCCGTGGGAGTTACGCCGGGTGACGGGATTTTTACGACATGGAGTTATCGGGCTGGAGCAGGTCGAGCCGAGGCGTTCCTGCTCAATCCACAGCCGTTGCCGGCGCGTACCGCATACGAGTGGGGAGTTGTTGCGGAGGTAGGACCCGAACGGCAAGGCAGTGGCACGTGCTCGGGAACTGGCCGATTTGTACCTGCAGGCTCCGGAAGTGACGCGCCGGAATACGCGCATTCACTTCATTCAACCGCTGAAGGAGCGCATCGTGCGGGAAGTTGGTTACGGACTATCGCTCGAAGGAGCGTCATCGGCCGATTTGGTAAAATCAAAGCAATCCAAGAGTTAGGCTCGGGACTCACTATCCGAGCCTGAATGTGACGGGTCTGCGGCGAAGGATGCCCAATAATGGCGCTCACGGCGTAGCAGCTCCCGGGGTTGCGTGAGCGGCACGAATCCCGGACAAAAGACTCGGATACAAGGGCGGGGAAGCGATGCGCGGAAATCCTGTGAAGCAGCGTCTCGCCGAAGGCGGCCATGCCTTCGGCACCATGGTGTTCGAGTTTTTCACCCCCGGAATAGCGCAGATCGTCCGCGCCGCAGGCGCCGAATTCGTGCTCTACGACATGGAGCATAGCGGCGCGGGTATTGATGCAATCAGAATCCAGATGGCCACGTGCCGCGGCATCGGGATCGTGCCGCTGGTCAGGGTTCCGACCACGCAATACCATTTCATTGCGCGTTCGCTCGATGCCGGCGCGATGGGCATCATGGTGCCCATGGTCGAAAGCGCCGCACAGGCGCGCGAGATCGTCGCGGCGACCCGCTATCCGCCGCTCGGCGGACGGGGTGCGGCGTTCGGCGTCGCCCACGACGATTACGAGTCCGGTCCGGTGCCGGCGAAGATCGCCGCCGCGATGGCCCGCACCCTGGTGATTGCACAGATCGAGACCGTCCGTGGCGCCGCCGCGGTGGACGAGATCGCCGCGGTGGACGGCGTCGATGTGGTCTGGCTGGGCCATTTCGACTTGGCCAACTTCATGGGCATCCCCGGCGAGTTCACGCATCCGAAATACCTGGCCGGCGTCGCTTCGGTCGTTGAGGCGGCGCGCCGGCACGGCAAGGTGGCGGGCTTCATGCCGATGGATGAGGTCTGGGCACGGGATTACCTGGCCAAGGGATTCCGGATGATGGCGTACGGGATGGACCTGATGATGATGCAGCAGGCGCTCGCGCGCGGGATCAACGTCATGCGCGAGCAGACCGGCGCTGTGGAAGCGGCACGATAGGGAGGGCAAGCGATGGCCAGGTTCCGGGTCGGCCTCACGCGCGACATGCTCGATGCCCGTGACGAGCCGACCTTCGGCCGCCAGGCGCTCGAGCTTCTGGACCAGGATGCGCGGATCGCCTGGGAATTCTTCCCCGATGACGTGCGGGAGATCACGCCCGAGCATCTCACCCGCTATGACGCGCTCTACATCAACATGCCGCGGGTGACGCGGGCGAGTTTTGCCGGCGACCTGCACCGCACCCGGATCATCGGTCGCCACGGCGTCGGCTACGATAGCGTCGATGTGGGCGCCTGCACGGACCACGGCATAATCCTCACCATCCAGCCGGACGGCGTGCGCCGGCCGATGGCGGTCGTTGCCTTGACCTACGTGTTTGCGCTCTCGCAGAAATTGCTGATCAAGGACCGGCTGACTCGGGCGGGACGGTGGGCGGCCAAGGTGGACCACATGGGGCTGGGGCTGATCGGCCGCACCCTGGGCGTGATCGGCGCCGGCAATATCGGCAGCGAGATCATCCGCCTCGCGCGGCCGTTCGGGCTCAACATTCTTGCCGACGATCCCTACGTGGACGCGGCGGTGATCGAGGCCGAAGGTGCGCGGCCGGTCGATCTCAAGACGCTCCTCCGCGATTCCGACTTCGTCGTGGTCATGTGCTCGCTCACAGATGAGACGCGCCACCTGATCGGTCAGGCCGAGCTCGCGCTGATGAAGCCGAGCGCCTACCTTATCAGTATCGCACGCGGGCCGATCGTGGACGAGGCCGCGCTGATCGCGGCACTCCGTGAGAACCGCATCGCGGGCGCCGGAGTGGACGTGTTCGAACAGGAGCCGGTCGATGCGGCGAACCCGCTGCTGGCGATGGAGACTGTGATCGTCACGCCGCACGCACTCTGCTGGACCGATCAGTGCTTCCGCGGCATCGCCGAGAGCGGGTTCACCGGGATCCTTGCAGCGCTTCATGGCCGGCGTCCGGACGGCGTGGTAGACCCAGCGGTGCTCGAAGATCCGGGACTGAAGAACTGGCTGGCGGCGAACGCGACGCCGGACTGAACGCGGCCTGCAATGCTGAGGGGGAAACCGATGGATGAGTTGATCTCGGCCGAGGAGTGCCACGCTCTGCTGTCGCGCGAGCTCGACGCGTGGCTGCGCGGCGACCGCTCCCGCCGGCACGTGCTTGCGGGCCTGCTCGGCCTCGCGGCAGCGGCGGGTGGCACCTTCCTGCCCGCCGGCGCCGAGGCGGCCAGCCGGGCCACCGGGCGCGGCCGGCACCAGGACGCCGCCTTGCGGCTGGCGGCGGTGGAACTCGCGTCGCCCGATACGCCGCTTGGCAAGGCACAGGCCGACGCCGTCGCGGCCTCTACCAAGGGTCCCGCGAATGGATCGGCGTTCCGCGCTGTCGCCGCGGCGAAGGACAAGTTCAAGGGCGTCTCGCTCGCCCTGACATACGAGGCCGGCTTGCAGGCGCTCGAGCCGCGCAACTTCTCCGGCCCGCTCTGGCAGCAGCTGACGGGAATGCCCTTCAGCGTCGTCGAGCTTGCCCACCCCGACCTCTATTCCAAGGCGATCACTGAGCACATCGCCGGCTCCGGCGCCTATGACGTGCTCGACATCGAGCCGGCATGGATCCCCTCACTCGCCGATGGTGGCGTCATCGCGCCCATCGATGAGTACGTCGGCAAGTACATGAACAAAACGGATCTCGAGGACTACCACCCACTCTACAAGTTCCTGCCCGTGTACAAGGGCAAGCGCTGGGGCCTCTATGACGACGGCGACCAGTTCGCCCTCTACTACCGCACCGACGTATTCGGCGACGCCAAGCTCAAATCGGCGTACCAGGCGAAATACAAGCAGCCCTTCCGCGTCCCGACCACCTGGGACGAGTACGACCAGGTCGCGCAGTTCATCACCGACCAGCGCGCACCGGAGATCTACGGCGCGGTGCATTTCCGCAAGTTCGGCAGCCCCGGCAACCAGTTCGGGTTCCTGCAGGAATACCGCGCCAATGGCGGCGTCCTCTTCGACCCCAAGACAATGAAAGCTGCACTCGCCTCGCCGGCGGGACAGAAGACGCTCGAACAGATGGTCGCGGCCAACAGGGCGTCGGTCTCAGGCAACAACGACTTCGATGCGGTTGCGGCCTGGGTGTCCTGGCTGCAGGGCAAGTCGGCGATGCTGATCTCGTGGCCGCCGACCGGGCGCATGAGCGAGAACTATTCGCAGCGCGCCAAGGCGATCAATTTCGTGCCCACATCCAAGATCGCGGGCAAGGTGGGCTACGCGATCATGCCCGGCAAGTACGGCGAGATGGCCTCCGGGTTCGTCAGGGCGCTGAGCGCCGATAGCCGCAACCCTGAAGCCGCGTACCTGTTCATGCAGTGGCAGACCTCGCCGCCGGTCTCGCTGGTGCGCGTGATGCTTCCGTACACGCTGCGCGATCCGTACCGCCTTTCGCAATACACCTCGCCGCTGTACCGCAGCCTCTGGCCCGCGGCCAAGGACTACCTTATTACACTTGCGGATGCGGCAAATTACGGCATCGTGGATATGATCATGCCGGGCTGGCAGGATTATGCCCTGTCGCTCGACCGCATGTGCACCGCCGTGTGGGCGGGTCAGGACCCCAAGGCCGCGCTCGAGCGGGCGGCGGCGGAGTGGAACTCGACCACCAACAAGATCGGGATCGGTGCCCAGCGGTCCGCATATCAGGAGTTCCTAAAGGTGCCCGGTTCGTATCCGGACCATACCATCGCGGCGATGGGCCTCGCGGTGCATCTGAGCTGAGGAGAGCGGCGCGGCGGGCCACCGCGATGGTCAGCGGTATCAGCGCCACCGAGCTTCCTCCCCGCGTGCAGAAGGCGCCTGCCCACCTCGCGCTGTGGACCGAGAGGCACATCAACTGGCTGCTGGTGGCGCCTGGGATCGTGCTGATCCTGGCGCTCACCGTCTATCCGCTCTGCTATTCGATTTGGGCATCCTTCGTCAATTACGACTTCCTGATCCCCGGCCATGCCTTCGTAGGACTGCGCAACTTCGCAGAGGTGCTCGGCAATCCGGTGGCGCTCCATTCGGTCGTCGTTACCGCGATCTTCACCGTCGCCGATGTCGGGGTCGAGTTCCTGCTTGGATTGGCGCTCGCCCTGGCGCTGGAGAAGGCATTCCGCGGCCGTGCGGTTTTGATGTCGATCTTTGTCATCCCGTTATTCGTCGCCCCGGTGATCGTCGGCCAGTTCTGGGCGCTCCTTCTGCAGCGGCCGTTCGGGCCGGTGGACTACATCCTGAGCCGGATCCTCGGCCATCCGGTGACGATTAGCTGGCTCACCCAGTCCCCCTGGAACTTCATCGGCATCATCCTTGCCGATGCCTGGCAGTGGACGTCGTTCGTGATGGTGATCCTGCTCGCGGGTCTCGCGAGCATCCCGCCCGAGCTTCACGAAGCCGCGGCAATCGACGGCGCGCGAAGCGGCCAGGCGTTCTGGTCGATCACGCTGCCACAACTCGGGCCGATGATCTTGCTTGCAATCACGTTCCGCCTGCTCGGTGCCGTGAACCTGTTCGACACCATCTTTATGATGACCGGCGGCGGGCCCGGCACCAGCACCTACACCGCCGCCTACTATCTCTACCAGACCGGCTTTCAGCAATTCCATCTCTCGGAAGCGACAGCCGGAAGCTGGCTGTTTCTGATCCTGATCTCAGCGGCGATCTTCCTTCTGGTGCGCCGCCTGCTCGTGGTGGAGGAGGCATGATCGAGAACGCTCGCCGCCGGCGCGGGCTCCTGCTCCGGTGGCGCCGATTCGGCATCGGCCGCTCAGGTACTGCTGGCAGCGTTTCTGGTTTTCGTGCTGTTCCCGCTCTACTGGGTCATCGTCACCTCGATCAAGCCGAGCAGCGACTATTTGGCGACCCCGCCCGTCTGGTTCCCGGCCGAGCCGACTATCGTGCACTATGTCGCCGCATTGTTCGCCTATCGTGGCCTCGAGGGCCTGGTGAACAGCCTGATCGTCGCTTCCGCTACCACGGTGGCCTCCGTGGCACTTGGCACCTGCATGGGCTACAGCATGGTCCGCTTCCATACCGGCGGCCGCGATCTCGCCTTCTGGGTGCTCTCGCAGCGCTTCCTGCCGCCGGTCGCCGTGGTACTGCCGCTGTTTCTGCTCTATCGCAACTACGGACTCTACGATACACGGCTCGGCTTGGTACTGATCTACACCGTGATGACGCTGCCGCTCTCGGTCTGGATGATGTACGCCTATTTTCGCCAGGTACCGCGCGCGCTCGAGGAGGCGGCGCTGGTGGACGGGTGCGGCTGGTGGCAGGCGTTCTGGCGGATCGCCGTCCCGCTCGCCATACCCGGCATCATCGCTGCCGCCGCCTTCGCCTTCATCGCGGTCTGGACGGAATTCTTCTTCGCCCTCAACCTGACCAGCCGCTATGCCTTCACCTTGCCCACCGTGTTCCGCTCGTTCCTGGGGTTCGAGGGCGCGCAGTACGGCGAGTTCGAGTGCGCTCGCGGTGACGTCCCTGCTTCCCTCGGTCGTGCTCGGTATGCTCGTGCAGCGGCACTTGGTGCGTGGTCTGACGCTAGGAGCGGTCCGCGGATGACGCCCGGGGAGAAAATCCCGCCGGAACTGGCGATTTGCCTGTTCGGCGAGCCGCGCGGACCGTCCGCCGGGCAGCGGATCTCGGCCGGCCCGATTTCGTGCTCGTTCGAAGGCATGGCGCTCCGATGGGTGGAGTGGGAGGGGATCGAGATCCTGCGCGCAATCGCCTTCGTGGTGCGCGACCGGAATTGGGGCCCATATCAACCGGAGGTGAGGGTCGAGGCATTCACGGCCCAGCCGGACGCGGTTCTGCTCCGGCTCGCGGCGCGTATCGCCGAAGCGACAGCGGCACTCGAATGCCGGGTCGAGATAGAGCTTACTGCCGGCGGCCTCTCGATATCCGCACGCGCAACCAGCCGAGGCATATTTCACACCAACCGCACGGGCTTGGTGGTGCTGCATCCCGCCGCCTGCGCGGGCGCGACCATCCGCGTCGAGCACGCGGCCGGCGGGACCACCGCTGGGCAGTTTCCGTTGCTGGTCAGTCCCCACCAGCCGTTTCGCGACATCGGCGCGATCGAGCACGAGCCGGTGCCGGGGCTGGTTGCGCGTATTGGCTTCTCGGGCGAGGTGTTCGAGATGGAGGACCAGCGCAACTGGACCGATGCCTCCTTCAAAACCTACAGCCGGCCACTCGCGCTGCCCTACCCCTACGCCCTCGCGGACGGCGAGACGGCGGCGCAGACGGTGAGCGTGTCGGTTATCGGCCGCCCACGCGCGCGGCGCGGCTCGCATCGCGATATTCCGCGCATCGAGCTCGCTGCCGATGCGGCCGGGCGGCTGCCGCGTCTCGGGATCGGCGGACGGGCGCGGGATTACGTGGGCACGCGCGACCAGCTCGGCCGGCTGACGGAGCTCGAGCCAGCGCTTCTGCTGCTGGAAGCGGAGGCCGAAAATCCGACCGGCCCCGCTGGATCTCTGGAAGGATTTCGCGCGGCGGTGGAGGCAACCGGCGCGCGGGCTGCCGTCATGCTGCGGCCCGAGAGAGAGGGCCTCGCGGTCTGGCGCGACCGGCTCGCTCGCGCCGGTGTGCAACCCGACGAACTCGCGCTGGTCACGGCCAACCGGGCGGTCGTGGAAGAGGCGCGGCACGCCTTTCCGGGAGCGCGCATCGGCGCGGGCACGGATGCGTTCTTCGCCGAGTGCAACCGTATCCCGCCGCCCACGGCCGACTTCCTGTTCTGGACGGTCAACCCGACCGTACATGCCACCGACGACGACTCGGTGATGGAGACGCTCTCCGTGCTCGCCGACCAGGCCGCGACCGCTCGCGCCCGTCATCCCGACGCCGCGCTCTGGTGCGGGCCGGTTACCTTGCGTATGCGGTTCAATCCGAACGCAACGGGACCTGCCGTGGCTGATCCGCCCGAGCTGCCTCCCGCGGATGTGGACGCGCGTCAGCGAGGCCTCTTCACCGCCGCCTTCACGCTCGGCCAGATTGCCGGATGGTCTGCGGCCGGAGTGGAGACGCTGGTGCTCTACGCCCCGTTCGGGCCACGCGGTGTGATCCACCGTCAGGCCGCGTTCCCGCAGCCCTGGTACGACGAGATCGGCGAGAGCGTCGTCTATCCGGTGTACCACGTGCTGGCCGGTCTTGCCGGGCAGTCCGGCTGTGCCTTGAGCGGCGTGTGCAACGGTGCGGCCCACCACGTGGTTGCCCTCGCCACGCCCGGCGAACTCTGGCTTGCCAATCGCAGGGCCCAGGACATCGAGATCCAGGTACCGGGCACGCGGGTGCGCACGCTCGACAGCACGAGCTATGCGGAGGCGACAAGTCGGCCGGAGGAGTTCTGGACCCGCGATCCCACGCCGCTTTCGCGCGGCTTGCTCCGACTCGGCGCCTATGCGGTGGCGCGCGTGAGCCTGCGATAGAATCGAACGAGTTGATTGCCGGGAGGATGCCGCGATGCTGCTGGACAACAGCGTGAGGGTGATGCCCATTGCGGGTGCCCTGGGGGCGGAGCTGTCCGGCGTCGATCTGTCGTCCACGCTGGACGATGCCACGGTCGCCGCCATCCGCCAGGCATGGCTCGCGCACGGCGTGGTGTTCTTCCGCGACCAGGACCTTCTTCCCGACCGGCTGCTCGGCGTCGCGCGCCGCTTCGGTTCGGTGCTGGAATACCCGTTCGTGCGCGGGCTGGACGAGTATCCGGATGTCATCCCGGTGGTGAAGCTCGAGCACGAGCGCTCCAATTTCGGCGGCGTGTGGCACACGGACACCGCCTATCTCCCGCAGCCGCCGATGGGGACGATGCTGGTCGCCCGCGAAGTCCCGCCGTTCGGAGGCGACACGCTATTCGCGAGCCAGGTACCGTGCGTACGAAGCGCTGTCGGACGGCATGCGGCAGATGTTGAACGGGCTGCGCGCAGTCAACAGCTCGGCCAAAGCCGACGTGAGCAAGACGCGGGAGGATCGCGTCCGCGACAGTGCCCGCGACGATGCCAACGGGAGCTATGAAGCCGAGCATCCCGTGGTGCGGACCCACCCCGAGACCGGCCGCAAGGCGCTCTATGTCAACATCGCGCACACCTTACGCTTCGTCGGCATGACCGACGAGGAGAGCGCACCGCTGCTCGCCTACCTGTTCCAGCACCAGGTCCGGCCGGAGTTCACCTGCCGCTTCCGCTGGGCGCCCGGTTCGGTCGCGTTCTGGGACAACCGCTGCACGCTGCACAACCCCGTCAACGACTATCACGGCCATCGTCGCGTGATGCATCGCGTTACCCTGGCGGGCGACACGCCGCGCTGAGCGTCAGTGCACCGCTGCGCCTATCGGATCACGAGGACGAGGGAGAACAGCGATGCCCTGGATCGACGTGCTGGCGGCAGACAAGCTGGCCGAAGCGGGCAAGGCCGTGGTGCGGCATGACGGCCGGCAAATCCTTGTCTTGCAGACCGAGCGTGGCCTGTATGCCTGCGCCAACCGCTGCCCGCACGAAGGCTACCCGCTCAGCGAGGGGGCGCTGACCCACGGGTGCGTACTGACCTGCAACTGGCACAACTGGAAATTCGATCTCGCTTCCGGCGTGACGCTGGTCGGCGGCGACCAGGTCACGCGCTTCCCGATCCGCTTGGAGGGCGGGCGCGTCTTGCTGGAAATAGAGCCGCCCGATTCCGCAGTCAGACGCGACGAAATTCTCCAGGGTGTCCTCAAGGCGCTGGAGGACGCCGACCAGCAACGGCTGGTGCGCGAGGTGGCGAGGCTGCTGCGGCTGGGTGCCGATCCGCTGGACGCCGTGCGGGAAGCCGTGGCTTGGGTGGGAGAGCGGTTGGAGTTCGGCACCACGCACGCGCTGGCCGGCGCGCCGGACTGGATCGCGCTGTTCGATACGCAGCAGGTTGATGCGGATAAGAAGCTGGTCGCGATCGGCGAGGTTCTTGGTCACATTGCGGACGACGCGCGGACGGGGCGGCCGACACCGTTCCCGCCCGGCGAACGGCCTTGGAACGAGACGGCGTTCCTGGCCGCGATCGAGAGCGAGGATGAGCCGGCGGCGATTGCCCGCCTGCGCGGGGCGCTTGCGGCTGGGCTTCGGCCCAGCGCGTTGCTTCCGGTGCTCGTCAGCTCCGCGCTGTCGCACTACGCGGATTTCGGCCATTCGTTGATCTACGCGGTCAAAACCGCGGAGCTTGCCGAACGTCTCGGGCCGGCATCGCACGAGCCTCTGCTGCTAATGCTCGCTCGCAGCCTGATCAATGCAACGCGCGAGGATCTGCTGCCGGAGTTCCGTGACTACTCGTCGCAGCTCGCGGGCTGGGGGCAGGGAAGCGACGGGACACCGCTGCAGCCGGCGGCGCTCCGCAGACGAGGACCGAAGAGCGCGATGGCTGTCGTCGCGGGCTGGGGCCGGCGCCATGCGCCCGAGACCATCTTCCCCGTGCTGGTGGAGGCGGCGGCCTGGACGCTGCTGCACGTCGATGCCGGCGCGCTGACCCGCACCGACGCCAAGCTCGCGGATAATGTCGGCTGGCTCGACTTCACCCATGCGCTGACCTTCGCCGACGCGACACGCATTGCAGTCAGCCTTCGGCCGGAGCTATGGCCCGCGGTGCTGCTGCAGATGGCCTGTTTCGTCGGCCGCAACGCAGCCTATGTCGATCCGACGCTGGACGAGGAGCGCTTCGCGGTGGCCGACATCCGGCAATTCCTGGCGCAGGAGACAGATGCGCTGTTCGACCACGGCCGTGACCGCTTCATCATCTCCGTCCACCTTCTCAAGACGCTGCTGGCGGCGGGACGGCTGATCTCGGTGCTGCCCGCGCAAGCGTCAGTGATCGCGTCGGCCGTCAACCGGTTCCTGCACGCGCCGATGAAGGGCCGGCACACGCTGCGCACCGCACGACAGATGCGGGAATTGGTGCGGGAGGAGTAATAGCCACCCCTGGCGGCAGCAGCCTGACCGCCGCGTCTACCTCCCAGGTCTGCCGAACAGTTTCCTGAACAGGCGCGCGCTCTCCGCGAGCCCCTCGTCGGTGAGCACGACGGACTTCGCCTTTCCGACCGGATCATGGATCATCCCCTTGCGATGCAAGCGGTCCAGCGCGTCCCAATCGTGACCTTTCCAGGCCCGGACGGTATTGTGCAATGTCAGCTGAAGCAGCGCGAGTACCGCCTCGTCGATCTTCTCGGTGTCGATGTCCACCGCCGCGGCTCCCAGACAGGTCGCGCCCGCAGGATTCTCCCGTCACACGCCACGCGCGTCAACCGTGCTGATCAACGGACGGCTACAACATGGTGGAGATAGAGATCGGCGTGCTGCATGGCCAATGCCTTGGTCGCCGAAGCCAAGGCCTGGCAGTAACAGCGCAACGCCTCCAGCGCCCGGATCAAGTGAATGTTCACCACCGAGCGCGCCCGTGACAAGCTGGCGCGTTTATCCCAAGCTCGGCGACGAGTCGCAATCACTGTGCAGCGGTACAAATTGATCAGGCAGCAAGATCGTCCGCTCGAAACCCCTGCGCGAACAGCACCGCGCGCAGATCGGCGTGCTCGATCCGGCAGGCCACGGAAGCGGCCAGAATTGGCTTGGCGCGGAAGGCGATCCCAAGCCCCGCGGCGCGCAGCATCCCGAGATCGTTGGCGCCGTCGCCGATCGCGAGCGTCGCGGCGAGCGGCAGATTGGCGGCCGCCGCAAGCTCCAGCAGCGTCGCCCGTTTCGCGTCGCGATCGAGGATCGGCTCCCCCACCTCTCCGGTCAGCGCCGTTCCGTCATCCAGCAGCCGGTTCGCGTGGTGCGCGTCGAAGCCCGTCAGGGCGGCGACACGGCCGGTGAAAAAGGTGAAGCCGCCCGAGATCAGCACCGTCCGCGCCCCGTGTGCGCGCATCGTCGCGACCAGCGTGGCCGCCCCCGGCGTCAGCCGCACGCCGGCCCAGGTGCGCTCCAACGCATCGAGCGGCAGGCCGCGCAGCAGGGCGACGCGCTCACGCAGCGCGGCGGCAAAGTTTATCTCGCCGTTCATGGCGCGCCGGGTGATCGCCGCGATGCGGTCCTTCAGCCCGGCGAAGGCGGCGAGCTCGTCGAGCGTTTCGCTCGTAACGATGGTGCTGTCCATGTCGGCGAGCAGCAGCGCCTTGCGCCGGCCCTCGGCCGATGTCGCCAGCGGGTCGATGGCGGCACCACCCAACGCCGCGCGCACCGCGTCGAGGTCGGGTGCCGCCTCGCAGGGGATGTCGGCCGCCTCGCCGGGTGCGAGGATGTCGGGTTGCCCGCCGCGCACCGCGTCGCGAGCGGCGGCGATCTCGCCGGCATCGAGCGGGGCGGCTTCCCGCGCGGCGACGAGGGTGAGAACAAAGGACATGGGCGAGGGGAATGGCAGGCCGGTCGCTGAGGGGCAAGGCGCGCCGGCCGCGCTGCCCACGGCGCTGCCCGAGGCGTTGATCGTCGCCGGACCGACCGCAAGCGGCAAGTCGGTCCTGGCGCTGGCATTGGCCGAGGCGCTGGGAGGTGTGGTCATCAACGCCGACGCGATGCAGGTCTATCGCGAGCTGCGCGTGCTGACCGCGCGGCCCTCGGCCGCCGAGGAGGCGCGCGCGCCGCACTATCTCTATGGCGTGCGGCCGGCAACCGAGGCGGGCAACGTCGCCTGGTGGCGGGGCGCGGCGCTGGCGGCGATGACGGCGGCGCGGGCCGACGGAAGGCTGCCGATCCTGTGCGGGGGCAGCGGGATGTATCTTTCCGCGCTCACCGAGGGAGTGTCGGAAATCCCCGATCCCGGCGGTCGCGCACGCGCCGAGGCGCGGGCGCTGCTCGCGGAACTCGGGCCGGCCGGACTGCACACCCACCTCGCGGCGAACGACCCGGCGACTGCCTTCCGACTGCGCCCGACCGACGCGCAGCGGATCGCGCGGGCGTGGGAAGTGTGGGCTGGCACCGGGCGAGGGCTGGCGGCGTGGCAGGCGGGGCCGCGCCTGCCGCCGGCGCCGTTTCGGTTCCGCGCCGTGCTGCTGGACCCGCCGCGCCCGGCGCTGCGCGCAGCGATCGCGGCGCGGTTCGCGCACATGCTCGCGGCCGGCGCGCTGGAGGAGGTGCGAGCGCTGCTGGCCCAAAGCCTCAATGCGGCGCTGCCGGCGATGCGCGCGCACGGCGTGCCGGATCTCGCCGCCCATTTGCGCGGCGAGATCACCCTGGAGGAGGCGGCGGCGCAGGCGCGGGCGGCGACAGGGCAGTACACGAAGCGCCAGGCAACCTGGTTCCGGCACCATCCGCTTGCGCCATCCGAGCGGGTGCGCACGATCCGTGCGCGAATGACGGCAATTGAGCAATTTTCGCATCGGGACATGGCTGATCTGTTCAACTTTGTTCGTCCGACGGTTGACGCGCCGCAGCATCCGCCGTAATCGTCGGACCGGACAGGAGGCGATGATGGCCGAAGCCGAGGCGCGGTCGGGCGCGGAAGTGCTGCTGCAGGCACTGAAGGAGCAGGGGGTCGAGGTGATCTTCGGCTATCCCGGCGGCGCGGTGCTGCCGATCTACGACGCGCTGTTCCGGCAGAACGCGATCCGCCACATCCTGGTCCGCCACGAGCAGGGCGCGGTGCACGCCGCCGAGGGCTATGCGCGCAGCACCGGCCGCGTGGGCGTGGTGCTGGTGACGTCCGGGCCGGGGGCGACCAATGCCGTGACCGGGCTGGTGGATGCGCTGATGGACAGCATCCCCGTCGTGTGCCTCACGGGCCAGGTGCCGACGCATCTGATCGGCAACGACGCCTTCCAGGAGGCCGACACCACCGGCATCACCCGGCCGGCCACCAAGCACAACTACCTGGTCAAGCGCGGCGAGGATCTGGCGCGCGTGGTGCACGAGGCATTCTATGTCGCGCGCAGCGGCCGGCCCGGCCCGGTGGTGATCGATCTGCCGAAGGACATTGTGATCGGCCGCGCGCCTTACGCGCCGCCGGACGCGGGCGAACACCGCAGCTATCGCCCGCGCACCGAGCCCGATCCGGCGCGCATCGCCGAGTCGGTCGCGATCCTGAAGCGCGCGCGCCGGCCGGTGATCTACACCGGCGGCGGGGTCATCAACGCGGGGCCCGGCGCCGCCGCCCTGCTGATCGAGTTCGTGCGCATGACGGGGTTTCCCTGCACCAGCACGCTGATGGGCCTCGGCGCCTATCCGGCGAGCGATCCGCAGTTCCTGGGGATGCTCGGCATGCACGGGACCTACGAGGCGAATCTCGCCATGCACGGTGCGGACGCGATGCTGGCGCTGGGCGCGCGCTTCGACGATCGCGTGACCGGGCGGCTGGATGCGTTCAGCCCCGGCAGCACGAAAATCCACGCCGACATCGACCCGTCCAGCATCAACAAGAATGTGGCCGTCGACGTCGCGGTGGTAGGCGACGCGGCGCGCGTCCTTGCGGCGCTGATCGCGGCCTGGAAAGCGGATTCGGGGGCACCCGACCGCCGCGCGCTCGCGGAATGGTGGCGGCAGATCGACGGTTGGCGCGCAACCGACTGCCTGAGTTTCCGCCAGGACCACGCGCGCGGTGCGGTGATCAAGCCGCAGCACGCGGTGCGGCGCCTCTATGAGATCACGCGCGAGCAGGGTCGCGAGACGTTCATCACCACCGAAGTGGGTCAGCACCAGATGTGGGCCGCCCAGCATTTCCGCTTCGAGCAGCCGAACCGCTGGATGACCTCGGGGGGCCTGGGCACGATGGGCTACGGGCTGCCCGCCGCGACGGGGGTGCAGGTGGCGCATCCCGATGCGCTGGTGATCGACATCGCGGGCGAAGCGAGCGTGCTGATGAACATCCAGGAGATGGGCACTCTCGCGCAGTACCGGCTGCCGGTGAAGGTTTTTATTCTCAACAACGAGTATATGGGGATGGTACGGCAGTGGCAGGAGCTGCTGCACGGCGGCCGGTATTCGGAGAGCTACTCGGCGGCGCTGCCGGATTTCGTCAAGCTCGCCGAGAGTTTTCACGCCGTGGGGTTGCGCGCCAAGAGCGTCGATGAGCTGGACGACGTGATCCGCGAGATGCTAGCCGTCGATCGGGCGGTGATCGCCGATATCGCGGTGGACCCCAAGGAGAACTGCTTCCCGATGATCCCGTCCGGGGCGGCGCATAACGAGATGATCTTGGGCGTCGAGACCGAGGACCGCGCGGCTGGGATCACCGACGAGGGGCTGGTGCTGGTGTGATGTTCGTGCTCGTGCCGCCGCCTGCCCGACGAAGTGCAACTCCTTCTCCGCCCTTGGGGGCGGAGAGGGCCGGGGTGAGGTGGGGGATGCTCCAGGGCGGCGCGAACACCAACACGCCCCAGAGGCGCTGCTCCCGATCCGCGCTTTCACGCCGCAACCTGTGTGCGAAGGTGGTTCATTCTCGTAAGGCCGTTACGGCTGGCCCCCACCTCACCCCAACCCTCTCTGCCCGCAGGGGCGGAGAGGGCGCGAACCGCGCGGCCACGCCCGTGGGTTGGAGCGCATTCCCCTGATGCCCGCCGCCGACCTGCGCAGCGCCACGATCTCGGTCGTGGTCGAGAACGAGGCCGGCGTGCTGGCGCGCGTGATCGGCCTGTTCTCCGGCCGCGGCTACAATATCGACAGCCTGACCGTCGCCCCGGTCGAGGACGGGCGCCACCGCAGCCGCATCAACATCGTGACCTCCGGCACCGAAATGGTGATCGCGCAGATCAAGGCGCAGCTCGACCGGCTGGTGCCGGTGCATCGCGTCGCCGATCTGACGCAGCAAGGCCCGCACATCGCGCGCGAGATGGCACTGATCAAGGTGCTGGGCGAGGGCGAGCGCCGCAGCGACGCGCTGCGCATCGCACAGGCATTCCGCGCCCGCGTCGTCGACGCCACCACCGCGAGCTTCGTCTTCGAACTGACCGGAGCGACCGACAAGCTCGACGCCTTCCTCGACCTGATGCGCCCGCTGGGTCTGGCCGAGGTGTCGCGCACCGGCGTCGCCGCGATCGCCCGCGGTACCCGCACGATCTGATCCCAAACCGCTCGCACCGAGGAGACCGGAAGGATGCGCGTCTATTACGACCGCGACGCCGACGTGAACCTGATCAAGGCGAAGAAGGTCGCCGTGGTCGGGTACGGCAGCCAGGGCCACGCCCACGCCAACAATCTGAAAGAGAGCGGCGTGAAAGAAGTGGTGGTGGCACTTCGCTCCGGCTCCGCCGGCGTCGCCAAGGCCGAGGCTGCGGGCCTGCGGGTGATGGATGCGACCGAGGCGGCGAAATGGGCCGACGTGGTGATGGTGCTGACGCCCGACGAGGGCCAGGGCGAGCTCTATCGGGACAAGCTCGGGCCGAACATGCGGCCCGGCCGCGCGATCGCCTTCGCGCACGGGCTCAACATCCACTTCAACCTGATCGAGGCGCGGCCCGACATCGACGTGTTCATGATTGCGCCCAAAGGCCCCGGCCATACCGTGCGGAGCGAATACCAGCGCGGCGCGGGCGTCCCCTGCCTGGTTGCGGTGGCGCAGAACCCGTCGGGCAACGCGCTCGAGATCGCGCTTTCGTATGCGTCCGCGATCGGCGGCGGGCGCGCGGGGATCATCGAAACGACGTTTAAGGAGGAGTGCGAGACCGACCTGTTCGGCGAGCAGACCGTGCTCTGCGGCGGCCTCGTGGAGCTGATGAAGGCCGGCTACGAGACGTTGGTGGAGGCCGGATACGCGCCGGAGATGGCGTATTTCGAGTGCGTCCACGAGGTGAAGCTGATCGTCGATCTGATCTACGAGGGCGGTATTGCCAACATGAACTACTCGGTCTCCAACACCGCCGAGTACGGCGAATACGTCTCCGGCCCGCGCGTGGTGAATGCCGATACCAGGGCCGAGATGAAGCGCGTGCTGGACGACATCCAATCGGGCCGTTTCGCGCGCGACTGGATGCTGGAAAATCGCGTCAACCAGACCAGCTTCAAGGCGATGCGCGCACGAATGGCGAGCCACCCGATCGAACAGGTGGGCGAGCGGTTGCGCGCGATGATGCCTTGGATCGGGCAGAACCGGCTGGTCGATAAGTCTAGGAACTAAGGCGGGGGCTCCGCCCCTCGACCCCGCTGGGGCCGCCGGCCCCAGACCCGTGAATGGGTTCCAAGGGCTGCCTCCTTGGCGGGGTTCGGGGCAGAGCCCCGCGCTTCCTTAGCGGGGGAAACAATGGCAACGCGCACCGTGGCGACCGTGTTCGGCGGCTCCGGCTTCATCGGCCGCTACGTCGTGCAGCTGCTGGCGGCGCGCGGCTACGTCGTGCGGGTGGCGGGTCGCGACCCGGTGGCCGCGCAGTTCCTGGCCACCGCCGGTCAAGTCGGGCAAGTGGTGCCGATCTACGCGCCGATCACGCAGGCGGAGCCGGTCGCGCGCGCGGTGCAGGACGCGAGCGCGGTGGTGAACCTGGTCGGTATCCTGGCCGAGCGCCGCGCCGGCGACTTCCAACGCATTCACGCCGATGCGGCCGGCGGGCTGGCGCAGGCGGCCACGGCGGCGGGGGTGGTGCGGCTGGTGCATGTCTCGGCGATCGGCGCCGATCCGGCGAGCCCGAGCGCCTATGGACGCAGCAAGGCAGCCGGCGAACAGGCGGTGCGAGCGGGATTTCCCGTTGCGACGATCTTGCGCCCCTCGGTGGTGTTCGGCGCCGAGGACCAGTTCTTCAACCGCTTCGGCCGCATCGCCCAGCTCTCGCCGGTGATGCCGGTGATCTGCGGCCAGACCCGGATGCAGCCGGTCTATGTCGGCGACGTGGCCGACGCGATCGTGGCGACGCTGCTGCGCGAGGATGCCGCGGGCCGCCTGTATGAGCTGGGCGGGCCGGACGTGATGACCTTCCGCGAGATCGTCGCCTACGTGCTCAAGGTGACGCAGCGCAATCGCCGGTTGGTCGCGATCCCGACTGGGATCGCGCGATTGCAGGCCGCGATCGCCGAGCGCGTGCCGGGCAAGCCGTTCACCCGCGATCAGTTGGCGATGCTCGGGCGCGACAACGTGGTTGCCGCAAGTGCGGCCGGGCTGGAAGCGCTCGGTATGGTGCCGACGCCGATGGAGCTGGTCGTGCCCTCCTACCTTGACCAGTATCGCCCCGGCGGTGGCCAGAAGCCGCCAAGCTGGGAGGAGAAGATCGTCTCGAATCGGACCGAATCTCCCCCTCTATAGGGGCTCGCGGAGTTCGAGGCCCAGAGCCTTGATCGAAGAGGGGCAGCATTGCTGCCCTTGCGGTGCAAAAAACCTTGGTCGGCGCGCGGGCTGCCGCTATAGCAACGGAACGTCACCACGTTGCCGGGGCAACGCGCCGATCATGCCTGACCGTATGCTGCAATTCGTGCGCCTGAAGCAGCGGATGCCGGACAAGCGCCCGGTGCCGGAGCGTCGCCGCGACTTCGACGAGATCTACCGCCGCTTCGCAGAGGACGGCGCCGCAGCGCAGGCGAGCCGCTGCAGCCAGTGCGGCGTGCCGTTCTGCCAGGTGCATTGCCCGCTCTCGAACAACATCCCCGACTGGCTGAAGCTGACCGCCGAGGGACGGCTGGAGGAGGCGTACGAGGTCAGCAGCGCCACCAACAACTTCCCCGAGATCTGCGGCCGCATTTGCCCGCAGGATCGGCTCTGTGAAGGCAACTGCGTCATCGAGAAGGGCTACGAGAGCGTCACGATCGGCGCGGTCGAGCGCTACATCACCGACACTGCCTTCGATCAGGGCTGGGTGCGGCCGCTGCGCCCCCGCGCCGAGCGGGGACAGTCGGTCGGCATTATCGGCGCCGGCCCGGGCGGGCTGGCAGCGGCGGAGGAACTGCGCCGCCACGGCTATCAGGTGCACATCTATGACCGCCACGACCGCCCGGGCGGGCTGCTGATCTACGGCATCCCCAACTTCAAGCTGGAGAAGCCCATCGTGCTGCGCCGCGCCGCATTGCTGGAAGAAGGCGGCGTGCGCTTTCACCTCGGCGTCGAGATCGGGCGTGATCTGCCGTTTGCGGCACTGCGGGCGCGGCATGACGCGGTGCTGGTCGCAACCGGGGTGTACAAGGCGCGCGACATTGGCGGCCCTGGCGTGGGACTGCCCGGGATCGTGCCGGCGCTCGAGTATCTGACCGCGTCGAACCGCAAGGGGCTGGGCGATACGGTGGCCGCGTTCGACGACGGCACGCTGAATGCCGCCGGGAAGCGGGTGGTGGTGATTGGCGGCGGCGATACTGCGATGGATTGCGTGCGCACCGCAGTGCGGCAGGGGGCGGCGTCGGTGCAATGCCTGTATCGCCGCGACCGCGCCAACATGCCCGGCTCGATGCGCGAGGTGAAGCACGCCGAAGAGGAAGGCGTGGAGTTCGTCTGGCTCTCCGCACCCGAGGCATTCCACGGTGACGACGTGGTTGGTGGCGTGCGCGCGGTGCGGATGCGGCTCGGGATGCCGGACGCCTCGGGGCGGCAGTCGGTGGAGCCGATCGACGGCAGCCACTTCAAGGCCGGCGCCGATCTGGTGATCAAGGCGCTGGGCTTCGATCCGGAGGACCTGTCCGGATTGTGGGACGAACCGGAACTGGAGGTGAGCCGCTGGGGCACGCTGAAGATCAGCCATCGCAGCTTCATGACCCCGATGCCGGGCGTGTTCGCGGCCGGCGACATCGTGCGCGGGGCGAGCCTGGTGGTCTGGGCGATCCGCGACGGACGCGACGCGGCGGCACAGATGCACACGTGGCTGGAGCAGCAGAGGGCGGCGCTGGCCGTGGCGGCGGAATGAGAAGATCGGGGCGCTGCCCCGAACCCCGCCAAGGGCAGGCGCCCTTGGAATCCTTAACGAAAAGGGGGCTGGGGCCGGCGGCCCCAGCGGGGCTTGGGGCGGAGCCCCAACCT
>CAVWFK010000013.1:0-133729 GCA_963754235.1 uncultured Alphaproteobacteria bacterium | reverse complement strand
CGCATAGCGGACATCATTGGGCTTTCAATTTAAGCGGAAATTCGCAATCCTTGCCGGGCACTTACGGAACCCGGAATTATGCAGCCACAGGAGACGCCGACCGCAATTGGCGCAACGACGCTCGCCGGAGTGCGCTCGCGTGGGCCCATCTCGGCGGGGGCACGTTACGAAAGCGAGGAGCGGAGTTCGAGTGTCCGGCGCCTCGGGGCGCGTGCCGCGCTGATGCTGCTGGTGACCGCCGTAGGCGTCGTCTCCGTCGCTTTCTTCTACCGCTACGAGATCCTAAACGGGTTCACCATCCTGCGCGGGAATCGCTACGACCAGGTCATCGAAATTGCCGTTCTGGAGCATTGGTACAACGTATTCCGTGGCCTCTCGCACTGGTCCGAAACGGGCTATTTTTATCCCGCCGGGCTGACGCTCGGTTATGATGAGAGTTTTTTCCTGTACGGTGCAATCTATTCGCTGTTCCGCGTGGCCAGGCTAGACCCTTACCTCAGCGGCGAATGCGTCAGCATGGTCGTGGGCCTCATCGGCTTCTTCGGCTTCTATATGGCGGCGCGGCGACTGCTCGATCTTCGGCCAGTTTGGGCCGTTTTCGCTGCCGCGCTGTTTACCATCAGCAACAACCTGTTCGTCCAGGCACACCACGCCCAACTTCTAGGTGTGGCGTTCGCGCCGGTCATGGCCATGCTGCTGGACGGCATGTTGGCAGCGCTCCTGCGGGGGCGGGGCGCGCGCTTCGTGCTGTGGGGAATTGCAGCCGGGCTTTTCTATTCCGCATGGCTGCTGACGACCTACTACATGGCGTGGTACTTCTGCCTCTTCGGATCGTTCATGAGCGTGGCATACACGATCCTCGCCGGCCGTGCAGGACTGCGACCCTGGTGGGAGGCTGTCCGTCGGCACGCCGTGCCATCGGCGATCATCCTGCTCGTCCTCTTCGCGTCGAGCATTCCTTTCCTCGCGGTCTATCTGTCCAAGGCGCTCGAAACCGGTATGCATCCCTACCATCAGGTGCGCGGCAATACGCTCTCGTTGCCTGACCTCATGCATGTCGGCAATGGCAATCTTCTGTACGGACGGATCGTGGCATTCGTGAACCACGCCATCCGGCCGACCATGCCGGCATGGAGCGAGCGCATGACCGGGTTTCCGCCGGGACTGCTGTGGCTGTTCGGCTGGGGCGTCATCGCGGTGCTCGTGACCCGGCAGGCGCTCGTTCCGCGGCGTGCCACCATGTTGCGGGCGCTCGTCGTCGCGACGCTCGCGACCTGGGCGCTCGCGGTCAACATCGGCGGGCATTCGGCGTGGTGGTTCATCTATGAGGCGTTCCCCGGTGCCAAAGCGGCCCGTGTCGTCGCCCGCTATCAGCTTTTCCTGGCTGCCCCGGTGATCGGGATCGCCGTGCTCTACCTTGCCGCATCCGCTCGCAAGATCGTGCTGCCCGTGCTGCTCCTTGTCTGCGGCCTGTTGGTCGCCGAGGAAATAAATACTGCCGGCACTGTCTCGCTCGACCGCGCGCACGAACTCGCCCGCCTCGATGCGGTGCCGCCGCCGCCACCGGGATGCAAGGCCTTCTTCGCCGCGACAGCGCGACCCGAGGGCCTTCTCGGTCCAGAATGGGATGGGTTCTACAGCCACAATGTCGATGCCATGATCATCGCCGAAACCCGCCATCTGCCGACGATCAACGGGGCAGCCACGTTCCAGCCTCCCGGCTGGCAACTCAAGGACCCTGATTCACCCGGCTATCTGGATCGGGTGCGGCAATACGCCCTGGCGAACCACGTCACCCGGCTTTGCAGCCTCGATCTGAAGACGATGCGATGGGCACGCTTTCCGCTGGCGGGCGAGCCGGGTCCGGATCGCGCAAGAACGCAGTAGACGGCGATATTCGAGACGGGCATGTTCGAGGGGCGGTCAGCAACAACATCGCGGGGTCATGCGAAGGGATGTCGATGCTCGGTCGATTGCGGCACGCCCTGCGAGAGCCGGTACCGCTTCGCTTCCTGCTCCTTCGCGGGCTCGATCGCCGGCTAGACCTGTTCTCCTATTCGACCAAGCTGGAAATCGGCTCGATCGAGCGGCCGTACTATGGGCATGGCGTGCTCCACGCGGCTCAGCTCGCGAAGCGTTTGGGCCATTCCGCGGTGTCGGTGCTCGAATTCGGCGTGGCCGGCGGGAATGGCCTCCTCAATCTGGAGATGCACGCCGCGAAGGTCACCAAAGAGACCGGCGTTCGGGTCGCGATCTACGGTTTCGATACCGGAGCGGGCATGCCGCCGCCACTCGACTATCGCGACATGCCCTACCTGTGGCAGGCAGGCTATTTCAGAATGGACCTAGAGAAGCTCGGCCGCAGGCTCCGCCAGGCGAAGCTCATGATCGGCAACGTGGCGGATACGGTCGATTCGTTCTGCGAAGCGGAACAGCCGCCGCCGATCGGTTTCATTTCGTTCGATCTCGACTACTACTCCTCGACGCTCGCCGCCCTGCGGATTTTCACGGCGAGGCACGAATACCTTCTGCCGCGAGTGGCCTGCTATCTCGATGATACCGTCGGCGATATCGACTACGCCTACAACGAGTTCACCGGCGAGCTGCTGGCGATCAGCGAGTTCAACGCGACGCACCCGAGTATCAAGATCGCGCCCGTGCGTGGCCTGCGCTTTTTCGGCCAGCGGCTGCCGGCGGTGTGGCATGAGCAAATCTTCGTCGCTCACCTCTTCGAGCATCCGAATTACGGCCGACCCACGTCGGAACTCACAGAGTTGGATTTGCAACAGGAGTCGACACCGTCGCGCGCAGCCTGAACCAGTTCATCCGGCCGCTTGGTCGTCCACCGATGGCAGCTGCGGCCACGCTGTGCCGGGCTGCGGCAGGGTGCTGTTGATGCGCTTGTACACGGCCAGCGCCTGCGCCACGACCTGGTCCATGTTGTAGTAGCGATACGTGGCGAGGCGGCCGACGAACCAAGTGTCCGGACGGGCGTCGGCCAAGGCCTCGTAACGCTTGAACATCGCCTGGTTCTCCGGTCGTGGCACCGGATAATAGGGCTCGCCGGTATCTGTGGGATATTCGAAGGTAACGCTGGTCTTGTCGTGGCGCTGGCCGGTGAGGTGCTTGTACTCGGTGATGCGCGTATAGTCCTGGTCCTGCGGATAGTTCACGACTGCGACAGGCTGGAACCATTCGCAATCCATCGACTGATGCTGAAATCGCAGCGAGCGATAAGGCAAACGCCCGTACCGATAGGCGAAGAACTCGTCGATCGGGCCGGTCCAGATCAGGCGTCGATACCGCACCGAGTTCCGGACCGACTGGTAGTCCACGCCGAGCATGAGGTCGATGTTGCGATGGTCCAGCATCCGCTCGAACATCCGCGTGTAGCCGTCGCGCGGCATGACCTGATGCTCGTCGGTGAAGTAGCGGTCGTCGCGGCTGGTTCGCACCGGAACGCGTGCCGTGACCGAGGCGTCGAGCTGGGAGGGATCAAGGCCCCACTGCTTGCGCGTGTAGGTCCGAAAGAATTTTTCGTAGAGCTCGCGGCCGACGCGCGAGATCACGACATGCTCCGATGTGCGGATCTCGGCGACCGGTTCGGCGCGGGCGGCGAACCACGCTTCGAGCTCATCGGACGACAAGTCAAGGTGGTAGAGACGATTGACGGTGTCGAGGTTAATCGGGATCGGCAGCAGCAGCCCGTCCACGCGAGCCAGAACGCGATGCTCATACGGGCGCCACGCAGTGAACCGCGACAGGTAGTCGAGGACCGCCTTCGACTGGGTGTGGAATATGTGCGGCCCGAAGCGGTGCACGAGCACGCCGGCGGCATCCAGGTGGTCGTACGCGTTGCCGGCGACGTGGGGCCGCCGGTCGATGACCAGAACGCGCTCACCGCGGCCGTTCGCGAGCCGCTCCGCCAGGACCGCGCCGGCAAACCCGGCGCCCACGATCAGCCAGTCAAACACGCCGATGCCCTCCAGGCGCGCGCTGCCTCGAACGAACGTACCGTGCCCAGGACAGGATTTCCATGCCAAAGCGACAGCCGATCATGACCGAGTGCCGGATTGCCGTGCCGGATTGCCGCCGGGCGGTGATATCGGATAGAAGGCTGCGGCGATAGACCGCGCGACCGAGGCAATCCAACTGGAGCGCACGCCGGATGACGGAGGCCTCGAACGAGCACAAGTACGCGGTCCTGTTTCGGACGCATATTTGGAATGATTACGTCGCGCGGCAATATCGGCGGCTTCTGCCGAGCGCTCGCGGCGGCGACGTTTTCGTCCTCCTTGACGAGACCGGCGGACCCGTTGCCGTCGATGCGGGCCGGGTCGTCAGCCATACGGCGGAGGGCGTCACGGCGCTCGGGCTCACGGACGGCGGTGCCCGCCGAATGCTGTGGTACAATGGAGATTACCCCTTGTACTACTTCTTCCGATTGCATCCGAATTATCGCTATTACGTAATGATAGAATACGACGTTGCGATCAACGGCAATATTGATCGTATGATTGATCACGCCGAGCGCGAAAGCATTGGGCTGATGGCCCTGACCAAGGGCGAGGCGGTCGGCGAATGGCCGCACACGGCGAGTTGCCTCGACGTCTATGACCTCGCTCTCGTGAAGAAGCGGCTGATCTGCTTCTCGATTTTCTCTTGCGCAGCAGTGGCTGCCCTGTTCGAACGTCGCCTTGCGCTGTCGCATCTCTATCGTGAAGGGCGGTTGCAGCGCTGGCCGTTCTGCGAGGGCTTCATCCCGACGGAGCTCGCCCGCCGCGGATTTAAGATTGCGGAGATCTCGAGCTTTGGTTCGACGGAGCTCTACGACTGGCAACCCCCGATCGTGGAGACCGATCTGGCTCGCCTCAAGAGCTATGCATTCATCCATCCGGTTCTCGATCAGCGACGCTATGTCGATGCCACGATGAGAAGCAATTGGCGTCTTTTTGATGTCCTGAACCCCAGGAGCGACTTCAACCGCAAGCTGCGCCGGGCGTCGGTCAGGGTGTATGCGGGGCCTCTCGCCGGCGCGGTTCGCCGGCGGCTGAGCAATGCCGTCCGCGCACGCGGCGCGCGCCTCGCGGGGTGGCTCGGCAACCGGGGCGGGCTGCCTCGCGGCCAATCCGGACACTGAACCAAACCTTTTCCCGAAGGATGTTAACGCATCGCGCTCCGGAGCAGCTCCGCAATCTGCGCCTCGACCCGGCGCGCATCATAGGTCCGGCCCGCCCTCTCGCGCGCCGCCTCGCCAAGTTGCTGGCTTGTCGCGTCGTTCCTCAACAGGTGCACGCAAGCGTCGGCGAAACCGGCATCATCATTCCTCACCAAAATCTCCGCCCCGTCGATGAAGTCCAATCCCTCGGCGCCCACCCTTGTTGCAACCATGGGGCGACCATACGTCGCGGCTTCGATGAGTTTCACGCGCGTCCCGCCGCCGTTGCGCAAGGGACAGCAGACCACCCGCACCTGCGCGTATAGTTGATCCAGGTCCTCGACAAAGCCGAGGCATTCGACCCCCGGCTGCAATACGGCGAACCGGCTGAGCCGCTCGGCCCGCTTGCCCGCCAGGAGCAGCCGCGCAGCCGGAACCTGCTGGCGAATGCGAGGGAGAATTGCGCGAGCCAGCCGCTCGCCCGCCTCTCGGTTCGGATCGTAGCCGAAATCGCCGATGAACAGCAGCGTCGGCTCCTGCGGTAGCCTCGGCGATTCGCGCGGAAATGGAACCGCATTCGGGACGACGGTGACGCCGGCGCCAAATCCGAGGGCACGCAGCTTCCGGCGGTCGATCTCCGAAGCGACGAAGGTCAGTCGCGACCGGGATGCGGCCAGCCGCTCGGCCAGCAGAAGCGCGGGAGCGTGAGCGAGCAGCATCAGCTGCCGAGCCTTGAACGGCGGTTGCAGGGATGCCCTGATCCGCACGCGATGGGCGACGTCGTCGAGATCAAAGACGATTTTGGCCCCGCGATTCCCGCTCCGCAGCACCGCGCACATCGCCGGAAGGCCGTGTACGAACACAAGATCGCAAGTTTGTGACAGGACCTTGGCGACAGCCGCACCCTGCGCAGGGCCTGCTGAGTTATGAATCAGCGGTTGTTCAGCCGCGCTGACGACGCCGCGAACGTAGTGATTGAAGAATGTCTTATGCCGATCGCGGCGCGGGATAAGACAGACATGCACAGGAAAACCCCATTGCCGGCCCTGCAAGGCATTCAATTCGGCGGCATCGGGGTGTTCCCCGACCTCGCGCTCCGGCACAATGTGAATGACGTCCACGTCGTCGGCCACCGAGCCGATGGCGCCCATGAACAGCTTCAAACGACGGTAGTGGCCTTCCACGTCTCGCTGCGGAACCGGCGGCGTGGAGCCGGTGAGGACAATTATCTTGATGGCCATTTCTCGCGGAGCGCCCGCCCTGCTCTGTAATCCCGTCGTGGTCCTCGCATGACGGGCGGGGCGAGATCAACCGACGATCCCGCGTACCCGCGGCAAGATCGCGGGAGGCGCGCGTGGACACGACTGCTTCCGACGAAGGGGAACGGGTAACGGATGAAGAGCTTTTTTACCGATCCGAGTCTGCTCCCCCGGGCGACGGAAGCGGAAGCAGACCCGCGCGAGGCCAAGGGCACCGTCGCGGTAAGCGTGCTGATGCCGGCCTACAATGCCGAAGCGTATCTGTTGCAAAGCGTGCAAAGCGTTCTTGGCCAGACGTTCGAGGATCTGGAGCTGCTCGTCATCGATGATAGCTCGACGGACGGGACCGCCGAGATCCTCGCGAGCGTTCGCGACCGACGGTTGCGGGTCGTCCGCAATTACGGAAACGCCGGGATCGTCGGCTCCCTCAACCGGGCCCTGCCGTATGCGCGCGGCCGCTATATCGCGCGCATGGATGCCGACGATTACTGCCTGCCGACGCGGATAGCCAAGCAGAAGCGATACCTCGACCGGCATCCGGACGTCGTGCTGGTGGGCACCGAAATGGCGGATCTCGATAGCGGCGTGGTCAAGCGGGGTCCGCCCGGCGCCGACTCGGACCCGACGGTGCTTCGCTGGCAGTTCCTGGTCGCGAACCCGATCGGTCATCCGACGATGATGTTTCGAGCCGATGCGGTGCAACGGCTCGGGGTGTATTTGCGGGAGGAGTTCCGCTACGCGGAGGATTTCGACTTCTCGCACCGCATGTGGCGGATCGGCACTGTCGCGGTGCTGCCGGAGTATCTCGGCATCTATCGGCGGCACCGCGACAACGTGACCCTTACGCGATACGACGAGATGGTCGCGGTCGTGGCGGCCGTTCTTGCGGACGCTTATCGGGACCTCTTCGGCGAGGACGCCGCCGAGGAGGCAGTGTTGGGGGCCAGGCATCTGGTTGCCCGAATTCCGGCCAGGGATGTCGCCACACTGCGTCGCGTGGCCGCGTTGCTCGAGCGCCTCGTGACCGCGTTCCTGGCGGCTCGCGAACCGGGCGAGGATCGTGCCGCCCGGATCATGGAGCACGCCGGACGGCTCTGGTGGAAAACAGTGCAGGCGTCACTCCGTGCCGGCGTGATACTTCCGGCCGCCTTCGGCCACAACCTGTTCCGCGGTGGCCGGCCGAGCCGGCCCGCACTGCACCGCATCGCACGTTCGGCCGCCGGCGGATTGCTGGAACGGGCGCACCTGTTGCCGGCGCGAAGCGCTCCCGACGGGCAATCTCACTCCGACAATCGGGCCGCCATCCAGATGCAAGGGGTCCGCCTGGAGCCAGTCCAGACCCGGTCTGACGATCCACCAACGCTCTACGTCGTGGTCGATGCCGATACCGAGTTCGATTGGAGCGAGCCACTTGCTCGCTCGCCGGTGCCGGTCCGGGCGATGTCCAGCCAGGAACTGTCGCAGGCGATTTTTGAACCGTTCGGCCTCCGCCCCCTCTATGTGGTCGACTATGCGGTTGCGTCGCAGGCGGAAGGATACCAGCCGCTGCGGCGGATTTTCGACCGCCACGCGTGCCTGATCGGCGCCCAACTGCATCCCTGGATCAACCCACCATTCGAGAAAGAACCCTCGTATGGCGGCAATCTGCCGCCCGATCTGGAAGCGCGGAAACTGCGGGTGCTGGTCAACACGATTCGAGAGAATCTTGGCATCTCCCCGCTTTTCTTCAAGGCGGGCCGCTACGGCCTCGGCCCGCGCACGCTGTCGACCTTGGCGCAGCTCGGTGTCAGGGTGGATTTCAGCCTCCTGCCCGGCGTCGGTCTGTCCGCCCGCGGCGGGGTGGATTTTCGTCCCGCCGACGCGCAGCCCTATCGCGATGCGGCGAGCGGCATCCTCTCGGTTCCCATGTCGCGCGGGATGGTCGGGCCGCTGACGGCTCTGCGGCCGCGGCTCAGCGCGACCCTGCAATCGCCGCTGCTCACCAGCTTTGACGCGCCAGGAATTCTGGCACGCCTCGGGCTTGCGAACATTTTCACCCTAACGCCTGAAGGTGTCTCGACCAGGCAGCAGATCCAGCTTATCCGGTCAATGGCCAGACGGGGACACCGGACATTCGTGTTGCATTATCACAGCCCGTCGCTGGTCCCCGGCTTCACACCCCACGTCGCAACACCGGCCGATCTGGAATTGTTCCTCCGGCGCCTGCGAGAGGTGTGCGACTACTTCTTTGACGTGCTGGGCGGGTTGCCGGGCAATCCGGCCGATCTACTTCCGCAACACCTGCGCGAGCGTGTCTGGCCGGACCGGACCCGGCCGATGCGATCGGTGGCATGATGCCTTCATCGCCGCCAGCGCAGATCGGGCGAGAGGCGGCCGCAGTCGAGCTGGTTCGCGAGTGTCTTAAGACGGACCAGCGGTGAGTCGCGGAAATTCCGATCGCTGAAGCCGATCGCGCGAAGCCCGCCCACGAGATTGGCGATCGATCCTGCCAGATCCACGCGCGGCTGATGGTCCGGAGCAAGCGACCGGAACCGCGAGAAATCCACCCGATAGGAACGGTGATCCGGCGGCGCCGCCGCGTTTACGGAAACCGTCGCGCCCGGAACCGCGCGCGCGACCGCATCGGCGAGGTCCCTGATCCGATGATTTCGGTCATCAGAGCCGACATTCACGACCAGATGGGTGCCGCCGTGCTCGGGCGAGCGGCCGATCGCCCACTCGATGGCGAGCGCCATGTCGCCGACGTCGATCAGGGGGCGCCAGGGAGTGCCATCGCTCAAAACCGCAATCTCGCCGGCGGCGACAGCGCTGGCGGCGAAATCATTGAGGACGAGGTCGAGCCGAAGCCGGTCCGACATGCCGCAGGCGGTGGCGAAGCGGAGGCACGTGACCGTCATGCCTGGCAGTTCGCGCTGCTGCAAACCCTGCTCGGTCGCGACCTTCGAGCGGGCGTAGGCGGTCAGCGGATCGAGCCGATCGCCTTCGCCCCTCGCGCCGGCCTCGGCGAAGCCATACACGCTGCAGCTTGAGGCGAAGACGAAGGCGCGCACGCCTGCCCGGTGCGCCTGCTCGGCCACGTGCAGGCTGGCTGCGCGGTTGATGTCGTCGGTCGCGGCCTCGAAGCGATTGCCCATCGGGTCGTTCGATACCGCGGCGAGATGCACGACCGCCTCGACGTGCTCGAGCACGGCGTCGGGCATGTCGCGCACGTCGCCGAAGAACTGTGCGTCAAGCACCGTTTCCGGCAGCGGGCCGGTGTTGGTGAGGCAGTGGGCGAACAGGCCGCTATCGAACCCGAGCAGGACGGCACGCGGGAAGCGCGCTCGCAGGTGGCGCGCGACCACGGGACCCACATAGCCCATATTTCCGGTGATCAGGATGCGCATGATCGCTCCGCTGCGGTGCCGCCGATGGTGCCGCGAAGTCCGCACAGACGCTGCGCCTCGGGCATCACGGGGTCGAAGCGAGGCCATGCGCGGTCCTTGGCCGACATCTCGAGTGGCGGTATCGGCCATTGGATGCCGATCCAGAGATCGTCGAACCGCAGGCCGCGCTCGAGTTCCGGGGCGTAGGGCTCGCTGACAAAGTAGAGTGTCTCGACCTCGTCGGTCAGGGTCACGAAGCCATGCGCGCAACCCTTCGGCACATACATCATCGCACGGTTTGCGCCGGTGAGCTCGGTGCCGAACCACCGGCCATAGCTCGGAGAATCGGGGCGCAGATCGGCAACCACGTCGAACATCGCGCCGTGGATGCAGCGCACCAGCTTCACCTCAGCCGCGGGCGGCAGTTGATAGTGCAATCCACGGAGTGTGCCGCGGCGTGCCGTGAGGGAATTGTTGATCTGCACAAAACGTGACGCCAGCCCCGCGGCCGCGAACTCCCGTTCACAGAACAGGCGCGCGAAGAAGCCGCGATCATCGCCTTGTCGGTCGGGCGCAATGACGAGCGCGCCCTCCACCGACGTGCCATGCCACTTCAAGGAACGGCGCCGCCGGATCGCGCTTCCGGCGGACCTCCGCCCGGCACGGATCGGCCGCGGCCCTGCATTGCAGTCGTCCTCCTCGCTCTGGTTCGGCGTGTCTCAGTCTGTAGCCGGCCGGGGCCGTTCCGGCACCGGTGCGGGACCTCCCGGCAGGTCACAATCACTTTAGCTGGGCTGCCAATGGGCCGGCTGTCAATGTGCCGGCTGGCCGCGCCGCCCGCACGCTGCTAGCATCCGCCAATGGCGACCGAGCGGAACCGGGGTCGAAGGAACAACTTCGACGCGCTGAGGATCATCGCGGCGCTGGCTGTTCTGGTTTCGCACGCGTTTCCCCTCGCGCAGGGTATAAGCTGGCCCCAGCCGTTGGAGGTTCTGAGCCGCCGGCAGACCGATCTCGGTTCGGTCGCGGTGCTGGTGTTCTTCGTGATCAGCGGATACCTGATCACCCAAAGCTTCGACCGTGCTCCGGCGGCGAGGCGCTTCCTCAAGGCGCGGTGCCTGCGCATCTTTCCCGCCCTGTTCGTGGCCGTCCTGCTGACGGCCGTGCTATTGGGCCCGGCGTTCACATCGCTCTCCACGCGGGCGTATTTCGCCGACCCCGCCTCGGCATCTTACGTGCTGGGCAATGCGTCGCTGCTGGACATGCGCTATGGCCTGCCAGGCGTGTTCGGGAGCAACCCCACCCCATCGGTCGTGAACGGTTCACTCTGGACCCTGCAATACGAATTCCTGATGTATCTCGGCGTGCTCGCTCTCGGCAAGCTGAAGCTGCTTCGGCCAAGTGTGGCACTGGTGCTCCTGGCAGTTGTGCTGGTGCTGAACTGGCGATGGATGGGCGGCTACTACGTGTCATTCGGCGCGCCGTTCGTGGCCGGCGCCACGCTGTATCTCTGGCGGGATCGCGTCCCGCTTGACTGGCACCTCGCGGTGCTCAGCGCCGTTGCCCTCGCGGCCAGTCTGCCCACGGGCGGGTTCCGCCTCGCCTTCACGTTATTCGGCGCCTACCTCGTGATCTATCTCGCAATGGCCCGGTCGGTGCGCCTGCCCGACCTCGCACGCCGCGGCGATTTCTCCTACGGGGTCTATGTGTTCGCCTATCCGGTCCAGCAATCGGTGACGTATCTTCTTGGACCACCCGTGACGTGGTACGCAAACATCCTTGTGTCGCTGCCCGTGGCGCTCGGACTGGCCGCTCTTTCGTGGCACTTCGTCGAGAAGCGTGCGCTCGCGCTCAAGCGGTCTGCCGTGCGCCCCGCAGCGCCGGTCGCCGAAGCCGCCGCCGAGAAGGTATTGCCGTGAGCGTGACGGTGACGATCGGAATTCCGGTCTTCAACGGTGCCGCCACGCTCCGCCGCGCGGTGGAAAGCGCGCTCGCGCAGACGCATCGCGGCACGCTGGTGCAGGTGTCCGACAACGCCTCCACCGACGCCACGCCGCAGATCGGTCGCGAGCTGGCCGCAACCCATCCCGAGGTGACCTTCACGCGCCACGAAAGCAGCCTCGGCATCTCGGGTAATTTCGGGTTTGTCCTCGAGCAAGCCAAGACTGAGTACTTCATGTGGCTGGCGGCAGACGACTACCTCCTGCCGAGCTATGTCGAGCAAACGCTCGGAGTGCTGGAGGCTGATCCCGGGGTCGTCGCTTGTGTCGCGCGGTCCGTGTTCGACGATCGTGACGGGGCAGGGCAGCCGATCGCCGGAACCTACCCGCTGCTCGCCGACACGGTGACGAACCTCGCTGCCTATCTCAGCGCGCCTGCGCGCAACACGCGGATTTTCGGTCTATACCGAACCCGCGCGCTGAAGGCGTCCTTCCCACCTCGGTATTTTCACGCCTATGACTGGGCCATCGCTGCGGGAACTTTGCTTCACGGCAAGCACATGGAAATTCCCGAGCCGCTCTTGGTACGCGAGCAAACCCCGGCCGCTTCCTATATCGCCGCCATCCGACGCGATAACCCGGGCGCTCTCGGTCGGATATTCCCGGTGCTGCCGATGACGGCAGACCTTGTGTTCCGGCAGCGAATCCCGCTGCGCTGGCCGGTGATCAAGGCGCTGCTCAAGCTCAATCTCGAAATGCACGCCTACCACGCGCTTCGCCGTACGCCGCGCTATGGCGAGACTGTGACCCGGCTGCTGCATCGGCATATTCTGTGGCGGCTGGCGACGCCCCCGCCACCCGCGGCAGGCGCGCCCCGGACGACGGCATGACCGCTCGCCGGGTCATGCGCCAAAGACGGACCACCCCTTGACCGCACCAGCGATCCGCCATGCCTGACGAGGACACGATCGGCCTCGGCGGGAAGGTGGCCATCGGCGCGGGCTGGCTGGTCGCGTGGCGCATGATGACGCGTCTGCTCGGCCTGGTGAGCCTGGTGGTGCTGGCGCACGTGCTCAGGCCGGCAGATTTCGGGCTGGTCGCCATGGCGACAGCATTTTCGGTCGCGATCAACTCGCTCTCGGAAATCGGGGTGCAGGACGCGCTGGTGCGATCGCCCGAGACCGGACGCGCACTCTACGACACCGCCTTCACCATGCAGGTGCTGCGCGGCGTGGCGACGGCGGTGGTGATCGCGGGCGGAGCCGGAATCGCCAGCGCCTGGTTCGGCGAGCCCCGGTTGTTTCCAATCCTGCTGCTGCTCGCTGGCCTGGCCGCCTTCTCCGGGCTGGAGAATATCGGCATCGTCGAATTTCGCCGTACCCTTCGGTTCAGCATGGAATTCAAACTGCTGTTCCTGCCCCGCATCAGCCAGTTCGTCGCCACCGTCAGCGCGGCTCTGATCATGCGAAGCTACTGGGCGCTGGTGATCGGCATCGCCGTCTCCAGGCTGTCGCGCGTGTCGATGACCTACCTGGTGCATCCATATCGGGCCCGCCTTACGCTCTCTCGGTGGCGCGACCTGATCGGGTTCTCGTTCTGGACCTGGGCATCCAGCCTCGCGAGCCTGGTCTGGGAGCAGAGCGACGCCTTCATTATCGGCCGGGTGCTCGGGCCGTCGCTGCTCGGCGTGTACATGCTTGCGGCGGAGCTGGCGGTGCTGCCGCTCAGCGAACTGGTGGCGCCTGCATCGCGCGCCTTGTTCTCCGGCGTCTCGGTTGCCGAACGGCGCGGCACCAATACGGTGGAGCTTGCGCTATCCGTGGTTGCCGCACTGCTGCTGATCGTCATGCCGCTCACCATCGCGATTTCCGCCGCGTCCGGCCCGATCGTGGCGGTGCTGATGGGGCCGCGCTGGGCGGCCGCACAACCATTGGTCGCGATCTTCGCGTGGCTCTGTTTGTTCTCGCCCTTTAGCTGGGTGTGCACGACCGTGCTGACGTCGCGCGGTCAGGTGCGGCAGAGCTTCTATGCGGTCGCCGCCGCTGCGGTAATAAAAGTCGGCGTGATCTATGCTGTGTCGTCCCTGACGGGGAAGATGAGCCTCGTCGCGATCGCTGCCGTCATCTGCGTGTCGATCGAGTCGGTGCTGTTCACCTTGCAACTGCGCGGCAGCGGCGATGTGCGCTGGCGCGAATCGGCCGGCAGCATGGTCCGTATTGCATCGGCGGGCGCCATCACCGCCGCGGCGATCTATGGCGCCGGGCTTGGCTGGCAGCCGGGCGCGCCGGCGGGCGGCGCGGCGCTTGTCCAAGGCGCGTTGACCGGCATCGCGACGATCGCGATTTATCTGGTGACCGAATTCGCGTTATGGTCCTTGGCGGGCCGGCCGGATAGTGCGGAGGTTCGGGTGTTCGCGACCGCAAAGGAGGTCCTCCGCCTGCGATCAAGCGGCCGGCGCCGGCGTCCCGCGGCGGGATAGCGGCTGCGTCGGCCCTGTGTCGCGGGATTGCGTCAGAACACCTCGAGCGCCGGGATCGGCACGACGAAGCGGCCACCCGAGCGGCGGATGAACCCGAGCTGCGCCGTGATCTCCGCACGCAGATTCCACGGCAGGATGAGCACGTAATCCGGTGCGGCCGCCTCGATCAACTCGGGCGCCTGGATCGGAATCCGCGCGCCGGGCAGCAGCAAGCCCTGCTTGTGCGGGCTGCGATCAACCGTGAAAGCGATCAATTCGGGGCCAACGCCGCAATAGTTCAGCAGCGTGTTGCCCTTCGCCGGTGCGCCGTAGGCGACGACGCTCTCGCCGCGGCGCCGCGTCGTGATCAGGAAATCCAGCAGCGCGCACTTGATCGCGACCACGCGCTCGGCAAAGGCGGCGTAGGTCTCCGGTCGGTCAAGCCCGAAGCTCCGCTCCTGCCGACCAAGCGCCGCCACGGCCGGCCCGACCGCGATCGCCGCATTCGCCGCGTGGCGGAGAAAGATGCGCAGCGAGCCGCCGTGGGTCGGCAGGTCCTCGACATCGAACAGGGTCAGGCCGTGCTGCGCGAACAGCTTCTCCACCACGCCGAGCGAGAGATAGGAGAAGTGCTCGTGATAGATCGTGTCGAACTGATTGTGCTCGATCAGACGCAGCAGGTGCGGGAACTCGAAGGTCGCGATGCCATCGGGTGCCAGCAGGATTCGGAAGCCTTCGACAAAATCATGCAGGTCCGGCACGTGCGCGAGTACGTTATTCGCCACCATGAGATCCGGTGCGCGGCCCGCCTCGCGCAGGCGCCGGGCGGTAGCCGCTCCGAAGAACGCAGTCTCCGACGGGATGCCCTTCTCCGCAGCGACCCGAGCTACGTTTGCCGCGGGCTCGACGCCGAGGACCGGGACGCCCCGCTCACGGAAGTATTGCAGCAGATAGCCGTCGTTGCTGGCCACCTCGACGACAAGCGATGCCGAACTGAGGCCGAAGCGTCCGACCATCATCGCCGCGAACTCGGCGGCATGGCGCAACCAGCTCTCCGAATAGGACGAAAAATAGGCATAATCGCCGAAAATCGCGTGCGGCGTCTCGTATTCCGCAAGCTGCACGAGAAAGCACGCGTCACACACGAAAGCGTGGAGCGGATAGAAGGGTTCCATCCGGTCGGCGCGCTCCGGGTGGATGAAGGCGTTCGCAAGCGGCGAGGTGCCGAGATTGGCGAATGTCCGGCTGAGCGGCGCGCCGCAGATGCGACAGGATCGGCCGGAACTGCTGCTGCAACCAGCCGCCGCGCTCACCAAACCCTCCACGGCGCATCTTTGGAAGCCCAGAGATTTTCAAGGTGCTTCTTGTCGCGCATCGTGTCCATCGAGTACCAGAAGCCTTCGTGCTGGAAGGCCACCAGCTCGCGGTCGCGCGCGAGCCGCTCGAGCGGCTCGCGCTCGAATACGGTCGCATCACCCTCGATGTAATCGAAGACGCGGGGCGACATGACAAAAAACCCGCCATTGATCCACGTCTCGCCGCCGGGGGGTTTTTCGTGGAAGGCCCTGACCAGCGAGCCTTCTATATCGAGCGACCCAAACCGCGATGGCGGACGAACGGCGGTGATCGTGACGGCCCGGCCGTGCCCGGCGTGAAACTCAGCGAGCGCCCGCAAATCCAGCGCTGCCACCCCGTCGCCGTAGGTGAGAAAGAACGGCTCGTCGCCCAGATGCTCCCGCAGCCGGGCGATCCGTCCCCCCGTCATCGTATCAAGCCCGGTATCCACCATGGTGACCGTCCACGGCTCAGCGCTACGCCTGAGCATGGTGACGGCGTTGGTAGAGAGATCGATGCTCACGTCGGACGCGTGGAGGTGGTACTCGGCGAAATATTGCTTGATCATGTGCCCCTTGTAACCGAGCGGCAGGACGAATTCGGTGGTGCCGTAGGCGGCGTAGATCTTCATGATGTGCCACAGAATCGGCCTGCCGCCGATCTCGACCATCGGCTTCGGCCGGGTCTCCGTCTCCTCCATGAGACGCGTACCGTAGCCGCCAGCGAGAATGACGGCCTTGCGGATGTTCATCGGCTGATCCCGGTGCAGTGTCGATCGCTTGCTTAATTGTCCCGCACTTGATCGCAATAGGCGACCGCGCACACTTCACGATGCCGTCAGCTACCGGAGGTTGAGGTGATGCCGCGCTCGCCGCCTTCCGGCCGAAGTGCTTTCCTGGCCGCGGCAGAGGAGCGGCTGATATGAGCGGGATGGAGGGCCGATTGCGTGCGCATGTTGAGGCTCTGTTTCCGATCTGCCGAAGCATCACCGGCCCGGGCCTGCGAGACACGCTGCGCTACATCGCCGGGCAGGTCCCGCTCCAGATGCACGAGGTGCCAAGCGGAACTCCGGTCCTCGATTGGGAGATTCCGAAGGAATGGATCGTCCGGGGTGCCACGATCCGCAGCCTGGACGGCCGCAGGGCAATCGATTTCGCCGACAACAACCTCCACCTCCTCCAGTACAGCGTTCCGGTCGATCGGGTCGTCTCCCGCAGCGAACTCGACCGGCATTTGCACAGCCTTCCCGGGCAGCCGGATTTGATTCCGTATCGTACCGCCTACTATGCCGACACCTGGGGTTTCTGCCTGTCGCACAACGAGCGGCTGGCGATGACCGATGCCGCCTACCGCGTGACCATCGACACGAGCCTGATCGCCGGCAGCCTGTCCTATGGCGAGTGCGTAGTACGGGGGCAGGAGCCAGGCGAGTTCCTGCTATCGGTCCATTGCTGTCATCCTTCGCTCGCCAACGACAACCTGTCCGCAATCGCGGTCGCGATCGAGCTCGCCCGCGCGCTGCACCAGCGGCCGAAACCGCGGTGGACCTATCGGTTCCTGTTCATCCCCGGCACCATCGGCGCGATCGCCTGGCTTGCCGCCAATCGCGACGCAGCGCGGCGCGTGTCGCACGGCCTCGTCCTGAGCTGCCTCGGCGATCCCGCACCGCCGACCTACAAGCGCTCGCGGCGCGGGGATGCGCCGATCGACCGCTATGCCGCCCACGTCCTGAGCCAGGCGGGCCAGGGCGATCGGGTGCTTGGTTTCGTGCCCTACGGCTACGATGAACGGCAGTATTGTTCGCCCGGCTTCAACCTGCCGGTCGGTTGCCTGATGCGCTCTCCGAACGGGACGTTTCCGGAATATCATACCTCGGCCGACAACCTCGCCTTCGTGCGCGGCGACGCGATGGCGAACTCGCTCGCGACCCTGGCTCGCATCATCGAGCTCGCGGAAGCGGACGGAACCTGGATCAACACCTGCCCCTATGGCGAGCCGCAACTCGGGCGCCGCGGCCTCTACGCGAAGATTGGCGGCCAGGGCTCCTCGGACGGCGCCGGCTCCGCCTTCGACACGCTCACGCTGCTCTGGGTGCTCAATCTCTGCGACGGTCGGCACAGTCTGCTGGACATTGCCGAGCGCGCAGGCAAGCCGTTCGGCTCGGTTGCCGCCGCGGCATGCGCCCTGCACGAGGCAGGGCTGCTGCGCCCTGACGCAAACGCCGTCACAGCGGCAGCGACGGACGAATCGCCAGCTCCGTGACTTCTGCGCGCGGCGGCAGGAGCAGCGCCGCGACAACCATCTCCGCCACGTCCTCGGGGGCGAGCAGAGCGCCCGGCTTTGCGCTGCGGCCCTCGGCCCGCAGCACCGCCTGCTGCATCGGCGTGTCGGTCCGACCGGGAAAGATACTCAGCACGCGGATGCCCCGCGCATTGACCTCCTGCCTGAGTGCGTCGGCCGCCGCGCGGAGGGCGTGCTTGCTTGCCGCATAGGCGGCCGTGCCGGGGGCGCCGTTTTGCAGGCCGGCGCTGGAATTGATGAACACCACATGCCCGCGGGCCGCGCTCAGGGCGCCGAGACACGCGGCGGTCAGCAGCATTGGCGCGTGCACGTTCACGGCGGCGGTCATGCGCCATTCCGGTGCGGCGGTTCCCACGACGGGCCGGCGCACGAAATGTCCCGCGCTGTGGACCAGCACCCGCAGCGATGCGGGTGCGGCACGCGCGACGGTCGCGATACCGAGTTCGGTCGCCAGGTCGGCAGCCACGACCTCCGCGCCGGCGGCGGCACCGGCCCGTTGCGCCGTCTGGCGAAGAGGGTCGATGTGACGCCCGACCAGGAGAACCCGCATTGCCTCGCGCGCCAGGGCGAGCGCGATCGCGCGGCCGATGCCGCTGCCGGCGCCGGTGACGATCGCCGATCCGCCGGCGAGGCGCCCGTGTTCCGGATCGGGGTTCGCGCTCGGGGGCATCGTCAGCTCTCCCCGGTTTCGCGGCCATAGAGCAGCAGCAGTGCCAGGATGATCACGCCATAGAGAATGCTCCGGCCATACTCGGGCATGTTCATCGCCATCAGCACGCTGACCAGCGTGACAAGGCTGATGGCGCCTGCGACCGATCCGATGTAATGGCCGCGCCCGCCCAGGATATAGACGCCGCCGATCACGACCGCGGCGATCGACTGGAACAGGTAGGGATCACCCATTCCGAGACTCGCCTGGCCACCGAACCCGACCAGCATGACGCCGGCGAGTGCGGCGAAAAACCCGCTGAGCGCGTAGAGCGCCACCGTCGTCGCGGTGACATTCATCCCGGCGAGGAAGCTCGCGCGCGCGTTGTTGCCGATCGCGTAGGTGCTGCGCCCGAAGCTCGTACGGCTGAGCACGAACGACACCGCGATGATCACGACCAGCCAGAGATAGAGCACGGCGGGGATGCCGAGCACATGTCCGTGCACCGCCACCTGCACGATCGGCGGCGCGTAGGAGGCGCAGGTGGCGCAGGTCAGGCCGCCGGAGAGGCCGAGCGTCAGCCCCTCCATGATGCCGTCCATCGCCAGCGTCATCACCACGGCAGGCACGCCCAGCAATGCGATCCCGAGCCCGTTCAGCAGCCCCACCAGCGCGCCCATTCCCAAGGTGAGTGCCAGCGCATAGGCCGCGCGGGCGTCCTGTCCCAGCGAGCTGGTCGCGATCAGGATCGCCGCCGCGTTCAGCACCCACGGCACCGAGAGGTCGATGCCGCCGATCAGGATGACGAAGGTCTGCCCGGCGGCCACCAGGCCGACGAACGAGGCGACGACGAGCACCGCCTCGATGCTCGCCGGCCGGACGAAGCCGGGGCGCACGACGGCGCCAATCGCGAACAGGAGTACCGCGGCGCAGAACGCATAGGCGATGCGGCGACGCTCGACCGATCCGAAGCCGCGAACCGCTTTGGGCGCGGGCGTCGCCTCGCGCGCCGCACCGGACCCTGGCGCGGTCAACGCGGCCTGCGCATCAGCCGGCCGACCCCGCCGGCCAGCACCACGGCGATCACCAGGAACAGCCCCTCGTAGAATGCCTGAAACAGCGGATTGATCTGCGCAAAGAACAGGATGTTGACGATCATGGTGGTGACGAAGGCGCCGAGCATGGCTCCGATCGCACTGCCGCGTCCGCCGAACAGGTTCACCCCGCCCAGCACCACCGCGACGATCGAGGTCAGGGTGTAGCTGTTGCCCGTGGTCGCGTCGCCCGCAGTCGATGTGGCGGCGAGAAACAGCCCGGCACAGGCCGCCAGCGTGCCGCTCAGCGCATAGGCCGCGATCTTGGTGCGCGCAGCACGGATGCCGTTGTTTTCAGCCGCCGTCTCGTCGTTACCGACTGCGTAGATGCTGACGCCGAGCCGCGAGCGGCGAAACAGCATCCAGAGCAGTCCCGCCAGCACCAGATAGAGCAGCGAGAATGGCCAGTTCGGGTTGGCAAGCACATCGGTATAGGATGGGGGCACCGTCCCGCCGGGCTGCGGCAGCACACGGATCGCGATGCCCTGGAAGATCGACAGTGTCGCCAGCGTCACCAGGATAGGCTGCAGCCGCCCGATTGCGACCAGCACCCCGTTCAGCAACCCGCATCCCGCACCGACGCCCAATACCAGAAGGCTGACTCCGACCATGCCGGCCCCGGATTTGGGCAAAGCGATCGCGGCGATTGCGTTCGTCAGATCGATCACGCCGCCCACCGAGAGGTCGAGCCCGCGGGTGATCACCACCACCGTCTGCGCGATGCCGGCGAACACCAGCGGCATGGTGTTGTTCACCGTCGAAGTCAGCTCGAAGCCGCCGGGAAAGCGCTGCTGGGCAGCGTAGTAGATCGCGCAGTAGAGGATCAGGCTTGTGGCCAGCATCGCGATCGCAAGCCACAGCCCGGCATTCTGCCCGAGCCCGTGTGCGAGGCGCGACCGCCGGCGCGTGGGCAGGGCGAGTGCCGCGCCTGTCGCGTCAGGCGGCAAGGCGGTCCCGCACGGCCGCCGAGACGATGTGCTCGGCGGTGATGCCGGGGGCGTGCAGCTCGGCAGCAATCCGGCCCTCGCGCATCACCAGCACCCGGTGCGACAGGTGCGCCAGTTCCTCGGCGTCGCTGGAGTAGAACAGGATCGAGCGGCCCTCCGCTGCCAGGCGGAGCATGAGGGCATACATCTCGTGCTTGGTCGCCATATCGACGCCGCGCGTGATATCGTAGAACAGCAGGATGCGGCTTTCCGCCAACAGCCAGCGTCCGACCAGCACCTTCTGCTGGTTGCCGCCGGAGAGCGCGCCGACCGGTGCGCCGAGTCCGGGGCTGCGCACGTGCAGTTGCGCGATCAGCATCTCGGCCCGCTGCCGCTCCAGCCGCCGGCGCAGGATGCCGAAGCGCGAGATACGCCGCAGGATCGCGAGGGTCAGGTTGTGCTCGACGCTCATCGCGAGCAGCAGGCCCTCGGTCTTGCGGTCCTCCGGCACGAGGGCGATGCCGACGCGCCGGCGCACCGCATCGCGCGGATTGCGGATGCGCAAGGGCTTGCCGTCGAGCGCCAAAATCCCCGCATCGCTCCGCTCGGCGCCGAACAGCATGAAAAAGAGCTCGCGATGGCCGTGCCCCGCGAGGCCGCCGACGCCCAGCACCTCGCCCCTGTGCAGGGTGAGCGAGACGTCGTTCACCCGCGAGCCGCGAAGATGGCTTACCTGCATCGCCGGTGCGGGCGCCGCGAGCGCGGGCAGCGGCGGATAGAGGGTATCAACCCGCTGGCCCGTCATCAGGGTCACCGCGTCGTCCTCGGCCAGCGTCTCGAACGTGCCCACGTCACGACCGCCGCGAAAGACAGTGATGCGGTCGGCAATGTTGCTGATCTCATTCCAGCGGTGGGAGGTGAACACGATGCAGGTGCCGAGCCCACGCAGCCGGCGGATCTGGGCGAACAGCCAAGCGACCTCGCGCTCCACCAGCGAGGAGGTCGGCTCGTCGAGGAACAGAATGTCCGGCTGATTGCTGATCGCGCGGACGATCTCGATGATCTGGCGTTCGGCGAGCGAGATGTCCTCGACAAGCGCCAGCGGGTCGATATGCGTCATGTCGAAGCCGGCGAGCAGCGCCTCGGCGTCGCGGCGCAATCGTCGGCGATCGATCAAGCCCAGCGACCCGCGCGGCTCGCGCGCGAGCAGCAGGTTCTCGGCAACGGTCATCCAGGGCAGCAACGTGAGCTCCTGGAACACCGTCCAGGCGCCGAGCCAGTGCGCGTCCTGCGGGCCGGACAGGGCGACCTCCCGGCCCTTGATGCGGACTGCCCCGGAATCTGGGCGAAGCCGGCCGCCCAGCACCTTGATCATCGTGCTCTTGCCGGCGCCGTTCTCGCCGACGAGCGCATGCACCTCGCCGGCAGCGGCGCCGAACGACCCCTGATCGAGCGCGCGCACGCCGCCGAACGACTTGACCAATCGGTTGCCTTCCACCAGGGGCTGCGGGAGGTCGATCATGCCTTGGGCAGATTGACCTCAAGCGTCCCGCTGCATGGCTTTCCTTCCAACGCCGCGCCGCTGCACAACTTGACCACCGCGTTTGGGCCGCTGTCCGTGAAGTCATCAAAGAAACTGTCAGGCAAGTCAGGGAACACGGTCTCGCCCACCTTGACCGTGTCGTTGGTCACGCTGGGGAAGGGGATGGTGATGTCCTGCTTCGGATAGCTTCCCATAAGTGCCCGATGCGCCAGCGCGAGCGAGACCACCGAGAGAAACGGCGGCTGGCCGATGGAAATCCCCTCCACCTTGTGGCCCATGTAGCCGATCATGAATTTGCGAAAGCCGTTCTCGGCCTCGCCGGCCGTCGGCGGCAGCTTGCGGTTCGCCGCGATGAAAGCCTTGAGCACGCCGTCGGTGCCGCCCTGGCACCAGATGCCGTCGATCTGCGGCAGCGACGGCAGCACCGCCGAGCTGTTGCGCTCGGCGACCGAGCTGTCCCACATGCCGGTAAAGCGATTTACCACCTTGATCCCGGGGTTCTTGGCCCAGACGCTTTCGGCGCCCTTGTTGCGGTCCTGGTCAACGAAGGTACCGGCAACACCGGTCACCATGATGACATTGCCCTTGCCGCCCAGCTTCTGCGCCAGCCAATCGGCCATCCGTCGGCCGAATTCGAATTGGTTGGTATTGACCTTCAATGCCTTCTCGGTGGTCACCACGTTGTCGAACGACACGACCAGAATGCGGCGAGCGGCCGCCTGGTTGAGGATGCCATTGAGCGCGGTCGGCGAAGCAGCATTCACCACGATCGCATCCACCCGCTGGGAGATGAGCTGCGAGATCTGCTGGGACTGCTTGCTGGCGTCGTTGCCGGAGTTGTACCAGCTTCCTTCCACCTCGGACTTGAACGGCTCCATCTGCAGCGCCGCCTTGAAGACGTTCTCCATCTCGATCCGCCACTTGTTGCCGATGTAGGAATTCGACAGCGCGATGCGGTAGGTCTTGCCCGCGGCGATCGCC
This sequence comes from uncultured Alphaproteobacteria bacterium, assembly GCA_963754235.1. Lineage (GTDB taxonomy): Bacteria > Pseudomonadota > Alphaproteobacteria > Acetobacterales > Acetobacteraceae > DATAYA01. Next base: position 110,720 of record CAVWFK010000013.1, on the reverse strand, counting down.
GGGCGGGGGAGGCCGGCACTGCTCGCGAGCAGCCCGGCGCCGCCCGCACGAAGGATGCTGCGTCGATCGATCATTCGCTTCATGGTGACCTCCCTCCCGCCCGGTTCGATCCGGGGTGCGCTTGAAGTCATATCAGAGATTGGCCGCTTTCACAGCCTCGATGGCTCAAGGCCGCTGCGCGCCGGCGACGTTGAGGTGGACCGAGTACACCGACGTGCTGCCCGCGATGAACAGCCGGTGGCGTTTCCTGCCGCCGAAGCACAGATTGGCACAGGTTTCCGGCAGGTGGATTTTGCCGATCAGGTCCCCACCCGGCTCGTAGCACCGCACGCCATCCTCGGTTGGTTCGGCCCAGCCCATGCTGCACCAGACATTGCCCTCCTGATCTGTGCGCAGCCCGTCTGTCATGCCAGGGGCGAAATCCTCGGCGAACACGCGGCCGCCGGACAGCCTGGCGCCGTTCACGTCAAACACCCGGATGTGCGACGGGCCGCCGTGACTGATGCCGGTATCGACGATGTACATCCGAGCCTCGTCGGGCGAGAAGGCCAGGCCGTTCGGGCGGGTGAAATCGTCGGCGACGACGCGAGCCTGGCCGTTGGCAGGATCGAGTCGATAGACATTCCGGGGAAGCTCCGCCTCCGCGACATGGCCCTCGTACGGACCGTCGATGCCGTAGCCGGGATCGGTGAACCAGATCGCGCCGTCGGACGCGACTACCACGTCGTTCGGCGCGTTCAGCTTCTTCCCCTGGTAGCTGTCCATGAGTACCGCGATGCGGCCGTCATGCTCGGTGCGGGTCACCCGGCGCGCATCATGCTCGCAGGTGACCAGCCGCCCCTCGCGGTCGCGGGTGTTGCCGTTGGCGAAATGGCTGTCGGAGCGAAAGACGCTGACATGCCCGTCCTCCTCCAGCCAGCGCATGATCCGGTTGTTGGGGATGTCGCTCCACAGCAGGTAGCCGCCATCGGCGAAATAGACGGGCCCCTCCGCCCAGCGAAAGCCGGTCGCGATCCGTTCAATCGCCGCATTGCCCGCTTTCACCCTGAAACGCTTGTCCAGCGCCTCGATCCGCGGATCCGGGTAGCGCGTGCCGGGCAGATTGCCGAGCGGCAGGCGGTGGCCTTCGGTCAGTTCGGTGCGCATCCCGTGGTGGGCGTGTTCGTGCATGTTCCGTGTCTCCGCTCTATCGCAAGGTCATGCGCTGCCGCGGGCGCCGCTCAGCAGCCGCTCCAGCAGCACCGCGGCGATGATGATCGAGCCGATGGCGGTGCCCTGCCAGTACGGCGAGACATTCAGGAGGTTTAGCCCGTTGCGGATGAATACCATGATGAACACGCCGGCCAGCGTGCCGATGATGGAGCCGCGGCCGCCGAACAGGCTTGCCCCGCCAATCACGACGGCGGCAATCGCGTCGAGCTCAAGTCCCACCCCACCGATCGGGTCGATCGACAGGATGCGCGATGCCAGGAAGATTGCGGCGACGGCGCTCATCAGGCCGGACGCGACATAGGCCAGGATGCTCCAGAGCGTGATGCCGAGCCCGGCGACCCGCGCCGCCTCGACGTTGGAGCCGACCGCGTACAGGGTGCGACCGCCCTTGGCGTAGGTCAGAAACCACCAGCACAGCGCATAGGCCACCAGCAAGCAGACAAAGTTGAGCGGAATCCCGGCCACCGTGTCAGTCGATATGGCGCCCAGTCCGGCCGGAAGATTGCTGATCGAATTGGCGCCGCTCAGCACATAGGCCATGCTGCGTCCGATTGACATCATGCCGAGCGTTACGACGAATGGTGCCACGCGACCGAGCGTGATGATGGCGCCGTTCACCAGCCCCGCCAGGGCACCGGCGGCGAGAGCGAGCACGATGCCGCCATAGAAACCGAACGCTGGAAACGATATGCCGAGAACGATACCGGTCATCCCGGCGAGCGAGCCCACGGAAAGGTCGATCCCGCCAATCAAAATAACCAGCGTCTGGCCCAGCGCCACCATGCCGACCACGACCGACTGATCCATCACGTTGAACAGGTTGCTGACCGTGAGGAAATACGGGGAGATCAGTGCCAAGCCAGCCATGACCAGCACGATCAGCAGCAGCATCCGCAGCTCGATCTGCGTCGCCAGCAGCTTGACCAGGCTGCGGCGCGGACGTTCGCGCACAGTCCGCGGCGGGCTCATGCGGCGGCCTGGACCGGAGGCATCATCGCCGCCGCGATCTCGTGCCGGATCGCATCGGCCGTGGCACCACCCGTCGCGTCGCTGCGCGTCAGCCCGACAACGCCAAGCCGGTGCCCGCGACGACCAAGCTGGGGAACCAGCAGCGTCACCAGCGGCGAATTCGGCTCGGCGACGAGGCCTCCGGGGCGGTGCCTCAGAGCGGTCGGAATGCGGGTCTCGTCGATCATGGGGAAGGCGCCGCCGTGAAAGCCGGGATCGGCGTCGGCCTGGTCGCCGACCCGATCGAAACAGAATACCCGGCCGCCTTCGATGTCGACCCAAAAAGCGACGCCGCCGTGCGCGGCCACCAGTGATTTCAGCACGGTGTGAGTCCGTTCAGCCGAGCTGCGTGGAGCGGCGAACATCGCCAGCTTCTCGATATCAACCAGCTCGCTCGGGATATCGGTGACACTGAGGCCGTCGCTCAGCACGACGATGCGGTCGGCGAGGCCGAGCAGCTCCTCGAAATCCGATGACACCACCACGCAGGCCACCCCCTCGGCGGCGATGCGACGCAGCAGCGCGTAGATGCTGCTGCGCGTGCCGATATCAACGCCGCGAGTGGGCTCGTCCAACAGCAGCAGCTTCGGCGACAGCACCAGCCAGCGTGCCAGGATCACCTTTTGCTGCATCCCGCCGCTGAAGGTCAGCATGTTGTCGTCGAGCAGCCGCCGGTGCGGCAGTTCGAGCAGCGCCAGCAGCCGCCGTACCGCGTCCGTGCGGGCGCCATAGCCGAGGCCACCGCCGGCGTGATTGCCGAGATGCGCGAGCAGCAGGTTCTCCCGCACCGACAGGTCCGGGACGATCCCCTGTCGCCGCCGGTCCTCCGGCACCAAGCCGATGCCGGCACGGATCGCCTCGCGCGGGGTGCGGGCAACGAAGGGCCTGCCGCACAGCGCGACGCTTCCGGACACGGCATGGCGCAAGCCGAAGATCGCCTCCACGGTTTCCGATCGGCCGGCGCCGACCAGCCCGGCGAGGCCGACAATCTCGCCTGCATGGACGTCGAACGAAACATCGCGCACGCGCGGCGGGCAGCGAAGGTTGCGCACGCTCAGCACCGGCGGGTCCGCCGACGCGATCGCCCGCCGTTCGCCACCGCGGGCATAAATGTCGGACAGCTCGCGACCGACCATCAGCCGTACCAGCTCACCTTGCGTGAGCGCGCGCGTCATGACGCCGTCGGCTACGACCCTGCCCTCGCGCAGCACCGTCACGCGATCGGTCAGCGCAAAAATCTCCTCGAGGCGATGCGAGACGAAGATCAGTCCACGCCCGCGTCCAGCCAGGCCGCGAATTATGTCGAACAGCAATTCGCTCTCATGCGGCGAGAGCGGCGCGGTCGGCTCGTCGAAAATGATAATCCGGCTATCGAGTGCGAGAGCCTTGAGGATCTCCACGAGCTGTCGCTGGCCGGTGCCGAGGTCACGGACCAGCCGGTCAAGGGCCGGCACCGCCTGTTCCCCGAGACCGGCGATCAGCGCCTCGGCTTGCGCCCGCAGCACCCGCCAGCGCAGCCGGCCCGTCATGCCCAGCCGCGGCAGCATGATGTTCTCCAGCACCGACATGTCGGGGGCGAGCGAGGTTTCCTGCGTCACCATGGTGATGCCGTCGCGGATCGCTTCGCGCGCACCGGCATGGCGAACCGGCCGGCCATCGACGACAACCTGCCCGGCATCGGCCTGCATATGGCCGGAGATGATGCGCGACAGGGTCGATTTGCCGGCACCATTGGCGCCGACCAGCGCATGAACCTCTCCGGGCTCCAGCGTGAAACCGGCATCGGCCAGCGCCGTGGTCGCACCGAACCGCTTCCAGATACCGCTGAGCGCGAGCAGGCTCATCGTCGGCGGTGTTAGCCGGTGGGCCGGATCGGACCGGCCGCTATTGGCCGAACACCGTCTTGCGTATGGTCGCCTCCAACTGCTTCACGTTGTCCTGCGTCACCACCAGGATCGGAACCAGACTCTGCTTCGGTGGCGTCTTGCCAGCGAAGTGAGCGAACATCGCCTGCGCGGAAGTCTGACCCATCAGGTAGGGCTGCTGCATACCGGAGCCGACGATGGTGCCGTCGGCAATCAGCTTGACGAAATCGGGAATGCCGTCGAACGCGGCGACCAGGATATCCTTTTCCTTGCGGGCCGCATGCAACGCGCGGAGCGCACCGAGTGTCGGCTGGTCGGTCTCGACGAACAGGCCCCGCATATCGGGATGCGCGGTGACCATGTCCTGCACGAACTTGAACGTCTCGTCCGCCGTGTAGGTCTGCATCTGCGACAGCGCCGCTCGCTTGATGTGCGCCTCGTCCATCGCCTTCGTGAACCCCTTGGTCCGCGCCTGGCCATTGTTGCGGGCAAGCGAAATCGTCACCAGCCCGACAGTGCCGCTGCCCCACCCCTTGGCCTGCATCGCCTTGGCCAGCACCGCGCCGATCCCATAAGCGCCCTGGAAATTGTCCGAGATGATGAACGAGACGTACTCGCCGCTGGTGGTGCCGATATCGGCGATGACAACGGGAATGTTGGCGCGCTTGGCGGCCGCGAGCACGGCGGGCGCGGTGGAGCTGTCGGTCGGCGAGATGATGATGCCATCGACGCGGCGTGCGATGGCATCCTGAGCGTTCTGGATCTGCGTCTGCGCGCTGTTGTGGCTGTCATAGGATGTCGAGGAGCTGCCGTTTTTCTTCGCCTCGTCATCGATTCCCTTGGCGAGGATGCGCCAGAATGGCAGGTCAAGTCCCGGCGTCAGGTACGCCACCCGCTTGCCGGCCGCGCGCGCCGTGGTGCCTCCGAGACCGATCGCGGCGGTGGTCGCCGCGGTGGCGGTGACGAGCCTGCGGCGTGTGACGCCGCCGGCTTGACTTTGATCCATGAGGTTCCTCCCGATTTCGGTCGCGTTGTTCGCGAGACGAAAGCCGTCGCGGCACGGAAGCACTCCCGGCCGGTCATTGGCTGAATTCTTTACGCGAAACGCGGGGCCGTCAAGCGTGCGTGGAACAGATACGTCCCTACCCGACGCCAACCGAGTCGGTGACCAGATGTCCCGTTTCGTTCACGCTGTGGATGGTCCAATCGCCATCTGCGTGTTCCAGCCGGTTGACGGCGCCCGGGCTCTGCCCGAGATGCCAGTATCGCGATAGCGGCAGCCCAAGGGCGTGCAACAGCATCACGCGATTGACGCTGTCGTGGCCGACGACGACCACGGTGTTTCCAGCGTTCTTCTCCAAGATCCCTGCCATTGCCGCGCGCACCCGGTCGGAGAGTGACCGCAGGGTCTCGCCCCCGGGGATTGTCGCCTCCTCAGGTGCGCGGAACCAGGTCGAGACTTCCGCGGCATTCTCCCGGGCCACATCGGCGACCACGCGTCCCTCCCAGGCCCCATAATCGATGTCGGTCAGGCCCGGTTCCGGAATCGGGGCCAATCCCAATGGAGCGCCAATGATCGTGCCAGTGGCGATGCACCGCGCGAGCGGGCTGCTATAGACAACATCCAGGTTCGCGATCCGGGGGATGTACTCGCCGGTCCGCGCCGCCTGCCGTAGCCCGAGCGCCGTCAAGGGCAAAGGCAGGCGTCCACGAAACGTCGGCTGGTCGATGCCTTCGACGTGGCCATGCCTGACGAGGAGCACCGTCGTTCGCATTCGCGACCGTCAGGAACACGCGTTCGGACCCGCCGCCGCGGCACTGCCGACGACGCTCGCCGAGGCCGTCACGACAACCCACTCAGTCCGGGATCGCCCAGTCAGGGAGCAGCCGCCGGACGCGCTCGATCGCCCAGGCCGTGCCGGTGCCGCCTCGGCGACCGCGCTGATGGCGTGCCAGCAATTCATCGAGCCGTACAATCCGCGCCATGTCGATGCCGGCCGCCCGCGGGTGGCGAATCTCGCACATGTGGTCGAGCAGATCGATCGCCTTCGTCCAGTACCACATCGACACCGCGGCACTTGGCGCCTCGCGCGCGCAACAGACGAGCAGGTCCGCGGCGGCAGCGGCGATTTCTCCCGGCGCCCGCGTTCGATCGCTTACGGCAGGGCGGTTGAGGAATATCGCCAGTCGCGCCCGCAGCACGTGACTGACACGGATTCCCTCGGCCGCGTGGCCGAAGATGTCGCCGTCGCCGCTCGACAACCCGACGAAGTCCACGCAGATGCGCGGCAGGATCTCCTCTCGTACCGCCGTGATGAGCATCTCGGCGCGCACCAGATCGAGTTCGTCGCGGGTGCCGATGATCGCCGGCGCGAACGGCTTGAGCCGCCCGCGTAGATCATCCGGCATCTGGTCGTTGATCGTGATGGCGAAGCTTCGGATCGCCGGCGACGCGGTGTTCGGATGGTCGGAATGGCGCTCGCCGGCCAGGAATGCCACGAGTGACATGATGCAGAGCTGGCCGTGCCGTGGCTTGCCCACGCCGCGGACGAGTTCGACCTTGCCATACAGGGCTTCGAGCCGCTTATCGACGGTCATGACGGCACTCCGGCTGAAGGGTGAGTTTGCTGCGCCGCGGTAACTCGGCGGACGCGTGCATCGCGCATGGAACACGGATCGGGCTGCATGGCGGTGCACGGCTGGCCGGCACTGCCGCCGGTTCGAGCGGTGGCGTATCAGCGAAATATTCGATCGGGTCGCCCACGGCACGCACCCTCCGACCGCTCAGCACCGAGGGGTCATCAGCCTCTGCGGCGGTTGGCGGGGAACCCCATCCCCGGCTGGCGATCCGGCGTGCTCAACGCTCCGGCGACACCGAAAGTTCAGCAACTTCAGAGTAGGATTGCCCCGGAGGTCGCGCAAGTGCGTCCCTCAACATCCGGCCGCGTGGCCGACGCGGTCCGCGATGACGTGCTTCGGGCAAATGCTGCGACGCAATCCGCATCGCCTCCGTATTCCGGCGCAAAGCCGGGCGAACCCATCAGTTCGTCCGGGATGGCGCTGCGCACCCAATGCCGCAACCACGTAATCGTGATCGTGATCAGCGCCTCGGCATTTGCGCACGGTCCGATGCCGCCGGCGATTTCTGACAGACGAGGCGACAGCGCCAATGGTCCCGGGCTCGCGCTGTGGTTGTGCTGCTTCGCGCCGCGATTTGGCAGAACCTTCGCGGGCAAGTGCGTTCGCGTGTGGCTAACCCAATTCGCTCACTCGCCGCGCGACTGCTCGGGGCGCCAGACCAGCAGCCGGTTCTCGATCAGGGTAAGGAAACCTTCTGCGATCAGAGCCACGACCGCGACCACGATCATGGCTGCGAACACGCCGTTGGCGTCGAAGGTGCCCTGCGCCGTCGCGATCAGCAGGCCCATGCCTTTCTTGGCGCCGAGGAACTCGCCCACGATCGCGCCGATCAGGGCGAAGCCGAAGCTGACGTGTAGGCTCGCGAGAATCCACGACAGCGCGGACGGGATCACCACAGCGCGCGTCACCTGCCACGGCCCGGCACCGAGGATGCGGGCGTTCGCTATGACGTTACGGTCGGCCTCACGGACTCCCTGGAAGGCGTTTCCGAACACGACAAAGAACACCATCACCACACCGAGCGCCACCTTCGACCAGATGCCCAAGCCGAGCGAGACGATGAAGATCGAGCCGAGCACGACGCGCGGGATCGAGTTGCCGATCTTGATGTAGATCGAAAAGACGTCGGCGAGCAGCGCATTGCGGCCGAGCACGATGCCGCAGACGATGCCAAGTGCGGCCCCGATCAGGAAGCCGAGCACGGCCTCGTACATGGTCACCCAGACCTGGAACCACAGGGGCCCGATCGAGGTGCCGTTCACGATCCAGTCCCATAAGCGGACCGCGATGCCGCTGGGCTGGCCGAAGAAGAACGGGTCGATCAGGTGGGCATCGACCCCGCCCTCCCACGCGCCCAAAATCACCACCAGCACCAGCAAGCGCAGGGCTGAGACCAGCATCCGCCGGCGGCGCAGCCGTGCCGCCTGCGGGATGGCGACCCGGGTATCGGTCAGGCTGTCGACCGTCGTGCTCATGCGGCGGCCCGTGCGCGCATCACCTCGACCCGCAGGTCATCGGCGAGCTTTCGTGCGATCTCGATGAAGCGCATATCGTAGCGCAATTCTGCGATCTGCCGCGGGCGCGGCAGGTCGATCGGATAGACGGTCTTGACCCGCGCCGGGCGAGAGGTGAGCACGGCGACCCTGTCGGCGAGCAGGATCGCCTCGTCGAGATCGTGGGTGACGAACAGCACCGCTGCTTGGTTCTGACCCCACAGCGTCAGCAGCTCTTCCTGCATCAGCTCGCGCGTCTGCACGTCGAGCGCGCTGAAGGGTTCGTCCATCAGCAGCACCGCGGGCGCGTTGATGAAGGTCTGCGCCAGGGCCACGCGCTTGCGCATCCCACCCGAGAGCTGGTGCGGATAGTTGCGTTCGAAGCCGCCGAGATTGACGCGCGCGATCCAGTCGCGCGCTCGGGCTTCAGCGCTCGCGCGGTCGGCGCCGCGGAAGCGCGGGCCGGCGATGACGTTGCCGAGCACGCTGGTCCAGGGAAACAGGGCGTCCTGCTGAAACACGAAGCCAACCCGCCGGTCGATTCCCGTGACGCGCTGCCCGAACAGTTCCACACGCCCGGCCTGCGGCTCGGCAAGGCCCGCGACGAGGCCGAGCGTGGTCGACTTGCCGCAGCCGGTGGGGCCGACGATGGCGCAGAACTCGCCGGCGCCGATTTCCAGCGTGAACTCCTCGAGGGCCGAGATCATACCGCCGTCAGGGCGCACAAAGCGGCGCGCGACGTCGTTCAGGGCGACGGCGGGAACCGCCATCGTCAGTGTGCCGCGAGCGCCTTGTCCACGAACGCGGTGGTATAGGTCTTGGAGAGGTCGATCGTCTTGCCCTTCAGCCCGGGCTCGAACGTGCTGAGCACCTTGAATACGGTCGCGGGGCCGTCGGCCGGCATCTTGCCGTCTGGCGTGTACATCCCCTTGCCCTCGCCGAGCGCCTTCACGTACATGGCCTTGCTGCCGGCGTAGTAGTCCTTCGGCAGCTTGTCCGCGATCTGCTCGGGCGTGTGGGCGTGGATCCATTGCATCGTCTTGACGAAGCCGTTGACCAGTTTCTGCGTCACCTCGGGATGCTTCTGGACGTAGCTGTTCGACATGTAGAGGCAGGCCGCCGGATAGGTGCCGCCGAGCGCCGCCTTGGTGCCCTCGGCCGTGCGCATATCGACCAAGATCTTGCCGAGGCCGGTCGAGAGGGCGCGCGATACGGTGGGCTCGGTGGTCATGCCGGCCTGGATGCGGTTCTGCTGCATCGCCGCGATGAAGGTGGCGCCGGCGCCGACCGCGAGCGTGGTGATGTCGCCCGGTTTGAGCCCGGCGCGCGCCGCCATGTAGAGGGTGAGGAAGTTGGTGGACGAGCCGAGCCCGGTGACGCCGAGGGTCATGCCCTTGAGGTCCTTGAAGCCGTGGACCTTGTTCGCGACCTTGCTGGAGACCAGCTCGACTTCGCCGGGCACCTGGCCGAACTGCACCACGCTTTCGGCATATTTGCCCTTGCCTTGCAGATCGACCGTGTGGTCGTAGAAGCCGACCACGCCCTGCACCTCTCCCGCGATCATCGCGTCAGCCCCTTCGATGCCGGCCTGCTCGTCGGAGAGCTCGACCTTCAGGCCTTGATCCTTGAAGTATCCGAGCTGCTCGGCAAGCTTCGCGGGCAGGTAGATCTGCTTCGACATGCCGCCGACCATGATGGAGACGGTCTGCGCCTGCACCGCGCCGTTGCCGCCAGCGAGGGTAACTCCGGCAGCGAGCGCCGCTGCCATCACGATGCGCTTCATCGGTTGTTTCCTCCCGCAGGATCGTTGCGTTGGCTTAGTCGATTGGCCGAAGGCCGCCAACCCCAGGATGGTCACGCCCACGACGCCCGCTCTGAGCGGCGATCGGGTCCGGCGCGGGTGGTTGGGCGCTGCGACCGGCTTGGTCCGCAGTTCGCCGGCATCGGGCGCGCGACCGCGCCGGTGATCGGGGGGAACGATCGCTTGGATTGGCCTCGTCCCGCGTCGGTCGATGAGTGCCATCAGAGTTCTGCGGCGACTCGGGGCGACAACCCGTTCGACACGAGATGTCACCCATACCTAGGGGACAACCCGTCACCCATGTCTCTGGGTCGGACAAGAAGAAACCTGGAGCGGGCGAAGGGATTCGAACCCTCGACCCCAACCTTGGCAAGGTTTGTCCTATGGCTTGCGGCGGTTTGTGCGACTTTGCAACGCTCGCCAGAATCCTGCTCCTGCCGTCATATTTCGTTTGCTACCTGACGCCGGCGCTTGCTAGGATTTGCGCAAACCTGCTTGCTTTGTGCTTGCTAGGGCCGCCTAGTAAGCAAAGCGGGGGGCAACGATGGCGGGGCGAAAGCGGATCGGACTGCGCGAGGTGCGGGCGCTGAAGCCAGGCCAGCAGCTATGGGATACCGCTGTGCCGGGCTTCCATGCCCGCCGCCAGAAGGGCGAAGCAGTGTCCTACGTCCTGTTCTACCGCACGCCCGAGGGGCGCCAGCGTTGGCACACGATTGGCCGCCACGGCGCGCCGTGGACGCCCGAGACGGCGCGCGAGGAAGCCCGCCGGCTGCTCGGCGAGAAGGTGAAGGGCACCGATCCCGCGGCCGAGAAGCAAGCCAGGCGCAAGGCCGTGACCGTGGCCGAGCTATGCGATCGCTACCTCGCTGACGCTGCGGCTGGGCGGGTTCTCTCGCGCTCCCGCAAGCCGAAGAAGGCGAGCACGCTGGAGTTGGACCGCGGGCGCGTCGAAGGACACATCAAGCCGCTGCTTGGCGCCCTGCCCGCGGCCGCGGTGACGCTCCGCGATATCGAAGCATTCATGCACGCCGTGGCCGAGGGCCGGACCGTCAACCGGCGCAAAACCAAGCCGCGCGGTCTATCCCTAGTCCGCGGCGGGCAAATGGCGGCATCGCGTGCGGTCGGGCTGTTGGGCGGGATTTTCACCTATGCCCTGCGCGCCGGGCTGCGGGCGGACAACCCGGCGCATGGCATCGCGCGCTTCGCGGATCGGAAGCGCGAACGCCGGCTTTCGGACAACGAATACGCCGCCCTCGGAACGGCGCTGCGCCGAGCCGAGGCCGCCGGGATCTGGCCTGCCGCGATCGCGGCCGTGCGCTTCCTCGCGCTGACCGGCTGGCGCTCGGGCGAGGCGCTGGGGCTGCGCTGGGCGGATATTGACCTGGCCCGCCGCACCGCGCGCCTGGCCGATACCAAGACCGGCGCCAGCCTGCGCCCTCTGGCGGATGGCGCGTGCGATGTGCTGCGCGCGTTGCCGCGCGTGGGCGAAGGGCTGGTTTTCCCACCGACCCGCGGCGAAGGGCGCATGAGCGGCTTCCGCAAGATTTGGACCCGCATCGCCAAACTGGGCGAGTTGCCGGGGGACGTGAGCCCGCATGTGTTGAGGCATTCGCTCGCGAGCACGGCGGCGGACCTCGGCTATTCCGAGCCGACTATTGCCGCCCTGGTCGGCCACAAGGGGCACTCGGTCACCTCGCGTTACGTCCATTCCGCCGATGCCGTGCTGCTCGCCGTGGCGGATGCTGTGGCGCGGCGCATCGCCGAGCTGATGGGCGAGGCACCGAGCGCCGAGGTGATCGAGCTGCAACGCGCCTGAACTGCCGCTGAATCTGGTATACTCGCGACTCGGCGTGGCTAGGCTGATCCCCGAACACCCGGGCTCCGACCGGGCCGCCGCGCCCCACTCACTATCGGAGCACGCGCATCGGAGGCGCGATGACATCCGACCCGCCCGCGGAACTCACTGGCGCATGGCTGCGCGCGCTGCTCGAGCGCGAACGGGTGGTACGCGGCTCGCACCTTCCGCCGTCGAACTGCGATAAGCTCGCCCGGAACCTGGCCGGATACCGCGAGCTTTGCGCCCGCGACGCGCGACGGCAGCAGTTGCGGAGCGCAATCGACAAATTGCGCGGGCTGCTGCCCGGCGAGATCGAGCACATGCGGCGCATCGCGGCGTCCTACCGTGCGAACGGCGAGCACCCGGAGGATGTTGCCCTCGTGCTGCGGCAAATCGTGACGGCGCAGGACTTTCTGGCGGGCGCGTGGGAAACCTGGCGCGTCGGGATTTGTCCAATCGTTCCGCTCGGCCGCTGGCAGGACTTCGCCTGGTCGCTAGCGGGGCAATTCCGGGACGCAATGGAAGCCGCGAACCCCGGCATAGTGCTCCAACTCTCCAACGATGGGCCAGTAGCCCGCTACGTGGCCGCCGTCGTGCCGCACATTACCGGCGAGCGGCCGAGCGTCGGCGCGGTCGCAAAGTTCTTGCAACGCGAAGCCGCGCACTTCCGGCGCCATGAGCTGCGGCGCCGGTCTTGCAGGGGACATTTCCCCGGCCGGCTTGTCACGGTGACAATCGTGAACCTGAATTGTCACCGATGCGCCGCCGGGCGAAGCGCACTAGCTGACTACGCCATCGCAACGGCGCGCTTGCGCGCAACCGAATGGCGTTGAGAATGCAAATTCACGAACCGGACGCGCTGCTGAGCCGGAAACAGACTGCGGACGACCTAACCAAAGCCGGGTTCCCGATCACAGATCGCACCTTGAGCACGAAGGCGACACGGGGCGGTGGACCGCCGTTTCGCAAATTCGGCCCGCGTGCGCTGTCGCGCTGGGGCGATGCGCTCGCCTGGGCAGAGTCACGCTTGAGCCCGCCGCGATGCAGTACCTCGGAAGCCGACACGCCCGCAAACTGAAACCGGCCGAGCTGGGACGCCCGGCCGGCGCGTGCAATTTCAGCGGCTACGGCTGGAAGATAGCACGCGCGGGATCGGCGGGCCAGCGCGAACGCCGGCATGGAGACATCCATGCGGCCAATCATGCTTATGGACCTGGTGGACCGTCCACAGTGGGTTGGGTGGCGGGCCGAGGCGCGCAACGGGAAAAAGACGAAAATTCCCTACTTCGCTCCGGATCGCTGCGCCGAGGCCGATAATCCCGCGACCTGGCGCACCCGCGCCGAGGCGGCGAACGTGGGCCGGCAAATCATCAACGGCGAAGGTGGCGGCGTCGGCCTGATGCTCGGCCCATGTGGCGATGCATCGCTGGCTGGCGTCGATCTCGATAGCTGCCGCGATCCGACCGCGGGCGAGATCGCGCCGTGGGCGGCAGAGGTGCTGCGCCGGCTCGATACCTATTCGGAGATTTCGCCCTCGCGCGGGGCGTGAAGGCGTTCTTTCAGGTTGATCCCGCCGACATCTCCGAGCTGCGCGCGTTCATGGGCGCGCAGCACGGGCGAGCGTGGAAACGCGCCAACGGCGCCGAGCATCCGCCGGCGATCGAGCTGCATATCTCGAATTGCTACTTTGCCGTCACATGGCAGCGGCTTGAAGATTTCCCGCCCGAGCTGCGCGTCGTGCCGCTCGAAACCTTGCAATGGTTGATCGAGCAGGCGGGGCCGGCTTTCGCCGGCAAGGCGGTGCAGCAGCAGCGGCAGCAAGCCGCATCATCATCATCATCGTCATCGACATCGTCCGGCACCGATGACATACTGGCCCGGCTCGATCGCGCCGCACGATCTAATCGAGCCGTAGATACTGCGCTGCGCCACGCGACCACCATGCGCGGCGGCAGCCGATCCGAGGGCCCAATGGGACTCGGCTGCGCCGTGGCTCGCGCCGGCTGGTCCTATGCCGACATGAAGGCGGCGCTGCTCGCCTGCCCGGCAACGAAGGAATGGGCGAGCGAAAAGCAGGCGGCCGAGGGCGAGCGGCAATTCGAGCGGATTTGGAACGAGGTGCAGAACAACGCGCCGGGCGGGACGGCAGCCGCGGCGAGCGCCAATCCGTCAGCGTTCCAGGTGCTCACCCTGAACGAGCTGCTGACGCGCGAATTTCCGCCGCGCGAAATGGTGCTGGCGCCGTGGTTACCGACCAAGGGCCTGGCGATGCTGTATGGCCCGCGCGGCATCGGCAAGACGCATGTCGCACTCCGCGCTGCCCATGCCGTCGCCACAGGCGGCACTTTCCTGCGCTGGCACGCGCCACAGCCGCGCCGCGTGCTGATCCTGGACGGCGAAATGCCGGCCGAGGTGCTGCAATCGCGCCTGGCCGAGATCGTGGATGCGGCAGTAGCCGAACCACCCGCGCCCGACTATCTGCGGTTGCTTGCGCTCGACCAGCAAGAGGACGGGCTGGATTTGTCGGACGCGGCCGACTGGCCGCGGCTTGAGGACGCCATCGGCGAGGCCGAGGTGATCCTGGCCGACAATATCAGCAGCCTGGTACTCGGCGGGCGTGAGAACGAGGCGGAGAGCTGGTTGCCAGTCCAGGATTGGGCGCTGCGCCAGCGCCGCGCCGGCCGCTCCGTAGTGTTCGTCCACCATGCCGGCAAGGGCGGGCAGCAGCGCGGCACGTCGCGCCGCGAGGACGTGTTGGATACGGTGCTCGCGCTGCGCCGGTCGGATGACTACCAGCCCGACGAAGGCGCCCGCTTCCAGGTGCATTACGAGAAGGCACGCGGCTTCCACGGCGAGGACGCCAAGCCCTTCGAGGCCGCGCTTGGCGCGTCCGGCTGGACCATGCGCGACCTAGCCGATGCCGACATGGCGCGGGTGGTGGCCCTGCATAAGGACGGGCTGAGCATCAGGGACATCGCCGCGGAAACCGGCTTCTCCAAGGGCCGGGTGGAACGAATGCTGGCGAAGGCGCGCACCTCGGAGCCGCTGCCGCCCGGCAAGGGCGAGGGCTGAGATGGTTGCGGAACCGCACTGTCCCGCTGTCCCGCTCCCTGGCAGCGGGACACCGGGACAGCCCACGTTCGTAACAAGACCCGGCGGGACGGTGGCCGGGACAGAGAGCGGGACACCAAGCCTGAAAGCCTTTCTAGCGCGCCGTGTTTTGGAGCGGGACAGGCGGCTGGACAGTGGGCGGGACAGTGGCGCAACCGAACCGAAAACGACTGTCCCGCTCGCAGCGCTCGTTTCGCGGCCGAGCGGGACACTTGCCGAGGCCCTTTTGGCTGCCGCTGAGCGCGGCGCCGCTGCCGTGGCCGCCGGGCCGGCGGACGAAACCGAGCGGGCCGAGGCCGTCCGGCCGCTCGCCGAGGCGCCGGCCCCGAGCTACCGGAGCGACGTCGGGCGCGCGTCCAGCGGCTGCTACAAGCCGAGCCGCTGCGCCCGCCAAGCTGGGCCGATGCGAAGGCGATCCTCTCGCCCGGTGGTGCGAGGCCGCGGCGCCCACCGGCTGACGCTGCTCAAGGTGCCATCCGGCGCCGCGATCCTGGCCGGCCGGTGCGGTACGCGAGATCCGGACGTGAACGCCGTCACCCACGCCATGCCGTCGTCGGAGGCGGTGACGATGCGGGCGCCGTCGGGCGAGAAGGCGGCGCTCCTCACCCCGCTCTCATGGCCGCGCAGCGCGGCGCAACGCTGGTCGTGGGGTGGCTTGCTCTCGCCGTCCACCGCCTTCTGTCTTGGTGTGATTTCGGCTTCAGTTGTTGGGCCGGTTCTTGGCCTATGGTCTGTCGCGCTCCTCGCTGAAACGAGACAGCCGTGGCGCTATTCGGTGCTTCTGATCCTCGGGATTCCTGCTTGCTTTTGTCGCCGACGCTCTGATCTGGGGATCATTCCCCTTCACATTCGACGACGCGGGGATTGCACGATTGAGGATGATTCCCTTCGTTCCGTGGCCGAGGGGTCACTACGGGGAGTATTAAGCCCTGCGCGCGCCCCCGACGGGCAGCAGAGGCGGATTGTTGGACACACACGCGCGCACGCGCGCGAGGGCATTGTTAACCGCATGGTCAACCCGCCCCGAAACCGCTCGGCGAAGCCGGGTGCGCCCTACGCCGCCGGTGTGGCGATCGCTGTTTGCAATCGGATTGCTGCCGGCGAGATGCTGACGCAAATCAGCAAGTCGCCGGGGATGCCCGACCGACGGACGGTTTGGACTTGGACCCGTGACAATCCCGAGTTTCGCCAGATGCACGCCCAGGCGCGCGAGATGCAGGCGCTGGGATGGGTTGAGGAGCTGATCGAGCTGGCGGACACGGTTGAGGCCGAGCCGGGCGCGGTTACCAAGGCGCGGCTGCAGATCGACACTCGCAAATGGGTGGTCGCCAAGCATCTGCCACGGCTCTACGGCGACCGGCCTGACCCGTTCACGCCCGCAATTGAGGACCAGTCCGCGTCGGGCGACTGGTGGGCGGTGCTGGGCGCCGACGACCTGCGCGAGTTGCGGGACGCCAATGAGGTCATCTTGCGGCTTCGGGCTAAGGCGATACGGATGAAGGCCAGCGGCGGCGAGGCAATGAACGGGGAAGGCCGGAGTGCGTGACGTCACCGATGACGATGGCGGCCAGGGCATCTCGGTGCAGGCTCTACCGCACGACGCGCCCGATCGGCGTGACGCGCACCGGGCCGCCTCCGCCGCCAGGATGCGGCTCTCCCGCGCCCGGCAGCGGGACGGGCTGCGCGTGATCGCGTTCCAGATACGCGAGAGCGAGGTCGCCGAACTGATGCGTCTTGGGCTGCTACCCGATGCCGCCCGGCATGACCGCGATGCGATCGCCAGGGCACTCGGGCGACTGCTCGACAAAATGCTTCCGTAACCCGGCAAGATCACCGTTGGTTGCGCGTAACGCCGAGGGTCATGAAACGATGACGCGCGCGCGAACCCTTGCAATCCTGGCCGGCCTCGGCCCGCGCACGGTTGGCGCGCACGTCCTCCCCGGCCGGGGCGGCAGAGGGCGGTACGGCGGCCTGCCCGAGGCGTGGCGGCGGCTGGCGAAAGCGGCGGCGCTGGGCCCGCAATGGACGAACCACAACGAACTGCTCGGCTGGTCTATCGCGCGCGACTTGCTCGGGGATGAAGCTGCTCAGGCGCCCAAGTGTGAGTGCCGGCTGAATACTCCCCAGAAGTGCCGGCCGAATTTTCCCCAGGTGAGCGCCTGACGGCATGAGCCGTTGGGCAGCGTTTCTACATCCCTGTTCACGCTCTGGCTACTTCGCACCCGCTATGATCGCCCTGGTAATTCGGGAGAAAGCCATGGACCGCCGAGGTTTTTTCATCGCGACTGTGCTTATCAGCGTCGCAGTCTCAGGGTTGCAAGGTTCGCTCCAGGCTGCGGTCCAAGCTGATATCGTCACAACTTGGGCGCCGGCAGCATCCGGCCAGGCGCAGCTTGCGGTCATCAACACCATCACCGGCGAGCTCTGTCTCGGTGTGATCCCGGCCCGGTTGGGAACAGTTCTTCATCGCTAGCTGAGGGGCAGAGACGAGGCCGCCCTCAGGGCCGCCAGAACACGCCCAGCAGCGCCATAGCTCGCGTCGGGGCCGCCCTTCCCCCCGCCAGCGCCACGCCACAGCAATTGCTCGCTGACATTTTGTTATCTGTCGCCCGACAAGTCAGAAGCCCCTGCACCCCCAGCCGAACCCTAGGGCGAAAGCTCCGATCGCGATAAGCGCGGCCCGATATACGACCTTGGGCGCTGCCATGACGGCGTAAGCCATCGTGTGTGCAAGCGCAGGCCAGAGCGGCAAGTCGTACCGGAATGAGGCGGCGGGAAGACTGTAGCTGAGATCGGTGGCTGAAAACCAGAAATGGACGGGCAGGACGGCGGCGAACGCGAGCGGCGCCGCCATGGCGAGCACCGGTCGCGCGCCGGGTAGGCGTTCTCGGGCGAACCAGGCGCCCACAACCGTGCAGCCCATCATGGCCCAGAACGCGAGGACTGTCAGGATGTCGGTTACGTTCGCAATGGGCCACTGGCCCGTTCGGCTAAATCCCCATGTGTAGCCTGTGTAGCCGAGGTTCAGCAGAAAGGCCGGCACGTAGCCGCCGAAGCTATTCAAGTGGGCGACATTCCCGACGCTCTCGGCCGTGACAGGAACGAGGGCCCCATAGGTGCGGAGCATGAGGAGATAAGGAACGACGCCGACTAGGCCACCCAGGGCGTGAAAGAGTAGCCACCGCGGTCTGATTTGCCTCTGCAGCAAAAAAACAACGGCCAGCAGCACGGCGACGCTGAGGCCCGCGTTAAGTTTGGCCCAGAACGCCAGAAGAAGCCCCAAAGCGGCGACGGGTGCAGACCAGCGTCGTCCGGGCGAGCTGACGGCCCAATAAGCGAGCGCTCCGCCCAGCACGGCGAGGGACTTGTTCGTGACTTGTCGCGAAATGGACAGGGAGTTCGGGGCAGAGCGCAAGCGCGAGGCAGAAGATCAGCAACGCCGGGAAGTCTCGTTGGAACGATCGAAATCCTGCCCAGAGCGCGAGGGCTACGCCGAACCCTAGCACGAGGCCCGAGACCAGCCGTGGCAGCATCACGGCCACAGCCGGGGGCAACGTGCGATCGAGAACAAGCCCAATCAGGAGATAGAAGGGCGAGGGGTGCCCAAGGTAATTCGACCGTTCCGCCCAGCGGCTAAAGTCTCCGACCGCGAGCGTCTTCTGCTCCTCGAAGTGCGGCAGCAGGTGACCCGTCTGCTGAAGGTAAGCGGCATAAGAGACATGCTGGAGCTCATCAGGGGCCGGAAAGGGGGTGATCACTATCAGGTGCAGAGCAATAGCTGCGAAGATTAGGAAAGAGAGCAGCGGCACCAGTAGTGTCGGATTTGGCCGACGTGTGAAACTCTTTTGGGTGGTCGCTAGCCGCAATTGAGCGAGGGCGGAGCTCGCGGTCATCAGATGTGTTGAGCGGGCACAGCGTCGACCCTCGACTCCAGCCAGTCATGGGCCACGTGATGGCGGCCAAGTGCCTCTTGTCGGCCTGATCTCGCCAATGTCCGACCCGCCTGGGGCCAAGCCGCCGTCGATGCCGCACAAACCGCCAAAGGAACCGAACAGCCTACTTCGATTCAAGCACGAACGACACTTTTACAGTGGCCCGACTGGACTTGACCTGGTCGTTTTCAACCGTGGCCTGGACCTCGCTGATATAGACGGATCGGATTCCGCGCACCGTCTTAGACGCTTCCGCAACCTTCACCACTGGCACGCAGCAGTCAAAGAATTTCGAGTTGCACAAACGGACACAGAACCTTATGGTCAAGGTCAACGTTCGAGAACTCGGCTGAAGCTGAGCTCCCGATCTCGCCACCGCCCTCAAAAGGATCGATTTCGAGCTGAGAAATCACGTTCATGTTAAATATGGCAATACCCTTTGGTGGGACTAAAAAAATGCTATAGCCGAGTTCAATGGGGGTCAATGAAAAATATTTTCCATCATGATTGACCGGATTGCCGAGGAACCAGTCGCCTAGGGCTCTAATGTCCGCAACCGCTTGCATTTGCGTGGCCTGGGAGAGAGGTGTAGTAGGTGGCTGATTCCACCATTCAAATAGGTCCAGCGAGGCACTAAGAGACAGACGGACGTAATCGCCAGTGGGAAATCCCCGGGCAGCCCAGACGTCGCAAGGTCCATTGAATATAAACGAAGACGCGACATTCACAAATGCATTCTGGTCGCTCTCGTTCTCCCACATAAAAAAGAAATGAAAGTCGTTGTAAGTGGCAAATCGGCCTTGCGCATTGAGCGCCGTGCCGCCGGGACTCACGACATTATCGAACCGAATAAAGCTGTTTAAAGACTCTATGTGGCTTTCTTTAAACTGGTCTAGGTTGGCAAAACTGCTATCTATCAAGAATGGCTTGTCTAATATTATAATGGACGGTGTCGAGGGTTTTGTGGATCGATTCGCAAAATGTTCTAAAGTCTTGCGCCGCTTAGCAATTGCGTGATGGAGAGTGTCTTTCGCCGAGGGAGACGGGGCTTTCTCATTCCTTAGTCTATCTTCAGTCCTTGGTCTGTCTAATGTTCGGCGCAGCTCGGACTGATCCTTTGCAAGGATCTTGTTAAGCTCCGCAACATCAATTCCCGCTTTTGTAAAAAACTGTTCGAGGGACCTGGCGTGGGTGCGTCGGCTGGCCAGTTCCCGTTCGGAATGGCCCTCTCCGCGAGGATCTGGATGTTTACGATGCTTGGCAAGGGCAGATAATTCAGTCTTCAACCAAGAAACATCGATGTTAGCCATGGCCCGTCCCTTTCGCTGACGAGGTTTTGCAACTCAGGCACTTAGTTTCCGACATACCCCGGATTCCTGGCCCGTCGGGCGCGATTTTTCGTCTCATCGAGGGCACACCGCAAGGAAATTCGGCCGCAACCAACCGCGTTGACAGCCAAATCGTCCGGTTTCCTGCCTCACGACCAGTCTTATCGCCGCGCCGCCGAGCGTGCTTCCGACGCCGCTGGCTGGGCTCGCACGCAGATTAGATGAAACCCCGATTCGGGAACGCGTATTTGCAACTTCACCCTATCCGTCCACACGGCCTTGTCTGGGGATTGCAGAGTTGCGGTCCAGCTCACTCTGCCTGCCCACTGCCTGGCGCCTTCGGGTGCCGACGTTCCAAACGCGTCTCAAGGAATATCTTCTCGCAGAGCGTTTCTGTCATCGCACCCTCGCCATCAGCAGCACTCACTCAGTCAGCCTCAATGAGTTCGGCGCAGCACCGCGATAAGCCGCCGTGCCTGCCCT
The DNA here is from genome assembly GCA_963754235.1 of uncultured Alphaproteobacteria bacterium. Classification (GTDB taxonomy): domain Bacteria; phylum Pseudomonadota; class Alphaproteobacteria; order Acetobacterales; family Acetobacteraceae; genus DATAYA01. Next base: position 90,010 of record CAVWFK010000013.1, on the reverse strand, counting down.
CGCTTTGCTGCTGCGTGTCGTGCCTTCGCCGCCCGCTCGCCGTGTTTCCACGGCGCCCGGCGGCACCGCTCAAAGCCCTCCGCCGTGCGCGGGCCGGTCGAGGGTCGCGCCAAAAAACGCGATTGATACGCTTTTTTGACGATAGTCTACCGGTGATCTGCGTCGGACCCTGGTAGGAGGTGCAAGGGGCTGTGAGCGACGGCGTATTTTCGTATGCACGTTTTAGTCTGGCTCGGGGTCCTGTTCGCGCTTTCCTTCTTGGCCGGTGCCGGAGCGGGTGTCGGGAGGGGCTCGCCGACCAGCGTCAAGCTGCCGCCCGAGGTTGAACTGGACGCGGCACCGACCCTCGAACTGGCGCAGGGACCGGGGAGGGGCGGGAGACCTGATCACCCGAACGCGAAAACCAACTCATCGGCAAGACCGAGAGCGAGGGACGCCGCGGCCGGCCTCCTCAATACGATGAACCCGCCGTTTCTCTCCGTTGGGTTGGACGTCGTAGGTAGGCCAGCGCTCTGTCAAGACCGAAGCGACGCGCGTTCTCCTGGCCCTGATCCGCGACTGCCAGGCCATGCTGAACCGCTATGTGGTGCCGGATGGGGATACGATGCCGAGCACAGGCTGTGCAGGCTTTGCGGAGCTGCTGGAGGGCTCGATGTGGCGAGAGGCTGAGGAAGCGGCGGGGGAGGAAACCGTAACGGGAGGAAGCCCGAATGCGCTGGAATGAAAAGGCGGCCGATGCACCACATCATATGCTGCCGAGCATGAGCTGGGCTCTGGCGCTGGTTGGCATAGTTGCGGCGCTGGTGGTCGCCGTGGTCGCTGTGCTCTAGAGTTGAATGGGGCGGCTATTGCCGCGCCCGCGCGGGCGTCATTCGGGATGCGTCATTTTCATGATACCCGCTCGACACAAGTTGACTTATGCTTCCGCGCAGGAAGGGCCGCTCATGCCAAGCTCTGACAACGGCGTTGTTCCGACGTTCACAGCCGACGCGCTCGTCCAGGACACGCACCCGGCTGGGGCCATCCCTGGGGCTGCGGCGGCCGATGCCTCGCGTGCGCGGGCAGGCGTCGGCACGGCAATCCTGGTGATCCTAGTGGGGCTTCTCTCCGTCACTTTTTTCTTCCGCTATGAGATTTTGGATGGGTTTACCGTCCTACGTGGGAACCGATACGATGAGGTCATTATAATCTCGATCTACGAGCACTGGTTCAGCGTCTTTCGAGCTATGGCACACTGGAACAGGACGGAGTATTTCTACCCCTTCAAAGGCACGCTCGGCTACAATGACGGATTTTTCCTCTATGGTGTGATCTACTCCTCCTTCCGCACGGCTCATCTCGATCCTTACTTGAGTGGCGAGTGCGTCAGCATCGTCGTGAGGCTCATTGGGTTCCTCGGCTTCTTTTGGGCTGCACGGCGCGTGCTCGGTCTTCGATCGGGTTGGGCTCTTTTCGGTGCCGTGCTGTTCACCCTCAGCAACAACATGTTTGTCCAGGCGCACCACTCGCAGCTCCTCGGGGTCGGGTTCGCACCGGTGATGGCCGTGCTGCTGGACGGCATGATGGCGGCGCTTCTGCTCGGGCGGACGACTCCCTTCTTGTTATGGGGGATCTCGGCCGCGCTTCTCTACCCGGCCTGGCTGCTGACGACCTACTACATGGCCTGGTATTTCTGCCTCTTCGGCTTGTTCATGGGCGTGGCATACGCGATCCTCGCCGGTCGCCGCGGATTGGTCCCTTGGTGGAATGCGGTGCGACGGCACGCGGCGCAATCGGCGATCATCCTGCTCGTCCTATGCGCCTCGAGCATTCCTTTCCTCTCGGTCTATCTACCTACGGCGAGCGAAACTGGCATGCATCCTTACCAAGGAGTGCGCGGCTGGACCCTCACCCTGCCCGACCTCATGCATGTCGGCGATGGCAACCTTCTGTACGGGCGGATTGTGGCCTTCGTGAACCACGCGATCCGGCCGACGATGCCGGCCTGGAGCGAGAGGATGACCGGCTTCCCGCCGGGACTGCTTTGGCTATTCGGATGGGGCGCCATCGCCCTGCTCGTCACACGGCGGGCGCTCGTCCCCGGGCGCGCCACCATGCTGCGGGCGCTCGCGATCGCGACGCTCGCGACATGGGCGCTCGCGTTCAACGTCGACGGGCATTCGCTGTGGTGGTTTATGTACGAGGCATTCCCGGGTGCTAAGGCCGCTCGCGTCGTTGCGCGCTATCAGCTTTTCCTGGCTGTGCCGGTGACCGGCATTGCCGTGCTCTACCTGTCTGCGTCGGCTCGCAAAGTCGCGGCGCCGGTGCTTATTCTGGTCTGCGGCCTGCTCGTGGTCGAAGAAATAAACACCGCAGCCGGCGTCTCGCTTGACCGCGCACACGAACTGGCGCGCCTTCAAGCAGTGCCGGCGCCGCCGCCGGACTGCAAGGCTTTCTTCGTTTCAAGGGCTCGACCCGAGGGCCTCCTTGGTCCCGCGTGGGATGGCTTCTTCAGCCACAATGTCGATGCCATGATCATCGCAGAGACCCTCCACCTGCCGACGATCAACGGCGCTTCCACGTTCCAACCTCCGGGCTGGCAGCTGAAGGATTCCGACAAGCCCGACTACCTGGATAGGGTGCGCCGATACGCCATGGCGAGCCATGTCACGCAACTTTGCAGTATTGACCTAACGACGATGCAGTGGGGCCATTTCCCGCTTGCGAGCGGCTCGTGAGCACCGATGTTCACCTGAGGGTGCTCGCCCCGGGACGGCTGGGGACGGGCAAGTGCCTGGAGGATGAATGGTTACTCTGCGTCCCGCTCTTCAGAGTAATAGATGTCCCGACCAATGAGACAGCATTCATGGTGTTTCGGCAAAGGAACCATGGCACGCAGAAAACTGTGTGCGTAGGGGAAAAAATTGAAATGAGGGTTGAATGCGTATAGTCCTTCGCGCTCCCGCGGGACCACAATCACCAGTCGTTTGGCGGCGAGCCTCCGGAGTTCCCGGATCGCGGCGCGGTAGTCGAGAATATGCTCGATCACGTGAGTGCATATCAACGTATCGAAGCTATTATCCTGGAAAGGCAACTGCTCGATTGGCGCCTCGATGAACTCGATCCCGTCGGTATTGAGCCCGTCAGGCCGAATGAAATCAACGCCGGTAACGCGCGTGAACTGCTCGCCGCGTCCGGCGGTGATCGCCTTGAGCAGATAGCCAGTGCCGCATCCGACATCCAAAACTCTCGGTCCGATAACGTCAGCCGCTATGCGCTTAATGCAAGCCTGTGAATTGTCGGTCAGATCATGCACGCGAGGATGTTTTCGATAGAGCGCCTCGTATTCCTCCGACGTAAGCATGGCGGCACGGCGTCGAAACTCGGTAAGATCATCGATGTGGCCACCCCACACCAGCCGGGCCACCCTGAGGTATAACGCCGAATCTCTGAACGCCGGCGGCAGGATATCTTCTAGCACGAACCGGATGAAATTGCTTGTCTCGCGTTCCATTGCAGGTCGTTTCTCACCGGCTTTTCTTACACAATATCCGCGGGCGGGTCCATACCCGGGGTCATTCGGTTCTCTGGCCGGCAGCGGCGTCCAGTGCGGCCTGTCGGTGCTCGGCGAAATGTTCGAAGGCCTCGACGGGCTTGCGGCCTGAGCGTCGGATGATGGTGAGGACGGTGTTGCGCAGCAAGGCCAGAACCTGTGGCGCGGCGCGGGCGCGGGTTCGGCATTGGTCCTCGCGGCAGGTGACGTCACGGACGTAATGCAGGCGGTTCTCGATGCCCCAATGGCTGCGGCAGAGGGCCAGCAGGCGAGCGGGATGGGCGTTGGCGGCAGTCAGGCTGGTGATCGCATACACCGTCTCGACGCTTTCCTGGCATGCATCATGCGGCGGCGGGTAATGCGACAGACTTGCGCGAGGCCCGGCCACGCGGGGGAGAGATACGGGGCCAGGCTGGATGTTGCCTGCAGCTGGCCAGTGCCTCCATTGGCGGGAAACGCACGGCCAAATTCGGGCTGTGGATTGGAAGACCCACCATTTGGGCCATCGCTGCACGGAGGTCGCCGGGCCGTGGCCGACGAAATCGTTTCCCGGAGGCTTGAGAGCGGACTACGATCAGCTACGAAGGGGCGAAATCGACGATTATCCGGGGAATCCCGGATTAACAGTCGGCTTCGTTCTCCTCTTCGTCCTAGGCGCAGGGAAATCGCGATGCGCACCATCGGAACCAAACCCGGTCCTCGGAAGTGCTGGCAAGAAGCGGTCTTCCCTGCGCTGATCCTTGCGGGCCTGTGTGCGGCGGGCCCCAGTGCCGAAGCGCAGCAGCCGGATCTCAGTCGCTTCACGCCCGCTCAGGCGGAGATCATCCGTAGCGTGCTCTCGGGACCACGCTCGCCGATGGGCGGGCAGGTGCACGGCTATGTCACAGCCGCCGGTGACGGGTCGGCAGCGGTCGCCGTTCCCTTCGCTGATGCGGAGGTGTTCCTGCCCACGGCGGCCGGGGAGATCCAGGACAAACGGCTTTTGTGTCCGGCCGACGCAGAACCGCCCCGGTGGCGAGCCGGGGCGGTGGCCGGTCTGAGCGATACCGGCTTCGGCGGCGTTCGCTATCGCGTGGCCCGTCGTATTTTGTGGAAGATTCATGCTGCTGTCACGGGCGGGTGCTTGAGAGCTGCATACTGCCGTCAGGGCCGGTGCTTAAAATTACATGCTGCTGTCGCGGGCGGGGAGACAACGATTATAGCATCCACCCTCGCCGCGCCACTCCTGCATGCTGCTGGCGACTACTTCGCGACGCCGGATGGCAAGGCGGTCTATCTCGCGGGCAACCATACCTGGACAGACGGGCAGAACATCGGCTCGACGCCGTTCGACTTTTCTGCCTACTTGAACCTACTTCAAAGCGAGGGCGCCAACTTCATCCGCCTCTGGCACTGGGAGTCCAAGATTGGTGGCGGCACCGCCCCCGGCAATGTCGGACTCCTCCCCTATACACAGACGGCCGATGGCAAGTTCGACCTCACATCCTTCAACCAGGCATACTTCGACGATCTTCGCTCCAAGGTCCGGGCGGCCGGCGCCAAGGGTATGTATGTCTCGCTCATGCTGTTCAACGGCTTTTCCGTTCGCGCCAATGGATCGCCCGTTAATCCTTGGCTCACGAACCCGCTCAATGCCGCGGAAAATATCAACGGCATCAACGGGGACCCGAACAACACCGGGACGGGCGTGGATACGCAGACCCTAAACATCCCCAGCGTGTGGGCGATCGAGCAGCAGTATATCGCCAAGGTCGTGCAGACCGTATCTGACCTGCCGAATGTGCTGTTCGAGGTTGCCAACGAGACGGCCGGCGGCGACGCTAACTTCGCCTGGCAGAACGCGGTCGTCGATTACATCAAGCAGTTAGAGCAGTCCGGCGGTGGTCTGCAGCACCCGGTCGGTATCACTGCCTTCAATTGGGACAATCCTCCTCCCGGAATATCTGCTGGAGACTACGTCAATTCGCTGCTGTTCCAGAGCCACGCTGACTGGATATCGCCCTCGGCCGGGAGCCAGTATCAGAGCAACCCGCCGGACGCCTTGGGCGGCAAAGTCGTCATCGCCGACACGGACCATATCTTCGGCATCGGCGGGAACGTCAATTGGGTGTGGCAGCAGTTCACGCGCGGCAACAACGTCCTCTCCATGGACGATTTGAGCGGTACAGGGATCGCGGGAACACTACCGGGTTTCACGCCGAGCGCCGGGCAGCTCGCAGCGGAGATATCCGACCGTTTCGGCATCGCCGAGACGCGTCAAGTGGCGACGATGGTCAACCTCACGGGAATGACGCCATCTGACGCGCTCTCTTCGACCGGCTATGCTCTGGCCGATCCGGCGAGCGGCAAATACGTGGTCTATGCGCCGAACGGCGGCACCTTCACGGTGGATCTGTCGGGGGCGGCCGGAAAAACACTTGACATCCGATGGATGAATGTCGGGTCCGGCCAGCTTTCGGCACCCACAACCATGCAGGGTGGTTCAAGCCAACAGAATTTCAGCTCGCCATCCGGCAACTCGGTTCTGGTGTTGACCCCGGCCACTCTCACCGTTGGGCACGGCAGCACGTTCCAGTTTCAGAGCGTCGCCGCCGCCATCGCCGCGTCGGCGAGCGGGGATACGATCCAGATCCAGGCGGGGAATTACGTCGATGACTACGCGCCCACGATCACACACGACCTGACGATCGTGGGCGTTGGCGGGCAGGTGCAGATGATCGCCACCGCCGCCAACCCGCCGCCGAACAAGGGGATCCTGGCCATCGGGGCGCAGGGGGCCAGCCCGAACGTGTCCGTGCAGAACGTCACGTTCCGCAACACGGTGATCAGCGACAGCAGCGGCGGCAACGGCGCCGGCATCCGCTATCAGGGCGGCAACCTGACCCTCATCCACGACGGCTTCCTCAACAACCAGGACGGCCTGCTTGCCGCCTCCGACCCGACCGGGAGCATCACTGTCAACGGGTGCTTCTTTCGCCACAACGGGTCGGGCACCGGTCTGACCCACAACATCGATGTCAACGATGTGGGCACGCTGACGCTGGAGCACAGCTACTTCCTCGACGCGGTGGTCGGGCACGAGATCAAGAGCCGCGCCGAGAACACGATCATCACCAACAACGTCATCGCGGACGGTGCGACCGGCACCGCGAGCTACTCGGTCGACCTGCCCAACGGCGGCAATGCGATCATCGAGCACAACGTCATCGAGAAGGGGCCGAATGCGCAGAACCCGGTGATCATCACGACCGGCGAGGAGGGCAACATCTATGCCTCGTCCAGCCTGACCGTCAGCTACAACCTCATCCTCAATGACGAAACCGCACACTCGGTAACGGCGGTCCGCAACGACACGTCCGAAACCGCGCAGATAACGGGAAATAAGGTCTGGGGCCTCGCGCCTGGCCAGATCTCCAGCGGGCCGGCGAACGTCAGCGGCACCGTCTTCCTGACCACCGATCCCCCGCGGGGCCCAAACTTCGACCCAAACGTGAGCGCCGCGACGCTTTCGGCCGCGACCCGTGCCGCGCCACTCGGCTTCCTCGGCGGCCAGGGCAGCGCCGGGCAGCCCGGCTACGCCGCTTCGAGCGGTGCCGCTACGGGCGGTAATGGGGCGACGGTGCTCGACGTGGCCGCCGGCGCCACGGTGGATGCCAGCTCGGCCGCGCCCGAGCTGTTCCGCATCACCGCGGGCACCGGCGGCAGCGATCAGATCCTGAACTTCCGGCCCGGCGTCAATCACCTGCAACTCGCCGGCTTCGGAGCGGGGGCGGAGCAGGCGGTGCTGGCGGGCGCGCGGGACAGCTCGGCGGGCACCGCCTTCACGCTCACCGGTGGAGTGCAGGTTACGCTCGCCGGCGTCCACGGTGCCAGCGCCCGACTTTTCGGCTGACCCCTCCCCCAACCCCCACCCGCAAGGCTGCGGGATTCATAATCACACATGGCCTACCGAACGGCAGGTTTCCAAACGGCGACGGTATGGGACGCGGCGGCCCGCGAAGGTGCCGGCTGGGGCTCCTGCGATGGGCCTCGGCTGGGGTGGTCCCGCGCGCGGTGCGGGCAGTGGAGGCGCTGCGCGGCCGATCCCCGCCATCCACGGCGTGGTCCGCTGCGCATCATCGACCTCTGCCAGTGAGTTTGGGACGAGTTCCACATCAGCGTCTCCAAGCAGACTCTCGGCCGCGAGCTGCGCGCGATGGGGTATCGCAAGCTGTCCGCCCGGGGTACGCCTTTCGCCACCTTTGATCTCGGCCCGCTTCGGCGCGAGGAGGCGCTTAGCCTCGCCGCCACCTTCATCGACGCGACGCAAGCGCGTGACGCTCGCCTGCATCGCGCGCCCCGGGCGCAATCCGCTGTTCCTGGAGCAGTTGTTGCGCAACGCCGAGGAGGGCAGCGCCGACGCTGTGCCACTACACGGCCAAGGACGTGACCGAGCTTGCGCGGCAGATGGCGCGCACCACGTTACTGAAACTAATCGATGAGTATAGTTATGCGAGAAAACTGGCGCGCCTCAGGGGGCAACCTGCGTGTCTTGCACGAAGCAAGATCGTGACCTCGGATCTTTCGACCCTGACGGATGCCGAGTTGGCCGAGCGCATCCGCGCCCGTCTGGCCAAGGTTGCCACGTGAGCGAGTGCGGGCCTGTAAATGCAGGCGGAATGCAGGGGCGATGGCCGAAAGGCACCAGCGGCAACCCGAGTGGGAAGCGGCCGGGCGCCCGCAACAAGGCACTGCTCGCGCTTGACGCCATCGGCGTCGCTGGCGCGGCCGAGGTGCTGGCCACCGTGGTGGCAGCGGCGAAACGGGGCGATATGCGCGCGGCCGACATCCTGCTCCGGCGGGTCTGGCCTGAGCGGCGCGGCCGTCTGGTCCGGCTGGCGCTGCCGCGGATCGAGACTGCGGCCGACCTGCCCGCGGCCCTGGCCGCCATCTGGGGCGCGCTGGCGCAGGGCGAGCTGTGCCCGGCGGAAGCCGCCGAGCTGGCGCGGCTGGTCGCTGCCTGCGGTCAGGCTTCCGCTCCGGGATCGGCGCCCGTGACAGTCCAAATCCGGGGCGGCCTGCCCGAGCCGGATGAAGGCTGAACCCGACCGCGGGACAGTTTCCAGCGCGAGTTGCTTGCTATGTGCTTGCTACGCAATCCGGGCGGCCTCGCAGATCTCTGCTAAGCGCTTGATTTCGTTGGAGCGGGCGAAGGGATTCGAACCCTCGACCCCAACCTTGGCAAGGTTGTGCTCTACCCCTGAGCTACGCCCGCCCGCGACGCGTCCCCGTTTAGGCAAAGCAACCCGCCGATGCAAGCCGCGCCCTCTCACCCGAGCGCCAGCCGCGCCTCCACCACCTCCGCCTCGTGCGGCAGATGGCGCACCGTGAAGCCCAGCCGCCGCACGAAGGCCAGCATCGGTGCATTCTCCGCCAGCACTTGCCCCACCACCTCGGAAACCCCGCGTCCTCGCGCCCACTCCAGTAGCCGCTTCGTCAGCGCGCCCGCCAGCCCGCGCCCCTTCATGTCCGGCTGCACCAACACCGCGAACTCCGCCTCGTGGCCCGCGTCGGCGTCGCTCGCGTCGCGCACCAGCCGCGCCACTCCCACCGTCGCGCCGTCCGCTTCGCGCACCGCGATCAGCGCGAGCTCGCGCTCGTAATCCACCTGGGTCAGTCGCGCGATCTGTTCCGCCCCCAGCTCGCGCAAGCTGGAGAAGAATCGCAGCCGTACGTCCTCCGGCGGCAGCCGGGCAAAGAAGGCGGCGTGGGCGGCGGCGTCCTCGGGGCGGATCGGGCGGATCGTCAGCGCCTCCCCGCCCAGCACCACGTGCTCCACCAGCGCCGCCGGATAGGGCGAGATCGCGAGTGTCGCACTCTCCCCCCGAGGCCGCAGCCCGAGCCAGGCGTTACCGGCCAGCACGCCGTCGGCATCGGCGAACAGCGGATCGATCACCAATGCCGCGATCTCGGGAAAATCGACGATCAGCTGGCTCACCCGGACCATCGTCTCGGCCACCGCCGCTTCGTCGGCAGCGGGCTGGTCCGGGCCGGCCGTGAGTGCGCCGGCCGCCCCGCTGCGCGCGATCAGAGCGTGGGCGAGCGGCAGATTGAGCGGCAGCAGGTCAAATGCGCACCCCGCCTGGTGCGGCCGCGCCGCCAATGCCGAAGCGGATCGCCGGGCCAAATACCGGGTCATCGGCGATCCGGAGCGAGAGCACGCGCGCCCTGCCAACCTGCCGCTGCACCAACAGTTTGGCGTCGCCACCGCGCCGCCGCACCAGCGCCGTCGCTGCACGCTCTACCTCGGCGGTATCCGCCAGATCGAGCGCCACGCTGCCCGCAACCGGCGGCAGCGGCCGGTCGCGATGCAGCTTCACCACGGCCGGGAAACCCAGCATCCGGGCCGCGTCCGCCGCGTCCTGCGGCGTCTGCGCCACGCGGCTGGGCACGATCGGCAGCCCATAGGCACCGAGCACCTCCAGCGTCTCGGCGGCCCCGATCTCCCGCCGCGCGGCGGCACGCGCCCGATCGAGGATCGCGCGCACCGCGCGGCAATCAGGCGCCAGTGCCAGCACCGCGGCATCCGGCAGCTCGCGCGCCGCTTCGCGGGCGTGGCGCTGCTCGAGCAGATGGTGTACGCCGCGCACCGCCGCCTCGGGCGAGGCGAACACCGGCACGCCGGCCTCCGCAAGCGTACGACGATGCCCAGCCCCGGTGCTCTCGCCCATCGCGCAGACCAGGAGCGGAACCCGCAGCGCCGGCGCCCCGGCGGCGAGGGCCGCGATGGTGGCCGGGTCATGCACGCCCACAGGCGCATGAACGGCCAGCACGATCCCAACTTCCGGCGCCCCGGCCAACATCGCCGCCGCCTCCGCCAGCCGCAGCGGCGGCGCCAGCCCGGCATAGACCGGGCCCGGCCCCGCCGCACCTTCGGGCAGCACCATCTCCAGCGCCGCGCGTCCAGCCGTCGAGAGGCCAGCGAGCGCGATTCCCTCGCGCAGGGCCGCGTCGGCAGCAAGCTGGCCCGGGCCGACGGCGTTGGTCACGATCGCCAGCCCTTCGCGCCGCAAGGGTGCCGCGCGCGTCAGCGTCTCGGCCGCCGCCAGCAGATCCTCCAGCGTGGCGACGCTCAGCACCCCGGCGCGGCGCAACGCGGCCGCGAAGGTGGCCTCGGCCGCCCCCGCCGCATCGACCAGTCGGCCGCCGGCGCGGATCGCCACCACCGGGCGCAGCCGGGCGCAGGCGCGAGCGGCCGAGAGGAAGGCGCGCGGATTGCGAATGCGGCGGATATCGAGCAGCACGAGGCCGGTGCCCGGATCGGCTGCCAGCCAGTCCAGCGCTGCCGCGAAGCCGAGATCGGCATTGCCGCCGACGCCGATCACGTGGCTGAACCCGACCCCGTTCGGCTCCGCCCAGTCCAGCACAGCGCGGCACAAGGCCGCCGATTGCGAGACCAGCGCCACCTGCCCGCCCGGCGGGATGAGGTGTCCGCGCGTGGCGTTCAGCCCCAGCGCCGGCACCGCGATGCCGAACGAGCCCGGCCCATAGACGCGCACTCCGGCAGCGTGCGCGGCTGGCCCGAGATCGGGTGCCAGCCCCGGCACCACCGCCGCCCGCGTCCCGCGCGCCCCCAGCGCCGCCAGCGCCGCCGCCACCTCCGCCGGCGCGCTCGCCACCACCGCGAAGTCAGGGGCGAGCGGCAGGTCCGCGATCGCGGCCGCGTCCGGTGCCTCCAGCACCGTGCCCGCGAAGCCGCCAGCGCGGATATTCGCGAGCACCTCGCTCGCGATCGGCGTGTCGCCGATCACGGCAAGCGTGTCCGGCCGGAACAGCAGTTCCGGACGGAATCGGGCGACGGAGGCGAGCGGGGGTCGGGTCATGGTGCATCGCAACATAGGACGGCTGCGGCGTCGGCGCAGCCCCTCCCGTACGCTCCTGCGGGAAGCGATGTTACCATGCGTGTAACGGTCGACGGTTCTAAATGGCGACGGCGCCGGAGCTGGTCTCCGGCGCCGCCTATACCGTCAAGGCTGGTTAGCGGGACGTTGAGGAGCAAAAGATGTTGGGGCATCTTTGGCCCCTGCCGATCATCTTGGTCACTTTGCCCGGAAGGATCAATGTGACCATACATCGTCGGTACGCGTCAGGGCCAGCCCTTTGCGGTGGCACGGCCCTGGTACCGGAAGCCTCTCAGTATCCCCCGCTGCCACCCGAGCCACCGGAGCCGCCCGAACCGCCGGAGCCGCCCGAACCATCCTGGCCGGCGAGCGCGGCCGGCGAACGGGCGCCGCCGGAATCCGGCGCCGTGCAGCCCGCGACCAGGGCCGCGAGAGCGGCCCAGAGCATGATGGCGACGAGCGATTTCGACATGTCGGCCCTCCGCCGTGATATCTGCCTTGCAGGGCGGATGCCCTGCAGCGGGCAGACAGCGAGAGGCGGCGATCTATTCCCGGCAGATCTGTTCGCTGGGAAAGCGGCTACGCCCGCAGATGCTCCGGGATCGGCAACCCCAGCCGTAGTGGCACGTCCCACACCTCTCGCACGCTGCGGATCGGCCGGAACCCGGCGCGCAGGTACGTGGGCAGGGCGCGCGGATGATCCGCGGTGCAGGTATTCACCGTCACCGCGCGGGGTCTCGCGCGCCACGCCCCATCGACGGCGGCACGCAGGAACGCCGAGCCCACGCCGGTGCCCACCACGTGCGGCAGCAGGCCGAAATAGCTCAGGTTCATGTCCGGCGCCGCGCGACCGTCCAGTTCGAAGAACCCCGCCGGCGCGCCGTCGCGATAGAGCACGTGAACCGCGATCGCCGGATCGGCCAGCACCGATGCCAGCGCCGCATCCGTGAGCGAGCGCCGCAGCCACCACACATACGCTTCACCGACGGTATCATAGAGGTAGCGATAGAACCCGACCTCCGGCCGCGCCACGCGCACCACGCTCGCATCGGCGGGAAGCGGCAGCGGCGGCGCGAGCGGGGGATGGTCCATGCGCAGGAACGTCACCGTCACACCGACCCGGACCGACGGCTCGGCCACCTCCCGCCTCGATGCCGGCGCCGCGCTCAATCGTCCAGGAAGCTGCGCAGCTTGCGGCTGCGGCTCGGGTGCTTGAGCTTGCGCAGCGCCTTCGCCTCGATCTGGCGGATGCGCTCGCGCGTCACGTTGAACTGCTGCCCCACTTCCTCGAGCGTGTGGTCGGTGTTCATGCCGATGCCGAAGCGCATCCGCAGCACCCGCTCCTCGCGCGGCGTGAGGCTGGAGAGCACCCGCGTCGTCGCCTCGCGCAGATTGGCCTGGATTGCCGCGTCGAGCGGGATCACCGCCGCCTTGTCCTCGATGAAGTCGCCGAGATGGCTGTCCTCCTCGTCGCCGATCGGCGTCTCGAGGCTGATCGGCTCCTTGGCGATCTTCAGTACCTTGCGCACTTTCTCCAGCGGCATTCCGAGCTTCTCGGCCAGTTCCTCGGGTGCCGGCTCGCGGCCGATTTCGTGCAGCATCTGGCGCGAGGTCCGCACCAGCTTGTTGATCGTCTCGATCATATGCACCGGGATGCGAATGGTGCGTGCCTGATCGGCGATGCTGCGCGTGATCGCCTGGCGGATCCACCACGTCGCATAGGTGCTGAACTTGTAGCCGCGCCGGTACTCGAACTTATCGACCGCCTTCATCAGCCCGATATTGCCTTCCTGGATCAGATCCAGGAATTGCAGGCCGCGGTTGGTGTATTTCTTGGCAATCGAGATCACCAGCCGCAGATTGGCCTCGATCATCTCCTTCTTGGCGCGCGCCGAATCCCGCTCGCCGCGACTGACCGTCGCATAGACGCGGCGGAACTCGGCGATCGGCAGGCCAGCGTCATTCGCGACCGCCTGGATCTGCGTACGGATCGGCGGCACCGCGGCGGCGTTGCGGGCCACGAACGTCTTCCAGCCCTTGCCGGGCAGGCCCGCCACCCGCTCCAGCCAGTTCGGGTCGAGCTCATGGCCGCGGTACTCGCGCAGGAATTCGTCGCGGTTCACCTTGGCGCTCTCGGCGAGGCGAAGAAGCGGGCCCTCGAGGGCGGTCAGCCGCTGGTTGAGCTGCTTGAGCTGGGCGACCAGCTCCTCGATGCGATTGTTGTGCAGCCGCACCTTCTCGACCAGGCCGACCAGCTCCTCGCGCTGCTTCTCGTAGCTCTTCTCCGAGCGCGCGGTGATCTCCTCGCCCGAGCTGATCGTCTCCAGCCGCCGCGACTGCACCTTCGAGAGCTTCTTGTAGAGCGCCTCGATCTCCTCGAAATTGGCCAGCACCTCAGGCTTGAGCTTCTCCTCCAGCGCCGAGAGCGACAGCCCCGGGCCCTCGCCCTCATCGCCTTCCTCGCTCTCCTCGAAGGCAGGTTCGCCGGCGGGTTCGACGGCGGCCGGTTCGGCCACGCTGGCGGCGGCGATCGGACCGGCAGCCGCCTCTTTCGGGCCACCCTGCGTCGCCTCGAGGTCGATGATGTCGCGCAGCAGCATCCGGCCGGCGCGCAGCGCATCGTGCCAGGCGATGATGGCGCGGAAGGTCAGCGGGCTCTCGCACAAGCCCCCGATCATCATGTCGCGACCGGCCTCGATGCGCTTGGCGATCGCGATCTCGCCCTCGCGCGACAGCAGTTCGACGCTGCCCATCTCGCGCAGGTACATCCGCACCGGGTCGTCGGTGCGGCCGAGGCTCTCCTCATCGACGTTGCCGGTCGGCTCCTCGGCGGTCTCCTCCTCCACCTTCTCGACCTTGGCGGCGATCGGCTCCGCCTCCTCGGCCTCCTCGCCCTCGACCACCTGCATGCCCATCTCGTTGAGCATGGCCATCACGTCCTCGATCTGCTCGGAGCTGTTCTGGTCCGGCGGCAGGACGGCGTTCAGTTCGTCGAAGGTGATGTAGCCGCGCTCTTTGCCGCGCCCGATCAGCCGCTTCACTGCCGCCGACTGGGTGTCGAGAAGTGTCGTGTCAACGTCCGGCTCGGCGGTTGCCGTCTCACCGTTCACGGCCTGCTTGGTCGCCATCGCTCAGCGTACTCCCGCAACTATCGGGCGAAAAGACGCCCCCTATAATATGGTTACAGTCTCAGGCCCCCGCCTCGCCACCTGTCTCGGACTCGGCCTCGCCGCGCCGCAGCGCGTTGCGGGCGATGACGAGCGCAGTCAGCCGCCGTTGCAGCCGCTCGTCCGACTGGGCGGCAAAGGCGTCCCTGGCCTCCGCAAGTTCCTGGTCCAGCCGATCGGGCCGCGACAATCCGAACAGCTCCCACCATCCCGCCTCGGCCTCGGCCGGGGTCGCAGCGGGGGCGGCGCAGCCGGGCAGCGGCATTGGCGCGACCGAGAGCACCCGCGCCACATCGTCCGCGAGGTCGGAATGCCGCACGTGGTCAAGCAGAGACGCCGAGTCAAGCTGATCGGCGGCGTCAAACCAATCGAGAATGGCGCTTCGTAGCCGCGCGGCGGCCGCCGGCAGGTCGAGCTGGCCCCACGCCTCGGCCACGTCGCGCAGCAGCACCGGGTGGCGCAACAGGATGGCGGCGAGGCAGCGCTGCCGCTCGGCCTCGGCCGGGTGCGGCGGCCGGCGAGGTACGATGGCCGTGGCCACGGGTGGCCTGCCGCGGCGAGCGAAGATGACGAAGTAGCGGTCGAGCAGCGCGCGACGGTACTCCGATGCCAGGACACCGTCCCCAATCTTGGCCGCGGTCGCGATAAGTTTCCGGCGCAGGTCGGCACGGCCTTCGGGGGTCGTCGTGCTCGCCCCCTCTTGCAGAGCGGCAAACAGCGCCTCATCCAGGGCGCGGGGTGATTGCAGCAGCGCCTCGAACGCTGCGCGGCCACCCCCGTGCACCATGGAATCCGGGTCTTGCCCCGCCGGCAGCGTCGCAATCCGCAGGCTGCGGTCCGGCGCGAGCAGCGGCAAGGCGGTCTCCATCGCGCGCAGCGCCGCCCGCCCGCCCGCAGCATCGCCGTCGAAACTGAGCACCGGTGCAGGCGCCAACCGCCACAGCGCGTCGAGCTGCTCGGCCGTCAGCGCCGTGCCGAGGGGGGCGACGGCGCCGGCGAACCCTGCCTGGTGCAGCGCGATCACATCCATGTAGCCCTCGACCACAACCGCCGGCGCCCCCTGGCGCACCGCCTCGCGGGCGAAGTCGAACGCATAGAGCGTGCGGCGCTTGGCGAAGACCGGCGTCTCGGGGCCGTTGAGGTATTTGGGCTGCCCCTCGCCCAGCGTGCGGCCGCCGAAACTGATCGTGCGGCCCCGGCGATCGCGGATCGGGAACATCACACGCTGGAAAAAGAACTCGCGCGCCGGCTGGCCTGGCTCGGCCGCGCGCAGCAGGCCGGCTTCCTCAAGCTGCTCGGGCGCGATCCCCGATCGTCCAAGCTCGGAGGCGAGCGCGCCGCGTCCCTCACCCGACCAGCCGAGACCGAAGCGCCGGATCGTCGCGTCAGCGAGGCCCCGCCCGCGCAGATAGGCGAGCGCCGCCGCCCCCTCTGGCAGGAACAGGCGGCGCTGGAAGCTGGCGGCGGCCGCATCGAGCACGGCATGAAGATCGGCGCGGTGCTGCTCGGCGGCGGCGGCCTCGGGGGTGGGCCTGGGCACCTCAAGCCCGGCCTCGGCGGCGAGCATCCCGACCGCCTCGATGAAGGCCGCCCCCTGCGCCTGCATCACGAAGCTCACGGCGTCGCCGTGCGCGCCACAGCCGAAGCAGTGGAAATGGTCGTCATAGACGTAAAAGCTGGGCGTCTTCTCGTTGTGGAAGGGGCAGCAGCCGGTCCAGTTCCGCCCCGACCGGATCAGCTTCACCCGCCGCCCCACCAGCGCCGCGAGCGGCGTGCGCGCGCGCAGCTCGTCGAGGAAGCCGGCCGGAAGCGCCATCGCCTCAGCCCGCGAGCCGCGCTTTCACCAGCGGCCCGGCCCGGCCGAGATCGAGCGCTGCCCCATGCCGCGCCTTCAGCGCGGCCATCACGCGGCCCATCTCCTTCTGCGAACCGGCGCCAGTTTCGGCGATCGCGGCATCGACGGCCGCCGCCAGCGCCGCGTCGTCCATCGGCCGCGGCAGGAAGCTCTCGATGACCGCGATCTCCGCCTCCTCCTTGGCGACGAGATCAGGGCGGTTGCCCTGGCGATACAGCGCCACCAACTCGGTGCGCGACTTGACCATGCCGCGCAGCATCGCCGCGATCTCCTGCTCGCCCACCTGAGCCGTGCCCTTCGGCCGGGCGGCGATGTCGGTATCCTTCAGCCGCGCGAGGATCATCCGCAGAGTCGAGGTGCGTGCTGAGTCGCGCGCCTTCATCGCGGCCTTGAGCTGTTCGCCGAACTGCTCGCGCAGGCCCATGATCCGCTCTCCCCCGCCGTGCGGCGGGATAACAGGATGCGGCGGATTGAGGAAGCAAGGTCGGGGCTCCGCGCCGAACCCCGCCAAGGGCATTCGCCCTTGGAACCCTTAACTTCGCTGAACTCGGGGTCGTTAATCACACATTCCTTCGCGCAGTGACCGCGAACGGCTCAAGCCTGGGGCCGGAGAGGGAGTTGAGCGGCGCCGCTTGGGAACAGGGCTGGATCAGGGTGGCGGCAGGCTGGAATCAGGCTCGCCGCCCGCCTGAGAACAGGGCTGGATCAGGTCGCCGACGCCTGAGAACAGGGTTTTATCGGGCTCGCCGCAGCGGATGGGTGGCGGCCCCGGGTCTCGCCCGGGATGCGGCCGCCGTCCCATCTCCCTCTGCGGCCCCACAAACCACCCGTGCCTGTCTCTCATTCAGTCAATCCCCTTGCCGCGTCGCTCGGCATCCCGCGTGGCAGCGGGGTCGAGCCCGTCCAGGCAGCTGGCTTTTGATATCACCTATAACATATCTCACCATCTCCGTCAATGAAACTAAGCGAGACTTTCTCGGTGCTCCCCGCCCGGGGTGTTCGTGACCGCGGTTTCTAGCCTTCGACGCCAGCGGCGAGGGCGATCTGGCGGCGGATGGCGGTGAGTTGGTCCGGCGTGATGTGCGACTGGGTCGCGCGCAGGCGCGCCTTGGAAGTCGTGGCGACCAGATGCGACACCGCCCAGCAAGGCTTGCTGCAGCCATTCTCCGCGGTCGGCGCAATCGCGACGGATAGATCGGGAATGGCAAGCGTCCCATCCTCGGTCAGAGGCACCAGGATGGCATTCGGGTACTCCGGGGCGAACAACCCGTCATCCTCCACGACCACAGCCGAGCGTCGCTTGTCCGGCTCGCGGGGCATGGCATCGCCGCGCCAGTCTGCCAAAACGATTTGGCCGCCGAGCAGGGCAAGCGGGGCACTCTTAGCCGCCATCGGCGCGCGGCGTCCCCCACTCCTCGTAGAATGCCTTTCCTGCCGCCGAAGTCGCGACATGGGTGCCGATCGCCGCGCTGGCCTCGCGGATGCGGGCCCGCCGTGCCTTGCGGGCGGCCTCGGTCGCGAGATCACGCACCAGCGTTGATAATCCAATGCCGCGCGCCCGAGCCTGCGCCTCCAACTCGTCGCGCACGCCTTCGTCCAAGCGAATTGAGATAGGTACACTCATGACGGTACACCCTTGTAGGCGATCAGTTTACTACACGAAGGTAGCGCACGGCAAACACGCAGACAAGGTCCGCGAACTCGAATTGCTGGTTGCAACTGCAATCCATTCTCGCCTGTGATCGGCTGCATGGGCGAGACCGACACGCATCGCACCGCGATTCTGAACGGCTTCGGCCGTACGCTCGGCGACGGCATCATCGGACTGCAAGCGCTGTCGGTCGCGCTGGAGGAGGGCGCGGTCCCGCCCTCCCCGGTGCTGTTCCGCCTGCCCGGCCTGCCGCCGGCGCTGCGTGCGCTCTATCGTGCCGCGGACTTCGCCGCGGTGCGGCCGCTCCCGTGGCGGTATGTCACGCGCGAGCAGGACGTTCCGGCCGCACGCCGATTCGGTGGTGTCATCGACCTGCGCGACTTCGCCTATGACGCCGGCTTTCTCGCCACCAGCATGATCGACTTCTTCTTCGTCCGCCTCGGCGTCGATCCGGCTTCGATCGCGCCCGAGCGGCGGCGCAACACTTGGCTCGCGCGCCGGACTTGGCTCGCGCGCCGGATGAAAGCGCCCGACCCGGAGGGCGTGCGCGTGATCCTGATCTGCCCGCGCGCGGCGGGCCCGCTGCGCGCGATGCCGCCCGAGATCCACGCGCGCATCTGCGCCTTCTGCGGCGAGGTCGCGCGCGGCCGTCGCATCATCACGCAAGGCGTGGTGCCGCCCGGCCTCGCCGGGCGCGTCCGGTCGCGGCCGACCTCCGGCACGTTCGCCGCACTATGCGCGCTGGTCGCCGCCGCCGACTGGATGGTCGCGACCGACAGCGCGATGGTGCACTTGGCCGACGCCTTCGACGTCCCCTGCCTCGCCTTCTTCCCGACCCACGACCCGGCCTGGCGGGTGCGCGACTATCCGCGCTGCGCGCCGGTGCGGCTTGCCTCCGTCCTGCCGGCGGGGATCGAATTTCCACGCGACGGTTCTGACCTCGCGCAAGCCCGCGCGGCGTGGTTCCCGCACGGGGACGATCTCGGCTGGCTCGACCGTGCCCTCGCCTCGGCGTTCCCGGGCTGAGCCTCACTGCACGGTGCAGATGCCGCCCGCGCCCTCGCCCGGATGATGTCCGGGCAGCGGACCGGCCCAGACATCGCCACGGTTGACATGTGCCCCACATGTCATCATGTTCCGCGCATGTCGGCGATGATCCAGATTCGGAACGTGCCCGACGGGCTTCACCGCCGGCTCAAGGCACGTGCCGCCATGGCCGGCATGTCGCTCTCGGATTACTTGCTCGATGAGATCCGCCACGTCGCCGAGCGCCCCACGATCGAGGAATTGCGCGCCCGCCTGCGCCGCCGCCCGGCGGCGAGGCCGGCCGTGCCGCCGGCGCAGGCGGTCCGCGCCGAGCGCGACGGAGGGTGATCGCCGTCGACGCTTCGGCGGTATTGGAGGTGCTCCTGCGCACACCGGCCGCCGCGGCGGTGGAGGAGCGCATCTTCGCTGCTGGCGAAACGCTTCATGCGCCTCACTTGCTTGACCTCGAAGTGGCACAGGTTCTTCGCCGATACGCGGCGGCGGGCGAGGTCGACCCGGATCGTTGCCGCGCGGCGCTGGACGACCTGGCGGACTTGCCGCTGCACCGTTATCCGCACGATTTTCTCTTGTCGCGCGTTTGGGAGCTGCGGGCCAACTTGACGGCGTATGACGCAGCTTACGTCGCACTGGCCGAAACGCTCGACGCGCCGCTTTTGACTCGCGACAAGCGGCTGGCGTCGGCGCCTAGGCACCATGCCCGGATCGAGTTGGTTTGACCGCACGGAATCCCGGTCCGGCCGGACCCGGTCCGAGCACGAGGCCGCGGGCGGGCGAACAGGGCCCGTCACTCCACGGTGCAGATGCCGTCCGCGCTCTCGCCCGGGTGCTTTCCGGGCAGTGGTGCAAGTTGGATTTTGCCAAACCCGGGCTGATCGGCTGTCGGGAACGCGGTCTTGCCGGCCGGATAGCAGTTCGCGGCCAGCAGGAAGGCCATCACCTCGGCATATTGCTTCGGCGGCAGCGTGCCCGCGGCGTCCAGTGGCATCATGGTGAACACCAGCGTGCGTATGACCTCCAGTGTCCAGCCGTCGTGCTTCGCCGTCGCCAGGAAGTCGGACCCGGCGACGGCAGGTGCGGAGACGCCGTGCAGGTTCATGCCGTGGCAGGACGCGCAATGTGCCATGAACACGCCCTCGCCAGCGAGCGCCTGCTCGTGGGTATAGAGCGCGGGCGCCTTCGGGTCCGGCGCGGCGGCGGCGTGCTGCCGCGCACAGGACGCCGCGACCGAGGCCGACGCGGCGGTGTGCAGGACGATGAAATCGCCTTGCACCGCAACCGTGCGGCCGCCGAACGGGGCGGCCAATGCGTGCTTTCCCTGGCTCGCCGGCAGCGCGATCCAGGCCAGCGCGCCGTCATGCACGCCATAGGCGGGTGCGGTCTGCGGGTCCGCGCAGGCATCCGCGACCGCGGCACCTGCGGGGACCGCAAGTGCGGTGTTGGCGAGCGCGCCCTCGATCCCGCCCAGCACGCCGGTCCCGCTCGCCCGCCCTTGCGCAAGCTCAAGCGAGGCGAGCGCGGATGTCGCCACTATCTGGTAGTCCATCAGCTCGTGCGCGCGCCCGGCCGCGTGCAGCGAGGCCGCGGCGGCGCGCAGATTGGCCTCCGCCCCGCGCAGCGCATCGGCCCAGGCCGGCGTCGCTTTGCGGTCGAGCAGATGGTCGATACGGGCGATCGCGCCCTCGGGGTCGTCGCCCGGCTTCGCGAGCGCCGGGGAATACGCCGCGTCGTGGGCCCCGACCAGCAGGTTCGCCGCGTGCAGCGCAGCCTGGTAATATACGGCGCGGTCGGTCGAATAGCTCATATCCGCCTCGGTGATCGCGGCGATCGCGGCGCGCAGATCGGCCAACGCCGCCTGCGCCTCGGCATGATCGTCCGCGCGCGCGGGAAGGGCGGAGAGAAGCAGAGCCAGGGAAAAGACGACCGGCCCGATCGCTCGGGCCGGCCAATTGCGTCGCGCGCCTCCGCGCGCCCGGTCGAAAAGGCTCACTTCAGGCTGAAGGCGCTGATCATGGCGCCCTTGGTGGGGTGACCTTCCAGCTCCGGTACCTTCTGGTTGCCGACCTCGCCGGAGGCGACGACGACGAACTGCTTGCCGCCCTGCTCGAACGACATCGGCGGCGCGATGATCGGCGAGCCGGTCTCGGAGTGCCACACCACGTTGCCGGTCTTGGTGTCGTAGGCGTCGAAGCCGCCGTCGAGCTCGCCGGTGAACACCAGCCCGCTCTTGGTCACCAGCGCGCCGCCGGCCGCCGGCAGATCGTAGTGCTTGCGCCAGTTGAACACGCCGGTATCGACGTTGACCGCGTTGAACCAGCCGGTGTTGGGACCGACATAGGTCGGGAACACGCCGCCGAGATAGAACTGGCCGGCAATGTACACCGCCTGCTGCGTCGATTTCCACAGCCCGCACTCGTTCACCGAGGGCGCGAAGACGGTGTTGGTGCCCGGATCGTAGGCGACGCCGTTGTATTCGATGCCGCCATTGGTGTTGGGGCAGGCGACGTTGCCTTGCAGGTCGGGCGGCGTGTCCTGGCCGTGCTGGAAGCTGACCACCGTGTGATCCAGGAGCTTGCCGCTCTTGGCGTCGAGCAGCCACAAATTGCCGGCCTTGTCGCCGGAGGCGACGAGATCGACCGTGGCGCCGCCGCGCTTGCCCTGGAACAGCAGCGGCGGTGCCGCCGGATCCCAGTCATGCGTGTCCTGCTTGATGAACTGGTAATACCATTTCATCGCCGGCTTGGCGCCCGAGATGTCGAGGGCGACGATCGAAATCGCTGTACAGATTGTCGCCCTGGCGCACGGTGGCGAGGAAGTCGGGCTGCGGATTGCCGGCATCGATATAGAGCGTCTGGCTCGCCGGATCGATCGCGACGCCGGCCCACACCGAGCCGCCGCCGCGCTTCCAGCTATCGCCGCTCCAACTGTCGTGTCCCGGCTCGCCGGGGCCGGGGATGGTGTTCCACTGCCACAGCCGATGCCCGTCCTTCGGGTCGAAGGCGGCGATGTTCCCGATCCCGCCCCAATCGCCGTTGGAGACGCCGAGCAGCAGCATGTCCTGCCCGGTCGCGGCGTTGTGGTACGGCACGGGCGCCATCGTGAAGAAGGCGTTCTTGGTGTCGTCAACGCCGACCACGTCCCACACCTTCTGCCCGGTCTCGGCGTTCAGCGCGATCAGATGCCCGTCGAGTGTCGCGATATAGACGTTCCCGTCCATCAGCCCGATGCCGCGGTTGGCGGCGAAGGCGATGACGTGCGGCTTGTACTGGAATTCCCATTTCAGATTTCCGGTCGCCGCGTCGAGCGCATAGACGTGATCGTGCGCCGAGGTGACGTACATGGTGCCGTGCCAGACGATCGGCGCGGTCTCCATCGGCCCGTCATCGGAGAGCTTGAATGTCCACGCGGTCTGCAGGCCGCTCGCGTTCGCCGGCGTGATCTGGTCGGAGGTGACGTAGCGGTTGCCGCTATAACTCTTGGCGGGCAGGATCCAATCGGCGTTGTCGCTCGCCGCGTTGACGTAATCCTGTGCCGTCGGCGCCGATGCCGATTGCGCGACCGCCATCCCGGCCCACAACGCCGATGCGGCGGTCGCCAAAACCAGGCGCGCCGCGCTCGCGTGCAGCATTCTCCGCAAACCCATCGTTTCCCCCTTGCAAGGTTTTTGCCTGCTCGCCCGGACCGGGCGCCGGCACGCTAGCGCGAAGCCGCGGGATGCGCACCAGCGAAACCGTGACGCGCAAGAGACAAATACGCGCGATCGCAATTCGGTAAACCGGTTACGCGATCGGCTTGCCGGTGACCTCGCGCAGGAGTTTTCGCCGCATCGCCTCGGCGAAGGCCGCGTAATCCGGACAGGCGAGCGCGAACGCGCCGGGACCGCCGATCACCTCGCGCTCGTAGTTCGCCACCAGATCCGGCTCCTCGTGCAGCACGCAGAGGCCGTTGATCACCACGCCGGCCTGCACCATCCGGTCGCGCACCGGGGCGGGCGTGATGCCGGCATTGCTGCGGCCGTCGCCGATCACATCGACCACCTGCCGCGCGGAGCTTGCCGGCGCCGCAACCAGCAGCTTGAGGCTGGCGAGCAGCGCCTCGCCGATCGCGGTCGTGCCGGGCCGGACGGCGCGCGGGATGTCGTCCACGGCCTGCGCGAATTTTTCCGCCCGCTCCTTCGTATCGATCCGCGTCCACGACACCAGCACCGCCTGCTGCCCCGGCCCCGACCACAGCAGCACCGCGCCGAGGCTCGCACCCGCGGGCCCGCCGAGCAGCCCCGCGACCACCTCCGCATCGCGCAGCGCCGCCGCCATGCCGCCGGCAATCAGGTTGAACTCGTCAAAGGTAACGCTCGCCGACCCATCGACCGCCAGCACCAGGCTCAAGTCCACCTTGTCCATCACGTCTCTCCGGGCGAGACTGCTGGCCCGAGATCGGAGGACGCGCAATGCCCGAGGGGATGCCTGTCGAGAAAGGAGCCGCCGAGGCGCCCCTGCCGCTCGCCGCCCTGCTGGTGCTCGACCTCACGCTGGCCCGCGCCGGGCCGACCTGCGTCCGCCACCTCGCCGACTGGGGTGCCGACGTCATCCGCATCGAGCCGCCGCGCGTCGAGGCCGAGGAGATCAGCGGCTCGCGTGACGGGTTCGACTTCCAGAACCTGCACCGCAACAAGCGCGCGATCCGTCTCGACCTGAAATCGCCGCAGGGCCACGCCGCCTTCATGCGGCTCGCCGCGCGCGCCGACGTGATCGTCGAGAACATGCGCGCCGAGGTGAAGCACCGGCTGAAGGTCGCATGGGAGGACGTCCATCCGATCAATCCGCGGCTGGTCTATGGCTCGATCAGCGGCTTCGGGCAGGACGGCCCCTACGGCCGCCGCGCCGGGGTCGATCAGATCGCGCAAGGGCTGGGCGGGCTGATGTCGATCACCGGCCTGCCCGGTCAGGGACCGGTGCGGGTCGGCATCCCGGTCGCCGACCTCACCGCGGGAAACCTGCTCGCACTCGGGATCATGGTGGCGCTCTATGAGCGGGAGCGGACCGGTGTCGGGCGATGGGTCACCACCTCGTTGCTGGAGTCGATGGTGTTCATGCTCGACTTCCAGGCCAGCCGCTGGCTGATGGCGGGCGAGGTCGCCGGCCAGGCGGGCAACGATCATCCGACCGGCATCCCGATGGGCGTGTTCCCCGCCTCCGACGGGCAGATCAACATCGCCGCCAGCTCGGGACGGCTGTGGACGCGGTTCTGCGAGGCGATCGGGCGAATGGACTGGCTCCAG
Source organism: uncultured Alphaproteobacteria bacterium (assembly GCA_963754235.1). GTDB lineage: Bacteria > Pseudomonadota > Alphaproteobacteria > Acetobacterales > Acetobacteraceae > DATAYA01. Next base: position 65,603 of record CAVWFK010000013.1, on the reverse strand, counting down.
CGCCCCGAATGGCAGAGCCAAAAAGGCCGTAGCGCCGACCGCCGCGCGATCAACGCGGCGATCAGCGAGATAACCCGCACCAAGCCCGCCGCGCACTGGATCGCGCTGTTCGAGGGTGCGGGCATTCCGTGCGGGCCGATCAACACGATCGACCGCGTGTTCGCCGATCCGCAGGTGCAGCATCTGGGCATCGCGGCACCGCTGCATCACCCACGCCTCGGCGATACGCACGTGGTGGCCTCGGCGATCAACCTCTCGGGCGTGCCCAAGACGATGCGCAGTGCCACGCCGGATTCGGGCGCGCATACCGACGAGGTGCTGGCCTGGATTGGCTACACGCCGGAGGAGATCGCCCAGATGCGCGCCGGGGGCGTGGTCTGATGCAGCGCGCGGGCGGAAAGCTGCTGGCCGAAGTGGAGGACGGGGTCGGCCTCATCACCTTCAACCAGCCCGAAAAGCGCAACGCCATCTCGGTCGAGATGTGGGAGGGGCTGCGCGACGTGCTCGACGCCTGGGCGGAGGGCGAGGCGGTGCGGGTCGTCGTGCTCACCGGCGCCGGGCACAAGGCGTTCGTCTCCGGCGCGGATATCAGCCAGTTCGAGCAGCAGCGCGGCAGTGACGACGCGCGCCGCGAATACGATCGGCGCGTGCGGCCGGGGGCGGCGGCGCTGGCGCGCTTTCCCAAGCCAGTGATTGCGCGCATCCGCGGCTACTGCCTCGGCGGCGGCCTCGCGATCGCGCTGCGTGCCGACATCCGCATCGCCGGGGAGGATTCCGAGTTCGGCATCCCGGCGGCACGGCTCGGCATCGTCTATGGTTTCGATGCGGTGCGCCAGCTCGTCGATCTGGTCGGGCCGGGGCACGCGCGGATGCTGCTCTACACCGGCGCGCGGATCGACGCCGAGGAGGCGGCGCGCATCGGATTGGTCAACCGCATCGTCGCCGACGAGGATCTGACGGAGGCCGTGCTCGACCTCGCCCGCACCATCGCCGACAACGCGCCGCTCTCGGTGCGCGGCATGAAGCGCGTGGTCGGCGAGGTGCTGCGCGATCCCGCCGAGCGCGACCTGGATGCTGTGGAGGCCGCGGTCGCTGGCTGTTTCGACAGCCTGGATTACCGGGAGGGCCGCCGCGCCTTCATGGAGAAGCGACCCCCCCGGTTCGTCGGCCGCTGAGCCCCGATGAGCCAACGGGGCCCTCTCCGGCCTTGGGGGCGGAGAGGGAGCTACCACGGCGGGCGGCTGGAGGCGGCGCGGCGGCACTGGCCGGATGCGCAGGAACCGTGGATCGACCTATCGACCGGGATCAACCCGGTTCCATACCCGGTGCCCGCGCTTTCACCCGCGCTGCTGGCGCGCCTGCCGGAGCCGGACGCGCTCGCTGCCCTGGAGGCGGAGGCGGCCAAGGCGTTCGGCTGCGGCACTCCGGCCTCGACGGTCGCCGCGCCGGGCACGCAGGCGCTGATCGGCCTGCTGCCGTTGCTGCGGCCCGTATTCGGGGTCGCTGTGCTTGGCCCGACCTATGCCGAACACGCCGCCTGCTGGGCAGCCGCGGGGCATTCGGTGCGCACGGTCGCCTCGCCTGACGCGCTCGGCGAGGCGGAGGTGGCGGTGCTCTGCAACCCCAACAACCCGGACGGGCGCGTGGTCGCGCGCGCGGCGCTACTGGCGCTCGCCGACCGGCTCGCCGCACGCGGCGGCTGGCTGGTCGTGGACGAGGCGTTCGCCGATCTCGAGCCGCTGGAGCTTTCGCTCGTGCCGTTGCTGCCGCACCCGGCGATCGTGGTGCTGCGCTCCTTCGGCAAGCCGTACGGGCTGGCGGGGCTTCGGCTCGGTTTCGCGCTCGCTCCCCCGGCGCTGCTGCCCCGCCTGCGCGCCGCCCTCGGACCGTGGCCGGTCTCGGGTCCCGCGATCACGATCGGCACCGCGGCGCTGCGCGACGCAGTGTGGCGCGCGGCGGCGGCGAACCGGCTACGCGCCGACGCGGCCCGGCTGGACGCCACCCTCATGGCCGGCCTGCGCATTGCGGGCGGCACCTGCCTGTTCCGGCTCGCGACCCATCCGCAGGCAGGGGCGATCGCCGACGCGCTCGGCCGCGCCGGCATCCTGGTGCGCCGCTTCTCCGAACAGCCCGGGTGGCTGCGCTTCGGCCTTCCCGCCGCGCGCGACTGGCCGCGGCTGGAATCCGCATTTCAGAGCTTGCGCTGCAATGCCGCTACGTAGGCGCGATTCCAGGTGGGGGTGATCAGCACCTCGTTGATGCAGACATGCGGCGGCAGGCACGCGACATAGCGGATCAGATCGGCGCAATCCGCCGGCTGCACCATCCGCGCCCGCTCCTCCGCCCCCACCGGCACCGGACGCTTGTCGAGGATCGGGGTCGCGACTTCGCCGGGGCAGATCACGCAGGAGCGGATGCCGTTCGCGCACTCCTCCATGTTGATGCTGTGGCTCATCGCGACGACGCCGTGCTTCGCCGCCGTGTAGGCGGCACCGCTCAACGGGCTGATGAAGCGCCCCGCCAGCGAAGCGGTGTGGATCAGCACGCCGTCGTGCTGCGCGCGCATCAGCGGCAGCGCGACGGTCACGCAATAGAAGGCGCTGGCAAGGTTGCCGTCGATCACCTCCTCGGCACCGGCGGGCGTGAGTTCCGCCCAGCTTCGGCGCTGCACGTTCAGCCCCGCGTTGTTCACCAGGATGTCCAGCCGGCCGAGCGTGTCACGGAGGAACGCGCCGACACGCTCTACCTCGGCCGCGCGCATCAGGTCGGCGGGCTGCACGTGCGCGGTCCCGCCCGCGTCCGTGATGCGTGCCGCCACCGCATCGAGCGGCGCGCGGCGGCGGCCGGTCAGCACCACGCTTGCCCCCTCGCGCGCCAGCACCTCCGCCGCCGCCTCGCCGATGCCGCTGCCGGCCCCCGTGATCCAGGCGATCTTTCCGCCAAGCTGCGGCATTATGCGTCCTCCTCATCTTTGCCCGCGGACTTTAGCGGCCTCGGCTTGCCGCGTCAGGCCCATCGTGCTTCGTTCGGGCGACCCGCCAGGAGCCACGCCCATGAAGGTCACCGGCATCGAGACCCTGCAATGCGACGCCGGCTGGCGCATGTTCTCGTTCCTCAAACTCTCGACCAGCGACGGCGTCATCGGCTGGTCCGAGTTCAACGAAAGCTTTGGCAGCGCCGGCCTCTCGGGCGTGATCCAGGCGCTCTCGCCGCTCGTGATCGGGCAGGACGCGCGCGCTGTCGAGCGTATCGTCTCGCATCTGCACGTGATGACGCGGCAATCGCGCGGCGGCATCAATCACCAGGCGATTGCCGCCTTCGAGAACGCGCTGCTGGATGCCAAGGCAAAGGCGCTGGGCATTCCGGTCTATGCGCTGTTCGGCGGCCCGGTGCGCGATCGCATCCTGCTCTACTGGTCGCACACCGGCACCTATCGCGTACGGAGCGCGGCGCTGATGGGTGTTCCGGAGCTGCGCAGCTACGACGACCTCGCGCGCCACGCCGCCGAGATCAAGGCGCAGGGGTTTCACGCGCTCAAGACCAACACGCTGTTGCATGACGGCGAAAGGCTTGCCAGCTTCAACCCCGGCTTCGGACGCACGCCGGGCTGGCCGGAGCTGAATTGGGACGCGCGCACATTGCGCGGCATCGCCGACACGCTCGCCGCCATCCGCGAAGGCGTGGGGCCGGATTTCGGCGTCATGCTCGACGTCAATTTCCACTTCAAGACCGAGGGCTTCCGCCGCGTCGCCGACACCGTCGCCCCGTTTGCTCTCTCCTGGCTCGAGATCGACACGCACGACGCCGAAAGCCTGCACCTGATCCGCGAGATGGCGCCGTGCCCGATCGCAAGCTGCGAGACCCTCTGCCACCGGCGCGACTTCAAGCCGTTCTTCGAGAAATACGCGATGGATGTTGCGATCATCGACGTGCCGTGGAACGGATTGGCGGAATTGGCGAAGATCGCAGCGATGGCGGAGCCGTACGAGATCAACATCGCCCCGCACAATTTCTACGGCCACCTCTCCACGATGCAGAGCGCCCATCTTTGCGCGTCGGTTCCCAATTTCCGCATCATGGAGATCGACATCGACGGCGCCCCGTGGCGCGATGAGTTCTTCACCGCGGCACCCCGCATCGAGGACGGCTGCCTGGTGCTGCCGACGGCGCCCGGCTGGGGGATCGACGTCAACGAGCGGGCGGTGCGAGCAAGGCCGCCGAAGTAAAGATCGGGGCTCCGCCCCGAACCCCGCCAAGGGCGTTCGCCCTTGGAACCCATCCGTCAAGGGAATTATGTACTCAATAACCAATCAAGCGGAATCACCTACCGAGATGGAGGACCGTTCATGCCAAGTTACTGGGTAGTCGGCGCCACTGTGTCAGCCCAAGATATGTCAGACGATTTCATCACACGAAAATTCTGGTTTGGTGACCGAGAAGACGCGCAGGAAATCATAAACCAGATCGCGCCAGGGGACCGATTGGCAATTAAGTCGATGCTGGGCCAGGGCGCCACTCAGGTCGCCATCAAGGCGATCGGCATTGTGACCCACGCTCGCGGTTTCAACGCGACCCCCTTCAAGTTCTCCTATGTCGATTGGCTCGAACTGCGCCAAGAGGATCGAAAGGTGCCCTTCCATGGATTTGGGAGCACCATTCGGCGAGTGGACGAGGCCAGCGACATCGCACGGCTGATCTTTCGTTTGTAATATGCCGTGGTCGACAAGTTCTATTCCGCCTGCGTGTTTGCGAAGTGCGCACAATCGCCTTCGTAAAGGGGTCTGGGGCCAAATGGCCCCAGCGGGGTCGAGGGGCGGGGCCCCTGCCTTCTTTTTCTGCGGAGGAGAGTCGAAGTGGCCAAATTCAGGATCGTCACCCCCGCGGGTGCCAGCTTCACCGTCGCCGGCGGTGGCTATGAGACCGAGATGGCGCAGCTCGTCGGGGTCGATGCCGAGATCGTCGACGTGCCAGCGGACAGCGAGGACGAGTTCATCAAGCACGCTCGGGGCGCCGACGCGATCTACGCCAAGGCGATCCGGTTCACCAAGAAGATCATCGACCGCCTGGAGAAATGCCAGGTGATCGTGCTCGGCAGCGTCGGCGTCGACAGCGTCGATGTCACGGCCGCGACCGAGCGCGGCATCCCGGTGACCAACGTGCCGCACACCTTCATCGAGGAGGTCGCGGATCACACGATGGCGCTGCTGCTCGCCGGCTTCCGCCGCCTGGTCGAGCAGGACCAGATGGTGCGCACCGGACGCTGGCGCGAAGGCCGGCCGGCGCTGCTCAAAATCCCCCGCCTGATGGGCCAGACGCTCGGCTTCATCAGCTTTGGCCACGTGCCGCGCGCGGTCGCGGTGCGCGCGCGCCCGTTCGGGCTGCGGATGCTGGGCTACGATCCGTATATCGAGGAGCTGACGATGAGCCCGTATGGCGTTCTGCCATCGACGCTGGAGGAGGTGCTCGCGCAATCGGATTTCGTCTCGATGCACGCGCCGGCGACGCCGGAGGCACACGGGATGCTCAAGGAGCACCATTTCCGCCAGATGAAGAAGACCGCATGGTTCATCAACACCGGCCGCGGCCCGACGGTGGAGGAAGCAGCACTGATCCGCGCGCTGGAGGAGGGCTGGATCGCCGGCGCCTCGCTCGACGTGCTGGAGGTCGAGCCGCCGCGGCAGGACAACCCGCTCTTGAAGATGAGCAACGTGATCCTCTCGCCGCACAACGCGTCGGCCTCGGCACGCTTCGATCCGGCGCGCCAGACGCATGTCGGACGTGAACTGGCTTTGGTCGCGTCCGGCCGCTGGCCGATGAGCTGCGTCAATCCCTCCGTGCTCGCCCACGGCAAGCTGCGCCGTTGGCAGCCGGTGTCGATGGAACGCGGTCCCAACAGCTAGGAGCAACTTCGGCCCGCACGCCGCTTTGGGGTCGTGATCGGGCTGACAGGAGAGAGCGATGCAACAGCGCGAGCTGGGCCAAAGCTGCCTGATGGTCTCGGCAATGGGCCTGGGCTGCATGGGGATGTCGGATTTCTACGGCGGCCGCGACGAGGCGGAGGCGGTCGCGACCATCCATCGCGCAATCGACCTTGGCGTGACCTTCCTCGACACCGCCGACATTTACGGGCAGGGCGCCAACGAGGAACTGGTCGGCCGCGCGATCCGCGACCGCCGCGATCGCGTGGTGCTGGCGACCAAGTTCGGCAACGTTCGCAACCCCGACGGCAGCCCCAAGGGCGTGGACGGCAGGCCCGAATATGTGCGCCAGGCCTGCGAGGCGAGCCTGAGGCGGCTCGGGGTCGAGGTGATCGACCTCTACTACCAGCATCGCGTCGATCCCGCCGTGTCGATCGAGGATACGGTGGGTGCGATGGCCAAGCTGGTTGCGCAGGGCAAGGTGCGGGCGCTCGGCCTGTCGGAAGCGGGCATCGAGACGATCCGCCGCGCCCACGCCACCCACAAGATCGCGGCGCTGCAGACCGAATATTCGCTCTGGAGCCGCGACCCCGAGGCGGCGATCCTGCCCGCGGTTCGCGAACTGGGCATCGGCTTCGTGCCCTACAGCCCGCTCGGCCGCGGCTTCCTGACCGGACGCCTCCGCCGGCCGGAGGATCTGCCGGAAGGCGACTGGCGCCGCAACCAGCCGCGCTTTCAGGGGAGAACTTCGCCAAGAACCTCACGCTGGTCTCCGAGGTGGAGGCGATGGCACGCGAGAAGGGCTGCACCGCGGGGCAACTGGCGCTCGCCTGGGTGCTGGCGCAGGGCGAGGACGTCGTGCCGATTCCCGGCACCAAGCGCCGCGCCTATCTGGAGGAGAACGTGGCGGCGCTCGACGTGCGGCTCACGCCCGCCGATCTCGCCCGGCTGGATCGCACGATGCCCGCGGGGGCGGCGGCAGGCACGCGCTATCCCGCAGCGGCGATGGCCGGTCTGGGACGGTAGTGTCCCGAAGTCGGTATGCGACGACAATGACCGGTTTGTCCTGACCCTGGGCACCGGCAAGCATCCTCGTCCCAAAGGCTTCCATTAATCGCGTGCAGACCCCGGTTCGGGCACAATGCCGGATGCCCGAACTCGGAGCCTCGCCATGCGCCCGTGCCTCGCCCTCGCGGCCCTGCTGCTGATCGCCGCCGGGGCGACGCCGGACCGCCTGCACGCCCGCGCACCAGACGGGCGGACGCTCACGCTGCTCGCAACGCGCGGTCCGCGGGCGTGGACGGTAACGGTGGCGCCGACCAGCCAGCGCATCACTGCGCAAGCCGAGGGCGACTCGCTGCCCGATGCGCCGCCGCTCTTGATGCCACTCGCCAAACCGGGGATCGACGATCTGCTGCTGCCGGTGCTGCTCGGCAACGTCAATCTCGTCTGGGACGTGTGGCTGCAAGACGCACGGAGCGGGCGGTTCGCAGCCGCGGGCCAGCTCAGCGGCATCGACGTCGCGCGCGACCGCTCCGGCGCCATCGTGACGCTGGGCCGCGGCAGTTGCTGCGAATGGACCTATTCGGTGTGGCGCATCGGCCCCGATCGCCAGCTCGTGGCGATGTTCGAGATCGACGCACCGCTCAACGAATTGGGGCGAATCACCGAGTGCACGCCGAAAAGCGTGCCCGACAGGCCGCTCGCTGTGCCGCCCGACCCCGCGCTGGTCGCGCGGCTCTGCCGCAAGGGGCAGGAGCCGACGCTGCACGAGTGAAGGCGCGTCGCGCGCCGGGAGAGGCGAGATGATATCGGAATCGCTGGCCGCGATCGCGGCGCTGGGCAGCATCGCTGCCTGCATCCTGCTGCTGGTGGTGTTGCGCCGCGCGCACGAGCCCGAGCGGTTGCGCCTGCTCGCCGAGCAAGGCCTCGCCGGGCAGCGCGCCGAGGGCGAGACAACCCGCGCCCATCTCGCGAGCGCCGAGCGCGCGCTGGGCGGCCGGCTCGAAACGATGCGCGCGGACACGCAGGCGGCGCTCAATGCGCTCACGCTTGCCACCACCCGCGAACAGGGCGAGGGCCGCGTGCTGCTGGAAGCGAAGCTGCGCGAGATGGCCGATGCGAGCGCGCTGCGCCTCGGCGAGATCCAACGCTCGGTGAACGAACAGCTTCACGCCGCGGTCGAGAAGCAGATGGAGACGAGCTTCCAGCGCGTGCTCGACCAGTTCGCCGCCGTGCAGAAGGCGATGGGCGACGTGGCCGCGACGGCGGCACAGATCGGCGATCTCAAGCGCATCTTCGGCAATGTGAAGTCGCGCGGCGGCTGGGGGGAGACGCAGTTGCGTGCGCTGCTCGACGACATCCTGCCCGCCGGCACCTACGAGATGAACCGCAAGCTCGGCGACGACAGCAACGAGATGGTGGAATTCGCCGTGCTGATGCCGATGCGCGGCGAGCAGCGCCCGGTGCTCGCGATCGACGCCAAGTTCCCGACCGAGGATTACGAGCGCCTGCTGGATGCGACCGCGGCGGGCGATGCCGAAGCCGAGCGCGCCGCCCGCCGCGCGCTGGAGGCCCGCGTGCGCGGCGAGGCGCGCAAGATCGCCGATAAATACATCCGCCCGCCGGTGACGGTCGAGTTCGCGGCCCTCTACCTGCCGACGGACGGCCTCTATGCCGAGATCGCGCGTGCGCCCGGCGTGATCGAGACGATCAGCCGCGAATGCCGCGTGCTGGTGATGGGGCCGAGTTTGCTGCCGGCGCTGCTGCGCACGATTCAGCTCGGCTTCGTGACGCTCGCTTTGGAGCAGAAGGCCGACGAGGTGCGCCGGCTGCTCGGCGCCACCAAATCCGAGATGGTCAAGATGGATGACGTACTCGAGAAGCTTGGTACCCAGGCCGGCCGGTTCAGCAGCACGATCGCGGATGCTCGCACGCGCACCCGGGTAGTCCGCAGCAAGCTGCGCGCGGTGGAGGCGCTGGAGACCGGGAAGGCCGAGGCGGTGCTGGGACTCGACGCGCCGCTGGCGACAGTGGACGACGACGAAGGCTGATGCCGATCATGCAGCTCACTGTATCGGTGAGCGGCTCAAGCCCTCTCCGCTCTTGGGGGCGGCGAGGGTTGGGTGAGGTGGGGGCCAGCGTGACAGCACAGACGTGAGGTGTTGGTGAGAGTGACTTGCCATGGGTATCCGCGCCGCGTCGGAGTTTCCCCCACCTTGTGTCTTGGAAATCGGGCATAAGGAGAGTGCCAGGGGATCGGCGATGACCCGATCCCCTGGCACGGCCCGGAGCCCGTCCGACCCACCGAGGTGCTTTGCAAACCGCGGGTGAGCAAGGTGCCCGGGCCGTCTTCTTCGCAAACCCGAACAGTTGCGTGGGCGCGACCCCGCACCACAAGGCAGGGATCAGAAGAATGGCACAGATGGCCCCCAGTGTGGGAGTCGATGTCTCCAAAGACCGGCTGGATGTCGCCCTCTATCCGGGCGAGGCGCGGTTCAGCGTCAGCAACGACGCCGCCGGCTGGCGCGAGCTGTGTCGCCACCTGCGGCCGCTCGGTGTGCGGGCGATCGGCATCGAAGCGAGCGGCGGCTACGAGCACGGCGGCATCGGCGCGCTGCTGGACGCCGGTTTGCCGGTGCGCTCGGTGAATGCCTGGAAGCTGCGCCAGTTCGCCAAGGCGGCGGGGATGTTGGCGAAAAACGACCGGCTGGACGCCCAGGCCATCGCCCTCTTCGTCGCCACCCTGCCGTGCCGCCCCATCCAGCGCGATCCGGCCCGCGAGCACCTGGCCGAGCTGGTCAACATGCGCCGCCAACAGGTCGATCTCAAGCAGCAGCTCGGCAATCAGCTCGAGCATCTGCGCGATGTCGCGCTGCGCCGGATGCAGCAGCGCCACATCCGCCAGATCGCGGCCGACGTGGTGCGCCTCGACCGGCACATCGCCGAGGCGATCGCCGCGGTCCCCGCCTTGGCCCGGCAGTCTGATCTGCTCTGCTCGATGCCCGGGGTCGGTCCGGTGCTCGCCGCCACCTTGCTGGCGCTGCTGCCCGAGCTGGGCCGCATCAGCAATCGCCAGATCGGCGCCCTGGTCGGGGTCGTGCCCTACGCCTTCGACAGTGGCAGGATGAAAGGCCTGCGCTGCATCTTCGGCGGCTGGGCCAGAGTTCGCCGGGTCCTGTTCATGGCGGCCCAGGCGGCCGCCCTCTGGAACCCGGTCATGAAGGCCTTCAAGCAACGCCTGCTGGCCGCCGGCAAGACGCCCAAGGTCGCCATCGTCGCGATCATGCGCAAGCTGCTGACCACCGCCAATGCCGTGCTGCGCGATGGCCAGACCTGGCGCCAGCCAGCCGCCGTATGAGAGCGTTTCTTGGTTCGGCTGAGCGCCGTTTCTTCGTCCCGGCCTGCGATCCCCCAAGGCCCCGCGCACAGGGGCGATCAATGATGGCCGAAGGCCACCGCCGCAGGCGGCGCGCAGCGTCATTGACGGCCCCGAGCACGGGGCCAGCCTCGCCCCAGGCGGGCGCAACAGCGGAACGAAAAAGACAGTTGCTCACCCCGACCCTCTCCGCCCCGGGGGGCGGAGAGGGTGTCGAGCGTCGCCGCTTGGATCTGGTAGCCTTGGCGCAGCGGTCACGGCACCTGCACCCCGCGCCGGTTGACATAGATCGCATAGAGCGTGTGCGATGCGCACAAAAACAAACGACTGCGATTGCGGCCGCCGAAGGTGAGGTTGGAGACGGTCGAGGGCACCTTGATCCGCCCGAGCAAATCGCCCGACGGGGCAATGCAATGCACGCCGTCTCCGGCGCTGCTCCAGATATTGCCGAGATCATCGCAGCGGAACCCGTCCGCAAATCCCGGTTCGACGCGATGGAACTCCCGCCCGCCCGAAAGCCGCTCGCCATCCTCGCTCACGTCGAACACACGGATGCAGCGCCGCGGCTGCTCGGCGAACTGCCGTCCGCTCTCGGCCACGTACAGCTTCCGCTCGTCGGGCGAGAAGCACAGTCCGTTCGGCCCCTCGAAATCGTCGGCGACGACCGAGAGCGAACCGCGATGCGGGTCGAACCGGTACAGATAGGCCGGCAGCTCGGCTTCCTGCTTGCCGCCCTCGTAGTCGGTATTGATGCCGTAATGCGGATCGCTGAACCAGATGCTGCCGTCCGAGCGCACCACGACGTCGTTGGGCGAATTGAGCCGCTTGCCCTGATAGCGGTCAGCGAGCATAGTAATCTGGCCGTCGAGTTCGGTACGGGTGATGCACCGGCCGCGATGCGAGCATGAGATCAGCCGCCCCTGGCGGTCGCGCGCATGCCCGTTTTCGAAATCCGATGGCTGCCGGAACACCGAGACGCCGCCATCCTCGGTCCAGCGCATCACCCGATCATGTGGAAGGTCGCTGAACAGCAGGCATTGCAGATCGGCGAACCAGACCGGACCTTCCAGCCAGCGAAAGCCCTCGGCCAGCTTCTGCAACGGTGCGTTCGGCAGCACGTAGCTCGCGAACACCGGATCGACGATGTCGAACCCGTCCATCCCGCTTGCCTGCGTGCTGTTCCCGCTTTTGTTGCCCGCTTCAATTGTCGGTGGCAAAGCGGAAGATCGTGGTCGAACGGAAGGTCTGCCCCGGATCCAGCCGTGTCGTCGGGAAGTTCGGCTGGTTCGGCGAATCCGGGAAGTGCTGGGTCTCGAAGGTGTAGCCGTCACCCTGGCGATAGCTGGTATCGGCGGAGCCGACCAGCGAGCCGTCGAGGTAGTTCCCGGTGTAGAACTGCAAACCCGGCTCGGTCGTGAACACGTCGAGCACGCGGCCGGTCGCCGGCGAATAGGCCCGCGCCGCGAAGTCGAGCGCGCCGGGTTTGGTCTTGTTCAGCACCCAGTTGTGGTCGTAGCCATGCGCCAGCACGAGTTGGGAGAATGGCGCCTCGATCTCGGCGCTGACCGGATGCAGCGTGCGGAAGTCCATCGGCGTCCCCACCACCCGCGCGATCTGGCCGGTCGGGATCTGGGTGGCATCGGTCGGGGTGTAGGCGTCGGCATTGATCTGCACGAGCTGGTCGAGCGCCGAGCCAGAACCGTTGCCATCGAGATTGAAATAGGAGTGGTTGGTGAGGTTGAGCACGGTCGGCTTGTCGGTTCTCGCCGCGTAGTCGATGCGCAGCGCGTTCGAATCCTCGAGCGTGTAGGTGACGGCGACCTCGAGCGTGCCCGGATAGCCGTCCTGCCCGTCCGGGCTGGTGTAGGTCAACACCGCGGCGACCCCGTTCGCCACCGGCTTCGGCGCCACGTTCCAGACCTGCAGATTGAACCCGGTGGTTCCGCCGTGCAGCGAATTGGGGCCGTTGTTGATCGGCAGATTGTAGGTCTTGCCGTCGAGCGAGAAGGTGCCCTTGGCAATGCGGTTGGCATAGCGCCCGGCGATCGCGCCGAAATAGGTCTTGTCCGAGTTGTAGCCGGCGAGGTCACGATAGCCGAGCACAACGTCGCCCAGGTGCCCGCTGCGGTCGGGCGTGTCGATTTCGGTGACGCAGCCGCCCAGGCTGATGAACCGCACGATCATGCCGTGCGCGTTGCGCATCGTGTAGATGTCGATCGTGCGCCCGTCCGGCAAAGTGCCATAGGATGCGCGCGTGAGCTCGTCCGCCCGCGCCGCGGTGCTGCCCGCCGCGATCGCCCCGACAGAGAGTGCCCCGACGGCGAGTGCCGCGATCCGCCAACCGGAATGGTTCTGCCGCATGGCACGCCTCCCCTCGTCTGTCGCGGTCTGTCCGCGAGCGGTAATCCCGCCAGCCCGCGCTGTCCAGGTTGCGCGGGCCTGCGGCGCGTTCACAAAACCGCTGTCGCAGCGAGCGTTGGGCGGTCGTCAGGAGGGAATTTGCAGTCGCGCGTCGGGGTGGAAATGCGCATACACCCGCCGCGCCGTCTCGCGGTTGATCCCGGGTGCTGCTTCCAGGTCCGGCAGCCCTGCCATCTTCACCCCGCGCGCCGAGCCGAAATGGTTGAGCAGCGCGCGCTTGCGGGCCGCACCCACGCCCGCAATTTCGTCGAGTTCGCTCCGCGTCAGCGTCTTGGAGCGTCCGGCGCGGTGGGTGGTGATGGCAAAACGGTGCGCCTCGTCGCGCAGCCGTTGCAGATAATACAGAACCGGATCGCGCGGCGGCAGTTGGAACGGCGCGCGGCCGTCAGTGTGGAACCACTCGCGTCCGGCGTCGCGGTCCGGACCCTTGGCGATCGCGACCAGCTTGACATCGGCGACGCCGAGATCGGCCAGCACCTGTCGCGCCGCCGATAGCTGCCCCGCGCCGCCATCGATCAGCACCAGATCGGGCAGCGCCGCGGCGGCTCCTTCGGCGGCCTCCTTCATCGCCCGGCCGAAGCGGCGTTCCAGCATCTCGCGCATCATCGCGAAATCGTCGCCGGGCGTGATCGGGCCGCGGATCGCATATTTGCGATATGCGGATTTCAGGAACCCCTCCGGCCCGCCCACGATCATCACACCATAGGGGTTGCGGCCCATGATGTGGCTGTTGTCATAGACCTCGATCCGTTCCGGCGCCGCCGGCAGATCGAACAACGTCGCTACCGCGTCGAGCAGCCGCGCCTGCCCGGCGGTCTCGGCAAGCCGGCGCTCCAGTGCCTCCCGCGCATTGGTCTCCGCGTGGGCAACGACCGCGCGCTTCTCGCCGCGCTGCGGCACTGCGATCTCGACCCGCCGCTCCGCCTTCAGGCTCAGCGCCTCGGCGACCAGCACCGGCTCCGCGATCGCGTGGCTGAGCAGCAGCAGCGGCGGCGGCTTCTTGTCATCGTAGAACTGGGCGACGAAGGCGCCAAGCACATCGGCGGTCTCCTCGGATTTCGTATGGGTCGGGAAGAAGGCGCGGTTGCCGTTGTTGCGTCCGCCGCGGACGAAAAACACCTGCACGCAGGTCTGACCGGCGCTCTGCCAGGCGGCGATGATGTCGGCGTCATCGAGGCTCGCCGGGTTGATCACACTGCTGCCCTGCACATGCGTCAGTGCACGGATGCGATCGCGCACCGCGGCGGCGTGCTCGAACTCGAGGCTCCCCGCCGCGCGCTCCATCTCGGCGGCGAGCTCGCGCTGCACGTCGGCCTGCTTGCCCGAGAGGAAGGCGCGCGCCTGCCCGACCAGGTTCGCGTAGCCGTCCGCGTCGATGCGGCCGACGCAGGGCGCCGAGCAGCGGCGGATCTGGAACAGCAGGCACGGCCGGGTGCGGGCCGAAAACACCGTATCGGCGCAGGAGCGAAGCAGGAACACGCGCTGCATGGCGGTGACGGTCTGGTTCACGGCCCAGGCGGAGGCGAACGGTCCCCAGTAGCTGCTGCGCCGCATCTGCGCGCCGCGATGCTTGGCGATCTGCGGGAACGGATGGTCCTCGGTCAGCATCAGCCAGGGGTAGGATTTGTCGTCGCGCAGGACGATGTTGAAGTGCGGCCGCAGCCGCTTGATGAGGTTTGCCTCCAGCAGCAGCGCCTCGGCCTCGGTATGGGTGGTGACCACTTCCAGCGCGCGGGTCTGCGCCACCATGCGGCGCAGCCGCTCGTCCAGCCGCGCGGGCTTGGTGTAGGCAGCGACGCGCTTCCTCAGGCTGCGCGCCTTGCCGACATAGAGCGCGTCGCCCTTGGCATCGAGCATCCGATAGACGCCGGGGCTGAGCGGCAGCGTCGCCAGCGACGCCGCGATCAGCGCGGCACCGGTCGGGGCCGCTTCGGGCGAGGGATCGCTCTTTGGATCTTCTTCTCCGGTCATCCACGAAATCCTGTGGATAAGCCTGTGGGCGAAACGGCTTCGTGATCCCGGGCGCGCCGAAATCCGGACGCTTCCGACGCATTGCCCAAGAAACGCGCAATTGAGCCAAGCGGCTGAAATCACGCGATTCCGCTCGGCACCCCTGGCGACAAGCTGAAATCGATCCGCCATCACTCTGTAACTCTTGCGGTTTTCCCGGCCGGGGTGGAAAAGCCCGCGATCACTGCTCGGGGACTCCGCGCGCCTGCGGCGCGGGATGCCAGTTCAGGTGCTGTCCGCCGTCCAGCGCCAGCATCTGCCCGGTCATCGAGGACAGCGCCAGGGTCGCCAGCACGCCACGCGCAATTTCATCAGGGTCGGCGCCGCGGCGCAAGGGCAGCGAGGCGGCCTGCCGCGCGAACTGCGCCGCACTCTGGCGCGGGCTTGGCAGGGTCGGGCCCGGACCGATCGCATTGACCCGGATGCGCGGCGCCAGCGCCAGCGCCAGGCTCTGCGTCAGCGCCCACAGCCCCGCCTTGGCGATCGTGTAGGAGACGAAATGCGGGGTCAAATTCCACACCCGCTGGTCGATCATATTGACCACGGCGCCCTCGGCCGCATCTGGCAGCGCACGGGCGAAAGCCTGCGTCAGCACGAAGGGCGCGCGGAGATTGGATTCGAGATGCCGGTCCCAGCTTTCGCGCGTCGCGGTGTCCCATTCGTCGCGCTCGAAGACGCTGGCGTTGTTGACCAGAACGCCGACCGGACCCACCGCTGCCTCGGCCCGGCCGAGCAGCGCCGCCGTCTCGGCCTCGTCCGCGAGGTCGGCCGCCAACGCGATTGCGGCGACGCCCCGCGCGCGCACGGCGGCGGCGGTCGTCTCAGCTTCCGCCGTCGCTTCGCGGGCATGGACGGCAACGGCGAAGCCGGCTTCCGCCAACGCCAGCGCGATCGCGCGGCCGAGGCGGCGGGCAGCGCCAGTGACGAGGGCGGCGCGAGGCAGCGTGGCCGGGATCGCGAATGTGGGCATCATTCTGATGCTGTAGCCCGCGGCGCCTGGCGCGAAAACCTTTCCGGCGGCGGCCACGCGTGGTTCGATCAGCGCTCCGGGCAAAGGAGGCTGCGGTGAACCAGCTCGATCTGGCAGGGCGAGTGGCGGTGGTGACGGGCGGCGCGCGCGGCATCGGGCTTGCTATCGCGCGGCGCGCACTCGCTTCGGGGGCCACCGTGGCGCTGTGGGACGCGGATGCGCCGGCGCTGGACGCGGCGGAGGCATCGCTGGGCGGGACGGTCAGCACCCATGCCGTCGAGCTCACCGACGAGGCGGCGGTGCGCGAGGCAGCGCAGGCCACCGAGGCGCGGCATGGCCGCATCGACATCCTGGTCAACAACGCCGGCATCACCGGCGGCAACGGCCCGACCTGGGAACTGCCCGCCGCAATCTGGCGCCGCGTGATCGAGGTGAACCTCATCGCGCCCTACCTCGCCTGTGCCGCCGTACTGCCGGGGATGATCGCGCGCCGCTGGGGCCGGGTGGTCAACATCGCCTCGATCGCCGGCAAAGAAGGAAACCCGAACGCGAGCCATTACAGCACCTCGAAGGCAGGGCTGATCGGGCTGACCAAATCGCTCGGCAAGGAGCTGGCGCAGACCGGCGTGCTGGTGAACTGCGTGACCCCGGCGGCGGCGCGGACTGACATATTCGCGCAGATGACCGAGGCGCAGATCGGTTACATGCTGGGCAAGATTCCGATGGGCCGCTTCGTCGAGACCGACGAGATCGCGGCGCTCGTGTGCTGGCTCGCGTCGCCCGATTGCTCGGCGAGCACGGGCGCGGTGTTCGACATTTCCGGCGGCCGGGCGACGTATTGAGACGGTTACTGGTATCGATCCGCCGCAAAATTTCGATGGCGTGTTTGACGATAAATTGTGCTGAGTTATGCCAGGCGCTGGCGACCGGTTCGCGCGGGGCAAACCGGTCGCCCACGGTTCACGGGTTGGATATGGTCGCGGTGGTGCCATCCAGCTTGGTGAGCGACATGCTGAAGTGCTCATTGTAGGTGCGGACGCGGTCCCGCAAATAGCTCAGCGCGATCGCCTCGCCCAACTGGATCGATGTATCGGTGTCGCTCCGCCAGTGAATCCCGGCGTGGATGCCATGGCCGAAGCTGATGTTGTGAGCCAGTTTGTGCAGTTCGCCGTTCACGGTGAGCGGCAGCTCACCGGGAGCGGCCACGTAGGGAGCGGTTGATGTCCCGTCACTCGAGGGCACCAGCGGATGGTTGAAGGTGAACGTACCATCGAAGAAGAACTTCAGCACGGTGATGCAGGCGCCGGCCACCGTACCATGCCCGGTCGGATAGGCCGGATGGGTCGGTGACCCTTCGGGGAAGGCCTGCGACAGGAAGAAGCTGCCGTTGTTCGCCGCGACGCTGCTCTGCACCGCCTGCGAGTTCAACACCGTGTTGCTGACGTGACCCTGAATGCTGCCTTCCTGGCCGGTCTGGATCAAATGCACGATAGCGCCACCCGATTCTGGACGGTGGCGCAGGTGCACGAACCATTTCTGGTACCACACGGCCTTCAGTGCCTCGGCCGCCACGGCGGCCAGGGCGGAGGCGAAGTCCGGCTGTCCCAGCGTGGCGAAGCCGTTTTCGGTTTTGGAGTTGTTAAAGGGATTGCCCGGATTGAGAGGCGCATTGATCGAGTTCAGCACCAGGTAGGCGGTGAAATAGGCCTGATAGAGCACGTCAACATGCGTATAGGCGGCGAGACCTCGTCCACTATGGAGAAACTGCGCGTGCCCCGGTGTCAGGCTCTTTCCGGTGTCCTGGCCGTTCTGTACCTGAAGGAACTCGGCGGGCGCGGTCATGAAGTCCACGCCCTTTTTGTTGGTGATGTATTTCTGGGTGATCGGCAGCGATCCCAATGCGGTCGTCTGGAGTAGGAACTGCGAAACGTAAGGCCCAACCGTCTCGCCGGAAAACAGCGTGCCATCGGGCGAGCCGCCGCGAAGCAGCAGGTCGGGCGTCACCTGATGGGCAGCATTCCGCGGGCCCGCGTACGCCGGCATAGAAGACAATTCGGCCGCTGCCTTGATCGCAATGTTGTTGGTAAGATAGTCGGTGAACGCAACATCCCGCAGCAGCGAACCCCAGTACATCTCGACGAGTTCGGTCGCGTATTCCTCGCTTGCCAGCGCCGGCGCGGGCGGCACGGTGAACTGGCTGGCGTCCAGGCAATCGAGGTAGAACGCCAGGCCGCCCTGCGGGCCGTTCAGGGTGCGCTGCCCGCCCAGGACAATCTTCTCGAAGTCCGCCGGAGCGCCGCTGCTGAGCGCGTTTTTGAAAGATTGATAGGCTGCGAGATCGACGAGACCGATGCCTACTTGCAACAGTCCTTTCGTGTAGGTTCCGGATTTGTCGGCGTAGAGTGCTTCATCGCCGTTATCGACCTGAAGCGGCGCGGCGGCGAAAGAGTCGTCCCCCGCTGTGCCGGTGCGCAGTGCCAGGGACCGCGAGAGCCGACCGCTGGTCGCAGGTACCAGTTCTGAGTTGAGCATCTGATTCTCCTTGTCGTGCAGCATGATGCACAAGGGTTTCCTTCACGGGCGGCGCGGTGAGTGCGGTCTCGGGAATTCTGGGCGGACCTCGCCGGCCCCCAATGCCGATTCAACTCATGAGGCGTGCCGCCACATGACTTCTACTGCGGCGGGCGCCTGGACGCTGTGATCTACCTCACAGGATCGTTCTGCTATCGCGGTGATTGGCCTCTACAGGTATCGGCCCCGCTCCAGAATCTCCAACGTGTATTCGCGATAGGTCATGCCGAGCTGCTCGGCCCGTGCCAGGCGGCGCAGTGCCACCTCCCTCGGCGCCGACCAAGCCCGCTTCCGAGCGCGACGCCAGCACCACAGGCGCCACGACGCATCCGGGTCGTCACCCTCCAAAGGCGGGCCGCCGTTGTGCCCGACCCGCGTCGGCTCAAGCGATGCGGCGTCCCCCTCATCGAGCCACACCAGGAGGGATTCCGTCATGCCCTCCCGGCTCCATGGCTGACGATGACGGCATAGCGGATGGGCCGGTCGGTCAGGTTGTGGAACCGGATCGGCTGGCCGAAACGCATCATGAGGCAGTCACCCGCCTCCAGCCGGAACGCCTCGTGGCCGAGCTCCAGTTCGAGCGTGCCGTCGAGCACCCAAACATGCTGGTCCGTCCCCGCAAGCCGCTGGCTGTCGAATGCAACGCTCCCATCGGGCGGAAACTCGATTTCGACAATGTCAACTGACGAGCCGGTTCCAGGGGGAGAGACGTTGCGGCGCAAGTAATCGGACGCGGGATCACGCCAGGTCGGCTGGTCGCGACGACGCGCGAGCGGGCTGGCACGCCTTTCGGTCTCGATAAAAAGCTCGGACAGCGTGATGCCGAGGCCATCGCAAATCTTGCCTAAAAGCTGCGCGGTCGGACTTGATTCGCCACGCTCGACCCGAGACAGCATGGCCCGGCTGACGTCGGCCAGACGAGCAAGCCCATCCAGCGTCAGGCTCCGCTCGCTGCGCAGCGCACGGACGCGTGCACCAATCCGACCCTCGATGTCGGTTTCCGACAAGCTCATATAAGTATTGGAGATTCCACGATATTGGAGTCAACGAAAATCGGCGCCCTGGCTGCAAACCCGATTACGGCCCCCGCCGCCCCCTTCGCATTCCGCGTGCGCGCCGCTTCTCGGGATCGTAGCCGCCGCCCCCAGGCCCCAGCGGCTCCGGCGTCCGGTCCCGCGCCGGCCGCGCGTGAGAGGCCGGCGGTGGCGGTTCGAGGCCAAGCTCCAGCGCCTCCAGCCGGCGGATCTCGTCACGCAGGCGGGCCGCTTCCTCGAACTCCAGATCGGCCGCCGCCGCCCGCATCCGCTTCTCCAGCTCGGCGATGCTGGCTTTCAGATTGTGGCCGATGAACTCGGTGGCGCGGGTGTCGCGCACTGGGGCGACCGTCACGTAATCCTGCTCGAACACCGAGGCGATCACCTCGCCGATGTTCTTGCGCACGCTCTGCGGCGTGATGCCGTGCGCCGCGTTCCAGGCCGTCTGCTTGGTGCGGCGGCGGTCGGTCTCCTCGATCGCGACGCGCAAGCTGTTGGTCAGCACGTCGGCGTACAGGATCACCCGCCCCTCGACGTTGCGCGCCGCGCGGCCGATGGTCTGGATCAGGCTGGTCTGGCTGCGCAGAAAACCTTCCTTGTCCGCATCCAGGATCGCAACCAGCGCGCATTCCGGAATGTCCAGCCCCTCGCGCAACAGGTTGATCCCCACCAGCACGTCGAACACGCCGAGCCGCAGGTCACGGATAATTTCGATTCTTTCGAGTGTATCGACATCGGAATGAAGATAGCGCACCTTCACGCCGTTCTCGGTCAGGTAGTCGGTCAAATCCTCGGCCATGCGCTTGGTCAGCGTCGTGACCAGTGTGCGGAATCCCTGCGCGGCGACCGCGCGGACCTCGGCGAGCAGATCGTCCACTTGCCGCTCGACCGGGCGCACCTCGGTCATCGGATCGACGAGCCCGGTCGGGCGGATCACCTGCTCGGCGAACACGCCCGCGGTGCGCTCCATCTCCCACGGGCCGGGGGTCGCCGAGACGAAGGTGGTCTGCGGCCGGAACCGCTCCCATTCCTCGAATTTGAGCGGGCGGTTGTCGATGCAGGAGGGCAGGCGAAAGCCGAACTCCGCCAGGATCGACTTGCGGGCATGGTCGCCGCGCTCCATCCCCCCGATCTGCGGCACCGTCACGTGGCTCTCATCGACGATCAGCAGTGCGTTTTCGGGCAGATACTCGAACAGGGTCGGCGGCGGCTCGCCGGCATTGCGGCCGGAGAGATAGCGCGAGTAGTTCTCGATCCCCTTGCAGCTTCCGGTCGTCTCCATCATTTCGATGTCGAAGGCGGTGCGCTGCGCCAGGCGCTCCGATTCCAGCGGCTTGCCGTTCGCCTCGTACCACGCCAGCCGCTCGCGCAGCTCCTGCTTGATCTCGATGATCGCCTGCGTGAGCGTCGGCCGCGGCGTCACGTAGTGGCTGTTGGCATAGACCGTGACCTGATCGAGCTTTGCCGTCACCTCCCCGGTCAGCGGGTCGAATTCGCTGATCGCCTCGATATCGTCCCCGAACAGCGAGATGCGCCAGGCGCGGTCCTCGTAATGGCTCGGGAAGATGTCCACGGTCTCGCCGCGCAGCCGGAACGCGCCGCGCTGGAACGCCGCGTCGTTGCGGCGGTACTGGAGGTCGACCAGCGCGCGCGCCAGCCGGTCGCGGTCGATCCGGCCGCCGGTTTCGAGCCTCACGGTCATGCGCGAATAGGTCTCGACCGAGCCGATGCCGTAGATGCACGAGACGGATGCAACGATGATCACATCGCCGCGCTCCAGCAGCGCCTGCGTCGCGGCGTGGCGCATCCGGTCGATCTGCTCGTTGATCTGCGCGTCCTTCTCGATATACGTGTCGGTGCGCGGGACGTACGCCTCAGGCTGGTAATAATCGTAGTAGCTGACGAAATACTCGACCGCGTTGTCCGGAAAGAACGACTTCATCTCGCCGTAGAGCTGCGCCGCGAGGGTCTTGTTCGGCGCCAGGATCAGGGTCGGGCGCTGGGTCGCCTCGATCATCTTGGCCATCGTGAAGGTCTTGCCCGAGCCGGTGACGCCGAGCAGCACCTGGTCCCGCTCGCCGGATCTGACCCCCGCCACCAGCTCGCCGATCGCGGTGGGCTGGTCGCCGGCGGGCGCGTAATCCGACACCACGCGCAGCGGTTTGTTCGGCGGCTTGGCCGGCTGCTTCTGCGGGAAGAACGCGACCGGCGCGGGGCGGGCGAGGGTCTGGGACACCTGGGACATGGGCGATCACAGATGGCGCAGCGCGGCCGCCGCGTCCAGTGCGACCCTGGGGCCAACTCTGGCACCGGGCGCGCGGTTGGCCCATCATCAGGGCATGTCCCGCCGCGTCTTCGAGGTGACACCCGAGCTGATGCTGCGCGCCTACCGCGCCGGCCTGTTTCCGATGGCCGAGACGCGGCACGGCGAGCGGCTCTACTGGCTCGATCCCGAGCAGCGCGGCGTGCTGCCGCTGGGCGGGTTCCACCTGTCCCGGCGACTGCTGCGCACGGCGCTTTCGGACACGTTCGAGGTCGCCGCCGACCGCGATTTTCGCGCCATCGTGCGCGGCTGCGCGAGCCCGGCCCCGGGGCGCGAGGACACCTGGATCAACGGCGAGATCGAGCGGCTGTTCACCGATCTGTTCCGGCTCGGCCACGCGCACTCGGTCGAGTGCCGGCACGGCGGGCGGCTGGCGGGCGGCCTCTACGGTGTTTCGCTTGGCGGAGTGTTCTTCGGCGAAAGCATGTTCTCGGTCGAGCGCGACGCGTCCAAGGTGGCACTCGTGCATCTGGTGGCGCGACTGCGCCTCGGCGGCTACCGGCTGCTGGACACGCAATTCGTCACCCGCCACCTCGCCCAGTTCGGCGTGCTGGAAGTGCCGCGCGACGAATATAAGATGCTGCTCGCCGCCGCCGTTGACGCACGCGCCGCCTGGATCGCGGCGCCAGACCCGGCGCTGCTACGCCGTGAATTGTGCGCGATGGCCGGCCGCGCCGCCGCCGTTTCCCCTATGCCGCAGGAGAGCGTGCCCTGATGCCCCGTTTCGCCTGCTTCCTCGCCCTCGCCGCCTGGCTGGCGGTGGCGCAAGCCGCGCGTGCCGAGGCGCAAGGCGCCCTCGCTCCCGTGCTGCTCCCTGCCCGCGACGCCGCGCTGAGCTACCGCGTGACCGACGCCCGTGACGGGCACACGATGATGGTGCGCGCCTATGTCAAAGCCGGCGCCGGGCTGGTGCGGGTCGATGCCGAGGGGATGCCCGGCTACGCCATCCTCGACCGCGCGGCGCGGCTGGTAACGGTGGTGATGCCGGCGGCGCACGGCTACCTGCGGCTATCGATCGGGTCGGCGGCCGACCGCTTTCTGACCCAGGCGGAGGGGCTGCGCTTCCGCCGCACCGGGCGCGAGACGGTCGCGGGCCTGCCCTGCACCGAATGGTCCGTTGCCGATAAGCAAGGCGGCGCCGGGCACGGTCATGGTGACGCCTGCATCACCGCCGATGGTCTGGTGCTGCGCGTCAGCGGGACGACCGACGAGGGGCTGAGCGGAACCGTCGTGGCGACAGCGGTGGAAGAGGCAGCGCAGCCGGCGGCCCTGTTCGCCGTGCCCGCGGGCTTCGCCAAGCTGGGCCGCCTACCGGGAGGCCGCTCGTGAGGGCGGCGCTGCTGGCCGTGCTGCTGGCGGTGACGTCCGCTCCCGCAGGTGCGGCAACCGCCCCGCCGGCCACGATCCCGAGCCGCGATGTCGATGTGACCTATCGCATGACCGTGCCGGGCCGCGTGCTGACGCAGCGGATGCGCTGGGACGTCGCCGACCGCCTGCTGCGCGTCGATCCGCCGAGCACGGGCTTCTACATGATCATGGATTACGGCAAGCATGAAGTGTCGATGGTGCAGGAGCAGGCGAAGCGCGTGCTGCAAGCAGAGGGCGTCGGCTTGTCGATCCCGGGCGCCGCGGCCGGGTCAACGACATTCGTGCGCGCGGGCGAGGATACTATCGCCGGTCTTCCCTGCACCGACTGGCAGACCAAGGACGCGGCCGGGCAGCCGACCGAGGTGTGCCTGACCGCGGACGGCGTGCTGCTGCAGGCGCGGATCGGCGGCCACACGGCGATGGTGGCGCAGACGGTGGAGTACGCCGCGCAGCCCGCGTCTGTGTTCGCGCTGCCGGCCGGCTGGCCACGTGTCGCGATGCCGCAGCGCTGAGACTGCCGCCCGACGGAGATTAGCGCGGCGTTAACCGCTCCGGCCCAAAGCTTCGGGCCATGCGCATTGCCTGCCTCCTGCGCTGTTGTTTGCCTGCTTTCCCGACCCCTTGCGGAAGGCGGCGGGGGAGGGCACGCGCGGAGGTGCCGCGCCATACCAGAGGTAAAGCCCTCTCCGCCCCCAGGGGCGGAGAGGGTTGGGTGAGGTGGGGGCCGGCCGCAATGGCCTTACGGTCGCGAACCATCCGCACACGGGCGCTGCGATGCCGCAGCACTGATGTGGAGTGGCCCCTCTGGCGTCTGTTGCGCCGCGGCCAAGTTTCCCCCAACTCACCCCGGCCCTCTCCGCCCCCGGGGGCGGAGAGGGAGTTGAGCGTCGAGCGGTATAAACCCCGACGCGACAAGAAAGGCTCGGTCGCCCTCATGACCGGCCTCATGGCTCCCGCCTTTCTTGGCGTCCTGGGGCTCGGGATCGATGTCAGCTACTGGGAGATGGTGAAAATCGAGTTGCAGCGCACTGCCGATATTGCCGCGCTGGCGGGTGCCATCAACTATGTGCAGACCAACAATGACCAGAACTCGGCGATCATGGCGGCCTTCGTCGCCGAGCAGAACGGCATCGCCGGCGCAAGCTCGCGAAGCTGGAACGCCCCCACGCTCTCCGACAATCTGATTACCGTCTCCCTCATCCGCGGTGTCCAGCACACGACCGATCGCGCCTTTCAGGTGGCCGTGGTGCAGCCGGTTCCCCTCTTCTTTAGCCGCCTGTTCGCACGTCAGACCAGCCCGACAGTTACGGCGGTCGCAACAGCAGAGATCGGCCCTGCGCGCGGCGCGCAACCCTGCATACTCGCGCTGGCAGGCGATGGCTCGGGAGTAACCACGGACGACGATATTTTGCTTACCGGCAACGCGGACATAACGCTGAAGAACTGCACCTTGCGCTCCGATGCCGGGATCACGGTTGGCGGGAGTGCGTCCGTCACAGCAAGCAGCGGGATTTACGCGGCTGGCTCGGTCACCACCAGCGGAAGTGGCAGCACCAACGGCAGCCCGCTGTATCAAAATGCCGGCCAGATTCCGGACCCTTATGCCCAGGATGCTGCTGCACAGGCGGCGTTCGCTCAGCTCGGCAGTGGGGGTCAATTACAGCCCTCTGGCACACTCAGCCCCGGCACGTATTCGAGTCTTGATTTCAAGACCGCCGTTTCGCTCAACCCCGGCCTTTACATCGTGAATGGGCCGATTTCCTTCGAGGCTCGGGCCAACGTCAGCGGGACCGGCGTGACGATCGTCAGTTCCGGAGATGTCACGATGAATGGGAATGCTCAGATCAATTTGTCAGCCGGCTCGGTCTCAACCGGAGGCGCGATCCCAGGTATCCTGTACGCGAACCCTTCTTCCAGCGCGAGCCTGAAATGGAATGGTGCCTCTACCGAGAACCTGAACGGCGTCTTTTACGCCCCGAATACCACAATCACGATCAATGGGAATGCGAGCAGTGACGGGCAAGGGTGCCTGGAGGCGATCGCCGCCAATGTAGACATTAAGGGTACCGCCAACCTGGCAGCCAACTGCACATCTCTCAACGCGATTCCATTTGGCAGCCTTCCGGGCGCCGTATCGCTGGTACGATAATACGTCGATGGCAACACCTCCATATGCCAGGAATCGCGGGACGGCTGCGCTGGAATTCGCCCTGGTCTGCCCGGTTCTCCTCCTGATCCTGGGAGGGTTGAGCGACTATGCGCTCCTGATCTGGACCAAGAACAGGCTGGCAAGCGGCGTGGCTCAGGCCGCCCAATACGCATTCGTCAGCGGTATCGGCGTGAAGTCGACCGACATCAGCAGTGTCGTGCAGAAGGCGGCTTCGCTCGCCTCGGCTATTGTCGCTACGCCCGTCCTGGCCTGCTATTGCGTCGCGGCCGCGGGGTCGCCGGCACCGCAACAGACCTGCGGACAGCCGTGTCCTGATCAGAGCACACCGGGAACCTACGTCTCGATTTCTGCGAGCTACCAGTATCAGCCGCTGATGCCGTTGTTGAGCGCCATGACCAGCCCGCAGATCAGCGAGTCCGCGTTCGTGCGACTGCAATGAGGACGCTTCGCAGGGCCATCGCATTTGGACTCGGCATTACCGTCATGGTCGGGGAAGGCCGACCATCCACGTCTTTCGTGCGGCTGCGAAGTCGGTCGGCCTCCGCCGACCATGACGATTACCCGGCCTCCACCGGGCATGACGGGATTGGCGTGGCGTTGCCCGTTCCGCCGCGCCAGTTCCAGCGAATCAAATGCGATCGCCCTGACCGCTGCCGCGGCACAGCGGCGCTTGAGTTCGCAATCGTGTGTGGCGTGTTCTTGCCCCTCGCGATCGGCATCGTCGAGGTTGGACTCGTGCTCTGGACCAAGGCTGCCCTGCAGACCGCCGCCGAACTGGCGGCCCGGTGTGGTGCGATCAAATCGCCCGACTGTCCCAACGTGACCGACACCCAGCAGTTCGCGGTGAGCACCGCGCAAGGCTGGACGGTATCGGGAATCAGTGACGTGTCGAATGTGGCAGTGGCAACGAATGGCGGCTGCAATGGAGCGCCGGGCAGTTTCGAATCCGTGACGATAAGCTCCACCTACTGGACTGGCTTGCCCGCCTTCTTCCCCGCTGCCTCGATCAGTGCCACCGCCTGCTATCCCCTGGCTTCCTAACGGGGCGAGATCCGTCTCGAAATGCCCCCCTGAGGTGCCCCAGGGTTGCGCGATGCCGCCCGCGGAACATCTATAGGCGCACCACGCCAGCAAGGTCTCCGCCATGGACGTCATCATCGGCCAGAAGCCGCAAGCCCAGAAGCCGCAAGCCCCCGGCGCGCCTGACGCCATGATCAGCGACGGCGATCAGGCCCGCTTCATGCAGGACGTGATCGAGGCATCACGCACCGTTCCCGTCCTGGTCGATTTCTGGGCCACCTGGTGCGGCCCCTGCAAGCAACTCACGCCCACCTTGGAGAAGGTCGTCCGCGCCGCCGGCGGCCGGCTCAAGCTGGTCAAGATCGACATCGACAAGAACCGCAGCCTGGTGCAGCAGCTCGCCCAGCTTGGCCTGCCGATGCAGTCTGTGCCCACCGTCGCCGCGTTCTGGCAGGGCCAGATCGCCGACATCTTCCAGGGCGCCCAACCCGAGAGCGAGGTCAAGCGCTTCGCCGAGGCGCTGCTCAAGCTGGCCGGCGGCGCCATGCCCGCCGCCGACCTGCTCGCGGACGCGAAGGCCGCGATGGAGGAAGGCGACCATGCCGGGGCGGTCGAGCTCTATTCCGCCCTGATCCAGGAGGAGCCGGAAAACGGCGAGGCCTGGGGCGGCCTGATCCGCGCCCTGATGGCAGCCGGCCAGGAGCAGGAGGCGCGCGCGGCGCTCGCCGACGTGCCCGAGAAGATCGCCGAGCATCCCGAGATCGCCGGCGCACGCAGCGCGCTGGCGCTGGCCGAGGAGGGCCGTGCCGCCGCGGCCAAGCTGCAAAGCTTCCGCCAGCGCGTCGCCGCCGATCCGGCCGACAACCAGGCCCGCTATGACCTGGCGACCGCGCTCAACGCGACCGGCGAGCGCGAGGCGGCGGCCGACGCGCTGCTCGAGGTCATCGGCCGCGACCGCGCCTGGCGCGACGATGCGGCACGCCTGCAATTGCTGAAGTTCTTCGAGGCATGGGGTCTGGATGACCCGGCGACGCTGGCAGCGCGGCGCAAGCTCTCGGCCTTGCTGTTCCGCTGATGGCGCCGTTCCACCCGGAGGAGGTGGAGGCGCTGCCGACCGAATTTGCCGTCTTTCCGCTCCCCGGGGCGCTGCTGCTGCCGTGGGGCCGCCTGCCGCTCAACATCTTCGAGCCGCGCTATCTCGCGATGGTGGAGGACGCGCTCGGCGCGGGCCGCATGTTC
Organism: uncultured Alphaproteobacteria bacterium; assembly: GCA_963754235.1. Classification (GTDB taxonomy): domain Bacteria; phylum Pseudomonadota; class Alphaproteobacteria; order Acetobacterales; family Acetobacteraceae; genus DATAYA01. Next base: position 38,181 of record CAVWFK010000013.1, on the reverse strand, counting down.
GGCATGATCCAGCCCGACCTGCGGCTTCCGCCCGCGCCGGAGGGGCCGGCGCTCTATCATGTCGGCTGCCTCGGCCGGCTGACCTCGTTCAGCGAGACCGAGGACGGGCGCTTCCTCATCACGCTGACCGGGGTCGCCCGTTTCGCCGTGGCGCGCGAGCTGCCGGCCCGGCGCGACTACCGGCGGGTCGCGGCCAGCTTCGCCGGCTTCGCCGCCGACCTTGGCCCGGAGCTGGACCATCGCGGGGCCGGCCGCGGCGAATTGCTGGCCCGATTGCGTGCCTATTTCGCCCATCGCGGCTTCGAGGCGAACTGGTCGGCGATCGAGGCGATGGCGGATGCCGAGCTGGTGACCACGCTCTGCATGGTCTGCCCGTTCGATCCGATCGAGAAGCAGGCGCTGCTGGAGGCGCCGGGCGCCGCCGAGCGCTTCGCCGCCCTGCTTGCCCTGCTGGAGATCGGCACGCATGATCGCGACGACGGCGCGCCCGCCCGGAGCGTGAGCTGAGCACGCCCAGGCCAGGTAAAGCCGGGAGGTGCCGATGAGCCAGCCGCCCGAACCGAACGAACAGGCGGCCAAAATCCCGGTCGCGGTCGATCCGCGGCTGCTCGAAATCCTGGTCTGCCCGGTGACCAAGGGGCCGCTCACCTACGACCGCGCCGCGGGCGAGCTGATCAGCCGCCAGGCCGGCCTCGCCTATCCGATCCGCGACGGCATCCCGATCATGCTGCCCGAGGAAGCACGCCGGCTGGAGCCCTGAGCGCGTGCCTGAACCGCTCGAAATCAGGCTGAACCGCGCCGAGAAGCGGCTCGAAGTCAGCTTCGACGACGGCGCCCGCTTCCTGCTGCCCGCCGAATACCTGCGGGTCGAAAGCCCGAGTGCGGAGGTGCAGGGCCACGGCCCCGGCGAGCGCAAGACCATCGCCGGCCGTCGGCACGTCGGCATCATGGCGGTGGAACCGGTCGGCAGCTACGCCGTGCGCCTGCTGTTCGACGATCTGCACGATACTGGCATCTACACCTGGCCCTATCTCTACGAGCTCGGCCGCGACCAGCCGGCGCGGTGGCAGCGCTACCTCGACGCGCTCGCCGCCGCCGGTCTCAGCCGCGATCCCTGACCAGGATTTCGGTCAGGCCGGCGGCGAGCGCCGATGCGAGGTCGGCCGGTGCGAGGGCGATGCAGCCCGCGGTCGGCGCGAAATCCGGCCGAGCGATGTGCAGGAAGATGGCCGATCCGCGGCCCCGCGCAGGGGGCGTGTCGTTCCACCCCAGCACCCCGATCACGTCGTAGAGCGCATCCGTCCGCCACAATTCCTCGTGGCTCGCGGCATACGGCAGCCGGACCAGGCGGTTATAGGCGGGGTCCGCAGGATCGTCGCACCAGCCGTCATCCGGCGCGAGCGGCTCGATCGGCACCGCGCAGGCGGGAGGCGGCACCCGGTCGGCGCGATACAGCACGCGGCGGAGCGGCAGCAGGCCGGCGGGGGTCGCGCCGTCGCCCTCCTGCTTGTCGGCCCGCACGCCGCCGCGCCCGAGGGCGGCGCGAAAGGTGCGCCCGGCGAGGGTCAGGCGGCCGTCGGAGTGGAGGATGGCTTGGGTCATTGGCGCTTCAAACGAATTCGCAAATGGGGCCTGGGGCCGACTCGTCCACCGTCAATGCATTCGCCGCCTGGTATCACTCGGCCGCCTCCAGCGCCTCCTGCGCCGCCAGCCAGTCCGCCTCGGCGGTCGCAATCGCGCGATCAATCTCCGCCAGCCGCATCGTGGCCCCGATCACATCGGCCGAACGGGAGGGCGCATAGAGCGCCGGGTCGGCCAGCCGGCGTTGCACCGCCGCACGCTCGGCGGCGAGCCGCGACAGCCGCGTCTCGGCGGCCCGCGACCGGCTTTGCAGCGGCGCCAGCGCCGCCCGCGCCTCGGCCCGCCCGCGCCGCTCCTCGCGCCGCCTCGGCCCCGGATCGCGCGCCGCCGGCCGGGCACGCTCGCCGATCAGCGCGCGATACTCGTCGAGATCGCCCTCGAATGGCCGCACCGTCCCCTCCGCCACCAGCCACAGCCGATCAGCGACCAGCCCGATCAGATGCGGGTCGTGGGTGATCAGCAGCACCGCGCCCGCGAAGTCGGCCAGCGCGCGCACCAGCGCGTCGCGGGCGTCGAGGTCGAGATGGTTGGTCGGCTCGTCGAGGATCAGCAGATGCGGCGCGTCGCGCGTGGCCAGCGCCAGCAGCAGCCGCGCCCGCTCGCCGCCCGAAAGATTCTCGACCCGCGTCTCGGCGCGGTCGGCGTCGAGGCCGAACCGGGCGAGCTGCGCACGCACCTGCACCGGCCGCGCGCGCGGCAGGGCGCGGCCCATGTGCCCGATCGGCGTGTCCTCGCCCACCAGCTCCTCCTCCTGGTGCTGGGCGAAATAGCCCACCCGCAGCCGGCCGTGCCGCCAGAGCCTGCCCGAAGCCGGCGCGAGGCGCCCCGCCAGCAGCTTGGCGAGGGTCGATTTGCCGTTGCCGTTGGCGCCCAGCAGGGCGATGCGATCGTCGAGGTCGATCCGGCCCGAGATCGCGCGCAGCACCGGCGCGCCGTCATAGCCGACCGCGACCCGATCGAGCGTCAGCACCGGCGGCGCGATCGGGGCCGGCTCGGGAAAGTCGAAGCGCGCCGGTGCGGCCTCATCCACGATTTCGATCGCGGGCAACCGCTCCAGCGCCTTCAGCCGCGACTGCGCCTGCCGCGCCTTGCTCGCCTTGTAGCGGAAGCGATCGACGAAAGCCTGCATGTGCGCCCGCCGCGCCTCGATCCGTTCGGCAGCGCGAGCCTGCTGCATCGCCCGTTCGGCACGGATGCGCACGAACTCGGCGAATCCGCCCGGCGTCAGCGTGAGCTTGCCGCGATCCAGATGCGCGATCGCCTGCACCGCGCGGTCGAGCAGCCCCTGATCGTGGCTGACGAGGAGTGCCGCACCCGGGAATCGCGCGAGCCAGCTTTCCAGCCAAAGCGTCGCCTCGAGATCGAGGTGGTTGGTCGGCTCGTCGAGCAGCAGCAGGTCCGGTTGCGAAAACAGCGCGGTCGCCAGGGCCACGCGCATCCGCCAGCCGCCGGAGAAGCTGGAGACGGGGCGGGCCTGCGCCGCCGCGTCGAAGCCGAGGCCGGCCAGGATAGTCGCCGCCCGCGCCGGCGCCGCATCGGCGCCGATCGCGCGCAGCCGTTCATGCACCTCCGCGAGCCGGGCCGGGGGCGCGCCCTCCGCCTCGGCCAGCAGGGCGAGGCGCTCGGGATCGCCCGGCAGCACCGTGTCGACCAGGCTCCCCTCCCCGCCCGGCGCCTGCTGCGCCACGGTGCCGATCCGGGCGCGGGCGGCGAGCCGGATCTCGCCGCCGTCCAGCGCCAGATCGCCCGCGATCGCGCGCAGCAGCGTCGATTTGCCGGCGCCGTTGCGCCCGACCAGCCCGACCCGCTGCCCCGCGCCGACCGCGAGCGAGGCGCCGTCGAGCAGCGTGCGGCCGCCGAGGCGGATCACCACGTCGCGGAGGATCAGGAGGCTCATGGCGCGGCATCTATCGCGGATTGGACGGCCGCGACAGGCGGGCCGGGCCGGAGGTCCGGATTGGCTCCGGCGCAAGTTGCGGTGCCCGGAGCCGAAATGCTTTGATCGGGCCAAGCCGGTCAAAATCGGGAGGAAGGGATGTGCGGGCTGTTCCTGGCGGTTGATCTCGCCGCCTATGTCTGCTAGACGCGGGCGATCCGGCTGCACGGGCACGCGACCTCGATCCGACTGGAAGCCGCGTTCTGGGCGACGCTGGACGAGATCGCGGTGCGCGAGGAGCTGCCGCTTTCGCGCTTCATCGGCGTGTTGCAGGACGAGATGATCGAGATGCACGGGGAGGTTGCGAATTTCGCCTCGCTGCTGCGCGTGACCTGCCTGCGCTATTTGAGCGACCCTGAGCGCCACGCGAGCGAGGTCGCGCGCCGGCGCGTGACCAAGCAGCACGAAGCCCGTGCTGAATTAGCCTGATACTACCCGCGCCCGCTGCCGACCCTCTAGGATGACGGCAAACCCGGGCGGGGCGAGCATGGCGGTTCGGTTCGTAGCGACGATGCTGGCTTCGCGCCTGGTGCTCGGCGCGGGTGCTGCGCTGGCGCAGATGCCGATCCCGACCACGCCGCCGCCGATGAGCGGGGGGACGCTGTTCCGCAACCAGTGCGCCACCTGCCATTCGCTCGATCCGGCCGATCCGCCGCGCCAGGGGCCGCTGCTCAAGGGCGTGGTCGGACGGCGCGCCGGCAGCCTGCCCGCGTTCCACTATTCGGCCGGGTTCGCCAAGGCCGATTGGGTCTGGACGCCGGCGCTGCTCGACCGCTGGATCACCAACCCGCAGGCGATGATCCCCGGCGCGATCATGCTCTATCGCCAGCCCGATGCCACGGTCCGCCACAAGATCGTTGCCTATCTCGAGGAGCAGCACTGATGGCCGCCCCCATCCATGCGATGATCCGGGTGCGCGACGAGGCGCGCTCGGTCGATTTCTACCGCACTGCCCTCGGCCTCGAACCGGTCGCCCGCTTCGTCTTCGACGGCTTCACGCTGGTTTATCTGCGCGGGCCGGACTCCCCGTTCGAGCTCGAGCTGACCATCAATCACGACCGTGGCGAGCCGTATGCACTGGGCGACGGCTACGGCCACATCGCGGTCGCGGTCGATGACCTGGCGGCCGAACACGCGCGCCTTGAACGCGCGGGCCTGGCACCGACGCCGCTCAAGGAGCTGCGCCACGACGGCCGTACGCTCGCGCATTTCTGCTTCCTGCAAGACCCGGACGGCTACCGTATCGAGGTCATGCAGCGTGAGGGTCGCTACCGCTAAGCCTGCAAGAGGGAGGAAACACGATGAGAGAGTTGGACCGCCGCGTCCGCTTCACCCGGCGCAGCTTCCTGCGCACCACCGCCACCGCGGCACCGGCGGCAGCACTCGCGGCGACGGGGCTGACGATCAGCGCGACCGCCGCCTGGGCGCAGGAGGCCAAATCGCTGTCGCCGCACACGATGGCGACGCTGGCCCGCATGGCGCGCGACATCTACCCGCACGACCGCATCGCCGACATCTATTACATCCAGGCGGTCGGGCCGTGGGATGCCAAGGCCGGGCAGGATCAGGCGACCAAGGCGATGCTGGAGCAGGGCGTCGTCCTGCTCGACGGCAACGCGCAGGTGGCGCACGGCAGCGCCTATCTCGACGTGCCGTGGGAGGACCAGCGCGTGGTACTGCTGCGGGCGATCGAACCCTCGGTGTTCTTCCAGAAGATCCGCGGCGACCTGATCGTGTCGTTCTACAACCAGCACGCGCTGTGGCCGAAGTTCGGCTACGAGGGCGCGTCGGCCGACAAGGGCGGCTACATCCACCGCGGCTTCAATGACATCGACTGGCTGCCGCAGAGCTGAGGGGGACGGATCATGGCCAAGTTCGATCTGAACGACGACGGCGTGGTGGTGATCGTCGGCTCCGGCGCCGGCGGCGGCACGCTCGGCAACGAGCTCGCCCAGAAAGGGGCGAAGGTGGTGATCCTGGAGGCGGGTGCCCGCCACGAGATCCCGGACTTCATCAACGACGAATGGGCGAGCTTCGCGCAGCTCGCCTGGACCGACATGCGCACCACGTCCGGCACCTGGCTCGTGCATCGCGACTTCCCGAACCTGCCGGCCTGGATCGTGAAGTCGGTGGGCGGCAGCACGGTCCACTGGGCCGGCGCCTCGCTACGCATCGAGCCGCACGAGTTCAAGACGCGCACCACCTATGGTGACATCGCCGGCGCCAATCTGCTCGACTGGCCGCTGACGGCCGAGGAGATGGCGCCGTGGTACGCGCGTGCCGAGGACAAGATGGGCACGACCACGACCAACAACATCCCCGGCCTGCCCGGCAACAACAACTTCAAGGTTTTGCAGGCGGGGGCTACCAAGCTTGGCTACACGCAGGTGAACACCGGGCGAATGTCGATCAATAGTCAGCCGCGCGACGGGCGCGGCAGTTGTCAGCAGATCGGCTTCTGCTTCCAGGGTTGCAAGTCGGGGGCCAAGTGGTCCACGCTCTACACCGAGATCCCCAAGGGCGAGGCGACCGGCCGGCTGGAGGTGCGGCCGAACAGCATGGCATTGCGCATCGAGCACAACGCCGCCGGCCGCGCGACCGGCGTCCTCTATGCCGACGAGAACGGCAATCACCAGCTCCAGAAGGCGCGCGTGGTCGCGGTCGCCGGCAATTCGATCGAGAGTCCGCGCCTGTTGCTGAACAGCGCGTCGAGCATGTTCCCGGACGGGCTCGCCAACAGTTCGGGACAGGTCGGGCGCAATTACATGCGCCATCTCACCGGCAGCGTCTATGCGACGTTCGGCAAGCCGGTGCACATGTATCGCGGGACGACGATGGCCGGCATCGTGCGCGACGAGGCGCGAAACGACCCCAAGCGCGGCTTCGTCGGCGGCTATGAGCTGGAGACGCTCTCGCTCGGGCTGCCATTCTACGCCGCCTTCCTCAATCCCGGCGCCTGGGGCCGCAGCTTCACCAGTGCGATGGACGACTACGCCAACACCGCGGGTCTATGGATCGTCGGCGAGGATCTGCCGCAGGAGACCAACCGCGTCACCCTCGACCCCACGATGAAGGACAAGCACGGGCTGCCGGTCGCGAGCGTCCATTTCGACGACCACCCGAACGACGTCGCGATGCGCAACCACGCCTTCCGCCAGGGCTCGGCGATCTACGAGGCGGTCGGCGCCACCCGCACCTTCCCGACGCCGCCCTATCCCAGCACGCACAACATGGGCACCAACCGCATGAGCGAGAAGCCGCGCGACGGGGTGGTGAACCGGTTCGGTCAGACGCACGACGTCGCGAACCTGTTCGTCTCCGACGGCAGCCAATTCACCACCAGCGCCGCCTGCAACCCGACGCTGACGATCGTCTCGCTCGCAATCCGCCAGGCCGACCACATCAGCGGGCAGATGGCGCGCGGCGAGCTGTGAGCGCCGGCCCTTGAGCGAAGCCGGCGGCCGGAGCCCCGCTCCGGCCGCCGGCTGCCCGTATCGACAAGCAGTGGCGTATCAAAACCTGGCGCTTTCGTTGACGTGCCGACATGATTAGGATGTTCGGCTCAAGGGACTAAGCCGCCCGAGCTAGCGATCTCGCGCGTTGCCGGGCAGGGAGAAAGTCGCATGTCCGAGCGTAATGGCATGACAGCACTGCATCCTGGCCTGGAGGCTGCGCAGCGAAGATTGGTTCCTGATGACGTTCTGGCGCGGTCGATATCAGCTACGCCGTCCATCCAATCCATGCTCGACCGTCACGCGGCGGAGCGGCCCGAAGCCATCGCGCTCGCCTGCACCTCGGTAAAAGACGGCTGGATTCGCGCGAACTGGAGGCGCTTTGCCGAGGGCAGTGTCCGGGCTGCGTCCGGGTTGCGTCGTGTCGGCATCAGCACGGGCGACCAAGTAGCGATCCTGTTGGATAACCGGAGCGCCTACGAGTGCCTCACGGCATACATCGCTGTGCTGCGAGTAGGTGGCGTTGTCGTGCCACTCAACCCGCGCAGCACCGTCGAGGAAATCACCCATGCACTTGAGACGGCCGACTGCGATTGGCTGATTGCTGGCGCGGAGACCTCTGATCGCGTAGGCGCTGCATCGGCGCAAGGGTCACGCCTGCACGGCGTGGTCGGGATCGGCGGCGTCCCAGATGGCTGGCACGACTGGCGGAGCCTCGCCGAGAGCCCGGCGAACCCGGCTGATGAAGTGGCGGGCACACCTGACAAGGTGTCCAGTATCCTTTTCACGTCGGGAACCACAGCGCGGGCGAAGGGTGCAGTTCATACCCAAGGTTCGGCAGTCGCTACGGGCGGCATCATTGCCACCGGACTGGCGCTTGGGCCAAAGGACGTGTTCCATCATGCCATCCCCTTCTTCACCAGCTCCGGCACTCATTTTACGCTGATGCCGATGCTGTGGAGTGGATGCACCATGGTCGTCGAGCCGGTATTCGAGGGGCCCCGCATGGTGGAGCGTATGGTCGAGGAGGGGACGACGGTTGCCCTTGCCGTCCCCGCCCAGTTCATCTTCATGCTGGAAAGCTTGGGCACGCGGCGCTCGGAGCTGGCGCGCGTGCGCCTTTGGAATTATGGCGGCTCACCGATGCCTGCCGAGATCATCGACGCTCTGGCTGAAGCATTCCCAAGAACCCATCAAATTCAGAACTATGGAATGACCGAAACCGGGCCGACCGGGACCATGCTGATGCCCGAGTTTACCCGCTCGAAGCTGGGCTCAGCAGGTCAGCCAATGCCACTTTGCCAAACACAGATTGCAGACGAGGCAGGCTCGCGGCTGCCCGCAGACGAGATCGGGGAAATCTGGATCCGCAGCCCAGGTCGAATGCGCGAGTACTATCGGAACGCTGAGGCCACGGCGGCAATCTTGGCCGATGGCTGGGTCCGCACCGGCGACATCGGGCGTATGGACGCCGAGGGCTTCTTGTACTATGTCGATCGGCTGAAGGACGTAATCAACCGCGGAGGGTTGAAGGTCAGCTCCATGGAGGTGGAGGATGCGTTGTTCCGCCACCCAGCTGTACTGGAGGCCGCGGTCGTGGCAGTACCTCATCCGCAGCTGGGCGAGGATATCTGCGCCTTCGTGGCTCTTCGACCCGAGATAGACGCCGACGCCGACGAACTCCGCGCGCACTGCGCGGAGCGCCTCACCGCATACAAAGTGCCGCGTTACATCCGGCTAGTCTCGTCGCTGCCGCGCAACAGCATGGGCAAGGTCCAGAAGGCTGAAATCCGCCGCTTGGCGTAGCCCAGCGCTGATCGCATTCCTCTGCTTGTGTGGCACAGGTGCGTGTGTGCAGGCGGAGAGACAGGAGGCGACAGCTCCAACTCGCAATAAGCCAAGCCTGCAACCGTGGCTCAAGGTGGGGGCCGGCCGCGACGACCTTACGGGCACGAGCGATACTCCCGCGCACGGCGCCGGTGCGGGGGACGTCTCGCGTGTAGCGCCGGACCCGCTTGCGAGCTGACCAGGCAAAATCGGCGATGCATCGGGGCATCCCTCACTCACCCCGACCCTCTCCGCCCCAAGGGCGAAGAGGGAGTTGAGCGGAGGGGGTTGCCGGAAGCGCTAGCCGGCTTTTCCCGGCCTGCCACGCCCTTCGTGCGGCCGCGAAGTGGTCAATGCCCGGTCTTCTGCTGATCACAAGGCAGACTTGCCGGGACCAAGCGCGCTCTTGACCGCTGACGCCGCGGCCCGCAGGGATGCGCCATGCCCGCGCCGCGCCTGGCTTGGCCGCAAGCCGCTGCCGTCCTGTCCCTCCTGCTCGGTGCACACGCGCAGGCCGCCGGCCCGCCGCTGCCGATCCCGCCGCTGCCGGTCCCGCCGCTGCCGCCCGGGGCCGTGACAACCGCGCCCGCCCACCCGCCGGCCGCCCCACCTGCGCCGGCCCGGCCCGCTCCTGCCCGGCTCCCGGCCAATCCGGACAAGGGCAGCGTCACCGGCCTGCCGCTGCCGCGCTTTGTTTCACTGCGCTCCGATGAGGTGAACCTGCGCACCGGACCGGGAATGCAGTACCCGATCGAGTGGCTCTACAAGCGCCGCGGCTTGCCGGTGAAGGTCGAGCGCGAGTTCGACGTCTGGCGCCTGGTCGTCGATCCGGACGGCGTGAAGGGCTGGGTGCATGAGGCGACCATCACCGGCACCCGCACCCTGGTCGTCACCGGCGCCGAGCACACGATGCGCGCCGCCCCGCAATCCGACGCCGCCGCGGTCGCGAAGCTGCAGCCGGGCGTGATCGGCCGCATCCTGAGCTGCGCCGACGGTGCGGACTGGTGCCGGGTGCAGGTGAAGGACTATCGTGGCTGGCTGCCGCGCAACGATTTCTGGGGAACCAAGCCGGGAGAGGTGGTGCAGCAATGACGCCATACGATCCACCCGAGACCGCGCCGCACGCCCATCACGACATGGGCGGCGTCGCCCGCTACGCCTGCCGGCCGATCGACACCGGCCGCCACGCGCTCGACGATTTCGACCGCGAGGTGGATGCGATCCGCGGACTGCTCGGCGCCAAGGGCGTAATGAGCGTCGATGAGCTGCGGCGCGGGATCGAGGCGATCCCGGAGGCCGACTACCATCGCCTGAGCTATTACCGCCGCTGGCTCTGCTCGATCGCCGACACCCTGCTGCGCAAGGGCGTGCTGACCGAGGCCGAGCTCCGCGAAGCGATGGAAGCGCCATGACGCTAACGACGGGGACGCTGGCGGCGGGGACGCGGGTGCGGGTGCGCGACGACTGGCCGGAGACGCGGGGCCCGTGCCACATCCGCACGCCGCACTATCTGCGCGGCCGGCCGGGAATCGTGCTGCGGCATCTCGGCGACTTCCGCAACCCCGAGGAGTTGGCCTTCGCCCGTCCCGCTGCCGTGCTGCCGCTGTATCAGGTGGCGTTTGCCCGGCAGGACATATGGCCCGACGCGCCGGATGGGGAGGTCGTGGCCGAGCTGTTCGGCCCCTGGCTGCTGCCGGCGTGATGGCGGAAAAGGGCGTCGCCCGGTCGGCCGGCGCACTGGCCGGCCTCAGGGTGATCGACCTCAGCCGCGTCCTCGGTGGGCCGTATGCGACGATGATCCTGTCCGATCATGGCGCGGAGGTCATCAAGGTCGAGCCGCCGCAGGGCGACGAGACGCGCGACTGGGGGCCGCCTTTCGCCGACGGCGAGGCCAGCTACTTCCTCGGCGTCAACCGCAACAAGCGGTCGGTGGCGCTCGACATCGGCCGGCCGGAGGGGCGGGCGGTGCTGCTGCGCCTGCTCGAGGGCGCCGACGTGCTGGTGGAGAACTTCAAGCCCGGGGCCATGGAGAAATGGGGTCTCGGTTACGACGACGCGCTGGCGCAGCACTTCCCGCGCCTGATCCATTGCCGCGTCTCCGGCTTCGGCGCCGACGGGCCGCTCGGGGGCTTGCCCGGCTACGACGCCATTCTGCAGGCGATGACGGGCTTGATGAGCGTGAACGGCGATCCCGTGACCGGCGCGGTGCGGCTCGGCACGCCGGTCGTTGATCTGGCGACCGGCCTCTACTCGGTCATCGCTATTCTTATGGCGCTGCACGAGCGCACGCGGTTGGGGCGCGGACAATTCCTCGACATGACGTTGCACGATTGCGGCATGGCGCTGCTGCATCCGCACGCGGCCAACTGGTTCCTCAACGGCCGCCGGCCCGCCCCGCTCGGCAACCCGCACCCGAACATCGCGCCGTATGAAAAATACCCGACCCGCACCTGCGAGGTCTTCGTGGCCGCGGGCAACGAAGGACAGTTCCGCAAGCTCGCGTCGGTGCTGGGGTTGCCGGAGCTGCCCGATGATCCGCGCTTTCGCACCAACCAGGACCGGCTGGTCAACCGCGCCGCGCTGATGACGATTCTGGGCGCCGCCTTTGCCGGGGAGGACGGGCATGAGATCGCGACCCGGCTGCTGCGCGCCGGCCTGCCGGCCGGACCGGTGCTTCCCGTCGATGAGGCAGTGGGTTCGGCCCACGCGGCGCATCGCGAGATGGACGCCGAGATGGACGGCTATCGGGCGCTCGGAACGCCGATAAAACTCTCGCGCACGCCGGGCGGATTGCGCCGCAAGCCGCCGCGTTTTGCCGAGCACGCCGACGCGGTGCTGGGCGAGCACGGCTATTCCGCGACCGAGATCGCAGCCCTGCGTGATGCGGGCGTGCTGGTAACGCAGCGCCGGAAGTAGCGTCAACCCCGTTGGCTCAGTTTTGGCGGACCGACTGCAGCGGCAGGTCGCGCATCGTGGCGGCCACGCCGAGGCCCACGGCGCAGAGGATGGCGCAAGCCCAGAACGCGAGTTCGAACCCCGCCACCAGCGCGCCGATGGCGGCCGTGTGGCGCACCGCATCCAGCCCGGCCAGCGCCGCACCGCCGCCGCGCAGCGCGCCGAGATCGATGTGCAGCGGCGGGTGCAGCGCGGCGATCCCGGCGTCGAACCGACCGATCAGCAGCACGCCGGCGAGCGTGCTGCCGAACGCGCCGCCCATGGCGCGCAGGAACAGCAGTGCCCCGGTGCCGGCGCCGATGTCGCGCAGCTCGATCGCGTTCTGCACCACGACCGTCACCACCGGCATCACCGCACCCACGCCGGCACCGACCAGAGCGCTCGCCAGAACGGTCGCGATCTCGGGCACTCCCGAAGAGAGCAAGCCGAGCAGCACGAAACCCGCAGCGCACGCGCCGAGGCCGGTCGTGAGGATCGTCCGCGTGCGGCCGAGCCGCCGCGCCGAGGCCCCGGCGAAATACGAGGCGACGACGTTCGCCGCCAGGAACGGCACCACGAGTGCCCCCGAGCTGCCGGCATCGACGCCGCGCACGAGCTGGAAATAGAGCGGCAGCAGGAAGGTGGCCGCGAACATGCCGAGGGCGGCGAGGAACGCGATCGCAACCCCGCGGTTGAACTCGCCGATGCGGAACAGGCGCGGTGCGAGCAGCGGGTCCGCGGCCCGACGTTCCTGCACTACCAGCAGCGCGAACAAAGCCGCACCTGTCGCCGCGAGGGCGAGGCTGGGAACCGAGAGCAGATCCGCGATGCTGCCGCTGCCGCTCAGCACCAGCAGCCACGCGGTGATGCCGCCGGTGAGCAGGGCGGCGCCGGCGAAGTCGATCCGCGCCCGTTGGCGGCGCGTGCGCAGCACCCGCAGCCCCCGCTCGCACAACAGCATCGCGACGGCACCGATCGGCAGGTTGATCCAGAACACCCAGCGCCAGGAGAGATGGTCGGTCATGTAGCCGCCGACGATCGGCCCGGCGATCGAGGCGATGCCCCAGGCGCCGGACATATAAGCCTGGTAGCGGCCGCGCTCGCGCGGCGCCACCACGTCGGCGATCGCCACCTGCGCCATCGCGACCAGCCCGGCGCCGCCAACGCCCTGCAAGGCGCGCGCGGCGATCAGGTCGGTGAGATTGGGCGAGAGCGCGCAGAGCGCCGAGGCGAGCATGAACAGCACCAGTGCCGGCAGCAGCATCGCGCGCCGGCCGTAGATGTCGGAGAGGCGCCCATAGACGGGCGTGGCGGCGGTCGAGGTCAGCAGATAGGCGGTGACGATCCAGGCGAGATGGTTGAAGCCGTGCAGGTCGGCCGCGATCGCGGGCACTGCCGGCACGACGACGGTCTGATCGAGGGCGGCGAGCAGGATGCAGAGCAGCACGCCCGAGAGCACCCGCAAGACCTGCTGGTGGCTGTAGGCGGGCGCCGGTGCGGCCGACGGGCGCTCGGCAGAAGGCGGGTTGGTCTCGACGTCCATCGGACATCAGTAACGCCATCGCACCGGCGCGTCAGCCGCCAGCGCCTACTCCGCCGCTTGCCGCAGCCGGAACGCCGCCATCGGATAAACGCCGAGGATGCGCACCTCGCGCGAGAAGAAGCCGAGCTCCTCCAGCGCCCGGCGCAGCCCGGGCTGCTCCGGATGGCCCTCGACGTCGCACAGGAACTGCGTCGCGGTGAACTGGCCGCCCACCATGTAGCTCTCGAGCTTGGTCATGTTCACGCCGTTGGTCGCGAACCCGCCCAGCGCCTTGTAGAGCGAGCCGGGCACGTTGCGGACGCGGAAGACGAACGTCGTCATCAGTCGTGGCGCGTCGGCGGGCGGCGTGCGCGCGGCGCGGGCGGCGACGTAGAAGCGCGTGGTGTTGTGCGCCGCGTCCTCCACGTTCGCGCGCAGCACGTCGAGGCCATAGAGTTCGGCGGCCAGCGCCGAGGCGATCGCCGCATCCTCCGGCCGGTTCCACTCGGCGACCAGTTGCGCGGCCCCGGCGGTATCCGCCTCCACCACCGCCTCGGCGCCGAGCTCGCGCACCAGTGCCCGCACCTGCCCAAGCGCTACCGCGTGCGAATGCAGCCGCCGCACCCCCGCGATGGCGGCGCCGCGGGGCGCCATCAGGCAATGCTCGACGCGCTGGAAGTGCTCGCCCACGATGTGCAGCCCGCTGCCGGGCAGCAGGGCGTGGATATCGGGCACGCGGCCGGCGAGGCTGTTCTCGCAGGGCAGCATCGCGAGGTCGGCGGCCCCCGAGCGCACCGCCTCGATCGTCTGCTCGAACGTGTCGCAGGGCAGCGTTGCGCGACCGGGATAAGCGGTGCGGCAGGCAAGGTCGGAATAGGCGCCGGGACGGCCCTGAAAGGCGATCGCCTCGCTCATGCCACCAGCACCCGCCGCGCGCGTTCGAGGTCTTCTTGCGTATCGACGCCGAAGGGCGCGTGATCTACGCGCGCGCAGGCGATTCGCATCCCCGCCTCCAGCGCGCGCAACTGCTCCAGCTTCTCGCGCCGCTCGAGCGGCAATTCCGGCAATGCCACGAACCGTGCCAGTGCGGCGCGGCGCCAGGCATAGACGCCGATATGGTGCCACCGCGGTCCGTCCCCAAAGGGGATCGGCGCGCGCGAGAAATAGAGCGCGGGCGAGACAGCGCGACCGCGCTCGAACGCGCAGGCGGCTTTCACCACCGACGGCAGCGCCCATTCCGCCGGATCGATGATCGGCGCCACCAGTGTGGCGATGTCGATCGCCGGATCGGCGAGCGGCGCGAGCACCGCGCGCAACTGCGCGACCGGAATGGTGGGCAGGTCGCCTTGCAGGTTGAGCACGACGTCATACCATCCCGCGGCGTCGAGCTCGGCAAGCGCAGCGTGGACGCGGTCCGAACCCGAGGGCAGCGAGGGGTCGGTCAGTACGGCGAGGCCGCCCGCGCGGCGCACTGCCTCGGCCACCTCCGCCTCGGCGCAGGCGACGGCGACCGGACCCACCGCCGCCTCGCGCGCACGATCGAGCACGTGCATGATCATCGGCCGGCCGCCGATGTCGGCGAGCGGTTTGCCCGGCAGGCGCGTGGACGCCATGCGCGCGGGGATCACGACGATCGGCGTCATCGCCGCGTCCTGGGGGCGGGCAGCGCGGGTTGCTGGAGCAAAACCGTTCCCATATGGTGCGCCGCACCTTATGAAGCCCCCCTGACCGGCGCAACGCCGGATGCGCCAAACGCCCGTCCCGCGAACGCCAGCCCCGGAGCCGCACGACCGCATGGACGACCTGGCAGTCAACAAGATCCTTGCCGCGATCCTGACGGCCTTGCTGCTGTGGATGTTCGGCACCCTGGTCAGCGATGCGCTGGTGGCGCCGAAGCTGCTGGAGAAGACCGCGATCGCGATCGCGGTCCCGACTGCCCCAGGCGCCGGCGGACCCGCCGCCGAGCCGTCGATCGCGGCCCTGTTGCAGACCGCGAGCACGAAACGCGGCGAGGCCGACACCCAGCGCGTCGGCTGCACCGCGTGCCACAGCTTCGCCAAGGGCGGCCCCACGATCGTTGGCCCCGACCTGTACAACATGGTCGGACAGCCGGTCGCCGCGGTGCCAGGCTTCGACTTTTCGGCGGCGCTGAAGAAGCATCACGGCCCCTGGACCTATGCCGAGCTGAACCAATGGATCAAGGATCCGGCGGCGTACGCGCCGGGCACCAAGATGACCTTCGCGGGCGTTCCCAACGCCAAGGAACGTGCCGATATCATCATGTATCTGCGCAGCCTGTCCCCCAAGCCCGAACCGCTGCCGCCGGCGCCCAAGCAGACCGCCGCGGCTGCCCCGGCGGCGCCCAACGTTGCCAATATGCCGCCGGCGCAGAAGGTCGCGTTCCTGTTGCCAACGGCCAGCCCCAAGGAGGGCCACGCGATCATGGAGCGGGCCGGCTGCACCGCCTGCCACACCATTACCAAAGGCGGCACGGCGATCGTGGGGCCGCCGCTCTATGGCGTGGTTGGGCGGCCGGTCGCCTCGGTGCCCGGGTTCGCGTATTCCGACGCGCTGAAGAAGCACCACGGCCCCTGGACCTATGCAGAAATCTTCCAGTGGATCGAGGACCCGGCCAAATACGCGCCCGGCACCAAGATGACGTTCGCGGGCCTGCCGGACGCGAAGCAGCGTGCGGACGTGATTTCTTTCCTCCGCACCCTCTCCGACCATCCCGAGCCGCTGCCGCCGGCGCCGGGCGGGGCGACCAAGGCGGGGGCGACCAAGGCGAATGCGACCAAGGCGTCCGCCCCCGCTGCCGCGCCGGCACCTGCACCGGCACCTGCGCCGGCAAAGCCCTGACCGACGGCGACCGCGACGCACTGATCGCGGCGGCGGCGGCAGCGGCCGATGCCGCCGCCGCCGCCATCCGCCCGTTCTTCCGGGCCGGCATCGTCGCCGACCTCAAGGATGACCAGAGCCCGGTCACGATCGCCGACCGCAGCGCCGAGCAGGCGATGCGCGCGGTGGTGCGAGCGCGCTTTCCCGCCCACGGCATTCTGGGCGAGGAGTTTGGGGCCGAAAATCCCAGTGCGGACCTGCGCTGGGTGCTCGACCCGATCGATGGCACGCGGGCGTTCATCACCGGCCGGCCGATTTTCGGCACGCTGGTGGCACTGCTCGACGGCGAGCGCCCGATCCTGGGCGTGATCGACCAGCCGATCACCGGCGAGCGCTGGATCGGCGCGGCGGACCGCCCGACCGTCTTTCGCGGCAATTTCGGCGGCACGGCCGGCTGCCGCCGCTGCCCTACCCTCGCGACCGCCGAGCTCTCCTGCACGACGCCCGACCTGCTGACGGAGGCGGACGAGCCGCGCTGGCGGCGGCTCGCCGAGGCCGTGCGCCGCGTCTCCTGGGGCGGCGACTGCTACGCGCATGGATTGCTCGCGCTGGGCCAGATCGACGTGATCGCCGAATCGTCGATGAAGCTATGGGACTGGGCGGCCCTGGTGCCGGTGGTCGAGGGCGCGGGCGGGCGCGTCACCGACTGGCTGGGCCAGCCCTTGCGCGAGGGCGGCGATGGGCGCGTGCTGTCGGTCGGCGACCCGGCGCTGCTGGTGCAGGCGGTGTCACGGCTGGCGGCTTGACCGATACGCCGCCGGTCCCCCCAAATGCCGCGGGGATCGGAGAGCTAAGAATGCGCGCCATTGCTGGCCTGACCGTGGTGCTGGTGCTGGCGCTCGCTGCGGCGCCGCTGCGCGCTCAGGCACCCGCGCCTGACGAATCGGCCGTGACCAGAAGTTACGGCTTCGCCGTGCTGAGTACGCCCAAGCTGCCCGCCGATTTCCCCAATTTTCCCTACGTCAATCCGAACGCGCCGAAGGGCGGCACGATCACGCTCGGGGCGCTCGGAAGCTTCGACAGCTTCAACCCATTCATCGTGCGCGGCACCGCCGCCGCCGGGATCAACCGCATCTGGGACACGCTGCTGGCGCCCTCGAGCAACGAGGTCGCGACCGCCTACGGGTTGCTCGCGCAGACGATCGAGGTGCCGGCCGACCATTCCTGGGTCGCGTTCGACCTGCGGCCGGAGGCGAAGTTCAACGACGGCACGCCGGTGACAGCCGCCGACGTCGCCTGGACGTTCCAGACCATGGTGCAGCACGGGCGCCCCTTCTACCGCGCCTATTACGGCGACGTGACCAGTGTCACCATCGACGGGCCGCGGCGCGTGGTGTTTCACCTCAAGCCCACCAACAACCGCGAGATGCCGCTGATCCTGGGCGAGATGGCGGTGCTTCCCGAGCACTGGTGGCACGGCCGCGATTTCTCCCGCCCGCTGCACGATCCGCCGCTTGGCTCCGGCCCGTATCGAGTCGGGCGCGTGGATTTCTCCCGCAGCGTCGTCTATCAGCGCGTGCCCAACTACTGGGCGGCGAATTTGAACGTCGAGCGCGGAATGAACAATTTCGACGAGATCCGCACCGAGTACTACCGCGAAGCGACGGTCGCGATGGAGGCGTTCAAGGCTGGTCAGATCGATTTCCGCCAGGAGAACATCGCCAAGAACTGGGCGACCGCCTACGATTTTCCGGCGGTGCAGCAAGGCCTGGTGATCAAGGAGCTGGTGCCGATGCGCCTGCCCACCGGAATGCAGGGCTTTGCGATGAACACGCGCCGGCCGCCGTTCGACAATCCGCTGGTCCGCGAAGCGCTCGCCTGGTGCTATGATTTCGGGTGGGCGAACAAGAATCTCTTCTACAATAGCTACACGCGCAGCCTGAGCTATTTCAGCAACAGCGACATGGCCTCCTCCGGCCTGCCGACCGGCGGCGAGCTCAAGCTGCTGCTGCCGTTCAAGGATAAACTGCCGCCCGAGGAGTTCACCAAGCTCTACACCCTGCCGGTCACCAACGGCTCCGGCAACAATCGCCCGGAGCTGATCCACGCACTGAAGCTGCTCGGCCGCGCGGGCTGGACCGTGAAGCACCTCAAGCTGGTGAATGCGAAAGGCCAGCAAATGCGCTTCACGATCCTGCTCGCCGACCCCACGTTCGAGCGCGTGCTGCTGCCGTATGTGCAGACGCTGAGCCATCTGGGCATTGACGCGAGCGTGCGCACCGTCGATCCCTCACGATATCAGCACATGACGGATGCGTTCGATTTCGACATGACCATGGGCGTGTTCCCGGAATCGGACATGCCGGGCAGCGAACAGCGCGACAACTGGAGCTGTGACGCGGCAAAGGCGCCCGGCAGCAACAATATGATGGGCGTGTGCAACCCAGTGGTGGATGCGCTGGTGGACAAGGTCATTGCCGCCCGTTCGCGGCCCGCACTCCAGGATGCAGTTCACGCGCTCGATCGCACGTTGCTGTGGGGATGGTACCTCGTGCCGAACTGGTACTTGGACAAGTTCCGCATCGCCTACTGGAACCGCTTCGACCATCCGAAGGCGACGATCCGCTCCGGCTTCGTGCTCGACGACTGGTGGGAGAACAGCGCGAAGGCGGCCGCGACCGATGCGGCGCGGAGCCATGCCGGGCACTAGCGGCAGGAAGGTCGGGGCTCTGCCCCAAACCCCGCCAAGGGCGTTCGCCCTTGGAACCCTTTCGTCATGGGGTCTGGGGCCGCCGGCCCCAGCGGGGTCGAGGGGCGGGGCCCTTCGCCTTTTCGCGCGCTAGATGGCCGCCTATCTCCTGCGGCGTCTGCTGCTGCTGATCCCAACGCTGTTCGGCATCATCACCATCAACTTCGTCGTCGTGCAATTCGCCCCCGGCGGCCCGGTCGATCAGATGATTGCCGAGCTCAAGGGCCACGGCGGCGGCATGACGACTCGCATGACCGGCGCCGGGGCCGAGGAGGCGGCCGGACCCGGCAGCTATCGCGGTGCGCACGGCCTCGATGCCCAGACAATCGAGCGCATCAGGCACATGTTCGGCTTCGACAAGCCGCCGCTGACGCGGTTCGTGGACATGGTCGGCGGCTATCTTCGCTTCGATTTTGGTCGCAGCTTTTTCCTTGACCAGGGCGTGCTGCACCTGATCGCGACGAGGCTGCCGGTCTCGGTCTCGCTCGGTGTCTGGTCCACGCTGCTGGTCTATCTGATCTCGATCCCGCTTGGCATTGCCAAGGCGGTGCGCGACGGCAGCCGTTTCGACGTGGCGAGTTCGGCGGCCGTGCTGGTGGGCTACGCGATTCCGGGCTTCCTGTTCGCGATTCTGCTGGTGGTGCTGTTCGCCGGCGGCAGCTTCGTGCAGTGGTTCCCGCTGCGCGGGCTGATCAGCTCAGGCACCGAACACTGGTCGCTTCCGGCGCGGGCCGGAAACTATCTCTGGCACATGGTGCTGCCGACCATCGCGCTGGTCGCCGGCGGCTTCGCCAGCCTGACGATGCTGACCAAGAACTGCTTCCTCGAAGAGATCCGCAAGCAGTACGTGGTCACCGCCCGCGCCAAGGGTGCGAGCGAACGGCGCGCGCTCTACGGCCACGTGTTCCGCAATGCCATGCTGCTGATCGTCGCCGGCTTTCCGTCGGCATTCATCTCGATGCTGTTCTCCTCGCAGCTTCTGGTGGAGATCATCTTCTCGCTCAACGGGCTCGGGCTGCTCGGCTTCAACGCGGCGATCCAGCGCGATTATCCGGTGATGTTCGGCACGCTCTACATCTTTACCCTGCTTGGCTTGCTGATGCAGATCGTGGGAGATCTGATGTATACCGTCGTCGATCCGCGGATCGACTTCGAGGCGCGACGGTGAGGCTCTCCCCGGTCGCGCGGCGCCGTATCGCCATTTTTCGCGCCCACGGGCGGGGCTGGTGGTCGCTCTGGGTGTTCTCGGTACTGTTCGTCATCTGCATGTTCGCCGAGTTCGTCGCCAACGACCGCCCGCTGGTGATCCACTACGAAGGTCACTGGTTCTTTCCCGTGCTTGCGGATTACAGCGAAGATGCGTTCGGGCCCGACTTCCTGCCGACCGAAGCCGACTACACCGACCCCGACGTGCAGAAGGCGATCCGGGCCCACGGCTGGATGCTCTGGCCGCTGGTGCCCTACAGCTACAACACCATCGTCAAGACCCTGCCCTCGCCTGCGCCGTCGCCGCCGACCTGGCAGAATCTGCTCGGCACCGACGATCAGGCGCGCGACGTGCTGGCCCGCGTGATCTACGGCTTTCGCATTTCGGTTCTGTTCGGCTTCTCGCTCACCATCGTCTCTTCGACGGTCGGCATCGCCGCCGGCGCGGTCCAGGGCTACTACGGCGGCCTGACCGATCTGCTGTTCCAGCGCTTCATCGAGATGTGGTCGGGGATGCCGCAGCTCTTCCTGCTGATCATCCTCGGCAGCATCATCACACCGGGATTCTGGGTGCTGCTGGCTTTCCTGCTGCTGTTTTCGTGGATAAACCTGACCGGCGTGGTACGCGCCGAGTTCCTGCGTGGCCGAAACCTCGATTACGTCCGCGCCGCCCGCGCGCTCGGTGTGCGCAATATCGCCATCATGTGGCGCCATATTCTGCCGAATGCGATGGTGGCCGCCCTTACCTTCCTCCCGTTCACGCTGTCGGGCTCGGTCACGATCCTGGCCAGCCTGGATTTCCTGGGCTTCGGCCTGCCGCCCGGCTCGCCCTCGCTCGGCGAGCTGGTAAGCCAGGGCAAGAACAATTTGCAGGCGCCCTGGCTCGGCTTCACTGCCTTCGTTGTGCTAGGCGGGATCCTGGTGCTGCTGATCTTCATCGGCGAGGCGGTACGCGACAGCTTCGATCCGCGCAAGCTGCCGGCATGAGCATTGTCGTCGTCGAGCAACTCAGCGTGCGGTTTGGAAAGCGAGTTGTGGTCGATCACGTCTCGTTCGACCTTGATCACGGCGAGACGCTGGCGATTGTCGGCGAGAGCGGATCGGGCAAGTCGCTGACGGCGCTCTCGCTGCTGCAATTGCTGCCGCCAGGCGCGATCTGCTCCGGCAGCGTCGTGCTGGCGGGCAACGAGATGATCGGCGCCGACGCGCGCTGCCTGCGGCGCAGCCGCGGCGGCACCGCGGGGATGGTGTTCCAGGAGCCGATGACCAGCCTCAATCCGCTGCATCGGATCGGACGGCAGGTGGGCGAAGCGATCGCACTGCACCGGCCGATGGCCGGTGCGAAGCTGCGCCGGCATGTGATCGCGCTGCTCGACCAATGCGGCTTCCCCGACGCCGAGCATCGGCTGGGAGCGTTCCCGCACCAGATCTCCGGCGGCCAGCGGCAGCGCGTGATGATCGCGATGGCACTCGCCAACAATCCGGCGCTGCTGATCGCCGACGAACCAACGACCGCGCTCGACGTGACCATCCAGGCGCAGATCCTCGACCTGCTCGCGCAGCAGAAGGTCGCGCGCGGGCTGGCGCTGCTGCTGATCACGCACGACCTCGCCATCGTGCGGCGCTATGCCGACCGTGTTTGTGTCATGCAGGGCGGTCGCATCGTCGAGAGAGGGCCCGCAGAGGCGGTGTTCACTCGCCCCGAGCATCCGTACACGAAAATGCTGCTGGGCGCCGAGCCACGCGGGCGGCCCGCGCCGGTGCCGGCGGGGGCACCCGAGATCATGGCAGTGCGCGATTTGCGCGTGCATTTCGCCATCCGTCGCGGCGTGCTGCGGCGCGCGGTCGGCTGGGTTCGCGCTGTCGATGGCGTGACGCTTGCGGTGCGTGCGGGCGAGACGGTGGGGCTGGTCGGCGAGAGCGGATCGGGGAAGTCGACCACCGGATTTGCGATGCTGCGCCTCGAACAGAGCGAGGGCAGCATCCGCTTCGAAGGACGCGAGATCAGCCGCCTCGACCAGCGGAGCCTCCGCGGCCTGCGTGAGCGCGCGCAGATCGTGTTCCAGGATCCGTTCAGCAGCCTCTCGCCACGGATGTCGGTGGGCGACATCGTGGCCGAGGGACTCCGCGTGCATGAGCGCCTGACTGCCGCCGAGCGCGCACGGCGGGTCGCCGAGAGCCTCACCGAAGTCGGCATGTCGCCGGAGATGGCCGAGCGCTATCCGCACGAGTTCAGCGGCGGCCAGCGGCAGCGCGTGGCAATCGCACGCGCGATGGTGCTCAAGCCGCATTTCGTCGTGCTGGACGAGCCGACCAGCGCGCTTGATCGTTCGGTGCAGTCGCAGATCGTCGATCTGCTGCGCGCGCTGCAACGCAGCCACGGCCTCGCGTATCTGTTCATCAGCCATGATCTTGCGATCGTGCGCGCGCTCGCGCATCGCGTGGTGGTGTTGCGCCGCGGCGTGGTGGTCGAGCAGGGCGACGCAGACCAGATCTTCCACGCCCCGCGCGAGGAATACACGCGCACCCTGCTCGCCGCCGCCTTCGCGCTGGAGCCGGACCGGCTCTCGGCGACCGTTTGATACCAATCGCTCGGCGCTCTGACTCGTTCGTCATCGCGAGCCGCCGCTTGGCGGCGCGGCGATCCAGGCGTGCAACACCCAGCCGACCGCCTGGATTGCTTCGCTCCGCTCGCAATGACGATGACCAAAAGCGGTCAGCGCATTGTGCCGTTGGTCTGATTGCGACGCGCCCGCTACTGGACGGGCGAGAACGCGGTGGGTTTCAGGAACCGGTTCTCTTGCGCCACCAGCAACCCCATCTCGGCGGCGCGCGCCAGATACGCCTGCCACGCGGGATCGGCCGCCATCGCATCGCGCCGGCGCTCGCGATCCGCCTGGCTGTCATAGCCCCAGAGATGCACGACCTGGTTCAGCGGACCCTCGGCGCTGGTGTACCAGCCAAGGCAGCGGCCGAGATGCTTCTGCTGCAACGGCCAGGCGTGCTCCTGATATGTCTTGACGAACTCGGCAAGCCTGCCGGCGCGAATGGTGTAGATGCGCAGATCGACGATCATTCTTATCCTCCCTCATAAGTCCAGGATCGGCAGCACGATGCGGCTCGGCCGCCTGGCCTCGGCGAACACCGTGTTGCGCGCGATCCGCCGCCGCCGCGCCATACCCTCCGGCTCGCCCGTGTTCGGGTTGACGTCGAACTTGGGGAAGTTGCTCGACGCGATATCGAGCCGGATGCGGTGCCCGGCCAGGAACAGGTTCGCGACCGGGAACAGCGTGATGCGGATGCGCATCACCTCGCCCGGCGCGTGCAGGCGTGGTGCCGCCGCGTCCTCGGCATAGCGCAGCCGCAGGATGCCGTCGGAAAGCAGCATCGCGAAGCCAAGCGGGAAGTCGCGGCTCGGCGGATGCACGTCGATCAGCTTCGCCGTGAAATCGGTGTCGGGTCCGTCGGTCGCGACCCACAGCTCGGCCGCGATCGGCCCCGCAATTTGCAGCGAAGTCGCGAGCGGTGCGGTCTGGAACACCAGCACATCGGCGCGCGAGGCGAGCGGCAGATAGGGGGCCGCGCAGCCGAAGAACTCCGGTCGCTCCACCTGGTCGAACGGGCCCGCGACCGCGACCGGATCGAGGCTGGAGAAATTGCCGCCGATCGTCGGCACCGGATGCGCGGGATCGAAATCGTACGACAGCGCGGCATCGGTCGCATCCGGGGCCGAGGGGTCGAGTCGGCCGTCGGCGTGCAAGTGATAGGGCGTCGGCACGGCGCCCGGCGGCGGCCAGTCCGCGGCTGTGATCCAGCGTCCGCCGTGATCGAGCCGCCCGTCCTCCGTGCGCATTCCGCTGCCGCCGCCCATCACGAACAGGCGCACCGCCGGCTCGTCAAACGCCACCCCGTGCACGACGTGATCGAAGAACCGCCGGCGATATGCGCGCCAGTCGCCGGCCCAGCCATCGATCGCCGCATCGGCGCCGAACGATACTTCACCGAAACCTGTCAGGCTGCGGTCGCCATGCGTCCACGGGCCGAGGATCAGCCGTTGCGGTCCGCGCCCGGCGCGCGTGAGGCCAAGATAGTTGCCGGTCGCAGTCAGCGGATACGGATCGTACCACGACGACATGTGCACGCACGCTGCGCGGCTGTACTGCGCGTGAAACCGAGCGGCGCAGATGCCGGCGCGCTGCCAGAATTCGTCACGCGCGACCGTGCGTCCACTGCTCGAACAGGTACGCCTCGTAATCAGGATGGTGGCGCAGCGGCGAGTGTCCCGGCTTCCACGGCATCCGCGCGAACCAGTCGCGGATGTCCTCCGCCTCCAGCGCCGCGCGCATCACCGGATCGGCCGCCGCTTCCGGCGAGAGCAGCGCTTGCTTGTGCGCCCAGGTCGCCTGCTTGAGCTCGAACGCGCCCGATTGACGGATGCCGGCCTGCCAGGAATCGCAGAACCCGCCCGAGTCGAGCACCTGTGCAACCAAGCCGCGGCGGGTCGAGGCAGCCGAGTGCGGCCTGCGTGTGCGCGGCATAGGAGAGGCCCATCGTGCAGATGCGTCCGTCGCACCAGTCCTGTCCCACGAGCCAGGCGCAGGTATCGAATCCGTCCTCGGCGTCGGCGAGGTATTTCACGAAGCGCCCTTCCGACCCGTGCCGGCCGCGCGTGTCCTGATACACGACAGCATAACCCGCGCGATTGAAATATCCGGCAAGATCGGCGCGCGAGGCAGGCTTCGGGTCGGCCGCCGTCACTTCGCTGCGGCTGGCGATATCGCGGCCGTAGGGCGTGCGCTCCAGGATGACCGGAAACGGGCCGGCGCCGTCGGGCAGATGCATGTCGGTCGCAAGACGCACGTTGTCGCGCGCACGCACGTAATCGGTGCGCATCAGCTTGCCTTGCTTTCAGGCGCGGGGCCTTCAGGCGCGAGCCTCGGCATGCGCGGCATCGGTCTCCTCCGGCTCCTCGAGTTCCACGCTCAGCGCGCGCAGCTCCGCGGTGTGCGGATGGCGGGCGCGTCCGGCGCGCAGCTCCTCGACCGCGATCTGCTCCACCATCTCGCCGCCCTGCATCACGCCGATCACCGGGCAGACATGGGCGACGACGGCAAGGTTGTGGCTGACCAGCACATAGGTCAAGCCGCGCCTTCGTTGCAGCTCGGCGAGCAGGTTCAGCACCTCCGCCTGCACCGAGACATCGAGCGCGCTTGTCGGCTCGTCGAGCAGCAGCACCTCGGGTTCAGCCATCAGCGCGCGCGCGATCGCGACCCGCTGCCGCTGCCCGCCGGAGAGCTGGTGCGGATAGCGGAAGCGCATGTCGGCCGGCAACGCGACTTCGGCGAGGCCGCGCTCGATGCGCGTCTCGATATCGGACATGCGGTGGATCAGCAGCGGTTCGGAGAGCGCGCGATCGACCGTCTGGCGCGGGTGCAGCGAGCCGTAGGGGTCCTGGAACACCATCTGCACGCGACGGAAGAACGCGCGGTCGCGCCGCGGCGTCAACGGCACGCCGTCGAGCGCCATCCGCCCGATCCAGTCCGGGTTGAGGCCGGAGAGTGCCCGCAGCACAGTCGATTTACCCGAGCCGCTCTCACCCACGATCCCGAAGCTGCCGCCCGTGGGCACGACGAAGGAAACCCCGCGCACCGCCTCGATCTGCCCGAACCGCACGCGGAGAGTTCTCGACCTCGATCATGGCAGCGCGCCGAGCCACGCCGCGTCGCGCACCATCACCGGCAGGCGCGGCTTCGGATGCACGAGCGAGGGCAGGCATTCGAGCAGCCCGCGCGTGTACGGATGCCGCGCGCGGGAGAGTTCGCTGGCCGCGAGTTCCTCCACGATCCGGCCCGCATACATCACCAGCACGCGGTCGCAGAAATGGGAGACGAGCGGCAGATCATGGCTGATGAGCATCAGCGCCATGCCGCGGCGTGAGACCAGGTCCTCGATCAGCCGCAGGATTTCCGCCTGCACGGTGGCGTCGAGCGCGCTGGTCGGCTCGTCGGCGATCAGCAGCTCGGGGTCGGGTGCCAGCATCATCGCGATCATCACCCGCTGCCCCATGCCGCCGGAAAGCTCGTGCGGATAGGCTTCGGCCACGCGCGCCGGATCGCGGATGCGCACCTGCGCCAGCAGGTCGATCGCGGCCGCCGTCGCGGCGCGCCGGCTGCCGCCCTTGTGGATGCGCCAGGCCTCCGCGATCTGCCGGCCGGCGGTCATCACCGGATTGAGCGAGTATTTCGGGTCCTGAAGAATAAGCCCGGCGCGCTTGCCGCGGATGCGCCGCAGCGCCGCTTCGTCGGCTGCGAGGATGTCGATGCCGTCGAAGGCGAGCCGGTCGGCGCGGATGCGCGCATTGCCCGGCACCAGCCGCAGCAGCGAGCGCGCGGTGATCGACTTGCCCGACCCGCTCTCGCCGACGATGCCGAGCTTCTCCGCCCCAAGCAGAAGCGAGACGCCGCGCACCGCCTCGGTCTCGCCGCGCGGCGAAGGGAAGGCCACGCGCAGATTGCGCATCTCGACCAGCATCAGGGCTGCTTCGGATCGAGCACGTCGCGCAACCCGTCGCCGAGCAGGTTGAACGCGAGGCAGGCGACGAAGATCGCGATGCCGGGGATCGTCGGCACCCACCATTGCTGCAGGATGAAGTCGCGCGCGGACGCAATCATGGTGCCCCATTCCGGGGCCGGCGGCTGCGCGCCCATGCCGAGGAAGCCGAGGGCGGAAGCGGTGATGATGATGCCCGCCATGTCGAGCGTCACGCGCACGATGACGTTGGAGACGCAGAGCGGCACGATATGCCGCAGGATGATGCGCGGCGCGCCGGCGCCGGCGATGCGCACGGCGGCGACGAAATCGCTGCCGCGGATGGTCAGCGTGTCGGCACGCGCAAGCCGCGCATAGGGCGGCCAGGAGGTGAGCGCGATCGCGATGATCGCACTGCCGATCCCGGGCCGCAGGGCCGCGACGAAGGCAAGTGCGAGCACCAGGCGCGGGAAGGCGAGGAACACGTCGGTCACGCGCATCAGCACGCTGTCGATCCAGCCGCCGAGATAGCCCGCCATGCTGCCGATCGCGAGGCCGAGCGGGGCGACCAGCAGCACGATCGTGACCACCATGCCAAGCGTCACGCGCCCGCCGTAGAGGATGCGCGTGTAGATGTCGCGGCCCAGCTCGTCGGTGCCGAACCAGTGGGCCGCCGACGGGGCGGCGAGCCGGCCGGCGAGGTTCTGTGCCGCCGGGCTCTGCCAGCGTCAGCAGCGGTGCGAGCGAGCGAGGCCACGACCATCAGCACGATGACGACGAGACCGAGCATCGCGAGCCGGTTGGCGCGGAACGCGAGCCAGGCGCGGTAGAAGCGTCCCCACGCCGCCTGCCGGCGCGAGGCGGGCGCCTCGGTGAGCAGCCACTCGCGGGAGATCGCGTTCATCGCACGCGCGGGTCCAGCATCCGATACGCCAGATCGGCGAGCAGGTTGAGCGCCAGATAGCTGATCCCGATCGCCAGCGTCGCCCCCAGCACGGCGTTCATATCCGCGTTCAGCAGCGAGACGGTGAGATAATTGCCGAGGCCGGGCCAGGAGAAGATGGTCTCGGTGACGACCGCGCCCTCCAGCAGGCCCGCGTAAGCCAGCGCCAGCACCGTCACCAGCCGCACGCTGATGTTGCCGAACGCGTGCCGCCACAGGATGCGGCTGGCCGACAGACCCTTGGCGCGGGCGGTGACGACGTATTCGCCGGCGAGCGCGTCGAGCATGAAGGCGCGCGTCATCCGCGTGATGTAGGCGAGCGTGATGAAGGCGAGCACCAGCGCGGGCTGCGCCAGATGCGCGAGCGCGTCCCAGAACGCGCCCCACTGCCCGGTGATGGCCGCGTCCAGCACCAGCATCCCAGTGATCTGCGGCACCAGCCCCTCGTAGAGCACGCCCTGCTGGCCGGTGCCGGGCACGATGCCGAGCTTGGCGTAGAACACGAGCAGGCTGACCAGCCCCAGCACGAAGACCGGGATCGACTGCCCGGCCATGCCGAACACGCGCACCGCATGATCGAACCGCGAACCCGGGCGTGCCGCCGCGATCACGCCGAGCGGCACGCCAGCCACGACCGCGACGATGATCGCGGCCGTCGCCAGTTCCAAGGTCGCGGGAAAGAAGTGCAGGATGTCTTGTGTCACCGGATGGGTGGTCATCACCGAGCGGCCGAGATCGCCGCGCACCAGATGCTGCAGATAGATCCAGAACTGCACGGCGAGCGGCCGGTCGAGGCCGAGCTGGAGGCGGATGGCCGCCACCACGTCGGGCGGCGCGTGGTCGCCCGCGATCGCGACCACCGGGTCGATCGGCATCACCCGGCCGATCAGGAAGGTGACCAGGATCAGCCCGAACAGCGTCACCGGGATGCTGGCGGCGGTCCCGGCCAGCGTGCGCAGCCGGCCGCTCATCGGGTCGATCCCTCCTCGGCGGCGCCGGTCCGCGCCGCGCCTGCACGGCCCGGCAGGATAGCGAGCCTGCCGGGCCGGAGGGAAGCACGATCGTGCAGCGCGTCAGGCCTTCTCGATCGCCGCGTATTTGGTGTAGTCGGGCATCGGCCCCAGCCTGAGGCCGGTGACGGCCTTGCGCAGCACGGCGACCTCGTTCTTCTGCAGCAGCATCGCGAACGGCGCGACCTGCCATGAACTGCTGCTGCATCTCCTGGTAGAGTGCGATGCGCTTCTTGCCGTCGAGCTCCTTCGCCGCCGCCGCCGCCTCCTCGGTGAGCTGCTTGTCGGCGAAGTGGCTGCGCCAGGCAAGGATCTTGAGCGCGCTGCTGTTGCTGTCATCGGGGTTGGCGCAGAAGGCCTGCGCGTTCGAGTTGGGATCGAAATAGTCGGTCCCCCAGACCAGCATGGCGAGCTGGTGCGTGCGCGCGCGGGTCTTGGTGATGACCTGCTTCTGCTCGCCCGGCAGCAGCGTGACCTTGATGCCGATTTCGCCAAGATCCGCTGCACGGCCTGGGCGATCTCGCTGGACGGCGAGGCGGAGATGTAGTCCATCGTGACCGCGAAGCCGTCGGGCAGCCCCGCCGCCGCCAGCAATTGCTTTGCCTTCGCCGGGTCCTTCTTGAACGGCTGCTGGGTGAGCGCGCCGGGCAGCCCCTCGGGCAGGAACGACTGATCGACGGTCCAGGTGGTCGGTGTGATGTTGGTCGCGATCGCGTCGTAGTTGATCGCCCACTTGATCGCCTGATGGACCTGCGGCTTGGCGAGCTGCGGCATCGACTGGTTCATCGCGATGTACATCGACGTGCCCTGCTTGGCCGTCACCAGGTGATACGCCGCGTTGCCCTTGATCGTCTTGAGCTGGTCGGCCTGCAGATCGCGCGCGATGTCGGCGTCGCCCTTCTGCAGCAGCAGGAGCTGCGCCGCCGGATCCTTCACGTGCCGGATCACGACGCGCTTCGCGCCGGCCTTGATGCCGGAATGGGGATTGGCGTCGATGATCACGTGATCGCTCGCCGCCCACGACGTGAGCTTATAGGGACCAGCGCCGGCGCTGTGCGTCTTGAGCCAGCCGTTGCCCATGTCGTCGCCGGACTGGTGCGCCATCGCCGCTGCCTTCTCGACGATGCTGCCGACATTGGCCGAAAGGCAATAGAGCACGAAGGTCGTCGCCTGCGCCGAGGGCAGCTTCACCTCGAGCGTGCGGGCATCTTTCGCCTGGATCAGCTTGGTCACGTTGTCCTTGGAAAAGCCGAACTGCGTGACGATGAAGCCCGGCGTCTTGTTGAGCAGCACCACGCGGTGCAGCGAGAACGCGGCGTCCTCGGCCGTGACCGGCTTGCCGCTGTCGAAATGCGCGTCGCCGCGCAGATGGAAGGTGAAGGTCAGCCCGTCCGAGCTCACGTCCCATTTCTCGGCGAGGTCGCCGACGAGACCGGTGCCGCTGGTCAGGTCGGGTGCCACCAGCTTGCGGTAGCAGTTGCCGTCCACCTCGTTGTCGGAGAACTCGTAGGCCTCCGCGGGATCGAAGCTGATGATGTCGTCGATCTGCTTGACCATCACGACCACCTGCTTTGGCGTCGCGGCCCAGGCCTGTGTCGACGGCGGCGTAGTCGAGGAATGGCGCGGTCGCCGTGGCGGCGATCATGGCGCGGCGGGTCAGCATCGCTGTTCTCTCCCTGGCGTGGCGCCCGGGGTCCGGCCCCGGGTCGAGGCGGAACATTGTCACCCGGCGCGGGCTTGGGGAAGCTCCACCTGCTGATCCTCCTCCAGGAAGAACTGATCGGCCTCCTCGTCATAGGCGTAGAGGTCGGCGTAGCGGCCCCAGCCGATCACCGCCTTCAGCGTCTCATCGGCGTAGTCGGGCGACATGTGCTCCTCGAGGTCGTCGCGGAAGCGCGCCGCCGAGACCCGGTGGTTGCGCCGCTCGTGCACCTCGTCGTGGATCAGGGCGGCGAGCGGCACGTAGGCGCCGAGCGCGCGCGCGAACAGCGCCTTGCGGGTATCGGTATCCGCCTCGGCGAACCGCCGCCCGGTGTCGGTCAGGCGCATGTCGCCCTCCTCCAGCACCGCGAAATGCAGCAATTGCAGCGCCTCCCCCAGCGGCAGCAGCTCGTCGGCCTCCAGCTGCAAGGCGTCGGCGAGTGCCGGGAGGTCGGCGCGGCCATTGTATGGCGGCGCCGCCAGCGTCTCCAACATGCCGGCGAGCAGGTTGATCGAGAGCGGATGCAGCGCCAGCCCGATCTGCGGCGGCGCGCCCACCGGCCGCGGCGCGGGTGCCGGCTGGCGGCGCGTCAGCAGCGCGTAGATGTCGTCCACCATCTGCCGGAACGCCGGATCGAGCCGGTTGCGCGGATGCGCGAACGGCACCCGCATCTCGCTCGCGACCCGGCCGGGATTGGCGGAGAAGACCAGGATGCGGTCGCACATCAGCACCGCCTCCTCGATATTGTGCGTCACCATCAGGATCGACTTCACCGGCAGCCGGTGCTCCATCCAGAGGTCGATCAGGTCGGTGCGCAGCGTCTCGGCGGTCAGCACGTCGAGCGCGCTGAACGGCTCGTCCATCAGCAGCAGATCGGGATGCACGACGAGCGCGCGCGCGAGGCCGACGCGCTGGCGCATCCCCCCCGACAATTCCTTGGGATAGGCGCTGTCGTAGCCGCCGAGGCCGATCAGGTCGATCGCCGCCTCCGCCCGCGCCTTGCGTTCGGCCTTCGCCACCCGCAGCGCCTCCAGGCCGAGCTCGACATTTTCCTGCACCGTCAGCCACGGGAACAGGGCGAAGCTCTGGAACACCATCGCCACCCCCTCGGCCGGGCCGTGCAGCCTGGCACCGCGCCAGAAGACCTCGCCGCCGGAGGGCGTCAGCAGCCCGGCCACGATGCGCAGCAGGGTCGATTTCCCCGACCCGGAGCGGCCGAGCAGGCCCACGATCTCGCCGGGGGCGATGCGCAAATCCACCTGGTCCAGCACCACGAGATCGGCGGCGCTATCCTTGTGGTAGGCCTGGCGCACGCCGCGGACATCGAGCAGGGCGCCGGCCGTGGTCGCGACGATGGTGTCCATCCGGGCTCCGGTCAGAGGGTCATGCGGCGGCTGCTGATAGGCATAGAACGGCCGCCACAGCAGCCGGTTGAAGGCCAGCACGAAGCCCGACATCACCGCGACGCCGAGCAGGATGCGCGGCGTGTCGCCGGCATCGCTCGCCTGCGCGATATAGGCGCCCAGCCCGTGCGCGACCAGCTTGGTCTTGCCCCAAGACGCGACCTCGGCAACGATCGCCGTATTCCAGGCATTGCCGCTCGCCGTGATCGCGCCGGTGACGAGATAGGGCAGGATGCCGGGCAGCATCACGCGGCGCCACCACAGCTTGCCTCCCACACGGAAATTGGCCGTCGCTTCCTTCAGATCGCCCGGAAAGGCAGCGGCACCCGCGATGACGTTGAACAGGATGTACCATTGCGTGCCGAGCAGCATCAGCGGCGTGAGCCAGATGTCGGGATCGAGCACGAAATGCACGATCACGACGACGAACAGGGGGAAGAAGAGATTGGCCGGGAACGCGGCCAGGAACTGCGCCACCGGCTGCGCCCACCGCGCCCAGCGCGGCCGCAGCCCGAACCAGACCCCGAGCGGCACCCACACCGCGGCCGAGATCACGACGACCAGCAGCACCCGCAGCAGCGTGAAGCAACCGTCGAGTCACGGCGGTGAATACATCGTGCCAGTGCAGCGCGCCGGCGACGAAGTCCACGATGCGCGCCGCCGCCAGCGCGATCGCCGCCGCCACCACGGCGAGCCACACCAAATCGGCCGCCCGCGACCGCCAGTGCGGATGCTCGCGCGCCGCGCGCGTCCTGGCAAGCCGCATCCCGCTCACCCAGAAGAACACGCCGCCCATCGCGTCCGATGCGGCGCGCAGCAATTGCGTCCGCCGCAGCAGTGCGAGCAGCCACGGGTCGCCCGTGTCCTCGCCCGCCACCACCTCGAAGCGGAACTTTGCCGACCAGGCGACCAGCGGGCGGAACAGGAGCTGATCGTAGAGCAGGATCACGACCAGCATCGCCCCGATCGCCTCGAACACGGCGCCGATGTCGCGCCGCTCCAGCGCGAGGGCCACGTAGGAGCCGATGCCCGGCAGCTTCCAGGTGGTGTTGCCGACCGAGACCGCCTCGGAGGCGACGACGAAGAACCAGCCGCCGGACATCGAGAGCATGGTGTTCCACACCAGACCGGGCACGGCGAACGGCACCTCCAGCCGCCAGAAGCGCTGCCAGGGCGAGAGCCGGAAGGCGCGCGCCGCCTCGTCGAGATCGGCGGGCAGCGTGGTCAGCGACTGATACAGGCTGAACGCCATGTTCCAGGCCTGGCTGGTGAAGATCGCGAAGATCGCGGCCAGCTCCGCGCCCAGCACGCGGCCCGGGAACAGGCCCATGAAGAAGACGACGGTGAACGAGAGGAAGCCCAGGATCGGCACCGATTGCAGGATGTCGAGCACCGGCACCAGGATCATGCCCGCGCGCCGGCTTTTCGCCGCCCAGGTCGCGTAGGTGAAGGTGAAGAGGAGCGAGCAAACGAGGGCCGCGAACATGCGCATCGTGGTGCGCAGTGCGTAGTAGGGCAGCGACGATGGGTGGAGATGGATCGCCGTCGCCTCGGTGACGGCGAGCGGAGCGAGGGTGCCGCGGGCGCCCGAGATCAGCGCGGCACCGAGGCCGAAGATGCAGATCATCGCCGCCAGATCGAGCAGGTTCGGCAGCCTTCGGGCGGAGGCGATGGCCGGGAAGGTGGTCTCCGACATGGGCGTGTCCGGGATGCTGCGCCGCCTCTAGCCCAGCCCCGCCCCCGCTTGTCAGCCCGCGGCGTGGCGGTTGCGTGACGCTCAGCCGCGTCGAGCCGAACCCGCCGGCGCCGCGCCCGCTCGCGGCCGAGAACGCCGCGACGCTGCGCAACCGCGGCCGGACAACCGGAACGAACAGAAGCTGCGCGAACCGCTCGCCGGGTTCGATGACCAGCGGCGGCGTGCCGGCGGCGCTGCGGTTCCAGGCGCTGACCAGGATCGGGCCGGTGTAGTCGGGGTCGATCAGACCGACGAGGTTGCCGAGCACCAGGCCCTTCCGGTGGCCCAGCCCCGAGCGCGGCAGCACCAGCGCCGCAAAGCCGGGATCGGCGATGTGCAGCGCGAACCCCGCCCCGATCAGCGCCGGCGCGCCCTGCGGAAGAAGCACAACGGGCGCATCGAGGCAGGCATGAAGGTCGATCGCCGCCGCCATGGCACTTTGGTAGGCGGGCAGCCCCCATTCGTGCAGGCGCGGGTCGAGCACGCAGAGTTCGATCTCGGGCGATCCAGTCACAGGCCAAGGCTCCGCTGCCGCCCGGGCACGGCGGCGGCTTCCTTGGTGCCGGCCTCGGCTCGGGCAGAAACCGTTCCGTCGGCGAACCGGAGCGAGAGCCGCGCACCGGGCGCGACCGCGGCGGCCCGCGTGAGCGTTCGTCCCTCGGCGCTGGAGACCAGCACGAAGCCGCGCTCCAGTACCGCCTGATAGGAAACGCCGGCGAGCCGGGCGGCGAGACCCTCAAGCCGCATCCGGCGCTCGCGCACCGCGCCGGCAAGAGGCGCGGGCGACAACCGTGCCAGAATGCCGGAAGCGGCATGCCGACGCGCCTGCAACGCGGCTCGCAATCCGCCACGCAGATGCGCTGCCGCCACGGCCACGCCGCCGCGGCGGCGCTCGATCAACGTTCCGGCGGCCGGCATCGTCCGCTCGGCCCGCAGCAGCGCCGCCCGGCGAGCGGCGAGCAGGTTGGGCAGGGCGAGGTCGAGCCGCGCGGCGCGGTCGTCGAGCCGCTGGCGCGCCGCCCCCAGCAGCGACGGCAGATCAGGCAAGCCCCGCACCGCCCGCGACAGCGCCAGCGCCCGCTGCTGCGCGAGCCGCTGGAGGGCGCCGACGAGCCGCGCCACCTTCTGCTGCAAATCGGCCACCAACTCGGCCCGCGAGGGCACCGCGAGCTCGGCGGCGGCGGTCGGAGTCGGAGCGCGGCGCGCGCTCGCGTGGTCGATCAGGGTGGTATCGGTCTCGTGCCCGACCGCCGAGATCAGCGGAATGCGGCAGGCAGCGGCGGCTCGCACCACGGCCTCGTCGTTAAACGCCATCAGGTCTTCGAGGCTGCCGCCGCCGCGCGCGACAATCAGCACGTCAGGGCGCGGGATCGGGCCGCCGGGCGCCAGCGCATCGAAGCCGGCGATGGCGCGCGCGATCCGCTCCGCCGCGCCCTCGCCCTGCACCGACACCGGCCACAGCAGGATCGGCCGCGGGAAACGCCGGGAGATCGTGGTGCGGATATCCTGCAACACGGCACCCTGCGGCGAGGTGATGACGCCGATCACCGCGGGCAGCAGCGGCAGCTTCTGCTTGCGGTCGGCGTCGAACAGCCCCTCGGCGGCGAGGCGCTGGCGCAGCTTCTCGATCCGAGCCAGCAGCGCGCCCTCGCCCGCGTATTCCAGCCGCTCCACGATGAGCTGATAGGTCGAGCGCTCGGCGTAGGAGGAGATGCGCCCGGTCGCGATCACCTCCACCCCGTCCTCGGGCTTGAGGCCGAGCCGTGCCGCGCCGCTGCGCCACACGACCGCCCCGAGCTTCGCCGCCTCGTCCTTGAGGCAGAAATACATATGCCCGGAGCGGTGGCGCTTGAACTCGCTGATCTCGCCGCGCACGCGGATGCGCCCGAACGCGTCCTCCAGCGTGCGCTTGACCGCGCCGGAGACTTCGGAGACCGAGTATTCGGGGATGTTGGTGACGGGTGGGGATAGGTCGTTCATCGCGCGAGCCTATGCTAGAGCCGCGCCCAAGCGAAGGGAGCGGGACGCGATGCGGGTGCTGCTGGTGGGATCGGGCGGACGCGAGCATGCGCTGGCCTGGGCGCTGGCGGGCAGCCCGCTGCTGCAAAAGCTGTGGGCGGCACCCGGCAATCCGGGCATCGCGGAGGTCGCGGAATGCGTGCCGATTCCTGGCGGCCAACTTGGTCGATTCGGGCTTCGAGGTAATGAGCCACGACGCCGCCGGCTCCAGCACAGCCCACCCGGCGCCACCTTCGTGTCGAGTGTCGAGGAACTCGCCCAAGGGACGGAGATCGTCGTCTGCAGCCTCCCCGACGGCGCAGCGTCGGAGCAGGTCGCCACGGCAATCACCCGGACCGCAGGTCGGCGTACCGCCTCGGTCATCGACACCTCGACGATCGGCGTGACCGCAGCCAGATCCGTCGACAGGCTCCTGTCGGCGGCCGGGATGGGCTACGTCGACGTGCCAGTGTCCGGCGGGGTTGCCGGTGCCCGCGCACGCACGCTCTCCGTCATGTACGCGGGGAGCTCGTCGTGTGCGACACGGTCGAGCCGGTGCTCGTGGGACTCAGCGACCGGCGACGTCGCGTGGCGAAGAGGCCGGCCTGGGACAGGCGCTCAAGCTGGGCAACAATTTCCTTTCGGCCGTCGTGTTGGCCGCAACCAGCGAGGCGGTGTCGTTCTGTGTCTCCGTGGGGCTGGACATCGAGGTCGTGCTCGAGGTCCTCAACGCGGTCCAGCGGACAGAGCCAGGCGACCAGCGACAAGTTTCCCAGACACGTCCTCACCGGGCGGTACGCGGCTGGGTTCGCCAATACCCTCATGGCGAAAGATCTCCGCCTCTACCTCGAAGCTGCCGGAGCAGGGCCCGACGCGACACGGACGATCGGCGGCCGTGACCACCTCGGTCTGGCAGCGCTTCGCCGAGGAGGAGCCGGGCGCCGTTTCACCCGGATCTACCCCTTCCTGGCGGGCGCCTGACCCTGCGGGCGCTGCTGCTGTTCATGGATGGCCAGTCGTAACGCTCGTCCGCCGTACCGTGGCGTTCGTCGTCGTGGCTTTGGCCGGAGCCACCACGTCGAATTCGGCCCAGGCCCGTCGAATTGGCCCAGCCTGGGCAAGCCGATTGGTCGTCACCGAAGGGGGAGAATGGGCCTGGGAGAGGTCGTCGTCTGGGCAAGCCGATTGGTCGTCACCGAAGCGAGGGGAGCGACATGGGCCTGGGAGAGGTCGTCGTCCAGCTCCGATCGACCTTTCGGGTCCGGCCCGCTACCCGCAGTCCTCATCGACCTTTCGGTCCGGCCCGCTACCGAGGTGACCCGGGCTAGGTGACCCGGGCTTCTGCAACGCCAAGAAGGTCCGCCGGTCGGCCGGGGCAGGCCGTTCGTTGACGCTCGCGGCGACCCCGTGCTAAGCACTCGCACAGCATTGCCGCTGAGCACCCGCCCAGCGCTAGTGGCCGTTGGAGGGACCTGCCATGGCGGACTACGAGTCGGTCGACTTCTTCACCGATGAGGCGCTGAACGAGGATCCGTACCCTTATTTCGACCATCTACGGTCGCAATGCCCGGTCCGGCCGACGCGCACCACGGTGTCATGGCCGTTTCGGGCTACGAAGAGGCGTCGCAGATCTACTTCAACAACGAGGACTTCTCGTCCTGCAACTCGGTCGTCGGACCGTTCGCGACTTTCCCGTGCCGCTCGAGGGCGACGACGTGAGCGACATCATCGACGGCAATCGTGCATCGCTGCCGATGTACGAGCACATGGTCACCATGGACCCGCCGCAACACACGCAGGAACGGGCGTTGATCATGCGGTTGCTGACGCCGAAGCGGCTCAAGGAGAACGAGGCGTTCATGTGGCGTTTGGCCAACAGCCAGATCGACGAATTCGTCGCTGATGGCCACTGCGAATTCATCAAGGCGTACACGCAGCCGTTCGCCATGCTCGTGGTCGCCGACGTCCTGGGCGTTCCCGAGGCCGACCACCAACGGTTCCGCGAGGGATTCGGCCTGAGCGGCACGCCGGGCAAGCTCGGGACGGAACAGAAGGGGATGTCCGGCAACGCCCTCTTCTGGCTCGACGAGTACTTCGCGCAGTACATCGAGGACAGGCGGAAGAATCCCCGGGTGACGTGCTCACCGATCTGGCCCTTGCGACCTATCCCGAGGGGAGCACCCCCGACATCACGAACCTGGTCCGGACCGCGACCTTCCTCTTCGCCGCCGGCCAGGAGACGACGGCGCGCCTGTTGGCGGTCGGGCTGAAGTACCTGTGCGAATATCCGGAGCTCCAGGACGAGCTGCGCGAACACAAGGAACGCATCCCCGGCTTCATCGAAGAGGCGTTGCGTATCGAGAGCCCGGTCAAGGCGGACTTCCGCCTCTCCCGTCGGCATGTCAACGTCGCCGGCGTCGACATCGCCCCCGGGCACTCCGGTGATGCTGCTGAACGGCGCCGCCAACCGCGACCCCCGGCTCTTCGAGTGCCCCGCAGAATTCCGGATCGACCGACCCAACGCCAAGGCCCACATCGCGTTCGGGCGTGGCGTCCATGCCTGTCCCGGTGGCCCGTTGGCGCGGGCGGAAGGCCGCGTGAGCATCGAGCGCATCCTGGACCGGATGCACGACATCCGGCTCTCGGAGCAACATCACGGCCCATCGTCGGCCCGTCGTTTCGAATACGAGCCGACGTGGGTCCTGCGCGGCCTGCACGAGCTCCACATCGAGTTCACGCCGGCGGAGATGTCCAAGT
>CAVWFK010000012.1:0-50395 GCA_963754235.1 uncultured Alphaproteobacteria bacterium | reverse complement strand
TTCGTGTGGATCGCCGGGCAAGTGGCGTCACGCAGCGCGAGCCGGCCGGCGCGAAGGGCGGCGCGGAATTGCGGCGCCGGCCCCGCCTCACCGAGCGAGACGGCCGAGCTCTCCACCGCGGCCACGCAGCCGGCGCCGATCAGCAGGTCGGTGGCATAGCCCGAGACCGGCACGCCGAGCAGGCGAAGCCCGCGGGCCCCGCGCCGGACGAGCGCGCACGCGAGCGCGTTCGGCGGCAGCGAGCTGTCCGGCGGCAGGGCGAGCAGGGCGCCGTCCGGAATGGCGGCAGCAAGCGCGTCGAGGGAGAGGTCGGCGACGGGTCCGGGCATAGGATGCTCCGCGGTTGCCTGGCGGCACGGTTCGAGGGCCGGATGGAACCGGCATCGCTGATGGATGACAAGGGGCAATCGATCTTCAGCGCGTGACGAGCGCTTTCAAGCCAAGCAGGTCCCGGTCCACCCACTCCGTATCCGCCGCAAGCTTGGCATCGGGCAATCGCCCGGGCGCCAATACGCAATCCGGCGTTCTCGTTCGCCGCAATTTCCGAATCCAGCAGAGTTCTCTCGACCACAAGAACGCTCCGACAAAAGAAGGTTCCCAGTTTTCAATATACGATTCCCTAGGCTCGCCACCCCGTTTCTACGAAAACCCGTGCCACCAAAACTGTCAGAACCGAATCGCCCTGGTTTGCGAGTTGCGGGCTTGCACCGGCGCGGCACGGGCGTATAGGAGGGTTCCGATGCCCTTCGTCTGATCCGCTGGGTTTCAATTTCCCTCCTGAGCGCTGTTGCCCTCGCGTCATCACCCAGTGAGAACTATCTGGTGGATCACTCTTCGTTTCCCTATGTGATAAGTCCGAACGGGCGTCGCACCACCGTCGACCCGCCCGGCTTCTCGGCCGAGGGCTTGACAGCCGAGATCAAACGGCGACGACAACAAACAGCTGAATGCCAAACGAGGCTGACGTGGATACCATCCAAAGCGACCGCGAAGAGAGCCGCGAGACGGGCAGTGGACCTATGCGCCATACCCGAAGGCTATCCGACAAAGTTCTGATCGCCTTCCACCACGCGTGCGACATCGGGGATTTCGAGACAGCGGACGACCTTCTGCGAATCCTCGGGCGGATCCTCGGTCGTCAAGTCACTCCCCCCGAGGCCAACCGTCGTCGCAGCCTGGAGAGCCTGGTCGCCGCCCATGAGCGGCTTTGGCACCTCCGCCACCCGAACGCCGCCTAGGTTGTCCGCGCCGCGGGTGCGCGACGAAGGCCGGCCGCGACACTGCCCGCTCAAGCCGACTGCATGGTCGCGGCGGCGAATTCGTAGTTGGCGATCCTGTCGAGCCAGTTCTGCACGTAATCAGGACGCCGGTTGCGGAAATCGAGATAGTAGCTGTGCTCCCAAACGTCGCAGCCGAGCAGCGGCCGTCCTTCGCCGGTGGCCAGCGGGTTGGAGCCATTGGGCGTTTTGGTGATCTTCAGCTTGCCGTCGCTGCCTAGCGCCAGCCATGCCCAGCCGGAGCCGAACTGGCCGACAGCGGCAGCCTTGAACGCCTCCTTGAACTTATCCACGCTGCCGAAATCCTCGGCAAGCTTCTTGCCCATGGCGCCCGGGATGCCGCCGCCTTGCGGCGACATCGCCTGCCAGAACAGGATGTGGTTCCAATGTTGGCCGGCATTGTTGAACACTGGCGCCTTCGATGGGTCATTGTGCGTTGCCTTGATGATGTCATCGAGCGACTTGCCTCGCAGTGACGGATCCTTCTCGACGAACCCATTCAGGGCCGTGACATAGGCCTGGTGGTGCTTGTCGTGGTGCAGCTCCATCGTCTCGCGGCACATGCCGCGCGCCGAGAGTGCGTCGTGGGAATAGGGCAGCGGGGGGAGCTCGAAGGCCATGGGTGCGTTCTCCGTTCTGGTCTGAGCCGATGCCGGGCACGCGTCGGGCTGGCGATCGGGGTAGGATGAGCCCCTGCCGCGTGGCAGGCCATACCTGAGAGCTATGGCCTGCGCCCCCGAGCGTCAAGCTTGCACGGGCGCCCGCAGGGCGCCATTTCAGCCGAATGCTTTCACCTCTGGGCGAGATCGTGCGGCGGCACGATCCCGACCGGTTTCTTACGGTGCTGTTCCCGCCCCGCCGACCGGCGGGAGACGCTGTTCGTGCTCTATGCTTTAACCACGAGCTTGCTTGCTTGCGCGCGCGAGGCGGCGTTCTCGGCCACGCCCGCGCTGATCCGGCTGCAATGGTGGCGCGAGGTGGTGCAAGGGACGCCGCGTTCCCATCCGGTCGCCGACGCGTGACGTGCTGCAATTGCGGACAGGGCGCTCGATCGCGACATGCTGCTTCGCCTCATTGAGGGCCTGAGCGGGAGACCGAACCCGAGATCGCGACGCGCGCGAAGTGGCGAGCCTACCTGTTCGGCAGCGCGGGGCTGCTCGCCGAAATCGCCGCTCGAACGCTCGGCGCCCCGCGGAGGCCGCGGCGCCGGTGTGTGCGCTCGGTGCCGCGTACGGAGCGGCGGGCGTGCTGCGCAGCGTGGCGGCGCACGCACGCCAGGACCGCCGCTTGCTGCCAGCCGACTTGCTGGCCGCGCACTGCCTCTCACCGGAGGCGGTGGTGGCCGATGCGGACATGGCTGCGCTGCGCCCGGCACGCCAGGCACTCGCAGCGGAGGCGCAGGGCTGGCTGCGCGAAAGCCAGTGCCTGCATCTCCCGCGACGGGCAATCGCCGCCGCGCTGCCGTCGTTCTGGCAGAACGCGACCTGCGCTGCGCCGCGCCGGCGTCAGCGGAAGCCGCGGCATTGGCGACCCGCTCGCGGTCATGTTCGCCGGGCTCTCCGGCCGCCTGCCGCTCCGCCAGCCGTTGCGGACTGGCACTCTCTCGCCTCCCCGCCATGATGGGGCCGCGCCTCGGCGCCGGGGGAGGGAGCGAGACATGGCCGCACTGACCATCTTCGTTGTCGTTGTCGTGATGGTCGCCGCGTTCGGACTGATCCGATCCGTACGGATGATCCAGGAGTGGCGACGCGCCGTCGTGCTGCGGCTAGGCCGCTTCCATGCCGTGAAGGGACCGGGCCTGTTCCTGCTGCTGCCGTTCGCCGATCAGGTGACGACGGTGATCGACATGCGCATTCAGACCAGTAGCATCACCGCTGAGCAGGCGCTGACGCGCGACATGGTTTCGGTCGGGGTCGATGCGATCGTGTTCTGGCAGGTTGCGGACGCGCGGGCGGCCGCGATCCAGATCGCCGATTACGCGCAGGCGGTGGAGCGCGTGGCCCAGACCAGTCTGCGCGAGATCATCGGCGCGACCGAGCTCGGCCGTCTGCTGTCGGACCGCCAGACCGCCGATGAGCAGTTGCGGCGTGCGATTGCCGACAAGACGCAGAGCTGGGGCGTGGCTGTCCGCTCCGTGGAGATCAGGGACGTGGCGATCCCGGCGGCACTGCAGGACGCCATGAGTTGCCAAGCACAGGCGGTCCGCGAGAAGCAAGCGCGCGTGACGCTCGCCGAGGCCGAGGAGGAGATTGCCCGGCGCGTCGTGGAGGCCGCCGCCGTTTATCAGCAAAACCCGATCGCGCTGCAGCTGCGGCAGATGAACCTGCTCTACGAGATGAACAAGGATCGCGGGGCCACCGTTCTGGTTCCGACCGAGATGGCCAGCAGCCTCGGCCTTATCGCCGGGCTGGCCAGCCAGGCCGCCGCGCCGACGACGATCACCGCCCCCGCGCCGCAGCGCCGCGCCTGACCCGACCAGAACCACACGCCGGAGCGGGCAAGGCTTGCCGCCCAGGCCAATCGCGGTGCTGTTAACTCGCTGACACGCGGCACCAGTGAGCGTGCCATCCGGCGACGCCACGACCGCGTTCATCCCGCCGCACACGTGCGGACCGCGATAGGGCCGGGGCGTGGACGCGCGAGTCACGATCCGGTAATTGAGGAGATCGTCGCGCTGCAGCAAGCCGCCGATGCAGCGCAAGCGGAGCTAAGCCCGGCATTGATTGGTGCTCAACGGGCCTTCCGGCGGGCACCACGAACCGACCGGATAAATAACACTGAGCGCGTCCTGTCCCCGCACTGCGAACCGGCCGTCCATTGCACCCCGTCCGTAGCCGAGTGCAAACCGCGGTATCGGAAAGACGGCCGCGCACTGGCGAAGCGCGGCCGATGTGCATCAGGCTGCGGTCAGTTGCCGGGGTGCTGACACCAACGCGGACACGGCGCTCTCCGACGGCGCAGCGTCGCGCATCATGTAGCCGCGGCCCCATATCGTGCCGATCAGCCCGTCGCCACCCGCCTGCGCGAGCTTCTTGCGCAACTTGCAGACGAACACGTCGATGATCTTCATCTCCGGCTCGTCCATGCCACCGTAAAGATGGTTAAGGAATGTCTCCTTGCTAAGGACCATGCCCTTGCGCAGCGTCAGCAGCTCGAGGATGGCGTACTCCTTGCCGGTCAGGTGCACCGGCCGCCCGTCCACGCTAACCTCCCGACTATCCAAATTGAGCAGCAGCGGCCCCACCTGGAGGCTGGGCTTGGCTGTACCCCTTGCTGCGGCGGACCACCGCCTGCGTACGAGCCACCAGCTCGGCTGGTTCGAGCGGCTTGGTCATCAAATCGTCGGCGCCGAGGGCGAACGCCTTCACCTTCGCCTGCGGGTGGGACACGCCGGAGAGGATCAGGACCGGCGTGTCGATCCGGGCGGCTCGCATTCGACGCACGACGTCGTATCCCTCCATATCGGGGAGTTCAAGGTCGAGTAGCACTATATCGTAGTCATAGTGGCGCGCGAGTTCGAGCGTCTCTTCGCCAGTCTCGGCTTGGTCTACGACGGCGCGCCCGTTGCGCAGCAGCGTCGCAATCGTCCTGGCCGTTGTGATATCATCCTCCGCCAGCAGCACGCGCATCGCTGTGCCTCTCCGCTACCTATGCGCGAAGTGTGATTGATACCACCATAGCGTGCATGCTGCTATAGAATTTTTACCCAATTTGCGTATTATTTCTGAAAATGAGACACTACGTCGGGACAAAGGGAGAACAGTTGCACTTGTTGCGGGTTTTGAAGCGGGTCCGCATCGAAAATGAGATTGAACTCTTTAAAAAACCCACAGCGGGTGAGGCACAGGCCGTAGAAGTGATGCGGCATCGCGGCTGCGAGGTTGAAGTGGGGGCCGTCGCCCCTCCGATGCATGTCAGGGCTTATCGCGGCTGTCGTCAATAGGGGGATCGGTTGGTGTTGATCGGACGCGATTCGGGTGCGATGGGTGCGGAAATCGTGGGCTTCAGGAGGGTCAGGCGGTGAGCTTTCGGCTGCTGCTAGCGCAATGGAAACCCTAATGGGTGGCCCGCTCCTCGCGCTGCGCAAGCTCAATGCCTGCGCCGTGGAGGCGGCATGTCGTGAGTTGGCGCTGGCATTGGCGGCCGAGGAGGCCGCCGGACGTGGCGCCACCGAAGCCGAAAGCGAAATCGATCGCAAGATCGAGACTGCCGCCCGTCTGACCTCGACGGATGCCGAGGTGGAGGCGTTCGGCTCCTGGCTGCCCGCGGCAAAACGCCGTGCCGCCGCCGCCCGCGCCGCCGCCGAGTTGGCCCGGGCCGAGACCGGACGCTGCCGCGCCGTGCTCGCGGCGGCACGCGCGGCTGCCGAGATAGCGGATCATCTTGCCGCCCGGCACGGCGCCCGAGCGAGTGCCGCCGCGGCATATACCGAACAGGAGGCTTTCGACGAGGCGGGCCGCCGTGCACGGCTTCCGTGATCGCATCATGGTGGCGCGCCACGCCCGGCTGTGGTGAATACGGGACCGTTCCTGCGAGGGAGTGACAGAG
This sequence comes from uncultured Alphaproteobacteria bacterium, assembly GCA_963754235.1. Taxonomy (GTDB): domain Bacteria; phylum Pseudomonadota; class Alphaproteobacteria; order Acetobacterales; family Acetobacteraceae; genus DATAYA01. The sequence continues at coordinate 44,570 of CAVWFK010000012.1, read as the reverse complement.
GTGCGCATTGCGATGATCGGCGGCGGTTATGTGGGCCTGGTCTCCGCCGCTTGCTTCGCCGAGTTCGGCATCGAGGTCACGGTGGTGGAGGCCGATGCCGGGCGTCTCGCGGCGCTACGGCAGGGGCGGATTCCGATCTACGAGCCTGGACTGGACCGGCTGGTTGGGGAGAACGTCCACGCTGGCCGACTTTCGTTCGGCGACAACCTTGCCACGGCGGTCGCGGGCGCGGAGGCGGTGTTCATCGCCGTCGGCACGCCCACACGTCGCGGCGACGGTCACGCTGACCTCTCCTATATCTATGCCGCCGCAGAGCAAGTGGCGCGCGCGCTAACCGGCTATGCCGTCATCGTCACCAAGAGCACGGTCCCGGTCGGCACCGGACGACGCGTCGAGCGCATCATTCGCGACCTGCGCCCCGACCTCGACTTCGATGTCGCCTCGAATCCCGAGTTCCTGCGCGAAGGCAGCGCGATCGGCGACTTCATGCGCCCAGACCGCGTCGTGATCGGCACGGGAAGCGAGCGCGCTCGCGAGGTGCTCGCTCAACTCTATCGCCCGCTCTACCTGATCGAGACGCCGATCGTGTTCACGGCTATCGAGACCGCGGAGCTCACCAAATACGCCGCCAACGGGTTCCTCGCGATGAAGGTGACGTTCATCAACGAGATCGCCGATCTGTGCGAACGCATCGGCGCGGACGTTCACGACGTCGCGCGCGGCATCGGCCTCGACGGCCGGATCGGCCGCAAGTTCCTCCATCCCGGCCCCGGCTTCGGCGGCTCGTGCTTCCCCAAGGACACACTTGCCCTGATGCGCACCGCGCAGGAGGCGGGGGCGCCGTCGCGGCTGATCGAGGCGGTGGTTAGCGTGAATGACGCGCGCAAGGCGAGCATGGCCGCGCGGATCATCGCCGCCTGCGGCGGCTCGGTGCGCGGCAAGACGGTCGCAGTGCTCGGGCTGACTTACAAGCCCGAGACTGACGACATGCGCGATGCCCCATCAGTGCCGATCCTGCACCGGCTTGCCGAGGACGGCGCGATGCTGCGCGCTTATGATCCGGCCGGCATGGACCAGGCGCGGCCGCTGCTGCCGGCCGGAGTGCAGTACTGCCGCGACGCGCAGGATGCGCTGGAGGGTGCGGACGCGCTGGTGCTGCTCACCGAATGGAATGAGTTCCGCGCCCTTGCCCCTTCCCGCCTCTGCGAGCTGATCCGCGGGCGCATCGTGGTGGATTTGCGCAACGTCTATGATCCGGCCGCGATGCGGCACGCTGGCATCACCTACCACTCGATCGGGCGGCCCGCAGCCTGATTGCCGATCGCCAGTCCGCCGCGGTCGCCTCACGAAACTCCGCCGGGACCGGGATCGACCGCCACCCGTCGATGCGGGCAGACAAGAGGCGGCTCTCAAACGAAAGCACGCCAATATCGCGAATTGCGCGAAGCGAGCGGTCTACGCGATGCGGGCAGCGTCGATGTCCCACCACCCGAGCTGGCAGCGATGAAGAGAGGGTGCGGCCTCACTCACGCCTCGATCTTCACATATTCGAAGTCGCCCGGCCGGTTGTCGATCCCGGCCTTGGGTGGCGCGATCCAACCGGCGAACGCGCCCGTCTCGCGCACCGAGCGCATCAGGCTGGCCAGATACTCGTTGTCGGTGGTCGACGGTAGGAACTCTTCCCGTCGCCGCGCCCACTCGGCCGCGTCCATCACGCGCCCGTCAGGGTCGGCCTCGATCGCAGAGAACTCGCCGATGCGGCGATTGAACGCGACATGCGGGAGCCGCAGGCGGAAGTCGAACCCGGCACGCTCGATCACCTTGTTCCAGCGCCCGACACCGCCGTTGCAGTCATCGAGATAGTCGTCGCGCAGTCGCATGTTCAGCGCCGATAGTGCCGGCACTCGCTCCCACGTGATCGCACCCTCGCGCAGGCGCAGCACCGTGTAGGTCGCATCGAGCAGCCGATGATCGTCCGCGATCTTCTCCTCGCGATATCGCCCCTTGAGGCTGGCGCTGAAGGCATTCGCAGCGTTGGTGCTGATCTCATTGCCGAACAGGTCGAGCGTCAGTGAGAAGTGCAGGTTCGCCTTCTTCTGGATCGTCGGCAGGTCGATCACGCCTAGCCGGCGGACACGCTCGATGTCGGTCGGATCGTCGATGCCCTCCTGTCGCATCGCGTGACAAGTGCGCTCGACGATACGCGCAATTCCGCTCTCGCCCACAAACATGTGGTGCGCTTCCTCGGTCAGCATAAACCGGCAGGTGCGGCTCAGCGGGTCGAAGCCGGACTGCGCCAATGCCGCGAGCTGCATCTTGCCGTCGCGATCGGTAAAAGTCGTGAACATGAAGAAGCTGAGCCAGTCTGGCGTCTGTTCATTGAAAGCGCCGAGCATCCGCGGCTGATCCGCATCACCCGAGCGGCGTCGCAGCAGATCTTCCGCTTCCTCGCGTCCGTCGCGGCCGAAGAATTTCTGCAGCAGATAGACCATCGCCCAGAGGTGGCGGCCCTCCTCGACATTGACCTGGAACAGGTTGCGCATGTCGTAGAGGGAGGGCGCGGTCGCACCCAGATGCCGCTGCTGCTCGACAGACGCGGGCTCGGTGTCGCCCTGGATCACCAGCAGCCGGCGCAGCATGGCCCGGTACTCGCCGGGCACCTCTTGCCATGCCGGCTCACCTTTGTGGGTGCCGAACGGGATGACGCGCCCCTCGACCGCGGGGGCGAGCAAGATGCCCCATTTGTACTCCGGCATCCGCACGTAATCGAACTGCGCCCAGCCGTTCGGATCGACGCCGATTGCCGTCCGCAGATAGACGAGGCTCTTCTGGAAGCCCTCGGGGCCCATCTCGCGCCACCAGTCGATGTAGCCGGGATGCCACGTCTCCAGCGCCTTGCGCACCCGCAGATCGCCCTTCAGCCCGACATTGTTCGGGATCAGGCCATCGTAATCCACCTGAGTGCCGTCGGGCATCGCTGCCTCCCTAAACCCGATTCATGTCGAAGCTCGCCTTGACGCCGCTGCCGTAGCGCCTGAGTGCGCCGTGCTCGCCGACGGCATTGGGGCGCTGAAAGACCCAGTTCTGCCAGGCAGTCAGGCGTCCAAAGATGCGCGTCTCCATCGTCTCCGGCCCGACGAAGCGCAGGTTCGCCTCCATCGCCGTCAACGCGTCCGGCGAGAAGCTCGCGCGCTCCTCCAGCATGATGCGGACCTCGTCCTCCCAGTCGATCGCATCGTAAGCGAGCGTCACGAGGCCAGCTTGCGCCGCTTCCTGCGCAGGAATCGTCATGCCGATCCGAGCCCGCGCGCGCGTGAGGCCGTCAGACTCGCCGAAGAAGCGGGCGGTGAGCCGGGTCAGGCCGTTGGCTATCGGATAGGCGCCGAAATTGAGCGACGAGAGCGCGAGCGACGCAGCCTCGTGGGCCACCGCGCGATCGGCGGCGAAGGCGATCTCGGCGAGCGTGCCGGCGAAGCAGCTCTCCGGATCGATCAGCACGATCAGGCTACGCGCCGTCAGGTCGAGGCGCGAGAGTACGCGCTTGAGATAAAGGCGGATTTCGCGCACGAGCCAGTCGCTCGCGTACGCGTCAAGCAGCGCGTCCGCAGCGAGCACGCGGTCGGGGACGCCCGATGTGCGCAGCACCAGCAAACCAAGCTCCGGCTCGTTGAAGCGCAGGTGCAAGATCGCGTCGTCGAGGGCGCGCGCGACCGCGAGCGGCCAGAAATCGGCGCCCGCCGCGTGGATGGACGCGATATCATCGGGCAGTGGCGCCGCCGGTGCGGCAATCGTCAGGACCGCACGATGTCCGGCGCGGTCGATGTCGACGCGAAGATGCGGGTAGGCGACACTGTCATCGGCAAAGTGCCGATCTAGCGGCGGCAGCACGATGCCCGCGGCGCCGTCTGGCCGGTCGGAGCGCGCCGCCAGAGCCAGCGCCCGCTCGCGCACCTTGCGGTCCCAAGCGGTCGGGGGCACGACCTCGTCCACGATCCGCCACGCGACGGCGCGGCGCCCGCGCGCACCTTCCTCGGTGGTGCAGAACAGGTCGGCCAGATCGCGGCGCACGCGGCGCTTATCGGTGAGCCGCGTGAGGCCGCCCGTGCCGGGCAGCACAGCGAGCAAAGGCACTTCTGGCAGCGAGACGCTGGCGCGGCGATCGTCGATCAGCAGGATGTGCTCGGTCGCCAGCGCCAACTCGTATCCGCCACCTGCCGCCGTGCCGCTGATCGCGGCGAGCCAGGTCTGGCCAGAATGCCGGCTGCAATCCTCGATCGCACAACGGGTCTCATTGGTGAACTTGCAGAAATTGACCTTATGAGCGTGGCTCGCGCGACCGAGCATCCGGATGTTGGCGCCGGCGCAGAACACGCCCTCCTTGCCGGAGCGCAGAACGACCGCGCGCACCTCGGGATGCTCGAAGCGTAGCCGCTGCACTGCGTCGGCCAGCTCAATATCGACGCCGAGATCGTAGGAATTGAGCTTCAGCTCGCAGCCCTCGAACAGGCTTCGCCCCGGATCGACGTCCATCACTAGATGCGCGATCGGCCCGTCGAACTCGAGGCGCCAGTGATGGTAGCGATCCGGATGAATCTGGAAATCGATCATTTAGGCGCCGGTTCCTTCCACCCCGACCTGCACTATACTGCATCTATGCGCGCGGGCAAGCGTGGTGCACCCATAGTGTCTGCGGCGGCGGCCTGCGCGCCCCTCAGGAGACGACGGGATGAACCTATCAGGGTCGCGCGATTTTCACCTACCCGGCCGCAGTCCGGCATTCGCCGCCGAGGCGATGGCTGAGACCGCGATCCCGGCCGCGACGCGCTTCGCTTCGCGCAACCTGCCCTCGCCTAGACGCTCTGCACGGTCGCCCATCACGACGTGCGCGGCTTCTAGGGGGGCGCGGTGGCGGCCGACATGGTGGCGGCGCCGCGCGCCCGCAGCGGCCTGCACACCGAGGCCGACTTCGCCCCGCCGTCCGACCCCACCGAATTCTTTGCGTCGTCGATGGCGACGGTAGTGGGTGCAGCTTCATCAATTCGCTGCTTCAAGGGTTTGAGACTGGCATTCCTGGCGCAGAGACCGGGCATGATGCTGCTCAATCGCGGCTTCGGCTCGCGGCTGGAGCCGGGGCACCCGAACTGCATCGCGCCAAACAGGCGGCCGATGCACACGATTATTCCCGACTGTGACGCAGAATGGACGCGCGGTGATGCTCTTCAGCCATGGGCGGGCACTTCCAGCCAATGGGTCAGGCATTGTTTCTGACCAACTTGCTGGAATACGGGATCGACATCCAGACGTTGCTCGATTTGCCGCACGCCTTCACCACTGGCGGACGTACCGACCTCGAACGCTGGATTCCCGACGCGGTCGCGCGCACGTTGATGGAGCTCGACCACGCGGTCGCGATGATCAACGAGCCGCATGGCGACCAGGCGATCTGGATCGACCAGGCGTGCGACATGCTGATCGACGGCTCCGATGCGAAGGACGGCATGGCGATGGAGTACTGACATGAACGACCCCTGCGACCTGACCGCCATCGAGGCGCGCGCGCGGATCGGCTCGAAACAGCTCTCGCCCGTCGAACTTGTCGAGAGCTGCATCGCCCGGATCGAGGCGGTGGATCATGCCGTCAATGCCGTTGTCGCGCGGGACTTCGACCGCGCCCGTGATGCTGCGCGCCGCGCCGAGGCGGCGGTGATGGCGGGGGAGGCGCTCGGTCCCTTGCACGGGCTGCCATTCGGCGTGAAGGATCTCGAGGAGACGGCAGGCCTGCGCACCACCTACGGCAGCCCGCTGTTCCGCGACTTCGTGCCGGAGGCCGACTTGCGCTCCGTCGCCGCGATCCGGGCGACAGGCGGGATCGTGCTAGTCAAGACCAACACGCCGGAATGGGGTGCGGGCGCAAACACGCGCAACGCCGTCTATGGTGTCACCGGTAATCCGTTCGACCCGGAGAAGTCCGCGGCCGGCTCCTCAGGCGGCTCGGCGGTCGCGCTGGCCTGCGGGATGGTGCCGATCGCGACCGGCTCGGATACCGGCGGCAGCCTGCGCAATCCGGCCGCGTTCTGCGGGATCGTCGGCTTCCGTCCCTCCCCCGGCCTGGTGCCCAATCCCAAGCGCGGGCTCGGCTGGTCGAACCTGCCAGTGCTCGGGCCGATGGCGCGCAACGTGCCCGATACCGCACTGCTCCTCTCGGCGATGGTGTCGGACGATCCACGCGATGCGCTTGCCACGACCATCCACGGCAAGATCGTGCGACGCGCCGAGAATTTTGCCCGGCCTGCGCCATGCGACTTGTCGCGGCTGCGCGTCGCGCTCACGCCCGATTTCGGCTTTGCGCCGACGGAGCGGCACATCCGCGAGGTGTTCGCCGACGCGACGGGCAGATTCCGGCACGTCTTCGCCCGCGCGACCGACACCACACCCAACTGCGCCGGGGCCGACGAGGCGTTTGAGGTGCTTCGCGCGCTGGGCTTCCTCCACGCCCACGGCGACAAGGTGCGTAGCCACCCGGACCAGGTCGGCCCGAACGTGCGCGCCAACGTCGAGGAGGGCTTGCGTTACTCCGCCGCAGACGTCGCGCGCGCGATGGCGTTGCAGACTGCCCTCTATCATCGCTGGCAGGCGTTCTTCGGCCAGTACGACGTCATCCTCTCGCCCGCGATCACGACCAGTCCGCGGCCCTGGCGCGAGCTCTATCCTGCGGAGATCGATGGTCGGCCGACGCGCACGTATTTCCACTGGCTGGCACTCGCTTATGCGGTGACCCTGCCTGGCCATCCGGCGCTGTGCCTGCCAGTGGGTCGCGACCGCAACGGGATGCCGTTCGGATTGCAGATCGTGGGCCCGCGCGGCGGCGATGAGCTGGTTCTGTCGGTCGCAGCGGCGCTGGAGCGGCTGCTCGCGGACGATCCGCGCATGGCGCGGCCTTCGCCGGACCTCGCCAAATTGCGGGCTGCCCGGCCGATCTCAGAGATGTCAGGCTTCCTCGACTTCAGCTGATCGCGTTTCGCACGCCGGCCGAGAGCCGGCTCCGACATGACTGCTTACCGATTTTGCGATTCTGGCGAAATGCAGCCGGCTGGGTGTAGGTGCTTATTGACACGTGCCTCGATCACTCGACACCGATCGGGCAATGGCCGACGACAACCCGTCCACGTCGGGGCGGGGCGGTCCAGGATCAGCTCCGAAGGCGCGCAGTTCCGCCTCGTCGAGCTCGCCTCGGTGTGGCCGCGGCTGCTCGCCGCGACGTCGAGGCCTCGCGACGAGCCAGCCGACGCAGGTAGTCCGGCAGCAGCTCGCCCTATCGGCAGACCTATCGCCCTAACGCGGCCCATCGGCATGGGCGCTGCTATCGGCGGCATCGCGTGTTGCCGAGTATCACCCCGGCGGTAGCGTCCAGTTCTGAATCGGACGCACACCGATAAGGTCCAGTCGGCGATCACCTTCAGATGGTCGCCCTTCCGCTCCGGGTTCAGCACGCGGTCGTCGGGAATGGCAGATGGCCGCCGCTTTCGGCAGCGGCAGGCGCTCACAACGCCACGACCTCGACCGACGTTTCGGATCAACTGTTTCCCGGCTTATACTTGCACCGAATCCTGATCCGCGAGGTCCGATGCCCGCCGCGACCCAGACCCGCCTGCTCGCCTCCTCCACGCTCCGCACGATCGCGGCACGGCGGCTATCCGAGGCGGCGGCCGTTGCGGTCGCCCTGCTCGGGGCGGCCCTTCTGGTGGCGCTCGCGTCCTACCACGCGCAGGATCCCTCGTTCGACACCGCGACCACGCAACCCGTGACCAATCTCGCCGGGCCGCTGGGGGCGGCCGCCGCCGACCTGCTGCTGCAGGGCTTCGGGCTCGCCGGCGCGCTGCCGGGCCTCGCCCTGCTGGCCTGGGCGTGGCGGATCGCGTCGCGGCGACCGCTGCAGGTGGGCGTCCGGGCCGCCTCCTTGCTTGGCGCGCTGCCGGCGGTCGCGGCCATGCTCGCCGCCATTCCCAGAACCGCCGCGTGGCCGACGCCGGCGGGGCCGGGCGGCGCGGTGGGCGCGACCTTGGGCCAGGGCGTGGCCGCGGCAGCGCGCGGCGTGCTCGGGCCGATCGGGGCGGCCGTCGCGGCGGCGCTGGGGCTGGCACTGGCGCTCGGGCTGGTGCTGCTGGCATTCGGCCTCTCGCTCGGCGAATGGCGCGTCGCCGCCGTGCGGACGGCGGGGGCGGCGCGGTTCTCGCTGCGGCAGGGGCGCCGCGCCGTGGGCCTGTTCGGCTGGATCGCGAGTGGGGTGGCGCGCGCGCGGCGCCGCTGCGCCGGCTGACGCCGCGGCCGACGACGCGCCGCCCGCGGCCCACCGGCTGGTGCCGCCGATGCCGCGAGGACGATGCCGCCCGACCCCGCGCGCGGCGGCGTCACGCCCTCCGCCGCCGCCTCCGCCGCCGCCCGCGCGCGTTGCGGCACCCCCGAAGCGCCCGGCGCCGCGTCAGGAGAGCCTGCCGCTGCCCGAGGGCGGCTGGCAGTTCCCGCCGCTCTCGCTGCTCAAGCCCCCGCCCGCCCGCGCCGCCGCCGGCCCCACCGAGGAGGCGCTGCAGAGCAACGCCCGCCTGCTCGAAACCGTGCTGTCCGATTACGGCGTGCAGGGGGCCATCCGCGAGATCCGCCCCGGCCCGGTGGTGACGCTCTATGAACTCGAGCCCGCGCCCGGCATCCGCAGCGCGCGCGTGATCGGGCTGGCCGACGACGTGGCGCGCAGCCTCTCGGTGACCGCGGTGCGCATCGCAACCGTGCCGGGGCGCAACGTCATCGGCATCGAGGTGCCGAACGCGCGGCGCGAGACCGTCTTTCTCGCCGAGCTGCTGGGGGCGGAGGAATGGGCGCGGCACCCCGGCCGGCTGGCGCTGGCGCTCGGCAAGGACATCAGCGGCGCGCCGATCGTCGCCGACCTCGCCCGGATGCCGCATCTGCTGATCGCCGGCACCACCGGCTCGGGCAAGTCGGTCGGCGTGAACGCGATGATCCTGAGCCTGCTGTATCGGCTCTCGCCCGAGCAGTGCCGGCTGATCCTGATCGACCCGAAGATGCTGGAACTCTCGGTCTATGAGGGCATCCCGCACCTGATGGCGCCGGTGGTGACCGAGCCGAAGAAGGCCGTCGCCGCGCTGAAATGGACGGTGCGCGAGATGGAGCGGCGCTACCGGGCGATGAGCCAGCTCGGCGTGCGCAACATCGGCGGCTATAACGAGCGCGTCGCCGAGGCGCTGGCGAAGGCCGAGGTGGTGACGCGCCGGGTGCAGACCGGCTTCGACGCCGAGACCGGCCGGCCGGTCTTCGACGAGCAGCCGCTCACGCTCGAAGTGCTGCCGCTGCTCGTCGTGGTGATCGACGAGATGGCCGACCTGATGATGGTCGCCGGCAAGGAGATCGAGGCGGCGGTGCAGCGGCTGGCGCAGATGGCGCGCGCCGCCGGCATCCACGTGGTGATGGCGACCCAGCGGCCCTCGGTCGATGTCATCACCGGCACCATCAAGGCCAATTTCCCGACCCGCATCAGCTTCCAGGTGATCAGCAAGTTCGACAGCCGCACCATCCTCGGCGAGCAGGGCGCCGAGCAGCTTCTCGGCCAGGGCGACATGCTGCACATGGCGGGCGGCGGGCGGATCACGCGCATCCACGGCCCGTTCGTGACCGACCGCGAGGTGGAGGAGGTGGTCGCCTTCCTCCGCCGGCAGGCCGAGCCCGCGTATCTGGAGGCGGTGACGGAATCCGACGACGACGAGGATGGCGGCGGCGGGCTGGCGCTGTCCGGGATCGCGGGGGCCAGCGACGGCGAGAAGGGCCTGTTCGATCAGGCGGTGGCGCTGGTCTCGCGCGAGGGCAAGGCTTCGACCTCGTTCATCCAGCGGCATTTGCAGATCGGCTACAACCGGGCCGCCAAGCTGATCGAGCAGATGGAGAAGGAGGGCGTGGTCGGCCCGGCCAACCACGTCGGCAAGCGCGAGGTGCTGGTGCGGCGGAGCGAGGAGGACTGAAATCAGCCGGGGCCGGCCGCGCTGGCGGCGCCTTCGCCAGCGCCGCCCGGTCGGTCAGCGGCCTTGCGCCGTGCGTCGCGTTCAGCGCCGCCAGCGCGCCGCGCCAACCGCCGCGCCAGCCGCCGCCGAAGCCGATCGCGACGCCGCCATAGACCGGGGCCGCCGCCGCATAGGCCGGGTAATACCCGTACGGCGCGTAGGCATAGCCGGGGTAGTAGCCGTAACCATAGGGGTAGTACGCGCAGCCGCCCAGAGACACGAGCCCGAGCAGGCCGATCGCGGCGCAGACACGGCATAGGGTGCGAGGACTCATGGCTCTCTCCTCTGATGCGTCGGTTACGCGCGCTCTGTGGCGAGATGGAGGCGCGGTGCCCGCTTTGTTCATTCCGTTTCGGGTCAACCCATTGTGACGCCGATGCGTTCCATCGCGGCCTCGTTTCGCCATCTTGCTCTTCCACAAGGCCTTCGCCCCGTCCTCTTCGGGGCAGCGCGCGTTCCGCAAGGAGATCGTCCATGCGCCTCCATTCCCGACCGTCCCGCCTGTGCGCGACCGCCGCGGCCGGCAGCCTGGTGCTGGCGCCGATCTGGCCCGACGCCGCCTGGGCGCAGGCGGCACCGCCGCCGCCGCCAGCCGGGCAGGGCGCCGCGCCGTCGCTGAACCAGGTGCCGCCGACGCGGGCCGGGCGGCTGGCGCAGATCACCGGCACGGTCTCGTTCCACGCCGCCGAGGACACGCAGTGGAGCCCGGCGGTGCTGAACTACCCCGTCACCACGGGCGATTCGTTCTGGACCGAGCCGCAGGCGCAGGCGGCGCTGGAGCTGTCGGGCAACCGCTTCCTGATGATGAGCTCGACCGAGCTCGACGTGACCCAGCTCGACGATCACGCCTTCGCCGCCACGCTGCCGCAGGGCGAGATGTGCATGGCGCTCGCATTCGTGCCCAGCGGCGATACCTACGCCTTCCAGACGCCGCGCGGCCTGGTGCAGATCGCCGCGACCGGCAACATCGCCGTGGTCGCCGGCGACACCGCAGAACCCGACCACGGTGCTGGTGCAGAACGGGGCGGCGCAGATCACCGGCACCAACCTCTCGCTGCAGGTCGGCGCCGGGCAGATGGCCTCGATCTCCGGCTCGGACTCGTTCCAGGGCAGTGTCGGCCCGGCACCCGGCCCCGACCCGTGCCTGCAACAGCTCCTCGCACCCCCGGCCCCGGTGCAGACGCAGGCGACCGGCCCGGCACCCGCGCCCGCGGCGCCGCTTCGGTGGCGCCGCCGCAGGTGGTGCAGGAGATGACCGGGTATCAGGACCTGCAGCAGTACGGGTCGTGGCAGCAGAGCAGCAGCTACGGCGCGGTCTGGTATCCGCAGGTCGCGTCGAGCTGGGTGCCGTATCGCGAGGGACGCTGGGCCTATGTGGCGCCCTGGGGCTGGACCTGGGTGGACAGCGATCCCTGGGGCTTCGCGCCGTTCCACTACGGACGCTGGGTCTATGCCGGGAACCGCTGGGGCTGGGCGCCGGTCGAGCCCGGCATCGGCTACGGCGGGCCGCCCTGCTACGCGCCGGCGCTGGTCAGCTTCTTCGGCATCGGCGCGGCGGTGGTCGCGGGAGCAGCCGTCGGGGCCGCGATCGGCTACGCGTTCAGCGGCGGCAATGTGGGCTGGGTGCCGCTCGGCTGGCACGAGCCGTACTATCCCTGGTATCGCGTCAACAACGGCTATCTGGGGCAGGTGAACCGCTACAACGTCACCAACGTCAACCAGGTGATCAATAATTACCACAACACAACGTACATCAAGAACGTCCAGGTCAACAAATACGTCAACATCCAGCGCGCGGCGACGGTGGTGCCGGCGCGCGCGATGGTGGAGTCGCGCCCGGTGCGGGCGGCGGTCGTGCGTGTGCCGGCTGCCGAGCTGGCGCGGGCGCAGCCGGTGGTGGCGCGCCAGCCGATCCGCCCGGCGGTGCAGACGATCGGCGTGAGCCGACCGGTCGCCCAGCAGCTACGGCTGCCGCGGCACCGCAAGGCGCTCCGGCGCGCCCGGTCGCCCCTGGCCCGAAGGCGACGGCGCAGCCGCTGCGCGGCGCGCGGCCGCCGCTGCGGCCGGCCGCCGCCGCGACACCGCTCGGCCGACCTGCGGCACCCGTGCCCGGGAAGCCTGGCCAGCCGGCGAGTGCCCGCCCGGGCGCGCCCGCCGCCGCGACCCGGCGCACCGCCCACGCCGGCCGCGGCACGGCCCGCCGCGCCTGCGCTGCGGACACCCGCGCAAATCCAGCACGGCACCCCGCCGGTGCCACACCCGCAACCGGCGACCGCCCGGCCGGGTAGTCCGGCGGCTACCGAAACCGGGCGCGCCCGGGGCCGGATCCGTCCAGGCGAGCCGAATGCCGGCGCACCGAAGCCGGGCGCCCCACCGCGCCCCGGCACCCCTGCGCACCCCAATCCAGCACGGCACGCCGCCCGCCGTGCACCCGCAGCCTGCGGCTGCCCGGCCGGGCGCCGCAGCCGGCGCGGCCGGCAGAGCCGGCGCGTCCGGCGCCGGCCGGCCGGCACGCCCGGCGGCGCACCGGTGCCGCACCCGGCCCCGGCGCTCCCGCGCCGGCGCCGGCACGCACCCGGCGGCGCCCGGCGCCCGCGCCGGCTCCGGCGCCGCGTCCGGCACCGGCCCGGCGGCGCGCGCCGGCACGCCCGCCGGCGCCGCGCCGCATCGGCCCCGGCACCGCGCACCGCGGCGGCGCGCTCCGGCACCGCGCCCGCGCCCGGCCCGGCGCCGCACCCGGCCGCGGCGCCGCGTCCGGCCGCACCCGCGCCCGCGCCCCGCTCCGCAGCGCCGCGCCCCGGCCCCGGCGCCGCGCCCGGCCGCGCCGCCGCCGCATCCCGCCCCGGCACCGCATCCGCAGCCGCGGCCGGAGCAGCGTAAGCCGTGACGGCAACGCCCGCCGGCTGCCGCGCCCTTCAGCCTCAGTCCGAGGCGGCGAGCAACCGGCGGGCGGCGGCGCAGATCTCCGATGGCAGATAGGGCTTGGCGACGAACAGCTCGCGCCGGCCGGGAACCACGGGTCCCATCGTGTCCGGACGGCCGGTCATGAAGATCACCGGCAGGTCGCGGCCGCTGCGCGCGCACCCGCTTCGCCAGCGCGCGGCCGTCGAGGCTGCCGGGGAGCTGGATGTCGGTCATTAGCAGGCGGATCGACGGGTCGCCCTCGAGCAGCGCCGCCGCCTCGTCGCCGGTGCCGGCCTCGAGTACCTGGAAGCCCTCCTCGGTGAGCGCCTCGACCAGCGTGAGGCGCACCAGGAACTCGTCCTCGACCAGCAGGATGCGTTCGTCTGCCATGCGCGGGATGTCGCGTTCGCCCTGCTTCGCAAGATGCAGCCTGCGCCGGCGCGCGTGCGGCGCAAACTCAAGGCCGCGTGTGGAGGGCGACCGGGCGGCGGCACGTCGCGCACCGGTGCCACAAGCGAGCGGCAGCGGCGTTGCCGTAGCACCCCCCTCTCATGAGTTCGGCACCGGAACGTCCGACGCGCCGTGGATGAAACTCGTGGCATGGTCTGGTCCTCGTCGGCGGAGAGGTCGGTTGTTGTCTTTGGTGCGAGCGAGCCCGCTCATGAGTTGGACCCGGGCATCCGAAGCACCCCCGATTGCGCCAGGGGCGGCAACGCCCGGGAGCGCGTTGTCTAGACCAGCGTTTCCATGGATCGACTCGTATCATGCCGCGGGTTTGAGTTTGTAGGACCAGGTGTGGACAACCGGATCGCGATTGAGGTCGTCGAGATAAGCCAAGATGCGCTGCTTAAGTTCTGCCTTTGAAGCGACGCGGATGTGGCGGAGGAGCGAACGCGCCATCTTGGAAAAGAACCCTTCCACCAGGTTCAGCCGGGAGCCGTGCTTGGGCGTGAAGACAAAGCTGAAGCGGCCGTCGCGCTGCACGGCAAGCCACTGGTTGGTTTCCGTGGAGATATGGGCGGGGTGATTGTCAAGGATGATCTTGATCGCAGTGTGGCAGGATAGGCAGCGTCAAGCTTCTTGAGGAAGGCGACGAACTCGCGCGAGCGATGGCGGTCTTCGACGCAGGCGTGGACTTCTCCCGTCAGCAGGTCGATGCCAGCCAACAGGCTCAACGTGCCATGGCGCTTGTATTCGTGGTCACGCGCGAAGCCAGCGTGCTTGCCCGCCACTGGCGGCAGGTCCGGGGTGACGTTGGCGATCGCCTGGATACCCGGCTTTTCGGCGTAGGAGATGATGACCACGTTCGATGCCGCTCCCTCCTCGGCGCGCAACACGGCCACTTCCTGATAGACGCACAGCACCTCGGCCATCTTCTCGTCAAAGGCCGGGTCACGCCGCTCCAGGTAGTAACGCACCTTGTGTGGCTTCACCTCGCCCCGCGCGAGGATCTTGCAGACTGTGCCTTGGGCGATGCGCGCCAGGCAGGGATGGCCAGCAGCCGGACCGTGCTCGCGGGCGTGGCGGGCCAGCAGTCGCGTCGTCCACAATTCATGCGGATACCCGACATCCTTGGCCTTCTGGCAGGCGAGCGAGACCAGCCAGGCACGCGCTTCCGCCGTGATCTGCGGTTCCTTGCCGGGGCGCGGGCTGTCGTCCAGCGCGGCCAGCACGCCGAACTTCCCCGCCCGGTCGACGCATCGCTGCACCGTCTGGTGCGTCACCCCAATCGCCGCCCCAACCGCATAGGTCGACGGATCGTCGCGATAGCGCAGCAGTATCCGCGCCCGCTCCACCCGACTCGCCGGCTCCGTCCGCGATCACGCGATCGACTGCAGCGCTGCCAGCTCCTCCGCTCCGATGCCGATCTCCACCACCCTGCGCGGCGCCGCCATCACGACCATCCTTGTGCTGACCGGCCGCCCCCATACAATATCTGGCGGTGTCACGGGAATCCGCTACAACTGGTCGGATTCATGGAAGCGCTGGTCTAGTTGGGTCCGGGACGTCTGAGCATCCCTGATTGTGCCACGAGCCGGCGACGGCTCCGGAGCACTTTTTTAGAGTTCTTCTAACGGACGTCCCACGCCGGCGGCGCGCCCGGAGGATGACATGGAAGTTCTCTACCCGCACTGTGCCGGCCTCGCCGTCCACAAGGAGACGGTCGTCGCCTGTGTGCGCCACATGACGGGCGGAGCCGGCCAAGGTTCCGCCGGCGTCAGCCGGTGGAATGCCGGCGGAGGGGGCACGGTCAAGCGCAAAGTCCGCACGTTCAAGACGACGACCACCGATCTGCTGGCCTTCGGAGTGGCTGGCGTCGGAAGGCTGCACGCATGTCGTGATGGAGGCGACCGGGGTCTATTGGAAGCCGGTCTGGCACATCCTGAGCGACGGCGACTTCGCGCTGACCCTGGCCAACGCGGCGCACGTCAAGAACGTGCCGGGCCGCAAGACCGACACC
Source organism: uncultured Alphaproteobacteria bacterium (assembly GCA_963754235.1). Classification (GTDB taxonomy): domain Bacteria; phylum Pseudomonadota; class Alphaproteobacteria; order Acetobacterales; family Acetobacteraceae; genus DATAYA01. Next base: position 29,141 of record CAVWFK010000012.1, on the reverse strand, counting down.
AACGACGCGACCTGGCTGGCCGATCTGCTGGCGCATGGCCTGGTCCGCGGCAGTTTTGTGCCCGACGCCGCAACGCAGGAGCAACGCGGTCTGCTGCGCACCCGCAAGCAACTGGTGCGCGAGCGGGCCAGCCACGTCCAGCGGCTGCAGCGGACCCTGGAAGACGCCAATATCAAGCTCGACTTCGGCGGTTTCCGACATCACCGGGCTGAGCGGGCGGGCCATGATCGAGGCCCTGATCATCGGCGAGACCGACCCCGCCAGGCTGGCGGAGCTGGCCCATCGGCGGATCAAATCCTCGCCCGAGACCCTGCGCGAGGCGTTGCGGGGGCGCGTGACCACGCACCATCGCTTCCTGCTGCATCTGCACCTCAGGCAGATTGACGCCCTCGACGAGGCGATCGCCGGGATCGACGCGGAGGTCGACGCCCATGTCGAACCCTTTCGCGCCGCGATCGCCCAGTTGAAGACCATTCCGGGCATCAGCGATCTCGGCGCCTGCGTGATCCTGGCCGAGATCGGCACCGACATGAGCCGCTTCCCGACCCAGGGACACCTGATCTCGTGGGCGGAGCTGGCCAAGGTTCCATCGGCGGCAGCCGATGGAAAGCCAGCGGAGGGGGGCTGTGTCCGCAGAATGACGAGAGTGCCGGCAAGCGCCGCTCCAGCCGGATGCGCAAGGGAGCTCCCCTCCGGCCGCTTCGCGGCCGTCTGCTTCGCAGTCGGATCGCCGAAGGCGATGGTTGAAGACAACCCTGATCCAATGCGCCTGGGCGGCCGCCCGCAAGAAGGGCAACTACCTGCAGGCGCAGTTCCAACCACTGCGCGCCCGGCGCGGCGCCAAAAAAGCCATCGGCGCCGTGGCCGCCTCGATGCTCACCGCCGCCTACCACATGCTCAAGGACGGCACCTTCTACCAGGACCTCGGTGCCGATCACTTCGACCGCCGCGTCAACGGGGCCGCGACCAAGCGCTTGATCGCCAAGCTGCAAAGCTTCGGCTACGACGTTCAGATCACTCCGATCGCCGCATGACCAGTGGCGAGTTTCCTTTTAGGTTCGGGTTGCGCGCGACCGCTCCCCGCGGGTAATCCGGGCGGACCATCACCGCCGGAGCATCGCGCATGGCCGAACCGACCGGACCGCTTCGGGGCCTCGTGGTCTTCGATCTCACCCGCGTCCTCGCCGGGCCGACCTGCGTGCAGATGCTGGGCGACCTCGGCGCCGACATCATCAAGATCGAGCGCCCCGGCAGCGGCGACGACACCCGCGGCTTCGCGCCGCCGACCATGCCCGGCACCACCGAGAGCGCCTATTTCGTCGGCGTCAACCGCAACAAGCGCTCGGTCACGCTCGACATCGGCAAGCCCGAGGGGCAGGCGATCGCGCGCCGCCTGATCGCGCAGAGCGACATCCTGGTGGAGAACTTCAAGGTCGGCGCGCTCGGCCGCTACGGGCTTGGCTACGAGCAGCTTCATGCGGCGTATCCGCGGCTGATCTACTGCTCGATCACCGGCTTCGGACAGACCGGGCCGTATGCCGAGCGGCCGGGCTACGACAGTCTGGTGCAGGCGATGGGCGGCATCATGAGCCTGACCGGCGCGCCGGACGGGCCGCCGCAGAAGGTGGGCGTGCCGATCGCCGATGTCTTCGCCGGCCTCTACGGCTGCATCGGCATCCTCGCGGCCCTCCGCCATCGCGACGCGACCGGGCAGGGGCAGCAGGTCGATATCGGGATGCTGGATGCGCATGTCGCGTGGCTGGCGAACCAGGGCATGAACTATCTCGCGACCGGCGAGGACCCGCCGCGGCTGGGCAACCAGCATCCCAACATCGTGCCCTATCAGGTGTTCGCGACGGCGGACGGGCACATGGTGCTCTCGATCGGCAACGATCCCGACATTCGTGCGGTTCTGCCGCGCGTTCGGGCAGGAGGCGCTGCTCGATGACGCGCGGTTCGCCACCAATGCCGCGCGGGTGGGCAACCGCGCGCTGGTCACCGACACGCTCGCCCTGGTGCTGCGCGCGCACCCGACCGCGTGGTGGCTGGAGCGGCTGGCGGCGGAGAAGATTGGCTGCGGCCCGATCAACCGGCTGTCGCAGGTGTTCGCCGATCCGCAGGTGCAGGCGCGCGGCGCGATCGTCGAGATGCCGCACGGGACGGCAGGGCGCGTGAAGGTGCTCGCCAACCCGGTGCGCCTCTCGGAGACGCCGGCCGACTACCGCATCCCGCCGCCGCTGTTGGGCGAGCACACCGAGGCGGTGCTCGGCGAGCGGCTTGGCCTCGATGCCGCCGCACTGGCGACGTTGCGGGACAAGGGCGTGATCTGACGATCGGCGGTCGGGCCGGGACTGCCGTTCCCGAGCTACGGCATTCAGATGCCGCACCGTGCATTAATCAAGACTTTCGAAATTTCTGTAAGTTGGGGTCGAAACCCCTAGCGGCGATGGGGGCATCGTTCAGCCCGCATCAGGTCGGATGTTTGTTCGTTGACGCTGGAGCTGGGACGGGCGTCAGATTGGCCCCGGCACAGAGATGGAAGTTGACGCAGCGAAGACGCGTCGCAACCGGCGATCCAAACGCCAGGCCGTTCTGTAGGGCAAACGACGAGGGAGGAATGTCCAATGCAGCCGCGCACATGCAACAGACCTGTGGCGGATCGGCGAAACTTCATGAAGGTCGCCGCCATGGCGGTTGCGATGGGGACACTTGGCGGTTTCGACTTCGGCAAGCTTGGGCTCGCCTCTATCAGCCCAGCACAAGCTGGAACCGAAAAGCCGATCGATTACAAAATCTTCAATCTTGACTTGGTCACGTTACAATCAGGCATCCTCTTTCGCAATGTCGGAGTTTCATACAAGACGTATGGTCAGCTCTCTCCAGATAAGTCGAACGTCATCGTCTGTCCCAGCGCTTTTGGCTCGACCCATCAAGACGTGGATTGGTTGACGTCAGCGGGCAAGGTGCTCGATCCGAGCCGCTACTTCGTCATCTCCTTAAATATGCTGGGCAACGGCCTGTCTTCCTCGCCTAGCAACGCTGCCCCGCCGTTCGACGGCAAGCGCTATCCGAAGGTCACGCTCACTGACAACTTACGCATGCAACATCGCCTTGTGACAGAGGTGTTCGGCATCCAGAAGATCGCGCTCGTCTATGGCTGGTCGATGGGCGGACAACAGGCCTACCACTGGGGCGCGCTATTGCCCGATATGGTTGAGCGAATCTGTGTCGTGTGCGGTTCAGCCCGCACGTCCGTCAACAATCTCGTCTTCCTTGCTGGCCTCAAGGCGGCGCTCACGGCCGATCCCTTGTGGCAGGACGAATGGTTTGCCGCACCACCCGTGCGTGGCCTCAAAGCGTTTGCGCGCGTGTATGCCGGGTGGGTGCTGAGCCCCGCCTTCTACCGCCAGGAGATATATAAGAAGCGCTTCCCCACTCTTGAAGATTTTTTGGTTGGCGGTGAAGCCTTCTGGCGGCAGGTCGGGGTCGTCCTGCATGCCGATCCTGAGCGTGCCGGCTGCATGCGCCGTGGCCGCCGCCAGGGCACAAGCAAGGCCGATCCCGACGAGCTTCACCTTCCTCATCTTCTTTCCCCCGGGGCCGTTTCGCCAAGCCGATTGCAGATGTTGGCCCTGCGTCGCCCGACCTTGCAACTCCTGCAGCCATAGCCGAGCAGCAACAGCGCGTGGTCGCGCAACGCGGCGATCCCGGTGTGGTGGCTCGGAGCCCCTGAGCCGCGGCGCCGCGCCCGTGAGGATTGCGGTGCCAGCCCGGCCGGCGCCGCAATGGCGCGCTCCTGTTCGCGTCCGCAGGTGGCGGGAAACCTCAACGACAAGCTCCTGGTCTTCGCGGAATCAACGGCTCGACACGACTCACCAAAAACCCAACTAACCGGCGACAGCATGCGGGCTTCATGCATCGCCGCTGATGAGCAGAGCGGCAGCCACCCATGAAAAAGCACTGAATTAGTTGCGTCCACGCCACACGGCCCCAAGGGAGACGCGCGATGGCAAAAGCGGTGATCTTCGACGTGGACGGAACGCTGGTCGATACCGTCGACGACCTGCATGCCAGCGCCTGGCGGGACGCTTTTCGCGATTATGGCCGCGACTTCGATTTTGCGGAAGGCCGCACCGAAATCGGCAAGGGCGGCGTCGCGGCCACCGGGCGAACAGCTTACGAAGCGGCCTTCGCCGCTGCTTTCTCTGCACGCTCCGCCAGTTGGCTCGTATAGTCGTCGGCCTGGTAGATGTCGCCTACGATTGCCTTCAGCTTTGCTGCGTCGTCCTTGAGGCCCAGCGCAGCGGCATACGCGGCCGCCGTGCCAAACCCGGCCAAGCCGTAGTGGGACATCCGCTGATACTGAGCGATGATAACGACGTCGCGCAATTGACCATCCAATTCTGCTTCTAGCGCATGCTTCCTTGCTTCTGCGACTAGCCCCTCCATGCCTTTGCAGTGGTCTTTGCCGACCTTGCCACCCTGCGCTTCGAGCACGGACCTCAAGGTCTCGGTGTGTTTTTCAATCCCTGTCACCGAGTGTTCCAACAACTCCTTCAGCTTCTTGTCGGACGCTTTCTGGCTCAGGCTTTTCATTACCCGTTGCATCTGGTCGTTAGCCGACCAGAGATCCCGCATTTCCTCGACGAAGACGTCCTTAAGGTTTTCAGAGGATGGCATGTCGCATCTCCACGGTCTGCCGATCTTGCACGGACGAAGCGGTTTACTTGCGAGCCTTCAGGGGCGCATAACAGAGGAACAAGAACGCACGAGGCTATTGGCGGTTTCGAGCCCTTTGGGGAGGTTTACGCGGACTGAACCAGATCGCCTGGACGAGTAAACTCGATCAGCCGTTCCGCGGGCGCGTTCCCGGCCGAGGACATCGATGCGCTGCGACGCATCGGCCTGCTCGCCGCACCACTGCCCGAGGCACTCGGCGGCCTCGGGATGGGCACCGAGCCGGACGGTGCGGCGGAGCTTCTGGCCGCGTTCAGGGCGCTGGGAGGTGCCAACCTCTCGGTCGGGCGGCTGTTCGAGGGCCACGTCAACGCGCTGCGCCTGATGGTGCGCTGCGGCGACAGCGCGCAGGCGCGGCAGGCGGCTGTCGAAGCGCTGGCGGGCGCGCTGTTCGGGGTATGGAACACCGACGATCCGGCGGCGCCGCTGCGGCTTGGGCCTCGCTTCACGCTGCGCGGGGCGAAGGCGTTTTGTTCCGGCGCCGGAAATGTCGCTCGCGCGCTGGTCACGGTGCCGGCCGCGGACGGTCCGCAGCTCGTGCTGCTGGCACTGGCACCAGGCGAACGCGCCGACCTCTCCGGCTGGACCGCGCCGGGGATGCGCGCCAGCCGAAGCGGGGCGATGCTCCTCGACGGCTTCGCGGTCACGCCGGGATGCCTGGTCGGCGCGCCGGGCGACTATCTGCGCCAGCCCGATTTCGAGGCCGGCGCGTGGCGGACCAGCGCGGTGACGCTCGGCGGCTTGGAGGCGATGGCGGCGGCCGCGGCCGCGCAGCTTGTGCAGCGGGGCCGGGCCGATGACCCGCAGCAGCGCGCCCGCATCGGCCAGGTGCTGATCGCGCAGGAGACCGCGGCGCTGTGGCTCCGGCGCACCTCCGCCCTCGCCGAGGCCGAGCCGGAACCGGATGTCGTCGAGGACGTGGTCGCCTATGTCGGGCTGGCCCGGCTGGCGGTCGAGCGAGCCGCGCTCGACGCGATGCAGCTTGTCCAGCGCTCGCTCGGCCTGCCGGGCCTGATGCCGCCCAACCCGGTCGAGCGCATCGGCCGCGACCTCACGATCTACCTGCGCCAGCCGGCGCCCGACGAGGTGCTGCACGAGGCGGTCGGACGGTTCTTGGCACGGCCGATGCCCGCTTGGTGATCCGTGCCGCCGGCGGGCGACGGCTTACGGCGCGGCTGCCGGTCCAGGCTAAGCTGTTCGGAGCGGCCGAATGGTTGCAGCAGGGGCGGGATCACCCTACCGATGAGGACCATCGCGGTCATTGACCGTAGCTACACGGTTATCGATTGGCTGAACGCGCCGTGCGTGATTCACTTCGTGCTGGAAGGTGGCGCCATCGCCAGCAGCAAAGTACCTGGACCACATCCCTAGAGACGATGTCTGAGGCGGCCGCATAGATAGCCGATCCACGCAGCTATCATCAGCGCCGCGATCGGTTGCTTCCTGGTCCCTTGGATGACCTGACATCCAACGGCCCGGAAGGTACTCGTCAGCCAGCTGTCGTTGTTTCGTAGTTGGCTCGCCGCCTCGTCAGCATTTTCCTTGGTTTGCGCCAGACCCCCGCCCGCGCTTTCCTCAAGGCTCTGGATCGCATGTAAAACCCGCCCATGCATACTCTCTTCGCCACCAGACATACCTTCGTTGTCGGCAGTCGCGAGACTGCGCGCATCGTGCTCCCATTGCCGAAGGATCTTGAGCTTGATCTCGCGTGAGAACCTTGGATCCGTAAGGACATCCCGCGGCTGAGCAAAGGCAGCTGTGGGGTCGGCCAGGATTGCTTCGACATCGACCGGAGTTCCCTCGTTACTCATGGCCCATTCCCATTCCGTGCAGGCCATCATCGGTGACCGACCCGTCAATGTCCACGCCTGCCATGCGGCGACGATCAGACGCGCGTTCGTAATGCCGCCGGCAGCAGAGAGCAAGATGCTCCCAGATGATCAACCTCGGCGACTACTGCGGTAGTTCGCGACCGAACTCCGACCCACAGGCCGGTCAAACCAAGCGGACGCCAGCGTGCGCAGGCATCACACGATAGGGTCGGTTTCGGGATCCGCGGCCTCGCCGCCGCGGAGGCAAGCACCTGGCGAGCGAGCCGTCCGGCCTGCCGCGCACCCGTTCCGCCCGGTCGAGCTGTTGCTGCCCACGCTGGTCACGAGGCTGGCAACGGAGCCGTTCTAAGCTGCCGAGCAGACCGTCAGCAGATTGCGGAAATCTCGGATTGCGCTGGCCGCTATGGCTTCGGTGTGATTCGTGCCACCTGTTTCCCGGATGCTTCCGGCAACGCCGCGGCGGTTCTGCCAGGCCAAGACGGCCATTCCCCGCGCTCGCAGCCCGACGCAACCTCCGGCCCGATGGTGCTGCTGCTCAGCGCGACTGCCCTGGCCACTTCCGGCACGGTGGCCAAGCCGGGGAACCTTTTGCTGGGGCCCAACGTTTGGTCCTTCCCATTGTAGAGTGCTGAAGCGGGAAACCATGTACCACCATGTCAAGAAGCTCATGTACACGGTCAAGGTGGGGGAATCAGACCCGCGCTTCGGCAAGATGCTGCTGGAGCAGTTCGGCGGCGCCAACGGCGAGCTGGCCGCGGCCATGCAGTACTCGGTCCAAGGCATCAACTGCGACGATCCGGCCCTCAAGGACATGCTGATGGACATCGGTACGGAGGAGCTGAGCCATCTCGAGATCATCGGCACGCTCGCCCGGATGCACCTGAAGCCGACGAAGAAGGACCGCGAGGCGGCCGACGCCGACCCGCTGGTCGCCATCGCCGGCGGCGGTGGGGTGAACCTCTACAACTCGGCAGGCAGCGCTTGGACCGCCGACTATCTCAAGATCACCGGCGAGATGGACGTCGATCTGCGCAGCAATATCGCCGCCGAGGCGCGCGCCAAGATCGTCTACGAGCGGCTGATCGATTTTTGTGACGATTCTGGCAGCAAGGACGCCTTGCAGTTCCTGATGACGCGCGAGATCACTCACATGAAGGCATTCATGCTGGCACTCGAAAGCATGGGGAAGCCACCGTTGAAGATCGGAGAGATCCCGCCGACTCCTGGATTGGTCGATCAGTTCTTCAATGACTCGACGGGAGAAGGCGAGAACGGCGCTGTCGACACGCAGGGACCGTGGAAAGACAAGTCGGCGTTCGAGTACGTCGACAACCCGGCGTTCAATCCGGAGAAGATGAAGCTCGACGGACCGAAGGCAGCGGGAGCGACCCGGCATCGGACGGCGCCGGGTCGGTCGCGGTAGTCATTATGCCGCGTCCCTCCGCTGCTCACGGAGCCGGCGTCGCCCGGCGCCCCGGCATGGGCCAGCCATGAGGAGCTCGACCGGCACATGAGCCGTGTCGAGCAGGATGTGGTTCGACAAAATGACGAGGCCGAAGCCGCTTACCGCGCTCGCCTCGACGCGGCGAAGGGAAAGGCACTCGGTGTCGCGCGCCAGACGCAGGACACCGCCGAATCGTTCGGCAAACGGGTTCAGGATACCCTTGCCACGGCCAGGCAGAGCGTGACCGACGGCGCGCACGGCCTGAGCGACCGGGCAAGCGACGCGACCCGTCAGGTGAGCGAGGCTGCGAGCGGGATCGCCCACAGCGCCGGCAGTCAATTGACGCAAGGCGGTCAGGCAGCGCAGCAGATGGGCAGCAACCTGCTCTCCACGATCACCGACAATCCCGTGCTGCTGGGTGCGGTCGGCTTGGCCGTCGGTGCGCTGCTCGGCGCGATCGTGCCGCAGTCCGATCAGGAGCAGGCCGCCCTCGGCGGCATGGCGGGCCAGGCGCGCGATGCCGCCCGCAACCTGGCTCAGGACGCTGTGGACCGCGGCGGCAAGGTTGCGCAGCAGGCGCTCGACGCCGGCGCGGACAGCGCCCGCGCGCATGGACTGACGGGCAACAAAACCATTGGCGATCTCGCCGATCAGGCGCGCAGCGGCGACCTGGCCGATAAGGTGAAGCAGGTTGCCCAGGATGTCCTGAAAACAGGTGACGAGTTGGTTCGCAGGGAAGGGCTGGGTCAAGGCAGCAGTACCGGCAGTAGTGCCCCGTCCGACACATCGCAGGCGCCCCGCTGACGATGGACTCGATCGACACAGCGCGAGCGGGCGAGACGCGGAGGCGGGGATCGTCCTCCGGCAGCAATCTAGTGCGTGTGATGCTTGCCGAACTGATCGGGACTTTCCTGCTGGTCCTGGTCGGAACCGCGGTGGCCGTAGCGGCGACGCTGGGCAAGAACACGGCGGGCCCCGCCTACAACTCCCTGGCGGTCGCTTTGTCCTTCGGCCTTATCCTGATCGCGATCGTCGGTGCAATCGGCCAGGTGAGCGGTGCCCACGTCAATCCCGCGGTGACCCTCGGGCTTGCAGTCGTGCGCCGCTTTCCCTGGCGCTACGTGCCTGCCTATTTTGCTGCCCAAATGGCCCGGCGGCATTATTGCCTCGCTGGTGGTTTGGGCCGCCTACGGCCACGGCGCCTATCACGACGCGCATCTCGGATTGCCCACTCCGGTGCATGGCACGGGCAATCTTCAGGTGCTGCTGGTGGAGGCCCTCATCGCGTTCATGCTGGTGCTGACGGTGATCGCAACAGCGACCGATCCCCGGGTTCCCGCTGGAACCGCAGCCGTCGCCATCGGGTTCGCATTGGCGGCGGGCGTTCTGCTGGGTGGCCCGGTCAGTGGCGGCGCAGGCAATCCGGCCCGGGCACTCGGGCCTATGATCGTCACCGGCCTGTACCCGGTCTGGTTCTACTATACGGCCGGTCCCCTGATCGGTGGTGTGGTCGCTGCGCTGCTGTATCGGCTGATACATGATGCCAGCGCCCCTACCGTCGCCCTGGCCGATCAATCGGCCGATAGCGGTAGCACCCGTCCGAACGAGGCCTTTATCCCACCTCTGAGGAGTAATCCGCACGCATGAAACCTTGAAGGTGTCTTTCGGAACGTTGCAGGAAAGGTTCCTGACGCCGTGGGTGGATTGGCCGGCGATACCGAGACGCAGTTTGAGGGCCAAGCCCCGCCGGATAGCCAGTCCAGCTCAAGGCGCCTAACCAGCATGCGACGGTGCAGGTCAAAATTCGATGCTGAAGGAGCAAGTCATGAAATCGTTTCTGTTCGTCGTAATGTTGGCGCTCGCGCTGCCGCTCTCGCTTACGCCGGCTCTAGCGAAAGGCTGCCTGAAAGGCGCGGCGGTGGGTGCAGTGGCGGGCCACGTGGCCGGACACCACACGGTTCTGGGTGCCGCCGCCGGCTGCGCCATTGGCCATCACGAGGCCAACAAGCACGTCCAGCAGAAGGTCGGGCAAACTCCATCCGAGGGAACGTCGGGTAAAACCAATGGCACCAACACCTCAATCGGTAATTCTCGCTGAGAAGCCGCTTGCAGGAGATCAGGGATGAACCGACTAGGGCCCGTTCGCATTTGAATATATGTCACAACAGGGACTTGATCCAATCGAGCGAGGCGGCGATCGCGATCCCGGCGGCATAGGAAACGGCAGTCTTGTCGTAGCGGGTGGCGATGGCGCGCCGCTCTTTGAGGCGGGACCAGCAGCGCTCGATGAGGTTGCGATGGCGATAGATGTAGCTGGGACAAGGCTGCGGCTCGCGCGCGCCGCGGCGCGACGGCACCACCGGGATGGTGCCTATCGCCCGCGCCGTCGCGCGGAACTCCCGCGCGTCACACGCCATGTCGGCCAATGCCCAGTCCGGCGTCTCGGGCAGACGCTTCAGCAGCGCCAGCGAGGGCGCCAGCTCATGCGCCTGGCCCGGTGCGAGGACGAAATCGACCAGGCGGCCCGCGGCGTCGCAGACGCCCACGATCTTGGTGCCAAGGCCTCCCCGCGACCGTCCCAGCGCTTCGCTCGGAGTGCCGGTGCTGCGATTAAATCGCAAAGTCAATGGCGGAGTTTGCGCGAATGCGCGCCGCTGGCCTTCTGATGTGCCCTCGCGACGGTGCCGTCGATGCAGGCGAAGGCCAGTTTCGGCTCCCCTGCCGCCACCACATGCGCCATGATCCGATCCCACACGCCGCGCACTGCCCAGCGGCGGAACCGCAGATAGGCGTGATGCCAGTCGCCCAACTCCGCCGGGATCGAGCGCCACTTGGCGCCATTGTCGAGCCGCCAGAGGATCGCCTCGATCGTACGGCGGTCTTCCTTGCGCGGACGTGCGCCGCGAATCTTCACTGCCGCGATCGCCGCCTCAAACTTCGCCCATTGGGCGTCCGTTAGAATTTGCATCGTCTGTCCCTCCACCAAAGCCGGTGGAACCAGGAGAGCGGCGATTCGGGCAAGTCAGGAAATGCGAACGGACCCTAATAATCTGATCGAGCGGCTGTGGTGGTTGCTGAAGAAGAAGGCGCTCTGAAACGAGCACTATCCTTGCCTCGCCGAGTTCAAGGCCGCGGTCGAAGGGTTCTTCGACAACATCGCCAACATTCGGCCACCCGATCTCTTGTGACCACTTTTTACCCGTATCCCGCACTTACCCCAGGAAGGCGCGCCGAGTCCGTCGCCAGGTCCCCCAAGCGCGCGTGGAGACGGATTGATGGACAGCACCGCCCCGATCGCCGCGCAGGACTCCCCCAGCCCGCTCCGGAGGCCGAAAAGGGGGCGACCGTCACCTTGGTGCTCGCTGCGCTGGGAATCGTCTACGGCGATCTCGGCCGGGCGGAGGTCGACAAGGTTCCGCCGGCGAAGCCGGTGGAAGATCGACCGGAGGGAGGGGCGCGGGAGCGACGTTTGGGCATCGAGTCGGGGCAAGTGTATCAAATCGGGCGTGAAGTGGTCCAGCGATGATTGGGAGGTCTGATGGCGGTCAAGCGGGTGGTGGCGAACCTTGCGGCGGATCGCATCGACGCTGCAAAAGCGTTCTATGGCGACGTGCTCGAGATGACGATCGCCATGGATTTCGGCTGGATCGTGACGTTCGCCGCGGATGCGGCGGCGGCGCCGCAAGTCAGCGTGATGACGCAAGGCGGGTCTGAGACAGCGGTGCCCGAGCTCTCCGTCGAGGTGGACGATCTTGATGCGGTGTATCGGCGCGCCGTCGCCGGCGGCTTCGCGATCGAGTATGGCCCGGTGGCCGAGCCGTGGGGCGTGCGGCGGTTCTATGTCCGCGACCCGTTCGGGCGGCTGGTCAACGTTCTTGCGCACGTGGCATGATGTGCCGAACCTGATACACTATTGGTCACAGAGATCAGATGGGGAGCGTCGCGGTTTGCGCAGAGCGGTCCGCTTCTCGGTCAGCGTGCTGGTCCTCCTGTTGGCGGCCGGGCTCGCCCGCCCCGGCCATGCCGACGCGGGCGAGGCACCCGATCACTACCGGATCGGCGCCTATATCGTTTCGCTCAACAAGCTCGACCCGGCACGCGGCACCTTCGATGCCGATCTGTGGCTCTGGAGCGTCGGGCGGTCGCCGGCACGCGACCCGTTGCAGAGCATGGAGTTCATCAACGCCGACCGCGTCACCTCCCGGCTCGAGAGCAGCACCCAGCGAGGCGCGCTGGTCTGGCGGCAGCGCAAGATCAGCGGCACATTCCGACACAACTGGGACCTGCGCAATTTCCCGTTCGATCGGCAGACGCTGACCATCGCGATCGAGGAGGGGATGAGCGACGCCAACGCGCTGCTCTACGACCCCGACCTCGCCGACACGGGCTATCGCCCGCAGCACGAACTGAAGGGATGGCGGATCACGGGCATTGCCTTGCGCAGCGGTGTCACGCACTACGCCACCACCTTCGGCGATCCGGTGGCGGCCGGCGGCAGCGATTATGCGGAGATGCAGCTGGCGGTGACGCTGACGCGCACCAGCCTCGCCGCGTTCCTGAACCTCTCGGCGCCGCTGTACGCGGCATTCCTGCTGACCGCGATGAGCTTCCTGCTCGGCAGCAGTGTGGTTGCTGCCAGGATGTCGCTGCTTGCGGCGGCGCTGTTCGCGGTGGTGATCAACATCCGCACCACCAGCGACATGCTGGGCGGCGCGCACGGTCCGACGCTGGTTGACGAGCTCAACATACTGGGCCTGGTCGCGATCGTCGCCGCGACCTTCGCCACCGTCGCAACCAGCGTTCTCAACAACCGCATTGCTCCGGCGAAGCTGGCGCAAATCGACTACACCGCCTGCTCCGTGCTGGTGGTGCTGTTCGCCGGCGCAAACGCCGTACTGCTGGCCGCGGCGGCGCTCGCGCGGTAGAGCTAGACTAACGCTGACGCTCGCGGCTGCCGGCGCCTCGCGTCCAGCAGAGGCAGACATTGGCGCGCGGCAGCGGCAAGTAAGGAGGATGGCGCTGCTCTCTACACCCTGATCCGCTCGACCTCATCGAGGCTGATCGCATCGCGTCGGCGATCATAGAGCTGCGTCGTTCGCGTGCTGGCGTGGTTCGCCATCGCGGCGGCGTTCTCCAGCGTGCCGCCGTTCTTCAGATAGGCGGTGATGCCGGTTGCCCGAAAACTGTGATTGCCCACCTTGGTGGCGATGCCGGCGGCCGCGGCGCGGCGGCGGATCATCGCATAGGCGTTGGCCTGCGCCAGCGGCGTGCGGGTGAGTTGGCCGGTGCCGCGCCCGATGGTGCGGAACAGCGGCCCCTTGGGATCGCCGGCGATGCCGGTGCCGTCGATATAGGCGTGTAGATATTCCCCAGCGTGTGGTGGCACGGCATGGCGTGCCCCTTGCCTCCTTTCTCGCGCAGCCGCACCCAGAGCCGGCGGTTCTGCGTGTAGACATCCTCCACCTTCATGCCGAGCGCGGCGCCGATTCGCGCGAAGGAGAAGACCATCAGCGCGATCAGCGCCCGGTCGCGCAGCCCGGCATGGCGTGTCACGTCGATGCTGTCGAGCAGGGCGCGCGCCTCTTCCGGCTCCAGCACCGGCGTCTTGCCCGTGCGCTCACGACTGCGCCGGGCCGCGCACGGAGGCGGCCGGGATTCATCGGCACCATCTGGCCGGTCACCAGCCAGTCGAACAGGTGACGGATGGCGGCGAGGCGCAGTTTCGCGGTCGGCGCCGCGTGCGCGCGCGTCTGCCGCTCGACCCAGGCGGCGACGTGCAGCGGCTGCACGGCCGCGATCGACGGCACCCCGTGCATCCTCGCACCAGGCCAGGAAATCCGCCACGGCGCGGCCGTAGGCGCGGCGCGTGTGCGGGTTGCGGATCTGCGCGGCGAAGAATTCCAGGAAGCGGATCGCCGGCCGCCTCGCCAGCGGCGGCGACCAGCGCCGGCGAGTGCAGCGCGAGGGCGGAGCGGCTGCTCGTTCCGGCTGATTGGAGACTTCCCGGACTCATGGTGCCGCCGCTCCGTCGGACAGCCTGGGTCGCGCCGGGACAGGCACCAGCCCTCGCCGTGGAGCCAGCACGCCGCCTCCTCGGCATGGGCGTCGCGGCGCAGCGACTTCACCGTGGACATGTCACCCCGGCCGAAGGCCGCCGCGAGCCGCCGTTTCGGCCTCCGGATCGCGCGCGCCAGCGAACTCGATGAACCACACCGGGCGAATGAAGCGCGCCGCAAGGGCCTCCGCTCCCTGCCGGGTCAGCAGCAGCATCGCGCCGCCCCGATCGTCGGCGGTGAGGGGAAACAGCAGGCGGCCGCCGGGCTTCAGTGCGTCGAGCCAGCGGGGCAGGGGATGGGTCGCCCCCGCGCTCGCCACGATGACGTCGACGGCACCCGGATCGTGGGCGGTGCCGTCCGCGATGATCACCCGCACCTGGGGCCAGGGTTCGAGGGCGGCGCCGGCCCGCGCGGCCAGTGTCGCGTCGATCTCCACCGCCGTCACCGTGCCGTGCGGGCCGGCGAGCTCGGCGAGGATGGCGCTGTAGTAGCCGGTGCCGCAGCCGAGATGCAGCACGTGATCGCCTGGTGAAATCGCCAGGCCATCGAGCAGGGTGGCCCACAGGCTCGGCTGCCCGTTGTTGAGGCCGCGCGCCTCGTCGAGGGCGATCAGCACGTCGTGGTAGACGTGGCGCGGATCGCCATCGTCCGTCGTCCAATACGCCGCGCCGTCCATCGGACTGCGCACGCGCCACGGCCCGGGTCCGACGAAGCGCTCGCGCGGCACCGTCGCCAAGGCGCGCACCACGGCGGCGCTGCGGACCCTAGCGGTAAAGCGCAGCTCCTCGGCGTAGGCGCGACGCGCCAGCGCCACGGCATTGGTGGTCGCCAGCGCGATCACGCCGGGGCCTCGCCGCCTGGGGGGAACAAGCGTTTGCGGAAGAACACCCGCGCGGTGCCGGGCGGGTCGCACGGAATGCGGCCGAACTCCTCCCAGCCGTGACGCGCATAAAACTTCGGCGCCTGGAAGATGATGGTGAGCAGCACGCCGGATTGGCAGTCGCGCCGGCGCGCTTCCTCTTCCGCCTCACGGAGAATCCGCGCGCCGAGCCCTTGGCCCCGCAGCTGGTCGGGCAGGTGGACGAGGTCGATGAACAGCGCGCCGAGCGAGGTGCGGCCGGTCAGGCCCCCGAGCACCACGCCGGTGACAGGATCGGAGACCAGCACGGCGAGCGGGCGTCCGTCCCAGTAGCCCGCCTGCTGGCGGTTGTAAGCGTCGAGGCCGTCGGAGACGGCGGCGCGCGCCGCCGGGCTGGGCGCGTCGGTGACGGTGACGATCGGCGTGGCCATGGGGCGGCTCTCCCGGCGGGGGCGGCCAGTGTAGCCGAAGGTAAAATATACGATAAGGAATATTACCGCGTGTTGAAGCACATCGACCACGCGCACCACGATCCGGTCGAGCCCACTGTCGGCGCACGGCTAAATCCTTCAGTAGAGGTCACTAAACCGTTCAGCAGACTGGCACTGCCTCGCTAAACCATTCAGCGGCTGAGCGGTTTAGCGAGTTATTCCTCGTATAGTTCTCACGGCGAGGCATCGGAGCCTCGCGTCCGTCACTTTTCAGACTTGTCCCATCTCTGCTTGGTGTGAGGAAATCCCAGGCCGGCGGCCACGCACAGCAATTGCGCGTAGTCCCCTATTGGCTCCGACCCGACGAGCCGTGCCCCACGACCGGGCGCAAAAGATTGGCTGCAGCTTGCTGAAGGGATTAGCGAGTCACACGGTTCGTCGTCAAGGCGGCTGAACGATTTGCCGAGTTCGGCTAAGCCACTGATATACCCCACGATGCGCTGAACGATTTAACCGTGCGCCGACACCAACCGCCGGCGTAGGCAGAGACGGCACCGAGCACCGAGTCGAGCAGGAACGGCAGTGCCACACAGATCGCGACGATCTTGCGGGATCGAACGGATAGGGCTTGAGCTTCGCGTCCTGCCGCACCATCACCGGCATCGCGTCGGCCGCGATGACGGCGGCTATTACCTGCTCGGGCTGCGCGAGAAGATGCCGTTCCTGTTCGAGGAGACGCCCTGGGGTACCGACCAGGTGTTCGCGCTGATGCAGCGCCGGGCGGAGCGGGGGATCGCGCCCGCCGTGCTGGAACGGCTCGCCGACCTCGACCGTCCGGAGGACCTGGCGCGCTGGCCCAAGCCCGTGGAGTGAGCCGAACGCGATGACTGGAGTTGCCATCGTCATCCCCATGCTGAACGAGGCGGCGGGACTGCCGCGGCTGTTGCGCTCGCTCGCTGCGCTTGAGCCGCCGCCGGCGGAGGTGCTGGCGGTGGATGGCGGCAGCGCCGACGCCTCCGTCGCGATCGCGGAGGCGGCCGGGCTGCCGGTGATTCGGCACGAGACCCGGGGCCGGGCGGCATCGATCAACCGCGGCGTGCAGGAAGCTCAGGCGCCGATCATCTGCGTGCTGCACGCTGACACCTTACTGCCCGACGACGCCGTCGCCGTGATGCGCAGGGTGCTCGCGGATCCCGGGACAGCCCTGGCCGGCTTCACCCCCCTGCTCAGCGGGCCGGACCGGGTCCGTTGGGGGACCAGCTTCCACAACTGGATCAAGACTTGGTATGCGCCGCTGCTGTTCCGGCCGCATCTCTTCGTGCGAGGCGCGCGGCTGCTGTTCGGCGACCACGCCATGTTCTTTCGACGCGCCGATTTCCTGGCCGTCGGCGGCTGCGACCCCACGCTGCTGGTGATGGAGGAGGCGGATTTGTGCATCCGCTTGCACCGGCTCGGCCGCACCCGCCTCGTCAACCGCGTGGTGATCACCTCCGACCGCCGGGTCGCCGCCTGGGGTGCGCTGCGTGCGAACTGGATCTACTTCAAGGTCGGGGCACGCTGGGGGCTCGGCTTGCGCAAGCGGCTGGAGCGGCACTACCCCGACGTGCGCTGAACGGCTCGCCCGCGCAGATAACCCGTGGCAATGCAGTAGTCGATCAGCCGTCGCAAGAAAGCCTGCTGCAGGCCGCCGAGAAGGGCGTGCCGTTCCTGCCGCTGCGCGGCCTGCTGGGCAGCGACATCCTCGCCCACCGGCCCGACTGGCTGGTGATCGACAACCCGTTTGCGAACGCCGGCGACCCGATCGCGCTGCTGCCGGCGCAGGCACCCGAGATCGCCGCCTTCCACGCGTCCGCCGCCGATGACGAAGGAAATATCTGGGTCGGCCGGCATCGCGAATGCGCGACCCTCGCCCATGCCGCCCACCGCACCCTGGTCACGGTCGAGCGCATCGTGCGCGGCAGCTTCCTCGACGATGAGCGCATGGCCGCCGGCGCAATCGCTGCCACCTATATCGAAGCCGTGGCGGTCGCCGAGCGCGGCGCCTGGCCCGCCGCCCTGCTCGATGAATACCCGGCCGATGCCGGGCACCTTGCCGTCTACGCCGCCGCCGCGCGCAGCGATGCCGGTTTCGCCGCCTATCTCGAAGCCCACGTGCGCGCCGCCCCGGCCCGCGCCGCGGAATGATCCGGCCGGCGGAGCGGCTCGCGGCCGCGATCGCGCGGCTGATCGTCGATCCCGCCGCCCCGCCTGCCCGTCACGTCGCGGTCGGCGCCGCGAGCCCGATCCCGGACGCTGCGTGCCTGCTGGTGCGGGCACTCGGCCATAACGTGCGGCTCTCCTTGCTGCACCGCCACCGCGGCAACCCGTTCACCGACGGCACGCGCGAGCTGTTCGATCTCGCCGGTCAGGGCCGCATCGATCTGTTTTTCCTCGGCGGCGGCAGATTGACGGGCAGGCCAACATCAACCTGATCGGCACCGGCGACTGGCCGGGACATGGACGCGCGCTTTCCCGGCAGCTTCGGCTCGGCGTTCATGTACCTGATGACGCCGCGCACCATCCTGTTCCGCGAGGAGCACACGCGCCGGGTGCTGGTGCGAGCGGGTCGAGCACGTCTCGACCCCCGGCCTCTCCGCCGCCCGGCGTGTTCCGCCGCGGCACGGCGCAGGCGCTGGTGACCGGACGCTGCGTGTTCCGCTTCGACGCCGACGCCGGCCGCTTCGCACTCGCCTCGCTGCATCCCGGCGAGACCATCGCAAGCGTCCGTGAAGCGACCGGCTTCGCCTACGACGCAGACGCCGACGTACCCGCGACGCCCGATCCCTCGGCAGCCGAACTCGGCTTGCTCCGCGGCGCGGTCCGTGCCGAGATGGCGGAGACGTATCCCGAGTTCTGCGCGCGAGTGTGGCCATGAATTTGATCGAGGCGGACAGCGACCGGCTGCTCTCGGCGGTGCGCCGCCTGCTGGCCGAGAAGGGCATCGCGACCGCGCCCGAGATCGCCGAGCGCATCCGCCAGACCGATGCCGCGACCCCGGCGCAGGGGGCGCGCATGGTCGCCCGCGCCTGGACCGACCCGGACTACCGCGCGCTGATGCTGCGCGACGGCACCCAGGCTGCCGAGGCGCTCGGCATTCCGATGCGCGGCGCGCCGCCGCTCGGGGTGCTGGAGAATGCCGAGGGGCTGCATCACCTCGTCGTCTGCACGCTGTGTAGCTGCTACCCGCGCGCGGTGCTGGGCTATCCGCCGTTCTGGTTCAAGTCCGCCGGCTACCGCGCGCGCGCGGTGCGCGACCCGGCGGGCGTGCTCGCCGAATGGGGCACCGTGCTACCGCCCGGCACGCGCATCCGCGTCGTCGATTCGACCGCCGACTACCGCTGGATGGTGCTGCCGCTGCGCCCCGCCGGAACCGAGGGCTGGGATGCGGCGCGGCTCGCCTCGATCGTGCACGAGGGCGACATGATCGGCGTCACTCTGCCGCGCGCCGAAGCGCCTGAAGGCGGCGCCCCGGCGCGGGCCTGATGGCCCGGCCGGCGGCGCACGCTCAGACGTGGCGGCGGCGGCTGTCGTACTGCTCGGCGAAGCCCGGCTCGAAGATCATCGGGATCTCGGAGCGGGCGAGACCGATATCGGCGAGCTCGTGATCGGTGAGCATCTGCAGCTCGTTCATCGCGCGGCGGCGGCGCTGGGCCTGGGCGAACCAGGCGCGGGCGCGGCCGACGAGGCCGGTGCTTGCGCGCGACGGTGCGAGCGCGGGCGCGCTCGGCGATCTCGGCGCCATCGGCCGGCACGGGGCTGTAGTTGACCGACCCTGGCGCGTTGAAGGCGAAATCGTCCTTGGCAAGCGGATCCGGATGTTCATGGCTGTCGTCCTCGGCAATGGACCGAGCCCCGGTCCGGGCCGGCGGGAGCGTCCCGCCTGAAACCCCCGGAGTTCTTGCAGTGCAATATGATCGTCCGGCAGCGAGATGAAAAATGCCGATCAGCCCCGCCAGCCATGCAGCGAAAAGCGGCCTCATCCTAGATCCTATGCGCGCTGCGCAATCCTGGCCTGAGCGCCCGAAGGTGCATCCGTTTCCCGACCGGCTGACCGCGCTGCGCGCCGAGCTGGCGCGGCAAGGCGTGGATGGCTGCCTGGTGCCGCGCGCCGACGAGCATCTGGGGGAATACGTGCCGCCATCGGCCGAGCGGCTGGCCTGGCTGACCGGCTTCACCGGCTCGGCCGGGCTGGCCGTGGTGCTGCCCGACCGGGCGGCGCTGTTCACCGACGGCCGCTACGTCACGCAGGCGCAGCGCGCAGATCGACCCCGCGCTCTGGCAGGTCCGGCACGTCACCGCGGAGCCGCCGCCCGGCTGGATCAAGGAAGCCGCGCCGGCGGCCCGGATCGGCTACGACCCCTGGCTGATCGGCGAGGAGGCGCTGGCCCGCTACACTGATGCCGGGCTCGCGATGGTGGCGCTGGAGCGCAATCCGGTGGATGCGGTGTGGCCCGACCGGCCGCCGCCGCCCGCCGGCCCGGCCGTCCCCTACCCGCTCGCGCTTGCCGGCGAGGACGCGGCGGACAAGCGGGCCGAGATCGCCGAGGCGCTGCGGGAAGCGGGGCAGGATGCGGCGGTCATCAGCGACCCGGCCTCGATCGCCTGGCTGTTCAACCTGCGCGGCGAGGACGTGGCGTTCACGCCCGTCGCGCTCGGCTTCGCGCTGATGCGCGCCGATGCCACAGCCACGCTGTTCATGGCGCCCGCCAAGCTGCCCGCCGAGACCCGCGCGTGGCTCGGCAACGCGGTCGCCTGCGAACCCCGCGCGGCGCTGCCCGAGGCGCTGGCTGCCCTGCGCGGGCAGACGGTCCGGGTTGATCCGGCGGGCACCCCCGCCTGGTTCGCGCGCACGCTGCGCGAGGCCGGTGCCATCGTGGCCGACGGGCCGGACCCGTGCCTGCTGCCCAAAGCTTGCAAGAACGCGACCGAGCAGGCGGGTGCCCGGGCCGCGCACGCGCGCGACGCGGTCGCGATCTGCCGGTTCCTGCACTGGTTCGCTGCCGCGGCACCGGCGGGCGGCGCAGACCGAGAGCGCGGCCGCCGCCCGGCTGCTGGCCTTGCGTGCGGAGGGCGAGCGCTTCCGCGGCGAGAGTTTTCCGGCGATCGCCGGCGCCGGCGAGCACGGCGCCATCATCCACTACCGCGTGACGCCGGCGACCGACCGGCCGATCCGCCGTCGACGAACTCTTCCTGATCGACAGCGGCGCGCAGTATCTCGACGGCACCACCGACATCACCCGCACGCTCTGGACCGGGCCGGGCGCCCCGCCCGAGGCGCTGCGCGAGCGGTGGACCCGCGTGCTGCAAGGCATGATCGCGATCGCGACGCTGGTGTTCCCCGAAGGGCTGAACGGCGCGCATCTCGACGCCTTCGCCCGCCGCGCGCTGTGGCAGGCGGGGCTGGATTACGATCACGGCACCGGCCACGGCGTCGGCGCCTATCTCTCGGTCCATGAAGGCCCGGTCAGCCTGTCGCGACTTGCCAGGCCGGTGCCGATCGCGCCGGGGATGATCCTGTCGGACGAGCCGGGCCTCTATGTGCCCGGCGAGTACGGCATCCGGCTGGAAAATCTTCTGCTCGTGCAGCCGGCCGAGCTGCCCGGCGCCGCAAAACCGTTCCTGCGCTTCGAGACGCTGACGCTCGGCGCCGTTCGACCGGCGCATGGTGCTGCCCGCGCTGCTGACGCCGGCCGAGCGCGCGTGGCTCGACGCCTACCACGCCCGCGTGCTGGCCGAGATCGGGCCGCATCTCGACCCGCCCGACCGTGCCTGGCTCGACGCTGCCTGCGCGCCGCTCGATGACTGAGGCGAGCGCTGGCGGCAGCGGATCGGGCTGAACCCGGCGCGGATCGGCGGCCATATCCCCTATGCCCACCGCTTCCGCATCGGCACACTGGAAGCGGCGGTGGTGTCCGACGGCCCGCTCGCGCTGCCGCCGGCGGCCGAGATCCATCGCGGACTGCCGCCCGCAGAGGTCGCCGCCGCGCTGGCCCAGCGCATTCCTGCCCGACGGCCCCTCGCGGATGGAGCAGAACATCCTGCTGCTCGACCTCGGCGGCCATCTGGTGCTGTTCGACGACGGCATGGGCGATGCCAAGCTGTTTGGCCCGCACAGCGGCCGGCTGCTGCGCAGCCTCGGTGAACTCGGGCTCGGGCCGGAGCAGATCGACGCGCTGGTGCTGAGCCACGCCCATTCCGACCATTGCTGGGGCACGATGCGCAGCGACGGCACGCCGACCTTCCCCAATGCCATGATCTACATGGCCGAGCGCGAGCTTTCGTTCTGGGAGCACTATGCCGGGTCGGACTACGATCGCACCGTGGCCGGCGTGCGCCGCCACCTGCTGCCGCTGCGCGAGCGGATGCTGTTCATCCGCGACGGCGAGGAGTTTTTGCCCGGCATCCACGCGATCGCCGCCCCCGGCCACACGCCCGGGCATACGGCATTCGTGATCGCCAATGCCGGCGAGGCGCTGTGCGTGCTGGCCGATGCCGCGTTTCTGCATCCGATCTCGTTCGCCCATCCGGAAGCCCACAGCGCCTTCGACGTGGACCCGGTGATGGCGGCGGCCACGCGCACGCGGCTGCTGGGGCGGGTCGCGGAGGAGCGGATGCGAATGCTCAGCTATCACGCGCCCTGGCCGGGGCTGGGCCATGTCGGCCGCGCCGGCGGCGCGTTCCGCTACGTGCCGGAGGCGGCGGCGCCGAACCCGTAGAGGGCGGCGGGATTGTCCACCAGCACGCGGCGGCGGGCTCGCGCGTCCGGCGCCCACTCGCCGAGCAGGTCGAACAGGTGGCCGTCATCGGGCATGTCGGCGGCGAGGCTCGGGTGCGGCCAGTCGGTGCCCCAGACGCAGCGCTCGGGCGCGGCGGCGAGCAGCGCGCGGGCGAGCGGGGCGACATCGGCATAGGGGTGCCCGGCGGAGGCGCGATAGCCGGAAATCTTCACCCAAGTCCGCCCGCCTTCCAGCAGCCGCAGCATCGCCCGGAACCCCGGCGAGGCGGTGCCCTCCGCGGCCCGCGCGCCGCCCATGTGATCGAGCACCAGCGGCATCGGCAGGTAGCCGAGTTGCGGTGCCAGGGCGGCGAGGTGGTCGGGCTCGGTGTAGAGTTGCAGATGCCACCCCAGCGGCGCGATCCGGCGCACCACGGCATCGAGCTGCTCGACCGGCGTGCCGCCGCCCGAGGCGACGTTGAACCGCACGCCGCGGGCGCCGCGCGCGTGCATGGCGGCGGTCGGCCTCGGTGCGTGTCGTCGATCACGACGACGGCGCGATAGGAGGGGCCGAGTTCGGCGGTCGCATCGAGCGTGCAGCGATTGTCGGTGCCGTGGATCGAGGCCTGCACGACGACGCCGCGCGTGAGGCCGAGGGCGTCGGCGACGCGGCGATAGGCGGCGACCGGCGCCGGCTGCTCGGGCGTGTAGCTGCGGTGCGGGCTGAGCGGGTAGCGGTCGGGGGGCCGATAAGTGGCAATCCCAGCCGCCCGGTGGCGAGCGCCAGGCAGGTGGTGTCACGGTGTCGCGGGCGGCAGGCAGGGGTTCACGGGCGCGGGCGCTCCGGTGCGGGAGCGCGAGTGTCAAGCCGACGGCACCCGGAGGCTCCCGATCAATCGCGCGAAAATCCCCACTCGGGCACAATGCCGTGCCTCCGATTCGGAGCCGCGCCATGCGCCTGTGCCTTGCCCTCGCCGCCCTCCTGCCGATGGCGGCCGCACTCGCGCCTACGCGATTGCAGGCCCGCGCTCCGGGGGGCGGACGCTGACGCTGCTCGCTGCGCACGGTCCGCGGGCGTGAACAGTGACGATGGCGCAGACGGGCCATCGTATCACGGCGTCCACCGATGCCGACGCGCTGCCTGATGCGCCGCCGCTGCTGATGCCGCTCGCCAGCCCGAAGATCGACGACCTGCTGCTGCCGGTGCTGCTCAGCAACGTCAATCTGGGTTGGGATGTGTGGCTGCAAGACGCACGGAGCGGGCGGTTTACGCCCGCCGGCCAGCTCAGCGGCATCGACGTAGCCCGCGACCGCTCGGGCGCCATCGTCACGCTGGGGCGCAGCAGTTGCTGCGAATGGACCCATTCGGTGTGGCGCATTGGCGCCGACCGGCAGCTTGTGCGGGCGTTCGAGATCGATGCGCCGCCCCAAGAATCCGGCCGGATCAGCGATTGCACGCCCAACAGCCTAAGACGGAAAGCCGTTAGCGTCGCCACCCGACCCGACCCTGGTCGCGCGGCTCTGCCGTAAGGGCCAAGAGCCGCGCTGCACGATTGAGGGCGCATTACGCGCCGGGAGAGGCGAGATGGTATCCGAAATTCGGGCCGTGATCGCGGCGTTGGGCAGCATCGCCGCTTGCGTCCTGCTGTTGCTGGTACTGCGCCGCGCGCATGAGCCGAAGCGCCTGCGCCTGCTCGCCGAGCAGGCGCTTGCCGGCCAGCGCGCCGAGGCCGAGACCACCCGTGCCCATCTCGCGAGCGCCGAGCGCGCGCTGGGCGGCCGGCTCGAAGCGATGCGCACCGACACGCAGGCGGCGCTCAATGCGCTCACGCTCGCCAGTACCCGCGAGCAGGGCGAGAGCCGCGTGCTGCTGGCGACCACTGCCGCCCTACAGTCTCGAGCTCAACCCAATGGAGAACGTCTGGGACTACCCCCGGCAAAAACGCCGCGAGTTCCTCATCCGACGCGCGGAGCTCCTCCAAAGCTTCGCGCTCCAGCGCAATACGGGCCGTGCGGTCCGATGCAACAAACGCATCGTCAATAACTTCTGACTGCCCGAGATCGTTCAGTGTTGCGTTATGGCCGTAGGCGGCGACAAGCGCCGTCTCGACCGCCGGGTCGGTGACGAAAAACGTCCTCGGTTCGGTTTACCGGCATGTAAAGTTGGTGCGACTCGAGGAAGTCGAGATACGCCTCCCGCAACTCCAGCGTCGTCCGGATTTCGCAGATCGAGGGCAAACGGATATGCTACGCGATAGACCTTGCAGATCGTCTCTTCATGCCCGTACAGCTTAAACATAGCCGCGGCCTCTCGCTGCGGCGACGGACTTCGTCGTCGCTCTGACGATCTCGACCGCAGCAAAGCTCAGTCGAATGCGATCATGTTCATCGGAGCGGCAGTTTCTTCGGCAAACTTAACTCGCACTTGCGCCGAGGTGGCACTGGCCTGATCAGCGGTGACAAGCCCGATCACGTTAGCGATGTCGACATTCTTCTTCACCACTGCACGGATCGCCTCGAGACCCTCCTCGATTTCCCGATGTTCTTCTGCCGTCAGGTGTACTTGCGGAGCTTTGCCCAACCCCCTCCCGATGGCGCTCTCCAGCGACAGAGCCTGGCGTGCCTGCTGCAGGCGCTGCACCAGGTCGGTGGTGCGGGTGAACAGCACCCGGTAGCCGTTCTGGATCAGCGCATGGCCGAGAGCCGCCCCAAGGTGCGATTTGCCGGAGCCGCTCGGGCCGAACAGCAAGATGGTGCCGCCCCGGTCGATCCACCCGTCGCCGCTGGCCAGCGCGGCGATGTGGGCGCGACTGAGCATCGGCACGGCGGCGAAGTCGAAGCTGTCCAGGGTCTTGCCGGGCGGCAGGCGCGCCTCGAGCAGATGACGCTGGACGCGCCGCTGCGCCCGTTCGGCGAGTTCCAGCTCGGCCAGCGTCGCCAGCAGCCGCGCCGCCGGCCAGGCCTCGCGGTCGGCTCGCTCGGTGAAGCTTGGCCACAGGCCGGCGATGGTCGGCAACCGCAGCTCGTTGAGCAGCAGCGGCAGGCGCGCGGTGTCGACGGTGATGCTGTCGCGGGGGCTGTCGCTCATGGCGCGGCTCCCAGCGAGGGCAGCAGGCTGTCGTAGCTGGCCACCGGGGGCAGGCGGACCACGATCTCGGGCAGGGTCTGTCGCGCCGGCGCGAACCGCGCCCGCAGTGCCGGGAGGTCGATCATGCCGTCCGTCCCCGGCTGCCGCATCTGCTCGGTCAGCCCGGCGGCGAGCTCGGCCTCGCAGCCGCGGTCATGCGCCAGGGCCAGGAGGGAGACCATGGTCTGGCAGGCGGCGCGCGGATCGCCGGCGGCCAGCAGCCGCTCCCAGGCCAGGCGATAGGCCGGGCGGGGGAACAGCGCGTCCCGGTAGACCAGGTTGAGCAGCGCCATCGGCTTGCGGCGCAAGCTGTGAATGATGTGGCGATAGTCGACGACGTGGCCATGCCGCCCCTCGCCGTGGCTGCGGCCGCGGCGCAGGACCAGCACCGGGTTCGGGCCCAGGAAGCACTCCAGCCGGTCGTCATAGAGCCGCACGCGCAGGCGGAAGCCGATCAGGCGCGAGGGCACGGTGTAGAACACCTTGCGGAGCACGAAGCCGCTGCTGGAGGTCACGACCACCGTGGCCTCGTCATAATCGGTGGTGCGGCCGGCCGGCAGCGGATGCAGGGCGGCGCATTCGAGCTCGACCAGCTTGCCGCGGCGGGCGTTGCGGCAGCCGATCAGGTCGGCGATCCAGGCCCGATAGGCCTCGAGGCTGTCGAAGTCGGCGCTGCCGCGCAGCAGCAGCACCTGGGCGATGGCCCGCTTGAGGTGCCCGTGCTGGCTCTCGATCGCACCGTTCTCGTGCGCCACCCCGGGGTTGTTGCGGGTGGGCGCCATGCCGTAATGGGCGCACAGCGCCTCGTAGCGGGCTGTCTGATCGGCGCGGGCATCGGCGCCGAGGTTGCGGAACGCGGCGGAGAGGCTGTCGGAGCGATGCTCGGCCGGCACGCCGCCCAGTGCCCAGAGCGCGTTCTGCAGCCCGACGGCGAGCGCGGTGAAGCTCTCGCCGCCGAGCACCGGCTCGGCATGCTCCCAGGCGGAGTAGGCCAGGGCAAAGTGATACAGCCGGTGCGCCAGCGGCTGGCCGGCGATGCGGATGCCGAGATCGCCCATGTCGGTGAAGTCGGACAATCCCTGCTGACCGGGGACATGGTCCTGGCGGAAGATCACCTCGCGCTCGGGGCCATGCGCGGCCCGCCAGGCCCACACCCGGCGCTCGAGGGTGCGCCGCAGCCGATCCCAATCCCGCTCGGGATGCCGGCGCTGCATCTCCTCAAGCAAGGTGATCGGCCGCAGCCCGGGATGGGCTTCGAGCATCGGGCGGATCTCGCCCTCCCACAGCCCGGCGAAGGGGTCGGGCGGCGGACGGCGGGGCGGACGATCCGCGGCCGGCCGGGACGGCAGATGCCGATTTGCCTCCAGGCGACGCGCGGTGCGCTCGCTGAAGCCGGCCTTGGCGGCGGCGAGGCGCTGGGGATGGTGACGGCGGAGGTCCATGAATACTCTCACCTGCTGGCTTGTGACGTGTCGTCCGGGCACGTGGTCCTCGTCTTGGTCGTCGAGGAACCATCCTGCCCGCACACGCCGCGGCCGCAGACGGGGGCGAAAGCCCACGTCGCCGGTCGGGTCGGCCGGAGGGCGGGGGTGACCCGGCCGTAGGCCGACCCGACCGGCCATCTGTTCGTGACGCTCACCGGCCATCCGAGCTGTCGCGCTACACGCTGGGCAGGCGATGGGATACCGCAAGCTGTCGGCACGGCCGCGCCATCATGCCCAGGCCGCAGGTGCGATCGAGGACTTTAAAAAAAAGACCTTCCCGCCGCGCTGGCAGCGATCGCGCGCGAGCGGGGGATCGATCCTGCCGATATAGAGGTCTGGTTCGGCGACGAGGCCAGAGTGGGCGAGCAAGAACAAGATCACCCGCCGCCGGTCGCTGCGCGGCAGCCCGGCCCTCGGCCGCCCCACGACCAGCGCACCGCTTCCATCTACATCTTCGGCGCCATCTGCCCGAAAGAGGGCAAAGCGGCGGGCCTGATCCTGCCCTGGTGCAACATCGAGGCCATGAACCTGCAACTGGCCGCCATCTCGGGCGAGGTCGCCCCCGGTCGGCCCACGCCGCGCTGCTGCTCGATCAGGCCGGATGGCACCTTTCGCCGCCCGGCCCGCCGTGCCCGACAACATCACCATCGTCCCGCTGCCAGCCAAGTGTCCAGAATTAAACCCGCAAGGAGAACATTTGGCAGTTCATGCGCGACAACTGGCTCTCTAATCGCATCTTCACCTGGATACGACAATCTGATCGATCACTGCTGCAATGCCTGGAACAAGCTGCTGGCGCAGCCTTGGACAATCATGTCCATCTCGGCCTGCGCGATTGGGCTCATGGGTTCTGATCAGAGAGTTCTGGTATTAGGCGGTGCGCCCGGACTTCGGCGACGGGCCACTCGATGCGCGCAAGATACGCCTCGTCGATGTCCTGGAGGACGCCGGGGTCAGGTCGCTCAAGGACCTCTACGATTTCGGCGACGGCTGGGAACACAGCGTCCGCATCGAACGCATCACCGACGCGGTCCCCGGAATTGCATATCCACGCCTGGTCCAATCGAAGCGAGCGGACGTTGCCCACCGGGAGGACGTCGGCGGTCCCTGGGGCTACCGCGACTTCCTTGAAGCGATCGCTGATCCAGACCACGAACAGCATGCCGAGAGCGTGACATGGGTCGATGAGGTCTGTTTGATGGCACCTGGCAGAAAACCGAGCACGATCAGCTTCGTGCTCGTAGTGCTGCCGGGCCGATGAGCGGATCCCGTGCATGCCGAGGATCGTGGCCACTTCGACATTCGGAGGACTGTCGTCTACGTAGACGATGTCCTCCGCCCGAACCCCATGGCGCGCTAGCAACAAGCGATAGATTTGCGGATCCGGCTTAATCAGTTTCTCCTCACCCGAGACGACGATACCCTGAAACCAGCTCAAGAACTCGAACCGCTTCAGCGCAACCGGGAAGGTCTCGTAGGACCAGTTCGTCAGTGCATAGAGCGGCGTCCCCGCTTCCTTCAATTCACGGAGTATCGCGACGGTCCCCTCGATATCCCCGGCTATCATCTCCGGCCAGCGCTGGTAAAAGGCGTCGATCATTGCGCCCTGTCCTGGGATGCTCGGCTTTCAGCAGTGCCGTCCCCTCCGCGCAGCTCCGGCCGGCATCCTGCCGCAGGTTCCACTCGCTCGTGCAAACCTCGGTGAGGAAGCGCTCCATCGCGGCTTCGTCGCCCGAAAACAGCTTGCGATAGAGGGAGCGAGGATCCCAGTCGATTAGCACGCCGCCAAGGTCGAAGACCACAGTTGTGCGCTGAACAATTGTTTCCTGAGCGGCGCACGAGCGATATCTCCTGACGATGGATTGCGCAGGGTAAGGCATTGATGGTCTCCGTGCCGCTATCTGAGCCGACGTGTAGGCTGATTGGTATTCGCTGGATGTTACTCCAGCATTCCAGCGATGCGCCCTATGATGCGACACGTGGGGTGGCTGGTCTGTACTGTCTCATCCAGGAATGTTCCCGGCATGCCGACCGTTGCCTCACCTCCGATGCTTCCGATGCATAGAAACACGACAGCGAAGATCGCACTCCTCGCTTGCCTGCTGGCGTTCATGCTCGTCCTGGCCGGGCAAGCCGCGCCTTCGGCGATGAAGGAGGGCCGGTTCTGAAGGCTCGTCGATTGTTGCGGCACGCTATGACCGACATGACGGACTCTGGCTGTCGACCGACGGGATATTGAGGACGAGCGGCGCGTGATGGCCGCTGTGATCGCGCGTGTTGAGGGGGCAGGTCGCGCCCTCGCCCGCGGCGACGTTTGGAGCCTTGATGTGCGCGACCATCGCGGCGGACGCTTACTTGGTTGCGAACCCCAGTCATCGTGGTTCAATACGCGTTCCTAATTGCCACGAAGGTCAAGA
>CAVWFK010000011.1:0-22147 GCA_963754235.1 uncultured Alphaproteobacteria bacterium | reverse complement strand
TGCACAGATCAGGCAGAGCCGGACGGTGCCGGCGGGAGTGACGCGTGGCAAAGCACGCGTGCGCGCATCAACGCACCGTGCCCGCATGGGTTGCTAACCGTTGTGCTTTGTGTCGACTAGAGCCCGCCCTGTGCGGCCGTGTTTAGGGCTGCACCACAGCCTTCGAGGTCGCCGTTGCCGACCGCCAGATTTGTCTTGACGTGACTCCGTTTCCTGCGAGCTCTCTCAACGAGAGGCGACGTCCGTGCTTCGGTTCCTTCCGGGTTCTGCTCCCACTGCGCCAGCAGCGTCGACCTGCCCTCCTATGCGCGCAAGGCCTCGCGCTTCGGCAGTGCAGGGCTGACGCCGAAGACACTGGTCCGCTTCGGGCCGTCGAACCGGGCTTTATGCACACCATCAAGGAACAGGTCGCGGGCGGTAGGGCACAAGCCCGTCGCCTCCGCCTCCAGCACCTGCAACCCTGGGTCCGCAGCGTAGAGGTCTAATATAGCGGCCGCCATCTCATCCTCGCGACCGAGCTGGGCCAAGGCAAGGACCCTGAATAGCTTTTGACTGCGCACAGCGGTTGCGCGCGCCGTGGCGTCAAGCGCCAGCTCGAAACGTTCTGCAAAATAAGCGACACGCATGTGGCCCAGGTCAGTACCAGGACGGCGCATGCGGGTTCAGCGCGAAGGCACGCTCCATCAGTGATAGCGCCTCATCCGGGCGGCCGAGGGCCTTGGATAGGTGCTTCGCGAGCATAGCGAGGGTGTCTGCATGGTTTGCGCCGGCGGCCAGCGCGCGCTCCAGAGCCTCGTGAGCACTAGCGCGGTCGCCGTCGCGGAGCCGCACCGCAGCGAGCTCTACGAGCGCGAGGCTGTCATCGGGATCCAACTCCACTGCCATTCGAACGATCTCGCGCTTACGCGCACGGGCGGCGGTCACGTCGCCCACCCAGCCGTTGTTCGCTGCGTTGCTCCATGCCCACCCCAGCACGGTCCAGGCTCGGGAGAAGTGCGGGTCGGCTCGCACCGCCGCGTCCAGTAGCTCGATGGACCGCAGCGTACCCTCGCGGTCGAGCCGCGCTTCCTGCTCGTAGCCGAGCAAGTACAACTCATAAGCCTGCAGGCTAGCCGGCGGCTTGCGGCGCGCGCGCATCAGCTCCGTTCGCAGGATCAAGCCTCCGAACCCCGTAACCGCGGCGACGACGTGGCTGACGACCTCGTCCTGGACCACGAAGAGCTCGGCCTCCTCACGGCTGTATCGGTCGGCCCAGATGTGCACACCGGAGGCAGCGTCGACGAGCTGGGCCGTCGCCCTCAGGCGACCAGCATCGGCCTGTACGCTGCCCTTGAGGACGTAGTGGGCGCCAAGCGCGCGCCCGATCTCGCGCACGCCCAGCACCCGGCCCCTGTACGCGAAAGCCGAGTGACGGGCGATGACGGAGATGTCGGGGTGCCGTGTGAGGTCCGTGATTATGTCCTCGACGAGACCATCGCAGAGCCGATCCCAGCGTGGGTCATGCGAGAGATTGTCGAACGGCAGGACGGCGATCGTCGGCCCTGCTCCCGCCGCGGGCATAGCGGCAGAGCAGGCTTTGCCGTCGGGGTGCCAGTGCCAAACGCTCACCCGGCGGGCTATATTCTTCAACTGCTGCGGCCCCAGTGCGGAGAAGCGGCTGGCCTGATCCGTCCCGAGACGGCGGTGGACCTCGTCGGTGATCACGACGCCTCCGGGCTCGGCCAAGGCCTGGACCCGGGCGGCGACGTTGATGCCGTCACCGTGCACGGCGCCGCCATCGTGAAGCACGTCGCCGGCGTTGACGCCGACGCGGAGCTGCATCCGTCGGGCCTCGTCCACGCGCGGCTCCCATCGCGCGAGCGCTTCCTGGAGGCGCAGCGCGCACGCGATGGCCACGTCGACACTATCGAAAAGCGCGACCAGGCAGTCGCCAGCGATCCCGGTCACGCTTCCGCCGTGTTCCCGGACCAGAACATCGAGGACAGTTGAGCGGAGCGCTTGAAAACGCCTCACCGTCCCGATCTCGTCCACCTCCATGAGCCTGCTGTACCCGACGACGTCAGCCGCGAGCGTGGCAGCGAAGCGGCGAAGAACGGCATTCTCGCCTGCACACGGGGGCGCGGCGGGATGGTGTGCGTCTTGCTGATAGTCCGGCAGCATGCCTTCGCGCTCCCTTTTTTCGCTGTCACCGGGGATCGCGGCCCCCAGCGTGAACTATACTTCGGCGCAGTGCAACCGGGCATCACGCGTGGAGCACTCAGGCGGTCGAAGGGCAGCGTCAAAGGAAGGTCGCGCCCGCTATGTGTCTTGCATTGACACGGCACCCGACACCCTCTTCAAGACCCTGGCCGATCCGACCCGCCGGACGATCTTCGAGCGGCTGAGCCGCGGCGGCGAACAGACAATACGGGTGCTGACCGACCATTCGGGGGTCTCGCAGCCGGCCGTGTCCAAGCACCTGGCCGTCCTCAAGCTCGCGGGCCTGGTGCGCGATCGGCGCGAGGGGCGCTCGACCCATTACAGCGCCGCGCCGCAAGGCCTGGCGCCCCTGATCGACTGGATGGGTCTCTACGGCGCGTTCTGGCGCGACCGGTTCGATCGTCTCGAAACTCTGTTGAACAGGATGGATGACCGAACTCGCCGCCGCCACGCGTTCGCTCGTCGTCGAACGGGAGATGCCGCATCCGCCGGAAAGGGTCTGGCGCGCCCTCACTCACGGCGCGCTGATCGAGGAGTGGCTGATGAAGAACGACTTCCTGCCGGTCGTGGGCCACAGGTTCAACTTCCGTGCCACGCCCATGCCGCATTGGAACGGGGTCGTCGATTGCCGGGTCCTGGTCGTTGAACCCAATGAACGGCTCTCCTACAGCTGGAACGCTTCTGGCGAGGAGGCGGCAGGAGGATTGAAGACCGTCGTCGCCTGGACGTTGACGTCCGCCAAGGGTGGCACGCATGTGCGCATGGAGCAGTCGGGCTTCCGGCCTGACGAAGAGGCCAACTACCAGGGTGCGAGCTATGGCTGGCAACGCTATGTCGCGGCCCTTGAACGGGTTGTCACAGGGCTGGACTGACATGGCACAGACGGCAGCCTGACGCGCGGCGTGCCGGCCAGTCTCGCCATCGCGGCAGCGGCACTCGCCATCGAGGCGGCGTTCGGCTACCCGCGCCCGGTCGAGCGGGCGATCGGGCATCCGGTCGTCTGGATCGGCGCGCTGATCGGCCGGCTGGACCGGCACCTGAACCAGGGCCGGCGGGCACAGGGCGTGCTGGCGCTGACTCTGCTTCTGCTCGCCGCCGGCCTGCCCGCGTTTGCCATCCAGGCCGTGCTGCTGCGCGTGCTTCCGTCATGGCTGGCCATCGGCCTCCTGGCGCTGGCCGCGAGCAGCCTGCTTGCCGGGCGCAGCCTCGCTTTGCATGTGCGCGCGGTCGCCCGCGGACTGACCGAGAACGGTCTCGCCGGCGGTCGGGCGGCGGTCGCCCACATCGTCGGGCGCGATCCGGCGAGCCTCGACGCGGCCGGGGTCGCGCGAGCGGCGATCGAGAGCCTGGCGGAGAATTTTTCCGACGCCGTGGTGGCTCCGGCCTTGTGGTGCGCGCTGCTCGGACTGCCGGGGATCGTGCTCTACAAGGCGGTCAACACCGCCGACAGCATGATCGGCCACCGCACGCCGCGTCACGAAGCGTTCGGCTGGGCGGCCGCGCGGCTCGACGACTGGCTGAACCTGCCGGCGTCGCGGCTGTCGGCGCTGCTGCTCGGGGCCGCCGCCCTGCTGCGTCGCGCGGATGCAAACGCCGCGTGGTCGGCCGCCTTGCGGGACGCGCTGCACCATCGCTCGCCCAATGCCGGCTGGCCGGAGGCAGCGATGGCGGGCGCGCTCGGCCTGCGGCTGGCCGGCCCGCGCGTCTACGGCGGCGTGCGGGTGGACGACGCGTGGATGGGCGACGGCAGGCAAGCGGCGACAAGCGCCGATATCGGCCGCGCGCTCTCCCTCTACGGCACTGCCCGCGTGCTGCTGATCCTGCTCGCGTTCGCGACGCTGCTCATCGCGCGAGGCTGAACAGGCGGGCGACGTCGAGATGCGTCTCCAGATGCGCGGCCAGCGCATCGAGCGTCGCCTCCACGATCGCATCGTGATCGGGCACGGAGGATGCGACGCCCAGCCGGGCGAGCCACGCGGCGCGCTGGCGGTCGTCGGAAAAGAGGCCGTGGACGTAGCAGCCCGCTACCAGCCCGTCCGCCGACACCGCGCCGTCCGGCCTCCCGTCGTCGAGCCGCAGCAAAGGCCGCTCGGCATCCGGCCCGGTTGTGGTGCCGAGATGGATCTCGTAGCCGCGGAATGGCGCGCCCTCGGGCAGCAGGATGCCGCGCACCTCGGCCACGCGCTTGTCGCCGCCGAGCACGGTCGCGACGTCGAGCAGGCCCAGACCGTCGGCGGCGCCGGGCAGCCCCTCGATCCCGTCCGGGTCGGCGATGCGGCGGCCGAGCATCTGGTAGCCGCCGCAGAGACCCAGCACCCGCCCGGAACGGCGCCGATGCGCCAGCAAATCGATGTCCCAGCCCTCGGCGCGGAGCGCAGCGAGATCGGCGATCGTGGCTTTCGAGCCGGTCAAAATGACCAGATCGCAGACCGGCAACGCGGAGCCACGCCGCACGAGGGTGAGATCGACGGCCGGTTCGGCTGCGAGCGGGTCGAGATCGTCGAAATTGGCGATGCGCGGCAGCACCGGCACCGCGATGCGCAGCGGTGCTTCCGGCCGGCGAGGCGCGGCGAGGTCCATCGAGTCCTCCGCCGGCAGGCGATGGGCGTCGGCGAAATGCGGCACCAGCCCGAGCGCGGGCCAACGCGTGCGGCCGGCGATCGTCGCCAAGCCGTCCGCGAACAACGAGGCGTCGCCGCGCATCCGGTTGACGATGAAGCCGCACACGAGCGCGGCGTCGGCGGGATCGAGCACGGCGCTGGTGCCGACCAGGCTCGCGATCACGCCGCCCCGGTCGATGTCGCCCACCAGCACCACCGGCACGCGGGCGGCGCGCGCGAAGCCCATGTTGGCGATGTCGCCCGTGCGCAGATTGGTCTCGGCAGCGCTGCCCGCGCCCTCCACCAGCACGAGATCCGCACCTTCGGCCACGATCGCAAAACTCTCCAGCACGCGCGGCAGCAGGGCGGGCTTCATCGCCTGGAAGCGGCGGGCCGCCGCGGTCGCGGTGACGCGGCCCTGTACGACGACCTGCGCTTCTCCCTCGCTCTGCGGCTTGAGCAGCACCGGGTTCATGTGAACGCTCGGTGCCACGCCGGCGGCGCGCGCCTGCAACGCCTGCGCGCGGCCGATCTCGCCGCTGTCGGCCG
This sequence comes from uncultured Alphaproteobacteria bacterium, assembly GCA_963754235.1. Taxonomy (GTDB): domain Bacteria; phylum Pseudomonadota; class Alphaproteobacteria; order Acetobacterales; family Acetobacteraceae; genus DATAYA01. The sequence continues at coordinate 16,799 of CAVWFK010000011.1, read as the reverse complement.
CGATTGCGGCGTTGTTCGACATGTTCTGCGGCTTGAACGGCCGCACCACGAGGCCGCGACGCCGCGCCGCTCGGGCCAGCCCCGCGACTAGCAGCGACTTGCCGACGCTCGATCCGGTGCCGGCGAGCATGATCGCGCGGCCCACGCTCAGAATTCGATCCCCTGCTGCGCGCGCACGCCGGCAGCGAAATGGTGCTTTACCGCCACCATCTCGGTGACGAGGTCGGCCGCGTCGATCAGGGCGCGCGGCGCGTTGCGGCCAGTCGCGACAACATGCAGCGATGCCGGCCGGGCGGCGAGTGCCGCGCACACGTCCTCGACCGCGAGATATTCATATCGGAAGGCGACGTTTATCTCGTCGAGCACCAGCAACGCAAGGCCGGGGCGGTGCAGCAGGTCGCATGCGCGCGCCCAAGCCTGGCGGCAGGCGGCGATGTCGCGGTCGCGATCCTGCGTCTCCCAGGTGAATCCCTCGCCCATCGTGTGCCATTCGAGCAGGTCGCCGAAGCGCGCCAGGGCATGGCGCTCGCCTGTGGACCAGGCGCCCTTGATGAACTGCACGACCGCCGCCGGCCGCTCGTGTCCGAGCGTGCGCAGCAGCAGCCCGAAGGCGGCGGTCGATTTCCCTTTGCCCGGCCCGGTATGGACGATGAGCAGGCCCTTCTCGATCGTCTTGCCGGCGACCTCGGCATCCTGCACCGATTTCCGCTTCGCCATCTTCGCGCGATGCCGCGCCGCATCGTCGGTCATGGTTTCAGCACCAATGGCAGGCCGGCAGCGACGAACACGACGCGATCGGCCAGCGCCGCGATTCGCTGATTGAGCAGCCCCGCGGCATCGCGGAAGCGCCGCGCCAGCCCGTTCTCCGGCACGATGCCGAGACCGACCTCGTTCGCGACCAGCACAGTCGGCGCTGTCCGGCGCCGCAACGCGGCTTCGAGTGCGTCGGTCTCTGCGTCGATGTCAGCCTCCGTCAGCATCAGGTTGCTGAGCCAGAGCGTCAGGCAATCGACCAGCGCCGCCGCGTCCGGTGTATCGGACAGCGACGTGGCCAGATCGCGCGGCGTCTCGACCGTGCGCCACTCGGGCCCGCGGCGGGCGCGGTGTTCGGCAATGCGGGCGCGCATCTCGGCATCCCCCGGCTCGGCGGTGGCAAGATAGAACCACGGCGGCGCGTGCGTCATCACCAGCGACTCCGCGTGTCGGCTCTTGCCGGAGCGCGCGCCGCCGAGGATCAGCGCGAGGCGGGGAGTCGCTTGATTCATTCGTGGTGACCCATGTCGGTGGGCGGCGCCGTATCGGTGAGCGGCTCAAGCCCTCTCCGCCCCCGAGGGCGGAGAGGGAGTTGAGGATCGCCGGAATCAAAAATGGATTGCCCGCCCGTACGCGTCCAGCACCGCCTCGTGCATCGTCTCGCTCACCGTCGGGTGGGGGAAGATGGTGTTGATCAGCTCGGCCTCGGTGCTCTCGAGCGTGCGCGCCACCACATAGCCCTGGATCAGCTCGGTGACCTCGGCGCCGATCATGTGCGCGCCCAATAGCTCGCCGGTCGCGGCGTCGAACACGGTCTTCACCATGCCCTCCGGCTCGCCCATCGCGATCGCCTTGCCGTTGCCGATGAACGGGAAGCGGCCGACGCGCACCTCGTGCCCCTCGGCCTTGGCACGCGCCTCGGTCAGGCCGACCGAGGCGACCTGCGGGCGGGAATAGGTGCAGCCGGGAACGTTGGTCCAGTCGATCGGGTGGACGTCGTTGAGGCCGGCGAGCTTTTCCACGCACACCACGCCCTCGTGGCTCGCCTTGTGTGCGAGCCAGGGCGGCCCGCACAAATCGCCGATCGCATACACGCCCGGCTCGCCGGTGCGGCAGTATTCGTCGATCTTGACGTGCCTCCGATCAACCTCGATGCGCGTGCCTTCGAGGCCGATGCCCTCGACATTGCCGACGATGCCGACGGCGGAGATCACGCGATCGACGGTGATCTCCTGCGCAGACCCGTTCGCGGCAACGCTCGCTGTCACGCTGTCGGCGTTCTTCTTCGCCCCCTTGACCGTGGCACTGGTGAAGATGCGGATGCCCTGCTTCTCGAACGCCTTGCGCGCGAAGGCGCTGATCTCCTCGTCCTCGACCGGCAGCACGCGGTCGAGCACTTCCACGACCGTCACCTCCGCCCCCATGTTGCGGTAGAAGCTCGCGAACTCGATGCCGATGGCGCCGGAGCCGACGACCAGCAGCGATTTCGGCATCGCCTTCGGCACCATCGCCGCCTTGTAGTCCCAGATCAGCGCGCCATCGGATTCGAGTCCGGGAAGCTGGCGGGCGCGCGCGCCGGTGGCGAGGATGATGTGCGGTGCGGTCAGCGTCGCGGGGTCGCGCCCGTCCTTGGTGACGGTGAGCGTGTTCCTGCCCGCGAGCCTGCCGCTTCCGTCGAACACCGCGACCTTGTTCTTCTTCAGCAAGTGCCCGACCCCGGACGAGAGCTGCTTGGCAACCGCGCGCGAGCGCTTCACCACTTTATCGATCTCGAAGCGCGATTCGACAGCCGCAAAACCGAACTCGGGCAGGTGATGCAGCAGATGATTTATTTCTGACGTGCGCAGCAATGCCTTGGTCGGAATGCAGCCCCAGTTGAGGCAGATGCCGCCGAGATGCTCGCGCTCCACCACCGCGGCCTTGAGGCCGAGCTGGGCGGCGCGGATCGCGGCGACGTAGCCGCCGGGACCGCCGCCGACGACGATCAGGTCGAACGTGCTGTCCATCTCACTCCATTCCCGCGAGGGCTGCGAGCGCGTCGCCGGAGAGGCGCTGCACCGTCCATTCGTCCTGCGGCACCGCGCCGAGGCCGCGATAGAAGGCAATCGATGGCGCGTTCCAGTCGAGCACCGACCAGTTCATGCGCGTGCAGCCTTCGTGCAAGGCGCGGCGGGCCAGCCATGCGAAGATCGCGCGCCCGATGCCCTGCCCGCGCCGCTCGAGATCGACGAACACGTCCTCGACCCAGAGGCCGGGGCGACCCTCGAAGGTGCTGAAATCGTAGAACCAGACCGCGAAGCCGACCGCGCTTCCGCCGATCTCGGCGAGCAGCGCGTAGGCGCGGCGCGGTTCGCCGAACAGTGCCTCGCCGAAATCCGTCTCGGTCGCACGGACCTCGTCTGCAAGCCGCTCGTACTCGGCGAGCGCGCGGACGAAGCGGAGGACGGTCGGGAGGTCGGCCGGAATTGCCTCCCGCAGTGCGAGACCTGTCATAACAGGCGTCGAAAAAATCGACTCATCTTCACCGTCATGGTCGGCGAAGCAGGCTGTGTGAAAACTCGCGTCGCGCGGACTTGTCATTCTAGAATCCTCCCTCAATTCGCGGGGGATCGCATGGGGTTTATCGAAGGTGTCGATCGCGGACAGGTGACGCTGTTGCCGCCGGCGGTGGACGACTACGTCGCCGCCGACGCGGTGGTGCGAGTGATCGACGCGTTCGTGACCAGCCTCGACATGCCAGCTCTGGGCTTCGAGCGAGCGGTGCCGGCGCGGGAGGGCCGCCCGGGCTACGATCCGCGCGATCTGCTCAAGCTCTATATCTACGGCACCCTCAACGGGGTTCGCTCGTCGCGCAAGCTGGAGCGCGAATGCCAGCGCAACGTCGAGCTGATGTGGCTGCTGGGCCGGCTGACCCCCGACTTCAAGACGATCGCCGACTTCCGGCGCGACAACGGCCCGCAGATCATCGCCAGCTGCGGCGCGCTGGTTCGGTTCTGCCGCGACCGCGGCCTGTTCGCCGGCGGCATCGCGGCGATCGACGGCAGCAAGGTCCGCGCGGCGGCGAGCCGCAAGCAGGTGATGAGCCGCGCCGAGGCGGCGGCGGAGATCGCGCGCCTCGACCAAGCGATCGCCGACCACCTGGCGGCGATGGACGCGGCCGACGCGGCCGAGCCGGACGAGGCGAGCGGGCAAGCGGTCACGGAGGCGCTGGCGGTGCTGCGCGCCAAGCGCGGCAAGGTTGCCGAGCTGGCGCAGCGGCTGCGCGAGGAGGGTCGCGAGCTCGGCGTCGCCGGCGAGCCCGACGCACGGCCGATGGGCAGCGGCGCCGGGGCCAAGCCGCCCTCCTACAACGTGCAGATCGCGGTCGATCCGGCCAGCCACATGATCCTCCACCACGAGGTGACCACGGATGCGAACGACCTTCGCCAGCTGCTGCCGATGGCGCTCGCGGCCAAGGCGGTACTCGGCGCCGCGGCGCTGACGGTGGTTGCCGATACCGGCTACGCCAATGCGACGCAGGCCGCGCAATGCGAGGCCGAGGGCATCGCCGCCGCAGTGCGGCCGCCGGCGCAGGTCAACCGGCGAGGCGACTACTTTGCGCCGATGGCCTTCCGCTACGATGCCGAGACCGACACGATGACCTGCCCGGCCGGGCGCCGCCTGGTTCGCAACGGCGGGCACAGGTCGGACAACGCCGTGCGCTACCGGGCCGAAAGCTGTGCCGGATGTCCGCTGAAGTCGCGCTGCACGGGGGCCGACCGACGCCACGTCTATCGACTGATCGACCAACCGGCGCTCGACCGGATGGCGGCACGGATCGCGGCGGACCCGTCGCTGATGCGGTTGCGCCGATGCACGGCCGAGCACCCGTTTGCGGCGCTGAAATACCTCCTGGGCGGTCGCTTCCTGCTGCGCGGCAAGGCCAAGGCGGCCACCGAAACCGCGCTCGCCGTGCTCGCCTACAATATCGGACGCCTCAGCAAGCTCCTCGGCCCCGCCAGCCTCGCCGCCGCACTCGCCTGACCGGAGCGGGACCGCCGCTGCCACAGACCCCAGCCTTGACCGCCCTTCAATCAAAACTCAGGTTCTCGCACAGCCTGGAAGGCCGACCATCCACGAGTTCGCGATGTACCGACAAAAAGACGTGGATGCTCGGCCGGAGCCTGTCCTCGGGCGGGCCTTCGGCCCGGCCCGGGGGCCGAGCATGACGTGGAGGACGCGCAAGCCCGGGTTCGTCCAAAATTTCGGGACCTGATATCACAGCATCAGGCTCAGCGGCTCCTCGATCACCGCCTTGAACGCCGCCAGCCATTCCGCGCCGAGCGCGCCGTCGATCACTCGGTGATCAACCGAGAGCGTGCAGGTCATCACCGTCGCGACCGCGAGCGCGCCGTCGCGCACCACCGGCCGCTGCTGGCCCGCCGCGACCGCGAGGATCGCCCCTTGCGGCGGGTTGATGATCGCGGAGAAGGCGCTGACGCCGTACATCCCCATATTGGAGATCGAGAAGCCGCCGCCCTGGAACTCCTCCGGCTTCAGCTTGCCGGATTTGGCGCGCGCGGCCAGATCCTTCATCTCGTTGCTGATCGCGGCCAGGCCCTTCTGATCGGCGCGCCGCACGATCGGCGTGATCAGCCCGTCGGGGATCGAGACCGCGACGCTGATATCGACGTCCTCGTAGAGCGCCGTCCCCTGCTCGGTGTAGCTCGCGTTCACGGCGGGCACACGGCGCAGCGTGATCGCGGCGGCCTTGATGACGAGATCATTGACCGAGAGCTTGAATGCGCCCGGGCCCTCCTTGGGCGATTTCGCGTTCAGCTCGGCGCGCAGCTTCAGCAGCGCGTCGATCTCGATGTCCATCTCGACGTAGAAATGCGGCACGCCGTGCTTGGTCTCGGCCATCCGCCGCGCGATGACGCGGCGCGTGGCGGAGAACGGCACCAGCCGGTGCGGCGCCGTGATCGCGGCCGCCGGAGCCGGCGCCGGGGCGGGTGCCGGCGCCGGAGCGGCTTCGCCCGGAGCCGGAGCGGCCGGCTTGCCGGACGGCAGGGCAGCCTCGATGTCGGCCTTCACGATGCGCCCGTTCGGGCCGGAGCCTTTCAGGGCGGCGAGGTCGAGCCCCGCCTGCTGCGCCATCCGCCGCGCCAGCGGCGAGGCGAAGATGCGGCTCTCGCCTGCCGGGGCCGGAGCCTGGGCGCCGTTCGGCTTCGCGGCCGCCGGCGGCGGCGCGGCGGGCGCCGGTGCTGCGGCCCTCGGTGCTGCGGGCGGCGCGGGTGCTGCGGGCGGCGCGGCCGCTGCGGCGGGCGCAGGCGCGGGCGCCGGAGCGGCATCGGCGGCCGGCACCGTCTCGCCATCGGCGACCAGCACCGCAATCGGCGCATTCACCTTCACCCCCTGGGTGCCGTCGGGGACCAGGATGCGGCCAAGCACGCCCTCATCGACCGCCTCCACCTCCATCGTCGCCTTGTCGGTCTCGATCTCGGCGATCACGTCGCCCGCCGAGACCCGCTCGCCCTCGTGCTTGAGCCAGCGCGCTAGCGTGCCCTCGGTCATGGTCGGCGACAGCGCCGGCATCAGGATGTTGGTCGCCACCCCAGTCTCCTCAGACGATCCGCTTCACCGCGTCGATCACCCATTCGGGCTGCGGCAGTGCCAGCTTTTCGAGGTTCGCCGCATAGGGCAGCGGCACGTCGAGCCCGTGCACCCGCACCGGCGGCGCGTCGAGCCAGTCGAACGCGTGCTCGATGATCTGCATCGCGACCTCGGCGCCGATCCCGGCGAAGGGCCAACCCTCCTCCACCGTCACCAGCCGGTTGGTCTTCTTGACGCTCTCGACGATGGCCGCAGTGTCGAACGGGCGCAGGCTGCGCAGGTTGATCACCTCCGCCTCGATCCCCTCTGCCGCCAGCGCGTCGGCGGCCTTCAGGGCCAGGCCCACCATGATGCCGAAAGCGACGATGGTGACGCGATCGCCCCGCCGCTCGATCTTCGCGCGCCCGATCGGCAGGACGAAATCCTCGGCCACGGGGCAGTCGAACACCTGGCCGTACAGGATCTCGTTCTCGAGCACGATCACCGGGTTGGGATCGCGGATCGCGGCGCGCAGCAGGCCCTTGGCATCCGCTGACGACCACGGGGCCACGACCTTCAGGCCAGGCACATGCGCGTACCAGCTCGCGTAGCACTGGCTGTGCTGGGCGGCGACGCGGGAGGCGGCGCCGTTCGGACCGCGGAATACGATCGGGCACTGCATCTGGCCGCCCGACATGTAGCGGGTCTTTGAGGCCGAGTTGATGATCTGGTCCATCGCCTGCATGGCGAAGTTGAACGTCATGAACTCGACGATCGGCTTGAGGCCGGCCATCGCGGCGCCCACGCTAAGGCCGGTGAAGCCGTGCTCGGTGATCGGCGTGTCGATGATGCGCTTGGGGCCGAACTCGTCGAGCAGGCCCTGGCTGACCTTGTAGGCGCCCTGATACTGCGCGACCTCCTCGCCGATCAGGAACACGCGGTCATCGGCGCGCAGCTCCGCCGCCATCGCGTCGCGCAGCGCGTCGCGGACATGGAGCGGCTGGGTCTGGCCCCAATCCCGCTCGGGCGCGGGCGCCGCCTCGCCCGCGGGCGCCCGCCGCTCGGTGCCGCGCGTGGCCAGCGCCGTCGCGTCCTCGGCCCCCTCTTTGGCTGGGGCCGCGACCTTCGGTTCGGCGGGCACGGATTTCGGGGCGGGAGCGGGCGCCGGCGGCTCGGCGGCGCTCCCGACGGCGCCGGTGGCCTCGCCGTCGGCGGCGAGCACCGCGATCGGCGTGTTCACCGCGACCGCATCGGTGCCTTCGTCCACCAGGATGCGGGCGAGCTTGCCTTCTTCGACCGCCTCCACCTCCATCGTGGCCTTGTCGGTCTCGATCTCGGCGATCACGTCGCCGGCGTGAACCTCGTCGCCCACCTTCTTGAGCCACTTGGCGAGCTTGCCCTCGGTCATCGTGGGCGAGAGCGCCGGCATCAGGATCTGCGTGGACATGCCGATCATGCCTCCGCCAGCACGTCGGTCCAGAGCTCGGCGGGATCAGGCTCCGGGCTTGCCTGCGCGAAATCGGCCGCCTCCTGGATGCGCTGCTTCACCTCGTCGTCGATCCGTTTCAGCGCCGCCTCGTCGAGGCCCGCCTCGATCAGGTGACGGCGCGCGCCTTCGATCGGGTCGCGCTCGGCGCGCATCTTCTGCCGTTCCTCGCGGGTGCGGTACTTGTCCGGGTCGGACATCGAGTGCCCGCGGTAGCGATAGGTCCGCATCTCCAGCAGGTACGGGCCGCGCCCGCCCCGGCAATACGCGACCGCGGCATCCGCCGCCGCCTTCACTGCCAGCACGTCCATCCCGTCCACCTGCTGGCCCGGAATGCCCCACGGCGCGCCGTTCCTGGACAAATCCTTCGACGCCGAGGCGCGCTCGACGCTGGTGCCCATGCCGTAGCGGTTGTTCTCGATCACGTAGAGCACGGGCAGCTTCATCAGCGCCGCCATATTGAAGCTCTCGAACACCTGCCCCTGACTCGATGCGCCCTCGCCGAAATAGGTCACCGCAATGCGGTCGTTGCCACGATACCAGTCGGAGAAGGCAAGGCCGGTGCCGATCGGCACCTGCGCGCCGACGATGCCGTGGCCGCCGAAGAAATTCTTCTCGCGCGAGAACATGTGCATCGAGCCGCCCTTGCCGCGCGAGTAGCCGTCGCGCCGGCCGGTGAGCTCGGACATGACACCCTTGGGGTCCATCCCGGTCGCCAGCATGTGGCCGTGATCGCGATACGAGGTGACGACCTGGTCGCCCGGCGAGAGCGCCGCCTGCACGCCGACCACCACCGCCTCCTGGCCGATGTAGAGGTGGCAAAAGCCGCCGATCAGACCCATGCCGTAGAGCTGGCCGGCCTTCTCCTCGAAGCGGCGGATCAGCAGCATGTCGCGATAGGCTGCGAGCAGGCCGTCGGGCGACAGCGCCGCCTCGCGCGCCGGTCGGCGCCGGCGGATCTCGGCTGCTTGGGCCATCCTGCCTCCTCCTGGCACCGCCCTCCCGGCACCGGGGGTCGGCGCCGCACACCTAGCCGCGCGGTGCGGCCTCGGCAAGCGGGCGAGCTCGGAAAAATCCTTTGTGCTGCAATGCGAAAGAGATGATTAACCAGTTTACGGTTCATTGCTTGTGCGGAGGATCGCGTGCTATAGCGGCCCAATCCCCGCGTTGCGCACGCGCGCGTACGCGCGGCAGATCGTGTCGGCGGGAGCGCCGCCGGGGATGCGTTGTTGCCAGCTTGGCTGCCCGGCCGCCGGGATGCGAGGATGCGTCCATGCCCCAGGACGGTTTCGCGTCCCGGCTGTGGTCGTTCGCGGTCTGGACCGTGGTGGGCTTCTTCGTGCTCAATCTGCTGGCGATGATCGCGGCGGTGGTGCTCGACAGCGTCGCCACCCGCTGGCTCGGCACCTGGCTGCCCGCTTCCCTGACCACGCGCTGGTACGCCAGCGCCTGGGACGAGTTCCAGCTCGGCGATGTGCTGAGCGTGACCTTCGAGGTCGTGCTGGCGGTGGTGCTGATCGCGGGCCTGCTCGGCGTGCCGGCGGGCTACGCGCTGGCGCGGCGGGATTTCCCGGGCAAGCGGCTGGTGCTGCTGATCTTCCTGCTGCCGTTGCTGGTGCCGCCGATGACCTACGGCATCCCGCTCGCGACCGCGCTCTATGGCACCGGGCTCGCCGGGACGATCTGGGGCGTGATCCTCGCCAATCTGGTGCCGAGCGTGCCGTTCGTCGTGTTCGTGATGATCCCGTTCGTCGAGCAGATCGATCCGCGCATCGAGGCGGCGGCGCGGGTGTTCGGCGCCGGCACGCTGCGGCTGTTCGCTACCGTGCTGGTGCCGCTGCTGCTGCCGGGCATCCTGGCGGCGCTGCTGCTGGTGTTGGTGCGCGCGATTGCGATGTTCGAGCTCACCTTCCTCACCGCCGGGCCGGACAGCCAGACGCTGGTGGTGGCGCTCTACTACGCGGTGTTCGCGGCCGGTGTGCGGGCGCCGCAATCGATCGACGCGATGGCAGTCGTCTATATGCTGACCACGCTCGCCTGGCTGCTGGTGGCGCTGCGCTTCGTCAACCCGACGCAGATCGTGGCGCGCGCCAAGGGCCGCCCCGCGTGAAGGATTTGGCATGAAGGATGGGGCGTGAAGGATGGCGAGGCGCCCGCAGTGGCGCGACCGGCAGCCGACGCCGGCCCGGCCTGGCTGCGGGATTTCTTCCCCGGCACCTTCGCGCTGGTCATGGCGACCGGCATCGTCTCGATCGCGGCTCACGTGCTGGAATACGACGCGGTGGTATGGCCGCTGCTCGGCGTCAACCTAGTGGCCTATCCGCTGCTGTGGCTGATCCTGCTGGCGCGCATCGCGCGTTTCCCGGGCGCGGTGCTGCGCCAGTTCGCGAGCCATGACGGCGGCCCGGCGTTCTTCACGGTGGTCGCCGCGACCGCCGTGCTGGGCAGCCAACTGGCGGATTTCGGCGTCCTGCAGGCGCTGGTGGTGCCGCTGTTCTGGCTGAGCGTGGCGCTCTGGGCGGTGCTGACCTACGGCTTCCTCAGCTTCGTCACCGTCAGCATCGCCAAGCCGGGCCTGGAGCATGGGCTGAACGGCGCCTGGCTGCTGCTGGTGGTGGCGACGGAATTGATCGCGGTTCTTGGCAGCTACGTCGCGGTGCACGCGGACAAGCCGCCGCTCGTGTTCGCATGTCTTGCCTTCTACCTGCTGGGTGCGATGCTCTACATCCTGCTGGCGGCGTTGATCTTCTTCCGCTGGGTGTTCCGGCCGATGCACCCGGCGGAGATGGGCGCGCCGTGGTGGATCAATATGGGGGCGGTGGCGATCGCGACCTTGGCTGGCGCACGCCTCATGCTGCTGCGCGGTCTCGATCCGAGCCTGCTGGGGACGCAGCACTTCGTCGGCACGTTCACGGTGATGCTGTGGGCGACGAGCACGTTCTGGATTCCGCTGCTGCTGATCCTGTTCGCGTGGAAGGAGTTGCGACGCGGACCGTATGGCTACGACCCCGGGCTATGGTCGGTGGTGTTCCCGCTCGGCATGTACGCCACCGCCACGCACGTCTATGCCGGGGCCGCGCGGCTGCCGTTCCTGGAGCCGATCCCGCAGGCGATGTTCTGGGTGGCACTACTGGCATGGGTACTGACCTTCGTGGGCATGTGGGTGCAGCTGCTGGGCGTGGCGCCGCGCTGAGGCAGCGAAGGGCTGGCCCGGCCGCAACCCCGACGTGCACCGGTGCGGAATTGCTGGCGCCGGCGGGACCGTTGCGGTATTTTTGCGGGATCGTGCGCTTCGGGATTGCGTCTCCCGGCGCTGCCTGCTTAATGCATGGAAGCCATGCAGAAGGGAGTTGAAACCCAATGATTACCCGTCGTGCCGCCGCACGCGCCCTGGCCGGGGCCGCCGCGGTCGCCGCTACCGGCGGTATCCGCCCGGTGCTCGCCGCGCCCAAGACCGTCACCGTGGCGCTCGACGCCTCGCTCACCGGAGCAGACGCGGAATCCGCCAGGCGTGTCGAGTTCGGCGCCAAGATGGCGTTCGACGAGATCAACGCCAAGGGCGGCATCAATGGCTACATGATCAAGTTCGTGCCGTATGACGACGGCACCGCGACCGCCGGCCAGTACGATCCGGCACAGGCCGCCACCAACGCGCGCAAGATGGTTTCCAACAAGGCGACGGTTGCCGCGATCGGCCCGCAGATGAGCGGCGCGGGCAAGGCGATGGCGCCGATCCTGAGCCAGGGCGACCTCGCGATCATCACGCCGTCCTCGACCAACCCTGACATCAGCAATCCGCAATTCGCCCAGCAATACCGTCCGGCGGGCAAGCCGATCTATTTCCGCACCGTGGCGACGGATGCCTTTCAGGGTCCGTACATGGCGAATTTCTACGCCGACAATTTGCACGCCAAGAGCGTCTATATCCTCGACGACAGCGGCGCTTATGGTGTGGGTCTCGCCGATGCGTTCCAGGAGCAGGCGAAGAAGAAGGGCATGAAGGTGCTGGGCCGCGACCGGCTCGACCCGAAGGCCGCCGACTACACGCCGATCCTGACCAAGATCAAGGCGCTGAACCCCGACGCACTCTATTACGGCGGCGTGCTGCAAGCCGGCGTGAAGCTCGCCAAGCAGGCCTATGACATCATCCCGAAAATGATCAAGGGCGGCGGCGACGGCGTGCAAGGGCCGGAGATGCTGACCGCGGTCGGCAATCCGGCGAACGAGGGCTGGTATTCGACGATCGCCTCGCCGCACCTCACCGAAGAGTCCAAGATGGCTGAGTGGGTGAAGAAGTACACGGCGCAGTTCAAAGTGCAGCCGGACGACTACGCGGTGACGTCGTACGACGCAGCACTGGTGATCATCGATGCGATCCAGCCGCGTCACCGCCGCCGGCAAGGCACCGACGCGCTCGGCGGTGCGCGACGCGATCCAGAACGCGAACGTCCAGACGCTGCAAGGCCCGGTCTCATTCGACGCCAACGGCGACATGAAGAACAAGACCATCAGCGTGTTCCAGATCCGCCAGGACAAGAGCCTGCCGGCCGACGACATGCGGCAGTTCCACTACGTCGGCACCGCGCCGTCGGTCTAAGTGCCGCGAGCACGTCCGCGCCTGCCGGCAAGGCAGGCCCATGCGGCCGAAGGCCCGGAAGCAGCGCGCTCCCGGGCCAGCACGGCCGTTCGAAAATTCAAACAAAATCCAACCGGGTCTACTGAAGGACAACGAACCATGATCACGCGTCGCGTATCCATGCAGATTCTCGGCGCCGGTGCCGCGGCCGCGGCGCTCGGCGCCGACCCCGCCCTCGCGGCGGACAAAACCCTCACCATCGGCATCGCGCTGCCGCTCACTGGATCGGACGCCGAATCCGCGACCAGGATCAAGGACGGCGCCATGCTCGCGATCGACGACGCCAACGCGAAAGGCGGCGTCGCCGGCTACAAGCTGAAGCTCATGGTGACCGACAACGGCACCGCGACCGCGGGCCAGTACGATCCCGGCGCAGGCGGCAACGAACGCACGCAAGATGGTGGCGAACAAGAACGTGGTCGCCTCGGTCGGGCCGCAGATGAGCGGCTCGGGCAAGGCGATGTCGCCGATCCTGAGCGAGGGCGACCTGGCGACGATCACGCCTGCCTCGACCAACCCCGACATCACCAACCCGCAATTCGCGCAGCAATACCGGCCGCAGGGCAAGGCGGTCTATTTCCGCACTGTGACGACGGATGCCTATCAGGGTCCGTACATGGCGAACTTCTATGCCGACAACCTCAAGGTGAAGAAGGTCTATATCCTCGACGATAGCGGCGCCTACGGCGTCGGCATTGCCGATACGTTCCAGGCGCAGGCGAAGAAGAAGGGCATCCAGGTGCTCGGCCGCGACCGGCTCGACCCGAAGGCGTCGGACTACACGCCGAGCCTGACCAAGATCAAGTCGCTGAACCCGGACGCGATCTACTACGGCGGCGTCACCCAGGCCGGCGTCAAGCTCGCCAAGCAGTCGTACGACATCGTGCCGAAGATGACCAAGGGCGGCGGCGACGGCGTCTACGCGCCGGAGATGCTGAGCGCGGTCGGCTTCCCCGCCGCCCAGGGCTGGTATGCCACGATCGCCTCCCCGCACGTGCTCGAGGACCCCAAGGTGCAGGCCTGGATCAAGCGCTACAAGGAGAAGTTCAACCTGGTGCCGGATGACTACGCGATCACCTCCTACGACGCGGCAACCGTGATCCTCGACGCGATCAAGCGCGTCGCTGCGACCGGCAAGGCGGTCACCCGGAGCGCCGTGCGCGACGCGATCCAGACCAGCAACGTGCAGACGCTGCAAGGCCCGGTCTCGTTCGACAAGAACGGCGACATCAACAACCGGATCATCAGCGTGTTCCAGATCCAGCACGACACCAAATACCCTGTGGACGACATCATCCACCAGTTCCACTACGTCGGCAACGCTCCCTCGGTCTGAGCGGATGACCTACACCGACCTGATCGTCCAGCAGATCATCAACGGGCTGAGCCTGGGTGCCATGTACGCGCTGCTGGCACTCGGGTTCACGCTCATCTACGGCATCCTCGAGCTGATCAACTTCGCCCATTTCAACGTCTTCATGGTGGGCAGCTTCATCGGCCTGTGGACGTTGCAGGCGATCGGGCTGAACGGGCAAAGCGTGATACTGGTCGGGCTGCCGCTGGTCGGTGCGCTGGTGCTCGCATTCGGGGTGACGATGCTGGCCTCAGGCGTTTTAGGCGTCGTGATCGAACGGCTGTCGCTGCGCCCCTTGCGCAACGTCAAGGGGCCGGCGGCGATGATCACGACGATCGGCGTCTCCTACATCCTGTTCAACATCATCCTGATCGGCGTCGGCGCGGATTCGAAGAACTTCCCGAATCCGCTGCCGACGGTGCGCTGGCCCATCGGCGGCGCGGTGGTCCAATTGCGGCAGGTGCTGATCTGGGGGATCGCAATCGTCCTGCTCGGAGGATTGCATTTCTTCGTCCAGCGCTCGCGCCTGGGCAAGGCGATGCGCGCGACCGCGCAGGACCAGGAAGCCGCGCGCATGATGGGGGTGGAAGTCGATCGCGTCATCGTCACCGCGTTCTTCGTCGGCTCGGCACTGGCCGGGGCGGGCGGGCTGATCTTTGGCCTCTACTACAACTTCACCAGCTTCATCATCGGGTTCACCGCCGGGCTGCGGGCCTTCACCGCCGCCGTGCTGGGCGGCATCGGCAACGTCGTCGGCGCCATGGTCGGCGGCGTGCTGATCGGGCTGATCGAGGCGCTGGGCGGCCAGTTCATCGCCACCGAATGGACCGACGTGATCATCTTCTCGATCCTGGTGCTGGTGCTGGTGTTCCGTCCGTCCGGGCTGTTCGGCCGCCTCGCCCCGAACAAATCCTGATCGGACGAGGCATGAGGAGCGGCGCATGAACTCGACGACCACCGAAGCGACCGCTGATACCCCGGTCGAAAGCACGAGCGCGGCCGAGACCGTCCCGCCGCTGGCCCCCTCGCCGGGCGCTTCGTTCTGGACCCGTCCCTGGGGCGGGGTGACGGTCGAGCGCCGCAAACAGGCGCTCGTGGCGCTGATCGCGATCGGCGCGGTCGCATTCCCGATCCTCAGCGGCAACGACGCCAACATCGACAGCGGCGCCAACGCGGCCAACTACGCGATCCTGGCCCTCGGCCTGAACATCGTGGTGGGCTTCGCCGGCCTGCTCGACCTCGGCTACGCCGCGTTCTTCGCGATCGGCGCCTACACCTACGGCATTCTCTCGAGCTTCCAGGTCGAGCCGCACTGGAGCAGCTTCTGGCAGCCGCTGGCCGCGGTGGGCCTGGTGCAGCATCTGCACCTGCCCACCGGCGACCTCGTGCATTTCACGCTCTCGTTCTGGATCGCACTGCCGCTGGGCGGGATCATCGCCGCGTTCTTCGGAACACTCTTCGGCGTGCCGACCTTGCGGCTGCGCGGCGACTATCTCGCGATCGTCACGCTGGGCTTCGGCGAGATCGTGCCGATCGTGGTGCGCAACTGGTCCTCGCTCACCAATGGTGCCGCCGGCCTCAATGGCGTGCAGGCGCCGCGGCTGTTCGGCCACAGCTTCGGCGTGGCCGCCACGCCCTACTACTACGTCGCGATCGCGATGGTCGCACTGCTGATCTTCGTCAGCACCCGGCTGCGCGACAGCCGCATCGGCCGCGCCTGGATGGCGATCCGCGAGGACGAGATCGCCGCCGGCGCGATGGGCGTGTATCTCACCAGCTACAAGCTGCTGGCTTTCGCGACCGGGGCCGCGTTCGCGGGTGCCACGGGCGTGTTTTATGTCGCCAAGCTGCAGACCGCGACCCCGGAGATGTTCGGCTATCCGGTCTCGATCATGATCCTGGTGATGGTCGTGCTCGGCGGCATCGGCAGCGTCTGGGGCGTGGTGCTCGGCGCGGTGGTCCTCCAGCTTCTGCAATCCTGGTGGCTTGAGGATCTGTCGGGCTGATTTAATCGTTTGGGCATATGGTCGGCAGCCCATTCCTCGAGAAACTCGACCTCACGCAGTCGATCGAGCTGATCTTGGGCATCATTGTGGTGCTGATGATGCTGTTCCGCCGCGGCGGGCTGCTGCCGGCCTATCGCCACCAGGCGGCGCTGAGCTTCGAGCAGCAGCACGCCGAGGTGCGGCGCGGCAGCGCCGTCGGCATCAAGGGGCTGGGGGCGATTCTTACGCCGGCGGCCCGGTGTTGGAGGTGCGCGGTGTCACCGTGGCTGAGGCGGACTGGTGGCCCTGAATGCGATTGATCTGACCGTGCCGCAGGGCAGCGTGGTCGCGGTGATCGGGCCGAACGGCTCGGGAAAATCGACGCTGTTCAACGTCATCACCGGGCTGACGGAAGCGGCAAGCGGCACCATCCAGTTCCGCGGGCGTGACATCCTCGGCCTGCGGCCCGATCAGATCCTGAGTGCCGGTGTGGCGCGCACCTTCCAGAACATCCGCCTGTCCCCGAATTTGACGGTGATGGGAGACACCCTGATCGGCCAGCACGCACGGCTGGACACGGGGGCGTTCGCGCCGTCCTCGATCTGCCCCACACGAAGCGCGAGGAGGCGGCGGCGCCGAGTGGGGGACGCAGGTTTCGGCATCTTCGGCAACCGGCTGCTGCCGCGGGGTTGACGCAGGCGGTGGCGCATCTCTCCTACGCCAACCGCCGCCGCACCGAGATCGCGCGTGCGCTGGCGTCGCGGCCGGAAATTCTGCTCCTCGACGAACCCACCGCCGGCATGAACCCGGCCGAGAGCCAGGAACTCGCCGAGCAGATCAAGCAGCTTCACGCCCTCGGCGTGACCGTGCTGTGATCGAGCACAAGCTGATGTGGTGACGCGGCTTGCCGACAAGGTGCTGGTGCTCGATCACGGCGAGAAGATCGCCGAAGGCCGACCCGACGAGGTCCGCAAGAACGAGGAGGTGCTGCGCGCCTATCTGGCCGGAGTGCCG
>CAVWFK010000010.1:0-93370 GCA_963754235.1 uncultured Alphaproteobacteria bacterium | reverse complement strand
GATCCAACGGGAAATGCAGCGCGTGGAGCTTGTGCAACGCCACTTCCAGCACGCGCGCACCACCTGCACGCCGCCGGCCAGGCTCTGCGTCGGCGCATAGATGATGCCGAGGCGCGATAACGCGACGCCGCATTCGGCGGCGACGCGCACGATCAGGGGAGCGGGCGGCGGGCGGGCCTTTCCAACACCAGCACGGCGGCATCGGCAGCGTCGGCATAGTTGAGTTCCTAACAGCTTCTCGCGGCGGGCGCGCGCGCGGGCGGGACCGGAGCCGAGTGCCGAAAACGCATCGGGCTTCTCGCCATGCGAGAGGCTCCAGCCGGCATACTGGCTGACGAGGCAGGCAATCACCGGCTGCGAGGAGGCGACCGCGATCGTCCACGGCCAGCGCGGCAGGGCGGGGTCGGTGGCCAGTCCGATGCGACCCAGGCCGCCCATACAGATGCGCGCGATCGCGATCCCGGCGGCAATCCCGCCCGGCCGTTTCGCCCCGGCATCGACGAGGCGCGCGCCGCTGGCAACCGTCACACCGATGCGCAGCGCATCGGCATCGGCGCAAGCGCCTCGAACAGCGGCCACGCGCGGCCATTGACGCTGATCGCTTGCGGCTCAGCCATGCGGTTGCTCCATCATGCCGAGGATCGCGGCCGTCCGCGTGTGGGCGAGGGCGCGGGCCGCGCCCGCACTGGGGGCGGAAGCGAGCACGGTGCAGAGCGGCGCCTCCGCGGCGACCGTGCGCCCGGGCGGCTCGCGATCGGCGGTCCAGTCGGGCCAGTGGAATTCGGGGGGGACCGCGAGCGAGCGCGGGCATAGAGCGATCGCCGCGGCTTCGGCGCCGGCGAAGGCGAGCGGCGCGTCGGGCAGCACGCCGTCGCAAGCTGCGAGGTGGGCCGCGAACAGCTCGCGGTGGGGGAACACGTCTAGCGTGGCACCAGGGCGCGGGTTGACCTCAATCAGATCGACCCCGTCGCGCCGCACCATGAATTCGAGCGGTTCAGTCCGACGAGTCCGGTGCCGGCGACCAGCCGTACCGCCGCCTCGCGCAGCGCGTATGCGATCGGCGCGGGCAGGGTCGCTGGCCGGACCGCGCCGCCGTAGCGGAACGGCCGGCCGGGGTGGGCGCGCACCATTGCTCGGAGAAACCGAGCACCAGCGCGCGCTTCGCATCGGCGAGGACGAGGGCGAACCGGACGCCCGGCGATGCGGGCCTGTGCATAGCGTCCGGGGCGCGGGCGGGACCCGGCTTCGAGCGGCCGGACATGCACGCCGCCTGAGCCGCCCACGCGCTTCTCCAGCCAACGCCGGCTCGGCCCCGGCCGGTCCCCCAGTCGCTCCTGGATCCGCGGATGCGGACGCCGACGCGGGCGCAGAGAGCGGCCAGCCGGTCGGGCTGCTTGACCGCCCGCACTGTCGCGGGCGGGTTGCCGAGCAGGCGGTGGCGGCGGCCGATTGCGGCGAGCAGCGCGGTCCGGTCCTCGAACCCGGCGCCGCACACCACGCCGGCCGGCGAGCGCCCGACAGCGAGGCGGTCGAGGGCGGCGAGCAGGGCCGAGCCGCGGAAGCCGCGAGCGAGGCTGCCGGGAACGCGCTCGGCAGCAGCGGCGAGTTCGGCCGTGTCGAGATCGGCGAACAAATCGGCGACCAGCGGCCGGTAGCCCGAGCGGACAGCGGCGGCGGCGAGGGCACGGCCGGACAGGGCGGCGATCAGGACGAAGCCCCGCTCAGGCGGCGAGCTCACGGGCCAGCGCGAATGCGTCCCGGAAGTCGAGGCGGACCGGCTTCTCCGCTTCGATCATCCGGCGGAACAAGCCGAACTCGGTGCGATACTTGGTCTGGCCGATGGCGAGCGCACCGAGGCCGAGCGCCGCCGGGTCCGATCTGGCGCCATCGGCGTTCACCTCCAGCCCGGCGACGCCAAGCGGCGGCACGGCGTTGACGTCGGCAACCGCCAGCAGCCGCCGCCCGCGCGATAGCAGGGCCGCATCGATGATCTGCACGCCCGCACGACCGGCGCAGAACGCCGCCTCGGCCTGTTCCAGGATCGCGCCCTTGCGGTCCTCGGCGCTGCCGTCCGCGGGCTTCACCTGCACGCCGAAGCGGCGCCCGATCTCCTCGGCCGAGCGCGCGACGCGGTCGGGACCGTCGTAGCCGACCAGAGTGACGTTCGCGCCTTCGAGGGCCGCGATCACGCCGGAGGCGAAGCCGACCACGCCCGTGGACGAACACCGCAACCGCTAGGCCCTTGAGGTCGCGCTCCGCTCGCGCTTCAGCAGCCGCTCGACGCGGGCGACCATCGCGGCGGCGGTGGTGAACGAGCCGGCGGGATCGGCGAACAGCGAGACCGCGAAGGGCGGCACCATCGCCGCCTTCGCCGCCTCCAGCATGTCCAGCGCCCCGATCGCGTCGCGGCCGCCGATGAAGATGCCGGTATGGACGCCGAGCTTCGGCGGGCGGGAGAACATCGCGTCCTGCACCAGCCCGGTCACATCGTCGTGCTTCACCGAGATATAGGGCAGCACCGCATCGAAGCCGGCATCGAGCGCCATGTTTGCGTCGAAGGGGCTCGCGTGCGGCAGCGGGGTGAGCATGGAAGGATGTGCTTGTCCGCCATGCGGCCCCCGTTTTGCTTGCCCGTTTTGTTTGGCCAACGCTATTCGGCGGCGCGGCGCAGGCGCACTCGGTGCCCTCCCGACAGCGTCACCGCCGCGCCTCGATTGAGCGCGCGGCAGATGCGGATGTCCAGACCCGCGCCCGGGATTGCACGGCTTCCCGCCACGCGCGGGCCGCCGCCTCGTCGGGCGCGAAAGCGAATCCCGTCGGTCCCCAGGAGCTCGGCCGGCGCCGTGCGCACCCGCCGCCGTCAGCGCTGCCAGGGCCGCCGCGACGCGAGGGCTGGCGAAGCGGCTGCCTTGCGCGGGGGCGAATGTCGCCGACGATCGCCTGAATTTCCGTGAGCGCCGCGCCGAAGTTCTCCAGATCGGCCTCGGCCAGCGACGGCAGCAGCCGCATCAGCGCCAGCCGGCAAAGGTGTGCTGCGGTCGTGTCCGGCATCGGCGCCAGCGCGCGGAACGCCTCGACCTCGCGGGCGCCGGAGAGACCCGCCTGCGCAGGGTCGAGCAGCAGCAGCACCCGCCAGCGGGCGGCACGGGCAGGCGGGCGAGGGCCGGCGGGGTGCCGCCGAGGCGCCGCGGCCGCCGTCGAGCACGAAGCCGCCGGCGGTGAAGAGGGCCACGCCAATGCCCGACCGCGTGCCACGGCCGAGGCGCGCCGCATCGCCCGCCGGGTCCGGCGCCAGCCCGTGCAGCCGCCGCAGCGCGGCCGCCAGCGCCAGCGCGAGCTGAGTGCCCGAGCCGAGGCCGGAATGCGCCGGGATTGCCTCTCGCACGTCGATGCTATGGCCGGCGGGGAGGCCGAGGGCGGGGATCAGAGCGGCAAGGTGGCGGGCAATGCGCGCCTGCTCCCCGCCGGTGATCGCATCGTGATCGCTGCGGGCGGCGGTGAGCACGGTCGCTGGCGCATCGAGTGCTAGGCCGATGCTGCCGAACCGTCGCCCAAGCGATCCGTTCAGGTCGAGGAAGCCCATATGCAGCCGCGCGGTCGCGCGCACGCTCACCTGCTCGTTGTGCTGCGCTACGGTCATGCCGCATGTTCCATCGTGCGAGCGGGCGCGGCAACCGCGCCGGCCGGGGAGGGGAGCGAGACACCATGGCCGAGCCGACTGAGCACGCCATTCCCGAGGCCGACGTGGAGGCGCGCCTCCGCGCCGAGCTGCCGCACTGGAAGCTCGAGCGCGGCTGGATTCGCCGCACCTTCCGCACGCATTCGTGGAAGGCGACGCTGATGGTCGCCAACGCCGTGGGCCACCTCGCCGAGGCGGCGTGGCACCACCCGGACATGAGCCTCTCCTACGCCTGGGTCGAGGTGCGGCTGATGACGCACACGGCGAAGGGCATCACCGAGAAGGATTTCGCGCTGGCCCGCAAGATCGAGGAGGTGATCGGCTGGCAGCCGGGGACGGAGGGCGGGCCGCTGGAAGGCACGCCCAGCACCGACCAGCGCTTCGCCTATATCAAGTACGATCGGTGAGCGGCGCCTCGATCGGGGGACGCGCGGCCCCGCTTGAGGCCGCGGTGGCGGAGGCCGCGCGCATTCTGGGCGCCAGTCGCTGTGCGGTGGTGAGCGGCATGGCGACCGACGCGGCTGGTGCGGCGGCAGCGGTGGCGCTGGCGCGGCGGATCGGCGGCGTGATCGACCACGCCCATTCGGGGCCGCTGCTGCGCGATCTGGAGGTGATGCGCAGCGCTGGTTGGATGGTGGCGACCCCGCCGGAGGCGCGGGCGCGGGCCGATCTGGCGCTGTTGGTCGGAGCGGGGGCGGCGTGGCCGGGTGTCGCAGCGGCGCCCGTGCTGCCGCGGGGCGCGGGATCGGCGCGGCGCGTGATCCGGCTCGGGCCGGGGCGGGATGCGGCGATCGCGGGGGCCGAGATCATTGCGGCGAGTGTGGCGGAATTGCCCGGTCTGCTCGGCGCGCTGCGGGCGATCGTGGCCGGCCGGCCGGTGCGGCTGGCGGCGGCGCGGCTGCGGGCGTTGTCCGGCCTCGCCGAGGCGCTCAAGTCCGCGCGTTACGGCGTGGTGTCGTGGTCGACGGGCACCCTCGACGCGCTCGCGATCGAGATGCTGTGCGGGCTGATCGACGACCTCAACGCGCACACCCGGTTTGCCGGTCTGCCGGTCGCAGCCCCCGGCAACGCGGCCGGCGTCGCGCAGACCTGCGGGTGGCTCACCGGCTTTCCTGTCCGGGTCGGCTTCGGGCGCGGCGAGGCGGAGCACGACCCCTGGCGGTTCGACGCGGCGCGCATGATCGCGGCGAGCGAGGCAGACGCGGCACTGTGGATCGACGCGATCGCGGGATCGGCGCCCTCTTGGAACGTTCCAAGCGTGGCGCTCACGGCTCCGGGGACGCGTTTTGCCGCACCCCCCGCGGTCGCGATCACCGTGGGCCGCCCCGGCGTCGATCACGACGCGGTGCTGTTCGATCCCGCACTGGGCACGCTGGTCGCGCGCGAGGCAGCGGGAGCGGGCGACGCGCCCTCGGCGGCCGATGCGCTCGGCCGCATCCTGGCGGCGCTGCCATGCTGACGCTGCTCGCGGGGGGCGGGTGATCGATCCCGCGCACGGGCGCGACGAGACCGCCGATCTGTGGTTCGAGGACGGGCGGATCGTGGCACCCCAGGATCGCGCGCCGGATGCGCGCCACGATGCCGCCGGTGCGATCGTGATGGCGGGCGGCATCGACATCCACAGCCACATCGCCGGCTTCAACGTGAACTCGGCGCGCCTGCTGCTGCCCGAACAGCGCACAGGCGGACATTTCGACGCTGCACCCGTCTCGCACGAGATCGGCCGGCTCTATGCCCGGATGGGCTTCACGACCGTCGTCGAACCGGCGATCTCGCCGCATGTCGCGGTGCAGGCGCAGCTCGAACTGGCGGCGATCCCCTATATCGACAAGGCGATCCTGGTGGTGCTCGGCAACGAGGATTTTTTGTTCGAGCTGCTGCGCGGCGATGCGGGCGACGCAGCCGTTGCAGATTACGCCGGACGGATGCTCGGGGGCGCGCGGGCGCTGGGCGTGAAAGTGATCAATCCGGGCGGGGCCGCGGCGTTCAAGCAGAACGCGCGGCGCTTCGGACTCGATGACGCGGTGCCGGAATGGGGCGTCTCGTCGCGCGCGATCATCCACGCGATGCAGAACGCGGTGGCAGCACTCGGCGTGCCGCATCCGGTGCATCTGCACTGTTCCAATCTCGGCCTGCCGGGCAATGTCGAGACCGCACTCGCGACGATCGCCGCGGCCGAGGGTCGGCCGCTGCATCTGGCACATCTGCAATTCTACGCCTACGGCACCGAGGGGCCGCGCGGGTTTTCTTCTGCCGCGCCCGCGCTCGCCGAAGCGATCGGGGCGAACCCGAAGATAACCGCCGATGTCGGGCAGGTGATGTTCGGGCAGACGGTCACGGTGTCGTCCGACGTGCTGCGCCAGTTCGGCGCGCGCGGCCAGGCGCATCCGCGCAAGTCGGTGATCTGGGAGGGCGACGGCAACGGCGGCGGCATCGTGCCGTACCGGTATCGGCGCACGAACTTCCACAACGCGGTGCAATGGGCGGCGGGGCTGGAGTTTTTTTTGCTCGTGCGCGATCCGATGCGGCTGTTTTTCACGACGGACCATCCGAACGGGGCGCCGTTCACCACCTATCCCGACCTCTTTTCGCTGCTGATGAGCCGCGAGACGCGGGCGCGCTGGATCGCCGAGCTGCCGGCCGAGGCAATGGCCGTCACGACGTTGCCCTCGATCGCGCGCGAGTATTCGTGGACCGAGATCGCGATGATGACGCGCGCGGCACCCGCGCGGCTGCTGGGGCTTGCCGATCGCGGGCACCTCGCACCGGGTGCGCGCGCCGACATCGCTGCGTATCGCCCGCAGGCCGATCTTTCCAAAACGTTTCGGGAAGCGGCACTGGTGTTCAAGGACGGCGCGCTGATCTTCCGCGACGGCGAGGCGGTGGCGCACACGGAGGGCCGCGTGCTCGCGGTGGCACCCGATTTCGACCGCGCGATCGAGCGGCGGCTCGACGATTTCGCCGAGCGCACTTGGGGCGTTGCGCAATCGGCATTCGACGTGCCGGCCTGGATGGTGCCCGCGGAAATCGTGCCGTGCCCGGCCTGATACGCAACGGCGTGCGCATCGACGACAGCTTTGCCGAAGCCTTCGACATGCGCGCGACCGCGCTTGTGATCACGGCGCCGACCCGCCGCTGGGCGCGGCAGGCAGCGGTGACAATGACCGGCTTCGCAACCTCGATCATCGCCTGCGGCGCCGAGGCCGGGATCGACGCCGAATTGGGCCCCGAGGCGACGCCGGACCGACGGCCGGGCGTGCGCGTGCTGGTGTTCGCCGGCTCGACGGCGGAATTGCAGAAGCAGGTGACGAACCGCGTCGGGCAATGCGTGCTGACCAGCCCCGGCTCGGCCTGCTATGCCGGCCTCGATGGCGCCGAGACGCTGAAGCTCGGCGACGGGCTGCGCTATTTCGGCGACGGCTGGCAGATCTCGAAGAAGTTCGCGGGCAAGCACTATTGGCGCATCCCGGTGATGGACGGTGAGTTCGTCATCGAGGGCACCACCGGGCTGACCAAGGGCGCGGTCGGCGGCGGCAATTTGCTGCTGATGGCTCGGAGTGGTGCCGCGACGCTGCGCGCGGCCGAGGCGGCGGCGGCGGCGATGGCGGAAGTGTCCGGTGCAATCATGCCGTTCCCCGGCGGCATCACGCGATCCGGCTCGAAGGTCGGCTCCAAATACAAGGCGCTGCCGGCCTCCACCAACAATGCCTACTGCCCGACGCTGCGCGGCGCCGGCGGCACGGCACTCGATCCCGATATCGCCGCGGTGCTCGAGATCGTGATCGACGGGCTGACGCCCGCCTCCGTCGCCGATGCGATGCGCGCGGGGCTGAAGGCGGCGGTGGCGCTCGGGCCGGAGCAGGGTGCGGCACGGATCGGCGCCGGCAATTACGGCGGCAAGCTCGGCCGCCACCATTTTCATCTGCGCGAGCTGATTTGATGGTGATGGTCCAACGGAGCGACCAAGCAGCCCTCCTCTCGAGACGGGGCATTCCGCAAGCGGCGACGCTCAACTCCCTCTCCGCCCTCGGGGGCGGAGAGGGTCGGGGTGAGGTGGGGGATTGGGCGGAACTTCCATGGCAAGCCCCTCTCACGCAACACACGCCAGCGGCGCCGTTCCCTATCCGTGCGGCCACGCCGCAGCGCGTGTGTGAGCATGTTTTGCGCCCGCAATGCCCCGGCGGCTGGCCCCCACCTCACCCAACCCTCTCCGCCCCCGAGGGCGGAGAGGGCTTGAGCGCTGACCGCTCCGGGTCATTGCGGAAACAATGTGTGAATCCTGGAGATGGGAGAGGGTTGAGGGAGGGCTGCTACGGCACCGAGATGGGCCGGCACGAAAAGCTTCTGATCTGATGGCGGCGCTGCGCTTCACGCTGCGCGAGCCGCCGCCGCAGCGGGTCGATCTCTCGGCTCTGGTGCCGGCGCGGCTCGCGGAGCTGGACCGCGCCGCGATCGAACGCCTGCCGATCCAGACGACGCGCGCCCCGCTCGCGGTCGGCGATCTGTTCCGGGTGCGCGGCGACGATCCCGGCAATATCGTGATCGAGGGTGGCTCGCCGCGATTCGACCGCGTGGCCGAGGCGATGGAGGAGGGCACGCTGCTGGTCGACGGCGCGGCGGGAGCCTGCGCGGGGCGCAGAATGCAGAGTGGCCGGCTCGACATCCGGGGCGATACCGGGCCGTTCGCGGGCAGCTCGATGCGTGGCGGGGAGATCGTGATCGCGGGCGATGCGGGCGACTGTCTGGGCGGGCCGCTCGCCGGCGAGCCGGCGGGGATGGCGGGCGGGGTGCTGCTGGTGCGCGGCCGGGCCGGGGCGCGGGCGGGCGACCGGCTGCGGCGCGGGCTGATCGTCATCGAGGGCAGCGCCGGCGAGGCACCCGGCTGCCGAATGATCGCGGGCACGCTGATCGTCTGCGGCTCCTGCGGCCCGTCGCCGGGCATCCTGATGCGGCGCGGCACGCTGGTGCTGGGTGAGGCGGCGGCCCTGATGCCGAGCTTCGCAGCGTCCGGGAGGCCCGATCCGGTATTCGTCCGGCTGCTCGCGCGGGCGGCCGCGGAAACCAGCCGGCCGGCCGCACGGCTGCTCGGCCGGCCGCTCGCGCGCTTCACCGGCGACAATGCGACGCTCGGCCGCGGGGAAATATTACTCCCGGTTGCGGCCCCGTGACGCATCCATGCGTTCCCCAGCGGACGATTGTGCGTATATCCGCCTCGCAGCCGGAGACCGCCCATGAACATGGTTGACCTGATCGTGCTGGCCTGCTCGATCGTGAGCCCCGGCGTCTGCCAGACGCATCATCTGCTGTTCCAGTCCAACGGCTCGTTGCGCGCCTGCATGGAACAGGCGCAGCCCTATCTCGCGCAATGGGTCGGCCAGCATCCGAACCTGCGCATCGCCCGCTATAGCTGCGCCTGGCCGGACAGCGAAAGCGAGAAGAGCTGAACGTGCCCTTCCCCCGCAGTCGCAAGCCGCTTCTATCGACGCGCTCGCTGGACTAATTTGCCGCTCCAAGGATCGAATGTCCCGCCCAACCTGAGAAGTGTCGGATGAAGTTCCCGGATATCGAAGCCATCATCCTCGACGGCAGCGTTAAAGGCATGCCTGGCGACGTCGCGGGGTTTCCGCTCGGCGAGATCGGGGCGAAGGGCTGGAATGTGCTGCGCGAAGATCTGCCGCTGCCGCTTGCGGTGCTGCGCCAATCGGCGTTGCGTCAGAACGGGCAGTGGATGCGCGAGTTCCTGGCGTTGTCAGGTGCGGTCATCGCCCCGCACGGCAAAACGACAATGAGCCCGCAGCTGTTCCGCGATCAACTGGCCGACGGCGCCTGGGCGATGACCATCGCAACGGCTCAGCAGCTGCGAATCTGCCGCGATTTCGGTATCGACCGAGTGGTGCTGGCGAACCAGCTCGTCGGCCGCCAGGCGATCTCCTATGTGTTTGGCGAGCTCAAGCGTGATGCCACCTTCGACTTCTATTGCCTCGTCGATTCAGTAGCCAATGTCGAGCAGCTTGCGGCGGCGGCGCGCGCTGCGGTGCCGGGCCGGCCGCTGCAGGTGCTGCTCGAAGGCGGGATGGCAGGCGGTCGCACCGGTTGCCGCGATATCACGGCGGCGCTTGCCGTGGCGCGCGCGGTGAAGGCCGCGGGCCCGCACCTCACACTGCGCGGCGTCGAGGGATTCGAAGGGCTGGTCCATACCGGCTCGCCCGCGGACGATGCCGCGACAGTGTCGCGCTTCCTTGATTTTCTCGTTGAGATCGCCATCGCTTGCGAGGATGCGGAGCTTTTCGCACCGGGGCAGATCGTCATCAGCGCCGGTGGCTCGGCGTTCTACGACCTCGTTATCGACCGCTTCGGCAAGGCCGGGATCGCTCACGGGTTCCTGGTGGTGACGCGCAGCGGCTGCTATCTCACGCACGATTCGAAGATGTATCGCGAGGCCTTCGCGGAGATTTCGCAAGCGCGCCCCCCAACTCGACAATCTCGGCCCCGGTTTGATCCCGGCCTTGGAGGTCTGGGCCTATGTTCAGTCGAGGCCCGAGCGTACGAAGGCGATTCTCACAATCGGCAAGCGCGATGTTTCATTGACATCGATCTTCCCGTGCCGCTCAAATGGGTGCGCCCGCAGGCCGGGGTCGACGCGCGCGCCATCGCCGAGCTCGGAGCCGGTCATGTCGTTACCGGGCTCAACGACCAGCATTGCCACCTGACGGTGCCGGTGGACAGTCCACTTGCGGTCGGCGACATGGTGGCGTTAGGCGTCTCGCACCCCTGCACGACTTTCGACAAGTGGCAGGTCATCCCGCTGGTCGACGACGATTATACCGTGGTCTCGGCGATTAAGACGTTCTTCTGATCTCTCCGGTGGCGTGCTGCGGCGGCCAGCCGGGCCAACCCGAAGCGCCCGCAACCGAAGGCGGGCGCAACGGAATAGCACGGCCGCAAGCGCAGGACTCATTCCGGTAATCCTGCCTCGCGCAGTGCGTGACTGCGGGCGCGGACAAACCCGGCATCGACAAACAGCCGGCGTTCGCGCTCGGCAAAGACCCGGGCCGACGCCGGGGCAATCTCTCGATATCGGAGCGCCGCTACCGCTGCTTCTTCACGCCTGCCCAGGAAGGAGAGCGCAGTTACTGTTGCGCGATGCGCTGTGACCCAAGTGGGCCGCTGCTGAAGCACTTTCAGGCTTGCGTCAAGTGCCATCTGATGCTTACCGGCAATGAGATAGGCGACTGCAAGACCGCTCAAGGCATGTGGCACGTCTGGGCCAAGTGGGCTGAGACGGAGCGCATGCTCTAGATGCGTGACCGCGATCCCCGGACGGCATAGCCAGACGTTGATCCAGCCAACAGCGAGCTGCGCCTCCGCCGAGTTGGGGTTCAGCGTGACTGCTCTTTCGGCTGCAGCGAGTGCGGACCCATGATCCCAACCAGGGTATGCGAGAACGGCCGCTGCCCACGCCAGCGTAGCTGGGTCGTCAGGACCAGATGCTATTGCCTCCTGCGCAAGTCGAACTCCTTCCTCGCCGTCGCCAGGGCTGTCCTGCCCTTGAACGACCCGCATCGCTTGGCAGAATGCCGCGCGAGCCTTGGCCGGTGCAAAGTCGGGGTCCAGCGCAATCGCGCTTCGAAATAGCGTGAGCGCTTCATCTGCACTTTCAGCCGTAAGAGCATAGAACTGCGGCAGAGCACGCAGGTAATAATCGTAGGCATCCAGGCTTTCGGTGGGCTTACGCCGCACGCGCTCAATTTCAGCTTCACGAAGGCTGGGCTCGATCGCACCAGCTACTGCCCCGGCCACCCGGTCTTGAAGAGCGAAGATATCGGCTAACTCATCGTCGAACCGGTGGGCCCAGATATGGTTTCTTGTCTCGGCCTCGACTAGCTGACCAGTAATGCGCACGCGATTGCCGGACTTTCGTACGCTGCCCTCAAGCACGTAGCGCACGCCCAACTCCCGCCCGACCTGGCGCACATCTACGGCGCGGCCCTTGTAGGTGAAGGCCGTGTTGCGGGCGATGATGAAAAACCACCGCACGCGCGACAGAGCTGTGGTCAGTTCCTCGGTGATGCCGTCGGCGAAGTACTCCTGCTCCGGATCGCCGGACATGTTCTGGAAGGGCAGCACGACAAGGAAGGGCTTCTGCGGTAATGGGAGTGGCGGCCGAGGCGGCTCGGCGGTGCCCGGGCTCGCACCCAAGCGAAGGCGGAACAGGCGCACGGGCTGCGGAATGTTCTTCAGCACGCACTCGCCCGAGTCCTCAGTCTCGAGCGCAAGCTTGCCGACCACGTCCTCGCGCACCCGTGCCGAAATCACAATGCCGTCCGGCTCGGCCAACCGCTCGAGCCGGGCAGCGATATTCACCCCGTCGCCGAGCACGTCGCCATCCTCGGCCATCACCACGTCGCCCTGATGCAGGCCGAGACGGAAAGAGAGACGCTCCGTTTTGGGAAGGGCGGCGTTGCGCTCACCGATGCAGCCTTGGAAGGCCAGGGCGCAGCGCAGTGCTTCGACCGCGCTCGGGAACTCGACCAGGAACCCGTCGCCCATGGCCTTGAAGACGCGCCCGCCGTGTGCAGCTACAAGCGGATCAAGCACCTCAATGCGGGCGTTTCGCAGCCGAGCCAGCGCGCCCGCTTCGTCAAGTGCGATCTGGCGCGAATAGCCCGCGACGTCGGCTGCCAAGATGGCTGCCAGTCGCCGTTGCCCCCCGCCGTGTCCGCGCTTGTCCACGTAAGGCCCCTCTCTCGTCACAGGGCGCCTGCTCCGAGAGTCCGCCCTTCGTTGTCAGGATAGCGGGAGGCGCCCGCCACAGCGACGGTTCTCATAGGCCTTGGCATGCAGGTACGCTGCTTCATGCAACTCGTCAGGCGCGCCCGCGCGGCGAACAGAATTGAGCATGAAGCCGAGAATGTGGTCGGCTTCGACGCGCTCCCCAGCCTCCAGGTCACGCAGCATCGAGGCAACGAGGAGCGAGCTCGTGTCTCGGAGCAGCGGGCGAAAGAAGCCTTCCAAGACAGCCGGCCGCACAGGGTGGCCGTGGGCCTTTGCAGCTGCTACGCTGCGTTCCAGCAGCCGCTCCATCAGCGCCACGCCGCCCGGCACGCGAGCGATCTCTCCGATATTCGCACGCATCAATACCGTCGCCGCCGCGAGAGTACCCGAGGCCAACGAGCTTTTCCCACATCTGGCCCCGGACATCACTGACGGCCTCTGCCTCGACCGGGGCGCCACCAAAACTGGCCTTGAGCGCCAGCACACGTTCGCTCATGCGCCCGTCTAGTTCGCCGAAGATGAACTTGTTGTGGGGCGTCAGATGGCGCACCACCCCTGTGGGCGTCAGCGTGGCGGAGACTTGGGCGAGCCCGCCGAGGACGTGGCCGGCCCCGAACGCCTCCTCAAGTCGCTCAATATGGGACACGCCGTTGAGCACCGGCAGCACCGCTGTTCGCCTGTCCACTGCGGGGTGAACGGCCGCGATCGCGTCCTCAAGATCGGTACGCTTTGCAGGTCATCAGCACCACGTCCCAGCCAGGGTGCGCGTCCTCTTGGAGCAATGTTTGCACCGGTTTCACCCGGAGGTCGCCCGCCGCTGGGCTCTCGATTATGAGCCCGTCATGGTCGAGCTGGGCCTTGCGGCCGGGTCGCGCCAGGAATGCAACCTGCTCCGCCATGCCTCCCTCGATCAGCCGCCCTCCGAAGTAGCCGCCGAGGGCGCCTGCGCCCAAAATCAGGATGCGCATCGAAAAGCCGCTTCCTTATGCCTGCTGATTTGCACGGACTCTGCGTGCGCTTGCCCCCGGGGCGCCAGCCTTCCCAATGCGGCACCATCGGCCACGTCGCGCGTTGACACGGTGCGGGGCGGGCGGGGAAAGTTCCGCCGAGTCAGATCGACAACAACGCCCCGCAGCGGGCGAGGGGGGTTTCGTGATCCGTTCCGTCCTGCTCGGTTCCGCCCTTGCGGCGGCACTCGTGGCCTCGGCGTTTACCCAAGCCCGGGCCGCCGGCGACGCCGCTGCCGGCGAGAAGACGGCGGTGATCTGCCGCGCCTGCCATCAGATCGGGCCGGGGGCAAAGAACGCGGTCGGCCCGGTGCTGAACGGCGTGGTCGGGCGCAAGGCGGGAACCTATTCCGGCTTTGACTACTCCAGCGCCAACAAGAGCTCCGGCATCACCTGGACCCCGGAGGAACTGGGTAAGTACCTGGCCAACCCGCAAAAAGTGGTGCCCGGCACGAAGATGATCTTCCCCGGACTGCCGAACGAACAGGACCGGCAGAACGTGATCGCCTACCTGGAGCAGTTCAACGCCGACGGCTCGAAGAAATAGCGCCGTCCGGCATCCTTCGCCGCAGCGGCCGGAGCGCGCATCGCGGGGTCTCGGGAGCAATATTGGGGGTTGCTATTGCGAATCACTCGCACTAGCAACGCCCGGCCAACCACCCTGACGGAGTCCCCGCCGATGTCGTCGAGACCACCGCTTCGCCGCCTGCTCGCCGCCCTGCCGCTGCTGGCGCTGGCGGCGGTTCCGGCCGCCGCGGCCGATCCGGTCCATCTCACGATCAAGGACCATCATTTCCAGCCGGAGCATGTCACGGTGCCGGCCGGCCGGCGGGTGCCGATCGAGGTGACGAACAACGACCCGACCCCGGAGGAGTTTGAGAGTGGCGACCTGCGGGTCGAGAAGATCGTCGTGCCGGGTAGCACGATCCGGGTATTCGTCGGGCCGTTGCAGCCGGGCACCTACAAATTCTTCGGCGACTATCATCCGGACCAAGCCAAGGGCATTTTGACCGCCGAAGGGGGAAAGTAATGCCGATGCTGGCAAGCGCTCTGATCGTCTTTCGCGAGGTGCTGGAGGCCGGCCTGATCGTCGGCGTCGTGCTGGCCGCGACCAAGGGGCTGCCGGGCCGGATGCGGTGGATCATCGGCGGGCTGGCCGGTGGTCTCGCCGGCGCGGGGCTGCTCGCGGCGTTCGCAGGGGCGCTGACGCAGGCGATGGAGGGTAGTGGGCAGGAGGTGTTCGACGCCGCGGTGTTGATCGTCGCGGTCGGAATGCTCGCCTGGCACAATCTGTGGATGGCGGTCCACGGCCGGCAGATCGCCAAGCAGATTGCCTCCGTGGGCCAAGCCGTCGCGACCGGAGAGCGATCGCTTGCCGCGCTCGGGATCGTGGTCGGCGTCGCGGTGCTGCGCGAGGGCAGTGAGGTTGTGCTGTTCCTGACCGGCATCGCTGCCGGCTCCGGCGCCGGTGCGGCGGCGCTGCTCGGCGGCGTCATGCTCGGCATCCTTGGCGGGGCTGCGGTTTCGTGGGCGCTCTATCTCGGCCTGCTCGCAATCCCGCTGCGCCATCTGTTTGGCGTCACCACGACGCTGATCGCGCTGCTCGCCGCCGGCATGGCGGGGCAGGCGGCGGCGCTGCTGGCCGGCGCGAACCTGATCCCGGCCTTCGGCTGGCAGCTCTGGAACACCTCATGGCTGTTGCCGTCGAGCAGCCTTGCCGGCCGCGCCTTGCAGGCGCTGGTCGGCTACTCCGACCGGCCGATGGGGGTGCAGCTCACGGCCTGGGCGGTCGTGCTGGCCGGCCTGCTGCTTGCCGACCGCGTGCTGCGCGGCCGCCAGGCGTCCGGTGCGGGCGCCTCTGCGCCGCGTACCACCTAATATATTAGTGGACGGACTGGCTGCAGAGTTCAGATGCGCTCGTCAGCGGGCAGCACTACGTTGTCCATCGCGACACACGCTCTGATCCGCCAAAGCTCCGCGACGCAGAGGAGGTTGTAGCGCGACACGAATGATGGCCGGTGCGCGATAGGCAGATGGCCGGTCGCTGCGCGGGGTGGGACCGTGGGCACCAGTGCGGCGCGCTCAGTATCGCCGCAGCAACGCCACCAGCCGGCCCTGCACCCGCACCCGGTCGGCAGGGAAGATGCGGATCTCGTGGCGCGGATTGGCCGGCTCGAGCGCGATCGATGCGCCGCGCCGGCGCA
Source organism: uncultured Alphaproteobacteria bacterium (assembly GCA_963754235.1). Classification (GTDB taxonomy): domain Bacteria; phylum Pseudomonadota; class Alphaproteobacteria; order Acetobacterales; family Acetobacteraceae; genus DATAYA01. The sequence continues at coordinate 77,705 of CAVWFK010000010.1, read as the reverse complement.
GGCGCTTCAACGTCACCTCGCTGCCGTCGATCAGGGCGACCACGATCTGCCCGTTCTCCGCAGTCTCCATCCGGCGGATGATCGCGGTGTCGCCGTCGAGGATGCCGGCGTCGACCATCGAATCACCCGCGACCTCCAGGGCGTAGTGCTCGCCGCCGCCGATCAGCGCCATCGGCACCTCGATCTGCGTGCTGGTGTCGCGTAGCGCCTCGATCGGCTGGCCGGCGGCGATGCGGCCATAGAGCGGCAGCTCCACCGCTCCCGCCTCGGCGGCGGCGCGCACGCCAGGCAGCCGCGCCGAGAAATCGCCGCGGATCACGTTCGGTACGAAGCTGGCCTCGCGCGCAGCCACGGGGGCGGCCGGCTCGACCTGGCGGGTGGCGAGGTCCTCCGGCAGCCGCACCACCTCCAGCGCGCGCGCCCGGTGGTGGCGGCGGCGCAGGAACCCGCGCTCCTCCAAGGCCGAGATCAGCCGGTGGATGCCCGACTTGCTGCGCAGCTTCAGCGCCTGCTTCATCTCCTCGAAGCTCGGCGAGAAGCCGGTCTCGTGCAAGTGGCGGTCGATGTAGATCAGCAGCTCGTGCTGCTTGCGGGTCAGCATGGCGCCCCTTTTCCTCTGCGGCAGCGAGTCGCGAAAGCTGGCGAACAAACCGGCAACCAGGATTTGTTCTAGGAAGGTTCGCGCCGGTTCGTCAAGGGGGCGTATCGTTTGCTCGATGGATTGCCTGGGGGCGGGGCGGCGCTAACCCACCGGTCGCCGCGCCCGCAGCGCGGTTGCCAGCGTGCCCTCGTCTAGCACGTCGAGCGCGCCGCCGATCGGCACCCCCTGCGCGAGCCGCGTCAGCCGCACGCCCGACGGTGCCAGCCGCTCGGCGAGCCAGTGCGCGGTGCTTGCCCCTTCCACCGTGGCACCCAGCGCCAGGATCACCTCGTGCACCTCCCCTTCCGCGATCCGGGCCAGTAGCGGCGCCAGATTGAGATCGTCGGGACCCACTCCGTCCAGCGCCGAGAGCGTGCCGCCGAGCACGTGATAGCGGCCGCGGTGCACGCCGGCCCGCTCCAGCGCCCACAGATCGGCGACCCCCTCGACGACGCAGATCAGGGTGCGGTCGCGCCCCGGATCGGCGCAGATCGCGCACGGGTCGCGGCTGTCGAGATTGCCGCATCGGCTGCACGGGCGCACCGCGCGCGCCGCCTCCTCCAGTGCCGACGCGAGCGGCAGCATCCGCGCCTCGGGCGCCTGCAGCAGCCGCAGCGCCGCCCGCCGCGCGCTGCGCGGACCAAGCCCGGGCAGGCGCGACAGCAACGCGATCAGGCGCTCGACCTCGGGGCCACCCATCGCGCGGTCGCATCGCCCCTAGAAGGGCAGGGTCATGCCAGGCGGCAGGTTGAGGCCGCCTGCGACCTTCTGCATCTCCTCGGCGGTCACCGCCTCGAGCTTGCGCCTGGCGTCGGCATGGGCCGCAACAACCAAATCTTCCAGCATTTCAACCTCGGCCGGGTCAATCAGCTTGGGGTCGATCTTGAGCCGCTTGAGCTCGCCCTTGCCGCTGATGGTGACGTGGACGAGGCCGGCGCCGGCACCACCCTCGATCTCGACCGCCTCGAGCTTCGCCTGCAATTCCTGCATCTTGGCCTGCATGGCGCTGGCCTGCTTCATCAGGCCGGAGAGATTCTTCATTCCTGCCATTCCCTGTCCCGCCATTCCCTGCCCGGCCAGTCCCCGCCCTGCCAGTCCCTTGCCCGTCCGTCGACATCGTCCGCCGGCTCGGCATCGAGCGGCGCGAACTCCGGCATATCGGGGAACGCGGCCTCGGCGGGGATGGCTGCGTGAGCCGGTGCATCTGCCTCGATCTCCTCGATGCGCGCGCCCGGGAACGCGTCGAGGATCGCCCGCACCAGCGGATGCGCGGCGGCATCGTCCCGCCGCGCCGCTGCCGCCGCCTCGGCCTGGGCCGCGAGCGTCGGTTCGCCCTCGGCGGTCGAGAGCGCGATCGTCCAGCGCGTGCCGGTGGCAGCGAGCAGCAGGGCGGCAAGCCGCGACGCAAGGTCGCGCGGCGCATCGGGCGCGGGGCGCAGCTCGATCACCGGCGGCGCGAACCGGACCAGATGGACGGATTGGACCAGCCGCGCGTGCAGCAGGGCTTCCCGCTGCTCGGCGGCCAGCGCCACCACGTCGCTGAAGCCGGTGAGGCGCGGCCCGGCGGGCGCGGACGGAAGCGGCACTGCCTCGGCCAGCGCGCCGCCGCCGCCCAGCGCGCGCACGCCGCCGCCCAGCGGCGATGAGGCGGGCGGCGATGAGGCGGGCGGCGATGAGGCGGGCGGCGATGAGGCGGGCGGCGCGGGCGCGCCCGGCGCACCGGCGAGGCGGCGCACCAGTTCGCCCGGCGGTGGCAGGTCGGCGGTGTGGCAGAGACGGATCAGCACCATCTCCGCCGCTCCCCGCCGGTCCGGCGCCGCCTCCACCTCGGCGACACCCTTGAGCAGCATCTGCCACAGCCGCCCGAGCGTCGGCACCGAGAGCCGCTCTGCGAGCGCCGCACCGCGCGTTCTTTCCGCTTCCGGCAATTCATTGCTGTTGCGCAATATCGGTGCAGATTTCAGCCGCGCGAGCGTGTGCGTGAGCTCCAGCAGGTCGGTGAGCAGCATGCCGAGTTCGGCGCCGCGCTCGTGGGCGCGATCGGTGATGGCGAGGGCTGAAGCCGGATCGCCCGCCACCAGTGCCTCGAACAGGTCGAACAGCGCGCCGCGATCGGCGAGGCCAAGCATGTCGGCGATGCGGGCGGCGTCGATCTCGGTTGCCCCGCCGCCGGCCTCCGCGATCGCCTGGTCGAGCAGCGACAGACCGTCGCGTACCGAGCCGTCGGCGGCGCGCGCGATCAGCTCGATTGCGGCGGGCGCGACCCTGATGCCCTCGGCCGCGGCGATCCGGGCGAAATGCGCGGTGAGCTCGGCGATCGAGACGCGGCGCAGGTCGAAGCGCTGGCAGCGCGACAGCACCGTGACCGGCACCTTGCGAACCTCGGTGGTGGCGAACACGAATTTCACGTGCGGCGGCGGCTCCTCCAGCGTCTTGAGCAGCGCGTTGAACGCGTTGCGCGAGAGCATGTGAACCTCGTCGATAATGAACACCTTGGTCCGCGCCTGCATCGGGCGGAACCGCGTCGCCTCGATGATCTCGCGCACGTCATCGACACCGGTGCGCGAGGCGGCGTCCATCTCCACCACGTCCGGGTGCCGGTCGGCCAGGATCGCAACACAGTTCGGGCAGACGCCGCACGGGTCGGGCGTGGGGCCGCCGCTGCCATCGGGGCCGATGCAGTTGAGCGCACGGGCGATGATGCGCGCCGTGGTGGTCTTGCCAACGCCGCGCACGCCGGTGAGCATGAAGGCGTGTGCGATGCGGCCGAGCGCGAAGGCGTTGCGCAGGATGCGCACCATCGCCTCCTGCCCGATCAGGTCGTCGAACCGGGCGGGACGGTATTTGCGGGCGAGCACCCGATAGGCGCCGGGCGCGGCGCGCGGCGGCGCCGCGTCCGGAACAGGGTGCGGCTGGTCCTGGAACAGGCCGGACATGCGCGGCGTCGGTCTCCGGCCGCCGCGGCGGCTTGCGGGGATACAGCATGTGGGAGGCCGGACGAACGACCCGAGCGGAAACTCGCTGCGGCTGCTTCCTTCCGGACCTGACCGGGTTGGCAAGGCGCCCGTCCGCCCGCCGACCTCCCGAGGCGGTTATATCATGCGGACCGGCTATCCCGGCAACCCAGGGCGGGCAAGCCGGCCCTCACCCGCGCAGCGGGTCAGGCGGCGGATTCGGAGCGGCGGGTGTGGCGGGGATCGAGGAGGCGCATCACCGCGTCGGGATCGACCTCGATCAGCCGCAGCAGCGTGCGGGCGGGACCGGAGGGGATGAGGCTGCCGTCCTCGTATTGCTGCAAGGTGTCGATCGAAAACCCGAAGCGGTGCGCGAACTCCGCCTGCGTCATCCCAAGCCGCGCCCGTGCCGCCCGGACCGCCTCGGGCCTGGTCGGGGGGTGGACAAGGATCGCGCGGGCGAGATGTTCGTCCGTCAACGCGCCGCCGTCCTCGATCGCGTCGGCCTCGATCTCCTCCTCGGTCCGCGCGCGCGCCTTCGCCAGATCGGCGAGCAGTGCTTCGCGATCGATGTCAGCCGAGGACCGCCGAACCATAGGCATTCCGTTCTCTCCTGTTCGCCTGACGCAGACTGATGATCCGCCTCACGGCACCGCGATCCGTGTCATCCGGCGACTGCCTCGGTCCGCGAGCGGCGCTCGGCGTAGAGGGCGAGGCGGCGGGCGGCGTTGGGCGCGATCGCGGCGGCGTTCGCGCCGATGTCGAAGGCCGGCAGCTCGTGGGCGCGATGGCAGGCCGCGAGGTGGCCGCGCGCCACTTCGCCCAGCTCCGGGTCCTCGACGCGGCAGCGGTCGATCACGAACGGGCAGCGGGTATGGAAGCGGCAGCCGGGCGGCGGGTCCATCGGACTCGGCACGTCGCCGCCCGGCAAGTGCCGCGCGATGCTGCGATGCGGATCGGGGCGCGGGATCGCCGAGAGCAGCGTGCGAGAATAAGGGTGGCGCGGGTCGGCGAACAGCGTGTCCTTCGCCGCTTCCTCCACGATGCGGCCGAGATACATCACCGCGATGCGGTCGGCGACGTGCTTCACCACCGCAAGGTCGTGTGCGATGAACAAATAGGAGAGGCCGAGCCGCGCCTGGAGGTCGCTCAGCAGGTTCACCACCTGCGCCTGGATCGAGACGTCGAGCGCCGAGACCGGCTCGTCGCAGACGATCAGTTGCGGCTCGACGGCGAGCGCGCGGGCGATGCCGATGCGCTGACGCTGGCCGCCGGAGAATTCGTGCGGGTAGCGGGACGCATGATAGGGCGCGAGACCGACCAACCCGAGCAGCTCCTCGACCCGAGCGCGGCGCCCGGCGCGATTGCCGATGCCATGCACGATCAGCGGTTCCTCGAGGATCGTCGCCACGTTCATGCGCGGGTTGAGCGACGCGAACGGGTCCTGGAACACGATCTGCATCCGCCGCCGCAGCCGCCGCATCGCATCGCCACGCAGGGGCGTGATGTCGGCGCCGTCGAAGCGCACGCGGCCGGCAGTGGGTTCGATCAGCCGCAGCACCAGCCGGGCGGTCGTGGACTTGCCGCAGCCGGACTTGCCGACCAGCGCCAGAGTCTTCCCGCGCGCAAGCTGGAACGAGATGCCATCGACCGCACGCACCACGCCGATCGTGCGCCCGAGGATCAGGCCGCGCTTGACCGGGAAGTGCTTGACAAGATTTTCGACTTCGAGAAGGGCGGTCATGCGGCGGTCCGAAACAAGAGGGTTGGGGCGCTGCCCCAAACCCCGCCAAAGGCTCGCCTTTGGAATCCATTACTTGAAGTAAAGGGGTCTGGGGCCGTCGGCCCCAGCGGGGTTTGGGGCAGAGCCCCAACCTGCCTCACGCCACCGCCTCCTCGACCGGCGCCCGGATACACGCGGCGCGATGGCCGGGAGCGATCTCGCGTAAGCCCGGGTCGCGTGCGGTGCATTCGGGAATCGCGAACACGCAGCGCGGATGGAAGCGGCAGCCGGAAGGCAGGGCGAAGGGCGGCGGCACCGCGCCTTCGATCGCGAGCAGGCGCGCGCGGTCCTCCTCGACGCGCGGGATGCTGCCAAGCAGGCCGAGCGTGTACGGGTGCTGCGGGTCATCGAAGATGGCGGCACCCGCGGCGCGCTCGACGATGCGGCCGGCGTACATCACCGCGACCTCGTCGGCCATCTCGGCAACCACGCCAAGATCGTGCGTGATGAGGATGATCGCCATGCCGGTTTGCGCCTGCAACTCGCGCAGCAGATCGAGGATCTGCGCCTGCACGGTGACGTCGAGCGCGGTCGTGGGTTCGTCGGCGATCAGCAGATCAGGCGCGCAGGCAAGCGCCATCGCGATCATCACCCGCTGACGCATCCCGCCCGACATCTGGTGCGGGTATTCGTCGAAGCGTCGTTCGGGGGCGGGCATGCGCACGCGGCGCAGCGCCTCGACCGCGCGCGAGTGCAGCGCGCCTGCCGACGCAGTGCGGTCGTGCGCGCGCATCGCCTCGGTGATCTGGTCGCCGATGGTGAACACCGGATTGAGGCTGGTCATCGGCTCCTGGAAGATCATCGCGATGCGGTTGCCGCGGACGTCACGCATCGCGGCGGGGGGCAGCGAGAGGAGGTCGCGGCCCTCGAACAGAACGCGGCCCGAGGCGATGCGTCCGGGCGAGGGCACAAGGCGCATGATCGAAAGCGAAAGCACGGACTTCCCGCAGCCGCTCTCGCCGACGACGCCGAGCGTGCGGCCGTGTGCAACCGCGAGATCGACGCCATCAACGGCGGCGACTTCGCCGCCCTGAGTGCGAAAGGTGGTCTGCAGGCCCTCTATCGACAGCAGCGGCTCGGTCATGCGCGCCAGTCGCTGCTCTGTCCCTCGATCAGCCGCAGGCTTGCCGCCCACGCGAAGTCGCATTGACCCAGCAACTCGGGGCCGCGGAACTGGGCGGCGGTGTGGGCGCGGACTTCCTCGGGCGGGAGGATGAGCTCGGCACCGCCGGCGAGCGCCGCGATTTGCGCCTGGCAGGCGCGTTCGAGCATGTAGAGGTTCGACCACGCCTCGGCGATCGAGCGTCCGCCGACCAGCAGGCCGTGGTTGCGCAGGATCATCGCGTCGTGCCGGCCGAGATCGGCGACCAGGCGGGCGCGCTCGTCGGTCTCCAGTGCCACGCCTTCATAGCCGTGGTACGCGAGGTGGCCATAGAAGCGCAGCGCGTGCTGACTGATCGGCAGCAGGCCGTGGCGCTGCGCCGAGACCGCGATGCCGGCGGCGGTGTGGGTGTGGGCGACGCAGGCGAGATCTTCGCGCGCGGCGTGGATTGCGGAATGGATGACGAAGCCGGCCTTGTTGACGCGATGGGAGCGGTTTGCATCGGCGCCGGCGACATTGCCGCCGAGGTCGATGCGCACCAGGTCGGAGGCGCGCATCTCGTGGAAGTGCACGCCGTAGTCGTTGATGAGGAAATGGTGGTCGGGCCCGGGGATGCGGGCGCTGATGTGGGTGTAGATGAGGTCGGTCATGCGGAAGTGTGCCACCAGCCGGTAGAAGGCGGCGAGGTCGCAGCGGATTTGCCATTCGGCATCGGCGATGCCGGCGCGGCGGGCGGGGGAGAGGGCGACGTTCATGGGGCCTCCAGGGCGGGCGGGGATGGTCAGGCCGGGGGTGGGGCGCGTCAAGCGCTGGGTGCTGCGGCGGGCGGCGGCGGGTGGTATGATGGGCCGCATGAATCGGCAGGAGATCATCGCCAGGCTGCGGGAGAACGAGGCGGCGCTGCGCGCCCGCGGGGTTGCGCACGCGGCGCTGTTCGGCTCGCGTGCGCGCGGGGATGCGGGGCCGGAGAGCGATACCGACATCATGATCGAGATTGATCCCGAGGCGGGCGTTGGGGTCTGCGAATACGTGGCGCTCAAGGAATACATCGCCGGCTTGTTCGAGGGACCGGTTGACGTCGTCAGCCGTGAAGTAATGAAGCCTCTCGACGCTCCACCGGCGCCCCGAACAGGCGTTCTAGGCGCGCGCGAGTTGCGACATCGCGGGATCAGGACAAACCGGCAGTTGCAAGCCGCGTCAGCATTTCATGCCGAAAGCCGTCCGGGCGCCGAAGTGATCAGCGACCCAGCCGGCCACCAACGTACGGGCAGCGCGCCGAGGCTGGCCGCCAGGCCCAACGATCCGATCGCCAGGTTGAGGTAGCCGCTGCGCCGTGTGGGTCCGCCGCGATCAGCGGCACCATGATCCCCATGACCGCGCGCTGATGCCATCCAGGCTCTGAATCAACACCAGCGGCAAAGCTTGCGGCAGAGAGGCAAACAGCAATCCGCGTGCCGGCAGCACCGCGAAGCTCGATCCAGCAGCAGAGGACGGCGAGGCGGCGGGCGGTGTGCTGGATGTGGGCGACCTCCTCGGCGGTGAGCGCGCGGTCGATGATAACGTGGTCGCGGTAGCTGAGCCATTTCTTGATCACCTGGTAGCCGCCGATCCGGCTCCCAGCCCGCCCAGATCGTGGGCCAGAAATCGCCGCGACAATCATCGTGCGGCACCGACGATCGCGGCTGCCGGTGACGACATCGTCGGGCGTGTAGCCGCGGGTCTCGATGCGGCCGCGGCCGGGCATGGCGATGCCCTGTTGGTGCGGCTGCCCCAGCCCGCGGAGAGGCGCCAGTCGCGCTCTGGCCGGGGCGGTGGTGGGCACGGCGATCGCGCGCAGCGCGGGGCGCGGCTCGCCTTCAGTGATGCCGGCGATGGGCGTGTCGGGATCGAGCAGCGCAGCGAGCTGCGCACCGAGCGCGGCCGAGTGGCAGCAGGTCCGCATCGGCGGGTAGCGGGATCGCAGCAAGCCCGGCGAATGCCGTCGGCATTCTCGGCGAGGTAGGCGGGGCTGTAGGCCATGGCGAGGGCGTGGTGCCAGATGAGCGGGCGGCGGTCGGCGGCGTCAAGCGGAAGATGACCAAGCCAGTCAGAGAGGTCGGCTGCTGCCGCGAGAGTTCATGCTGTGCGAAGCGCCCGAGCTGTTCTCGGCGCACGGCAGATAGAAGCGTGCTGCGAAGCATGACATCGCCAAGGCAGGCGCGTCCAGCAGTCGCAAGCCCTCCGGTCCGCGATGCCGCGGACGTGTTACGAAGAATCACCGGCAATCGGCAGCGCTGTTGAGCTTTGGTCGCGGTTCGTTCCAGATCGGCCGAACGTCGTCACGTAAGCACCAACGAATGGCGAACGGGAGTAGCCAGCAGCGCTTTAGGTTGGTCGCTCGAAACCCTTCAGCCGCTATGAGATCAGAACGAGCTTCCATCGAGCGGTACATAAGCGAGCGCGATCAGAGGCTAGGCCGGGGGCAATGCGCCGACGTTCCTCGACAGGCACATCTGGATCGAGATACGCACCCATCCGGGTTTCCAGGCGCGAGTGGTCTCACTGAACCACAAGAGTGCCATGGCCGCTTTTCCATCAAGCCGTTCTAGCGGGTCAGCTCTGCGATAGCGGGGGTGAGCATCGAGCCATCTGGAGTAGGCCGTCCCGCTTACCCCTGGCCGCAGCACGAAGCGATTCGCCTGGCACGGTGCCAGACCGGCAGCCAAGCGAGGTCTTCGGCCATGCGGGACGAGCAATCAGCGCGCTGACCGCGAGCAGCCGAGCGCGCCACAGCGCCTCGTGGCGCGTTTGCGCATCGCTAAGCGCATCGACCAGCGCGCCGACCGGGTAGCCCTCGCGGGTGAGCAGGTCGAGAGCACCCACGCGATACTGAGCGCCGTCCGCCGTCAGCTTGCCGGTCTCGCTGCTGTCGCCGTTCATGCAATCGATCCAAACGCGGTCGAAATTGCGCAATCAGGCGCTCGCGCATCACAACGTAGGACGGGCCGGAGATAGACCACGAGAAATTGCTGATGTAGCACACCACTCCGCAGCCGGTCTGTGTGATCCGCCGCGATGCAGAAGTTGAGCGCAGCGAGACCGACGCGGTTGTATTTCTCGACACAGAAGGCTCGCGAAGCGCTCCCGCCGGGTGGGCGGCCGCCTCGGCCGCCTCCTAACGAGCTTATGCGTTGGACGCGTTGCGGCAGACCAAAGGCCGCCTGTTTACCGACGGTGCCTACACCGTCAGGTCGGCGCCCGGGTCGGGAAGGCCTGCGCCCGAGGACAGGCTCCGGCCGACCATCCACGTCGGTCATTGATGCCGCACGCGAAGTCGTGGAGGCGCCCGGGCGGCGCAGCCCTGGCCCACCTGCCAGTGCGCAATCACGATCGGCGCGTATGAGCTCGAAACCCACCCACGCGCGTCATTGCCGCCGGCGGCAGCATGCGGACAGGTCGCGCGCGGCGGCGCAGGCGCGATGGAAGGCGTCGAGGTCCGGGCCGAGCAGCAGGTCGCGGCGAGGTCGAGCGGGCGGTGTTCGGATCCCGTCGGCGATCTCCCTCGCGCGCACACGCGAGCGCGCGGTCGACAGGATCGCGTCTCGGTCGCGGTAGCTGAGCCATTTCTTGAGCACCTGGTAGCCTCCAGGAACGGCTCGTAGAAATACTGCACCGCGTGCGCGTCCTCGAAGGCGGTGAAGAAGGCTGCTACGTGGACGCGGTTAAGCGTCTCGCCGGCGGCATCGAGCAGCGGCACGAGTTGCAGCGGCTCCAGCGCCTCCGGCGTTGCCACCTGCTGGAACAGGAATCGCATCACCGGCACGTGCAGCGACCATTGCGCGCTGCGCTAGTCGAATCGGCCGGGCGTGCGCAGCGGCTTGCGGGGATCGCGCACATGCGCAACCCAGCCCGAGAACAGCCCGTAAAACAGGGTTTGCACCAAGGTCGAGCGGAACATGTGCTCGCCGCTGGCGCCCTCGAAGGTGATGCCGAGCGCCGATTGCATCCCGTCGCGCAACTGCTTCAGCGCCGGGAGATCGGCGCGCTCCGAAAGCCGCGCCAACACATCGCGCGCGTAGGAGGCGAGGAAGAACGCGACGTCGGCCGGCTTGCCGAGCGGCGCCCGCGCGAGCAGGCAGCGTTGCAGGAAATCGGCGAAGCGGGTGCGCAGCGCATCGGTTCTGCTGCCGTGGACGAGCGCCCAGAAACCCGCTTCGTCGGCCCCGAGATCGAAGCTCTCGCTGGCCGCGCCATCCACGCCGAGAAGCCGGAACCGACGGAGGTTGGTCGCGAGCAGCAGTCGGTAAGTCGGCAGGTATTGCTCCCGCACCTGCTTGCTGTCGAGCAGCGCCGCTATCGAATGCGCAGCACCCTTGACCTCCATGACGCCGCGCTCCGGCACCGCCGAACCGTTCCACGCCGGCGTCTCGCCGCGACGAAACTGCGGCTGCTCGAACAGGCCGAAATCGGGGATGCCGGACTCGCCTGAGGGATGGTGAAGGCAGAACACGCGCGGGCGCAGCGTGCGTCCGGCTTCGTTCAGCACCCGCCCGACCGCCGGATAATAGGATGTCTCCGCCGTGCCCGCGTGCGTGCCGCGCACGCGGGCGATCTCGTCGAGATAGAGGTCGAGCAGCGACTCGGGACGCATACCATGAAGTGTCGCACTTGGCGTGGGAGCAGCGCCACCCGGCCGGCCGCTCGGTAGTGCCTCAGTTCGAAACCGGCGCCCCTCAATCGCCACCCCGCAGCCGGCGAGGGATCAACTCCTCTTCCACTCTTGGCCTATGGTAGTGGTGTTGACAATTTTGCCAATGACTGTTATATTGCCTCGCAGCCGCATCGCCGCCGTCGCGTTCAACGGCACGGGCCTCGAAGCGCCGGCGGGGCGAGCAAGGGGATTAACCCATGAGAAGCGAAGACGGGCGATTCGCGGCCGGCGCCAGCGGCAACCCTGGCGGCCGGCCGCGGGTGGTGCAGCAGGCGCGCGACCTGATCGAGGCGCTGGCCCCGGAATTGGTGATGACGCTGATGGAAATCGTGCGCGACCGCAAAGTGCCGGCGCGGGCGCGCGTCGCGGCGGCGATGGGGCTGCTCGACCGCCGCTACGGGCGACCGAAACAGCAGGTGAAGTGGGCGGACGGACTGATCCTGCCGCTGCCCGACGATGAAGAGCACGGCGACCAGGAGCGGGGCGACGAAGAGCCGGAGGAGCCCTGCCCGCCGGAGCAGCCCGCCGAGTCGGCCGCCGATGACGCCCCCGATCCCGGCGCCCCCGATCCCGACGCCCCCGATCTCGACGCCGATGCCGACGCTGCGCCGGATCGCGGTGAGCCCGCGGCCGAACCGGTCGCGGCGGTGACAGGCGACGCGGCGGCGAAGCAGCCGGGCCGGCCGGACGAGGCGCCGCCGCCACCGTCCAACGAGCCGGCACCATCTTACGTCGGAGCAGGCGAACCGTGGCGGTTCGGGATGGACTGGCCATGCCGCCCGACCCGCCCACCCCTGCCCCACCCCTGTTCTGAGGCCCCGCCTTCACCCGGCGGCGTGGTCGTCAACTCCTGTTCTCAGGTGCGGCCCTGACCCACCCCGGTTCCGAGGCGCAGCCCTGATCCGCCCTGTTCTGAGGTGCGGCCCTGATCCGCCCCTGTTCTGAGGTGCGGCCCGATACGTCTGCATCCCCGAACGCAGCGCCGGACCTGAGCGCGCGCTCACGCGGTTTTCTCCATGCGCACTATCATCTCCGCCGTCTCTTCGGCCGGCAGCGCGCTGCGCTGCGCCAGCGCGATGATGATCAGGCTCCAGATCGCGACGACCACCACGCCGGGCCAGAATCCGAGCACTGCGAAGCCGCCGCCGACGTCGCTGAGTGCAGAGAGCACCCACATGCCGCCGAACCAGGGCAGCAGCCAGGCGATGTAGCGCCAGCCGAAATCCTCAGCCGGATTTTTCGCGATGAGATGATAGTCCAACGCATAGAGCACGAAGCCGATGATGATGATGATGAACAGGGCAGAGTTGGTCGCGAAGCCGCTCCAGTAGATGACCCAGTCGCTGCAAATAAAGGCGATCGGCGCCAGGATTTCCGCCGCCGGCAGCCGAAACGGCCGAGGCAGCGACGGCTGGGTGCGGCGCAGGACCAGCAGCACGATCGGCCCCAGCCCGTAGGTCAGCACCGTGATCGAGGTGATGTAGTTCACCATGAGCTGCCACGCCGGGAACGGCAGCAGGAACAGGACGCCGACGACCCACATCACCAGCACCGCAGCCCACGGCGCCTTCGCCGCGTTCAGGAACGTCAGCCAGCGCGGGCCTGCATCCAGCTCGCCGACCGCGAACAGGATGCGCGAGCCGCCGGTCAGGTACATCAGCGCGGTGCCGCCGGGCGACACATAGGCATCGATGTAGAGCAGTGTCGCGAGCCAGCCCAGGCCGAGCGTCGAGGCCAGACCGGCGAAAGGCCCCAACTGGCCGGTGAAGCTCAAATGCGGCCAGCCGTTGGTTAGGTCGGACGGCCGCAGTGCCATCAGGAAACCGATTTGCAGCAGGATATAGACGGCCGCCGAAAGCAGCACCGATCCCACCACCGCAATCGGGATGTGGCGGCTGGGGTTGGCGCTTTCGCCGCCGAGGTCGATCGCCGTGCGGAAGCCGAGATAGCTGAACACGATACCCGACACCGGCAACGCGGTGAAGATGTCCGAGAACTGGTAACTATGCGGGTCCGCGGCCCAGACATTCCAGTGCGAGCTGGCGACGATCAGCACGATCGCAGTCAGCAGCGGGACCGCGATCTTCCACCAGGTGATGGTGGAATTGACGCTCAGCAGCATACGCACGGCCAGCACGTTTAAGAACGCGAGCACGCCCAGCAGTGCTGCGCAGACGAAAAAGCCGACCGTCGTCAGCAGGCCGCTGCTGTGCGGCTGGATGAAGTAGGGAAGATAGTTGTCGGCGTAGGTGACGATGGCCTCGGCCTCCACGGCGGGCACCGCGACGTAGGCCAGGAACAGCATCCAGCCCCAGATACGCCCGAGGCCCTCGCCGTGGCTCGCGTGGCTCATGTGCACCAGCGCGCCGCTGCGCGGAAACATCGGGGCAAGCTCGGCGAAGCAGAGCGCGATCAGCAAGATGATGATGCCGCCAGCCACCCAACTCCAAATCGCCAGGGGCCCCGCGATCTTCGCGGCGTGAAAGGCGCCGAACAGCCAGCCCGAGCCGATGATGCTGGTGGTGCTGGCGAACAGCAGGCCGATGATGCGCGCGTCGCGCCGCAGCGCGGGGGCAGCGCTCCCAGTGGCCTCGCCCATGACTTGCCTCCCGGTGTGCTTTCGTATGCTCCCGGTATAACGAGGCTTGGGGAGCGGTTCTAATGAACCGCTTGTGAACGCTCCCTCAGTGAATCTCCCCCGCACGCCGCATCGCCTCGCGCAGCTTCTCGGGCGTGAAGGCCGGATCGGCGCAGACGTCCAAAATCACCCGCTCCCGCCGGCTCACCAGGTCGATCGCCGCCGGCAGCCGGCACACCACCTCGGCCGGAATCACCACCGCGCCGTGATAGTCGGCGTGGATCACGTCGTCATGCTCGGCCTGCATCCCGAACACGTTCACCGGCTTGCCGAACTCGACCAGATGCACATGCGCGTGGCTCGGCCCGATACGGCCGCCGATGATCTGGAAATCCTTGGCCAGCATGTCGCAGTCACGAAAGCTGCCGTTGGTGACGCAGCCTTCTGCACCCAGCGCCTTGTGCACGGCGGTGTGCACCTCGCCCCACCAGGCGCCGTAGCCGGGCCGGTCGTCGAGGTCCTGCAGCACCACGACCGTCGGCAGGTCGGCATCGGCAACGTAGTCGTACCAGTCGAGCCGGCTCGCGACCGGGCCGCGCGGCGCCTCTTTGGCACGGATCATGCCGACCCGCGCAAGGCCCACGATCGGCGGCAGCGTCTCGTCGGCGGCGACCATCGCCTCGACGGTGAAGCCGATCGCGCGGCGCTCGGGGACCACGATCTCGAGGCCGTTGCAGATCGTGGGCGTGTCGAAGCGGCGCAGCGCGTCGAGGTCGGCGCGCGTGAAGGGCCGGTCGCTCATCTCGGTTCTCTCCCCTGGGCTTGCGGAAAGTCTTGCGCGGCAAAACCGCGCCCGCAAGCTCAGGCGACCCGCAAGCTCAGGCGAAGCGTGCGGGCGCATAAGGGGCCGGGTCGATCACCGGCGCGCGGCCGGCGATCAGATCGGCGACCAGCCGGCCGGTGAGCGCGCCGGCCGCAAGCCCGATATGGCCGTGACCGAAGGCGAGCATCACGTCGCCGCAGCCGCGCGCCGGACCGATCATCGGCAGGCTGTCGGGTGTGGCCGGGCGATGGCCCATCCAGACCCGCACGCGCTCAGGGGGAAGATCGCCTGGCAGGGCGGGCCAGGTACGCAGCGCGTGCCGGCGCAAAATCTCCGCGCGTTGCCAGTTCGGTGCGGCGGCGAGGCCAGCGAGTTCCACCTGTCCGGCCAGCCGCAGGCCGCCGGCGGTCATCGTGTGCGCCATCTTGCCGTCGCTCGGCATGATCGGCGTGCGCGGCGCCGCCTCGGGGTCGAGGATGACGGCGTGGTAGCCGCGCTCGGTTTCGAGCGGGATGCGGCTGCCGGCCTGGCGCGCGAGCGGAGCCGACCAGGCGCCCGCGGCGAGCACCGCAGCGTCGGCGGCGATCTCGCCGCTATCGGTCGCGACCGCGCGCAACCGCCCGGCCCCGATGCGCAGGCCGGTCGCGCGAGCGCGGACCAGCGTGGCACCCTGTGCCTGCGCATGACGCACCAGGGCGGCGACGTAGGCGCCGGGGTCGAGGCAATGCCCGCCCTCCTCCACCAGCACGCCAAACGTATAGCGCCGGTCGAGAGCGGGTTCGCGCTGACGCAGCTCGTCGGCATCGAGTTCGATCCAGCGCACGCCGCACTCGGCGCGCAGCCGCCAGGCGAGCGCTTCGGCCGCGAAATCGGCGCGGGTGGGAAACACGTAGAGCAGGCCCTGCCGGCAAATGAGGTCGCCGACCCCGGCTTCATCGGCGAGCGCGCGGTGGCGCGCGGGGGCGTCGGCGAGGAGCGGACGCAGCGCGCGGGCGGTCGCCTGCACGCGCGCGAGCGTGCTGCCGGCGCGCAGATAGCGGGCGAGCCAGGGCAGCAAGCGCGGCAGGTAGGACCAGCGTATCGCCAGCGGTCCGAGCGGATCAGCGAGGAAGCCGGGCACCCGGCGCCATAGGCCTGGCAGCGCGTTCGGCACCACCGAGCTCGGGCTGAGCCAGCACCCGTTGCCGTAGCTCGCCGCCTGCTCGCCGCCGGGATCCCCCGGTTCGATGAGGGTGACGTGGTTTCCGTCGCGCAGCAGCTCGACCGCGGAGGCGGCGCCGATGATGCCGGCGCCGATGACGACGATACGGCGCGTGGCGGTCATTCTTTTGCGCTCCGTGCGGTGAGGATATCACACTGGCGCAAGCGGGCCGCCGCTGCCAGAATCGAGCGCGCAATATGAATGGTAGAGTGCTGCATGGCAAAATGGCCGGCGAGCAATCTGCCTCGCTCTGCCGCAAGCGGTAGAGAAGGAGGCGTGGGGCAATCCAAGCTTCCGAGTACGCAACAAAGTCTTCGCGATGGAGAAAATCGACGACGACGGACGCATCGCGCTGTTGTGCAAGGCGCCGACGGGGGCGCAGGCGGTGCTGGTCGGCGCCGATCCGGAACGGTTTTTCGTGCCGGCCTATGTCGGCCCCAAAGGCTGGGTCGGCGTGCGGCTCGACAGCAAGCCGGACTGGAACGAAGTGACCGCGCTGGTCAGACGCAGCTATCGGCTGATCGCGCCGAAGCGGCTCGGGACGCTCGTCGAATGACGGACGCGACTGGCACAAGTGCCAGGGCGCTGGCAGCAGCGCGCGGATGCGGCCGGAGGGAAATGGCATGAGGCGGGCTCTGGTTCTGGTGGCGTTCGCGGCATTCGTGGCGCTGCCAAGCAGGGCGCAAGCGGCGGAGCCGCGCGCCACCTGCCGCGCGCTCGGCACCGACGACACCTTGCGGCCGATCCCGCAATCCTTGATCGACGCCGCGCGCGCCGCGTTCGGGCTCGATCACATGGCGCCCGCGCAGATCGCGCGCGGCACCGTCTGGCGCTGCCGAGCGGGCTCGGTGCTGATGTGCAATTACGGTGCCAATCTGCCGTGTGGCAAGGCGAACATCAGCCGCACGCTGCCGCCGGAGGGTGCCGCGTGGTGCCGGACGAACCCCAATGCGGACTTCGTCCCCGCCTATATTGGCGGCCATAACAGCGTCTGGCACTGGCGCTGCCAGGGCGGCGCGCCACTGGCCTCGGGCCCGCCGGCGCGCACCGATGCGCGCGGGTTTTTGGTGCGATACTGGAAGACGCTGAAATAGGAAGGCCAGGGCTCTGCCCTGGACCCGCTCAAGGCACAGCCTTGAGAAATCCATTCACTTACAACATCAGAATGTGACGTCGGAGCGCACGCCCGTCACCACGGCGTTGCGGCGCAGCGATCCATTGTCGTTGGCGACATGGCCGCCGGGATGGAACCAGAATTGCAGGTCGGGCTGCACGGTCCACCACGGCGCGATCTGCGCCTGATAGGTCGCCTCCAGCAGCAGCTCCCGGTTGCGCACCAGCATCGTCGGATCGAGTGCCTGCGCGGCACGGTCGAGCGCCTGGGCGCGCGGGCTGACATGGGCGTAGGCGAACGCGACCCCCGCACGATCGTCGTCGCGCCCGGGGATCAGCCCCTTGTACGTCAGCCCGGCATGGGCGTAACGGTCGATCAGATTCTGGTCCGGCGGCGACCCGGCGAGCAGGACGAACGCGGACAGGCCCTGGTCCTTGCTGCCGGGTTCGCGAAACAGCATCGCCTCGGCCGAGCCATAGAGGCCCCAGTCGCCGTGGTGCAGCAGCGGGTCGGGTGCGGCGTTGGGGCTGGATTGCGGCACCAGGTTGGCGGCGAGAAGCTGATCGCCGAAGCGGTTCCCGGTATTCACCCAGCCGCCGAGCTTGAAGGTCATCGGCAGGCCGCTCGCGTCCTTGCTTTGGTGCAACTCGAGGGTCGCCTGTGCGATCGCCAGCACGCCGCCGCTGAAGCTGAACACGGTGCCGCGCGGCACGCTCTCCATCGGCAGCGTGGTGCCGTTGCCGCCGCTGGCATCGCCGCTCTGCACCGCGGCCGCGAGTTCGAGCGTGCCGGTCGGGTGCAGCCGCACCCGCACGCCGGGCGCTGCCAGCGGATAGGTGGGGCCGCCGGCGGGCCAATTGACCGCAACACCGTCGGGCAGGCCGAACGTGCTGCCAACGAATAAATCGCCGGTCCTGGCGACGAGGAACCCGTCATCGTCGAGGTCGAACTGGCCGACCCGGACCGAAAGGACATCGCCGAACGCCTTCTGCTCCAGGTACGCCTCCCAGATCTTCGTCGATGGCGCCGGCGCCTCGATGCCGGAGACGCCGAGGATGCTGCCGACATAGTTCTGCGTGAGGCCGCGCCCGGCGAAGTTGAACGCCGAGACGTGGAGGGCTGCGCCCCTCCAGCCGAGCAGCTTTTCCAGATCGGCATCGATCTGGCCGAGCAGCAGCCCCTCATAGACGGTGCCGGTGCGGATGCCGCCGCGGAGGTTTGCGAGCAGTTCCGCGGTGTAGTCGAGGGTGATCGTGACGCCCGCGTGCTCCAGCCTGTCGCGCGCGCCGCCCCAGTCGCCGGTGAGCGTGTCGCGGTGCCAAAGATCATCGGGCTTGTCGGCGGCGGGGGCAGGTAGCGGCAAGAGAAGCACCGTCGCGAGCGCCAGCCCGCAGATCGTCCAATTCAGTGGCAAAGTCGGACTCCACCCCCGGCTGATTACGCCCAGCCGCCATCCACGAACCAATTCTGCCCGGTGCACAGCCGGCTGTCTTCGGCGGCGAGCCACAGCGCCAGGCGGCCGACGTCGGCGGGGCCGAGCTTCTCCTTCACGCACTGCCCGGCCATCAACGCGGCCTCGGCCTCCGGCGTCAACCACTTCTCGATCTGGCGCTCGGTCATGATCCACCCGGGCAGGATGCAGTTCACCCGGATGCGATGCGGGCCGAGATCGCGCGCCAAGCCGCGCGTCAATCCCTCGACCGCTGCCTTGGACGTGGTGTAGGCCGGCATCCCGCCTTGATGGAGGTGCCAACTGCAACTGCCGAAATTGATGATCGAGCCGCCGCCGGCACGGCGCATCATCGGGATCACCGCCTGCGCCGCGAAGAACTGATGGCGCAGGTTCACCTGCAACCGCTCCTCCCAGTATTCGACGGTGACGTCCTCGATCTTGTGGCGTTCGTCGTGGGCGGCGTTGTTGAGCAGCACCGTGATCGGGCCGAGCGCCCGGCCGGCCTCGGCGATCTCGCGCTGCAAGGCGCCGATATCGCGCACGTCGCAGGCCGCGAAGCGCGGCTTGACGTGGCCAGCCCGGCCGACCCGTTCCGCCAGTCCCCGCGAGGGGTCTTCCGCGATATCGACGAAGGCGACGTGGGCGCCCTGGGCGGCGAAGTGCTCGACCAGGGCCGCGCCGATGCCGCTGCCGCCGCCCGTGATGAACACCGCGCGGTCGCGCAAGGACGGATAACGGGCGAACTCGTCGGCCATTGGTGGCCTCCTCTCACACGGCGCGCATGGCGCGGTACTCGCGGCGCACGATGTCCATCAGCTCGGCGACCGAGGTTGCGGCAAAGTCCCGCTCATAGGTCACGCGGCCACGCTGCATCAGCATGATCCGATCCGCGATGTCGAGCGTTTGCGCGTAATTGTGCATGATCATCACGATCGAGAGGTCGCCACGCGCCTTCAGCCGCATGATCAGGTCGATGATCGCCCCCGCCTCGCGGGCGCCCATCGCCGCCAAGGGCTCGTCGAGCAGCAGGATGCGCGACGCGCCATGCACCGCGCGCGCGACCGCGATCGCCTGCCGCTGCCCGCCGGAGAGTCGTTCGACCTCCAGATCGACCGACGGAATATTGACCCCGATCTCCTCCAGCCGCTCGCGCGCCGCACGCCGCATCGCGCGATTGTTAAGCAGCCGGACCGGGCCAGGATAGGTGATCTCTCGGTTGAGGAACAGATTGTGGAAAATCGAGAGGCCGCCGACCAGGGCCAGATCCTGATAGACGCATTCGATGCCGAGGGAGCGCGCGTGATCGACCGAGCGCAGCACCGTCTCCTCGCCGCCGATGAACAGGCGTCCGGCACTTGGCGGCTGATATCCGGTGAGAATCTTCATCAGCGTCGATTTGCCGGCGCCGTTGTCGCCGAGGATGCCGAGAATCTCGCCGGCCTGGAGCGTGAGCGACACGCCTTCGAGCGCCGTCACCTGGCCGAAGTGTTTGACGATCCCCTCGGCGCGCAGGATTTCGGTCATGCGCGGGCGCCAAAGCGCAGCCGGCCGAGATAGATGTTCGACAGCATGGTGATCAGGATGCCAATGCCGATGATGAGGTCGAAGGTGAAGGCGTTGATACCGACCAGCGTGAAGCCGTCGCGCAGCACGCCGAGCACGATCGCACCGACCAGTCCGCCCATGATCGTCCCCGCGCCGCCGGCGAGCGCGGTGCCGCCGATCACGCCGGCGGCGACGGCGAGGAACATCACGTTGCTGCCGCCCGCGAGCGGATCGGTGGAGCCGATGCGGAACGCCTCCAGGATGCCGGTGAAGCCGCCGAGCGCGCTGGTGAGGATGAAGTTGCCGACCTTGATCCGGGCGGTGTTGATGCCCGCCTCGGCGGCGCCCACCAGGTTGCCGCCGGCGGCGATCGTGTGCAACCCCCAGCGCGTGTGGCGCAGCACCACGTGCATCACCAGCACGATCGCCACCGCCCAGGCGAACTCGGCATAGCCCGCCGCCCCCATGATGAACGCGAATCCCTCGCTGCCGGGGGTCGCGACCGGCCGACCACCGGAGATCGTGAGCGTGATGCCGTTGACGAGGTAGAACATCCCGAGCGTGGTGACGAAGCTCGGCACCCCAAGCCGCACCGTGATGACGCCGTTGACCAGCCCCACAAGGCCGCTCGCGATCACGGCGAGCAGTAGTGCCGGGATGACCGGGATGCCCGCCAGCACACCGAAATGCATGACGAACGGCGCAAGCGCGAACACTTGCCCGACCGAGAGGTCGATCTCCCCGCAGATCAGCAGCATGATCTCGCCGCAGGCGATGATGGTCCACGCCGCGATATACTGCGACAGTGTCTGCAGGTTAGCGTCGGTCAGGAAGTTGCTGTTGGTCGCCTCGAAATAGGCGACCAGCAGCACGGCGACGACGATGATGCTCGCCTCCCGCCAGCGCAGGAAGGCGTGGAGGCCGCGCACCGCGCGACGCTCAGCCGGCGATCGGGCCCGAGCGCGGCACGATCTCGGAGGTAGCGGAATTGCCCTCGTAGCGCGTCTTCGTCTTGAGGTACGGCGTGACGCTGCCCTTGGTCACGAACTTGAGTCCGGTGTTGATATCCGCCGGTCCCGTCAGCCCGCCGGAGGCAAGATAGGTGAACATCTCCATCACCGTGTAGAAACCCTGCAAGTAGGGCTGCTGGTCGATGGTGAAGTCGAGGAAGCCCTGGTCGATGAGCGCCAGCGTCCGCGGCAGCAGATCATAGCCGCCGGCCTTGACGCCCTTCTTGGGAAGGCCGTAGGTGCGCATCGTCTCGGCCACACCCTGCGTGCTGCCGGCATCGACCGCGAACATGCCCTTCAGATCCTGATGGCCCAGATAGTAGGCGTGAATCGCGTTCAGCTCCTCGTTCACGGTGGGGCCGCTCGCGATCATCTGCAGCGTGATCTTCTTGCCTGACTTCGCGATCGACGCCTTGGCGCCGTCGAAGCGCGGCTGGATGTTGAGCTGGCCTGGGGTCGCGATGAAGATCGCCACCAGCCCCTGATCGACCATGCCCGCAATGCGCATCCCCATCTGATAGCCGGACTGGTAGAGGTCCTGGCCGATGTAGGCGAGGCGCTTGTTGCCGCTGCCCGGCGGTGCGTCGGCATTGTAGGAAAACACCGGGATGCCGGCGGAGAGCGCGCGGTCGGTCGGCGCGTTGAACGCGCGCGGATCGACGATCGGCACCGCGATCGCGTCTGCCTTCCCGGCGATCGCCGCGTTCATCGCGTTCACCATCTCGGCCGCATCCGAGGTCTGGCTGCCGGTCCACTGGTAGTCGCAGCCGAGCAGCGCGCAGGCGTCCTGGATGCCATACTGCGTCGGCACGAAGAACGGGTTGGTGGTGACGTGGTTGACGAATACCAGCTTCCAGCGCTTGTGCGCGGGGAACGGACCGGCATTCGCCGCCTCTGCGCGTCGCGCGCTCGCCAGCAGCGCCAGCGCGCCGCCGGCCGCGGCTCCGCCCAGCATGGATCGCCGCGCCACGCCGTCTCTGTCGTCGTCCGCCATCAGTTTTCCTCCCCGTCACTCGCCGGCACACTGCCCCGCGCCGAGGCCGCTGCCAAGACTATCTTGCGCGGGTGCGACTTCTGTTCCACCGTTCGTGACGAGGCCCGCGCCGGGCGGGCGCGACGGAGGGGGAACGCTGAATGACGACCGGCCGCCGCCCTTACGGGTTGTTGGGCGCCATCTTGCTCGCCTGCCTTGCTCCGGCGCTGGTGACGGCGGCGCGGGCGCAGTCGGCCGACAAGCCGGTCCAGCTCAAGCTCTCGCACTGGGTGCCCCCCACCCACCCGTTGCAGGCGGCGATCCAGGATTGGGCGGACAGTATCAAGAAGGACAGCCGCGGCACCATCACCTCGGTGATCTTCCCCGCCGAGCAGCTCGGCAAGGCGTTCGATCATTACGACATGGCGCGCGACGGCATCGCCGACGGCGCCTATGTCAACCCCGGCTACCAGCCGGGCCGGTTCCCCATCATCGCCGCCGGCGACCTGCCGTTCACCTTCGACAACGCCCGCACCGGCAGTGCCGCGATCGACGCGTGGTATCGCGCATACGCCGCGCGCGAGATGCCGGACGTGAAATACTGCTTCGCCTTCATCCTCGATCCGGCGACGCTGCACACCAAGCGCCGCGTCGTGGTGCCGGCCGACGTCAAGGGCATGACGCTGCGCCCCGCCGACGGCACGATCGGCACCTGGGTGACGCTGCTCGGCGGCACCAACGTGCGGGCTTCCGCCCCCGGTGCGCGCGACCTGCTGGAGCGCGGCGTGGCACAGGGCATCTTCTTCCCGTGGGGATCGATGATCCTGTTCGGCATCGACAAGGTGACCAAGTATCACCTCGACGCGGCGATGTACGTCTCGACCTTCGTCTGGGTGCTGAACAAGGCGCGCTACCAGAGCATGTCGCCGGATCAGAAGCAGGTCATCGACGACCACTGCAACGGCGAATGGGCGGTGCGCTTCGCCGGCCCCTGGTCCGATTTCGAGCACGCCGGACGCGCCAAGATCAAGGCCGAGCCGGGCCAGGTGCTGACCGAATTGACGCCCGCACAGCTCGCGGAATGGAAGCAGTCGGCAGCACCACTCCATGCGGCCTGGGCGCGCGGGGTGAAGCGCGTCGGCCTCGATCCGAACCAGGTCTATGCGCAGCTTCAGGCCGAGATCGCCAGGCACCACGCCGGCTACTGATCCGCCCGTGCAGCATCCGGCACGCGCCGACCGCCTGATGCTGGGGGTCGAGCGCGTGGCGGCGGCGTTGCTTGCCGTTGTCACCGCGCTCACCTTCGTCTCGGTGGCGCTGCGCTACATCTTCGGCTGGTCGATCCCCGACGCCTATGATCTCAGCCGCAATTTTCTCGGCATCCTGATCTTCTGGGGGATCGCGGTCACCAGCT
This sequence comes from uncultured Alphaproteobacteria bacterium, assembly GCA_963754235.1. Lineage (GTDB taxonomy): Bacteria > Pseudomonadota > Alphaproteobacteria > Acetobacterales > Acetobacteraceae > DATAYA01. Next base: position 54,425 of record CAVWFK010000010.1, on the reverse strand, counting down.
TCCGTGCCGAGCACATCACCGTCGATCTGCTGTGGAGCCAGTTGCCGCCGCGCGGCCGACGCGGGCTCGACGTGCTCGCGACGTTGTTCACGCTCGGCTGCATGGCGGCGTTCGCGCTGGCGATGCTGCGCAAGGTGCTCGACGAGCGCGCGAGCGGCGAGGAGACCTATGATCTGCACCTGAAGATCTGGCCATTCTACGCGCTCGCCTGGATCGGCATCGCAGTTTCCGTTCTGCTCCTGCTGGTGCGGCTGGTGCGCCAGGTGCGCGCGGCCGCGGCGACCGGGCCGGCGCCCGGCCTGCCGGCAAGTCACTGAGCGCGCGCGCATGACGCCGAGCCTGGTCGCGGCTGCGGGCTTCGCCGCCCTGTTCACGCTGATGCTGCTGCGGATGCCGATCGGGCTCGCGATGGGGGCGGTGGGCGTGGTCGGCTTCGGCGTCACGGGCGGCTTCACGCCGGCCTTTCATCTGCTCGCGCAATCGCCGATCCGCACCGCGACCGATGCCGGCTTCGCGGTGATCCCGCTGTTTCTGCTGATGGGCACGATCGCCTCGGTCTCGGGCATGTCGGCCGAGCTGTTCCAGGCGGCGAACAGCTTCCTTGGTCATCGCAAGGGCGGCCTCGGCATGGCGACGATCGCCGCCTGTGCCGGCTTCGCCGCGATCTCCGGCTCCTCGGTCGCGACCGCGGCGACGTTCTCGGCCGTCGCCTATCCCGAGATGCGGCGGTTCTCGTATCCGCAGAGCTTTGCCACCGGCGTGATCGCCGCCGGCGGCACGCTGGGTGCCATCCTGCCGCCGTCGCTGGTGCTTGCGGTCTATAGCCTGATCACCGAGCAGGATGTGGGGCGGCTCTACATCGCCGGCATCGTGCCGGGGCTGCTGGCGGTCGGCATGTATATCACCACGATCGCCGTGCTCGGTGCCGCGCGGCCGCGGTTCCTGCCGAAGGCGCCGGCCGCCGGCTGGCACGAGCGGCTCGCGGCGATCCGCGGCGTGTGGGCGATCCTGCTGCTGTTCGTGTTCGTGATCGGCGGCATGTACGGCGGCGCGTTCACGCCGACCGAGGCGGCGGCGATGGGTGCGGGCGGCGCGTTCCTGATCGCGGTGGCACGCGGGCGGCTCGATGCCGCGCAGTTCATGGACTGTCTGCTGCGCGCGGTGCGCACATCGGCGGCGATCTTCACGATCCTGATCGGTGCGCTGCTGTTCGGCTATTTCCTGACCATCACCCAGACCCCGCAGCACGTGACGCAGTTCCTCACCGGCCTCGGCCTCGGCCGCTACGAGGTGCTGGTGCTGATCATGCTGATGTATCTCGTGCTGGGCTGCGTGATGGATGCGATGGCGATGGTGATCCTGACCGTGCCGATCATCTTTCCCGTCATCACCGCACTCGGCTTTGACCCGATCTGGTTCGGCGTCATCATCGTGATGACGGTGGAGCTGGGACTGATCCACCCGCCGGTCGGGATGAATGTGTTCGTCATCAAGAGCGTGGTGCCCGACGTGAAGATCTCGACGGTATTCGCGGGCGTGATCCCGTTCGTGGTGACCGACATCCTGCGGCTGGCGATCCTGATCGCGTTCCCGGTGCTCTCGACCTGGCTGCCGAGCCATATGTGAGGCGAGCGGCCTTTGAAGGCGCATGTCAATCGGCGGAACCGCCCTGGCCACTCAGCTGTTCGCAAACACCTCGCCCCACCCCCGCACCATCGCCGCCTGATCGAACGCCTGCTCCGCGCGCGCCCGATTGGCCGCACCCACCGCGGTGCGCGCCGGCGCATCCGCGAGCAGGCGGCGCATCGCATCCGCCAGCGCCGCGGCATCGCGCCCAACGACGAACGGCGCGTTCGCCGGCGCCAGCATCTCGCGCACGTCGCCCACGTCGGTCGCCGCCACGGCCAGCCCCGCCGCCATCGCCTCCAGCACCGAAAGCGGCATCTGCTCGGTGTCCGAGGACAGCGCGAACAGGTCGAGGCCGCGCAGCAGCGGCGCCGGCTCCGCCACGTGCCCGGCGAAGCGCACGCGGGCACCGAGATCGGCGGCCTCGGCACTCCAAGGCCGCGCGCTCCGGCCCGTCGCCCACGATCAGCAGACGCGCGTGCGGGATCAGCCGCACCGCCGCGATCAGCCGATCGAGCCGCTTCTCCGGCCGCAGCGTGGCAACGGTGCCGATCACCGGGCCTTCGCCTTCCCATCGCACCGGCGGTGCGTCGAAGCGCGCCAGGTCGATGCCGTTCGGCAGATAGCGCACCCGGCGCGCGGAGAGGCGCCAGGTGCCGGTCGCGATCCGCGCGAGCGTGCGCGAGGGCACCACCACTTCGCTCCGCCGCAGCACCAGCCGCCGCGTCCACGCCCGGCGCGGGAGCTGGCGCGCCCGTTCCTCGGGGCCGAATCCGTCCTCGACATGCACGTGGCGCACCAGCGGCGGGAGATTAGCCATCGCCCACTCGATGGTGCCCCAGTTGTAGGTGACGAGCGCCGCCGGGCGCAGCGCGCGCAGCGTGGCACGGAAGCGGCGCAGATTGCCGAGCGTGTCGCCCTTGGCGATCGCGATTTCGGGCCACGCGATGTCGAGCGCCGGGTCTAGCCGCTCGCGGCACGCGGTGTTGCCGTCCATGGCGATCACCGCATGACGGAACCGGTCGCCGAATGCGCCGGCGAGGGTGGCGAACCGCACCTGCGGGCCGCCGACCGCAAAGGTGGCGAACACGTGCAGCAGCAGCGGCGAGCCGGTCATCCGGTCTTAACGGCGATGGCTCGTGCCAGGAACGTCGCGCGGTCGGCGACGGGGTGCCAATCCAGGTCGCGCTCGGCGTCGGTGGTGTCGAAGGTCGCTTCCATCCCGCGCGAGCGCAGGTCGCGCAGCGTCGGCGGGGGAGCGCGCCGGCCGGTCGCGCGCTTGATGCCCCACTTGCCGAATTCCTGGGCCAGCAGGATTTCCGCGGGCTGCGGATGGAAGCGCAGCGGGCGACCGAGTGCCTGCGCGAGTTCCGCGGTGTAGTCGCGCGCCGACAGCCGTACGCCCCCCACCAGATTGTAGGCGCGGCCCTCGATCCCCGGCGTGCGCGCGGCGCGCAGGATCGCGTCGGCCACATCGTCCACCAGCACGAACGGCAGCGGGTTGCGCCCGGCGTTCCAGCCGATGCAGTGCTGTTCGTTCTGATAGAGGCCGACGCCGGAATGGAACGGCGGTCCGCCTTCGCCGACCACGACGCCCGGGCGCAGGATCACCAGCCGCAGCCCCTGCTCGGCCGCCATCGCCAGCAGCATCCGATCGCACTCGGCCTTGGCGCGCGCGTAGTCGGCGCGCTGCTCCGCCTGCGGGTCGGGCGGGGTAGCGCCGGTGATCGGCGTCGCTTGCCGGCCAAGATAGAGTGCCGCGATCGAGCCGACATGCACCAGCCGGGCACCGCGCGCGAGGCAAGCGCGGGCAACGGTCTCCGCGCCGCCCACCATCGCCGCCCGGATCGCCGCGAAATCGCCGCTGCCGCCGCCGTGCGCGAGATTGATCACGACCGGCGCGCCCGCGATCGCCCGCGCGACCGCTTCGGTATCGGCAATGTCGCCCTGATGCAGCGTGACGCCCGGATCGTGGAATGCGGCCGGCAGGTTGCGGATCGAGCGCGCCATCACCGAAACGCGCAGCCCATCGGCGCGAGCCGCGCGTACCACCGCAGTCCCGATGAAGCCGGTGCCGCCCAGCACGGCGATGTCGCAGGCACCGGGTTCGGGCGCGGGTTCGGGCGCGGACAGGTGGCGGCGCGGCGGCGGCCGCGTCCGGCAGCGCCGCATCGCGCAGGCGCTCGCATACCGCGACCAGCATGGCGCCGAAGCGGCCATCGAGCGGCGGCGCGCGGCCGGCGTCGAGGGCGGCGTGAAAGGCGCGGATGCTTTCCGCCATGCTGCGGAAGAACGGATCGCTGCGGCCGCGCAGCTTCAGCGTCGAGAGCGCGTATTCGGCGGTGTTGCGCAGGCTGTCGCGCGCCAGCCCCGCCGCTGCCCGGCTGCCGGAGACGGCGCCGTCGATCGCCTCCATCCAGCGCGAGCGGGTCAGGGTGAAGCAGCGATTCGCCAGGATGTCGGCGACCGCCACGCCGTCGTCGCACACCACCGAGATCTGCCAGAACGGAAACGCGCGCCCGACCGCAAAGCGCAGCGAGACCGGCAGGCGGGCGCCTTGCATCACCGCATCGAGACTGGCGCAGAACGGAACGCCCGGGGATAGTTCGATCGCCTTGCCGCCGATGGCCCGCAGCTCGCCCGCGGCACCCGCCAGCGTCAGCACCTGCGAGAGCGGATGCACCGCCTGCTCCAGCAGAATGTTGCCCGGTTGCGCGAACATCCAATGGCCGAATTGCCGCGCCTGCAATTGCCGCAACGGCACGCTGTAAGTGCATTGCACGTGGTCGGGCCGGCCGAGCGCGCCGCCCTCGATCAGGTTTCGCAGCTTCACGAAAGCCGGATGAAACACGAAGTTCTGGTTGACGCCGAGGACGGTATGCGCGGCGTCCGATGCTTGGACCAGTGCCTCGGCGGCGGCGGCCGAATCCGCCAGCGGCTTCTCCACCAGCACTGGCTTGCCGGCCTCAAGCAGCGCGGTGGCGACGCTCGCGTGCTGATCGGGCGGCACCAGCACGTGGGCGGCGTCGAACGCGTCGGCCGCGAGCGCGTCGGCGACACTGGCGAAGGTGGCCGGGATCGCGAACTCGCGCGCCAGCGCGGCCGCCGCTGGCGGCCTGGGATCCACGACTGCCGTGACGGAGACGCCGGGCAGCCTGTGCAACGCCTCGGCATGCGTGCGTGAGATCGAGCCGGCACCCACCAGACACACTCGCCTCACGCGCTTCTCTCCGCTGCGACTGCCGCGCGGCCCCAGGCGAGCCGGCGCGCGATGTCCTACGCATCCGGGGGCAAAATCTCAACCTAGGCGCGCGTGCCCCCCGGGGTGTGGCCGCGCCGGCGGGCATGATAGCCTGCCGCTCTGCCGACCCGGAGGTTTCGATGCGTCCACCCCGCTTGACACTCGCGGCTCCGCCCGCGCTCGCGCTGCTGCTGGGCCTCGCCGGCTGCGCTTCGGCAAGCACGCTGCAGGTCGGGCCGCAGGCTTCGCCGAACAAGCCGAGCCAGTTGATATCGGCGCGCACGCTGCAAGTCGGCCCGCAGCTTTCGTTCAAGAAGCCCAGCGAGGCGATCGCCCGCGCCGAGAATGGCGACACGGTGCTGATCCAGCCGGGCACGTACTACGATTGCGCGATCGTGCGCCAAAGCAATCTCACCATCGCCGGCAGCGGGCCGGGCGTGGTGCTGACCGATACCACCTGTGGGGGCAAGGCGATCCTGGTCACCAACGGGCGCAACATCACGATCCGCAACCTGACCTTGCAACGCGCCCGCGTGCCGGACGGCAACGGCGCCGGCATCCGTGCCCAGGGCGATGACCTCACCCTCGATTCCGTGCGGCTCCTCAACAACCAGGACGGCATCCTGGCAGCCGACGCGCCCAACAGCACCATCCGCATCGTCAATAGCGACATCGAGGGCAACGGTGTCTGCAATCCCTCCTGCGCGCATGGGATTTACGTCAACCACATCAAGCTGCTCGACATCGAGCATTCGCGCTTCCTCGACCAGCATAGCGGCCATAACGTGAAATCCCGAGCGGTGCGCACCGTGCTGATCGACGATACGATCGAGGACGGGCCGAACGGCACTTCGAGCTATCTGGTGGACATCCCCAACGGCGGCGGCGTGCTGATGCAGGGCTGCACGCTGGAGAAGGGACCGAACGCCGAGAACCACAGCACCGCCGTGGTGATCGGCGAGGAGGGAGTGAACCAGCCGACGCCCGAATTGCTGTTCCGCGACAACCACTTCACCAACGACATGCCTTATCCGACGCTGTTCGTGCGCAACCTGACCGCGACCCCCGCCCAGCTCACCGGCAACGTCTTCAAGGGCCGGATCACGCCGCTTGAAGGCGACGGCAGGGCGAGCTGATCACGCCCTGCCCCATCGGCGGGGTCGTGCGCCTACACGCCCGGTCAACCGGCGCAGGCCCGCCGCCTGCTGCTGCGGCCAGGTGCCGCTCGCCAGCGCCTCCTCGGCGGTCGGATCGCCGGTCGGCACGTAGTCGCGGGAGAAATCGGCGGTGCCGAACAGCATATCCCACCAGGGCAGCGTCGCGCCGTAATTGCAGCTCCGCTGGCCTGCCGCCAGCACGCCGTGATGGGCGCGGTGAAAGCGCGGGCTCACCAGCAGCCGCTCGCCGATGCGCCCGAACGAAAGCCGGGTGTTGGCGTGGCTCAAGCTCTCCAGGAAGCGCAGCAGCAGCACCAGCAGCGGGAACTGCATCGGCGGGATGCCGATCAGCAAGGCGACCGCGGTGAACCACGCGAACGAGATCGCCTCGTCGAGCAGATGGTTGCGGTCGTCCGACCAGAACGTCATCTGCCGCTGCGCGTGGTGCAGCGAGTGCAGCGCCCACCACCAGCGGAACCGGTGCGACAGCCGGTGGCGCCAGTAATCCGAGGCGTCGAGGATGATCGCGTAGATCAGGAAGGCCAGCACCGGCCGGCCGAGCAGGAACGGCACGAGACGCTCGATCGTCGGCGGCACGATCCCGTGATCGGCGAGCCAGCCGTTGAGATCGACCTGCATCTGGTAGAACAGCACAAAGGTCACCAGCGGCAGCAGCCCCACGCGCGCGATCAGCGTGTAGAGCACATCGACGCCCACCGCGCGCCGGTCCGCCCAGTGCTCGACCGGGCGCCATCGCTCCAACGGCAGGCAGACGGCGAAGGTCAGGCTGACCTGCGCCAGCCCATAGATCGCGAACAGCGACCAGCCATAGGAGAGGTCGGCCCAGTCCATCAGGTCGAGCCGCCACAGCAGCGGGATCACCAGATGCAGTTGCAGCAGCCCCGCGAGGCTGTCGAACGGGTCGGCCAGAAATCCCGCGATGCTCATCGCTGCGTTACCGAAAGAAGCGCGGGAAACGCGTCGTGGGTATTGAGCCAGATGCCGTGCGGCGAGCGGCCGACATCGATCGTGTGGAGCACGTCGCCGGTCGCTGGGTCGATCACCGCGACCGAGTGGGTGAAGCGGCGCGACACCCAGATCATGCCGTCAGGGCCGAAATCCATGTCGTCCGGCCCGCCGCCGATCTGCCATGTCGCCGTCACGTCGAGGCTGGCCGGATCGAGCGAGACGATCGTGCCGGCCACGCGATTGGTGACGTAGATCGGACTGCCCGAGGGCGGCACGAACAGCACGTGCGCGCCGCGCCCGGTGTGGATGCAGCGCTCGACATGGCCGTCGACCGGATCGACCACGGCGACGCAATCGCCGCCCATCAGCCCGACCAGCAGCGTGCCGCCATGCCACAGCACGCCGGCGGGGGTGTCGCCCACGTGTGCATCCCACAGCACTGAGCGTGCCGCGACGTCGATCGCGGCCAGCCGTCCGGTCCGCTGCAGGCTGACATAGACCATGCTGGAATCGGGCGCGTAGTTGATGTGGCTCGGCATCGCCCGCAGCGGGAAGCGCTTGACCAGTTCCAACGCGTCATCCGCGCCGACGGCGTAGAGGTCCACCTGGTTGCGCGCGAGGCCGGCGATGGTGAGCCACCGCCCGTCCGGGCTGAACACGAGCTGGTAGGGATCGACGATCGGCAGCCGTCGCACCACCCGCCCGGTCTTGGGATCGAGATACAGGATTTCGTTCCCGGCGGTGTCGCCGACCAGCAGGAAGCGGTGATCGGGGGTCAGCGCCATGTGGTGCGGCTCGCGCAGCACCGGGACGCGGCGCAGCTCCTGGAAATTGTCCACGTCGATCAGGCTGACCGAGGCCTGGGCGGAGTTGAGGACAAAGCCGAGCCGTGCCGCGCGGGCCGGGGCGAAGGCGGCCAGCAGAAGCAGCAGGATCAGCACGGCGCGCCACAGCGCCATGCCCAGCGGAGGCCGGGTACTCACGACTCCGCGGCCACACGAAAGACATGGATGGCCGCCCTTCGCCGACCATGACGGTGAGGAATCGTCCAAATGCGACCGCCCTGCCTTGCGGTCGGAATTGTAGCACGGAATCCGTCGCCGCACCCGCCGCGCTTGACCGGAGCCGGCGGGCCGACCTCCCTCTGGTGCATGGCCGCCACAATCCCTGCCCTGCTCGGCTACGGCTTCGTGCTCGGCTGGTCTGTCGCCTGGCCGCCGGGGCCGATCAATGCCGAACTGGCCCGTCGCACCCTCACGCGGGGCTTCTGGGCGGCATTTGGTCTGGCGGCGGGGGCCACTTGCGGCGACACGCTCTGGGCGCTGCTGGTGGCCCTCGGCGTCGGCGTGCTGCTGCAAGGCCCAGCGACTCGGCTCGCCCTCGGCGTGTTGTCGGTGGCACTGCTGCTGTGGCTCGCCTTCACCTTCCTGCGTGGGGCCTGGCGGAGCGCGACCGGCGCGGTCGCGGCGGTACCGCGTTTCGAGAGCCGCCGGGCCGCCTTCGCGCTCGGGCTGACCTTGGCGCTGACCAGCCCCTGGAACATCGCCTTCTGGCTCGCCGCGATCGGGCGGCCGGAGATCGCGACGCTGGGGTTCCGCGCCATGCTGGTGGCGGTCGGGGGCGTGATCGCGGCCACACTCGCCTGGGCGGCGCTCTGGTGCGCGCTGGTGCGGCTGCTGCGCCGCGCCGCCTCGGGCCGGGTGTGGGAGGTGAGCGTGCGGGCGGCAACCGGGCTGCTGATGCTGTATTTCGCCGCCGCGACCACGCTGCGGCTGCTCGGCCGGTAGCGTCAGGCCCGCATCCGCGAAATCTCCAGCAGCACGCTTGCCTCCAGCTCCTTCTCATCGAGCCGGTATTTCACGAGGTCGCCGATCGAGAGCATCCCGACCAGCCGGCCGTCGTCGATCACCGGCAGGTGGCGGATGCGGCGCATGATCATCAGCGCCATCGCCGCCTCTATCCGCTCGCTGGGCGGCCGGCTGACGACCGGGGTGCTCATCAGGCTCTGCACCTCATGCTCGAGCGCAGCCCCACCCTCGCGGGCCATGGCGCGCACCAGATCGCGTTCGGAGAAGATGCCGACCGGCCGCATCCAGGCATCCTCGACCACGAGGGCGCCGATCCGCCGCTCGGCGAGCTTCGCGACCGCCACCGAGACGCGGTTGGTCGCGCCGATCTTGATCACCTCGGAGCTTTTTGTCCGCAGCACGTCCGCGAGCAGCATCACCCTGCCTCCGTTCCAGATCGCGAACTCACCGTTCGACGCACATCGCGACTCCCATGCCGCCGCCGATGCACAGCGTCGCCAGACCGCGCTTGGCGTCGCGCTTCTCCATCTCGTGCAGCAGCGTCACCAGCACGCGCGCGCCCGAGGCGCCGATCGGGTGGCCGAGCGCGATCGCGCCGCCATTGACGTTCACCCGGTCGGTGTTCCAGGCCAGATCCTTGTTGACCGCGCAGGCCTGAGCGGCGAATGCCTCGTTGGCCTCGATCAGGTCGAGGTCGTCGGCCTTCCAGCCGGCGCGGGCGAGCGCGCGGCGGCTGGCCGGGATCGGCCCGGTGCCCATCAGCGCCGGATCGACGCCGGCGGTCGCGAAGCTGACGATGCGGGCAATCGGCGTCAGGCCGCGCTTCGCCGCCTCTTTGGTCGACATCACGACCACCGCCGCCGCGCCGTCGTTGATGCCGCTGGCGTTGCCGGCCGTCACCGAGCCGTCCTTGCTGAAAGCAGGGCGCAATTTCTGCATGGCTTCGAGGTTGGAATCGTGGCGGATGTATTCGTCGTCCGAGACGACCGTCTCGCCCTTGCGGCCCTTGACCGTGACCGGCGCGATCTCGTCGCGGAACCGGCCGGATTTCTGCGCCGCCGATGCCTTCTGCTGCGAGCGGACCGCGAACTGATCCTGCTGCTCGCGGGTGATCTGGTACTGGCGCGCGACGTTCTCGGCAGTGTTGCCCATGTGGTAGCCGTGGAAGGCGTCCCACAGCCCGTCCTTGAGCATGGTGTCCACCAGGCCGAGCTCGCCCATCTTCACGCCCGCCCGCAGATAGGCGGCGTGCGGCGCCTGGCTCATGCTCTCCTGGCCGCCAGCGACGATGATCTCGCTCTGCCCGGTCATCACCTGCTGCGCTCCCAGCGCCACCGCCCGCAGCCCGGAGCCGCAAAGCTGGTTGACGCCGAAGGCGGTCTTGCCATCCGGGATGCCGGCCGCGATCGCCGCCTGCCGGGCCGGGTTCTGGCCCTGGGCGGCGGTCAGGATCTGGCCCAGGATTACCTCGTCCACCTCGCCCGGTTCGAGCTTGGCGCGTTCCATCGCGGCCTTGAGTGCGACCATGCCGAGCGTGTGCGCCGGAACCGAGGCGAAGACGCCGTTGAAGTTGCCGACCGGCGTACGGGCCGCCGCCACGATGACGATGTCGTCCATGTGCTTCGCTCTCCTCTGGCCGCATGACGCTGCCGCTGCGTTCAAGCTAGGTCGCCCAGCCCGGAAATCCAATCCGCGAGCGGTGCCCATAGCGCGGTCCTGGCCCCCGATCCCGCCACCATGCCGATATGCCCGGCGGCAGGGGCGTGCATCCGGGCGCCCGCGATCAGGCTCGCGAGCGGGCGGGCGGACTCCGGCGGCACGATCCGGTCGCGGCCGGGGATGGCGACGAAGGCGGGCAGCGCGAGCCGCTCGGGCAGCACCGGCAGGCCGGTGATCCGCCATTCGCCGCGCGCCGGCGCGTTGGCCCCGTACCAGCCGCGCAGAGTCTCGCGCGCAACCGGGGCGGCGAGTGGGATGCCGTCGTTCAGCCAGTCCTCCAGCGCCACGAACTGCCGCGCCCTCTCCCCGCGCGGGGAGAGGCGGGCGAAGGCTCGATATTTCGCGGCGATCCCGTCCGGCTCGAGCAACGCGAACAGCGTCTGCAACGCATCGACGGGCAGCGTTCCGGTGGCGGCGAGCAGCGGCTCGAACACCCCGGCCGCGAGGGCAACCCGTTCGGCGGCGGTCTGGTCGGGGGCGTGGAAATCCCACGGTGTCGCCAGCAGCGCCAGCGCCCGCACCCGCTCCGGCCGGCGCTGGGCGGCGGCGATCGCGAGCAGCCCGCCCATGCAGTAGCCGGCGAGCACCACCGGCGCGCCCACCGCCTCCAGCGCGCGCTCGAGGCGCCCGGCCACGTAGTCGGTGAGCGTGAAGGCGCGTTCCACCTCGCCCGGCCAGCCCCAATCGAGCAGCAGCGGGCGCAGCCCTCTGCCTGCCAGGAAGCGCAGCATCGAGCGGCCTTCCGCCAGATCGAGCACATAGGCGCGATTGACCAGGCTCGGCACCACCAGCACCGGCGACGCTGCCGGCCGGCCTCCGCTGGTGCCCCCGCTGGTGCCCCCGCTGGTGCCCCCGCTGGCGCCATAGTCGAGCAGACGGGAGCTGCCCTCGCGCCAGATCGCGGGCGGCTCGGGCAGGTCGCGGTGATAGGGGTGGCGGCGATAGGCGGCGATGCCGGCCAGCAACTCAGCGTCCACGCTCCAGGACGGCGAGCCGGGATTCGAGCTCGGCGAGCCGGGCGCCGAGGCGCTTGATTTCAGCATCGCGCGCGTCAGGTGCAGCAGCAGCGGGCGCGGGCCGCGCCGCAGCAGCGGTCCGGGCTGGTCGGGCCGGTCCGTCATGCGGGATCAGCGCCCGTGCTGCCGTGGCCCAGCCGGCGACCAGGCGCTGCATCGCCTCCTGCATCTCGCGGTCGGCGGCCAGCGAGGCGAGCTCGCTCTGCACGATCGTGATCCAGTCGCGTGCCACGGCTCCAGGATCGGGGGCTCCAGGATCGGGGGCTCCAGGATCGGGCGCTGCAGGGTCGGTCGGCGGCGGGTCGGTCTCCTCGGTCATCGTCCTTTCCCACGCGCGCGCCCGCACCCCCGGCCAGAGGCCGGACCATAAAATCGGTCGGTTCCAGGGTCTATCCTTCTTGCTGCATCCGCGTGCTAGCGTAGCTGCGGAACCCGCGGGGGAGACGATGTCGCACACCGAACAGTCCGAGTCCGCCGCTCCAGTCGTGGTGAAGAAATACGCCAATCGCCGGCTCTATAATACCGAGAGCTCAAGCTACATCACGCTCGACAACCTCGCCGAGCTGATCCGCGGCGGCCGCGACTTCGTGGTTTACGACGCAAAGAGCGGCGAGGACATCACCCGCGGCGTGCTGACCCAGATCATCGTCGAGGAGGAGAGCAAGGGCCGCGCGCTGCTGCCCACCGCCTTCCTGCGCCAGCTCATCGGCTTCTACGGCGACAGCCTGCAAGCACTGGTGCCGCGGTATCTGGAGCAGGCGATGGCGAATTTCGCCCACCAGCAATCCCAGATGCGCGCCGCCATGCAGCAGACGATGGGCAATTTCTTCCCGTTCGGGATGGAGGAGGTCGGACGCCAGAACGTCGCTATGATGGAACGGGCGATGACGCTGTTCGCGCCCTTCTACCGTGCGGGCGCCGGAGAGGCCGGCGGCGCGGATGCCACGGACTCCGATCCCTCCGCCGTCGACAGTCTCGAGCAGGAACTCGAGCGCCTTCGGGAGGAGGTCGAGCATCTGCGCGCCGAGCTTGCGGCAAAGGGCGAACGCAAGGCCGAACCCGGGGGCGAACCCAGGGGGGAACCTAAGGGCGAACAAGGCCGGAAGTCCGCGGCCGAGACCCGGCCGCTGCGGGCAAAGACCACTAGGGACTGAAACCGAAGGCGTCAATGCGCTTCACATTTCTGCGCCCGATGCGAGAATCGCATGATGTAACGTCCGTGAATCGTGTATCGGATGGGTTGCCGCGCCGCTCGCGGCAACTGTGGCAGGGGACAGGCAGGTGAGCACCAGCACAGACAAGCGCGAGGCGGGCGAGGGTCCGCCCGCCAGCGGTCACGCCGAGGATCGGCAGAGCGCGCGCGCGAGCCTTGCCGACCGCCATGTGGGCACCCGCATCCGCGAACGCCGGGTCATGCTCGGCCTGTCGCAGCAGCAGCTCGCCCACATGATCGGCGTCACGTATCAGCAGGCGCATAAGTACGAGCGCGGCCTCAACCGCATCTCGGCCGGGCGCCTCTACGAGATCGCGCAGGTGCTCAAGGTGCCGGTCTCGTGGTTCTTCGAGGGGCTGACCGCGGAGAGCAGTGCTACCGAGATGACCCCGCGCCAGCGCATGTGCCTCGAACTCGCGCGCAACTTCGCGGCCATCGACAATGAGAAGCACCAGGAGGCGCTGAGCCAGATGGCGCGCGCGCTCGCCGCCCAATCCAGCGCGGGGTCGGGCGCCTAGCTCCGCCGGCCGGCCCGGCTCGGCTATCCGGCTCAGCTTTACGGCGAGATAAAGGGCGTCAGGCTTGCGGCGGCGCGATCTGCGCGACGCCGCCGCCGAAGCTCCAGTCGATCAGCGCGTTCTCGACCAGCACCACCATCACGTCCTCCGGCCGCATCCCGGCCGCCGCCGCACGCGCGGCAATAGTAGCGTAGAGCGCCCGCTTCTGCGCCGGCGTCCGGCCCGAGCGTAGCGTGATCCGCACCAGCACGTAGCCGCGCGCCGTGCGGGCGACGCCGAGATAGCGTTCGCGCGTGCGGGGAGCGGCCTCGGACGGTCGCGATCGGCCCTGAGCGCGCAGTTGCGCAAGCTGGAACGGCAGGCCGGGCGGACCCTGTTGCGGCGCGAAGGCCGGCGGCTCGCACCGACCGCCGACGGCCAGCTTTTGCTGCACTATGCCAAGCGCATCTTGACGCTGAATGACGAGGCGTTCGCGGCGCTGCGCGGCGGCCCGGTCGGCGGCGCGGTGCGCGTGGGGCTGTTGCAGGACGTTGCCGAGGCACTGCTGGCCCCCGCTCTCTCCCGCTTCGCCCGCGCCCATCTCGGCGTGCAGGTGCAGGCGAGGGTGGAGCGCAGCGCCGTCCTGCTGGAGCAGTTCGGCCGCGGCGCGCTCGATCTCGCATTGTTGTTCGAGGCCGGCGAGGGGCCGGCGCTCGCAACGCTGCCGATGATCTGGGTGGCCGCTCCGGGCTGGCGCCCGCCCGCCGACGCAATGCCGTTGCCGCTGGCGCTGTTCGATCCGCCCTGCCTGTTCCGCGAGGCGGCGCTGGCGGCACTCGATGCGTCCGGGCGGCGCTGGCGCGTGGCGGTGAGCAGTCCGGGCGTGTCCGGACTGTGGTCGGCGGCCGCGGCCGGGCTGGGCGTCACCGTCCGCACCGCACTCGGCTTGCCGCACGGACTGGCACCGGTGCCGTACGGCGTGCCGCCTGCGCTGCCGGCAGTCCGGCTCTGCCTGCACATTGGCGCCGCGACCGCCGCACCGGCGGCGGGGCGGCTGCGCGAGGCGCTGCTCGACGCGCTCGGTGCCGCCCTGCCGGCCGGCGCGGCGATGCCCGCCACGTGATCGCGGCCGGCGCGCCAACTCCCCGTCCCGCTTGCCCGGTCACGGCCGCGTCCGTATAGCCTGCCGGCATGAGCGCAGGCAGCCTGGCGCAGGTCCGGCCACAGGACGCGGCCCGAGCGCCCATCCGTGCCGTCGGCGAGCGCGCGCTGGCAAACGCGGTCCGCGCGCTCGCCATCGACACGATCGAGACGGCCGGTGCGAGGCGTGAGGGGGTGCCGCTCGGCATGGCCGACGCGGCAACCGCGCTCTGGACCCGCGTGCTCAAATTCGATGCCGCCGACCCGCGCTGGCCGGACCGCGACCGCTTTGTGCTCTCCGCCGGCCGCGGCGCGGCGCTGCTCTATGTGCTGCTGCACCTCACCGGCCATGACGGGATCGGCACCGACGATCTGCGCCGCTTCCGCCAGCTCAACAGCGTCACGCCCGGCAATCCTGAGCTTGACGCCCATCCGGCGATCGAGGCCAGCACCGGGCTGGCCGGCCAGGGCCTGGCAGCCGCGGTCGGCATGGCGTTGGCCGAGCGGTTGCTGGCGGCGCGCTTCGGCCGTTCGCTGGTCGATCACCGGGTCTGGGTGATCGCGTCGGAGGCCGATCTGACGGAGGGGGTCGGCCACGAGGCTGCCGGCTTCGCCGGCCACCTGCGGCTCGATCGTCTGACCGTGTTCTATGACGCGAACGCAACCCTCGCCGACGGCGCTCCTGATCTCGCCTGTTCTGAGGACGTGGCGCGCCGCTTCGCCGGCTATGGCTGGGCGGTCAAGACGGTGGACGGGCACGATCCCGCGGCGCTGGCGGCGGCGCTGTCGCTGGCGCTGCGCGGGCGCAAGCCGACTCTCGTCGCCTGCCGCACCGTTCCCGGCGCCGCCGCCCCTGGTGGCAACCGGCTGCCTTTCGCGGTGCCCGAGCCGGTCGCAAGCGCCTGGCATCGCGCCGGAATGCGTGGCGCCGCCGCCCGCCGCGCCTGGCTCAAGCGCCTCGTCCGTCACCCGCTGCGCGCCGAGTTCGAGCGCGCGATTGCCGGCCGCCTGCCTGACGCCTGGCACGCTCCGCTGGCCGAGCTCAAGGCCGGGGTGGCGGCGAGCCGGCCCTCGATCGCCACCCGTCACGCAAGTCATCAGGCGCTGGCGGCGCTCGCGGCGGCCGTGCCGGAGCTGGTCGGCGGGTCGGCGGATCTCGCCGCCGCCACCGCAACCCGGCCGGACGGCGCGGCGGCTGTGGCACCCGGCGGCTTCGGCGGGCGGTTCATCCATTTCGGCGCCCGCGAGAACGCCATGGGCGGCTGCCTCAACGGCCTCGCGTTGCATGGCGGCGTGATCCCCTATGGCGGCACGTTTCTGGCTTTCAGCGACTCCATGCGCCCGGCGATCCGCCTCGCCGCGCAGATGCACCAGCGGCTGGTGCTGGTGTTCACCCATGACAGCATCGGCGCGGGCGAGGACGGCCCATCCCATCAGCCGGTCGAGCAACTCGCGGGCCTGCGCGCGATCCCGAACCTCGCGGTGTTCCGCCCCGCCGACGCGGTGGAGACGGCGGAGTGCTGGGAGCTGGCGCTGCGCCGCACCAACGGTCCGTCGGTGCTGGCGTTGAGCCGGCAGAGCGTGCCCGGCCTGCGCGACGATGCCGCCGAGAACCGCTGCGCCCGTGGCGGCTACGTGCTGGCCGAAGCGGACGGGCCGCGCCGGCTGACGTTGATCGCGACCGGCTCGGAAGTGGCGGTGGCCGTCGCGGCCCGCGCGGCGCTGGCCCAACAGGGCGTACCGGCGGCGGTGGTGTCGCTGCCGTGCTGGGAGCTGTTCGGGCAGCAGGACCCGGCCTGGCGCGCCAGCGTGCTGGGCGCCGCACCGCGGCTCGGGATCGAGGCGGCGAGCGGCTTCGGCTGGGAGCGCTGGCTGGGCGAGGACGGGCTGTTCATCGGCATGGCCGGTTTCGGCGCCTCGGCGCCGGCCGACGCGCTGTACCGCCATTTCGGCTTGACGCCGCAGGCGGTCGCAGCGGCGGCGCTGCGGCGATTGGGATGAAGCAAGGTCGGGGCTCTGCCCCGAACCCCGCCAGGGGCGCGGCCCTTGGAACCCTTTCGAATCGGCAGCCGTGATCAAGCTTAGCAAGCACACAGCGGACGAAATGGACGGTCGGGGTATCCGCCTTGCCTATATTGAAGCCGCTCTTGCTGCCGCAGATCGCGCCAGACCGGACCCGAAGAACCCCATGCTGACCCACTCTTTCAAAGCCATCCCCGAGTTTGGATCCCGGGTTTTGCGGGTTGTCCATCGCCCCGACGGTGCCGATGTATTCGTGGTGACGGCACACTGGGACAGAGGAGCGCAGAGATGATCCGGTCCAGCTATGACCCTGAAGCCGATGTGCTGCACGTGAAATTCGGACCGGAGGGCGCGGAATACGACGGCGCAGAAGAGGTTGCGCCGGGTGTGTTCGTGGAGTTTGACATCGGCGGCAACGCAATCGGCGTGGAGGTTCTGAGCGTCAGGCTACGCAGCGCCCCGGCAAAGGCCGCCGCCGAATAATCGGCAAAGAGATTTTCCGGGAGGACGCCAACTCATGCCCGTCAAGGTCGCCATCAACGGCTTCGGCCGCATCGGCCGCCTGGTGCTGCGCGCCATCGTCGAGAGCGGGCGCGAAGACCTCGTGCCGGTCGCGATCAACGATCTCGGCAGCGTCGAGGCCAACGCCCACCTGCTGCGCTACGACAGCATCCACGGCCGGTTTCCGGGCAGCGTCGAAGTCGTGGGCGAGGCGATCACCATCCGCCACCAGGGCCGCACCATCGGCCCGATCCGCGTCTCCGCCGAGCGCGAGCCGCGGCGTGTTCCGCTCGGCGGCGTCGATGTCGCGATGGAATGCACCGGCCGATTCACCAGTAAGGCTCAGGCCGAGGCGCTGATCGAGGCCGGCGCGCGCAAGGTGCTGATCTCCGCCCCAGCCGAGGGCGTCGATGCCACCATTGTCTATGGCGTGAACCACAACGTCATCACGCCGCAGATGACGGTGATCTCCAACGCCTCCTGCACCACCAACTGCCTCGTGCCAATGGTCAAGGTGCTCCACGACAGCTTCGGCGTGGTGCGTGGCTACATGGTGACGATCCACTCCTACACCGGCGATCAGACCACGGTCGATACGCTGCACAAGGATATGCACCGCGCCCGCGCCGCCGCGATCTCGATGATCCCGACCTCAACCGGCGCCGCTCGCGCGGTCGGGCTGGTGATGCCCGAACTCAAGGGCAAGCTCGACGGCACCGCGATCCGGGTGCCCACGGCCAACGTCTCGCTGGTCTCGCTCGATGTCGTGCTCGACCGACCTGCCACGGCGGAGGCGATCAATCAGGCGATGCGCGCTGCGGCCGAGGGCGCGTTCAAAGGGGTGATCGAGATCAACGACGCGCCATTGGTCAGCATCGATTTCAACCACTGCGCCGCCTCGTGCAGCTTCGATGCGACGCAAACCAAGGTGGTGGACGGGGCGCTGACCCGGGTGATGGGCTGGTACGACAACGAGTGGGGCTTCTCCAACCGCATGGCCGACACGGCGGCGGCCTTCGGCGGGGTGTGATGGCGGGCTTCCGCACCATCGACGGGCTGGCAGTGCGCGGGCGCCGGGTGCTGGTGCGCGCCGACCTGAACGTGCCGCTGCGGGACGGGCGGATCACCGATCGCACCCGCCTCGAGCGTCTCGTGCCCACCATCCGCGAGCTGGCGGACGGCGGCGCGCGGGTGATCGTGTGCAGCCATTTCGAGCGGCCCGGGGGCAAGCACGTTCCCGCGATGTCGCTGCAGCCGGTCGCGGTGGCACTTGGCGAAGCGCTGGGACGAAGGGTCCGCTTCGCCGAGGACTGCACCGGACTTGCCGCCCAGCAGGCGGTCGAGCGGATGGCCGATGGCGACGTGCTGGTGCTGGAGAACACGCGGTTCCATCCCGGCGAGGAGGCAAACGATCCGGATTTCGCGGCCGCCCTCGCCGCCCTTGCCGAACTCTTCGTCCACGACGCCTTCTCCGCAGCCCATCGCGCCCATGCCAGTACCGAGGGGGTCGCGCGGCTGCTGCCGGCCTATGCCGGGCGGCTGATGCAAGCCGAGCTGGAGGCGCTGGAATTGGCGCTGGGCAACCCGCTGCGGCAGGTGATGGCCGTGGTGGGCGGGGCCAAGGTCTCGACCAAGCTCGACCTGCTCGGCAACCTGGTGGGCCGGGTCGAGACGCTGGTGATCGGCGGCGCGATGGCCAACACCTTCCTCGCCGCAAGCGGCGTTGCCGTCGGCCGCTCTTTGCAGGAGGCGGAGATTCACGCGACGGCCCGCGCCATTCTCGACCGCGCGGCGGCCGCCGGCTGCGCCGTGATGCTGCCGGTCGATGCCGTCGTCGCCGACGCTCTGGCGCCGGGGGTCGCGACGCGCATCGTTGCAATCGACGCAGTGCCGGACGACGCAATGATCCTCGACGTCGGTCCGGCGAGCGTGAGCGCGATCATCGGGCGCCTGGCCGAGATCAAGACGCTGGTCTGGAACGGCCCGCTCGGCGCGTTCGAGACGCCGCCATTCGATGCCGGAACGTTGGCGCTGGCGCAGGCAGTCGCGGCGGCGACCGAGGCGGGACGGCTGCGCAGCGTCGCCGGCGGCGGCGACACGGTGGCGGCGCTGCGCCACGCCGGGGTCGCCGAAAAGCTGAGCTACGTCTCGACCGCCGGGGGCGCGTTCTTGGAATGGATGGAGGGGCGGACGCTTCCAGGAGTGGCGGTTCTCGGCGCCTGATCGGTTTCCGGTTGAACCGCGGCGTCGGAGGGCGCAGGGTCCGGCCATGCCGGAGTTCGTCCGCAACGTCCCGGACGGCGACACCAGGGAGCGGCTGGTCTGCCCCGATTGCGGGCACGTGGCGTACGAGAACCCCAAACTGGTGGTCGGCTCGGTAGTCGTCCATCGCAGCCGCGTGCTGCTCTGCCGGCGCGCGATCATGCCGCGCCGCGGCTTCTGGACCCTGCCCGCCGGCTATCTCGAACTGGGCGAGACCGCCGAGGAGGGGGCGCGGCGCGAAGCGATGGAGGAGGCCGGCGCCGAGATCGTCCTCGATGGCGTGCTCGGCCTGTTCAGCATCAGCCGCATCGGCCAAGTGCAGGTGATCTACCGCGCTCGCTTCGCGCGACCCTGGGCGGCGCCGCTCTACGCTGCCGGGCCGGAGAGCCTGGACGTGGGCCTGTTCGATTGGGACGGGATTCCGTGGCCGGAGATCGCGTTCCCCTCTGTGCACTGGGCGCTCGACGCCTGGCGCCGCGCGGGAGAGGCGCCGCTCGGCGCGCCCGCCGGCAACCCGCCCGAGGACGCGCGCGGCGAGGTCCGGTTGGCACCAGTGGGAGGAGTGCTATGACGCGACGCGACGCGATGATGGGCGCGGCGCTGCTGCCGCTGATGCTGGTGCTGGGGGCGGCCGCGCCGGTTACGACCGGCGACAGTTTCGCGACCGCCGCACCGCCAAGCGCCGGCACGCCGCCGGCCGACCCGGGCTTCGAGCCGGCGCCGGTACCGGATATGAGCCTCGCCGCCCCGTCCGGCGGGGGTGGCGACAACGCGACGGCCCCCTCGCTGCGCCCCAACCTGTTCACCGAACACCAGCAATGGCAGGGCAACGGCTTCGTCAACAGCTCGACGGCGCAGGCCCAGCGGGAGAGCCGGATGCGCCCCGGCGCGGGGTTCAGCATCAGCGTGCCAATGCAGTAGGACGCGCTTACAGCACCGCCAGCGTGTGCCGCGCGATCACCACCTCCTCATCGGTGGCGAGGGCGTAAGCCGGTCGCGTGCTGTCGGACTTGGTCAATAGCGGCCCGCCCGCCGCGTTCGCCGCCGGGTCCGGCGCGAAGCCAAGCCAGCCGAGCCGGTCGAGCACGCCGCCGCGCACTGCGGCGCTGTGCTCGCCGATGCCGCCGGTGAACACCAGCCCGTCGATCCCGCCCATTGCGGCAGCGAGCGCGCCCGCGGCGGTTGCGACATGCTGGACAAAATAGTCCACCGCTAGCCTGGCCGCCGGTGCCGCGGAGGCGAGCAGAGCGCGGACGTCGCCGCCCTCGCCCGACAATCCGGCAAGCCCACATTCGTGATACAAGAAATGCTCGATGCGACCGGCGCTCCAGCCCTTGTGCCGCAGCAGCCACAGCACCACGCCGGGATCGAGCGCCCCCGGCCTTGTCGCCATCGGCAGTCCGTCGAGCGGCGTGAGGCTCATCGTGCACTCGACCGAGCGCCCGCCCGCGAGCGCGCACATCGAGGCGCCGGCGCCCAAATGCGCGACCACCACCCTCCCGTCCGCGAGCGCCGGCGCGACTTCGGGGAGGCGCCCGGCGATGAACTCGTAGGACAGGCCGTGAAAGCCGTAGCGCCGCACCCCCTCCCGGTGCAGGGCCTCGGGGATCGCGAAACGGTCGGCGATCGGCGAGTGGCCGCGGTGGAAGGCGGTGTCGAAGCACGCGACCTGCGGCAGGTCGGGGCGCCGCGCCGCGACCGCACGCAACAGGGCGACGGTCGGCGGGTTGTGCAGCGGCGCTAAGGGCTCGACCGCCTCGATTGCGGCCAGCGCCGCCGCATCCACGCGCACCGGCGCCGCGAGGTCCGGCCCGCCGTGCACGATCCGGTGGCCGAAGCCGGCCAGGTCCGTGGCGGCGAACGGCCCGTCCGGCTGCGCGGCCAGCTTCTCCAGCGCGGATACGGGGTCGGCGGTCGCGACCGTCCCGCCTGCCAGCCGGCTGGGCGCTTCGTCCGCGCCCGCTTGGAACACCGCCCATTTCAGGCTCGAAGAGCCGGCGTTGAACACCGCGATACTGCCCATCGCGACCCCCTTCTCTTGATTCCGGCGCCCCCGGCGATGACATCAACGCCGACGGAGGGACAGAGATGGCAAGCCTGTTCGGCACAAGCGGGGCGCGCGCGGCGGAGCATTTCCCGGTCGAGCACAGCGATGAGGAATGGCGCCGGCTACTGACGCCCGAGCAGTACCGCGTGCTGCGCGGCCACGGCACCGAGCGCGCCGGCACCAGCCCGCTCAACCGCGAGAAGCGGCCCGGAACCTTTCTCTGCGCCGCCTGCGGCGAGGCCTTGTTCGGCGCCGATGCGAAGTTCGAGAGCGGCACCGGCTGGCCGAGCTTCTGGGCGCCGCTGCCCGGTGCGGTCGCGACGGAGGCGGACCGCAGCCTGTTCATGGCCCGCACTGAGGTGCATTGCGCGCGCTGTGGCGGCCATCTCGGCCACTTGTTCCTCGACGGTCCCCAGCCCACCGGCCAGCGCTACTGCATGAACGGGACCGCGATGGCGTTCCGCCCCGAAGGCGACGCCGAACCCGAGACCTGAGCGGTGGCGAGCGCGCGGGTCCACGGGCGGCCCCTGGCCTTGTTGCCTCGCCCTGCTAAGTTCCGCCCATGCAATCGCCGCCGAGCTTTCAGGACCTGATCCTGCGCCTGCACGCCTATTGGGCGCGGCAGGGATGCGTGATCCTGCAGCCCTACGACGTCGAGATGGGCGCCGGCACCTTCCATCCCGCGACTACGCTGCGCGCCCTCGGGCCGCAGCCCTGGCGCGCGGCCTACGTGCAGCCGAGTCGCCGTCCGTCCGATGGCCGCTACGGCGAGAACCCGAACCGGCTTCAGCACTACTACCAGTACCAGGTCATCATGAAGCCAAGCCCGGCGGAGGCGCAGGAGCTGCTGCTGGCGAGCTACGCCGAGATCGGCCTCGATCCGCGCCGCCACGACATCCGCTTCGTCGAGGACGATTGGGAAAGCCCGACGCTCGGCGCCTGGGGGCTGGGATGGGAAGTGTGGTGCGATGGGATGGAGGTCGGTCAGTTCACCTATTTCCAGCAGGTCGGCGGCATCGCCGTGACCTTCCCGAGCTTCGAGATGACCTATGGTCTGGAGCGGCTGGCGATGTACGTGCAGGGAGCCGAGGACGTCTATGCGATCGATTTCAACGGCGCCGGCGTGAGCTATGGCGACGTGTTCCTGCGGGCCGAGCGGGAATACAGCGCCTACAATTTCGAGCACGCGGACACGGCAATGCTGATGCGCCACTTCGAGGATGCCGAGACGGAGTGCGCGGCGCTGCTGGCGCGCCAACTCGCGCTGCCCGCCTACGACCAGTGCATCAAGGCGAGTCACCTTTTCAATCTGCTCGACGCGCGCGGCGTGATCAGCGTCACCGAGCGCGCCGCCACGATCGGCCGGGTGCGGGCGCTGGCGAAGGGGTGTTGCGAGGCCTGGGTGGCGGGGGAACCCTGAGCGGGCGGCGGTTGTTTCTACCGACGAACAGGAATAATCTACGGTGATGGGAATGCAGCTCAATATCACGAGCGACGAGGCGTACGCGTTGGCAGCCGAACTCGCCGAACTGACCGGCGAGAGCTTGGCGACGGCGGTGACCGCGGCACTGCGTGAGCGATTGGAGCAGGAGCGCCGGGCACGCGACCTGGAGGCGCGCCGCAAGCGCGTGCGCGCGATCGCGGCGGAAATTCGTAGCCACCTGGACCATCCGCTCCCCAGTTCCGACCATAGCTGGCTTTACGATGAAGACGGCCTGCCACGGTGATCGTTGATACTTCGGCGCCGCTGGCGGTGCTGCTCAGCGAGCCTGACGAGCAGATTTACCTCGATGCCATGCTGCAAGCACCGGATCTGCGCATCAGCGCGGCGAACTGGGTTGAGATAGCGATCATCCTGGACGCACGCCGCAATCCGGCGGCCTCCTACCTGTTCCAGAACCTCGCCGACTCGCTCCGTCTGGAAATTGTTTCCGTCACCGAGGAGGTCGCCTACCGCGCGCGTCGCGCCTATTCGGAGTTTGGACGTGGTCGCCATCCCGCGCGGCTTAACTATGGGGATACATTTTCCTACGCGATTGCCGCGCTCCGCCGTGAGCCGCTCCTCTTTAAGGGGCAGGACTTCGCCCAGACCGATATCGAGCCGGCTCTCAAGAACTGACCATGCCGGCGTTCTTTCTCGAACTCTTCTCGGAGGAAATCCCGGCGCGGATGCAGGCACGCGCGGCCGAGGACCTTTCGCGCCTGTTCTGCGAGGCTGCGGCGGCGCTCTCGCCGCGGAGCTTGCGCGCCTTCGCCGGCCCGCGACGGATCGCGCTCGCGGCCGAGATCGATGTCGGCGTCGCCGCGCGGCGCAGCACCGAACGCGGCCCGCGCGTGGGTGCGCCCGAGCAGGCGATTGCAGGCTTTTTGCGCAAGCACGGGGCGGCGCGCGACGATCTGCAACGGGAGGGCGATTTCTGGGTGCTGGAGAAATCGGCACCGGCGATCCCGGCTGCACACCTGATCGCGCAGGCGATGCCCACGCTGCTGCGCCGCTTTCCGTGGCCGAAATCGATGCGCTGGGGCGGCACCAGCCAATTCGCCTGGGTGCGCCCGCTGCGCCGCATCGTCTGTCTGCTCGACCACGCGGTGGTGGCGTTCGATCTGCGCGAGGGCGAGGATGACGGCCACGGGCTTGCCTCGTCGAATGTCACCGAGGGGCACCGCTTCCTCGCTCCCGGCGCGGTCGCGGTTGCGTCGGTCGAGGACTGGCAGGAGACGCTGCGCACGCGCCGGGTGATCGCCGATGCCGCCGAGCGGCGCGCGGTGATCGCCGAAGGGATCGCGCGGCTCGCAGCGGAGCAGGGTTTTTCGGTGGTGCCGGACGACGCGCTGCTCGATGAAGTCGCGGGACTGGTCGAGTGGCCGGTGCCGATGCTCGGCCGCATCGACGCTGGGTTTCGCGACCTGCCGCCGGAAGTGATGCAGGTTTCCATGCGCGTCAATCAGCGCGTGTTCGCGCTCAGCGATGCAGCGGGTGCGATGGCGCCGGCGTTCGCGTTCGTCGCCAATATCGAGCCGGATGACGGGGGTGCCGCGATCGTCGCCGGCAACGAACGCGTACTGCGCGCGCGGTTTGCCGATGCGCGGCATTTCTGGGACCTGGACCGGCGGATCAGGCTGTTCGATCGCGTGCCGCCGCTGGATGGGATAACGTTCCACGCGAAGCTCGGCAGCCAGGGCGATCGGGTGCGTCGGCTGGTGCGGCTTTCGCGACTGACCGCGCCGGAAGTGGGCGCCGATCCCGAGCTTGCGGCACGGGCAGCACTGCTCGCGAAGGCCGACCTGACCAGCGGCATGGTTGGCGAGTTTCCCGAATTGCAGGGAGTCATCGGGCGGTACTACGCCCTGCACGACGGCGAGGATCCGCGGGCGGCCGATGCCGTCCGCGACCACTATGCGCCACGTGGGCCAACCGACACCGTGCCGTCCGAGCCGGTCGGGATCGCTGTGGCACTCGCCGACAAGCTCGACCAGCTTGCAACGTTTTTCTCGATCGGCGAAAAGCCGACCGGCTCGGGCGACCCTTATGCGCTGCGCCGTGCGGCACTCGGCGTCATCCGCCTGCTGCGCGAGAACGGGTTGCGTGTTCGATTGGTCTCGCTGCTCGAAGCGGCGGGGGCTGCGAACGGAGATGAAGTGCTGGGCTTCATCGTCGATCGGCTGCGAGTCCAGCTTCGCGCGGAGGGCGCCCGGCATGACGTGCTTGCCGCCGTGTTCGCGGCCAGCGACGATGACGACATCGTCCGTCTGCTCGCGCTCGCCGACGCGCTCGCCTCCCTGCTCGGCAGCGAGGACGGCACCAACCTGCTCACCGCCAATCGCCGCGCCGTCAACATCCTGCGCATCGAGGAGAAGAAGGACGGCCCGCATGATGGCACCCCGGACCGCGACCGCTTCCGCGAGCGCGAGGAACACGCCCTTGCCGATGCGCTCGACGCGGTCGAACCGGCGATCTACGCCCGTCTCGGCGCTGAGGATTTTGCCGGTGCGATGCGCGATCTCGCTCATCTCCGCGCACCCCTCGACGGCTTTTTCGACCGCGTCACCGTCAACGCCGACGACCCCGACCTTCGCCGCAACCGCCTGCGCCTGCTCGCCCGCGTGCGCACGGTGATGAACCGCGTCGCCGATTTCTCCAAGATCGAAGGCTGATCCGATGACCCAATGGGTGTACAGCTTCGGCGCCGGCCGCAATGAGGGACGCGCCGAGATGCGCGACCTGCTCGGCGGCAAGGGCGCCAATCTCGCCGAGATGGCCAGCATCGGCCTGCCGGTCCCGCCCGGCTTCACCATCACCACCGAAGTCTGCACCGCGTTCACGAAGAACGACGGCAAGTATCCCGACGACTTGGTACCCCAGGTCCGGGACGCGCTCGCCCGCGTGGAACAGGCGGTGGGCCTCGGCTTCGGCAACGCGAACAAGCCGCTGCTAGTTTCGGTCCGTTCCGGTGCGCGCGTCTCGATGCCGGGAATGATGGACACCGTGCTCAATCTCGGCCTCAACGACGCGACCGTCGCCGGCCTCGCTTCTCTCTCGCACGACCCGCGCTTCGCCTGGGACAGCTATCGCCGCTTCATCCAGATGTACGGCGCCGTCGTGCTCGGCGTTGCACACCACCGCTTCGAGGAGATCATCGAGCAGATCAAGCTCGATCGCGGCGCGACCGAGGACACGGCACTCATCGCGGAGGACTGGCAGCGTGCCGTCGATGACTACAAGGAGATGGTGCAGGCCGAGACCGGAAAACCGTTCCCGCAGGAACCCGAGGCCCAGCTCTGGGGTGCCATCGGTGCGGTGTTCAGAAGCTGGATGAATCCGCGCGCGGTGACCTATCGCCGGCTGCACGACATCCCCGCCGACTGGGGCACCGCGGTCAATGTGCAGGCGATGGTGTTCGGCAACATGGGCGAGGATTGCGCGACCGGCGTCTGCTTCACGCGCGATCCCTCGACCGGCGAGAACGTCTTCTACGGCGAGTTCCTGGTCAACGCGCAGGGCGAGGACGTGGTCGCCGGCATCCGCACGCCGCAGCCGCTCTCGCGCGCCCGCGCCAGGCCGGGCGAACGCTCGATGGAAGAAGTGTTGCCGCAGGCCTACGCTGAACTGGTGCGCGTGCGCGAGCAGCTCGAGCAGCACTATCGCGACATGCAGGACATCGAGTTCACCGTCCAGCAGCAGAAGCTCTACATGCTGCAGACGCGCAGCGGTAAGCGCACCGCGGCCGCGAGCCTGCGGGTGGCGGTCGAGATGGCGAATGAAGGCCTGATCGAGCGGAACGAGGCGGTGCTGCGGGTCAATCCCGCCTCGCTCGATCAATTGCTGCATCCGATGCTCGACCCGGAGGGGAAGCGCACGCTGCTCGCCAAGGGCCTGCCCGCCAGCCCCGGTGCGGCGTCGGGCGCGGTGGTGTTCAGCGCCGACGAAGCGGAGAGCCGCGCCGCCAAGGGCGAGAACGTGATCCTGGTACGCATCGAAACCAGCCCCGAGGACATCCACGGAATGCACGCCGCGCGCGGCATCCTGACGACGCGCGGCGGCATGACCAGCCACGCTGCCGTGGTCGCGCGCGGCATGGGCCGGCCCTGCGTCGCCGGTGCAGGCGGGCTGGTGGTTGATTACGGTGCACAGACCCTCGCGGCCGGCGGCCATACGCTGCGCGCCGGCGAGACGATCACGCTCGACGGCTCCACCGGCGAGGTGTTCGTGGGCGCAGTCGCAATGATCGAGCCTGCCGTCTCGGGCGATTTCGCCACCCTGATGCAATGGGCCGACGAGGCGCGGCGTCTGGGCGTGCGCGCCAACGCCGAGACGCCGCTCGATGCCGAGACGGCAAAAAAATTCGGCGCTGAGGGCATCGGCCTCTGCCGCACCGAGCACATGTTCTTCGATCCCGAGCGCATCGGCGCGGTACGGCAGATGATCATGGCGCAGGACGAGCGCGGACGACGCGCGGCGCTGGACAAGCTGCTGCCGTTCCAGCGCGACGATTTCGTCGCACTGTTCCGCATCATGGCCGACCTGCCGGTGACGATCCGCCTGCTCGACCCGCCGCTGCACGAGTTCCTGCCGCACGGCGAGACGGAGCTCGCGGAGGTCGCCACGGCGCTGGGCCTGGACATGACGGCGATCCGCGGCCGTGCGGCGGAGCTTGCGGAAGCCAACCCGATGCTCGGACATCGCGGCTGCCGGCTCGGCATTTCCTATCCCGAGATGTATGAGATGCAGGCCCGAGCAATCTTCGAAGGTGCGCTTGCAGTGGCGAAGGAGACCGGCAGCGCGCCGGTGCCGGAGATCATGATCCCGCTGGTCGGAACACGGCGCGAGCTCGAGATCACGCGCGCACTGGTCGATCGCGTTGCCGGCGAGGTGTTCGGCGCCGCTCGATGTACGCTGGACTATACCGTCGGCACAATGATCGAGCTGCCGCGTGCCGCCCTGGTCGCTGACGCGATCGCCGAGGTCGCCGACTTCTTCAGCTTCGGCACCAACGATCTGACGCAGACGACGTTCGGCCTGTCGCGCGACGACGCCGGCAAGTTCCTGCCGCGCTATGTCGAGGCGGGCATCCTGCCGAAAGACCCGTTCGTCTCGATCGACGTCGATGGCGTGGGTGCGCTCGTGCGCATCGCCGTTGAGCGCGGCCGTGCGACCAAGCCCGATATCAAGCTCGGCATCTGCGGCGAGCACGCCGGCGACCCGGCGAGCATCGCGTTCTGCGAGAGCGTCGGGCTGGACTACGTGTCGTGCAGCCCGTATCGCGTGCCGGTCGCACGGCTCGCGGCGGCGCAGGCGGCCCTCGGCGTAGCGGGCGATCGGACGGCGTGAAGGCGATGGGCTTTGCCCCTCGACCCCACTGGGGCCGCAGGCCCCAGACCCCTCAACCGACGATCGCCAGGACCACTGCCGGGCACATCGTCTGAAACCCGCCGCTTGCCAGGTCCAGCGAGATTGAGCCGCCCTCGACATAGTGATAGCCGCCCAGCTCCACCTCGAACACCACCGTGCCGTGCGGCGGGACCGAGAGTGCATCATATCTGACATCGTAGGTTCCGCCGATCGAGGCGGTTGCATAGTCGCCGAGACCGAACGGCCAGCCACCGTCGGCCGTGATGTCAAACACCGACGTGACCTGCTCATCTTCGGAGGCCGGGTAGGTGGGAGGGTTGTTCCAGTATTGGAGCACCTCCAGAAATGCATTGAAGCCGATGACGCCGAAGTCGTCCGGACCGACAAACATCTCGCATAGCCCGTTCACGGCAAGATAGGACTCGGCGTTGATGACAACCCACCGGTCATTCGGGTTGGTCCAGACGAAAACGTAGCTGAGCCCGTCAACGCCGTTGTCCGGATACGGCGTATCCCACTCAGCATTGCATTTGACCACGTTGTCCCACGGCGCAAGCAACTCGCTGACGATGACGACGTCATTCGACGGCAGGACAAAAAGCGGCCTCTCGATCACCACGAAATTGAAGTTCAGTTCCGGTGCGAGCCGTTCTCGCGCATACGAGGCAAGCCGCTCCTTCGTGCCGCGCCAGGCGGCGATGCCCGCTCGCAGACCCTGCATCGTCGCATCGGAGGACTTTACCGCCGCGGCCTTGTGTTCCTGGGACGCATGGCGTAGCCCGGCGAGCGCCTTCGGTACTTCGGTGGAACCACTTCCGGCCTGCAAGTGAAGGGCAAGATGCTTCTCGACATTGCCTCGCTCACGGGCAAGCCTGCGCGAGCGGCCCGCGGGATTCGCGTCCCGGAGGAAGCGACGCCGGCGCGCGCTGCTTGCCACCGACAAGACCGCCCGGATTTCATTGACGTCGGGATCTCGCATCGAACCCTCCTCAGGGAATGGGTTCCAAGGGCTGCGCCCTTGGCGGGGTTTGGGGCAGCGCCCCAACCTTTCGCTTTCCTGTCTTCGCATCGAAAAGATGCAGATGCTCGCGCGGAAACGCGACGCGCGGCGCGCCGTCACGCGGCGCGGGCCCTGCGACCTTCACAGTGATCTCCGTGCCCTCACCGACGCGCCCGTGCAGCAGCGTCTCCGATCCCAGCGGCTCGACGAGGTCAACGTCCATCGGCATCCCGGCGCCGTTCAGCATCACGTGTTCGGGCCGGATGCCGACCGTGAGCGCCTCGTTGCTCATCCCCACGAGCGATGCGGGGAGGAAATTCATAGACGGCGTGCCGATGAACCCGGCGACGTAGGTATCGGCCGGCCGTTCGAACACCTCCATCGGCGTTGCAAGCTGCACCGGCCGTCCCTGGTGCAGCACCAGCAGCCGGTCGCCCAAGGTCATCGCCTCCACCTGATCGTGCGTGACATAGAGGCTGGTGACGCCGAGCCGCCGCTGGAGGCGGCGGATCTCGGCGCGCATCTGGACCCGCAGCTTGGCATCGAGGTTCGACAGCGGCTCGTCAAACAAAAAGAGCTTGGGCTCGCGCACGATCGCGCGCCCCATGGCGACGCGCTGGCGCTGGCCGCCGGAGAGCTGGCGCGGCTTGCGTGCGAGCAGCTCGCCCAGGCCCAGCAGCGCCGCCGCCTCGTCCACGCGGCGAGCGATTTCGGCGCGAGAGAGGCCGCGGATCCGCAAACCGTAGGCCATGTTGTCGAACACGCTCATGTGCGGATAGAGCGCGTAGTTCTGGAATACCATCGCGATGTCACGGTCGGCCGGATCGAGCCGCGCCACGTCGCGGCCGTCGAGCACGATATTGCCCGCGGTGGGCCGCTCCAGCCCCGCCACCAGCCGCAGCAGCGTCGATTTCCCGCAGCCCGAGGCACCGACGATCACCAGCATCTCGCCATCGGCCAGTGCGAGGTCGATGCCGTGCAGCACCGCGACGTCGCCGAAGCTCTTGCGCAGGCCCGCGATCGTCAGGGTTGCCACTATTTCTCGCCCTCGGTCAGCCCGCGCACGAACCAGCGCTGCATCAGCAGCACGACTGCGACCGGCGGTAGCAGCGCCATCACCGCGGTCGCCATCACCCGGTTCCACTCGGTCGCGGTATCCAGGCCGATCATCTTGACGATGCCGATCACCACCGTATCCAGCTTCGGGTCCGCTGCCACCAGCAGCGGCCAGAGATACTGGTTCCAGCCATAGACGAACAGGATTACGAACAGGGCCGCGATGTTGGCAGCCGAAACCGGGATCAGCACGTCTTTCAGGAACCGCAGAGGCCCGGCGCCGTCCATCCGTGCCGCCTCCACCAGCTCGTCGGGGATCGCGGCGAAGGTCTGCCGGAACAGCAACGTCGCCGTCGCCGAGGCGATCAGCGGGATCGTCAGCCCGGCGAAGGTGTTGATGATGTGCAAATCGCTCATCACGGCATAGGTCGGCACCAGCCGCACCTCGACCGGCAGCATCAGCGTGATGAAGATCACCCAGAACGCGGTGCGGCGGAAAGGAAAGCGGAAGAACACCACCGCATAGGCGGACAGCACCGAGATCACCAGCTTGCCGAATGCGATCGACAGCGCCATCGCACCGGAGATCAGCAGCATCCGCCACACCGGGCCGGCGCCGGGCGCGCCGTGCAGCAGCACCTCGGGATAGACGCGAAGGCCCGATAGCCGCGGCAGCAGCGAGAGGTTCCCGTTCGCGATGTCGGCGGTGGGCTGAGTCGATCCGGCGATTGCGAGCCATACCGGGAGCGCGAACAGCACCACGCCGAGGCCGAGGATGCCGTGCGCGAGCCAGTCCGGCCGCCCGGTGCCCCACCGTTCCGCTGCGAGGGCACGCGGCGCGGCACCACCCTGCCGGTTGCGCGAGGGAGGCGGGGGAAGGGTGCCGGCCGTCTCGCTCATGCGCCTCCCTTGCGCCCGAGGAAGCGGAACTGGATCGCGGTGAGCAGGATCACGCCCGCCATCAGCACCACCGATTGCGCCGCCGACGAGCCCAGATCGGTGTTGATGATGCCGTCGCGATATACCTTCACCACCAGCGTCTCGGTCGCCTTCCCCGGGCCGCCCTTGGTCAGCGCCCAGATCGTCGCAAACGTGTCGAATGCCGCGTACACCAAGTTGACGACGAGGAGGAAAAAGACCGTCGGCATCAGCAGCGGCAGCGTGATCGTGCGAAAGCCGTAGAAGCCGCGGCCGCCATCCATGCGCGCCGCCTCCATCACCGCTTTGGGGATGGATTGCAGCCCGGCCAGGAAAAAGATGAAATTGTAGCTCACCTGTTTCCAGCCGCTCGCCAGGATCACCATCAGCATCGCCTGCGCGCCATCCAGCGGATAATTCCAGACGATGCCGTGCGTGTTCAGGAAATGCCCGAGCAGCCCGATCTGCGGCTGCAGCAGCAGCAGCCACAGTATTGCCGCCATCGCGGGCGCCACCGCATAGGGCCAGATTAGCATGGTACGATAGAAGGCGCGCCCGCGCAGCTCGTGATCGGCGAACACCGCGAGCACCAGTGCAATCCCGATTGAGAGTACGGTGACGCAGACGCAGAACAGCACGGTGCGTTCTATCGTGCCGATATAGAGCGGGTCGGCGAACAGATCGTGGAAATTGGCGAGTCCAACGAATCGCGAGGTGATCCCGAACGGGTCCTCGCGTGTCAGGCTCGACCAGATCGCTTGCCCCGCCGGCCATAGGAAGAAAACCGCGGTCAGCGCCAGTTGCGGCAAGACCAGCAACGCCGGGAGCGCCCAGCCCGGAAAGATCGTGCGTCGCTCCATCGCGCCGGCCGGTCAGGCCCGGTTAATCAAGCGTGGACCGATTTCTGGAACGCGCGCAGCACCCGGTTGCCGCGCTCCGTCGCGTTGTCCATCGCCTGCTGCGCCGTCTGCTGTCCTTGTAGGGCCTTCTCGACTTCTTCGTAGATGATGTTGCGGATCTCGGGCAGCCGGCCGAGCCGCAGACCGCGCGAGTTGACGGTGATATCGCCACGGCTGAGCTGCTGCACGGGCAGCTCCGTACCGGGATTCTTGGCGTAGTAGCCCTGCTGCTTCAGCACCCCATCGCCTGCGGTTGTCACTGGCACGTAGCCGGTGGCCTTGGCGTAGTCGGCCGCCTGCTGCGGTTGCGCGATATACTGGTAGAACTGCACGACTGCCTTGTATTCGGCCGCCGTGCGGTGCGGCGCGGTCATGGTCCACAGGCTGGCACCGCCGATGATCGAGTTGATCGGGTGCGGGTCAATTTGCGGATCGGTCGGCAGCAGCGCCTCGGCGTAGCGGAACTTGGCATTCTTCACGATGTCGGCGCGCCCGGCCGAGGAGCCGAAGCCGATCGCCGCCTGCCCGGAATAGAAAACCGGATCGGGAGCGGCGTCGCGGCCGGTGTATTTGAAGCCGCCGTCCTTCGACATGGTGAGGAAGCGCTGGAGCTGCTTGACGAAGGCCGGCTTGTTGATCAGCAATTGCGTGCCGAGACCGTTATAGCCGTCATTCTCAGTTGCGTACGGCAGGTTGTGCATCGCCGCGTATTGCTCGAATTGCACCCAGGTGAACCAGGCCGAGGTCGAGGCGATCGGCGTCGGCTTCTTCGACGCCAGAGCCTGGGTCGCCTTCATCAGTTCGTCGTAATGCGCGGGCGGCTTCTCGGGATCGAGGCCGGCCTTCTCGAATGCATCCTTGTTGTACCACATGATCGAGGTCGAGGAATTGAACGGCATCGAGGCGAGCTGTCCGTTGGGCAGCGCGTAGTAGCCGCCCACCCCAGGAATGTAGGCCTTGGGATCGAGCGTCTGCCCCGCTTCCTTGAACAACTGCCAGGCCTGCTTCACCGCGCGCCCAGCCGCGAGCATCGAGCCGGTGCCGACCTCGAACACTTGCACGATGTTCGGCGCCTGCCCGGCGCGGAACGCGGCGATCGCCGCGGTCAATGTCTCGGGATAGCCGCCCTTGTAGATCGCCGTCAGCTCGACTGCGTTCTGGCCCGCATTGAACGCCTTCGCGATCGCGTTGACCACGTCGCCGTTGGCGCCGCTCATCGCGTGCCACATCACGATCTTGGTCGGTTCTGCCGCGCGCGGCTGCGCGAATGGCAGAGCTGCGAGACCGGCGGCGCTGCCGGCGAGCAGGGTGCGACGCTTCATGGGCTTTCCTCGACCTCGGTGGATGCCGCCGGTTAGCGGTCCGGCGTTGCAGCGCCATCACAGTAACATGACGCGTCAGCGAACCCCAAGAGCCGGGCTACGGCTTGGAGGCGGCGGCCTGCGCCGCATAGGATCGGCAGCCAAAAATCCGGAGCGCCCATGTCCGCCGATCCCCTCGTAGCGCTGGCCCAAGTCTCGACCGCGACGCTGACCACGGTGCTGCTCAAGAAGGGCCTGCGCAATGTCTGGCTGCGCGGGCCGCGGCCGCTGCGGCCCGACCAGAAGCGCATCGTCGGCCGTGCGTTCACCCTGCGCTTCGTGCCCGCGCGCGAGGATTTGGCGACCCCGGATTCCTGGGCCTCGCCCCGCTCCACGCGCGCCGCGATCGAGGCGATGGCCCCCGGCAGCATTGCGGTCGTGGACGCGAACGGGGTCACCGATGCGGGCATCTTCGGCGACATCCTGTGCGCGCGGATGGCGAAGCGCGGCATCGCCGGCCTGGTCAGCGACGGCGTGGTGCGCGACGTGGCGGGCGTGCTCGCGACCGGGTTCCCGGTGTGGTCGGCCGGCGTCGCCGCACCGCCTTCGGTTGCTGGACTGACCTTCGTGAACTGGCAGGAGCCGGTGGGCTGCGGCGGTGTCGCGGTGTTCCCCGACGATGTGATCGTGGCCGACCAGGACGGGGCGGTGGTGGTGCCACAGGCGATGCTGGCGGCGGTGACGGAGGCCGCGGTCGAACAGGAGAAGCTGGAGGAATGGATCATGGCGGAGGTTGCGGGCGGTGCGTCGCTTCCCGGCCTCTATCCGCCCGACGCCGCGGCGCTGGCCCGCTACGAGGTGGCGGGGCGGCCTGCGCGCGACTGACCTATAGCCCGCGGAGCTGGATCGGCGTGCGACGGCGTCGCACTAGGTTCATCGCGAGGTCGGTCGGTTCCTGCGGCAGCCGGGCCGAACATTTGCCGTTTCGCGGGCAGCTCCTTTTGCAACACAACGTTCTCTTTGGGAGACGGTCGATGCGAGCAAACAATCCCGTGCGGGCGATGCTGGTGGCGGGGTCCGCGGCGCTTGCGGCTGCGGCCCCGCTGGGCGCGGCGTGGGCAACCCCGCTCGACTTCGATTTCAGCTATACCGGCATGGGCATCACTGCGAGCGGCGCGCTCATCACCAACGGCGTGCTGTCCGGCGGCGCCTACACATGACCGGCATCACCGGCACGCGCTCCAGCGCCGCGATCTCCGGCGCGCTCCCAGCCGGGCCGATTCGAAGACAACGATAATCTGCTGTTCCCCCGGCGAAGGCCTGGGCATCCACGACTGTATGGCCACACGAAAGACGTGGATGGCCGGCCTCCGCGCCTCCGCCGGCCATGACGGTTGGTGGGGTGGGGCGATCCCACGCTGTTGCCCGGCACCCGCCTGCGGCAGACTGCGCAGATGCGGCTTCCCGATTCGGCGATCCAACGCGCGCTGCCCGACGAGGCGGCGACCGCCGCCCTTGCCTGTGCCGTCGCCGATCTGCTGCGCCCCGGCGACGCGGTGCTGCTCGAAGGTCCGCTCGGCGCCGGCAAGACCACGTTCGCCCGCGCCGCCCTCCGCCACCTTACCGGCGACCCGATGCTCGAAGTGCCGAGCCCAAGCTACACGCTGCTGCAATCCTACGACACGGCGCTTGGCCCGGTGCATCATTACGATCTATGGCGGCTGGCCGGGCCGGCTGATCTCGCCGAACTGGGCTGGGACGAGGCGCGGGCGGGCGTCGTGCTGGTCGAATGGCCCGACCGGCTCGGCGCGCTGCGGCCCGCCGACGCGCTGACCGTGACCCTCCGCCATGCCGGGGCCGAGGCGCGCGCGGTCACGCTCACCGGCTGGCCGGAGCGGCTGGAGCGGCTGTGATTCGCATCGAAAACATCCCGCCGCATCGCCCGTTCCTCGACACGCTGGCGGCGCTCTGGGTGGCCTCGACCGCGGACGCGCCGGCCGAGGGGCTGATCCTGCTGCCGACGCGCCGTGCCGCCCGCGCGCTTGCCGAGGCGTTCCTCCGCGCCGCCGGCGGCCGGCCGCTGCTGCTGCCGCGGATCACGGCGCTCGGCGGGATCGACGAAACGCCGCTCGCACTCACCGGCGCGCTCGATCTTCCCCCGGCAGTCGATCCGCAGCTTCGGCTTGCCGTACTGAGCCGGATGATCCTCGCCATGCGCGGTGCCGGTGGCGCTCCGACCGCCGCCGACCGCGCCTGGCTGCTGGCGCGCGATCTCGCCCAACTGCTCGATGAGGCGGCGCGCGCCGAGATCGACCTCGCGCCGCGGCTTCCGGGTGCGGCCTCGACCGGCTTTGCCGCGCACTGGGAGCTGACGCTGCGCTTCCTCGCGATCGTGACCGATGCCTGGCCGCGTTGGCTCGCCGAATCCGGGCTGATCGACGTGGCCGCGCGACAGCGGGCACTGCTGGACGCGCAGGCGCGCGCCTGGCAGGGCGCGCCGCCGCCCCACCCGGTCTGGATCGCCGGCACCACCGGCGCGATCCCGGCGGTTGCCCGCCTGGTCGGCGTGGTCGGTAACATGCCGCACGGGCGGGTGGTGCTGCCCGGGCTGGACCGCGCGATGCCGGACGCGGCCTGGGTGCGCCTGCCGGATTCGCATCCGCAGGCCGGGATGGCGGCGCTGCTGGCCGGGCTCGGCCTCGCGCGCGGCGATGTGGCGGACGTGCCGGAAGAGGAACGAGTGGCGGGAAAAGTCGAATCCCTCTCCGCCCCTCGGGGCGGAGAGGGTCGGCCCTCTCCCCCCCTAGGGGCGGAGAGGGGGAAAGCTGCCGGATCGGTGTCGGCGGATCGGGTCGCGACTTTGCAGCGTGCCTTGCTGCCGGCCGAGGCCCTGGGCGAGTGGCAGGGAGGCGAGTGGCAGGGCGAGAGTGCGCTCGATCTCTCCGGCCTCGCCCGCCTCGCCCCCTCCGACCAGCAGGAGGAGGCGGCCGCGATTGCGCTGGTGCTGCGCGACGCGATCGAGACGCCGGACGCACGGGCGGCGCTGATCACGCCGGACCGGGCGTTGGCGGGAAGGGTCGCGGCGGAGCTGCTGCGCTATGGCGTGGTCGCCGACGACAGCGCCGGTGAGCCGCTTGCGGAGACGCCGCCCGCCGTGTTCCTCCGCCTGCTCGCGACCGCGCTCGCCGAAGGCCTGGCGCCGGTGCCGCTGCTGGCCCTGCTCAAGCATCCGCTGGCGGCACTCGCCCTGTCGCCGCCGGCGTGCCGCGCCGCCGCGCGTGCGCTGGAACGCGCCTGCCTGCGTGGTCCACGCTCGGCGCCGGGGATCACCGGGCTGCGCGCGGCCATCACGCAAGCCGGCGCGCCGCATGCCGCCTCCGACTTGCTGGAGCGGTTCGCCGCGCGGCTTGCCCCGGCGCTGGACATTGCGGCGCGCGAGGCTGCGCCGCCCGGCGCGGCGCTTACGGCGCTGATCGAGGCGGCCGAGGCGCTGGCCGAGACCCATGACGCCCCAGGTGCCGCGCGCCTGTGGGCGGCCGAGGAAGGCGAAGCGCTGGCGACGCTGCTCGATGCCCTGCTCGCCGCCCTGCCGGCGCTGCCGCCGGAATCGCCCGCGCGTCTGCCGGGGCTGCTGGAGGCGACGTTGGCGGGCGCGGCGGTGCGCAGCCGCCGGAGCCTGCGCGGGCGCGGCGGCGTCGAGCACCCCCGCGTGTTCATCTGGGGCCTGCTGGAGGCGCGCTTGCAGAGCGTGGAGGTCGCTGTGCTCGGCGGCCTCGCCGAAGGCGTCTGGCCGCCCGCGACCGATCCCGGCCCGTGGCTCAGCCGCACGCTGCGCGCCGCGATCGGCCTGCCCTCGCCGGAGGTCGCGGTCGGGCAGATGGCGCATGATTTCGTCATGGCCGCGTGCGGCGCGCCGCAGGTGGTGCTGAGCTGCCCGCACCGGCGCGACGGTGCGCCCGCGGTCCCGGCGCGCTGGCTGGTGCGGCTCGACGCGCTGCTGCGCGGCCACGGGCGGGCGATTCCGGAGCATCCGGCGGTCGCCTGGGCGCGCGCGCTCGATCAGCCGCGCGGCCCGCCGCGCCCGGTGCGTCCGCCGCAGCCGCGGCCGCCGGTCCGCTTCCGTCCGCGCCGGCTGCGGGTGAGCGAGATCGAGGAGTGGCTGCGCGACCCGTATGCGATCCACGCCCGCCATGTGCTGCGGCTGCGCCCGCTCGCGGCGCTCGACGAGGCGATCGATGCAATCGACTACGGCAGTATCGTCCACGATGGGATGCACCGCTTCCTGGAAGCGAGCGGCGCACGCTGGACCGCCGATGCGCCGGCGCGCCTGGAGGCGGCGCTGCTAGCGGCGCTGGATGTGCGGGGTTTGCGTCCGGCGCTGCTCGCCTGGTGGCGACCGCGACTGCGCCGCATCGCCGCCTGGGTCGCCGCGACCGAAATCCACCGGCGGGGCGACGCGCCGCCGGCGCACATCGCGGCCGAGGTGCCGGGCCTGCTGATGCTGCCCGGCCCGGCCGGACCGTTCGAACTCGTCGCCCGCGCCGACCGGATCGAGCGGCGCGCCGACGGGCGGCTCGCCATCCTCGACTACAAGACCGGGCAGCCGCCGAAGCCCGAGGACGTCCGCCAGGGCCACGCACCGCAACTGACGCTGGAGGCGGCGATGGCGATCGCCGGCGGATTCGGCGACGATCTCGCGGGCGAGGTCGCGGAACTCGCGTATTGGTGCATGACCGGCGCCACGCCGCCGGGCAATGCCCGCGCGCCGATCAAGTCAGAGAATGTCGCCGCCGCCGCGGTGATGGTGCGCGCCAACCTGGTCAGCCGCATCGCGGCCTTCGACGATCCCCACCAGCCGTATCTTTCGCGTCCGCACCCGGCCGAGGCGCCGCGCTTCTCGGATTACAAGCGGCTCGCGCGGGTCGTGGAATGGGCGGCGGCGGAGGAGGGGGAATGACGGCGGGATTTGTCCCAAATCCGATTTTCCGCCCGCGCTTGCGTCCCCCCGCCGCCGCCGTGTAAGCCTCCGTACATTCGCAACTTCTAAAGTCGTATTTGCGCAGAATGGCGGCCACCATCTCCGCGCACTCGCAGCGAGGCCGTCCATGCGCATCTCGATCTTCGGCATCGGCTATGTCGGCGCCGTCTCCGGCGCCTGCCTAGCCGCCCTCGGGCACGAGGTGGTGGGCGTCGATGTCGCCGCCGACAAGGTCGCGATGCTCAACGCCGGCCGCTCGCCGATCGTCGAGGAGGAGATCGACCGCATCATCGCCGAGACTGTCGCCGCCGGCCGGCTGCGCGCCACCACCGACGCCGCTGCGGCGGTCGTCGGCACGGAGGTCTCGTTCATCTCGGTCGGCACGCCAAGCGCCGCGAACGGCAGTGCGGATCTGCGCGCGGTCGATCAGGTCGCCGCGGCGATCGGTCGCGCGATCGCCGCGAAACCGGGGAGCCACGCGGTCGTGATGCGCTCCACCGTGCCGCCCGGCACTGCGGAGGAGCGCGTCGTCCCGATCCTGGAACGCGAGTCCGGCCGCCAGCTCGGCGAGGACTTTCGCTACTACAGCAATCCCGAGTTCCTTCGCGAAGGCAGCTCGGTGCGGGATTTCCAGGCGCCCCCCTTCACGCTGATCGGTGCCGCCGCGGGCGACGACGCCGCTCCGCTGCGCGAAATCTACGCGTCTGTGGCTGCGCCCTTCCACGTCGTGCCGTATCGGATCGCCGAGAGCGTGAAATACCTCAGCAACGCCTATCACGCGGTCAAGCTCGCCTTTGCCAACGAGGCGGGCGCGGTGCTGGCCGCCCATGGCGTCGATGCGCGCGCGGCGTTCCGGCTGTTCTGCGAGGACCGGGTGCTGAACGTCTCGGCGGCCTATTTGCGGCCCGGCTTCGCCTTTGGCGGCTCGTGCCTGCCCAAGGACATCCGCAGCTTCCTCGCCCTCGGGGCCGCGCGCAACGTCGCCACCCCGTTTCTGGACCAGGTGCTGCCGAGCAACCAGGCGGTGGTCGAGCGCGCTTACGCCGCGATCGCACGCCATGGGAGGCAGCTTGTGAGCCTGTTCGGGCTGGCCTTCAAACAGGGCACCGACGATCTGCGCGAATCGCCCTTCGTGCAGCTCGCCGAGCGGCTGATCGGGCGCGGCTTCGATTTGCGCATCTTTGACCGTTCGGTCGATCTCGCGCGTCTGACCGGCAGCAATCGCAGCTACATCGACCGCGAAATCCCGCATCTCGAACGGCTGCTGGTCGGCAGTCCGGAGGTGGCGCTCGAAGGCAGTCGGATCGCGGTGATCGGGCATGTCGGGGCGGAGGACCGGCCGGCGCTGCTCGCCGCCCTCGGCGGCCATGCGGTGATCGATCTGGCCGGGATCGAGGCGCTGCGCAGCCACCCCGACGTCACGTACGAGGGCATCTGCTGGTGAGCCGTCCGCGCCTGCTCGCGGTCAGTCCCCGGTTCCTGTTCCCGCTCGATCAGGGCGGCAAGATCCGCACCGCCAACATCCTGCGCCGGATGAAGAGCGGCGCGTTCGAGATCGCGCTCGCCTCGCCGGTGCCGGCCGACGTCGCGCGGTTCGAGGCCGATATCGCCGCCCTCTGCGACCGCTTCGTCTCCTGGGCGGCGCCGCGCGGGATGCGGCTACGGCGGCTGCTGGCGCTGGCAAGCCGGCTGCCGGTCGCGGTCGCGACCGACCGCACGCGCGCCGGGCGACGGGCGGTGGCGGCGGCGCTCGCCAATCCGCCCGACCTCGTGCTGGTTGATTTCCCGCACGCCGCCGTGTTGCTGCCGCAGGCCCTCGCGAGCGCCTCGGCGATCTTCACCCACAACGTGGAGGCAGAGATCTTCGAGCGTCACGCCGCGGTCGCGACCGGACCCTGGGGCCGGCTATGGCGCATCCAGGCCCGCAAGATGCGCGCCTTCGAGGGCGCGGCGCTGCGCCGGTTCGACACCGTGATCGCCGTCTCCGAGCGCGACGCGGGGGCGCTGCGCGCGGCCTATGGGCTGGGCGTGATCGAGCGCATCGACACCGGCGTCGATCCCGAGTTCTACGCCTTCTCCCCACCCGGCTCGGCGCCCCCGGTGCCGCTGCAAGGCGGCACGATCGTGTTCACCGGGGCGATGGACTGGCGGGCGAACACCGACGGCATCGGTTTCTTGATGGAGGAGGTATGGCCGATCGTGCTGCGCGCCCGTCCGCGCGCGCGCGCCCTGATCGTCGGCCGCAATCCGCCCGAGAGCCTGATCGCGCGTGCCCGCGATCGTGGGCTTGACTGGCGCTTCACCGGCTACGTGGACGACATCCGGCCGCTGGTTGCCGAGGCGCATGTCTACGTCATTCCGCTGCGCGTCGGCAGCGGCACGCGGATCAAGGCTTTCGAGGCGATGGCGATGGGTCGGCCTGTGGTTTCCACGGGCGTCGGCGTGGAAGGACTCGACGTGGTGCCAGGCCAACATTTCCTGCTGGCCGATGAGGCGGAGGTGTTCGCGGAGGCGATCCTGCGATTGCTCGCCGATGCCGGCCTGCGTGCGCGGATCGCCACGGCAGCACGCGCGCTGGTCGAGGCGCGGTACTCCTGGACCAGCGTGGCGCGGGGCTTCGAGGCGATCTGCCTGCGTACGCTGGAACGGCGACGCGCCTAGCGGCTCGCCAGCCGCTTGACCGGCGTGCAGACACGCTTGCCATCGTGTTGCGCGCACGAAAAGGCCGGTGCCTGTGGCGGTCGATAGGTGACAACGTGCGTCGGCGGGCGCTTCACCGTGCGGGCGACGGCGTGCGCCGCGATGTGCTTGGCCGCCACCACGCGCGATCGCGTCACCGGCTTGGCGATCGCATGGACAGCAACCCGCACCGGCGGCGGATGCAGCACCTGACGGACCCCGGCCGGGTGCCACGTGGGACGCCGCGGCGGGAGTGGCGGACGCGCCAGCGCGACCTCTTGGCCAAGCGGGGCCTGTGCCATCGCCGCCCGCACGGTCGAGCGATAGACCACCGCTCGCTCGGCGGGGAGCAGCGACAGCGGGTGCGGCGTCGCGTGCGCCAGCAGCACCGGCACGCCCACCTCCTCGTAGCCTTGGTCGAGCTGGGCGCTCATATAGGCATCGCGCTCACCGGCGGTCGCACCGCCCAGCACCACGCCGACCAGCCGCACATCGTCTCGGATCGCCGACGTCACCAGATTGTAGCCTGACGAATCGATGTAGCCGGTCTTGAGCCCGTCAGCACCCGGATAGGCGCGCAGTTCGGTGTCGTGGTTCAGGATCACGCGGCCGCGGAACACGAAGCGCGGCGTCGAGAAATAGTGATACTCGCCGGGGAAGTCGCGGATCAGGTGAATCGCCAGCGTCGCCATGTCGCGCGCGGTCGTCCACTGCTCGGGATCGGGCAGGCCGGAGGCGTTGGCGAAGATGGTGTCGCGCATCCCGAGCGAGTGGGCCCGCAGCGTCATCATCTGCGCGAATCGATCCTCGGTGCCGCCGAGATACTCGCCGGCGACGGCGGCGGCGTCGTTGGCCGAGAGCGTCACCATGGCGAGGATTGCCTGGCGCACCGAGAGAGTGGTGCCAGGGGCGACATGCAGCTTCACCGGCTCCATCGAGGCGGCATGAACCGAGACCGGCATTGGGTCCTCAAGCGTCACGCGGTGGTCTCGCAGCGCCTCGAACAGCATGTACAACGTCATCAGCTTGGTAAGGCTCGCCGGATGGCGAGGCGCGTCGGCCTCCATCGACGACAGCACCTGTCCGGTCGCGGCATTGACCACGATCTCGCTGAACCGGTCCGAGCCCATCTGCGCCCGCGCGGCCGGCGCCAGTCCGACCAGGCAGACCGCCAGCAGCGCCGCCCATCCCGCGAGCCCGCGTGCGCCCACCCCGATCGCGGGCCGGTAGCCCCGTCCTGCACACATATCTGCGATGTCCCCCAACACCTAGCGCGGCACGCTACGCTCCGAGCGCGATCCAGTCCAGCGCAAGAACGTTAGAAATGCAATAATGAGGGGAACCTTCTGAGCGGCTTACGGTGGTTTTTTGCGAGCTGCCGGAAGTCCCCGAGGATCCGAAACTTATTTTGCAGTGCACAAAACCGCTGCTTGACCGATCCTGATCGCAACCTTAGATAGCTGCTGTGCTGCGGTGCAGCAAAGTAGCAGGCCTACGGCGCCGCGGCTCGCTTTCGAGTTTGGCCAGGCGAGTTTGGGCAGGCGAACCCAGTGAAAACCGACCAGAGGAGGCATGAGCATGAACAAGGGTAGGACGACGGAGACGAGCGTGGACACGGCGGC
Organism: uncultured Alphaproteobacteria bacterium; assembly: GCA_963754235.1. Classification (GTDB taxonomy): domain Bacteria; phylum Pseudomonadota; class Alphaproteobacteria; order Acetobacterales; family Acetobacteraceae; genus DATAYA01. The sequence goes on along the minus strand of CAVWFK010000010.1, from coordinate 11,904 downwards.
GGATACGGCGTCGCGGACGGCGGATGCGGCGTCGCGCACGTTTCACACGGCGGCGAACGGAGTCCGGGATGGCGTCTCGGCGGGCGCCGATGCGGCCGAGCGGATCGGGGGGAGACCGAGGCAAAGGTCACCCAGACGATGGAGCGCGCGATGAAGACCGCCGAAGATATGATGCAGTTCGGGCAGGGCAACGTCGAGGCGTGGGTCAAGTCGGGCCAGATCCTGGCGGCCGGGTTGCAGGACATCGGCAAGCAGGTGGCGGCGAACGCACAGGCAAGCTTCGATGAGACGATGTCCACCTTCAAGGCGATGACCAGCGCCCGCTCCATCAAGGAGGCGTTCGATATCCAGGCGACGCTCACTCGCTCGGCGATGGAGAAGGCGATGACCGAGACCGGGCGCCTCACCGAGGCCTCGTTCAAGCTGGCCGAGCAGAGCGCGGCACCGCTCGCCGCCCGCTTCTCGCTCGCAGTGGAGAGGTTCGGCAACGGCGCCTGAACCCCCGACCAAAGACGGCGGCGGCCGCGATCGCGCGGCGGCCGATGCGAGGCCCGGGGCTTGCTCCGGGCCTTTGCTGTTGCGGCTCCTTAGCGGTTTCAGCGATGGCACTGCGCGTTGCTCTTTTCCCGCCCCGCCGGGTTCCGATATGGTTCGCAGACATGGGCAGGACGGAGCCAGGTGGGGCGCCAGGCGCCGCCGGGCGTGCGGCAGGGTCATCGCACGATCGCGATCCGTGCCGGGGGCAGGGCAAGACGACGATGAGCGACAACGACAAGCGGGGCACCGGGGACGCGCCGAACACCGGCGTCGTGGTCAAGACGCGGCCGAAGACCCGCAAGCCTGCCATGTACAAGGTTTTGATGCTCAACGACGACTACACGCCGATGGAGTTCGTGGTCCACGTCCTCGAGCGCTTCTTCCAGAAGAGCCGGGAGGAGGCGACCCGGATCATGCTCCATGTGCATCGCCGCGGGGTCGGCGTGTGCGGCGTCTATACCTACGAGGTCGCCGAGACCAAGGTGACGCAGGTGATGGACCTCGCCCGCCAGAACCAGCATCCGCTGCAATGCACGATTGAGAAAGACTAGACGCACGAGAATGACGGCCGGGCGGCCGCGCGGCGGAAATGATAGCCGGCCGGACGGAGGGGGTGCAGGATAGCCCCGCGAGCCTCATCTACCCGCCAGGCCCGCCTGGCGGGCGAGACCGAAACCCGGGGCGTAGTCGCTGGTTGAGGCAGCGGAGCCGGGCCGAGTGCGAAGGAGCGTCACGATGCTGTCTGCCAACCTTGAGAAGACGCTGCACCGCGCCTTGTCACTTGCCAGCGACCGCCGCCACGAATACGCGACGCTCGAGCACCTGCTGCTCGGCCTCGCGGATGACGCCGACGCCGCCACCGTGCTGCGGGCCTGCGGCGTCGATCTCGACAAGCTGCGCCACGACCTGACCGACTTCCTCGACAAGGACCTCGCCGGGCTCTCCACCGAACGCCCGGGCGAGCCGAAGCCCACCGCCGGCTTCCAGCGCGTGGTCCAGCGCGCCGCGATCCATGTCCAGTCCTCCGGCCGCGACGAGGTGACGGGGGCGAACGTGCTGGTGGCCCTGTTCAGCGAGCGCGAGAGCCACGCGGTCTATTTCCTGCAATTGCAGGACATGACCCGGCTCGATGCGGTCAACTTCATCAGCCACGGCATCGCCAAGGCCCCCGGCCGCGCCGCCGCGCGCCCGGTGCAGGGCAGCGGCCAGGACGGCCACGAGCAGGAGCGCGAGGAGAAGCCCGGCCGGCGCAACCAGGACGCCCTCAGCACCTATTGCGTCAACCTCAACAAGAAGGCGGCCGCCGGCAAGATCGACCCGCTGATCGGGCGCGAGACCGAGATCGAGCGCACCATCCAGATCCTCTGCCGCCGCACCAAGAACAACCCGCTCTATGTCGGCGAGCCGGGCGTGGGCAAGACCGCGATCGCCGAGGGGCTGGCCAAGCGCATCGTCGAGGGTGACGTGCCCGAGGTGCTGGCGAAATCGACGATCTATGCGCTCGACATGGGGGCGCTGCTCGCCGGCACCCGCTATCGCGGCGACTTCGAGGAGCGGCTGAAGGCGGTCGTCTCCGAGCTCGAGAACCAGCAGGGTGCGGTGCTGTTCATCGACGAGATCCACACCGTGATCGGGGCGGGCGCCACGTCAGGGGGCGCGATGGACGCGTCGAACCTGCTCAAGCCGGCACTTGCCTCGGGCAACCTGCGCTGCATCGGCAGCACGACCTACAAGGAGTTCCGCAACTACTTCGAGAAGGACCGCGCGCTGGTGCGGCGGTTCCAGAAGATCGACGTCAACGAGCCGACGCTTGAGGACAGCGTGAAGATCCTGCGCGGGCTCAAGACCAACTACGAGCGCCACCACAAGGTGCGCTACACCGAGGAGGCGATCCGCGCCGCGGTCGAGCTGTCGGCGAAATACATCCATGACCGCAAGCTGCCCGACAAGGCGATCGACGTGATCGACGAGGTTGGTGCCTCCCGGATGCTGCTGCCCGAGAACAAGCGGCGCAAGACGGTGACCTTGAGGGACGTGGAGGAGATCGTCGCCAAGATCGCGCGCATCCCGCCGAAATCGGTCTCCGCCGACGACAAGGAGACGCTGCGCAATCTCGAGCGCGATCTGCGCAGCATGGTGTTCGGCCAGGACCGCGCGATCGATGCACTCGCCGCCGCGATCAAGCTCTCCCGTGCCGGGCTGCGCGATCCGGAGAAGCCGATCGGCAACTACCTGTTCAGCGGGCCCACCGGCGTCGGCAAGACCGAGGTCGCGCGCCAGCTCGCCAGCACGATGGGCATCGAGCTGATCCGCTTCGACATGAGCGAATACATGGAGCGGCATTCGATCTCGCGGCTGATCGGGGCACCGCCCGGCTATGTCGGCTTCGACCAGGGCGGCCTGCTGACCGATGCCGTCGATCAGCATCCGCACGCGGTGCTGCTGCTCGACGAGATCGAGAAGGCGCACCAGGATCTGTTCAACATCCTGTTGCAGGTGATGGACCACGGCAAGCTCACCGATCACAACGGCAAGACCGTCGATTTCCGCAACGTGATCCTGATCATGACCACCAATGCGGGAGCGTCGGACATGGCGCGCGAGGCGATCGGCTTCGGCCGTGTGGTGCGCGAGGGCGAGGACGAGGACGCGATCCGGCGCCTGTTCACGCCGGAGTTCCGCAACCGGCTCGACGCGGTGATCCCGTTCGCGGGCCTCTCGCCCGAGATCGTGGCCCGGGTGGTCGAGAAGTTCGTGATGCAGCTCGAAGCGCAGCTCGCCGACCGCAACGTGACGATCGAGCTGTCGTCGGCGGCAAAGGAGTGGCTGGCCGAGCGCGGGTACGACCGGCTCTATGGGGCGCGGCCGCTGGCCCGCGTGATCCAGGAGCACGTGAAGAAGCCGCTCGCGGAGGAGCTGCTGTTCGGCAAGCTCGCCAAGGGCGGCTCGGTGAAGGTGACGCTGAAGGACGGGGCACTCGACTTCGAGTGCATCGAGGCGGCGCTGCCGGCGCTGCCCGGCCCAAGCTCCGACGAGGGCGGGCCGGAGCGGGCGGAGGAGGAGCTGACCTAGCCGGCGCGGCCGCCGCCGGCGGAGCCGAACAGGGCTGGAACAGGGCGGCGGCAGGCTGGGAACAGGGATGGATCAGGCTCGCCGGCCGCCTGGGAACAGGGTTCGATCAGGGCGCTGCCGCCTGAGAACAGGGATGGAAGGGTCGGATCAGGCTCGCCGCGCTTTCCATCTCATCGATCATCTCCAGCAGCTCGGCATCCGAGACCCGGGCCAGGTCCGGCTGCTCGCGATTGCGCACGATCCCGGGCAGCTCCTGGACCAGCTCGGGGGCGATGGCGCGCACCAGCTCGCACAGCTCATAGGCGCCGCGCAGGTTGCCGCTCACCCTCGCCACAAAGCGCCGCCTGCTCCTTTCTCGTCGGGGGACTGTCTAACATATTTGCCGCGTGATGTCAATTTCTGCTAACGCGCGCTGCCGCAAGAAGCGGGGTGCGATGCGCTGCCGAGGCGCGCTACGCTGACATCGCCTTTCCGAAGGATGCCATGATGTGGGCTGCCCTTGCCTCCAAGCGCGTGACTAACCATGGCAGTGGAGGAGTAATTTTGCCGAAGCGAGGCTGGGGATGGTATTGGTCATTGTCGATGCAGTCGAATGAAAGAACTCCATTATCCATTATAATAACGTGACGTTCATAGTCAAATTTACTTCTTACCATATCAAGGTATTTTACAAGAGCTAGTCTGGCTTTTGTGCGGAGAGCTGGGTACCGAGGTACCTTCACAAGCCTAAACTCCTATACGTGGGCCGAGGCGAATGGCCTAGCTCTTGGTAATGGTGGGATCGATGACGTTGGCGCAGGCATCGGTTGGTGCCGCGGCCACCTGGCCGACCAGCGGCACGATTTTCAGCCCCGCCGAGGTAACGCGGCAGGGTGCGGCGACGAGGCCGCAGCCGGACAGCGCGGCGACCATAATCAGCAGTGGCAGCCAGAGTGAGCGTGAGCCAATGCGCATCGGTTGGTCCTCTCGGTAACAAACCGGAGCGGCGCCACCATTCCGGCAGACTCGTACCTAACGCGGCGCCGCATGCCGTGGTTGGCAGCAACGTTTATCGCCGCTACCGCTGGCACGACTGCCGAACACGGTACTGAACAATTACAGCAGCGATTCGTACCGGCAGATATCCCACGCGGTCGCCGGGTGCCACACTCGTCACCGGCTCGGCCAACTCGGCGAGGCCCGTGGTCTCGGTGAGCGAGGTGAGAATGCCCGCCCCTTCGACGCCGTGCTTTTCCGCCTGCGGCGTGCCGTCCGGGCCGGGGGTGAGCCGCACGCGCACGTATTCGCGTCGCCCCGCCTTCTTGCGGTAACTGAACGCCGCCTGCACCGGGAATGTCGGCGGGGCTTCAACCGGCGCGCCGCTCAGTGCTGCGATCAGGGGCCGCGCGATCGTGGCGAAGGTCACGAAGGCCGCGACCGGGTTGCCGGGCAGCCCGGCAAACGGCACGCCCGCGGCGCTGCCCATCGCGACCGGGCGGCCGGGCTTGATCGCGAGCCGCCAGAACACGAGGCGCCCGACCGCCTCGATCGCCGCCCTGATATGGTCCTCCTCGCCGGTCGAGACGCCGCCGGAGGTGAGGATCAAATCGTGATCCCGCGCCGCCGCCGACAGCGCGGCATCGATCGTCGCCCGCCGGTCAGGCAGGATGCCGAGATCGGTGACCCGCGCCCCGGCGCGCGCCGCCAGGGCGGCAAGCAGGACGCGGTTGGAATCATAGCGCTGCACCGGCCCGGCTGGGCTTCCCGGCTCCACGAGTTCGTCGCCGGTCGAGAACAGGGCCACGCGCACCGCGCGACGCACGGGCAGGACCTGCAGCCCGAGCGCCGCGGCGAGCGCGAGATCCTGCGGGCGCAGCTGCCGCCCCCGCGGCAGCGCTCGTGCCCCGATGGCGATGTCCTCCCCCTGCACGCGCGTGTTGGCACCCGGACGCAGCCCGGCGGGGAAGTGCACCCGGCCACGCCCGTCGAGACGCACGTCCTCCTGCATGAAGACGGTGTCGGCCCCGGCGGGGAGGGCGGCGCCCGTGAAGATGCGCCGGGCGGTTCGCACCTCGAGCGCCTCGGTTGCAGGTGCGCCGGCCGCGACGCGCCCTGCGACCGGCAGGTCCGGGGCGCCGCTTAAATCCGCGAGGCGCACCGCGTAGCCATCGACGGCCGAGTTGGCGAATGGCGGCAGATCGACGGGCGCAAGCACGTCACCCGCGAGCACGCGCCCCTCCGCGGCGCGCAGGCCGACGTACTCGATCTCCTCGATGCGGCGCACGTCCGCCGCGATGATGGCGAGTGCCGCGTCGATCGTCAGGAGCTTGCCACCGAAGGCGAAGCAGTCGTCGGAGAGTTGCGCCACCGGCCTCTCCTAGTCGCCGACCCGCTCCGACCAGCCGATGCGATCGATCGGCATGGCGCGCGTGCGGGCGAGTTCGGCGATTCCTTCCACGTCGTCGAGGGAATAGAGCGGGATCGCGAGCCCAGGCAGTGCGATATCCGCGGCGATGGCAATGATCGAGGGGTCGCCGGGATGCAGCGGCGGCTTGCCGTTGGCGCTGCGGTGAATTTCGATCTTGGGGTGGCGCTCGCGCTTGAAGCCCTCGACCAGGACCAGATCGACCGGGCGCATCCGCGCGAGCAGCGCGGGAAGTGCGGGCTCGGCCTCGTCGCGAAGCTCGTGCATCAACGCCCAGCGTGCGGCGGAGGCGACCAGAACCTCATCCGCTCCCGCGCGGCGGTGCTCCCACGAATCCTTGCCGGGCCGGTCGATATCGAAGCTGTGATGCGCGTGCTTCACCGTCGAAACGCTAAGCCCCCGCGCCAGCAACGCCGGGATGAGACGGCGCAGCAGAGTCGTCTTCCCGGCACCGCTCCAGCCCGCCAGTCCGATCACGCGCATAGGGATCACAGGGTGCGGTTGCTCCGGTTCGGCATCGATGACCCGCTCTCGCTCGATGATGTTGATCACGCTCTTCTAGCCCATGACCGTCACACCAGTCAGGTCCCGGCCGATCGACCTCCCGCCCCCTCTCCTCGTCGGCCAGGTTTCGCTATAGCATGAGCGGAACAGCAGGGAGAGCTGCGGCCATGGACGAGGACAGGTTCAACATTTCCGTTCGCAAGTTCCTCAAGGAGGTCGGCGTCACCTCCCAGCGCGTGATCGAGAACGCCGTGCGGGATGTGGTGAAATCCGGGCGCATGACCGGCGGCGAGACGCTGCGGGCGAAGATGACGCTGGAAGTCGAGGGCATCAACGTCCGGCATGTGGTCGAGGGCGAGATCGGCCTCGACTGACATCCTGCCCGCTCGCCGCGAGCTCGGTATCGGCCGCGGTCCAGCGGCGCAGCGTGCCGACGATGCCGGCGGGCAGGAAATAGACGATCAGCACGAACAACGTCCCGAGCCAGAGCAGCCAGCGATCGGGATTGAACAAGGCGGGCAGCAGCGGCAGCCCGGCGGCGGCACTCGCCGCGGCCGCCAGCGCCGGTTGAAGATCATATTGCGCCAGCACGATGACGGCCGCCCCGAGAGCCGGGCCGTAGAGCGTGCCCATGCCGCCGATCACCTCCATCAGCAGGAGATCGACCATGATCGAGAATGAGAGCGTGGTGTCGGGGCCGATATAACCCAGCAGCAGCGCCATCAGCGCTCCCGCGACCGCGGCGATTGCCGCCGACAGCGCGCTCGCCACCGTCCGATAGACGATCGTGCGATAGCCGAGCGCCTCGGCACGGAACGCGTTCTCGCGGATCGCCTGGATCACGCGCCCGAACGGCGAGTTGACGAAGCGCAGCATCAGCAGGAACAGCGCGAGTGCGACCGCGAAGATGAGGTAATAGGTGAGCAGGCGGCCATCGACAGCCACGCCAAGGACGCGCGCGTGCAGCAGACGGAAACTCGGGCGGAGGGCGGCGGGCAGCGAGTAGGTCAGCCCATCCTCCCCACCGGTGAGATCGCGCAGCTTGGTGGCCAGAATCTGGGCGAAGCTCGCCACGGCCAGCGTGATCATCGAGAAGAAGATCCGCTGCACGCGAAGGCCGAGCAGTGCCATGCCGGCAGCGACGGCGGCCGCGAGCGCCGCTGCCCCGAGCGTGCCGCCGAGCACGGCGCCCCAGCCGATCAGGCCGCGCGCGAGCGGGATCGCCACGCCATAGGCGCCGAAGGCGAAGAACATGGTATGCGCGAAAGAGACGATCCCGGTGTAGCCGAGCAGCATGTCGTAGCTGGCGGCGAGCACGATGAAGATGCAGATCCGCGCCGCCGTTTGCAGCGCCATCGTGCCGTGGACCAGGAATGGTGCCAGCGCAAGCGCGACCAGCAGAGCAACCAGCAGCGTGCTTGCTGCGGGATGGCGGGGGAGATCGCCGGAGAGGAGACGCGTGCTCACGAACGCGCCACCGGCAGCAGGCCGCGCGGACGCCACAGCAGCACCAGGACCATCAGCGCGATGTTGGAGCCGAGTGCCACGGTGGGGGCAAGGAACTGGACATAGTTGGCGGTGAGGCCCACGAGCAGTGCGCCGAGAAAGCAGCCGCTTACCGATCCCAGGCCACCGATGATGACGACGAGGAACACGAGGATGAGCATGTCGCTGCCGATCGCCGCGGTCACCGATTCCTGATAGACCGCCCACATCACGCCGCCGATGCCCGCAAGCGCCGTCCCGGCCGCAAACACGCCGACGAAGAGGCGCCGGATGCGGAAGCCGAGGGCTTCCACCATCTCGCGGTTCTCGACCCCGGCCCGTACCAGCAGGCCGATGCGGGTTCGGTTCAGCACCAGGTGCATGGCCGCATAGACCGCGATCCCGAGGGCGACGGCGACCACGCGGTAGGTCTCGATCGCGGCACCGCCGACGATCAGGCTGCCGCGCAGCGCGGCGGGCTTGGCGATCGCCAGCGGCTCGGCGCCCCAGACCACGATCATCGCCTGGCCGGCGACGATCAGCCCGCCGACGGTGATGAGAATTTGTTGCAAATGCGAACCATAGACGCGACGGATGATGATCCGCTCGAACGCGATCCCGGCCGCGCCGCCGACGATCGCGGCACTCGCCAGCGCCGCCCCGAGGGCGAGGAGGTTGAGCCCGAGACTGTCGGCACCGACCCAGCCGCCCAGGCGGACGAACACGCTCACCGCCAGGAAGGCGCCGAGCGTGATGAAGGCGCCGTGGGCGAAATTCAGCACATCCATGAGGCCGAACACGAGCGTCAGGCCCGCCGCCATCAGGAACAGCATCATGCCCATCGCCAGCCCGGCGGCGGTGAGCGTGATCCAGGTCGGCAGCGTCATCGCCGGCAGCGCCAGAACGGCGAGCAGCGGCAGCACGAGAAAGATGGCGCGATCGCCGAGCCGCCTCATTGGTGGGCCGCAAGGCTGAGGCCGAGCAAGCGCGCCTGCAACGCCTCGTCGGCGGCGAGGTCGGCCATCCGGCCGCGATTGACCACCCGGCCGTCATCCATCACCGCCACGCCGTCGCCGAGGCTGCGCGCCATGTGGAAGTTCTGCTCGACCAGCAGGATCGTGGCGCGCGCCGCCTTCAGCGCCCGGAAGCCCGTGATCAGGTGTTCGATCACGGCGGGTGCGAGGCCCTTGGTGGGTTCGTCCACCACCAGCAGGCGGCGCTGTTCGACGATGGCGCGGCTGATCGCCAGCATCTGCTTCTGTCCCCCGGAAAGACCGCCGGCCTGCTGGTCCCATTTCTGCTTCAGCACCGGAAACAGCGCGAACACGCTGTCGAGCCGCACGCCGTCGAACCGGCCCGAGGCGGTGGCCAGCAGCATGTTCTCGCGCACGGTGAGCTGGGTGAAGATGCCCATGCTCTCCGGCACATAGGCGATGCCGAGCCGGGCGATGTCGGGCGTGGCCCAGCGGGTGATGTCGGCGCCGGCGAACCGGATGCGCCCGCTCGACGCCTGCCACAGACCCATGATGGTGCGCAGCGTCGTCGTTTTGCCGGCGCCGTTGCGGCCAAGCAGCATGGTCAAGCCGCCCTCCGGCACGGCGAGATCGACCCCGTGCAGGATGTGATACCGCCCGATATGCGTGTGCACGCCTTCGAGTTCGAGCAGGATGGATGCGGGCGGATCGTTCTCAGCACCGGGACTCAGTTGAGGATGAGACATGGCCCTCGTCATCGCGAGCCGCCGCTTGGCGGCGTGGCGATCCAGGCGGCAGGCACGGTGCCGCGGGCCTGGATTGCTTCGTCGCTTCGCTCCTCGCAATGACAGGACAAATTGTCAGTCATTGGTGCGCGGCACACCGAGATACGCCTCCTGCACGATCGGCGAAGCCACCACCTCGGCGGGCGCTCCATCCGCCACCAGCGCGCCCTGGTGCATCACGATCACCCGATCGGCGAGGCGGCGAACCACATCCATCTTGTGCTCGACGAGCAGGATCGTGCGGTCTCCCTGCGCCCTGATCTCCTCGACGAGATCGAGGATCACGGGCACCTCGTCCACGCTCATCCCGGCGGTCGGTTCGTCGAACATGAAGATGTCCGGTTCCAGGGCCAGCAGGATCGCAACCTCCAGCTTGCGCTGATCGCCGTGGCCGAGCACAGCGGCGGCCAGCCCCGCGCGCTCGGCCAGGCGCACGCGCTCCAGGCAGGCGACGGCGCGCGCGGTCAGCTCGGTACGGTCGGCGGCGAGGCCGAGCAGATGCAGGCCGACTCCGGCCCTGGCCTGCACCGCGAGGCGCACATTCTCCAGCACCGTGAGATCGGGAAAGAGATTCGTGAGCTGGAAGGCGCGGCCAAGGCCGCGGCGGGCGCGCAGCGGCGCCGATAGAGGCGTGATGCGTCGGCCGTGCAGCAGCACGTCGCCTTCGCTGGCACGGATCTGGCCGGAGATCAGGTTGAAATACGTCGTCTTGCCGGCGCCGTTTGGTCCCACGATGGCGGTGAGCGAGCCTGAGTGGAACGCGCAGGAGACATGGTCCACGGCGACCTGACCGCCGAAGCGGACGGTCAGGTCGCTGGTCTCCAGGATCGCGGCAGCAGCCATCAACGGTGGTTGGTGACCGGAATCTTCATCTCGGAAACGGTGAAGGTATGGGTCAGCTCCGGCACCGCCCAGGCGACATCCTTGGGGAAGGCCAGCTTGAACCCGTACATCGCCTGCAACAACTGGTGGTCCGCCTTGCGGAACTCAACTTGGCCCTTGGGACTGTCGAACGACATGCCTTCCATGGCGGGGATCAGCACTGCCGGGTCGGTGACGCCTTTCGTTTTGTCCAATGCAGCAACCAGGGCGAGTCCGGTGATCATGCCGTTGGCGGTGAAGAAATCCGGCGGCTGATGGAATCGCTTCTCGTGCTCGGCAACCAGCCAGTCGTTCACCTTGTTTTTCGGGATACCATAATAGTAGTAGGTCGCACCCTCCATCCCTTTCAGGCTCGGGATATTTTTCCACCCCTTCAGCACCGGCAGGATATTGCCGCCGGTCGCGAGATGAATGCCGAGGCGCTGCGGATCGAGGGCGGCGAGCTTGCCCATCGGATCGGCGCCCGCCCACAGCACGAACAGGTATTTGGTCCCCTGCTGCTTGGCCAGCGCATCGAAGATGCGCTGCACGGGGGCGGTGAAATCGGTGGCGGTCGGGGGCGCATATTCCTCGTCCACAAGCTTTGCCCCGGTCGCCGCAAGCGCCGTCTTGAACGCCTTCACGCCGTCGCGGCCGAAGGCATAGTCCTGCGCGAGGGTGGCGACCACGACGCCCTTGTGACCGATCGAGAGCGCGTTGGCGACCGCGTCCTGGGTGGAATTGCGATCGACGCGGAAGATGTACTGGTTCCATTTGCTGCCGGTGATGCTGTCGGCGACGGCACCATCGACGATCAGCACCTTCTTGTACTCCTGCGCTACCGGCAGCATCGCGAGTGCCACACCGCTCGACGTGCCGCCGATCGCAAGATCGACGTTGTCGTCGCCATAGGCGGCGCCGAGCAAGGTGCGGCCGAGATCGGGTTTGAACTGGCTGTCCTTCTCGATGATCGCGATCTTGCGCCCGGCGACGGTGTCGGTGCCGTGGGTCGCGTATTCGATGCCCATGCGCAAGCCGGTGTCGAGCTGCTTGGCGTAGGCCTGGAGCGGGCCGGTGAGATCGCCGATCCAGGCGATCTTGACCGGCGGCTTCGTGGGTTGCGCCGCCACGGCCGGGGCGGCGCAGGCTGCCGGCGGCGAGCAGGGTGGCCAGGAGCCGGGAAAAGCTGCGCATACGTGCTCCCTCGCTGTGAGCTGTCGGACGATCCGCCGTTCCTCGGTCCGGCGCGAACCGGGCCGGCGCCCTATAGCCGACCCGGGCG
>CAVWFK010000009.1:0-75661 GCA_963754235.1 uncultured Alphaproteobacteria bacterium | reverse complement strand
GCGACAGAAAGTGGGCGGCTGGGCCGCGCGCGGCAAGCGCAGGGCAATCGCCTGAAGTGATCTGATCCGTGCGTGACTGCCGGCGCTCCACCTTACTCCTTGACTTTTCGCCGCGGTTAGTTCATGTTTTGTTCGTGGATTTCGCCCAACCCGTCCCCCAACCTGTCCCGGGACCCGCCGACCCGGCGCAGCAGCGCACCGAGCGCCACCTGCGGATGCTCGCCGAACTCGGCGAGCTCGGCATGGACCTCGCCCGGGCGCTGCACCGGCAGGCGATGAGCGAGGCGGCCGAGGCGCCGGCCGGGCCGCCACCGGACGCCCCCACCGACCGGGCGCTGCAATTCGCCCGCGTCGCCCGCGCCGTCCGCCAGATCGTGGCCCTGGAAGCCCGGCTCGCCGAAGACTGCGAGACGCAGCAGGAACGGCGCCAGGCCGCGCAGGCCCGCCAGGCCGCCGCAGCCGCGCGGGATGCCACCGCCCGGCGCAAGCAGCAGATCAGGCGCCGCATCCGGCCCGCGCTCGAATCCGGCAGCCTCGGCGACGCCCAGCAACTGCTGTGCGATCTCGAAGCAAGGCTCGACGCCGACGCGGAGGACCCCGCCCAGCTCCCGCTCGCCGAAGCCGTCGCCCGCATCTGCCGCGACCTCGGGATCGCCCCCGACCGCATCGCCGCCCTTTTCCGCGCGGATCGGAGGCGACGCGACGACACGGCCGGGCCGGACGAGGGCGGCCCGGACGAGGGCGAAGCGACCGCACCGGCCGCGACCAGGCCCCAAGGCGCGCCTCCCGGCGCCGCTTCACCCGGCCCCCCATCGTCCCACCGCCCATCCTCCCACCACCTCGTCGATCTCCTCGCACCGCGCGGCGCCGTCTCGGGAGCCGGGCCGCCATAGCCCCGCGGCAAGCGGGTCTCCCCCGACGCGTGAGCGCCTGTGTGCTAGGCTGGCGCGAGAGCGCCCGCGTGCTAGACGGGCGCCCTCATGCGAATCCTGTTCGTCACTTCCAACCGGATCGGCGACGCGGTGCTGACCACCGGGCTGCTCGACCACCTGCTGCGGACCGAGCCGGCGGCGCGGTTCACCATCGCCTGCGGACCGGCAGCCGCCGGCCTGTTCGCACGGATGCCACGGCGCGACGCGACATTGCTGTTCGACAAGCGCCGGCTCAGCCTGCACTGGCTCGGATTGTGGGCGCGCGTGGCCGGCACGCGCTGGGACCTGGCGATCGATCTGCGCGGCTCGGCGCTCACTTTCTTTGTGCCGACCCGGCGGCGGGTGGTGATGCGCGGCGGCCGGCGGCCAGGGCACCGGCTGCGCCATATCGGCGCGGCACTCGGCCTCGATCCGCCGCCGCTGCCGGTCGCCTGGACCGCGCCCGAGGACGAGGCGCTCGCCCCCCGCCTGCTGCCGCCCGGCGGGCCGATCGTGGCGCTCGGCCCGACTGCGAACTGGGCAGGCAAGGTCTGGCCCGCCGAGCATTTCGTCGCGTTGTTCCGCGCACTGGCGGCCGGCCCGCTGCCGGGTGCGCGGGCCGCGGTCTTCGCCGGTCCCGGCGAGGCCGAGCGCGCGCTCGCCGCACCCGTGCTGACGGCACTGCCGGGGGGGATCGACCTCGCCGGCCGCCTCGCGTTGCCCGAGGCGGCGGCTTGCCTCGCCCGCTGCGCGCTGTTCGTCGGCAACGATTCCGGCCTGATGCATCTCGCCGCCGCCACCGGAGCGCCCACGCTCGGCCTGTTCGGCCCCAGCATGGCGAGCCAGTACGCCCCCGCCGGCCGCCGCACCGCCGTCGCCGTCGCTCCCGGCCCGGAGGGCGCCGCACCGATCGCAGCCCTCGCGGTCGAGGCAGCGCTGGCCGCCGCGCTGCCGCTGCTCGAAGCCGCGCGCGCGACGGAGCCAGCCTACATGGGGGCAGCCTAAATGGGGGCCGCCTGATGTGCGGCATCGCCGGATTGGCGCTCGGTGCCGCCGCCCCGCCGCCCGAGCCGGCGATGCTCGCGGCGCTGGCGCAGGCACTCGCCCATCGCGGCCCCGAGGGTACCGGCCACACCGCGGTCGGACGCATCGCGATGGTGCATACGCGGCTCGCGTTCATCGATCTGCCCGGCGGCGACCAGCCGTTATTCGCCGGCGCCGCCGCGCTGGTCGCCAATGCCGAGGTGTACAACTACCGCGAGCTGCGGCAGGACCTGCCGGAGGTGCGGTTCGCCACCAACAGCGATTGCGAGCCGCCGCTGCACCTATGGCTGCGCGACGGCGCCGGCTACGCCGCTCACCTGCGCGGGATGTACGCAATCGCGATCCACGAGCGCGCCGCGCGCACCGTGACGCTGACGCGCGATCCGTTCGGCATCAAGCCGCTCTATACCGCGCCGGTCGCCGGCGGCATCGCCTTCGCCTCTGAGCCGCAGGCGCTGTTCGCCGCGGGGCTGGTCGCGCGCGGCGTGCGGCCGGCGGCGCGCGACGAGCTGCTGCAATTGCAGTTCACGACCGGGGCCGAGACGATCTTCCCCGGCGTGCAGCGCGTGCTGCCGGGCGAGACGCTGACCATCGCCGACGGCCGCGTGGTCGATCGCCGCCGCCGCGCCGCCCTGCCCGAGGGCGGGCCGGAGACGATCACCGAGGATGCGGCGCTCGCCCGGCTGGACCGAGCGCTGATGGAGAGCGTCGATCTGCACCAAAGGAGCGACGTGCCGTACGGCATGTTCCTCTCCGGCGGCATCGACAGCGCCTCGATCCTGACCGTGATGGCGCGGCTCAATGCCGAGCCGGTGCTGGCCTTCACCGCGGGCTTCGATGCGCCGGGCGCCGCCGATGAGCGTGCCCGCGCGGCCGCGGTCGCGAAGGCGGCGGGCGCACGGCACGAGGGCATCGAGATCACCGCGCCGATGGTCTGGCGTCACCTGCCGCAGATCGTGGCGGCGATGGACGACCCGACCGCCGATTATGCGATCATTCCGACCTGGTTCCTGGCGCGGCGGGCGCGGCAGGACGTGAAGGCGGTGCTGGCGGGCGAAGGCGGCGACGAGATGTTCGGCGGCTACAGCCGGTATCGCAGTGCGACGCGCCCGTGGTGGCTCGGTGGGCGGGTGATGCGCGGGCGCGGCAGCTTCGACCGGCTGGACGTGCTGCGCACCCGGCCAGCGGGCTGGCGCGACGGCATCGCGGCGGCGGAGGCGCAGGCGGCGAGCGACGGGCGCACGCGGCTCGCGGTGGCGCAGGCGACGGACTGCGCCGACTGGCTGCCGCACGACCTGCTGCTAAAACTCGACCGCTGCTTGATGGCGCACGGCGTGGAGGGCCGGACGCCGCTGCTCGACCCCGGCATCGCGGCGGCCGCGTTCCGGCTGCCGGACGCGCTGAAGGTGCGGCAGGGGCGCGGCAAGTGGCTGCTGCGGTGCTGGCTCGCGCGCCACATGCCGGCGGCGGCGCCGTTTGCGCCGAAGCAGGGGTTCACGGTGCCGATCGGCGCCTGGATCGCGACCCAGGGCGCGCGGCTGGGCCCGCTGGTCGCGGCGCAGCCGGGAGTGGCCGAGATCGCCGATCCGGCGCGGGTGGAGGCGCTGTTCCGCCATATCGGCCGCTGGCGCGAGGGGTTCGGCGCCTGGATGCTGCTGTTCTGGGCGCTATGGCACCGCGCGCACGTGCTCGGCCTGCCGTGCGAGGGGGATGTGTTCGAGGTGCTGGCGGCGCGGTAGCGAACGGGCGTCGTTGCGAACCGACGATAGCGTGCCATCATAGGCACAGCTCTTTGGATCAAGCCATGACCACGCTCGTTCTCCACGATTTGGACGATCACCTCGTTGCTTTGCTGGAACTCCGCGCCAAGGCCAATGGCCGGCCGCCCGAGGCCGAGCACCGCGCGATCCTCGAAGCTGCACTGCGCCCGGCTGACGTGCCGCCCAAGATGAGCCGCGAGGAATTTATCGAGACGGCAAGGCGGCTGCGAGAGCGGACCCGCGGCACGCCGCAGACCGACAGTGCCGAGATTGTCCGCGCCTTTCGCGACCGCGACGGTGCAATCTGATGCCGTCGGCCATGCACTTCGACCTCCTGATCCGCGGCGGGCAGTGCGTCTTGCCCTGGGGCATCGAGGCCACCGATATCGGCGTGTGCGACGGCCGCATCGCCGCCCTCGGCGCGCCCGCGAACGCCTCGGCGGACGAGACGATCGACGCGCGCGGCCTGCACGTCCTCCCCGGCCTGATCGACGCGCACGTGCATCTGCGCGAGCCGGGCGATGCCACAGTTGAGACGATCGCGACCGGCACCCGTGCCGCCGTGCTCGGCGGCATCACGTCCGTCTTCGACATGCCCAACACCAATCCCGCAATCACCGATGCCGGCCGCCTCGCCTGGAAGCAGGCGCATGTGGAAGAAGTCGCGTGGTGCGACATGGGCCTCTATGTCGGCGCGGCGAAGTCGAACATCGGCCAGCTCGCGTCGCTCGAAGCCGGGCGCGGCGTGTGCGCCATAAAGGTGTTTGCCGGCAGCTCGACCGGCGATCTGCTGATCGAGGACGACGAAAGCCTCGAGCGGGTGATGCGCGCAGGGCGCCGCCGCATCGCCTATCACAGCGAGGACGAATACCGCTTGCAAGCACGCCGCGCGATGTTCGACACGGGCGAGCCGCATATCCGGCACATGGAATGGCGCGACGAGGAATGTGCGTTCCTCGGCACGCGGCGGCTGATGGCGCTGGCACGCAAGACCGGGCGGCCGGCGCACATCCTGCACGTCAGCACTGCGCAGGAACTCGCCTACCTCGCCGATTTCCGCGACCGCGCGACCGTCGAGGTGCTGGTCAATCACCTGACGCAGGTCGCACCCGATTGCTACGAGCAGCTTGGCGGCTACGGCGTGATGAACCCGCCGATCCGCGGCCGCGCGCATCGCGATGCGGCCTGGGCGGCGGTGCGCGACGGCACCGTGGACGTCATCGGCTCCGACCACGCGCCGCACAGCCGGCAAGCGAAGGAGCGGCCGTGGCCCGAGTGCGCGGCGGGGCTTACGGGCGTGCAGACGATCGTGCCGGTGATGCTGGATCATGTGGCGGCGGGGCGCCTGTCGTTGGCGCGGCTGGTCGATCTGATGTGCGCCGGCCCCGCGCGCGTCTATGGCGTGGTCGGCAAGGGCCGGCTCGCGCGCGGCTACGACGCCGATTTCACGCTGGTCGATCTCGGCGGGCGGCGGACGATCGAGGAGAGTTGGATCGCCTCGCCGTGCGGCTGGACGCCGTTTGCGGGAATGCGCGTCACCGGCTGGCCCGCCATGACGATCGTGCGCGGACGGGTGGTGATGCGCGCGGATGAGGTGCTGGGCGAGCCGGCGGGACGGCTGGCGCTGTTCGCGCCCTGAACCTCGCTGCGTGGAGGACCTTGAAATTGCCGTCCACGGCCTAAGTTGAAGCTGGTCGATCCGCATTTTGCGACGATTTGATCCCATTATAGGAGCGATTCGATATGACCGACTTCAAATTCCTCCATGCGACTGATGTTGGTCACGTCCTGGACGGCGGGACCGTCCTGATTCGAACGCACTGGTACTACCGCCAACTGAAGCAAGAGCAGTGGATCGCCGACCGACTGGAAAACGGTGCAAAGATCGAGGTCGCTATTTTCCACTCGAAAGTACATGCACCGGAGGAACTTGTGCCAAAGGGAGTCACGCCCCCGCGCATAATCCGGGGTGGTGGGAATCTCGTGATGATGGATTGCAACCTGGTGTATTATGGCCAAGAAACCTTCATCTTTTGCGCGTCTCGCGGCGACTTTGTGTCACTGGCCGAGACCATGTGCCGGCTTTCGGTGGCGGCCAGTGTCATCAACGCACGCTTCACTGAGCCGTATGATGCGTGCCTCCGTATCAAGGACATCAAGCATCTGGCGCACCGCATGTATCACCGCGGCGTCGTAGTGGAAATGGGGAACGCGAAAGTCAATGACCTGTTTGATGAGCCGCGAGTTGGGGAAGTGACCTACGTCAACCTCTCTGGTGACTCCAGGACGAGGCGGCCACCGGCCCCAATCCCTTCCGAAAGGACCTCATGTTCGCCGACCAACGTGAGGTGCGAATTGTCTTCTATCCGCGCCACGCTATTGCGCTCGAAACGCTTACCATCAAAATCCCTCGGCCGAGGCAGCTATTTTGAAGAAATGCCGCTCCCTATCAAAGGGCGCAAGCCAATCGAAAGCGCGACCGCTTTTTCGCGGACGTCTCCGCTGCCCTAAGCCGACGCCGCGCCGCCTCCGTCCGCGCGAGGCTCGCAGAACGCTCAACAGCCGCCCCGCCGCGCGCCTATCCGGGCGCCGTCAGCGTGCGGCGCAGCGCATCGCGCCAGATCGCATAGCGCCGCTCGCGCTCCGCTGCCGGCATGGTGGGCAGGAAACGATGCTGCAATCGCCACTGGCCGGCGAAATCGACGGGCGGCGGGCAGACCCCGGCGGCAAGACCCGCGAGATAGGCGGCGCCGAGTGCCGTTGTTTCTGCCACCTCCGGCCGATCGACGGGCGATGCGAGGATGTCGGCCAGAAATCGCATCGCCCAGTCCGACGCGACCATGCCGCCATCGACGCGCAGCACGGTGCGCGCGACCGCGCCGAAATCGGCTGCCATCGCCTCCAGCAGGTCGCGGGTCTGGAACGCCACGCTCTCCAGCGCCGCGCGCGCGAGCTCGGCCGGGCCGGTCGCGCGCGTGAGGCCGAACAGCGCGCCGCGCGCGGC
The DNA here is from genome assembly GCA_963754235.1 of uncultured Alphaproteobacteria bacterium. GTDB lineage: Bacteria > Pseudomonadota > Alphaproteobacteria > Acetobacterales > Acetobacteraceae > DATAYA01. The sequence goes on along the minus strand of CAVWFK010000009.1, from coordinate 68,942 downwards.
CGGATCCCAGTGCGGCGCGCCAAGCCCGGTGAAGGCGGGCACCAGCGTCACCGCCTGCTCGGGATCGGCGCACGCGGCGAGTGCGCCCGACTGCGCCGCATCGGCAAGCACGCCGAGACCATCGCGCAGCCATTGCACCGCGGCCCCGGCGACGAAGATGGCACCCTCCAGCGCGTAGGTGCGCACGCCGTCGAGCTGGTAGGCGATCGTGGTCAGCAGACGGTTGCGCGAGGCAACCGCCTGACGCCCGGTATTGAGCAGCGCGAAGCAGCCGGTGCCGTAGGTCGCCTTGACCATGCCCGGCTCGAAGCACGCCTGGCCGATGGTCGCCGCCTGCTGGTCGCCGGCGATGCCGCAGACGGGCACGCGGCCGCCGAGGGCCGCCGTCTCGCCGAAGCGCGTGCTGCAATCGCGGACTTCCGGCAGCAGGCTCGGCGGGATGCGGAACAATTCGAGCAGCTCGGGATCCCAGGCGCCCTTTTGGATGTCGAACAGCAGCGTGCGGCTGGCGTTGGTAGCGTCGGTCGCGTGGACGGCGCCCTCGGTCAAGCGCCAGAGCAGGAAGCTGTCGATGGTGCCGAAGGCAAGCGCGCCGGCCTCGGCGCGGGCGCGCGCGCCGGGCACGTTGTCCAGCAGCCAGGCTATCTTCGTCGCGCAGAAATAAGGATCGAGCAGCAGCCCGGTACGCGCCGCGACCGTCGCCGTGTGCGGTGCCAGGGCGGTGCAGGCATCCGCCGTCCGGCGGTCCTGCCAGACGATCGCGCGATGGATGGGCACGCCGGTCCGCCGGTCCCAGAGCAGCGTGGTCTCGCGCTGGTTGGTGATGCCGATCGCGGCGATGGCGCCCGCGCGCGCGCTTGTCTGTTCGGCGACCTCGCGGAGCACTGCGACGGAATGGCGCCAGATGTCCTCGGCGTCGTGCTCGACCCAGCCGGAGGCGGGGAAATGCTGGGGCAGGTCGCGGCGCGCGATCGCGAGCGGATGCAGGTCGGGTGCGCGAAAGGCAATGGCCCGGGTCGAGGTGGTGCCCTGGTCGAGGGCCAGCAGCAGGTCGGCCATCCGGGAAGCCTATCCCGGCGGTGAACGGCAAGCCAATGATGGCAGGCTTGTGATGCATCCGCCGCGGCAGGTGCTCCGTATGCCATTGTTGCGGAATCGCGCCAAGCCTGCCACCCTCTCCATAGGAGGGATCGAGTTCTGACCCGTTTCAACCGAGAGCTTGACTGCCTCGCGCCCCCCGACGCGCCGGCACGGCCGCTCTGGGCGGTGCGGCCTTCGGGGTTGGACAACTTTCTCGCCGGAATGAGCGCGCCGCAGGCAGCCTTTCTGCGTGACATCGGCTTCACGACGGAGGCCGACGTCCTGGTGCTGCTCCCCGACCCGTCGGGACTGGCCGGTGCCGTGCTCGGCCTGGGCGAGACGCGCGACCCGCTCGGCTTCGGCGGCCTTGCGGCGGCACTGCCCAAGGGAACCGCCTGGCGGCTCGAAGCGGGTGATTTCGACGCGGGCGACGCGACACTCGGGTTCTGCCTCGGCGCCTATCGGCCGGACGGGGCGCCCCCGGCTGCGGGCGGTGCCGCCGCCCGACTCGTGGCGCCGGCTGCAGCCGAGACGGCGCTGCGCACCGCCCGCGCCGCCTGGATGGTGCGCGACCTGATCAACGCCCCGGCCAATCGCCTCGGCCCGGCCGAACTTGCCGAGGCGGCGGCCGAAATCGGGCGCGGCTGCGGGGCCGAAGCCAGCCTGGTCGCGGGCGAGGCGCTGGCGCGCGAGTATCCGACCATCGCCGCCGTGGGCGCCGGGTCCGAGCGAGCGCCGCAGGTCGCGATCCTGCGCTGGCGCGGCAGCGGGGTACATGCCGATGCGCCGCTCGTTTCGCTGTGCGGCAAGGGCGTCTGTTTCGATACGGGCGGCTACGACCTCAAGCCCGCGAGCGGCATGTTGCGGATGAAAAAAGACATGGGCGGGGCCGCGATCGCGCTCGGCATCGCCCGGCTGGTGATGGAGGCCGACCTGCCGGTGCGGCTCGCGCTGCGCCTCGGCTGCGTCGAGAACAGCGTCTCCGGCCGGGCGATGCGCCCGCTCGACGTGGTGCGCACCCGCCGCGGCCTCGCGGTCGAAATCGGCAACACCGACGCCGAGGGCCGGCTGGTGCTGTGCGATCTGCTGGCCGAGGCGTCGGATGAGCAGCCCGCCCTGCTGCTCGACCTCGCCACTCTGACCGGGGCGGCACGGGTGGCGCTGGGGCCGGACCTGCCGGCGCTGTTCTGCAACGACGAAGCCTGGGCCGCCGCGCTGCTGGTGGCAGGCGAGACCGAGGCCGACCCGCTATGGCGGCTGCCGCTTTGGTCCGGCTACGACAAATGGCTCGCCAGCCCGATGGCCGACCTCAACAACGTGGCCGACAAGCCGATGGCGGGCGCGGTGGTTGCGGCCTTGTTCCTGCAACGCTTTCTCGCACCCGGCACGCCGTGGGCGCATCTCGACGTCTATGCCTGGAACGATCAGACCCGGCCCGGCCGCCCGGAGGGCGGCGAGGCGCAGGCGATGCGCGCGGTGGTAGCGTCGATCGCCAGCCGCTTCACCGGAACGGATCAAGACCGAAACATGCGCTTCACGTGATCGCGATGAAGATGTCGCTTTTGCAACTATTCAAGCCCTGTTGCCGCTCTGATATGACACTACTTCGGAAGCAGCCCCTAGCCCTAGGCCGATTCGCCGCCGGGCCGAAGCGACCGGGTCAAAAAAACCACCGCGGACAGAGAGGATTTGGACTATGGCAGCACCACAATCGGCCGATCAACTGGTCGGCATCATGCGCGACACGATCGTCGCCCTCGTGCGGCGGGACGGCCCGGACCTGTCGGCACGCCAGCTTGGCGTGTTCCTCACCTGCTACCTCCAGGAAGGCGCGCACACCGTGCGCGGGCTGGCGGCCGACCTCAACGTCTCCAAGCCGGCGATCACGCGGGCCCTCGACCGCCTCGGAGAGCTCGACCTCGCGCGCCGCAAGATCGACCCGATGGACCGTCGCAGCGTGCTCGTGCAGCGCACCCTGAAGGGTGCGGCATTCCTGCGCGATCTGCGCACCATTATGTCCGACGCGGCAACCGCCACGCCCAAGCGCGCGCAAGGCGGCAGCGAGGCCGGCGCGCGCAAGGCCGCGAACGCCTGACAAAGCAGCACCCGGCTCCGCGGGCCAAGCTTTGCCTCACCAGCGGGTTCGCCCTCACCAGGGGGCGAGCCCGGCGCGGCGGGCGCGCAGAGCGACGAAGAGCGCCCATAACCCGAGCACCGGCAGCGGCAGCAGAGCCGCGATGGGCTTGAGCGAGGACGGCGCCGCCACGAATAGCAGACAGACGACGCCGCCCCAGGCGGTCATCGCCCAGTAGAGGCCTGCCACCAGCGCCGGGCGCATCCCGGCCCGGGCGGCGACCTGATAGAGGTGGCCGCGATGGGGCGCAGTCAGGCGCTCACCCGCGAGCGCGCGCCGCAGCAGGGTGAAAGCGACGTCGAACAGCACCGGCGACAGCAGAAGGGGCACAAGCAGGAACGAGATCGGCACGCCCTCGAAGCGGCTGGCTGCGACCCCGAGCACCGCGAGCACGAAGCCCACGAACTGGCTGCCCACGTCGCCCATGAAAATGCGCGCGCGCGGGTAGTTGAATGGCAGGAACCCGACCAGCCCGGCGCCCAGCAGCAGGGCCGCCGCATACACGAACCAGCCGCCCGCCTGCTCGGCGAGGAAGGCGAGGAACGCGCAGGCAACCAGGCCGACGCCGGCGGCCAGGCCGTTCATGCCGTCGATGAAGTTCATCGCGTTGGTTGCGAACAGGATCCAAGCGAGCGTCGCCGGCACGCCGAGCCAGCCGACATCGACCGGGCCGAGATAGGGCAGCCGATAGACCCGGACAAAGAGGCCGCTGCCGATCGCCAGGAACGCCGCCAAGATCTGGGCGATGAGCTTGACCGAGAACGGCCAGTCGCGCAGGTCGTCGAGGAACGCCACCACCGCGATCCCCGCCGAAGCCAGGATCACGCCGCGGAAATACGGGTCGCCCAGCCGCGCGAACTCGGCGTAGTGGTAAAGCACGAACATGCCCGCCAGGAACGCAACCACCACGCCCACGCCGCCGCATTTGGGGGTCGGCACCGAATGGGCCTTGCGGGGGTCGGGCCGGTCGAGAATGCCGATCCCGATCATCATGTGGACAGTGCTGGCGGAGAGCCCGGCCAGCACGGCCGCAAAAGCGAGGTGGCGCAGGAACGCCGCAAGTGTCACGCCGAGCTCTTCCCCACGACCCGCGCCGCGGCAAAGAGCATGGCCGGTCGGGAGCGGCAACCGGGCAGGGCGCCGCGCGTAGGCGGCAAGATGAGCGCGCAACCCGAACCGCACCGTTTCGCCGAGAGTGGTCCGATTCCCAATTCGCGCCTGCCGTTGCTGCACTGGCGCGCGGCCTTGCCGGCCGATCCGGCGACGATGGAGCAGCGCTTCGCCGCCAATGGCTGGAGCGGTGCCTGGCGCGACGGCATCTACCCGTTCCACCACTTCCACAGCATCGCCCACGAGGTGCTGGGCATCGCTTGCGGCCACGCGCGGGTGCTGTTCGGCGGCCCATCCGGTCCGGCGCTGGAGGTGGCGGCCGGCGACGTCGTGGCAATCCCTGCCGGGGTGGGGCACTGCCGGCTGTCGGCGAGCCCGGATTTGCTGGTGGTCGGCGCCTATCCGGGCGGCGCGGAGTGGGATTTGCGCCGCGGCGCGCCCGAGGAGGCGGAGGAAGTACGACGCAACATCGCTCGCGTTCCGCTGCCCGACCGCGACCCGGTGGACGGAGCCGAGGGAAGTCTGCTCCGGCTATGGCGCACGGGATGAACGATCAGGGCACGACGTAGCCCGCGGCGAGAGCGGGGCCGAGCGGGTCCTCGCCGTAGCGGTTCGGACCCTCGGTGCCGGGGGTGCAATCCCACACCAGCAGCAGAATCCAGCCGAGCAGCGGCACCAGGACGATCCACCACCACCAGCCGGTGCGATCGATGTCGTGCAGCCGCCGCACCTGCACCGCGATCGACGGCAGCAGCAGCACGAGCCAAGTCAGGTCGGAGAATGGCCCCGGCCGGCCGCCGAAGACCACGCTGTCGAGGATGTCGGCCACGATCGAGGCCAGGATCATGAACAGGGCGAACCACCAGTATTCCGACCGCGGCGCGCGGCCCGCGAAGCGCGCGTAGCGCCGCAGGCAGATCGCGATCGCGCCACTGAAACTGCGCCGGCCGATAACCTCAGGCGGCATCGTCATCCCTCCGCTCTCTCGTTGCCGGGCCGGATCATACCGCATGGCGGGGCGCCTCACAACCTGAGCGCGAGCGATCCGGACCTCGGCTTGCCTTGGGCCGCGCGCTGCGCCATATGCCGCCCGCTGGCGATGCCGCCGGTAATTCACACGCGGGGCGCCTCTCCCGGTAACCGGGTCCGGTGGCCGACGGCCGCAGCCCCGCGGAGGCCCAACCGGACACACGGAGAGAATCCCCCGATGGCGATGCCCGAGTTCACCCTGCGTCAGCTCCTCGAAGCCGGCGTCCATTTCGGCCACCACACGCGGCGCTGGAACCCGCGCATGGCGCCGTACCTGTTCGGCGTGCGCAACCAGGTCCACATCATTGATTTGCAGCAAACCGTGCCCATGCTCGATCGCGCGCTGCGCGCCGTGCGCGACGTCGTGGCCGGGGGCGGGCGCGTGCTGTTCGTCGGCACCAAGCGGGCAGCGGCCGACTACGTCGCCGAGAGTGCCAAACGCTGCGGCCAATACTACGTCAACCATCGCTGGCTCGGCGGCATGCTCACCAACTGGAAGACGATCACCGGCAGCATCAAGCGGCTGCGCCAGATCGAGGACACGCTGGCCGGCGACACCCACGGCCTGACCAAAAAGGAGGTGCTGGAACTCACGCGCGACCACGACAAGCTCGAGCGTGCGCTGGGCGGCATCAAAGAGATGGGCGGCCTGCCCGACATCCTGTTCGTCATCGACATCAACAAAGAGAAGCTTGCGGTCGAGGAGGCCACCAAGCTCGGCGTGCCGGTGGTGGCGGTGCTCGACAGCAATTCCGATCCCCAGGGCGTGACCTACCCGATTCCCGGCAACGACGACGCGATCCGCGCGATCACCCTCTACTGCGACCTGGTTGCCGGCGCGGTGCTGGACGGCATCTCGGCCGAGATGGCCGCCTCAGGACGCGATATCGGCGAGGCGCCGGAATTGCCGCCCGAGCGGCTGCCGCGGCCGGCCCAGACCGCGCCCGAGACGGCGACCGAGCCGGCCGGCGCAGACGCCTGAGGAGAGAGAAGGGATCGAGCGGAGGGAGAGGGGCGATGGCGGAGATCACGGCGGCCCTGGTCAAGCAACTGCGCGAGCAGACCGGAGCCGGGATGATGGACTGCAAGCGGGCGCTGACCGAGACCGGGGGCGACCTGGAGGGGGCCGTTGACTGGCTGCGCAAGAAGGGGCTGTCGGCCGCGGCGAAGAAGTCCGGCCGCGTCGCCGCCGAGGGCCTGATCGGCATCGCCTCCGCGTCGGGCCGCGCGGCGATGGTCGAGGTCAATGCCGAGACCGATTTCGTCGCCCGCAATGAGACTTTTCAGGCGTTTGTCGAGAACGTAGCGAAGCAGGCCTTGGCAGTGGGCGAGGACCTTGACGCGATCCGGGCGGCGCGGCTTCCTGGTGGGGGCAGTGTCGCCGATGAGCTGACGCAGCTCGTCGCCACGATCGGCGAGAACATGACGCTGCGCCGCGCCCGCGTGCTGGAGGCGCCGGGCGGCGTGGTCGCGACTTACGTGCACGGCGCGCTGCGGCCGGGGCTGGGCAGGATCGGCGTGCTGGTCGCGATCGCGGGCGCGGGCGAGTTCGAGACGCTGGAGACGCTGGGGCGGCAGGTGGGAATGCACGTCGCGGCGAGCCGGCCGGAGGCGCTCGACATCGACGCCGTCGATCCGGCGGCGCTTGAGCGCGAGCGCGCCGTGCTGCGCGAACAGGCCCGTGCCTCGGGCAAGCCGGACGCGGTGATCGCGAAGATGGTCGATGGCCGGATTCGCAAATACTACGAGGAAGTGGTGCTGCTGGAGCAGGTCTGGGTGCATGACGGCGAGAGCCGCGTGCGCGCCGTGATCGAGAAGGCGGGGGCGAAGCTGCTCGGCTTCGCGCGGTTCGCGCTCGGCGAGGGGATCGACCGCGGGCCGGGTGGCGATTTCGCCGCCGAGGTCGCGGCGGCGGCCGGACCAACTTAGGTCCGGAGCGCTCAAATAGCCCTCTCCGCCCTTGGGGGCGGAGAGGGTTGGGTGAGGTGGGGGCCAGCGACGATCACGTCGCGCGTTGGAGAGTCCCCACCTCACCCCGGCCCTCTCCGCCGCCAGGGGCGGAGAGGGAGTTGGGTTCCTCCGCCTGCATCAGCGGTGAGTGCAGCAGGCCGATACGTCGCAGGCCGCGCCACAACAGCCGCCCCTGCGTCGAGACCAGCATCATGGCACCCAGGCTGACCAGCCCGACCACGGTGCGCACCGCCATCGCCTGCGACAGCGGCAGCACCAGCCCGATCCAGAGATAGACACCTGCCTTCACCACGAAATACGCTGCCCAGATCAGCGTGAAAATTTGGAAGAACCGGCGCACGTCCGGATCGTCGGGAAACGGTTCGGGTGCGCGGGTCTCGGCGATTGCCTGGATCAGCGGCTTGCGGCCGAAGGCGCCGAGGGCGAACACCACGCCGATGCCGAAATTGGTGATCGGACTTTCAAAGCGCAGCATGAATGGGCTTTTCGAGACCAGATCGATCGCGCCGAACACCACGACCAGCCCGTTCGAGAACAGATAAAGCTTGTCGAAACCCACCCGCCAGATCAGGCGGCGCGACACGTCGAACGCCAGGAACACCAGCGTCCCCGCGATCGCGGCACGCGTGCCGTAGCGCCACGAGAGCACCCAGAACGCAATCAGTCCGCCGAACTCAAGGACCGCGAAGCGGACCGCCGCGATCGCCTGCCGCAACATGGGCGTCAGGCGATCAGATCGATCACGAACGGCCCGCGCCGCGCATTGGCACTCGCGAACAGGTCGTTGAACTGCTCCATCGTCTCCGCCCGCGCCGCCTCCACGCCCATCCCGTTCGCCAGCCGCACGAAATCCAGATCGGGGTTGCCGAGATCGAGCATGTCGAGCGCGGTGCGGCCCGGATTGGCGCCGACATTCGCGAGCTCGTGCAGCAGGATCGCGTATTTGCGGTTCGAGAAGATCACGGTGGTGACGTCCAGCCGTTCGCGCGCCTGCGTCCACAACGCCTGGAGCGTGTACATCGCCGACCCGTCCGCCTCCAGCGACACCACCCGCCGCCCCGGCGCGCCGATCGCCGCCCCGGTCGCTAAGGGCAGCCCGCCGCCGATCGCGCCGCCGTTCACCTGCAACCAGTCATGCCGCGCAGCCGCGCGGGTCGCCGAGAAGAAGGAGCGGCCGAAGGTGATGCTCTCATCGGCCACCACCGCCTGCTCCGGCAGCAGCGCCGCGAGCGAGCGCGCCGCCGCCTCGGGCGATACCGCGCCGCGCGCCGGCTCCGGCGGGGCAGCCCGCCCCGGCGGAACCGCGGGCGGGGCGCCTAGCGCCTCGGCGAGTTGCGCCAGGGCATCGGCAAGGTCCTGTTCCGGCCGCGCCAGCACGTGGATCGACGCATCGGGCGGCGTCAGCCGGCCGGGCTTGCCGGGATAGGCGAAGAACGCGGTGGGCTGCGCGGCACCCACCAGCACCACATGCTCCACCCCGGCGAGCACGTCCACAGCCTGCTCCACCGGATAGGGAATCCGGTCAATCGGATAGCGCCCGGCGCCGCGGGCGATGCGGGCGTTGGACATCTGCGCGATCAGTCGCGCGCCGGTCGCGGCCGCGATGCGGTGCGCGTCCGCGAGCGGTTCGGCAAGCAAGGCGGCGCCACCCAGCACCAGCAGCGCGCGTCCCTCGCCGCGCAGCAGGCACGCGACCTTCCGCACCACGTCCGGTGCCGCGCGCGGCGCCGGCGGCACCGGCAGGGGAGACGCCGGCTCGCCGCCCTCGTCCCAGCACGTGTCCGACGGCAGCACCAAGGTCGCGATCTGGCCGGGTGCCGTCCGCGCCGCCTGCACCGCAATGGCCGCATCGGAACCGACCGTCGCCGCCCGGCTCGCGGTGCGAACCCAGCCCGAGACCGGGCGCGCCCAGCCCTCGGTATCCGCGGTGAGCGGCGCGTCGAGCGGGCGGTGATAGGTCGCCTGGTCGCCGACGATGTTGACGATCCCCGACCGGCCGCGGCGCGCGTTGTGCAGATTGGCGAGCCCGTTCGCCAGGCCCGGCCCGCAATGCAGCAGCGTCGCCGCCGGGCGGCCGGCCATCCGCCAATAGCCGTCGGCCGCCCCGGTGACCACGCCCTCGAACAGGCCAAGCACGCATCGCATCCCGGGAACGCGGTCGAGGGCGGCGACGAAGTGCATCTCGCTGGTGCCGGGATTGCAGAAGCACGTGTCGACGCCCGCGGCGAGCAGCGTGTGGACCAGGCTTTCGGCTCCGTTCATTGACCTCTCCTTCGGCCGCCAGACTGCCCGCCGCCGGCCAGGCTGGCAATCGCCGGACGCGGGTTGCGCCCGCCCGAGGCGCGCCGCACGATCCGCGCCGTCGAGACCTCAAGGAAGCTTCGATGCCGACCACCGTGCTGTATCCCGATGTGGATTACCCCGATGACAGTGTCGAACGCGCCATCTACGGCGGCGGCGTGCGGGTGGTGATGGCGCACGCGACCGGCATGGAGGCGCTCGATCCGGCGATCTGCGCCGAGACCGACGGGATCGCCGTCACCCGTACGCACATCACCGCGCGCGATTTCGACCGCTTCCCCCGGCTGCGCGTGGCGGTGCGGATGGGTGTCGGCTACGATTCGATCGACCGTGCGGAAGCGGCGCAGCGCGGCGTGATGGTCTGCAACGTGCCCGATTACGGCACCACCGAGGTCGCCGACCACGCGATCGCGCTGGCGCTGTCACTGCGACGCGGCGTGATCCTGCACCACGATGCGCAGCGCCGCACAGAGCCGGCGGCGTGGGCCATGATCCCCGGCCCGCTGGTGCGGCGCGCCGCGTCGCAGACATTCGGCATCCTCGGCCTGGGGCGGATCGGAACGGCGACGGCGTTGCGGGCGCGCGCCTTCGGGTTCCGGGTGATGTTCTTCGACCCGTTCAAGCCGAGCGGCACCGAATTGGCGCTCGGCCTGCTGCGCGCGCCCAACCTGGAGGCGCTGCTGCGCGAGGCGGACGTGCTCTCCGTCCATGCGCCGCTGACGCGCCAGACGCGCGGGATGCTGGGCCTGGCCGAGTTGCGGCTGCTGCCCAAGCACGCCGTGCTGGTGAACACCGCACGCGGGCCGATCGTGGATGTGGATGCACTCGGCACGCTGCTGCGCGAAGGGCACCTGGCGGCGGCGGCGCTCGATGTGCTGCCGGTCGAGCCGCCAGCCGATCCCGCGCCCGAACTGGTGCGCGCCTATCGTGCCCGCGAGCCGTGGCTCGAGGGGCGATTGGTGATCACGCCGCACGCCGCCTTCTACTCGCCCGAGGCGTATGCCGATATCCGCAGCAAGTCGGCCGAAACCATGCGCGCCGCCCTGCTGACCGACCGGCCGCAGAACGTCATCACACCGGAGATGGAGTAGCGCGCACCGGCTGACGGATCGCGCCCGCGCAGGCCTTTACCGGCACTCCGTCAGGTCGGCGTCGCGGATCTCGAAGCTGGTGTCGCTGGTGAGGTCCACACCCTTGCGCACGCAAGTCTTGCCCTTGTCGGTCACCAGCTTCACGTCGTAGCGGCCGGGGGTGATGCCCGTGAGCGGGAGGCGCTCGCCGAAATCGAGGCTGTGGTCCTTGTCGTTCAGGGTCTCGTTCGTCCCCCAGTTCGTCGTGCCGGCGGGCGCGAGATAGATGCCGGCAAAGGTCGTCGATGTGGTCTCGTTATAGGCGAAGAACTTCGCCGCCGCTGCGGCAGGCAGTGCCACCATAGACACGACCAGCCCCAACGCGGCGATCCGGTATGGCGGCATCCTGTTCCCTTCCATCCTGTTCCTCCCTCTGATGAGCCTACCCGGCCGGCTCCTCCGCGCCCAGAAACGGGAATTGCGCCAGCAACCGCGCCCGCAGTGCGGCGGCATTGCCGTTGCCGGCGACCGACAGGTCAGCTTCAAGCCGCGCCGGGCTGCCGTGCAGCACCAGCACACGGTCGGCGATCGTTAGCGCCTGATCCAGCCCGTGCGTCGCGATCAGCACCGCCGCCCCCCGCTGCCTCGCCTCCACGGCGACGCGCGCGGCCAGCGTCGCCGCCAGCGCCGGATCGAGCGAGGCAAACGGTTCGTCCAGCACCAGCAGCGAGGGTGCCACCGCCAGCGCCCGGGCGAGCGCCGCTCGCCGCGCCATGCCGAGAGATAGCGCGCGCGGCAGCAATCCGGCCGCATCGGGCAGGCCGACCGAGGCGAGCAGGAATGCGATGTCCGGCGGCCGCCCACGCTCGGCAGTTGCCACCAGGCGGATATTATCGGCCAAGGTCAGCCAGGGCAGCAGCCGCGGCTCCTGGAACATCACGCCCACGCGCCCGGCCGCGCGCCGCACGTGGCCCACGAAGTCGTGGTCCAGCCCGAGCGCGATCCGCAACGTCGTGCTCTTGCCGGTGCCCGAGGCCCCGAACAGCGCCACCACCTCGTGCGGCTCGACGGCGAATTGCACCTCGTCCAGCACCGCGCGGTCCGCATAAGCCTTGCGCGCGATCACGACCGCGAGCGCGTCAGCGCCAGGCATTGGCCCGCCGCTCCCACGGCTGCAACGCCACCGCCTCGACCACCAGCATGATCGCCGCGAACACCAGCCCGTAGGCAAGGATGCCGGCCACCTGGAAATCCTGGAAATAGAGGTTGAGCGCAAAGCCCACGCCGTCAGGCCGGCCAAGCAGTTCTACTATCAGAACAATTTTCCAGGTAATCGAAAGCCCGCTGCGTCCGGCGGCGGCGAGATACGGTGCCAGTTGCGGCAGCACGATCCGGCGCAGCCGCCGCGCGCCGGGAATGCGATAGACGGCGGCGAGTTCGTCGAGGCCGGGGTCGAGCGCGCGCGCGCCCTCGCGCACCGTGACCACGACGGTCGGGACCTTGGCGATCGCGACCGCGAGCACCGCCGCCGCCTCGTTCAGCCCGACCCAGATATACATCAGCACGATCACCACCAGCACCGGCAGGTTCAGGATTACCACCAGCCACGGATCGATCAGCGCGTCGGCGCGCGGCGAGCGGCCGGCGGCAAAGCCGATTGCGCTGCCGGCGAGCATCGACAGCGTGAACGCCACGACCACGCGCGCCAGCGTGATCGCGATATTGCGCGGCATATCGCCCGAGACGATGGCGCGCACGGCGAAGGCCGCCACCGCATCCGGCGGCGGCATCAATTGCGCGTTGCCGCTGGCCTTTGCGGCGACCCACCACAACAGGATCAGGCCGAGGAGGGAGAGGCAGCGATCCCGCGCCTGTGCCAGCCGGCGGCGCTCAGCCCTTCGCATCCGGCTCCGGCCAGAAGATGCCGCTCGGCAAGGCGGCGAGCCCGCCGGTCGCGCGGCGGCCGCCGGTCCGGAGCAGGATCGCGAACACGCGCGCGGCGGTCGCCTGCTCCTCAGCAGCGGTTGGGTGGCCGATGCCGGCGAGGAAGCCCGCGCGCAGCGCGGCGTACAGCGCCGGGTCGGGGGCGTTCATCAGCGGACGCAGCGCCGGCCACTCGGCAGCCGACGTTGCCATCCGATTCTGCGCCGCCGCGGCCGCCGCGAGAAAGCCCTCCAGCGCGGCGCGGTTCGCTTCCGCCCAGTGCTGGTGGAACACGAAGCCAAGCAGCCCGAGCCGCGACGGCAGGCCAAGCGCGCGCGCGCAATCGGCGACCGACACCGCCTCGCGGAATCCGGCCGCGCGCAGCCGGGCGGCAAAATTCCAGAACGTGAGCACGGCGTCGAGTTCGCCCTGGCGGAGCTTGGCGTCGAGCAGCGGCGGCGCGCCGTAGGCGATGCGGGCGGCCGACGCGAGATCGATCGGCGGCGTCGCGGCGCGGCCCGCCGCCTGGACCAGCAGCCAGGATTTGTCGAGCGGGCCGCCGGCGACACCGAGGCGGCGGCCCCGCAGATCGGCGAGGCCGCGGATCGGCGAGAGGGCCGCGACCATGATCCCGCCGGTGGCACTGGAGAACGGCGCGAAGCACAGGCGGTTGCCGGCGGCGCGCTGCACCGCGACGAACGGCCAGTCGGACACCACGATTTCGGCGCCGCCCGCGAGCAGCGCCACCCGCCCGGCATCAGTGTTGGCGAGCAGCGTGGTGCGCAGCGCAAAACCGTGCGCGGCGTCGAGCCGGTGGCGCCGGATCACCTCGGCGACCCACTGCACGGTGCCGAATTGCAGCACACCGAGCCGCACGACGGGCGGGGCCGCCGCCGCAGCGCCGGGGACGATTCCGGCAAGCGGGGCAAGAAGGCAGGCGCGCCGACCGATCGCGGCCGTGCCGATGCGGGTTAAGCGGGCCAAATTGTCGCGGCTCCCTGGCGTGCGTCACCGCCCGCACACTGTGGCCCGTCGACCGGGAATGGCAAGGCGGCTTCCACGACCTCGCCGCCCAGCAGTATCATGGGAGTGTTTGGGAGACCGCGTTCCATGAAGGGTTTGCTTGCCGGCCTGCTCGCGTTGCCCGTCATCGCCTATGCCGCCGGCAATCCCGCGACTGTCGCCCCCGGCACGGGCATCGCCGCGGGCACTAACGACTACCCGACCGCGGCGCGCGCGGACTACGTGTTCGCCTGTATGAACGTGAACGGCGGCTCGCAAGAGGCGCTGCGCCAGTGCTCATGCTCGATCGACGTGATCGCCTCGATCATGCCGTATTCGGAATATGAGCAGGCCGACACGATCATGCGGATGCGCCGGCTGACCGGTGGCCATCTTGCCGACGAGTTCCGCACCGCTGTCACGAACGGCATCGTGCGCACGCTGCATGAGGCGCAGGCCGAGGCGGAGGTGCGCTGTTTCTGATGCAGACAGCGACGCTCGATCGGGTGGTCTCCGCGATCCGAGCGCACGGCTGTGGTCGTTCCGACGCGACATTCGCCCGGTATCAGCTGTCCGCAGCACTCGCCTCCTTGCCGTCGCCGCGTTCGCGCGCGGGCCCGGCATCTGAGAGATTCATGGCACTGCCGATCAGCGCGATGTGGGAGAACGCCTGCGGAAAGTTTCCGACCAGCCGCTTTGCCTCGGGATCGTACTCCTCCGACAGCAATCCGACATCGTTGCACAAGGCGAGCAGCCGCTCGAACAGCGCGCGCGCCTCCTCCCGCCGCCCCTGCATGTGCAGGCAGTCGGCAAGCCAGAAGCTGCAGGCGAGGAACGCGCCCTCGCCCGGCGGCAGGCCGTCGGCACCAGCCTCGGTGCGATAGCGCTGCACAAACCCGCCCTTGACCAGCTCGCGCGCGATTGCATCGATCGTGCCATGCACGCGCGGATCGTCATGCGGCAGGAACCCGACCATCGGGATCATCAGCAGTGAGGCGTCCAGCTCCTCGCCGCCGAATTTTTGCACGAAACAGCCCTTCTTGCTATTGAACCCCTCGCGGCAGACCGTCTCGTGGATCTTGTCGCGGACCGCGCGCCAGCGATCCACTGGCCCGTGCAAGCCGAACCCCTCGATGTCCTTGACCGTGCGATCGAACGCGACCCAGGCCATCACCTTGGAGAAGGTGAATTGCTGACGCCCGCCGCGCACCTCCCAGATACCCTCGTCGGGCTGCTCCCAGATCGCCTCCAGATGCTCGACCAGCTTGCGCTGCAAATCCCAGCTCGACGGCGCGGAGGCGAGCCCGCCCGCCCGCGCCTGGTGCAGCGCATCGGCCACCTCGCCATAGACGTCGAGCTGCAACTGCCCGGCGGCGGCGTTGCCGATCCGCACCGGCTTGGCCCCCTGATAGCCGGCCAGCCACGGCACCTCCCATTCGTCGAGCCGTCGCTCGCCGGCGAGGCCGTACATGATCTGGATTTGCGCCGGCGCGCCGGCGACCGCGCGATGCAGCCAGTCGCGCCAGTCTTTCGCCTCGTCGTAGTAGCCGGCCTGCATCAGCGCCAGCAGCGTGAGCGTGGTGTCGCGCAGCCAGCAGAACCGGTAGTCCCAGTTGCGCGACCCGCCGAGGTGTTCGGGCAGCGAGGTCGTCGGCGCGGCGACGACGCCGCCGGTGATCTCGAAGGTCAGCGCCTTCAGCGTGAGCAGCGAGCGCAGCACCGGCTCGCGCCACTCGCCGTCATACCGGCAGCGCGCCGACCACCCGTTCCAGAAGCCTTCGGTGGTGGCCAGCGCCTCATCGGGATCAAGCGGCGGCGGTGGCGGCCGGTGCGAGGCGCCGTGCTGCAATACGAACGGGATCGTCTCGCCGGCGCCGATGGTGAACTCGGCCTGCGTGGTCATGTCGCGGCCGTGCAGCTTCACAGGCGTTCGCAGTGCCACGAGATTGGGTCCGGCGATGGCCTGGAGCCCGTGTGCGCCGCCGGGCAGGCGCGTGACCCAGGGGATCGTGGTGCCGTACTCGAAGCGCAGCGCCATGTGCATGTGCATTGGCACCTGGCCCGCGAGGCCGCGGACCAGGCGCACGATCGCCGTCCCATCAGGGGGGCAGCCGTCGGCGTCAACCGGCATGAAGTCGATCAGTGCCACACGGCCGCGCGCGGTCTCGAACGTCGTCTCAAGTACCAGCGTGTTGCCGCGATAGCGGCGGCTGATCCGGACATGGTCGGCGGCGGGGGCGATGCGCCAGGTGCCGTTGGCGGCATCGCCGAGCAGGGCGGCGAAGCAGGCGCCGCCATTGAAGCTGGGCAGGCAGAGCCAGTCTATCGCGCCGTTGCGCCCCACCAGGGCGGCGGTCGCGCAGTCACCGATCAGGGCGTAGTCCTCGATTGGCAGCGGCTGGCGCGGCGGCGGCGGTGTTGCTGGCATCGATTCCCTCGGTGGCGGCAGCGGATCATAGACTGCGGCCCGGCAGCCGGCGAGATCGGCGCGACGGCAACCGGGGGTTCGCGAGCGGGCGAAATTGCGCGCGCGGCTTGACTTCCGCAGTGGTACTCCAGATATGCGGGGCAGGACCGGCCAACGGCCTGCCCGCGTGCTCACGCGCGCAAACAACTGACCCAAGATTGAGACCATTGTTGAACGACATCGCCGCCGCCTCGGCGGAAACTGATCGCGCGGATGATCCCGTGCCTTTCTCGGCCACCAGCAGTGCGGCGCCGCCCGCCGCCGACGAAACCAGCTTTGCCGAACTCGGCCTCTCCGAACCCGTGCTCCGGGCGGTCGCCGAGAAAGGCTATCTCACCCCCACCCCGATCCAGCGCGAGGCGATCCCGGTCGTGCTGATGGGCCGCGACGTGCTCGGCACCGCGCAGACCGGCACCGGCAAGACCGCCGGCTTCACCCTGCCGATGCTCGACGTGCTGACAGGGGCACGTTCGCGGGCACGGATGCCGCGGGCGCTGATCCTGGAACCGACGCGCGAGCTGGCCTTGCAGGTCTCGGAAAACTTCGTCGCCTACGGCAAGTACCTGCGCCTGCAGCAGGCGCTGCTGATCGGTGGCGAGAGCATGGCCGAGCAGCGCGAGGCGCTGGCGCGCGGCGTCGACGTGCTGATCGCGACGCCGGGCCGGCTGCTCGACCTGATCGAGCGCGGCACGCTGCTGCTGACCGACGTCAAAATCCTGGTCATCGACGAGGCCGACCGGATGCTCGACATGGGGTTCATCCCCGACGTCGAACGCATCGTGGCCCTGCTGCCGCGCATGCGTCAGACGTTGTTCTTTTCCGCTACCATTGGCCCCGAGATCGCAGGCCTGGCGGACGCCTTCCTGCAAAACCCCAAGCGGATCTCGGTCTCTCCCCCGGCGTCGGTCGCGACCACGATCACGCAGGGTCTGGCCCTCGTCGCCGAGCACGACAAGCGCGAGGCGCTGCGCCGGCTGGTGCGCACCGAGGAGGTGCAGAACGCGCTGATCTTCTGCAACCGCAAGCGCGACGTCGATGTGCTGCACAAATCATTGGTGCGCCATCGCTTCAGCGCCGGCGCGCTGCACGGTGACATGACCCAGCCGGTCCGGTTCGCGACCCTGGAGCGCTTCAAGGCGGGCGATATCCGGCTGCTGGTGTGCAGCGACGTCGCGGCCCGCGGCCTCGACATCGGCGGGCTGAGCCACGTGTTCAATTTCGACGTGCCGCACCACGCCGAGGACTACGTCCACCGGGTCGGCCGTACCGGCCGCGCCGAGCGCGAGGGCCGCGCCTTCACACTGGCGACCCCCGAGGACCGGCTAGCGGTGGAGGCGATCGAGAAGCTGATCGGCCTGCCGATCCCGCGCATCACGATCGAGGGGCTGGACCCGGTGGCCTGGGCCGAGGGCGACGGCCGCCGCCGCCGCGGCCGCGCCCCGGCACGACGGGCCGGCAGCAGCGCCGGGCGCGCGCCGCGACCCGTGAAGGCCGAACTGCCGCCACGCGCCGAGCGTCCTGCACCGGCCGAGCGTCCTGCACCGGCCGAGCGTCCTGCACCGGCCGAGCGCGTCGTGCGGGCCGAGCGCGCCCCACGCCGCGAGCGAAGCCAGCCTCGCCGCGAGGCGGCGATCGAAGCAACCTCGGCCGACCAGGTGCGCGGCTTCGGTGAGCAGGTGCCCGCCTTCATGCTGCTCGCGCCGCGACGCAAGCTGATCCGCGCCGCCCCCCGTGCCACGGAGATGGACCCGTGAACGACGCCCCCGCCGAAGCCTCGCAAAAAGGCAAGCTCGGGCCGTTCCAGTGGGACGACGCGTTGCGGCTCGATGACCAGCTCACCGAGGACGAGCGCGCGATCCGCGACGCCGCGCACGAGTACTGCCAGGAGAAGCTGTTCCCGCGCATTCTACAGGCCAATCGCCACGAGCAGTTCGATCGCGCCATCATGGACGAGTACGGCGCGATGGGCTTTCTTGGCGCCACGCTGGAAGGCTATGGCTGCGCTGGCATCTCCTATGTCGCCTACGGGCTGATCGCGCGCGAGGTGGAGCGCGTGGACAGCGCGTATCGCAGCGCGTTTTCGGTGCAGTCCTCGCTGGTGATGTACCCGATCTGGGCGTTCGGATCGGAGGCGCAGAAGGCCAAATACCTGCCGAGGCTACGCAGCGCCGAATGGATCGGCTGCTTCGGCCTGACCGAACCCGATGGCGGCTCGGACCCTGGCGCGATGCGCACGCGGGCGAAGCGCAGCGATGGCAGGTTCGTGCTGAACGGATCAAAGACCTGGATCACCAATTCGCCGATCGCCGACGTGTTCGTGGTCTGGGCGAAGGACGATGCGGGCGATATCAGGGGCTTCATCCTCGAACGCGGCATGGCGGGCCTCAGCGCGCCCAAAATCGAAGGAAAATTCTCGCTGCGGGCCAGCACCACCGGCATGATCATGATGCAGGACGTGGCGGTGCCGGCGGAGAACATGCTGCCCGGCGTGCGCGGCCTGCGCGGCCCGTTCTCGTGCCTCAACAACGCGCGCTACGGCATCGCCTGGGGCGCGCTCGGGGCCGCCGAGTTCTGCTGGCACGCGGCGCGCAGTTACACGCTGGAGCGGCAGGTGTTCGGCCGTCCCCTGGCGGCGACGCAATTGATCCAGAAAAAGCTCGCCGACATGCAGACCGAGATCACGCTCGGCCTGCAATCGGTGCTGCGGCTCGGGCGGCTGATGGATGAGGGACGCGCGGCGCCGGAGATGATCTCGCTCTGCAAGCGCAATTCCTGCGGCAAGTCGCTGGAGATCGCGCGGATGGCGCGCGACATGCACGGCGGCAACGGGATCGTCGATGAATACCACGTGATCCGCCACCTGATGAACCTGGAGACCGTGAACACCTACGAGGGCACGCACGACGTCCATGCGCTGATCCTCGGGCGCGCGCAGACCGGCCTCAACGCCTTCGGCGGCTGAGGTGCCCGTGCCGGACCAGGCCGCAAGCGGCTACGCTCAACCCCCTCTCCGCCCTCGGGGGCGGAGAGGGCCGGGGTGAGGTGGGGGATTATCCAGTGCGGCGCGAACATTCTGCAGCGCCCCGTCCAGGTTCCTGCTCACGTCTTGGTTCCAAAAACCGATCACGCGATACTCATCTGCTGCCATCTCGCCGCTCGCACCCCCACCTCACCCAACCCTCTCCGCCCCAAAGGAGCGGAGAGGGCTTAAGCTGAACCAGGCGCGACCGCGAGCGTTGGCACGGCGGATTCTTCGTGTAAGGGCGCCTGGGCCTTGACGACGCTGATCGCGTGCCCGGACTGCGGGGCCATCCAGCATATGCCGCCAGCCCCGGCGGGGGGGCGACTGGAATGCTGGCGGTGCGGACATGTGCTCGAAAGCACATCGGGGCGCAGCCTCGATGCCGCGCTGGCGTGCGCCATCGCGACCCTGCTGCTGCTGCTGCCGGCGAATTTGATGCCCTTAATGACCGTGCACGTCGCCGGGATCACGGATTCGACGCACCTCGGCTCGGGGCTGCTCACCGCCTGGCGACAGCACTGGCCACTGCTGACAATCATGCTCGGCTTGCAGGGCGTGGTTCTGCCGTTCGTGCGTTTCGGCCTGCTGGCCGCCACACTCGGCGCGATCAGGTTCGGGGTTGGCAGCGGCTGGGTTGGCCCTGCCTTCCGCTACTGCGAGAAGCTCGACGTATGGGCGATGGCAGACGTGTTCTTGATCGGCGCCGGCATCGGCTACGGCCGCGTGGTGTCCCAGATCGCGGTGCAGATCGATACGGGCGGCTGGTGTTTCGTCGGCGCGGCGGTGATGACGATGGTGACCCGCGCGAGCCTGGAGCGGCGGGCG
This sequence comes from uncultured Alphaproteobacteria bacterium, assembly GCA_963754235.1. Taxonomy (GTDB): domain Bacteria; phylum Pseudomonadota; class Alphaproteobacteria; order Acetobacterales; family Acetobacteraceae; genus DATAYA01. The sequence goes on along the minus strand of CAVWFK010000009.1, from coordinate 49,008 downwards.
GTCTGGCGGCGTCTGAAGGCGCCACCCGCGCACGCGGGGGCCGATGCGATCGCCTGCACGAGCTGCGACCTGGTGCTGCCGCCCGAGGCGGAGGGCCATCGTTGTCCGCGCTGCGCCGCTCCGGTCCACCGCCGTCGCCCGTTCGCCATGGTGCAATGCACGGCGCTGGTTTTGGCGGCCTGGGCACTGATGCCGATCGCCTATGGCTTTCCGATGAGCGCGCTCTGGAAGGCGGGAACGCCGAACCCGCACACGATCATCGACGGTGTCCAGCTCTTGTTCGAACACGGATTTTGGACCTTCGGCGTCATCATCTTCGCGGTGTCGATCGTGTTTCCGTTCACGAAACTCACCAGCCTGACGTGGTTCTTAAGGTCGGTCCACCGCCGCTCATCCTCGCGGCTGCGCAAGAAAACATGGCTCTATCGCTTCATTGACGAAGGCGGCCGCTGGTCCAATCTCGACCCGTTCACGGTCATCATCTTCGCGCCCATGGTACAGTTCGCGCAGGTTGCGCACATCGACGTCATGGGTGGCTCACCGGCTTTCCTCGCCACCGTCGCGCTCTCGACCGTCGCGGCGCGGGCCTTCGATCCGCGCCTGATGTGGGACGCGGCGGAAACCCGCACGGCGCGGGTGCGGCCGCCCGACGCGGATTCCGCTCAGCAACTGATCACACGTGAAAGCTCTCTCCACACCCACACCGCCCCTTCTCATTCGGGTTGGTGAAGGTGAAGCCCGAGGTCAGCGCCGTGGTCTCGTAATCCATCACCGTGCCGATCAGGAACAGCGACGCCTTGCGATCAACCAGCACCGTCACGCCGCGCTCGCTCACGACCTCGTCGCCCGGCCCCGGTCCCGCGACCCAGCTCATGTCGTAGGACATGCCGGAGCAGCCCTTGGTCTTGACGCCGATGCGCAGCAGCATCCCTTCCTGCCCGGCGGCGTACAGCTTCCGTAGCCGCTCGGCGGCGATCTCGGTCAGCGCCATCAGCGGCGGCAGGGCGCGGCGCGTGCGGGGTTCGGCGGTCGTGGTGCTCATTGCGGCTCTCAGGTACATGTTCAGCGAAAGACGGGCCTCGTCGGACATCCGGCTCGGGTCCCAGGGCGGATCCCAGACCACCTCAACCTCGGCGTCGGTCACACCCGGCACCGCCATCAGCGCCTCGCGCACCTGCACGGGCAGTTCCTGCGCACTCGGGCAACCGGGGGCGGTGAGCGTCATTTCCACGCGTACCCGCCCGTCGTCGGCGAGGTCGATCGCGTAGATCAGGCCGAGTTCGTAGATATTCACCGGGATCTCGGGATCGTAGACGGTGCCGATCGCGGCGATCAGCGCGTCCTCGGTGGGCTTGGGTTCGGTGGCACCCTCGGGCGTCCAAGCGCCGTGGGCCGGTGCCGCGCTCAATTCATTCACTGCTCGCCTCCTTCGCCCCGTCCAGCGCCGCGATCAGCGCGTGCCAGGGCAGCGTCGCGCATTTGATGCGCGAAGGAAACTCGTGCACGCCGGCAAGCGGCGCCAGCCGCTCCAGCGCAGGATCATCGCCGGCGGTCTCGCCGGTGCGGGCCATGTCGCGGAACTGCGCAAACAGCGCGTGCGCCTGCTCGGGCGTGCGGCCGCGCGCGACCTCGGCCATCAGATCGGCCGAGGCGACGCTGATGGCGCAGCCTCGCGCCTCGAAGCCGAGATCGGCAATCGTCCCGTCGGCATCCCGCCTGACGAATACCTCGACGCGGTCGCCGCACATCGGGTTGTCGCCCTTCGCCGACGCATCGAACGCCGCCGGCCGCGTCGCATGGCGCGGGCGGCGGCCGTGATCGAGGATCACCTCCTGGTAGAGGTCGCGCAGATCATCGAACATCAAGCAAAGAACTCCCGCACCCGCTCCAGCCCGACGGCGAGGGCGTCGATCTCCTCATGGGTGGTATAGAGGCCGAAACTCGCGCGTGCGGTGCTGTCCACGCCGAAGCGGCGCATCAGCGGCTCGGCGCAGTGATTGCCGGCGCGCACCGCGATGCCCTGGCGATCCAGCAGTGTGGCCACGTCGTGCGCGTGCGCCCCCTTCATCGCGAAGGAGAACACGCCGCCGCGATCCTGCGCCGAGCCGAGGATGCGCAGGAAGGGAAGCCCGCCGAGCCGCGCCAGCGCGTGCTCGGTCAGCGCCGCCTCGTGCGCCTCGATCGCGTCGTGGCCGATCGCGTTCACGTAATCGATCGCGGCGCGCAGGCCGATCGCCTCCAGGATCGCGGGCGTGCCGGCTTCGAATTTGTGCGGCACGTGCGCCCAGGTGGTGCGCTCCCAGCTCACGGTTGCGATCATCTCGCCCCCCGCGAGGAAAGGCGGCATCGCGTCGAGCAGCTCGCGCCGCGCCCACAGCACGCCGATGCCGGTCGGGCCATAGAGCTTGTGGCCGGTGAAGCAGTAGAAATCCGCGTCCAGCGCCTGCACATCGACGCGCCGATGCACCGCTGCCTGGCTACCGTCGAACAGCACGCGGGCGCCGTGCGCGTGCGCGATCGCCGCGATCCGCTCGCCGGGCGTGCAGGTGCCGAGCACGTTGCTCATGTGCGTAATCGCAACCAGCCCCACGCGCCCGTCATCGAGCAGCCGCTCGAACGCCGCCATGTCGAGCTCGCCCTGGTCGGTGACGGGGGCGATGCGCAACTCCACGTCGCGTTCGTCGCGCAGCACCTGCCAGGGCACGATGTTGGAGTGGTGCTCCATCTCCGAGATCAGCACCGCCTGTCCGGGCTTGAGCAGATGACGGCCATAGCTGTAGGCAACGAGGTTGATCGCCTCCGTGCTGTTGCGCACGAACACGATCTCGGCGTCCTCGCGCGCGTTGAGCAGGCGGGCGGCGGCGGTGCGGGCGGCCTCGTAGGCATCGGTGGTGCGCTCGCTCATCCAGTGCAGGCCGCGATGCACGTTGGCGTATTGCCGCTCCATCGCCTCGCTCATCGCCGCGATGACCGCGCGCGGCTTCTGCGCCGAGGCGGCGCTGTCGAGGAACACCAGCGGCTTGCCGCGCACCGTCTGCGACAGGATCGGGAAATCCTGACGGATGCGCTGCACGTCAAAAATTGCAGGCGAAATCGCGTTCATGCCGCATCCTTCATCGGCCAGTTCTGCACCGCCGCTTCCAGCATCCCGCGGGCGCCATCGTCGGCGGCGGTCTGCAGCACCTCGTCGAGGAAGGCACGCACCAGGATTGCGCGCGCGTCGTCCGGCGCGATACCGCGGCTACGGAGATAAAAAAGCTGTTCGGCGTCGAGCTCGCCCACCGTCGCACCGTGGCTGCACTTCACGTCGTCGGCGAAAATCTCCAGCTCAGGCTTGCTGTCGCTCTCCGCCTCGGGCGAGAGCAGCAGGGTCTGGTTCATCTGGTAGCCGTCGGTCTTCTGCGCCGCCCGCGCTACCTCGATGCGGCCCTGGAACACGCCGCGGGCGCGGCCGGCGAGCACGCTGCGCACCAACTGACGCGAGCCGCAGGAGGGCGCGTCATGGGCGATCACGCTGGTCAGGTCGGTGTGTTGGCTGGCGCGCGCAAGCTGGGCCGCGGTCAGGCGCAGATCGCTGTGCGCGCCCCGCAGCCTCGCGTGCAGCTCGGTGCGCGCGAGCCGCGCGCCCACGCCGAGCCAGGTCGCCTCGTAGCGCGCATCCTCGGCGAGTTCGAGATGAAGCGTGGCAAGGTGAAAGGCGCGCGCATCCTCGTCCTGCAAGCGGATGTGGGTCAGGCGGGCACCGGCGCCGACCAGCAGCTCGGTGACCGGGTTGTGCAGATAGACGCCCTCGCCGGCCGCGATCTCGATCAGCGTCAGCCGCGCCCCGGCGCCGAGACGGATCGAGTGGCGCGGATGGAACGCGACCGGGCGTCCGTGCAGGTCGGCGGCGAGGCTGGCGAGCAGGATGGTGCCGCCATCCGCGCCGTCCGGCACGCTCAGCATTGCGCCGTCCTGCGCCATCATGGTGTTGAGCGCCACCAGCGGCTGCGTCTCGGGCCGCGCGAGACGGCCAAAATCGGGCGTCATCGCGAAGCGCGAGAATCGCGCTACGGCAGGCAGCACCGAAAGCTCCTCGCACCAGCGGCCGTCGAGGAACACCAGCCGCGGCACCCCGCGCACCGGCAGCCGCGCGAGCAGGTCCGGCGGCGGTTCGACGCTGGTCAGCGGCTCCTGGAACGCGGCCTCGGTGAGCGGGCGCAGGCTGGTGTATTTCCAGCCCTCGTCGCGCGGCCCCGGCAGGCCGGCGGCGCGAAAAGCGTGGGCCGCGGCGGCGCGGGCCTGGCGCTCGCCGGGCAGCCGGTCGCGCAGGCCCTCGAAGCGCGCAAGGAACGCCTGCGCGGCGGTGGCGACGGCCGTGGTGGCGACGGCGGCGATCACGCTGCCTCCGCGATCACCTGCGTATAGCCGTGCGCCTCCAACGCGCGCGCAAGCTCCGGCCCGCCGGAGCGCGCGATGCGGCCATCGGCCAGCACATGCACGCGGTCGGGCACGATATGATCCAGCAGCCGCTGATGATGGGTGATGATCAGCGCCGAGAAGCCAGGCCCGCGCAACGAATTGACCCCGGCGGCGACGATCTTCAGCGCATCGATGTCGAGCCCGCTATCGGTCTCGTCCAGGATCGCGAAGCGCGGCCGCAGCAGCGTCATCTGCAGCACCTCGTTGCGCTTGCGCTCGCCGCCCGAGAAGCCGACGTTGACGTTGCGCTTCAGCATCTCGTCCGGCATCGACAGCGCCTTGGTGGCCTGACGCGCGAGCTTGAGGAACTGCACCGCGTCCAGCTCCTCCTCGCCGCGCGCGCGCCGCTGCGCGTTGAGCGCGATGCGCATGAAATTGGCGTTGCCCACGCCCGGCAGCTCGATCGGCGCCTGGAAGGCGAGGAACAACCCCGCCGCCGCCCGGGCCTCCGGCGCCATCGCCAGCAGGTCGCGGCCGTCGAAGGTGACCTCGCCGTTGCTCACGGTATAGCCCGCGTGCCCGGCCAGCACGTAGGCGAGCGTCGATTTGCCGGAGCCGTTCGGCCCCATCACGGCATGGATTTCGCCCACCGGCACCGACAGCGTGACGTCGTGCAGGATCGGCTTCTCGTCCACCGCAGCGGCGAGGTCGCGAATCTCGAGCATCAGCCCACCGACCCTTCGAGGCTGATGGCGAGCAGCTTCTGCGCTTCCACGGCGAATTCCATCGGCAGTTCCTTCAGCACTTCGCGGCAGAAGCCGTTCACGATCATCCCCACCGCGTCCTCTTCCGACAGGCCGCGGCTGCGGCAATAGAAAAGCTGGTCCTCGGCGATGCGCGAGGTGGTCGCCTCGTGCTCGACCCGCGCGGTCGGATTGCGGCTCTCGATATAGGGAACCGTGTGTGCGCCGCAGTGATTGCCGATCAGCAGGCTGTCGCATCGCGTGTGGTTCCGCGCCCCGGCCGCCTTCGGCAGGATGCGCACCAGGCCGCGATAGGTGTTGTTGGACTGACCGGCGCTGATCCCTTTGCTCACGATCGTGCTGCTGCTGCCGCGCCCGATATGAATCATCTTGGTGCCGGTGTCGGCCTGCTGGTGGTTGGCCGTCACCGCGACCGAGTAGAATTCGCCGACGCTGTCCTCGCCCTGCAAGATGCAGGACGGATACTTCCAGGTGATCGCCGAGCCGGTCTCCACCTGCGTCCAGCTTATCTTGCTGCGGGCACCGCGGCAGGCGCCGCGCTTGGTAACGAAGTTGTAGATGCCGCCCCGCCCCTGCGCATCGCCGGGATACCAGTTCTGCACCGTGCATGTACTTGATGCGCGCGTCATCGAGCGCGATCAGCTCCACCACCGCGGCGTGCAACTGGTTCTCGTCGCGCTGCGGCGCGGTGCAGCCTTCGAGGTAGCTGACCGACGCGCCCTCCTCGGCGATGATCAAGGTGCGCTCGAACTGGCCGGTGTTGCGGGCATTGATGCGAAAATAGGTCGAAAGCTCCATCGGGCAGCGCACGCCCTTGGGGACGAACACGAAGCTGCCGTCGGTGAACACCGCCGAATTGAGCGCCGAGAAGTAGTTGTCGGCGGCCGGCACGACGCTGCCGAGGTAGCGGCGCACGATGTCGGGATGCTCGCGCACCGCGTCGCTGATCGGGCAGAAGGTGACGCCGGCCTTGGCCAGCGTCTCGCGAAAGGTGGTCGCGACCGAGACGCTGTCGAACACCGCGTCAACGGCAACATTCGCACTCTGTGCGATCGCCGCCTCCGCACCTGCTCCTTCCACGCCCGCAAGGATGGCCCGCTCCTTGAGCGGGATGCCGAGCTTCTCGTAGGTGCGCAGCAGCTCGGGGTCGACCTCCTCAAGGCTGGCCGGACCGGCGGCCCGCTTCGGGGCCGCGTAATAGTGGATGTCCTGATAATCGATCGGTGGGTAGTGCAGCTTGGCCCAGTGCGGCTCCGCCATCGCGCGCCACGCCTGGAACGCCTTCAACCGCCACGCCAGCAGCCATTCCGGCTCCTGCTTGCGGGCCGAGATCAGGCGGATCGTCGCCTCGGACAGGCCCTTCGGCGCGATCTCCATGTCGATCGCGGTCTCGAAGCCCCACTTGTAGCCGCCTTCGGTCAGCTTGCGGACGGCGCCCAGGGTCTCTGCTACGGCTGGCATGTGCTCACTCGATCGCGGAAGAGGGGTTGAGGGGGATCGCCACGGCACGCGGCCGGACTGGCCGGGCGGTGCGCTGCATGTCGGCGAGCGTGATCGCGCCGAGCGCCTCGCGGATCGCGGCATTCACCGGATCCCATCGCCCGCGCATCGGGCACATCGTACTCACGTCGCAGCCCATGCCCGCGCCTTCGACGCAGGCGGTGAGCGCGATTGGACCGTCGATCGCTTCGATCACGTCCGCGACCGGCAGCGCGGCCAGCGGCCGCGTCAGCCGGTAGCCGCCATGCGCACCGCGCTGCGATGTCACCAGCCCAGCGGCCACCAGTGTTTTCAGCACCTTGGCGACGGTCGGCTCCGGGATGCCGGTGGAGGCGGCAATGCCCGGCGAGGTTTGGGTCGGCGTCCCGGAGGACAGCCGCGCCAATACCACCACCGCGTAATCGGTCAGCTTGGACAGCCTGAGCATGGCACCCGACGCATTTCGGACCAATGTGGTCCTGATTGCTGTCAGATGCGACCCTTGGATCATAGCGTCAAGGGGGGACGGCCGGGGCAATCGCATTTGCAGGCGGCCTCACCGCCACGGTCTCGCCGATGCGGCGGTCGTCGGCTAACAATCTTCGTGTCGGCGCTGCCAAGGAGGCTGAATGATGCCCAACGATGTCTCGCCTGCCGCCCTGGCGCCGGAGCAGGTCGCCGCCTATCGCCGCGGCGGCTTCATCGTCGTGCCCGACCTGCTGGATCGTGGGGAGCTGTCACGGCTGCGGCAGGTGATCGCGGGGCTGGTCGCGGGTGCTGCCGCGGTGGAGACGCATACCGATATCTATGACCTAGAACCCGGCCACACCCGCGCCGCGCCCCGGGTGCGGCGGATCAAGACCCCGCACAAGGTCCATCCCGCCTTCGACGCCGTGGTGCGCAAGCCCGCGGTGCTCGCCGTCCTGCACGCGCTGCTCGGCCCTGCCCTGCGGCTGCACGGCTCGAAGCTGAACATGAAGTCGGCGCAGTACGGCTCGCCGGTCGAGTGGCATCAGGACTGGGCGTTCTACCCTCACACCAACGACGACATCCTCGCGATCGGCGTCATGCTCGACGACATGACCTTGCAGAACGGGCCGCTGCTGGTGGTGCCGGGCACGCAGCGCGGGCCGGTCTGGAGCCATCACGGCGAGGACGGGCGGTTCTGCGGCGCGATCGACCCGGGCACGATCGAGGCCGAGATCGCGCACGCGGTGCCGCTCACCGGCCGCGCCGGCAGCATGTCGTTCCACCACGTCCGCACGTTGCACGGCTCGGCGACCAACACATCGGATCGCCCACGCAACCTGCTGCTCTACGAGGTGGCGGCGTCAGACGCGTGGCCGCTGGTAGATTTCCCCGGCTTCGATGCCTTCAACGAGCGCCTGCTCGCCGGTCGGCCAACGATCGAGCCGCGGCTGGCGCCGGTGCCGGTGCGGATGCCCTATCCGCCGGCGCTGCACCAGGGCTCGATCTACGAGAACCAGACCGCGGCGACGCGAAGTTATTTCACCCGCCCGGCCGCGCCTCCGTCTGCGCCAAGGGATCGTCCATAGATCGGGCGACCGTAAGCACCGTCGCGCGGCGCGGTCCCAACTCTAAATGGAAGTTGGTGTGCCGAAGCACGGCTGCCCTACCGCTTTCCGATATGCGAATGACCCACGTGGCCCTCGTGCGCGTGCATCGGGCCGGAAGGGGCCGACATCATTTTCAGCATCTCTGGCCCACCCGTGCGCAGGAAACGCCACACCAGCAGTGTCGAGAGCGCCAGGAAAAGGATGTTGAGCACCGTCGTGTAGTTCCACTGCACCGCTGCCTCCAGGACCTGAACACCGCGATGCTGTGGGACCAACCCAAGCGCTCCGAACAGCAATTCCACAACGTATCCGGCTGCCGCCATCGCGGCGTAGAACAGCACGAACAGCAGAGCTGCAACCCGGCCGCCGTAGTATTTGCGATAGATGTCGATGATCGGCAGCACGACCAGATCGGCAAACAGGAAAGCGACCACCCCGCCGAAGCTGATGCCGCCGTTCCACAGCACTGCCGCGAGCGGAACGTTGCCCACCGAGCAGACGAAGGAAAGCACCGCGACGATCGGCCCGATCAGCGGCCCAACGATCTTCGCCCAGGTCGGGTCATTGGAGAGGAACAGGCTGGTCCAGAAGTCATGCGGCACCCAGGCCGCGAGTGCGCCCGAGATCAGCAGGCCGAGCACAATATCGGACCACACACTGGCCCAGTCCATCACGTAGAAATGGCTGATCGCGGTGAAGCCCTTCGCCGACAATGCGCGCGAGATGACCGAGCCGCCCGAGAGCGACATGTCCATCGCCGCGTGCCCCTCCATGCGACCCGCGATACCGCGCTCGGCCTGCGCCCGTGCGTCGTCGACCCGCTCCGGCGTCATGACCCGACGGAGCAGCAACACGAGCAGCACGATCATGATCGGGCCGCCGACGAACTCGGCCAGCGTGAACTGCCAGCCGATCAGCACCCACAGGATGATGCCAAGTTCCAGCACCAGATTGGTCGAGGCGAACTGGAACGCCATGGCAGCGATGAAATTGCCGCCCTTGCGGAAGATCGACCGCGCCAGCGCGACGGCGGCATAGGAGCACGAGGAGGACGCGGCGCCGAGCCCACTGGCGATCGCGACCGTCCGCCAGCGGCTGTCAGGCAGCAGCCGGCTCATCTCGCCTTTGGTCACGGCGGCCTGCACGACACCCGACAGCGCGAAACCCAGGACCAGTGCCCATAGAATCTCCCACCCCATGGCGAAGGCCATCGAGAGCGCGGCGCCGATTGCGGCGAGGACGCCGCCACTGCCGGCGTTCATGACGTCAGCCTTCGCTCCGCAGGCGCGCGTTTCGCAGAACCGCGCGGCTCCTTGCGGGGCGGCGGTGCCTCCGTCTGCGCCGAGAGATCGTCCATGATCGGGCAGTCGGGGCGCTCGTCGCCGCGGCAATGATCGGCGAGGTGTTCGAGCGTCGTCACCATCGCCTGCAAATCGGCGATCTTGGCCTTCAACGTCGCGACATGATCGAGCGCCACGCGCTTCACGTCGGCACTGGCGCGCGCGCGATCGCGCCAGAGATCGAGCAGGCGGATGATCGCCTCGATCGAGAAGCCGAGATCGCGCGCCCGCCGCACGAAACGCAGCGTGTGGATGTCGTTCGGCAGGTAGTGCCGATAGCCGCTCCCGCTACGCCTGGGCGCGGGGATCAGCCCGATGCTCTCGTAGTAGCGGATCATCTTCGCCGAGACGCCGGATTCCCGGGATGCCTCGCCGATATTCATGACGGACGGATCGCGCATCGCCTCTCGCTCCGCTCAGGCAGCCTGCCGGTAGGGGTGGCGCGTCGCAGCCTCGGCTCCGGACGAGACACTTGCCGTCGCTGCGGCTGGCGCAGACACGGTGCCGGCCGGTCGCCACCCGCGCAGCAGCAGCGCGTTGGTCACCACGCTGACGCTGGAGAACGCCATCGCCGCGCCCGCGATCATCGGGCTGAGATAGCCCAGCGCCGCAAGCGGGATGCCGATCACGTTGTAGGCAAACGCCCAGAACAATCCTTGCCGGATTTTCGCGTAGGTGCGGCGCGAGATGTCGATCGCGCCGGACACGAGTGCCGGATCGCCGCGCATCAGGGTGATGCCAGCCGCGTGCATCGCGACGTCGGTGCCGGTCGCCATCGCGATCCCGACATCCGCCGCCGCCAGCGCCGGCGCGTCGTTCACCCCGTCGCCGACCATCGCGACCACTCGGCCACCCTCTTTTAACCGTGCGACCGCCGCCGCCTTGTCCTGCGGCAGAACCTCGGCCACCACCTCGTCGATGCCGAGTGCCGCACCCGCGGCCCGCGCGCTGCCGGCGTTGTCTCCGGTCAGCAGGACCGTGCGCAGGCCGGCCGCGCGCAATGCGGCGACGGCTTCCGGCGCGCTCGGCTTCACCGGATCGCCGAACGCGATCAGCCCAAGCACGCGGGCGGGCTCGGCCGAGGCATCGAGCAGCCAGGAAATCGTGCGTCCCTCGGCCGCTAGTGCGGCGGCACGCGGCGCGAGCGAACCGGGTGCGGCGCCGAGTTCCTGGACCAGGCGCAAGCTGCCGAACCGCAGCGCCCACCCTTCGACGGTGCCCGCCATGCCGCGGCCCGGCAGCGCTTGCAGCTCGGTGGCGCGCGGAACAACGATGCCCGCCTCCTCGGCTCGGCGCATGACCGCGCGCGCCAGCGGGTGCTCGCTGCCCGACTGAATCGCGCCCGCCAGCCGCAGCAACGCGGCGGCATCGGTGCCCGCTTCCGGCTCCAACGCCACGATGGCGGGCTTGCCCTCGGTCAGCGTGCCGGTCTTGTCGAAGGCGACCACGCCGACGCGGTGCGCCGTCTCCAGCGCCTCGGCGTCCTTGATCAGGATGCCGTGACGCGCCGCGGCCCCGGTGCCGACCATCACCGCGGTCGGCGTGGCCAGGCCGAGCGAGCACGGGCAGGCGATCACCAGCACCGCGACCGCATTCAGGATCGCGGCCTCGACATTGCCGGTGCCCAGCCACCAGCCCAGGAACGTCACCGCCGCGACGGCCAGCACGGCGGGGACGAACACCGCCGCTACGCGATCGACCAGGCGCTGGATCGGCGCCTTGGCCGCCTGCGCGCTCTCCACCAGCCGCACGATGCGGGCGAGCGTGGTCTCGGCGCCGACTGCCGTGGTCTCGACCACCAGCAGCCCGTCGCCGTTTACGGCCCCCCCGGCGACGCGGTCGCCCGGCGTCTTCGCGACCGGCAGACTCTCGCCGGTCAGCAGCGATTCATCGACGGTGCTGGCACCCTCGCGGATCGTGCCGTCCACCGGGATGCGCTCGCCCGGGCGCACCGCCATAAGGTCGCCGACACGCACCTGCTCGATTGAAACATCGCGTTCCGACCCATCGGCGGCGCGGATGCGGGCGCGCTCGGGGCGGAGCGCCGTCAGCGCACGGATCGCGGCTCCGGTCTGGCGCTTGGCCCGCCCCTCCAGCCACTTTCCGAGCAGCACCAACGTGATGACGACGGCAGAGGCCTCGAAATAGAGATGCGGCGTTCCCGGCTGTCCGCCCAGCCAAGCCGTCGCCAGCACGTAGAGGCTCAGCCCGTAGGCGGCCGAGGTGCCGAGCGCCACCAGTAGGTCCATGTTGCCGGTGCCGGCCCGCACCGCCTTCCACCCCGCCCGATAGAAGCGCCTGCCCAGCCAGAACTGCACCAGGGTCGCGAGCGCCAGCGCGAGCCACCCGGGCAGCATCGCATCGACGCCGAAGGGGGCGAGCAGCATCGGCACGATCAGCGGGAGGGTCAGGATCGCGGCGATCGCGACGTGACGCCGCTCGCGCCGCGCCGCCCGCTCGCGCGCGGCATTGGCGCCGGCCGCCGCGCGTAGTGGCCGTGCGTGATAGCCGCTCTTCTCGACCGCCGCGATCAGATCACGCACCGAGGCACCGGCTGCCCTCACATGGGCCTGTTCGGTGGCGAGGTTCACCGTGGCTGAAACCACACCGGGCACCCGCGCGAGCGCTCGCTCGACGCGCCCCGCGCAGGAGGCGCAGGTCATGCCCTCGATCGCGAGCCCGACCATTTCATCATCCTCGGCGACCGACATTCGACCCGCTCCCGGCTCTTGCGCCGCAGGAGATAAGGCTTCCCATCATGGGAAGGTCAAGGGGACGCATCCGCCGGCCTGGTTTTCCCGTAGGGGTGATGCGCCATCAGAACGGCGTCACAGCCGAAGGGACAAACACATGCGACACATTCAGCGCGCGAGCCTGCTGCTCGCGGCTCTTGCCCTGCCTGCCACGTTCGCGGCCATTTCGCCGGCTGCAAACGCGCAGATGAACAACGACAAGACAGTGATGGTGGGCGGGGCCGCCATGTACCCGTCGAAGAACATCGTGCAGAACGCGGTCAACTCGAAGGACCACACCACGCTGGTGGCGGCGGTGAAGGCGGCGGGCCTGGTATCGACGCTGGAAAGTCCCGGCCCGTTCACGGTATTCGCGCCGACCAATGAGGCATTCGACAAGCTGCCGCCCGGCACCGTCGCGATGCTGGTGAAGCCCGAGAACAAGGTGACGCTGACGAAAATCCTGACCTATCACGTCGTGCCCGGCCGCTACACCACCGGCCAACTCATGAACATGGTCAAGATGGGCCACGGCACGGCGATGCTGAAGACAGTGGAAGGCGAGCCACTGATGTTCAGCGTGAATGGCGGGCATCTCTTCGTGCAGGGCGCGAAGAGCGGTATCGCCGAGGTGACGATCCCCAACGTGATGCAGTCGAACGGCGTCATCCAGGTGGTGAACTCGGTGCTGCTGCCGAACTGACCGGCCCGAAGCGCGCCCCTCCCCGCGACCCGGGGAGGGTGCGCTTTCTGCACCTGCGGATCGGCATTCGACGTGGCCGGCCCGCTGCGGCATCCTGCGCGGATCGTTGCGGCCAGCGACAGGAGCCGACCTGCCCGATGAGCACGACCGTTGCCCAGAACGGAAACGCCCCTGCGGGCGCCGCCACCGATCCCGCCGCACCGGCGGCCGCACCCAAGGACCCGCATCTCGAAGCCCTGAGCCGCGCCGAGCAGGCGGGCCGGGCCAAGCGCTACAACGAGGCGGTCGGCATCTGCCAGGACGTGCTGGAGGCCGCCCCTGAGCATCCGGCCGCCCTGGCACTGCTGGGCGCGATCCACGGCCAGCGCGGCGCGATCGAGGCCGGCATCCCGCTGCTGGAGCGCGCCTGCGCGCGGCAGGCCGGAGTGGCCAACTGGTGGCTCAACCTGTCCGGCCTCTATCGGATGCAGTGCCGCATGGACGAGGCGCTGGCGACCGCGCGTCACGCCGTTCAGCTCCAGGCGAGCGCCGTCTCGCTGTTCAATCTGGCGAAAGTCCACATGGATCGCGGCGAGCACGACGAGGCCGCGACGTTCTTTCTCGCGGCCCTGGCCCGCGATCCCGATCATGCCGAGGCCCATCTCGGGCTTGGCCAGGTGCTGCTGATGCGCGGCCAGATGCGGTCGGGCTGGATCGAGTACCGAGTGGCGCAACGCGACCGAGCAGGCTCGCGGAATGCTGCCCAAAATGGGCGCGCCGATCTGGAACGGCATGGCGCTGCCGAACGCGCGCATCTTGCTGGTGGGCGACCAGGGCTACGGCGACACCCTGCACTTCGCGCGCTTCATCCCCGCAGTCGCGGCGCGCGTGCGCGAAGTGCTGCTGGCGTGCAGCACCGATCTTGCGCCGCTGCTCGGCCGCATCCACGGGGTTCACGCCTGCTACACGAGCTGGGCCGGCATTCCCGGTCATGCCGCCTATTGCCGCCTCTCCAGCCTGCCCGGCGTGCTCGGCAGCGAACTCGACACGGTCTCCGGCCCGCATCCCTACCTGCACGCCGAGCCCGGGCGGGTCGCGGACTGGCGCGCCAGGTTGGACGGGCGGATCGAGCGCGGGCGGTTCCGGGTAGGGCTGTTCTGGGCCGGCCGGACGACGCACCCCAACGACTACCGCCGGTCGCTGCGGCTCGGGCAACTGGCGCCGCTCGCCGCGCTGCGCGGAGTGGCGCTGGTCAGCCTCGCCAAGGCGCCGCCGGCGGCAGATAGTGAGGCAATGGCGCAGATGGGCGTGCTCGATCTCTCGGCCGAGCTCGGCGATTTCGGCGAGACGGCCGCGGTGATCGCCAATCTCGACCTGCTGGTGACGGTGGATAGTGCGGCGGCGCACCTGGCCGGCGCGCTGGGTCGCCCGGCCTGGACCCTGCTGGCGCGTCCGGCGGATTGGCGCTGGCTGCTCGAGCGCACCGACAGCCCGTGGTATCCGTCGCTGCGGCTGTTCCGCCAGCCGCGGCCGGGAGCGTGGGAGCCGGTGATCGCGGCCGTGGCGGAGGCGCTCGCGCCGCTGGCGGCTCGGCGTGAGACGGCGCTGGCTTGAGCGGGACCATGCGGCAGAGGACCATGCAGCGGGGACAACCCTCCCCCGTGGCCCTTCAAGCCTACCGGCACTAATCTTCGGTCGCTACCTGTCTGATTCGGCGAGCACGAGAGGCAGAGACGAATGGCTGGCGTTGACATCCTGGCAACCGCGTTCAACGGCGCGAACGCGGCGTATCTGGCCGATCTCTACGCGCGCTGGGCCGCCGATTCGGGGGCCGTCGATCCCAGCTTCTCCGAACTGTTCTCGGCCTTGGGCGAGGAGGCCCGCTCGGTGCTGGGCGATGCCGCGGGTGCCTCCTGGGCGCCGCGCCCGAACGGCGCCGCGACGAAGCCGAACGGACACGCCGCCGCCGTCGCCGCGACGCTGGACGAGGTGCGCGCCGCCGCCCGCGACAGCCTGCGCGCGCTGATGCTGATCCGCGCCTATCGCGTGCGCGGCCACCTGGAGGCGAAGCTCGACCCGCTCGGCTTGCAGGTGCCGAAATCCCATGCCGAGCTTGACCCCGCCACTTAC
This sequence comes from uncultured Alphaproteobacteria bacterium, assembly GCA_963754235.1. GTDB lineage: Bacteria > Pseudomonadota > Alphaproteobacteria > Acetobacterales > Acetobacteraceae > DATAYA01. Next base: position 33,903 of record CAVWFK010000009.1, on the reverse strand, counting down.
GGCTTCGCTGCCGACGACCTCGATCGGCCGATCTTCATCGACCACGTGCTCGGCCTCGAGACTGCGACCGTGCGCGAGATCATGCGCATCCTGCGCGAGAGCTATTGCGGCCCGATCGGCGTCGAGTTCATGCACATCCAGGATCCGGATCAGAAGGCCTGGATCCAGCGCCGCATCGAGGGTGCGCCCTGGCGCGCCGCGCTCTCGGCCGAGGAGAAGCGCGCGGTGCTCCAGCAGCTCACCGAGGCCGAGGGGTTCGAGGCGTTCTGCCAGCGCCGCTACGTCACCACCAAGCGCTTCGGCCTCGAAGGCGGCGAGGCGCTGATCCCGGCGATGCACGCGCTGATCGGCGTCGCGGCAGCGGGCGGCGTCAAGGAAATCGTGATCGGGATGCCGCATCGCGGCCGGCTCAACACGCTGGTCAACGTCGTGCGCAAGCCGTTCACCGCCGTATTCAGCGAGTTCGGCGGCGCCAGCTTCAAGCCCGACGACGTGCAGGGTTCGGGCGACGTGAAATACCATCTCGGCACCTCGGCCGATGTCGAGATCGGCGGCACTCCGGTGCACATCTCCCTCCAGCCCAATCCGTCGCACCTGGAGGCGGTCGATCCGGTGGTGATCGGCAAGGTGCGCGCGCGGCAGGACATGGCGGGCGACACCAGCGGCCGGCGCAGCGTCATGGGCATCGTGATGCACGGCGACGCGGCGTTTGCGGGCCAGGGTCTCGTCTATGAGACGCTGGCGATGAGCCAGCTCATCGGCTATCGCACCGGCGGCACCATCCACGTGGTGGCAAACAACCAGATCGGCTTCACCACCCTGCCCGCGCACGCCTATTCCGGCCTCTATTGCACCGACGTCGCGAAATCGGTGCAGGTGCCGATTTTGCACATCAACGGCGACGATCTGGACGCGGTGGTGTTCTGCGCGCGGATGGCGGCGGAGTTCCGGCTGGAGTTCCGCACCGACATCGTGCTCGACATCGTCTGCTATCGCCGTCACGGTCACAACGAAACCGATGAGCCGGCCTTCACCCAGCCGGTGATGTATCGCCAGATCGAGCGGCAGAAAACGACGCGCACGCTCTGCGCCGAGCGGCTGGTCGCCGAGGGGATCGTGACCGAGGCCGAGGCCGCCGCGGTGTGGGACCGTTTCGCGGCGACGCTCGAAGATGCCTATCAGGCGGCGCAATCCTACCGGCCGAACAAGGCGGACTGGCTGGAAGGCCACTGGACGGGCCTGACGCGCGCCGACGATGAGGACGAGCGCGAGGAAGCGACCGCGGTTGCGAAGGGGACGCTACAGAAGATCGGTGCCGCGCTCGCGCATGTGCCGGATGGCTTCGACATCAATCCGAAGATCGCCCGGCAATTGCGAGCCAAGCAGGCGATGATCGACAGCGGCGAGGGAATCGACTGGAGCACCGGCGAAGCCCTGGCTTTCGGCAGCCTGCTGCTCGAAGGCCACCGCATCCGCCTCTCCGGCGAGGATAGCCAGCGCGGCACGTTCAGCCAGCGCCACGCCGTGCTGATCGACCAGACCAACCAGAACGAATACATGCCGCTCAACAACATCGCCGAGGGTCAGGCAAAGATCGAGGTATTCAACTCGCTTCTGTCGGAAGCGGGCGTGCTGGGTTTCGAATACGGCTACAGCGTCGCCGATCCGCGCACGCTCGTATTGTGGGAGGCGCAGTTCGGCGACTTCGCCAACGGCGCGCAGGTGATCATCGACCAGTTCCTCGCGTCCGGCGAAACCAAGTGGCTACGCATGTCGGGGCTGGGATTGCTGCTGCCGCACGGCTACGAAGGGCAAGGGCCGGAACACTCCTCGGCGCGGCTCGAACGCTATTTGCAGCTCTGCGCCGAGCGGAACATGACGGTGATCAACCCGACCACGCCCGCCAACTACTTCCATGCGCTTCGCCGGCAAATCAAGCGGAACTTCCGCAAGCCGCTGGTGGTGATGACGCCGAAGAGCCTGCTGCGGCACAAGCTCGCGACCTCCTCGCTCGACGAGATGACCAATGGCGGCGGCTTCCGCTTCGTCATCCCCGAGACCGACGCGATCGCGCCGCCCGGCGAGCTTCGGCGCGTCGTGCTGTGCTGCGGCAAGGTCTATTACGATCTGCTTGCCGAGCGGCGCGACCGCGGCCTGCGCGACGTCGCGATCGTGCGGGTCGAGCAGCTCTATCCGTTTCCGGAACGGACGCTGAAGGAGGTGCTCACCCCCGCCGCCCAGGCTGAGATCGTGTGGTGCCAGGAGGAGCCGGAGAACATGGGCGCCTGGAGCTTCGTCGATCGGCGGATCGAGACGGTGCTGGGATGCATCGGCGCTGCGGCCAAGCGGCCCGTTTATATCGGGCGCGCGGCGGCGGCGAGTCCGGCGACCGGGCAGGCGAGCGTTCATGCGGCGCAGCAGAAGGCGCTGGTCGGGCGGGCGCTGGGCGTGGAGTAAGGAGTTGCTCCGGCAGCACCATCCCATTTGGACGGGGAGCATCCGTCATGGTCGGCGAAGGCCGACCATCCACGTCTTTGGTGCGACCGCAACGTCGTGGATGCCCGGCCTCCGCCGGGCATGACGGAGATGTCGGCACGGTCGGGGCATTCGCCTGACGGCCGCAGGGGACAGTGCATGGCCACCGAGATCAAGGTTCCCACCCTGGGCGAGAGCGTCACCTCGGCCACCATCGCGCGCTGGCTCAAGCACGCGGGCGACACGGTTGCGGCCGACGAACCGCTGGTGGAGCTGGAAACCGACAAGGTCACGGTGGAGGTCGGCGCCCCCGCGGCCGGCACGCTCGCTTCGGTCGCCGTTGAGGAAGGGGCCGAGGTCGAGGTCGGCGCGGTGCTGGGCTTGGTGGAGGCAAACGGGGCCGCCGGGCCGCCGCAGGCACGCCCCTCGACGCCCGCCTCGTCAGGTTCGCAGGCCAAGCCCGCGCCGCCGGTCGCCGGCGAGGCGCTGGCGCGCGAGGCGACGCCTGCGCCGCTGCCGGCGGACGCGCCGGCGACCGCGACCGCGCCCGCCGCCAATCCTCCGGCCGGCGTCCGTCCTCCGCCCGCGCCGCTGGGGCCGGTCGCGCGACCCGCGACCCCTCACCCGCCGATGCCCTCGGCCGAGAAGCTGATGGAGGAAAGGGGCGTCGGCGCCGACGCGCTGGGCGCCGGATCGGGCAAGGACGGACGCATCACCAAGGGCGACGTGCTCGCGTTCCTGAGCCGTCCTGCCCCCGCTGCGCCCGCGCCGGCACCCGCGCCCGTCGCCCGCGCGCCGCGCGCGGCCGGGCCGGGCGAGGAGCGGGTGCGCATGACGCGCCTGCGCCGCACCATCGCCGCGCGGCTGAAGGAGGCGCAGAACACCGCGGCGATGCTGACCACCTTCAACGAGGTGGACATGTCGGCGGTGATGGCGCTGCGCGCCGAGTATCGCGAGGCGTTCGAGAAGAAGCATGACGGCGTGCGGCTCGGCTTCATGGGCTTCTTCGTCCGCGCCTGCGTGGCAGCGCTCGCCGAGTTCCCCGCCGTGAACGCCGAGGTCGACGGCGAGGAGATAGTGTACAAGCATTTCGTCCACATGGGGATTGCGGTCGGCGGCGCGTCGGGGTTGGTGGTGCCGGTGCTGCGCGATGCGGACCGCATGAGCTTCGCCGAGATCGAGCGCGGGATCGCCGATTTCGGCCGCCGTGCGCGCGACGGCTCCCTGAAGCTCGACGAGCTGTCGGGCGGCACGTTCAGCATCACCAACGGCGGCATCTACGGCTCGCTGATGTCCACGCCGATCCTCAATCCGCCGCAATCGGGCATTTTGGGGATGCACAAGATCATGGAGCGGCCGATCGTGGCGGGCGGCAAGATCGAGGCGCGGCCGATGATGTATCTCGCACTCTCCTACGATCATCGGATCGTGGACGGGAAGGAGGCGGTGCAGTTCCTGGTGCGGGTGAAGGAAGGCGTCGAGGACCCCCGCCGGCTGCTGCTGGGGCTGTGACACATACTGGCGATTCTTCGTGATGACCCCAAAGAGCCACGATATTCAGAGAATCAGCCGCGGTGCTCACCTCCCTCTCCGCCCCTGGGGGCGGAGAGGGCCGGGGTGAGGTGGGGGAAACTCCTTCGCGGCCCGGAGTTCTCGGCGGTACCCGAGCGCTTCGAGACATCAGCGCTGTCCCGCCGCGGCGTAGGTGCGAGGACTGTCCGCGCCCGTAACGCCATCGCCGCTGGACCCCCACCTCACCCAACCCTCTCCGCCCCCAGGGGCGGAGAGGGAAGCCACTCAACACGCGGCTACGCCCGCGTGTTCATGTGCAAGGATCTCGCCTGATGCCCGACGCCTTCGATGTCATCATCATCGGCTCTGGGCCGGGCGGCTATGTCTGCGCGCTCCGCGCGGCACAGCTCGGGATGCGCGTCGCCTGCGTGGAGAAGCGCGCGACGCTCGGCGGCACGTGCCTGAACATCGGCTGCATCCCGTCCAAAGCGCTGTTGCAGTCCTCGGAAAACTTCGAGGAGGCCTCGCATCAGTTCAAGGATCACGGCGTCGTCGTCGAGAGCGTCAAGCTGGACCTCGCACGGATGCAGGCGCGCAAGGCCGAAGTGGTGACCGCGAACGTCAAGGGGGTCGAGTTCCTGTTCGGCAAGAACAAGGTGACGTGGCTGAAGGGCGAGGGCCGCATCGTGGCCCCCGGCCGCGTCGCGGTGGACGGCGCCGAATACCAGACGAAGGCAATCGTGATCGCCACCGGCAGCGACAGCATGGCGCTGGCGGGCGTGGATGTGGACGAGAAACGGATCGTGACCTCGACCGGCGGCCTGGAGCTGGACGCGGTGCCGCCGCGGTTTGTGGTGATCGGCGGCGGCTATATCGGGCTAGAGCTGGGCAGCGTGTGGCGTCGGCTCGGCGCGGCGGTGACGGTGGTGGAGTTCCTCGATCGGCTGGTGCCGGGGATGGACGCGGAAATCGCCAAGGCGCTTGAGCGTGTCCTGGGCAAGCAAGGGATCAAGTTCAAACTCGGCAGCAAGGTGACGGGCGCGCGCACCGGCAATGACGGGGTAGTGCTGACGCTGGAGCCGTCGGCCGGCGGCGAGGCGCAGGAAATCACGGCCGACGTGGTGCTGGTCGCAGTCGGGCGGCGGCCGAACACGGAGGGGCTGGGGCTGGACGCGATCGGTGTCGCGCTGGATGAGCGCGGGCGGGTGCGCGTGGATGCGCGTTACGCGACCAACATCCCCGGTATCTACGCGATCGGCGACGTGATCGCCGGGCCGATGCTCGCGCACAAGGCCGAGGAGGAGGGCGTCGCCCTCGCCGAGGACCTTGCCGGGCAGGCCGGGCATGTCGATTACGACGTGATCCCGGGCGTAGTGTACACGTGGCCGGAGGTGGCTTCGCTCGGCCGCACCGAGGAGCAGTTGAAGGCCGACGGCATCGCTTACAACGTGGGAAAATTCCCCTTCACGGCGAACGGGCGCGCGCGTGCAATGGGAGCCACGGACGGATTCGTGAAAATCCTCGCGGACAAAACGACGGACCGCATCCTGGGCGCGCACATCATCGGCCCGGATGCCGGCACGCTGATCGCGGAGCTAGCGACGGCGATGGAGTTCGCGGCATCGGCCGAGGACGTGGCCCGCATCTGCCACGCCCACCCGACGCTGAGCGAGGCCGTGAAGGAGGCGGCGCTGGCGACGGAGGGGAGGGCGCTGCATATCTGATCCAGCGATCCTCGCTCCGGGTTAGGAGCGATGTTGCCGCGAAATGCAAAACTCACGACTTAAAAGGACGGTTGCTCACCCCGGGCCCTCTCCGCCCCGAGGGGCGGAGAGGGCGTTGAACTCATCCTTCGTCGGTTGCGAGCAGGGCCGCATTGCCGCCGGCGGCGGCGGTGTTGACCGAGACCGCCCGCTCCTCGGCGAAGCGGAACAGCGTGATCGGGCCGCCCGCCTTCGGTCCGGTGCCCGACAGACCGCGCCCGCCGAACGGCTGCACGCCGACGACAGCGCCGACCTGGTTGCGATTCACGTAGGAATTGCCGACGCGCAGCCGGCGCAGGATGCGCGCTTGCACGCTCTCGATGCGCGAATGCACGCCGAGCGTCAGCCCGAAGCCGGTGCCCTCGATCGCATCCAGCACCGCGTCGAGCCGCGCCGCCGCGTAGCGCACGACATGCAGCACCGGGCCGAACACCTCCCGCCGCAGCGCCGCAGGGTCAGGCAGCAGATAGGCGCGCGGGGCGAAGAACGTGCCGTGCGCCGTCTCCGGCGGCAGCGACAACTGAAACAGCGGCTTGCCCATGCCGGCGCAATACGCCGCCAGACCCTCACGCGCCTCGGTATCGATCACCGGGCCGATATCGGTCGCGGGATCCAGCGGATCGCCGATCGCGAGCGTCGCGCAAGCACCTTCGAGCATCGCCAATATGCGATCGGCCGCGTCCTCCTGCACGCAGAGCAGTCGCAGCGCCGAGCAGCGCTGGCCGGCCGAGCCGAAGGCGGATGCCAGCACGTCAACCACGACCTGTTCGGGCAGGGCCGAGCTGTCCACGATCATCGCGTTGATGCCGCCTGTCTCCGCGATGAACGGCACGATCGGGCCGGGCCGGGTAGCAAGCGCGCGCGCGATGCCCTGCGCGGTCTCGGTGCCGCCGGTGAAGGCCACCCCCGCGATGCGCGGATCGGCGATCAGCGCAGCGCCGACCTCGCCCGCGCCGCACAGCAGCGCCAGTGCGTCGCGCGGCACGCCCGCCTGGTGCAGCGGCTCGACGACGCGCGACGCAACCAGGGGAGTCTGCTCGGCGGGCTTGGCGGCGACTGCGTTGCCCGCCGCCAGCGCCGCCGCAACCTGCCCCGTGAAGATCGCGAGCGGAAAGTTCCAGGGCGAGATGGCGGCAAACACGCCGCGCCCGCCCAAGCTCCAGGTGTCGCGCTCGCCGGTGGGGCCGGGCAGTTCGCGGGGCGCGGCAAAATGCTCACGCGCGCGGGCAGCATAGAAGCGGCAGAAATCGGCGGCCTCGCGCACCTCCGCAATGCCGTCGGGCAGCGTCTTGCCGCCCTCGCGCGCAAGCCAGTGCAGCAACTCGTCGCGGCTGGCCTCGATCAGCGCCGCGGCACCGTCCAGCACATCGGCGCGGCACGCGCCGCCCGCCTCGTCCCACGCGCGCCAGCCGCGCGCGAGCCGCGCCAGTGCCGCGTCGATTTCCGTACGCGTCGCGTCCGGGGCGCTGCCGATGACGCGGCGGTTGTCGGCCGGGTCGCGCACATCCCGCCGCGCGCCGCCACCCGGCAGGTCGAGCCGCCGCGAGCGCCCGATCGCGGTCAGCGCCGCGGGCGCCACCTCCCGGTCGCCGAGATCGAGGCCCGCGGAATTGGCGCGGTCGGGGTAGAGTTCGGCCGGCAGCGGAATGCGCGGGTTGCGCCCGGTGCCCTGCTCCCGCAGCCGGGCGGCGGGGTCGGTCACGATCGCATCGAGCGGCACCGCCGGATCGACCAGACGGTGGACGAAGCTGGTATTGGCGCCGTTCTCGAGCAGCCGCCGGACCAGATAGGCCAGCAGGTCCTCGTGGCTGCCGACCGGCGCATAGACGCGCACCGGGCAATCGGGGCCGACCACGCCGGCATACAGCGCCTCGCCCATCCCGTGCAGGCGCTGCATCTCGAACGGCGCGCCCTCGGCGAGTTCCAGGATGGTCGCAAGGCTCTGCGCGTTGTGGGTCGCGAATGCCGGCAGGATCGCGCCGCGATGCGCAAGCATCCGCCGCGCGCAGGCGATCCAGGAGACGTCGGTCGCGGCTTTGCGGGTGAACACCGGGTAGTCGGGATGGCCGTGCAACTGTGCCTGCTTGATCTCAGTGTCCCAATAGGCGCCCTTGACCAGCCGCACCGGCACCACATGCCCCGTGCGGCGAGCCAGCCCTGCCACCCAGTCGAGCAGCGGCAGCGTGCGCTTCTGGTAGCCCTGCACGGCCAGCCCCAATCCGTCCCAGCCGGCCAGCGCCGGGTCGCCCAGCGCGGCTTCGAAAATATCGAGGCTGATCTCCAGCCGCTCGGTTTCCTCGGCATCGACGGTGAGGCCGATATCGGCCTGCCGCGCCGCCCGCGCGAGCGCGCCCAGCGAGGCGATCAGCGCCGGCACGCAATGCGGCGCCTGCAACGGCTCGTAGCGTGGATGCAGCGCCGAGAGCTTGACGGAAATGCCCGGCCCCGCGACCGACCCGCCGCCGATACGCCCGGCCGCACCGATCGCATCGCGGTAAGCGGCGAGGTAGCGTGCGGCATCGTCGGCGGTGCGCGCCGCCTCGCCGAGCATGTCGAAGCTGTAGCGCCAGCGCCGCCCTTCGGCCGAGCCGGCACGCGCGAGCGCCTCGGTCATGGTACGGCCGAGCACGAACTGCCGCGCCAGCAGCCGCATCCCGCGCCGCAGCGCGCCGCGGATCACCGGCTCGCCCATGCGGCGTACGGTGCGACCGATCACGATGGGCAGGCCGCGCGCCTCGTCCAGCCCGAGCACACGGCCGGTGAGCAGGAACGCCCAGGCCGAGGCGTTGACGGCGAGGCTGTCGGCCCGCCCCAGATGCCGCTCCCAGTCGGCGGCGGCGATGCGGTCCTCGATCAGCGCGTCGGCGGTGGCCGAGTCGGGGATGCGCAGCAAGGCTTCCGCGAGGCACAGCAGTGCGACGCCTTCGGGGTCGCCGAGCCCGAATTCGCGGAGGAAATCGGTGACATCCATTCCCGGCCGGTGCACGGCGCGGGCGGCACGGACCAGGTCGATCGCGCGCGCCCGCACCCGTGCGGCGAGCGGCGCCGGCAGGGTCGCGAGCTCCAGCAGCGGCGCCAGTGCGGCCGCGTCCGGCGCGCGATACAGCGCCCGCAGCGCAGCACGGTCGGGAGCGCCGTGCGGTCTGTCGTCGGGCATCGCTCGATCCTAGCACACGTCTCGGTGGAGAGCGAACACGGGCTTTGTCATCGCGGGTCGGGCCGCGAAACGTCCCGACCCGCTTGGCAGTGTGGCGATCCACGGGGGCGGGCCTTCGGTTTCGGTAACGTTAGAGTAGCTAAACATCAACTCTGGGTTGTGTTAAGGGCAGTGTCAAAAACACTGACCGCGTTCCAGTTCACTGCCAGTACCCTGGACGTGCTCGACCGCGCCGCAGCGCGGGAAGTGCGGCGGGTTACCACCAGCGCCGGCACAGGCGGGAGGCACTCGGACTCGGAGCACCCTGATCTAACCGTGTTCTGAGTTCGCCACCCGCTGGGCATGAAACCGTGGCATCGTCATGTATGGACGGCCCCCGTCTGGCAAGGAGGTTTTGGCGGCGCTGGCGATTGGTCTGGAGCGGTCATGTATTCGGCCTGTTGCTGCGGTCGAATGCTGACCGCTGGCCCCGATGGGTTACGCGGGCCGGGTTCCAAGCATCGCGGCGCGCTGTGGGGCGCGATGACGAGACGGAGTGTCCCGGTCCAGGTCCTGACCATTTTGCCGTCGCTGCCTTCTGCTCCTTGCTGGGTCACTGGCTGCTCTTCAGGCGAGCGGCCAGAAAGGGGAAGGTTTCTTGGTTTGGCTGCTGCGGGGCGTTCCTTCGTCCCGGCCTTCGTCCCGGCCTGTGTGGTTGCGGGCGCCGCGCGCAGCGGCGGTCAAGGGGGGCCGGAGGCCCCCGCCGCAGGCGGCGCGCAGCGCCCTTGACGGCCGCGAGCACGGCACCACGCTGGAGTGGGCCGCAGCTGCGGCCATCATTGCGCCACCTGTGCCGCGGGGCGGCGATAGGTCTCACCGGAGATCAGCATCGCCCAGGCGATGCGGGCGGTTTTCGCCGCCTGCGCCAAGACCACGACCTTCACCGGCCGGCGAGCCAGGATGCCGCGCTGCCAGGCGGTGGCGCGATCGGTGCGGCTGCGGGCATAGCGCATGATCGTGCTGGCGCCGAGGGCCAACAGCTTGCGCAGCCGGATGTCGCCCTGGCGGCTGATGCCGCTCGCGCGCCGCTTGCCCGCACTCGAATGCTCAAGCGGTGTCAGGCCGCACCAGGCGGCGAAGTCGCGGGCGCTGCGGAACTGCCGACCGTCGCCGATTGCGGTGACGATGGCGTGGGCGGTGATCGGGCCAACGCCGGGGATGGTGGCCAGCCGGCGCATCACCGGGTGCTCGCGGGCGGCCGCGACGATGCGTTCCTCCAGCGCCGCAATGTCGCGCTGCAACCTCTCGATGGTCTTCACCATGATGCGCAGCGGCACCCGAAGCGGCTCCGGGATCGCAACCTCCGCCGTGTCGTCGACCCGCCGCGCCAGCTCGGCAAAGCCCCGCCGGCCCTGGGCGGCGATGATGCCGAACTCGGCCAGCAGGCTGCGCGCGCAGTTCGTCAGCTGGGTCTGCTGCTTCAGCAGCAGATCGCGCGCGCGTTCCAGGCCACGCGCGGCCTGCTGCTCGATGCTCTTGATCGGCACGAAGCGCATGTTCGGCCGGCACACCGCCGCGCAGATGGCTTCGGCATCACGCGCGTCGTTCTTGTTGCGCCTGACGAAGGGCTTCACATAGGCGGCCGGGATCAGCCGCACCTCATGGCCGAGCGCCCGCAGCTGGCGCGCCCAGTAATGCGCGCTGCCGCAGGCCTCGATCCCCACCAGGGCGGGCGACTGCTTGGTGAAGAACGGCTCGACCTGGGTCCGGCGCAGCTTCTTCTGCTCGATCACCTTGCCGGTGCTGTCGGCCACACGCACCTGGAACACAGACTTGGCGATATCCAGGCCGATTATGGTAGCGTTCATGACGGACGGTCTCCGTTGCTGGTTGGTCAAACCCCAGCTTGGCACATAGATGCCGTCAGGGGGCCGTCCACCCAGCATCGCGAGGAGCGCTGCGCCGTGGCGATCCAGGCGGGCCGCTCCGTGCCTCCCGCCTGGATCGCCACGCCGCCCAGCGGCGGCTCGCGATGACAGCTGCGCCAGGCCGGTTTCTTTCTAGGCGCTCGCGGTGACCACGGGCACCCTGATCTCGCCCTGACCTCACCCCGCTCCTACCCTGTTCTGCGCCTGAGGCACTCGCGTCGCTGATGCCGATGCCGCGATCGGACTTCGCCGCGCTTGAGCCGGCGGGCAGGGATCGCTACGGTGGCGAGATGCGCGGCTTGCCCGTGCTTCTGCTCGGCGTCGCCGCGGCGCACAGCCCCGCCGGCGCAGGGGCGCCCTTCGTGCCGCTGTCGGAAGCGACCGCCATGCGGGTTTGCGCGCGCTGCGACGGCCGGCTGCCGACGCCGCGGACCGGCCCGCCGGCGCCCCTGCTCATGCCCGCGCCCTACACCCCCGCCGCCCCGGCGCGCTGGGTCGGCACGCCGCGCGATCCCGGTCCCTTCCCGCCGAAACCACCCGCCCTGTCCTGACCCGGCTTGTCCTGAACGGCGCGTCAGCCCAGCCGGCTCTTCAGGAACGACATCCCGGTTGCGAGAAGCTGGTCCCTGGAAGGCACCTGCCCATTCGGCGTCACCGCGTTTACCACCGCCGGCAGATGCTGCGAGAGCTGGCCCAGCAATTGGTCCACCGGCAACCCGGTCTTGGCGGCGAGCTGCTGCACAACGTCCGGGCCCAGGACGTTGTGCAGCTGGTCCGGCGACACGGACGCGTTCTGCCCGTTGCCGATCCAGGACGAGATCAGGTTGCCAGCGCCGGCGTCGTTGAACTTCTGCACCAGTGCGCCGAGGCCGCCTTCCTGGTGGCCAAGCATCGCGATCAGCAGGGCCGGCACGCCACCAGCGCCCGCGGCCGTGGTGCCCGGGTCGGCGTTCGGATCGGCATTCGGCTCGGCATTTGGGTCGGGGGCCGCCGGATTGGCCTGTCCGGTCTTGCCCAGCGAACTTACGATCTGGTCGAAAAGTCCCACTTCGTCCTCCTGTCTTTCACTTGCTGGTCGCGGTGGTCTTCGTCTTGGCCGCGCCGCGACCCGCGACGTGGTAGCCGTCCTGCATCGCCTGGCGCTGGCACATGAAGGCGCCGCGCTTGGTTTTGCCGTAATAGCGGTCGCCGCTCATGTGCAGCGTTTTCGAGCTGCTGTTGGCCCAGACCACGGTATCGGACGGGCATGATTGCCGCGCCGCCGCTTCGGTCGCGAACTGGCCTCGGCCGGATGGCTTGCCTGGCGCTCCCGGGGTGGTGCTGGCGGACGTCGTTTGGCGCCGATGCGATCTCGTGGACGTGCTGCCCGTCGTGCCCGAGCTGGTCGAGGATGAGACACCCGGGGTCGGCGAGGCGGGTGCCGTGGTCTGGGCGCCGACGTGGGCCAAGGTGGTTCCCGCCAGCAGGGCGGCAATCAGGGAGGCGGCGGCGATGCGGATCACGGTCGGTCTCCTTTTACGCACGATTGACGCCGGATTAGCACGGCTGGCGCCCTCATGCATGGGCCTCGGCGGCGGCGGACGCGGCGCCCAGATTGATGCCGCTCTGGCCGGCCAGGCGCAGGATGCTCAGCATCAGCTCCTGCCGCGCCTGCGCCTCCTCGGCGGCGCTGCCCACCACAACGTAGGCGGAGAGGTCGATGTCGATCCCGCCCTCGGCGAGCGTGCTCACACCCACCTGCGTGCGTCCCGGCACCACGTCGGGGTTGTCGGCGGCAAGCTGGCGAATGCCATCGACGAAGCCCAGCACGCGCTCGGGGCTCGGGCCGAAGGGGACGCGCAGCTTGGCGCGGATCAGCCGGTGCCGGCGGCTGCCCCAATTGTTGATCGTGGAGTCGGCGAGCTTGCCGTTCGGCACCATGATCGTCGTGTCCTCGATGGTGCGCAGCCGGGTCGAGCGCACGCCGACGTGTTCGACTGTGCCTTGCACCTCACCCATGGTGATCCAGTCGCCGCGGCGGAACGGCCGGTCGGCGACCAGGATGCCGGCGCCGAACACGTTCGACAGCGTCTCCTTCGAGGCGATCGCGATCGCGAGGCCGCTGATGCCGAGACCCGCGAGCACGTCGCTCGCCGGCAGTGCGAATGCGGCTGCGAGGTGCCACGCCGCGACCGCGATCAGCCCGAAGCGCACCACGCCGATCGTGAGCGAGAGCACGATCTCATCGAGCGTGCCGTGGTGCCGCTCGGCACCGCGCATCGCCCGATCGCCGATCACGCTCACCAGGTGCCATGCCACGATCAGGCCGCAGATCGCCAGCAGCGAGAAGGTGACCGGCTGGATGTTCGCGCGGGCCGCCTGCGGCAGACCGAGCACGCGCGCTGCCGGCCTCCAGATCACCAGGCCGACGCAGATCAGCAGTGGCCACCTCAGCGGCCACGCCGGGCCGCGGTCGCCGTGCGCGAACACCACCACAAGGCGGCGCAGGATCCAGGCAAGGACGGCGCCGGCAAGCAGACAGAGCGCCATCAGCACCACGATGCCGGCGATCTGCCAGCGCTCCATCGCTCCGATCCGCCGCACCAGGGATGGCGAGAGCGCGTACATGGACTGGCGCAGCGCGAAGAACGGCGATCGCGGCGGTACGATCGTCGCATGGGGGGCGGACGGCATCGATTGTACGGCCGCGTAGAGATCGTCGATGCGATCCACGGTGTCGGGCGTGAACTGCCAGCGCACCTGCCCGCCCACATTCACCGGCGCGATCGCGATCCGCCCCGCCGGATGCTCGAAGACGACGAACACGCTACGGCCGGCCGGATCGTCCGGGATCTCCTGTAACGGCACCAAGCCGATCCGGTCCATCAGCCGGATCAGGTACTGCGCCTCGAGTTCGCCTGCCCGGTCGCGCGTCGCGGGATCGGTCTGCGAGAGATTGAGCGCGCTGATCGCAAGCTCGCGCCCGCCGACGTCCCATTGCCGGATGCCGGTGATGAAGGCGCGCATGGTGTCGCGCGCACTGCGCAGCGTACGCCAGTCATCCGCCCTGGGCGGCCGGCCGCCGTCGCGGGCCAGCAGAGCCACACCGTCGCGGGCCATCTCGGCTGCGGTCGGCGCGACGATCGCCCATTGTCCGTCCGCGCCGCGCCGCATCGTCAGCACGAGTTGCGCGGAGCTGCCGGACTGCGCGAGCGGCACGGCGAGCGTTTCTGCCGGCGCACCGGTGGGGATCGACCAGATGCGGAAGGTCGTGAGGTCGATAAGGTCGAACAGCTTGGCGGCCCGGCGTAGCCGCTCGCCGGGCACCAGTACCGTGTCACCGAAATCGAGTAGCGACGCGGCCTCGCCGAGGGCCTCCTGCGAGCCCTGGCGGGCGGCATTGCCGGCGCCCACGAAGCTGCCCAGCAGCGCGCGAGGCGAGGAGCGGTCGATCTCCGACGCCTCCGAACCGGCGGCGATGCGACCGCCGGTCCACCACTCGCCAGTACCAAAGCGCCCAGAGAACGAGCGTCCGTCATCGGCCATCACGAAAAGGAAGTCGCCGGACTGCGCGCCCTCGGTCCAGCGGCCTCGCAGCGTGCGGCCCTTCGCCGTGCCGGCAACGGTGCCGCCATAGATAGAGCGGGTAGGTGCCCGTGACTGCGCCACCGTGCTGGGCTAGCCGCAGCCGCGCGCCGCCGTCGCGCCAGTGCGTGTCCCACAGTCCCGTCCAACTCGGGGCGGCGGCCCCGGCGCCGGTCCCGAGCAGGCAGCTCGCCAGCAGGCAGCTCGCGACCAGCCATCCAGGCAGGCGGCCGAGCCGGTCGCGGGACGGACGCATTGGAAGCGGCCGGATCAGGGCAGCTCTGGCGCGCCGGCCAGTGTCACCGCCGCGGTGTCCTCCACCGGCGGCTCGGGCTGCACCTGGAGCACGCGGGCGACGTAGCCGGCGATCAGCGCGCCCACGAGCGGGGCCAGCCAGAACAGCCAGAGCTGGCCGATATAGGCGCCGCCTGCGAACAGCGCCGGCCCGGTGCTGCGCGCGGGGTTGACCGACGTGTTCGTCACCGGGATCGACACCAGGTGGATCAGCGTCAGCGACAGCCCGATCGCGAGACCGGCGAACCCCGCCGGGGCGCGCGGCGAGGTCGCGCCGAGGATCACGGTGAGGAAGAAGAACGTCATCACCACCTCGCACAGCAGGCAGGCGCCGAGGCTGTACTTGCCCGGACTGAGCGCGCCGTAGCCGTCGGACGCGAAGCCATCGAGGGCGAAGCCGGGCCTGCCGGTCGCGATCCCATAGAGCACCGCGGAGGCGACAATCGCGCCCACCACCTGCGCCACCCAGTAGGGGATGATGTCGGCCGCCCTAAATCGCCCGCCGGCCCACAATCCGAGGGTCACCGCCGGATTGAAGTGGCCGCCGGAGATGTGGCCGACCGCATAGACCATCGTCAGCACGGTCAGCCCGAAGGCGAGTGCCACGCCCACGAAGCCGATGCCGAGCGCGGGGAAGGCGGCCGCCAGCACGGCGCTGCCACAACCGCCGAAGACCAGCCAGAAGGTGCCGATGAACTCGGCGGCAAGTTTGCGCGACATGGCGGTTTTCCTCCTGCTCCCGTCGTTCGTTCCTGCGGTCGGAGTCGGAGGCGTCAGACGCCTGCCCCGACCGGCAAACCGTGTACTTTGTTGCGGGCGACGTAAGCAACGTTTGCGCGCGTCTCGCAGTGCTCGCCGTCCGGGATTACAGGTCAGTGGACGAGGACGCGCACCTCATCGAACCGGACGCCCGGCTCGGCGCGGGCCGAGAGCGCGATTTGCTCGGAGGGCACGCCCTGCGCTGCGATCGCCTCGGCGACCTGCCGTGCCTCGGCAGTCGCTCGCGCCAGCCCCGTCGCTTGCTGTGCGAGCGTCGGCGCGGCGGGGGCCACCGCGACCACGGCGAATCGCACGTCCGGCTTGCGCGCACGCGCCGCGGTCACCGCCTGGCGCAGCGCGTCGGCGTAGGCGACACCCGGATGGTCGAACCGGATCACCACCAGCGGCGGGGGTGCGGGCGGGCCGGGGGGTGCGGGCGGCGGCGGGGGCGGCGGCTTGGGCGGCGGCCAGAAGGTGTTCTGGTCGATCAGCTTGCAGCCGGCGAGCGTGACCACCAGCAAAAGGCAGAAAAGGCGAGGGGCTCTGCCCCTCGACCCCGCTGGGGCCAGAGGCCCCAGACCCCATGAACGAATTCCAAAGGCTGCGCCTTTGGTGGGGTCCAGGGGCAAAGCCCCTGGCCTTCGCTGCGAGCGCCTCACTGCCGCTAGTCGGGCGACTCGCGATCGAGGATGCGCTTGACGCTCTCCAGGTGCAGCCGCGCGCTGTCGCGGTCGCTCTGCCGCATCTGCCGTGCCGTTCGTTCGGCCACCTCCGTCGGCACCGGTAGCAACCGCCGCCCCGTCGCCTCTGCCATGCGCTGCGCCTCGCAGGCGCGTTCAAGGAAGTAGAGGTCGTCCCAGGCCTCGGCGATGCTGCGGCCGATCACCAGCACGCCGTGGCTGCGCAGGAACACGATGTCCGCCTCGCCCATGCTGGCGGCGATGCGGTCGCCCTCGGCGTCATCCAGGGCGAGGCCGTTGTATTCGTCGTCGACCGCCGTGCGTCCGTAGAACTTGAGCGCCGTCTGCCCGCACCAAGCCAGTGGCGGGCCTTCCAGCATCGCCAGCGCGGTTGCGTTCGGCATGTGGGTGTGGAACGCCGCTCGCGCCCGCGGCAGGCGCTTGTGCACGCGGGCGTGGATGAAGAACGCGCTCGGCTCCGGCCGCCCCTCGCCTTCGACCACGCGCCCCGCGAAGTCGCAGACCAGCAGTCGCGACGGTGTAATCTCGGCGAACGAGAATCCGTCCGGGTTGACCAGGAACAGATCGTCGCGTCCCGGCAACATCGCCGAGAGGTGATTGCAGATGCCCTCGTGCAGTCCGAGCCGCGCCGCCATGCGAAAGCAGGCCGCGAGATCGACGCGCACCTGCCGGAGTGCGCCCTCGTCGAGACCGGACTCGATTGGCACGGCGGCGCTTGACGGCATCGGCGGCACTCCGAAGCATGCGGGCACTCAGGAAAGACGGGCAGGCTTGCAGGAACCGCCGGCCCCGGCAAGATGCCCAACCATGCGCGCATCGGACAATCGACGGATCGACGGGCGGCGGCTGTGGGACAGTCTGATGGCGATGGCGGAGATCGGCGCCACGCCCAAGGGCGGCGTGCGCCGCCTCGCCCTCTCCGACGTAGACCGGCGCGGCCGCGCGCGCTTTCGCGAATGGTGCGAGGCGGCGGGACTTGCGGTGCGCGTCGATGCGATGGGCAACATGTTCGCCCGCCGCGAAGGCCGCGATCCCGCGCGCCTGCCGGTTCTGTTCGGCAGCCATCTCGACAGCCAGCCCTCGGGCGGCAAGTTCGACGGCGCGCTCGGCGTGCTGGCCGGGCTGGAGGTGATCCGCACCCTGAACGAGATGGACCTGGTGACGGAGGCGCCGCTCGAACTGGTCAACTGGACCGACGAAGAGGGCAGCCGCTTCGGCCACAGCCTGATGGGCTCGGGTGTCTGGGCGGGCGTCTATGCGCCGGCCGCGACCGAAGCACTCGCCGATGCTGAGGGTGTCTCGGTCGGCGCCGCACTCGACGCGATCGGCGCCCGCGGCCCGGAGCCGGCGGCGGCATTCCCGGCCGATGCCTATTTCGAGCTGCACATCGAGCAGGGGCCGATCCTGGAACGCGAGGGATGCGCGATCGGCATCGTCACCGGCGGCCAGGCGCAGATCTGGTACGACGCGGTCGCGACCGGCCAGGAGAGCCACGCCGGCACCACGCCCCCCGAAGCGCGTCGCGACGCGCTGCTGTGTGCGGCACGGGTGATCGAGCTGGTGGACCGCATGATGCGCGCCCGTGGCGAGAACGGGCGCGGCACCGTGGGTGAACTCCACGTCTCCCCCAACAGCCGCAACGTGATCCCCGGCGAGGTGCACTTCTCGGTCGAGTTCCGCCACCCCGATGAGGCAGAGGTGGCCCGAATTGCCGCCCAGTTCCCGCGCGAGGCGGGCTTCATCGCGCGGGATTGCGGGGTGTCGCTCGAACTCCGCGAACTGTTCCGCATCCCGGCGCAGCCGTTCGATGCCGAGTGCATCGCATTGGTGCGGCAGGCGGCGGCGCGGCTTGGTTATTCGGCGCGGGACATCGTCTCCGGTGCCGGGCACGATGCGGTGTACGTGGCGCGACGCGTGCCGACCGCGATGATCTTCACGCCCTGCAAGGACGGCCTTTCGCATAATGAGGCGGAGAGCATCGCGCCGAACGAGGCCGAAGCCGGCTGCCAGGTGCTGTTCGAGGCGGTGCTGGCGCGGGCGAACCGAAGGTGAAGAAAGTCGGGGCGCCGCCCCGAACCCCGCCAAGGGCTCGCCCTTGGGACCCTGGGATGCGCGCGGTCGCTCATGCCGCTTGGCGTGGCGGCACTCGGCAGCGTGCTATGCGCACGGTGGCCGAGGAAGTGGCAGTAGCATTCACCTACGACGGCGCCACCTACGCCGTGATGATGGCGACGCCGTCCGACCTCGAGGATTTTGCGCTCGGGTTCAGCCTGACCGAAGGCATCGTCGCGTCGCCGGGCGAGATCGAGACGATTGATATCGTGCCGGGCGAGGATGGCATCGACCTTCGCCTGTCGTTGCGCGAGGAGCGCCGTGCGGTGCTCGACGAGCGCCGCCGCCGTCTCGCCGGCCCGGTCGGCTGCGGGCTGTGCGGGATCGAGAGCCTGCGGCAGGCGATGCGCGACATCCCGACAGTCACGGCATCGCGGCCTGCGGCGCCGGCGATGATCGCGGCAGCAGTCGCGGCATTGCCCGCGGCGCAGCCGCTCAACCAGGCAACCGGGGCGGTCCACGCCGCGGCGTTCTGGCGGATGGACGACGCGGCGCCGGTGCTGCGCGAGGATGTCGGCCGCCACAACGCGCTCGACAAGCTCGCGGGCGCCCTGGCGCGCACGGGGCAGCCGGCGGGCGAAGGGATTGTGCTGCTCACCAGCCGGATTTCGGTCGAGCTGGTGCAGAAGGCGGCGATGCTCGGGGCCGGGATCGTGGTCGCGATCTCGGCGCCGACCGCGCTTGCGCTCAGCACCGCCGATGCGGCCGGCATCACCCTGGTCGGCGTCGCCCGCGCCGACGGGTTCGAGGTGTTCACCCATCCCGCCCGCATCCTCGGCGATTCAGCCTGAGCGCAATCGCGGCCCATGCCGACTGGAGCGCCGCCCCCGGCAAGCGCTGGTTCGCGCTCGCCCACCCGGCCGGCGGCGGCTGGCACCTTGAAGCACCCCGTTTGGTCGGACCATCGGCGACCTTCCTCGCCCGGCTGCGTGGGGCGGCGGCGGGCGAAGCGGTGGCGCTCGGCGTCGATCTCCCGCTCGGCCTGCCGCGCGACTTCGCCGCCCGCCATGTGACCGAGCCGGATTTTCCGTCGTTCCTGCGCGCGCTGGCCGGCCAGCCGGCCTTCTTCGAGGTGTGCGCCGATCTCACCGAGGTCTGCCCGGGTCGGCCGTTCTATCCGGCCCGCGGCCAGGCGGGGGTGCGGCGGGTGGCGCACGCGGCGGCGCTGGGCTTTGCGACCGCAACCTCGATCTCCCGGCTCTGCGACCGCGCGACCGCCGAGCGGCCGGCCGGTGCGCCGCTGTTCTGGACCTTGGGGGCGAACCAGACCGGCAAGGCGGCGATCGCCGCCTGGCGGGAGATGCTGCTGCCGGCCCTTGCCGGCCCGGACCCGCCGCGCCTGTGGCCCTTCAAGGGGCCGTTCTGTGCGCTTCTGGCACCGGGCGTGGTCGCGATTGCCGAGACCTATCCGGCCGAGGCGCTGCGCCAGCTCGGCCTGCGCCTCGCGGGCAGCAAGCGGCGGCAGATGGATCGCGCGGCGTTGGCCGGGGGACTGCGCGGGGCGATGGCGGCGCTGGACGCGAAGCCGGACACGGCGTTGGCGACGGCGATCGCGGACGGCTTCGGCGCCGATCCCGCGGGCGAGGACCGGTTCGACTGCGTGCTCGGCCT
Source organism: uncultured Alphaproteobacteria bacterium (assembly GCA_963754235.1). GTDB lineage: Bacteria > Pseudomonadota > Alphaproteobacteria > Acetobacterales > Acetobacteraceae > DATAYA01. The sequence continues at coordinate 14,048 of CAVWFK010000009.1, read as the reverse complement.
GCTTGCTGTGCTGCAGGTGTTGGCCGGCCGCCGCCCGGACCGGCCGCCCGACGATCCCGCGCTGCTGCGCTGGGAGGGCTGGGTGCTGGGCAGACCGCGCTGCCCCGCTGACTTCTACCCGAGTGCCGCGACCAGCGCCTCGGCGCTGCGGCCGTTGGCGATCGTCGCCGCCCGGCCGTTCCAATGCACGCCGCCTACGCGCGCGAAGGCATGGTTCGCGTTCGGATAGGTGTAGGTCCTGACGTGCTTGTGGCCCTTGGTGGCGGCGACCACCTTCTCGCGCCCTGCCTTGGGGAAGAACTCATCCTCATCCGCGATGTGGATCACCAGCGGATGCGCGACCTGGCCGAGCTGATCGAGCAGGTTGTCGAGGCTGACGCCGTAATAGGAGATGTTGATATCGGCATCGGACTGCTCGGCCATCATGACGGCGAGCCGCCCGCCGAGGCAGTAGCCCATCGTGCCGACGCGGCCGTTGCAGCCGGGCAGCTTGCGTGCTGCGGCGACGGTTGCCTTGAGGTCGGCGACCCCCTTCGCCTGGTCGAAGCCGTTCATCAACGCAAACGCGCGCTTCCACTCGGCATCGGACTTGTCGGTGATATCGACGTTGCGCTCCTGCCGCCAGAACAGGTCCGGGCAGAAGGCGAGGAAGCCGAGATCGGCGACCGCGGCGGCGGTCGCGCGCATCGCGTCGTTCACGCCGAAAATCTCCTGGATCAGCACCACCGCGCCGGCCGGCTTCTGCTTCGGCTCGACCAGCAGCGCATCGAAGCTGCCGGCGCCGTCGGTCGCCGCGATCTGGATGGTCGGCATGGTCGTCCCCGTTGGTTTGCGTGGGCCCTGCCGAGGACATGCCGCCGCCGGGGCGATCCCGCAAGTGCGGCACGGCCAAATGTACCACCGTCATCGCGAGCCGGCGGCTTTGGCCGGCGTGGCGATCCAGGCCGGCGACACTGTGCCGCGAGGCTCGACTGCTTCGTCGCGTTGCTCCTCGCAGTGACGGGAGTAGGGTACCTGAACGCGCCAGCCGCACCAGTTCGGCCCGCACCCCGCCGACGTCGGCGAGCGGCGCCGACCAAGGGACGCGCAGCACCGTCTCGTCCTGCATCAGGTCGCACCCGTCCACATCGACCGCCGCCATCACCCAGCCGTGGCCGTGCCCGCCCGCGTGGTGCGCGATCCGGCGCAGCGCGTCGGCGTGATCCTCGTTGCAATGCGCGAGGATACCGGCCTCGGCGGCCGCCACTGCAGCGGTTGCCTCCGCATCAGGCAGCAGCGCCTCGCGCGCCAACCGGTGGGCGCGGGCGAAGCCGCCGACATAGAGTGCCGCGAGCGGCCGCACCCGCCACAGCGCGAAATCGTCGAAATCGGCGTAGAACGCGGCATATGGGTGCAGCGCCACCCAGCGCGCCTTCAGCGCCTCGACCTCCGCCTCCGGCACCGGCTCGGCCAGGCCGGTCGCGGTCAGACGCGGCGCGGTTTGCGGGTTCGGCCCGTCAGGGGCGCCCGCCACGAGCAGCGCGCAGCGCGGCTCGGCGCGCAGGTGCCTTGTGTGCTCGGAGAGGGCCGAGAGCAGCAGCAGCACCGAGAGGTCGGGCGCGGTCGCGGGCGTCACCAGCGAGGCGAAGGGCTGCCCTCCGGTCTGGGTCGCGAGCGTGCCGGAGCGCGCCGCCCGCAGCAGCTTGCGCGCGGCCCAGGAAGGCGCGTCCTCGGTTGGGGCGTCCTCGGCCGGCCCCTCGAACTCGCTCATCCCTTCACCCCCGCGCCGCCACAATCTGGTGGCAGCCTGCCGCCGTCACCACCTTCCGTTCGAGTTCGAGGCCGCCATGAAGCACACCATCGCCCTCGTTGACGACGACCGCAACATCCTGACTTCGGTCTCGATGACCCTCGAGCAGGAGGGCTTCCAGGTCCGCACCTACACCGATGGCGAGAGCGCGCTGCAAGGGCTGGTCGCGCGCCCCGTCGATCTCGCCGTGCTTGACATCAAGATGCCGCGCATGGACGGGATGGAGCTGCTGCAGCGGCTGCGCGCCCGCAGCGCGCTGCCGGTCATCTTCCTCACCAGCAAGGACGAGGAGGTGGACGAGCTGATGGGCCTGCGCCTGGGTGCGGACGACTACATCACCAAGCCGTTCAGCCAGCGCCTGCTGCTTGAGCGCATCCGCGCCCTGCTGCGCCGCAACGAGGCGGGTCGCGCCGAGGCGGCGGGCGCCCCCGCGGGCGGCGTGCTGGTGCGCGGCGACCTCGTGCTCGACGAGACCAAGCACCAGTGCACCTGGAAGGGCGCCGACATCCAGCTCACCGTCACCGAGTTCCTGCTGGTCAAGGCGCTGGGGGCGCGGCCGGGGATGGTGAAGTCGCGCGACCAGCTCATCGACGCCGCCTATGGCGAGAACATCTACGTGGACGACCGCACGATCGACAGCCACGTCAAGCGCATCCGCAAGAAGTTTCGCGCCACCGACGATAGCTTCAACCATATCGAGACGCTGTACGGCATCGGCTACCGCTACAAGGAAGCATGAGCGGGATCGCTTCTTCTCCCTCCCCTCTTGCAGGGGAGGGGCGGGGTGGGGGGTGGTGCCGCGCCGAGCGACCTGTCGTGCGCACCCCTCCCCCCAACCCCCTCCCGCAAGGGGAGGGAGAGGTTTCTATCACCCCCCATGCCTGACAGCGGCGTCCTTCCCGCCTCGCTGAGCGCGCCGGTCGAGCGGCCGGCGCGGCGGCGCTGGGTCTCGCCGCTTATGCGGCGCATCCTGCTGGTCAATGCGCTGCCGCTCGCCCTGCTGGTCGCCGCCTTGCTGTATCTCGACCAGTACCAGAACGGGCTGCTGGAGGCGGAGGTGGTCAGCCTGCGCGAGCAGGCGCGCATCTATGCCGGCGCGCTCGGCGAGAGCGCGGTGCGCGGCGACAAGCCGAGCGACCTCCGTCTGGTGCCCGCGCTCGCGCGCCCGCTGCTGCGGCGCCTGACCGAGCCCACGCCGAACGCCGACGCCAAGATCTACGGCCCGGACGGCACGATCATCGCCGACAGCCGCCTGGTGCGCCCGGGGCAGGGCGGCACCCCCGCCTTCGAGCCGCTGCCGCCGCCGCGGCCGCGCAGCCCGCTCGTGGGCGAGGTCGGCGCGGTGTACGACGCCCTGCTCTCGCTGCTGCCGCGAAACGTCTCGCCGCCGGTGATGGAAGTGCCGTCCGGGCCGGGGATCGACTGGCAGCCCGACGTGAAGTCGCAGCTCCGCACCAGCAGCGCCCAGCAGAGCAGCGAGATGCCGCCCTACATCCGGCGCACCAACGACAACCGCCTGCTGATCACGGTCGCCGAGCCGGTGCAGCGCGACCGCCAAACCGTCGGCATCGTCCTGCTGACCCGTGATGCGCGCGAAGTCGATCTCAGCCTGTTCCAGGTACGGGCCTCGATCCTCGGCCTGTTCATCCTGGCACTCGGGCTGACGGTGATGCTCTCCTACTATCTCTCGCTCACCATCGCGCGGCCGATCCTGTGGCTCGCGGGTGCTGCGGTCGCGATGCGGGAGGGCAAGGGCCGCACCGGGACGGTGCCCGCCGCGCTGCTGCGAAGACACGACGAGATCGGCGAACTCGCGCACGCGCTCGCCGCCTCGGCGCGCGCGCTGTGGACGCGGATGGACGCGATCGAGCACTTCGCGGCCGATGTCGCGCACGAGATCAAGAATCCGCTGTCGTCGATCCGCAGTGCGATCGAGACGCTGCGGCGGATCGAGGATGCCGGCCAGCAACGCCGCCTGCTCGCCATCATCGCCGAAGACGTGATGCGGCTGGATCGGCTGATCAGCGACATCAGCGACGCAAGCCGGGTGGATGCCGAGCTCTCGCGCATGGCGACCGAGCCGGTGGACGTGGCGCCGATCCTGGCCACCCTCGCCGAGATCCACGACGCGACGCGGCGCGAGGGCGATCCGCATGTGGTGGTGGATGCGCCGGAATCGGGGCTGGTGGTGCAGGCGGTCGCGGATCGGCTGGTGCAGGTGCTGCGCAACCTGATCGCCAACGCGAGGGGGTTCAGCCCGCGCGACGGGCGGATCACGCTGCGCGCGCGCGCGAGTGGTGCGGTGATCGAGATCAGCGTCGAGGATGAGGGGCCGGGCATCCCCGAGGCCAATCTGGAGCACATCTTCGAGCGGTTCTATTCCGAGCGGCCGAAGGATGAGCGGTTCGGGCAGCACTCGGGCTTAGGCCTCTCCATCAGCCGGCAAATCGTGGAGGCGCTGAAGGGCCGGGTCGCGGCGGAGAACCGGCGCGACGGCAGCGGGCGGGTGAGGGGCGCGCGGTTCGTGGTGCGGCTGCCGCGCGGGTGAGCCTGCGTCTGCTTGCTATGCTCTTGTAACTATCACGGCGTTCCCATTGCAACGCTATTCGGTGCCGGTTTCTCTTTCGGCACCATCCATGACCCCGAGAGGAATTGCCGATGCTGAAAGTTCTGTCCCGCTTGCACACGCCCGACCTGCTTCATGTTCTCGCCTCAATGGGCCACGGCGACGACATCGCTCTGGTGGACGCGCATTTCCCGGCGGCTGCCACGGCGCGACGACTGGTGCGCTTGGACGGAGCGGATCTCCCTGCGGTGCTGGATGCCGTGCTGTTTCTGCTGCCGCTCGATAGCTTCGTGGCAGAGCCCGCGCGGCGAATGCTGATGGTGGACCGGCCCGCGGAAATTCCGGAGGTGCAGCAGGCCTGCCAGACGCTGATCGACCAGCACGAGGGCCGCCACCTGCCTTTGGCGGGCATCGAGCGGCACGCATTCTACGAATGCGCGCGCGAGGCGTTTGCGATCGTCGCGACCGGAGAACAGCGGCCGTACGGATGCCTCCTGCTCAAGAAGGGCGTCGCGGCGCTGCGATCGGCCAGCGCGGCGGTCCGAATGCCGGGCGGCAGCCTGCCGCATTGCCGTTGAACACCGAGCCGGTCCGTGGAAGCATAGGAGGACGACGAATACCAGGGAGGAAGCCGTGCAACTCAATCGGGACGAGCTGACCCAAGCCTATCGCGCCATGCGGACGATCCGCGAGTTCGAGGAGCGCGTGCATCTCGAATTCGCCAGCGGCGAGATCCCGGGCTTCGTCCATCTCTACGCGGGGGAAGAGGCTTCGGCGGTCGGGGTGTGCATGCACCTCACCGATCGCGACAAGATCGCCAGCACCCATCGTGGCCACGGCCACTGCATCGCCAAGGGCTGCGATATCGACGGCATGATGAAAGAGATCTACGGCCGTCGCGACGGCCTGTGCGGCGGCAAGGGCGGATCGATGCACATCGCCGACCTGTCCAAAGGGATGCTCGGCGCCAATGGCATTGTCGGCGGCGGTCCGCCGCTGATCTGCGGCGCCGCCCTCACCGCCAAGGTGCTCGGCACCGGCGGGGTCGCGGTCGCATTCGTGGGCGACGGCGGTTCCAACCAGGGCACAACGCTCGAATCCTACAATCTGGCGGCGGTCTGGAAGCTGCCGGCTGTGTTCGTCATCGAGGATAATGGCTATGCGGAGTCCACGCCGTCCGCTTACGCCGTCGCCGGCGGCCAGGTGGAGCGAGCGGCCGGGTTCGGAATGCCGGCGCGCGAGGTGGACGGCCACGACTTCTTCGCCGTCCACGACGCGGCGGGATGGGCGATCGGGCGGGCTCGCGCCGGCGAAGGACCGAGCCTGCTGCACGTGCGGCTGAACCGCTACTACGGCCATTTCGAAGGCGACGCGATGACCTATCGCGGTCCCGGTGAGGTCGAGCGGCTGCGCGAGCAACGCGATTGCCTGGCGGTGTTCCGCCGTCGCGTGACCGAGGCGGCACTGCTCGACGAGGCGGTGCTGGATGATATGGATCGCGAAATCACCGCCGCCATCGACCGCACGGTGGGTACCGCGAAGGCGGCGGCCCAGCCGGGCGAGGCGGACCTGCTGACCGACGTTTACGCATCGTATTGAGGGGAGAGGAAGCATGAGCCGCAAAAGCTTCCGCCAGGCGATCCAGGAGGCGCTGCGTGCCGAGATGCGGCGCGATCCGCGTGTCGTGCTGATGGGCGAGGACGTGGCCGGCGGCTGCCAGGCGCCGGGCGAGGACGACGCCTGGGGCGGACCGCTCGGCGTGACCAAGGGGCTGCTCGCCGAGTTCGGCCGCGGCCGCGTGCTGGACACGCCGATCACCGAGAGCGCCTTCATCGGCGCCGCCGCCGGTGCCGCCGCGACCGGCCTGCGCCCAGTCGCCGAACTGATGTTCGTCGATTTCATGGGCGTCTGCTTCGACCAGATCTTCAACCAGGCCGCAAAGTTCCGCTACATGTTCGGCGGTCACGCGACCACGCCGCTGGTCATCCGCACCATGTACGGCGCCGGATTCCGGGCGGCCAGCCAGCACAGCCAATGCCTCTATCCGACGTTCACGCACATCCCCGGCCTCAAGGTCGTGATCCCGTCCTCGCCGTATGAGGCGAAAGGTCTGCTGATACAGGCGATCCGCGACGACGACCCGGTGATCTTCTTCGAGCACAAGGTGATGTACGACATCGAGGAGGAAGTGCCGGACGAGACCTATGCCATCCCGTTCGGCGAGGCCAAGCTCGCGCGCGAGGGCGATGACGTCACGATCGTCGCGATCGGCCGCATGGTGCAGTTCGCCATCCAGGCCGCCGATGCGACTGCAACGCGACGGCATCTCCTGCACCGTGATCGATCCGCGCACCACTTCGCCGCTCGACACGGAGACGATCCTGGAGAGCGTGGCCGAGACCGGCCGGCTGGTGGTCGTGGACGAGGCGCATCCGCGCTGCAACATGGCGACCGATATCTCTGCCCTGGTAGCGCAGGACGCGTTCGGCGACCTGAAGGCGCCGATCCGCATGGTGACGGCGCCGCACACGCCGGTGCCGTTCGCCGCCAGCCTCGAGGATCTGTATGTGCCGGATGCCGCGCGCATCTCTGCCGCCGTGCGCTCGGTGCTGGCCTACGCGGGGAGGGCCGCCGCGTGAACGCGGCGAAAATCACCGCCATCACGATGCCGAAATTCGGCCTGGCGATGACCGAAGGCAAGGTCGCCTCCTGGGCAGTGGCCGAGGGTGCGGAGGTGTCGGCCGGCGACGAGCTGGCCGACATCGAGACCAGCAAGATCACCAACGCCTATGAATTGCCGGTCGGCGGCATCCTGCGGCGGCGCGTGGCACCGGAGCAGCAGGATTTGCCGGTCGGTGCTCTGCTCGGCGTGATCGCCGACGCCTCGGTGCCGGACACGGAGATCGACGCCTTCGTCGAGCACTTCCAGGCGGAGTTCGCCGCCCGCCAGGACGCAGCACGCGAGGAGGCGGCGGCGGAACCGCAGACCGTCACAGCGGGCGGGCGGACCATTCGATACCCTGGAGGTGGGAGAGGGCAGCGGGCCGCCGGTCGTGCTGATCCACGGCTTCGGTGGCGATTTGAACACCTGGATGTTCAACCAACAGACGCTTGCGGCGGCGCATCGCACGATCGCACTCGACCTGCCCGGGCATGGCGGGTCGGAGAAACGGGTCGATGCCGGAGACGTGACCGGACTGGGACAGGCCGTGGCGGAGGTGCCGCAGGCGCTCGGCATCGAGCGGGCGCATCTGGTCGGCCATTCGCTCGGCGGCGCGATCGCGCTCGACATCGCGCTCCGCCACCCGGCGCGCGTCGCGTCGCTGTCGCTGATCGCCCCAGCCGGGTTCGGACCGGAGATCGACGAAGCATTCATCGCGGGCTTCATCGCGGCGGACCGCCGCAAGGCAGTGCAGGCGGTGTTGCAGCGGCTGTTCGTGGACGAGTCGCTGGTCAGCCGCGACATGGCCGAGGACGTGCTGCGCTTCAAGCGCCTGGACGGCGCCGCCGCTTGCCTGTCCACGATCGCGGCAGCAAGTTTCCCAGCCGGACGGCAGACGGCGATCCTGCGCGACCGGCTGGGCGAGGTCTCGGTGCCGGTGCAAGTGATCTGGGGTGCGGCAGACCGCATTTTGCCCGTGCATCAGGCCGAGGGGCTGCCACCCTCGGTTGCGGTACACGTTATTCCGGAGGCCGGCCACATGCCGCATATGGAAAAGGCGGGCGAGGTGAACCGCCAATTGCTGGCGTTCCTGTCGCAGTGAACCGCACCGACCTTCGTGGTGCGCTGCGCGGCGCCGGGTGTTGACCCGAGCCGTGACCACGGTGTCCACGGCCGCCACCGCGATCAGGATCGCCCACGATCGCAAGCGCTGAAACTAGCCGAAATTCAGTGACATTGTAGGCAGTGGAGATCACCTGCGAGAGAAGCAACGTTCCAAAGTCACCTGCGTGATAACGGCGCACTCAAAGCTGGAAGACGAGATCGGGCACGCCGGGAGCGGAGAGCAGCTTGGGTCAGCCTGTTCGAAGCCGAGCCGCGCGGCGACGATACGCGCGTCGAGGTGTTTTGCGCTGTCAGCACTCGCGGGCGGGCAAGGAGGAGGACGGCATCCCCTCCCTCCCGTCGGCGATCCTGCTGCTCCCGAGCCTGGTTGCCGCATCGAGCAGAACATCCTGATCAATCACGAGCACCCGGAGTTCCGGCAGATCACCCGTGGATCTGCATCGGCCCGTGTGGTGGGACGCGCGCCTCTTTTCCTGAGCTTTGAGTGGCCCCTATCAACCTGAGGCATGACCCGTGGAAAGCGCCCTCCCATGTTGTATTCGGGTCGTGTTCCGTGGGTGGTGTAGGAGCTGCGGGTAAGTGGCCCGCCGGAGCGACCGCGCAAGGGTCTGGCGCAGGCGGACCACTTATCCACAGCGGCCACCGCGGTGTTCCTCGGTAGGGTTGGGTTGGACACGCAACTCTGACCTGAGGACCACCACGATGACCGACGACAAGATCGCCCTTCGCGAGCTTCTGGAGAAGGGCTCCGACGCCACTCCTGCGCCACGCGATCGGCTTCGCCGCCGAGCGGCTGATGGCGATCGAGACTGAGGCGCGCTGCCGCGCCGCTCCCGGCGAACGCAGCGCTGAGCGCTGCAACCAGCGCAACGGCTACCGCGAGCGCGACTGGCAGACGCGGGCCGGCACTGTCGAGCTACGCATCCCCAAGCTCCGCCAGGGCAGCTATTTTCCGAGCTTCCTGGAGCCGGGGCGCATGTCGAAAAAGCGCTTACCGCCGTCGTCGAGGAGCCTCATTTTACTGTGTCATAAACGGATGGAGATTCTCACTCGTGGAGGCGGGTTGTGGGTCTCGAATCCAAGGCACTCGGCAGCGAATCACGGTTCGCCGTCTATGTCGAGGCGATCACGTCGGCGCTCGGTCACGCCGATCGCGCGGTGCCGTTCCAATCGTATTGCGCGGGATTGCTGCTCCCGGGCGATCGCAAGAGCGTCGAACCGATGGCCGCGCGCGTCCAGCCCGGGCGTGTGCAAGCAGCACACCAGTCGCTGCATCACTTCGTGGCGAAGTCCGACTGGTCCGACGAGGCGGTGCTCGCGGCGGTGCGCGCCCGTGTCCTGCCCATCATCGAACAGCGTGGTCCGATCCGCGCGCTGATCATCGACGACACCGGCATGCCGAAGCAAGGCCGGCACTCGGTCGGCGTGGCGCGCCAGTATTGTGGACAGCTCGGCAAACAGGACAACTGCCAGGTTGCGGTGAGCCTGTCGGCGGCCAACGATCACGCCAGCCTGCCGCTCGCCTATCGCCTGTATCTGCCGCATGAGTGGGTTGATGATCCCGACCGGCGCGCCGCGGCGGGCGTGCCCGGCGATGTCGTCTTCCAGACCAAGCCGCAGATCGCGCTGGACCAGCTTCGTGCCGCTGTGGCCGCCGGGGTTGACGCCGAAGTCGCATTGGCCGACGCGGGATACGGCAACGACACCGACTTCCGCGACGGCATCACGGCGATCGGCCTTGCCTATGCCGTCGGCATCCAGTCCTCCACCAGCCTCTGGCCGCCCGGCGTGCAACCGCTGCCCCCAAAGCAATGGAGCGGGCGTGGCCGTCCGACATCCTCGATCCGTCGCGACGCCGGGCATCAGCCGATCTCGGCCAAGCAACTGGCGCTGGAACTTCCCAGAAAAGCATGGCGGCGCGTCACTTGGCGCGAAGGCACCAATACCAAGCTCGCCGAGCGCTTCGCGGCGGTGCGGGTCCGCCCTGCGCATCGCGATTATCACCGTTCCGCGCCCCGCCCCGAGGAATGGTGTCTGATCGAGTGGCCTGCAGACGAGCCCGAGCCGACGAAATACTTCCTGTCCACCTTGCCCGCGACCATCAGTCGTCGTGCCCTGGTCAACATCACCAAGCTGCGCTGGCGAATCGAGCGGGACTACCAGGACCTCAAGCAGGAACTCGGACTTGGCCACTACGAAGGGCGCGGTTGGCGCGGCTTTCATCATCACGCCACGCTCTGCATCGCTGCCTACGGATTCCTGCTCTCCGAAAGGGGAGCGATTCCCCCCTCAGGACCACGCAACGCCGTTTTCATCGAAGAACATCCCCTACCCGGAGGTTATCGACCCCGCGGATCCCCCGATCAGACCTGAGCGTCACGTGGCGAACTCCATTACATCCCTCCGTATCGCGATCGCCCGCGCCATTGCTCGCACACTCCCGCGCTGCCCCTGCTGCCACCGGATCGCTCGCCGCACAGACTTGTGACACAGTAAGAATAGCAGCCTGTCGGATTTGGATCGCCGCCCGGGCGCTGGCACGGGGCGGCCGGCTGGGTCAGGCGGTTTGCAGGCGGTGGAGCCGCCTGCAGTTGTAGGCGAGTGCGGTCAGCGTCCACTCGGTGGCGACGTTGTAGATGCCGCGGCGGCGGAAGCGGGCGAAGCCCATGGCGCTCTTGATGATGCCGAAGACCGGCTCGACGGTCTGCTTGCGCTTTCGGTAGAGAGCTTTGGCATCGTCGGTCTCCAGCTTGGCTTTCATGGCCATGCGCCAGGGCTCGGTGATCTGTCGTGCCGTCTTGGGCCTTGGCGGCGGCCGGAAATCATAGGGCCGGTGCGGCTGGGTCCGCCCGATTGCCACCAGCGGCTCGATCCCGCGCGCTTGCAAGGCGGCCACGGCTGGACCGCTGGCGAACCCGGTATCGGCCAGCACCACTTGCGGCAGGCCGACCGTGCTCTCCATCGCCAGGATGGTCGCGACAAAGCTTGGTGCATCGGCAGAGGTGGCGGCCAGGTCGGTCGCCAGGATCAGTTGCGCGCCATCGGCGCAGACCACCGCCTGCGCGTTGTAGGCCTGGCGATATTCATGCGCGTCCGAGCGGCGCATCAGCGGGCTGTCCGGGTCGGTCAGGTTGCTCTGGCGCTCCGGCGGCGGAGCATCGTCAGGCGGCACGGGCGGGCGGCCGCGCCGGCCCTGCTTGGCGTCATAGGCGGCCTGCTTCGCTTCGTAGGCTGGGCGGGCAGCCTCGGCCGCTGCGCGCGCCTCGGCCTCCAGCCGGGCGCAGGCGGCATCAAGCTTCACCTTCAACGCCTCGCGCCGGGCAATCTCGGCCGGCAGCGCCTGCGGATCGGTGTCCTGTGTATCGGCCGCTTCAGCCTGCGCAGTGAGGGCCGCGATGTCCGTAGGCCAGCTTGGCGCGCAGCTCCTGCGCACGGTCATACCTCACCGCGCGTAGCTTCGAGGCATTGGCGTCGAGCTTGGTGCCATCGATCGATACGTTGCCCACGCGCAGCAGCCCGCTCTCCCGCGCCAGCAGCAGCACCTGCACGAATGCCGCCTCGAACGCCGCCTTGTTGGTGCGCCGGAACACCGCGATCGTGTCGTGGTCCGGATGCGTGTTGGCCGCGACAAAGCGCACGCCGATGTCGCGATAGGTCGCCCGCTCGATCCGCCGCGAGGAGAAGATGCCGTCGGCATCGCTGTAGACCAGCAGCGCCAGCATCAGCCGCGGGTGATATTGCGGCTTGCCCCCAGCCCGCTCCGCCACCTGGAACGCCCCCAGCGGCACCCGCTCAACGGCAGCTACAACAAAATGCGCTAGTACGACAGTTGCGGATCGGTAGGTGCTTCGATTCTCTGCGATGCCCTTGGGGGAGGGGAAAGTGCATGGCAGTGGCCTTTTGGGCGGCAAACCTTTCTGGGGTGGCACCAGGAGCTGGCAAGGCTCAAGGAGCGGGTGGCGCCGATTTTTGGCCGCCGCGAGTTGAGAGAGACGAGCGGGGCCTTTATCGAAGGTTTGTTGCGAGGGATCGCCCGGAAGACCGGCTGGATGCTGGCCGAGCAAGCCGGCGCGGCACGGCCGTATCGGATGCAGTCGCTGCTCGGGCGCAGCCGCTGGGAGGCCGATGCGCTGCGCGATTGGGTTCGCGACTACGTCATCGAAGCGCTAGGCGATGGCAACGGCGTCCTGGTGGTCGATGAAACCGGATTTTTGAAGAAGGGCACGCATTCGGTCGGCGTCGCCCGGCAGTATTCCGGCACCACGGGGCGGATCGAGAACTGTCAGGTCGGGGTGTTCCTCGCCTATGCCAGCCGGCTCGGTCAGGCGTTGATTGACCGACGGCTGTATCTGCCCGAGGTTTGGGCTGCCGATGGCGCAAGGCGCCGCCGCGTGCAGGTGCCGCAGTCGGTCGAATTCGCCACCAAGCCACAGGTACAGATCGCGTGTGACCTGATCGGGTCGGCCTTGGACGCCGGCACGCCTTGTGCCTGGGTGCTGGCCGACGCCTTATGGCGCCGACTTGCGGCTGCGGCGAATGCTCGAGGCGCGCGGCCAACCCTACGTCCTGGCGGTGCGCTCCAATCACTGTCTGCGGTTCCTCACCACTGCGGGCTTGCTCCAGACCGATCCGGCGCAGCTTGCGGACGAACTGCCGGCCGACGCTTGGGCCCCGCATGCGGCCGGTGAGGGATCGAAAGGGATCCGGCTCTACGACTGGGCGCGCCTCGCCCTCCCCTGGACGGTCGATGACGGCTTCGAGTGCTGGGTTTTGTTCCGTCGCAACCGGCGGGATCCACAAGACCGCGCCTATTATCTCGTGTTCGCGCCGCGCGGCACCAGCGTGGCCGAACTCGCCGGCGTGGCCGGCTTGCGCTGGACGGTCGAGGAGTGCTTTCAGCGCGCCAAGGAGGAACTCGGCCTCGACCATTGTGAAGCGCGTTCCTGGCACGGCTGGCACCGCCATATGACGCTGTGCATGGCCGCGCTCGGTTTCCTGGCCAAACTCTCCGCTCAGTTGCGTCAGGCGGCTGGCAGCAAAGCGAACAAGGGCACTGCCATCCGGGCCGCCATTCGTGCCGCGGGCGCCAAGCTGTTCTTCCTGCCACCCTACAGCCCTGACCTGAACCCGATCGAGCAAGCCTTCTCGAAGCTCAAGACCTTGTTGCGAAAGGCTGCCGAGCAAACCGTCACAGCCACATGGAAGCGAATTGGAACGCTGCTCGACGAGTTCACCTCGCAGGAATGCCGAAACTACCTCGTAAACGCCGGATACGGTTCGGCGTGATCCGAACATGCTCTAGTACGACAGTTGCGGGTGACTGTGCGCTTCTCTGGTGCGCTCGCGCAGCTCTGGCCTGATGGTGCCGCCGCCACCGGGATCAAGCGAACACGAAGCTGGGCGTGACGGCGGCCGCAGCAGCAGGCGCGCGATCAGGTGAGCGGATTTCCGGGACGCTCGAGAGTGAACGGTCAGTGGCATCAAGCGGCGAGCGGCTCCGGACCCGTTTCGTTCGCTTTGTTCCCAGCCGCCTGACGCAACTGAGCGGAGAGTTTGGCGAGGAAACCGACGCGGCCATGCAAGCGTCATATGGCGGTGTCAACCTGCCAGGAACGCGCTTCACAATGGTCCAGGCCGAGTTCCTCCTTGGCGCGCTGAAAGCACTCCTCGACCGTCCAGCGCAGCTGGCCACGCCGGCCAGTTCGGCCACGCTGGTGCCGCGCGGCGCGAAACACGAGATAATAGGCGCGGTCTTGTGGATCCCCGCCGGTTGCGACGGAACAAAACCCAGCGCTCGAAGCCGTCATCGACCGTCCAGGGCAGGCCGAGGCGCGCCCAGTCGTAGAGCCGGATCCCTTTCGATCCCTCACCGGCCGGGACGCCGGGGCCCAAGCGTCGGCCGGCAG
>CAVWFK010000008.1:0-223601 GCA_963754235.1 uncultured Alphaproteobacteria bacterium | reverse complement strand
TGGTGCCTGGGGTTACGGTGTTGCCCGTGGTTCCGGTCGTCACGAGATCCTGCGTTTGCGGAACGAAGCCCTTTAAGTCCTTGGCGCTTTGCGCCGGGGCCGTGGAAGCGTCTGACGCGGTTGCGCCGCTGCTGGCGCTGGCCATCAGTAGCTGCGGGGCGCCCACTTGGCCGCCCCCGCTGGCGACGTCGCTGGCCCGGTTGCCGGCGTCGCCCCCCTGGCTCGCAGCATCGCCCCCGCTGGCATCCACGAAACTAAGCGCCGAGGAATCCCCGACCGTCAGGCCGGAGATCGTGCCGTTGGTCCCGCTCGCCGAGCCGCTGTCTAGAGACCCGGTGCCAAGCGTCGCGAATTGATTGGCATGCCCCGCGACGGGGATATTGGCGCGGACACTGGAATACCCGGTGCCTCGGAGCAACCCGCTGCCCACTGAACCGGAAGGAACCCAGCCGAGAATGTTGGCCAGATTGGGGGCAAAAGGCGAGCCGATCTTGGCTGCTGTGGAACCGCCGCTCTGAGGAGTGGGTGACGAGAGCGATACGACCGCCGCCACCGCCGCCGAGCCGGCGACGACGAGGACAGGAACAGGAACCCTCATGAGCGCAGCTCCCCCGCCATTCGGAGGGATCGTCCGAGGGTCGGAACCCAGCCGCAATTGCAAAAGTCAGTCGCAGCGTGGAATTAACCCGCCTCCGCTACCCGTGCACGTCCGCCGGGCGCACCAGCGGCACATCCACCCACCGCAGCCCGGCCCGGCTGCGCACCAGGAACAGCACCCAGACCCGCCCCTCGCGCAGCACCGCCTCCATCCCCGCCTCGACCTCGGCCGGCGTCGAGACCGGCGCTTGCTGCACCGCCAGCACCACGTCGCCCGCCACCAACCCGCGGGTCGCGGCCAAGCTGTCCGGTGCCACCGCCGAAATCAGCACCCCGCGCGGGTCGTTCTGCAGCCCCCATGCCGCCCGGGTCGCCGGATCGAGCGGCGCGAAGCCCAGGCCCACCTGGGTCGTCGGCTGCAGCTTCGGCAGCATCGGTCGCATCGGCGCCGGAACCACGGTGCCACCGGGCGGCGGCGCGATCGTCACCGATGGCGTGATCTCATGCCCGTCGCGCCAGACCGAGAGCGGCTCGGTCACCCCGAGCGGCGTGGTCGCGACCGCCCGCGCGAAGCCCTGCGCGTCGATCACCGGATGGCCGCCGTAGCGCAGGATCACGTCGCCGTCGTGCACCCCCGCCTTCGCCGCCGGGCTGCCGGGCACGATGCCGGCGACGATCGCACCGCGCGCCGCCGGCAGCGCCAGGCTCTCGGCGAATTGGCTGGTCACCGTTTGCACGCCCGCCCCCAGCCAGCCGCGCTCGACGTAGCCATGCAGCCGCAACTCGCTGATCACCTGCCCGGCCATGTCCGAGGGCAGCGCGAAGCTGATGCCGACCGAGCCGCCGGAGGGCGAGTAGATCGCCGAGTTGATGCCGATGACGTGGCCGCGCATGTCGAATAGCGGCCCGCCCGAATTGCCGCGATTGATGGCGGCGTCGGTCTGGATGAAGCTGTCGAACGGCCCTTCCTGGATGTCGCGTCCGGTGGCGCTCACGATCCCGGCGGTGACGGACCTGCCGATACCGAACGGATCGCCGATCGCGAACACCTCGTCGCCGACCGCGACCTTGTTGCTGTCGCCGAACTGCACCGCTGGCAAGGATCGTCCGGCATTGATCGCGAGCACCGCCAGGTCGGTCGCCGGGTCGCGGCCAAGCAGCGTTGCGACCTGGAAGGTGCCGTCGCCGAGGGTCACGCCGATCACGTCGGCGCCGTCAACAACGTGGTTATTGGTCACGATCACGCCCGAGGGATCGACGATGAAGCCCGACCCGGTGCTGTTGACCCGGCGTGTGACCAGCCCCTGCCCAGCGGCCGCTGCTGGCTGGGTGCCTCCTTGATTGAGCGGCGCCTGTACCGTGCCGCTCGCCAGCACGGTCACGACCGAGGGCAGCACGCTGCGCACCAGCGGTGCCAAGCCGGTCGGCGGCTCATGCGTGTCGGCGCGCGCTGGTGCCGCCAGCAGCAGCAGCCCGAGCACGGCCGCGAACGCGCGGCGTCCGCGCGACGACGATTTCATGGCGCGATCCCTACCTGCCGCGCTCAGTGTTAGCGTGCGATGGCCGCAGCGCGAAGCCGGTCAGGCGGCGGGTCGGCCGCGAGTTCACGATGCGCTAAACCAGAGGCTCCGGTGCGGGAAGCCGCGGACGAACCAGCCGATGAGGAGTTGCAGCAGTGAGAGGCGTTCAACCACTCCCTTCTCGATCAGGGCGGCCGCATGAGCCGCGTCGCTCGACCCATGCCGTACCAGGGGATTTGGCTGAAGATGTGGTGGATGAGGTGGCAGTCGCCTGAAATCGGCGACGAATATCATACGCGTGACAACACCGGTCCGGTAGTAGGTGCCGAGGTGGAAGCTGTTGGTCGGGTCGGCATCCGCGTGCTCCAGGATGATCCTGAGACTTGAGGCAACCGGGGTGATGATGAACAGCGGCAGAACGTAGCCGGCCAGCACCCAGCCCGGCCAAAGGACCGCCGAACCGGCAACGCCCAGAACGAAAGCGCCCAGGCACGCCCGCTCCGCCGTGAGCCGCCGGCGCTCTTTGGGAGTTCCGGGCAGGATGGCAGGCATCCGCGCGTCCGCCTTGGCGAGCCTTCCCAGCTTGGCCAGGCGATCGCCGGGCAAGGTCAGAAAGAGCACGCGCTTCCAGACGGTGTCGAGGGTCTGCTTGTAAGTCTCGGTGTCCTTCGCGGTGCCGAGATAGGCGTGGTGATCGCGATGGCTGATCAAGTACCAGGTCGGACACAGCAGCACTGGGAAAGACGAAACGATTGACCCGATCCAGGAGCCGCGATCGCCCCAAATCCGCCTGTGGTTGAAAGCATCGTGACTGAGCAGGCCCAGGCACTGAAGGGCGAATCCCTGCGCCGCGAAAGCGAGGCACCAGAGCAACCCGAATGGCAGCAGAGCGAGCAGGACGAACAGCCCGGCCACCGATCCCCAATAGGCCAGGACGCCGGCGGCATCCAGCAACCAGTGCTCGCGATGCAGCTCCTTCAACAGATCGACGCCTAGTTCCCTTTGATTTCAGCTCTTACGGCGTTCAGCTCGCGTAATGCGCTCACCGCGTGAGGCCCCGGCTTCATTTCTTCAGTAAAAAAGATTGCCGGCCGCAATGCAACCAAAATTGGTCTGTTAACCATCGCTTCGCATCGGTTCCCCGCCCCGTTTCCACCGAGATTTCCCTGCTAGACTTTGCCCCCTGCAGGAAGGCACGATCGATGCACCCCATTCCCAATCGCCCGTCGCGCGCGGCGGCGGCATTTCTCGGCTGCGCCCTGCTCGCCGCCTGTTCCACGCGGGCGACGACCACCGGCAGCTACGTGCCACCCGCCACCGCCACTGCCGCGTTGCCCCGTCCGGCGATGGTCGTGGTTGACGATTTCGCGGTGGAGCCGAATGCCGCTCGGGTGGATCCTGGGATCGGCGGTACGCTGCGCCGAGGGCTGAGCGGCATGACCGGCGGCGACGCCCAGGCGCGCGACGCCGACGCGGTGCGCTTCGGCATCACCGAATCGCTCACGCAGGCGATCGGCCGCATGGGGCTGCCGGTGCAGGAGGCGACCGGCGGCCCGCCCACCGGCCCGTATGTCGAGGTGCGCGGGCGAGTGATCTCGATCGACGAGGGCAACCGCACGCGGCGCACCGCCGTCGGCTTCGGCGCCGGTCAGAGCGACGTGCGTGCGATGGCGCAGGTGCTCTACGTGGCGCCCGGCGCCGAGCCGCGGCTGCTGCAGACCTATGACGCGAGTTCCAATAGCGGCCACACGCCCGGGCTCGCCGTGGGGGCGGCGAGTGCCGCGAGCGGCAGTGCCGCGGCTGCCGCGGCGAACGGCGGTGTGAACCTGGTCAATGCCGGCCGCGCCGATGTCGGGGCCGAGGCGAAGCGGCTCGGCGGCCGGATGGCGGTCAATCTCGGCACGCTGTTCGCCGAGCAGGGCTGGATCCCGCAAGCCGCCGTGCCGACGCCTAGCCTGCGCTGAGCGGTTCCGGCTGGGCGGCCCGGCAGCACACTTCCGTGATCGCGGCCGGCGGTGTATCGTCCCCCGGGTCGAACCGGCGGCCGGAGGTGGGGGATGCGCTTCTCGGCCCGTCTGGCGCTGTTGATGGGGTTGACCGCGCTCGCTGCGTGCAAGCCGGCCAACCATTACGCGGCGCCGCCGCCCGCGACCGTCGGGGTGGCGCAGCCCGCGCAGCGCACGATCACCCGCTATCTGGACGCCACCGGCACCACGACCGCGATCAACTCGGTCGATCTGGTGGCGCGCGTGCAGGGTTTCTTGCAGGCGCAGACCTACAAGGACGGCGCGTTCGTCACCAAGGGCACGAACCTGTTCACGATCGAGCCGCTGCCATATCAGGCGAAGCTGCAGCAGGCGCAGGCGCAGGAGGCGGCGGCGAAGGCGCAAGTGGTGCAGTCGGACGCCGAGTACAATCGTCAGGCCAGCCTGGGCAAGAGCCAGTTTTCCTCGCAGTCACAGGTCGATCAGCAATTGGCCACGCGCGACACCAATCGCGCCAACCTGCTGGGCGCGCAGGCCAATACCGAGCTCGCCGCGATCAACTACACCTATACGCGCGTGACCGCGCCGTTCGACGGCATCGTGACCGCGCATCTGGTCTCGGTAGGCGAGGTTGTCGGCGGCAACGAGCTGACCAAGCTCGCCACCATCGTCCAGGTCGCGCCGATCTACGTCAATTTCAGCATCAGCGAGCAGGACGAGCAGCGCATCCGGGCTGCGATGGCGGCGAAGGGGATCACGCGCGACACGCTCGGCCCGGTGCCGGTCGAGGCCGGCTTGCAGACCGAGACCGGATACAGGCACGCCGGCACGCTCGACTACGTGGCGCCGATGGTCGATGCGGTGACAGGCACGCTCGCGGTGCGCGCGGAGTTCGCCAACAAGGACCACGTGCTGCTCCCGGGGAGCTTCGTGCGCGTGCGGGTGCCGTTGCAGCGCGACGTGCCCGCGCTGCTGGTGCCGGATGTGGCGCTGGGCGCCGACCAGGGCGGGCGTTACGTGCTGGTGGTCGGGCCGGATGATCGGGTGTCGCAACGCCGGGTAGAGACCGGCGTGCTGATGGGCGAGATGCGGGTGATCGAGAGCGGCCTGAAGCCCGACGACCGCGTGGTGGTGGCCGGCGTGCAGCGCGCCATTCCTGGCGAGAAGGTCAGCCCGAAGCTGCAAACCGCCTCGGCCGCCACGCCGCCTGCCGCGAATTGAGCGCCGTCGCGTGATCTCGAAGTTCTTCATCGAGCGGCCAGTCCTCGCCAACGTCATCGCGATCCTAACGGTGCTGATCGGCGCCGTCGCCCTGTTCGCGCTGCCGGTTGCGCAGTATCCGAACATCGTCCCGCCCACCGTCTCGGTCACCACCCGCTACCCCGGCGCCAGCGCGCAGACCGTGATCGACAGCGTGGCGCTGCCGATCGAGCAGCAGGTCAACGGCGTGCAGGACATGCTCTACATGCAGAGCACCAGCGCCAGCGACGGCAGCTACAGCCTGATCGTGACGTTCAAGATCGGCACCGATCTCAACTTCGCGCAGGTGCTGGTGCAGAATCGCGTCGCCGCCGCGCTCGCGTCACTGCCGCAAGCGGTGCAGGCGCAAGGTGTCACGGTGCAGCAGAAATCGACCGCGATCCTGCAATTCGTGACCCTCACCAGCTCCGACAAGGCTCAGAACGGCCTCTATTTGAGCAACTACGCGACCATCAACCTGGTGAACGAGCTGGCGCGCCTGCCGGGGGTCGGCAACGTCACCGTGTTCGGTGCCGGGCAGTATGCCATGCGCATCTGGCTCGACCCCGACCAGCTTCGCGCTCGCAACCTCGCGCCGCAGGACGTGATCCAGGCGATCCAAAGCCAGAGCCAGCAGGTGACGGCCGGGCAGATCGGCGCGCCGCCGGCACCCGCCGGCGCGCCGTTCCAGTACACGGTCAACGTCGAGGGCCGGCTTTCCGATCCGGCGCAGTTCGGCGCCATCATCGTGAAAGTGGGCAAGGGCACCAACGGCCGGGTGACCCGGGTGCGCGACGTGGGGCGCGTCGAGCTCGGCGCGCAAACCTATGGCCAGGCTTTCACCGTCGATGGCAC
This sequence comes from uncultured Alphaproteobacteria bacterium, assembly GCA_963754235.1. Lineage (GTDB taxonomy): Bacteria > Pseudomonadota > Alphaproteobacteria > Acetobacterales > Acetobacteraceae > DATAYA01. The sequence continues at coordinate 217,405 of CAVWFK010000008.1, read as the reverse complement.
GCCCGCGGCCGGCATCGGCATCTTCCAGGCGCCGGGCGCCAATGCGCTGCAGGTGGCGCACGCGGTCGCGGCCAAGATGAAGGTGCTGGCGCGCGCCTTCCCGCCCGGGCTGCACTATGCGATCCCGTTCGATACCACGAAGTTCGTCTCCGCCTCGATCCATGAGGTGTACAAGACGCTGATCGAGGCGGCCGTTCTCGTGCTGATCGTGATCCTGCTTTTCTTGCAGGACTGGCGGGCGATGCTGGTGCCGGCGACGACGGTGCCGGTGACGATCATCGGCGCCTTTGCCGCGATGGCGGCGCTGGGGTTCACCGTCAATCTCTCGACCCTGTTCGCGGTGGTGCTCGCGATCGGCATCGTCGTCGATGACGCGATCGTGGTGGTCGAGGGTGCGGCGCACCACATTGACCAGGGAATGCGCCCCGCGGCGGCCGCGATCCGCGCGATGGAAGAATTGTTCGGCCCGATCGTCGGCATCACTTTGGTGCTGATTTCGGTCTTTTTGCCCGCGGCCTTCCTGCCCGGACTGACCGGGCGGCTCTATGCGCAGTTCGCGCTGGTGATCGCGGCGACGGCGCTGATCAGTGCGGTGAACGCGGCCACGCTCAAGCCCACGCAATGCGCGCTGTGGCTGCGCCCAACGGTGCCACCGGAGAAACGCCTCGCCTTCTTCCGCGGCTTCAACGCGCTCTATAACCCGATCGAGCGTGGCTATGCGCGCATGATCGGGCGCATGGCACGCCACAGCGCGGCGATAGTGCTCGCGGCGTTCGTGCTGATCGGCCTCGGCGGCTGGGGCATCATGCGCATCCCCACCGGCTTCCTGCCGATCGAGGACCAGGGCTATCTGCTGGTCTCCGTACAGCTTCCCGACGGGGCCTCGCTCGCGCGCACCGAGGACGTGCTGGCCCGCGTGACCCGGATCGGGCGCACGGTGCCGGGGGTCGCGCAAGTGCTGACCGTGGCCGGCATCTCGGCGCTCGACAACAGCGCGAGCCTTTCCTCTGCCGGGGTCGCCTATGTGCTGCTCAAGGATTGGGGCGTGCGCGGTAAGGGCGAGAATCTGGGCTCGATTTACGCAAACCTCAATCGCGCGCTCGATCAGGTGCCGGAGGCAGAGAGCGTAGTGCTGCCGCCGCCGCCGATTCAGGGCGTGGGCAATTCCGGCGGCTTCACCATGATGACGGAGCTGCGGAACGGCAGCTTCGATTACGGCGAATTGCAGGGCCTCACCCGCACGATCATCGCCCGCGCCGGCGACCAATCGGGCCTCACGCGCGTCGCCAGCTCGTTCCGCGCCACGACGCCGCAGCTTCGCCTCGACATCGACCGGGTGAAGGCGGCGACCTTGCACGTGGCGCTCGGCGACGTGTTCCAGGCGCTGTCGGGCTATCTCGGTTCGAGCTATGTCAACCAGATCACCAAGTTCGGCCGCGTGTTCCAGGTCTATGTGCAGGCCGACAGCCGGTTCCGCGCGGCGCCCGCCGACATCGACAAATTGTGGGTGCGCAACAGCGACGGCGCGATGATCCCGCTCGGCACCATCGTCAGGATCCAGCGCACGGTGGCCCCGGACCTGGTCAGCCTCTACAATCTCTACCCCGCCGCGACCATCGTCGGCCAGCCCGCGCCCGGCTTCAGTTCCGGCCAGTCGATGGCGTTGATGGAGCAGATCGCGGACGCGACATTGGCCCCCGGCACCGGCTTTGACTGGACCGCGATGTCGTATCAGGAGAAGGTGGTCGGCAACCAGATCGTGTACGTCTTCGGCCTGGCGATGCTGCTCGTCTATCTGGTCCTCGCTGGGCAATATGAGAGCTGGTACGCGCCGTTCTCGGTGATGCTCGCGGTGCCGCTGGCCCTGCTCGGCCCGGTCGTGGTGCTGGAGGCGGCGGGGGCGGCGAACAACCTCTACACCCAGATCGGGCTGATCCTGCTGATCGCGCTGTCGGCGAAGAACGCGATCCTGATCGTGGAGGTCGCGCGGGAGCGGCGGGCGGCCGGCTCGGGGCTGATCGAGAGCGCCGTCGAGGCGGCGCGGGTGCGGTTCCGGCCAATCCTGATGACCTCGTTCGCCTTCATCCTCGGAATGCTGCCGCTGGTATTCGCGACCGGCGCCGGGGCCAGTGCGCGACGCTCGATCGGCGTCGCGGTGGTGAGCGGCATGATCGCCTCCACCTGCCTCGCGGTGCTGTTCGTGCCGTCATTCTTCGTGCTGATCCAGCGCCTCGAGGAATGGCGCACCCGCCGCAAGCAGCCGCAAGCCGCCTCGATCCCCGCCGAATAGGAGCCGCCATGCGCACCGTGCTTCGACTGACCGCGCTTGCCGCGCCCGTGCTGCTGCCGGCGGTGGCACTGGCCGCGACGGCGCTCACGCCGCCCGTGGATTGGCCGCGCACGCTCTCGGAGGCGGGCGGCCAGCGGGTCGAAATCTTTCAGCCGCAGATCGAGACCTGGCAGGGTGATCGGCTTGGCGGCCGCGCGGCGATCGCGGTCGGGCCGGCGCAGGGCGCGCCCATCTTCGGCGTCGCGGTGTTCAGCGCGCGGGTGGAGGTGGACAAACCGGCGGGCATCGCGCATCTCGACGCGCTCACGATCGAGCATGTCGATATTCCGACCGCGCCCGCGCAGGACGCGTCGGTGAAGACGCTGCTGCAATCGCGATTGCCGCAGGCAGGGATCACGACGTCGCTCGACCAGTTGCTCGCGAGCTATGCGGTCGGCCAGCAGAACGCCTCGGTTGCGAGTGTGGCGGTGCAGAATCCGGTGCCGCGCATCGTTTTCGCGGTGGCACCGGCTGCGCTGGTGCTGATCGACGGCGCACCGGTGCTGCATGCGCTGCCGGGAACGGCGATGCAGCGCGTGGTGAACGCGCGTCCGCTGGTGCTGAAGGACGCCGCTGGCGCCTGGTATGCGCTCGCCGCCGGGCACTGGTATCTCTCCCACGACCTGACCGGCGGATGGGCGGTGCTGGACAGCCCGCCGGCCGCGCTGGCGGCGGCGCAGCAGGCGGCGGCGCAGCAGCAGGCCTTCGACCCGTTGCCGCCGCCACCCGACACGCCGGCCGGTGCCCCGGCACCCGCGCTGATCGCGAGCACCGTGCCCGCCGAGCTCGTGCAGACCAAGGGCCAGCCGGAGCTGGCGCCGGTGCCGGGCACGGCGCTGCTGGAAATCCGCAATGCCGACCATGCGGCGTTCGTCAACATGAAGGACAACCGGACCTACGTGCTGGTCTCCGGCCGCTGGTTCGCCGCCGCCGATCGCGCCGGGCCGTGGAGCGCCGTCGCCGCCGAGGCGCTGCCGGCTGATTTCGCAAAAATCCCGCCCGCCGACCCGATGGCGAACGCGCTGGTGTCGGTGCCCGGCTCGCCGCAGGCGAAGGAGGCGGTGATCACGAGCACGATCCCGCAGACCGCGACCGTGAACCGCAGCACGCCCGCACTGCACGTGAGCTACGTGGGCGCCCCGGCGTTCAAGCCGATGCCGCCGACGACGCTGCAATACGCAACCAACACCGCGACGCCGGTGATCCGCGTCAGCCCGACCGCATACTATGCGGTCGCCAACGGCGTGTGGTTCGTGGCGGCGACGCCGCACGGGCCGTGGCACGTCGCAACCACGGTGCCGGCGGCGATCTATACGATCCCGCCGTCATCGCCGCTCTATTACGTGACCTACGTCCATGTTTATCGGGTGACGCCGTCCGCGGTGGTGGTGGGCTACACGCCCGGCTATCTCGGCGTGGTGGTGGCGCCGACGGGAACGGTCGTTTACGGCACCGGCTATTATTATCCGCCGCTCGTCACGGGCGCCTATTACTATCCGTATCCCGCGACCTACGGCTATGGCGCGGCCTTTGCGTGGGGAGCGGCGACGGGGTTCGCGTTCGGCTATGCGGCCGGGTACTGCGCCTCGCCCTATTGGGGCCCGTACTGGCACGGCAGCTACGTCAACTATCAATACGCCAACGTGAACCATTACAACGTGTACGGAAGCTGGGGCAGTGCCTCGGTGACGCACGCCTCCGGCTGGGTCGGCGCCACGTCGTACAACGCAACCAGCGTCAATGCCTTCAACCCCTACACCGGGCGCAGCACCACGCAGCAGGGCGGGACGTTCCACAACACCGCGACCGGCACCGAGGGCGCGGGCCGGCGCGGCACCAGCTATAACGCCAACACGGGTGCGACCACCGCGAGCCGTGCGGGGGCCGCGTACAATCCCAACACCGGCAACTACGCCGCCGGCCGGCAAGGGGCCGGATACAACCCATCGACCGGCACGCGCGGCGCGCACAGCACGACGGTGACGGGCAACACGCAGACCGGCCAACGGACGGTGAACAGCAAGGGTGTGGTCGCCAACCCGAACACCAACAGCGCCGCCGCCTGGCACAACGGCAACGTCTATGCCGGCCACGACGGCAACGTCTATCGCCGGCAGGATGGAAGCTGGCAGAAGGCGACGACCGGTGGTTGGACCCCGGTTTCGCCGTCGAACCAGAACCTCGGTTCACTGAACCAGGAGCGACAGGCGCGCACGCTTGGGGCGGAGCGCGCCGGCGGGCGGTTCAGGCGCTGAGGGGGCTTTGCACATAAAAGGCTCATTGCACAAAAACCGCCTCGGCTGCACAAAAACCTCTTAGCCACTGCCAGCGTGCTGTTCCAGCAACTTAACGCTGTGTCGAAGGGCGGCCTTGATGTCCCACTTGATGCCGGAGGGGACTTCCGAGGGGACCAATATTTTCTTGAGGCGATCCGCCGTAGTTTGGCGGTACCAGTTGAAGCGCCATCTCGTGCTATGTTTATATATGCCGCGATATAGGCAAGCTGCCTAATCGACATTGGTTCTTTAGGCTCAAGAACAACTAATACCAAGACCTGATGGTCGCGACTCATTGGGGATTCCCCGACGCGGCGGCGATCTGCTTGAAGGCTGGCGAACGGGGGGAGTTTCGCCATGCCGATCCCGCTGCGGGCCGATTTTGACGCGGCCGGCGTGCGCCGGGCGGCGCGCGCGAGCCGCGATGCCAAGCAGGTGCGCCGCCTGTTGGCGCTGGCCGCGATCTATGACGGGGCCACGCGCAGCGAGGCGGCGGCGATCGGCGGCGTGACCCTGCAAATCGTGCGCGACTGGGTGCTGCGGTTCAACGCGTACGGTCCGCAAGGGCTGATCGACCGCAAAGCCCCCGGTCAGCCGTCCCGTCTGGACGCCGCGCACCGGGCGGCACTGGCGGCGGTGATCGAAAGCGGGCCGATCCCGGCGGTACATGGTGTGGTCCGGTGGCGGATCATCGATTTGTGCCAATGGGTCTGGGACGAATTCCACATCAGCATCTCCAAGCAGACGCTGAGCCGCGAGCTGCGGGCGATGGGATACCGCAAGCTGTCGGCACGGCCGCACCATCATGCCCAGGCCGCAGGTGCGGTCGAGGACTTTAAAAAAAAGACCTTCCCGCCGCGCTGGCAGCGATCGCGCGCGAGCGGGGGATCGATCCTGCCGATATAGAGGTCTGGTTCGGCGACGAGGCCAGAGTGGGCCAGAAGAACAAGATCACCCGCCGCTGGTCGCTGCGCGGCACCCGGCCCTCGGCGCCCCACGACCAGCGCACCGCTTCCACCTACATCTTCGGCGCCATCTGCCCGAAAGAGGGCAAAGCGGCGGGCCTGATCCTGCCCTGGTGCAACATCGAGGCCATGAACCTGCAACTGGCCGCCATCTCGGGCGAGGTCGCCCCCGGTCGGCACGCCGCGCTGCTGCTCGATCAGGCGGGATGGCACCTTTCGCCACGGCTCGCCGTGCCCGACAACATCACCATCGTCCCGCTGCCAGCCAAGTGCCCCGAGCTGAACCCGCAGGAGAACATTTGGCAGTTCATGCGCGACAACTGGCTCTCCAACCGCATCTTCACCGGATACGACAATCTGGTCGATCACTGCTGCAGCGCCTGGAACAAGCTGGTGGCGCAGCCATGGACAATCATGTCCATCGGCCTGCGCGATTGGGCTCATGGGTTCTGATCAGAGAGTTTTGGTATAAGCCGTTTCCCGCGCGCCCGCATGCTATAAATGGAGGTGTTTGGAGCGTTGCCTCGCAAAATGCCGATATGACAATCGCCGGGAATTTAAATACCTTTCCTTGGGGCGCGCCTCGACAAACCGACGACGGCATTATCCCCTAAGCCGCCGTTTCCGACATAAGCAACGTCGCCCTTTTTATATTCGCTAAAGAGCCCGGACTTCGCCCGATGTAGATTGAACAGTTCGTCAAGCCGTTTCATTGAACACTCCCGCCTTACTCTCACGCTGAAACCTCAAGAGAAAGGCCGCTGTCTCGCGAACCATGTTGTCCACAGCGTCAAAAAGCTCAGAAGGCGACGGTTGATTGGTGTCCAAATATATCTCAGGAACAAGCTCAAAAAGAGGATCATCGAAGTCTATCGGAGCCGTCTTACAAAGCCTAGGTTTGTTGGCCTGTACAGAATATTGGTCTGCGATAAAGTGGCGCAATTTTGGCAGTATTTCTGGCATGTCATTCGGCACCTTGCGTGGCGGTCGCTGCTCCTCACCGGGCAACCGTTTCGACTTTAGGACCATAAGCCCGTCATTCTCTATCCTCGCCCAGAATACAGGTTGCTCCTTCTGATGTGGCGTCCCTTTTTTGATAATCACGCCGACGACCTGCTTCAGGGCAGCGGGCATAAACAACTCAGGCGGGAAACTCATGACAGATAGCAAGGTATGATGTTTGAGCAGGTCGTCTCGTCGCCAGACCTTTTCGTCACTCGACCTAAACATCGCATCAAGCGGCAGCAAACTAAAAAGCACGCCCCCATCGGCCATCAGGTCGAGCGCTCTCGAAACGAACCGATATTCCTTATCCCCTCTGCCCTTAAGAGCAAAGGGAGGGTTCATTAGAACCCGCGTTACTGGTTCGCTGCCGGGGAGCGCGTTTTTAACAAACCTTGCCGAGGCGTAACCGTTGACTGAGCGCATGGCGAGATAAGTATAAAAGCAGTTTCCTTCAGTAATGTTGTGCTTTCCATCCCCTCGGAAAATCATGTTAACGATGGACAAGACCGCCACATATGATTCCTGTTCGATGCCAAACAGGTTGTACTTTTTGAAGCGCTCAAGCTGCGCCATCGTGCTGTTTCGACGAACATGATCGAACGCAGCCACTAATACCAAGACTCTCTGATCAGAACCCATGAGCCCAATCGCGCAGGCCGATGGACATGATTGTCCATGGCTGCGCCACCAGCTTGTTCCAGGCGCTGCAGCAGTGATCGACCAGATTGTCGTATCCGGTGAAGATGCGGTTGGAGAGCCAGTTGTCGCGCATGAACTGCCAAATGTTCTCCTGCGGGTTCAGCTCGGGGCACTTGGCTGGCAGCGGGACGATGGTGATGTTGTCGGGCACGGCGAGCCGTGGCGAAAGGTGCCATCCCGCCTGATCGAGCAGCAGCGCGGCGTGCCGACCGGGGGCGACCTCGCCCGAGATGGCGGCCAGTTGCAGGTTCATGGCCTCGATGTTGCACCAGGGCAGGATCAGGCCCGCCGCTTTGCCCTCTTTCGGGCAGATGGCGCCGAAGATGTAGGTGGAAGCGGTGCGCTGGTCGTGGGGCGCCGAGGGCCGGGTGCCGCGCAGCGACCAGCGGCGGGTGATCTTGTTCTTCTGGCCCACTCTGGCCTCGTCGCCGAACCAGACCTCTATATCGGCAGGATCGATCCCCCGCTCGCGCGCGATCGCTGCCAGCGCGGCGGGAAGGTCTTTTTTTTAAAGTCCTCGACCGCACCTGCGGCCTGGGCATGATGGTGCGGCCGTGCCGACAGCTTGCGGTATCCCATCGCCCGCAGCTCGCGGCTCAGCGTCTGCTTGGAGATGCTGATGTGGAATTCGTCCCAGACCCATTGGCACAAATCGATGATCCGCCACCGGACCACACCATGTACCGCCGGGATCGGCCCGCTTTCGATCACCGCCGCCAGTGCCGCCCGGTGCGCGGCGTCCAGACGGGACGGCTGACCGGGGGCTTTGCGGTCGATCAGCCCTTGCGGACCGTACGCGTTGAACCGCAGCACCCAGTCGCGCACGATTTGCAGGGTCACGCCGCCGATCGCCGCCGCCTCGCTGCGCGTGGCCCCGTCATAGATCGCGGCCAGCGCCAACAGGCGGCGCACCTGCTTGGCATCGCGGCTCGCGCGCGCCGCCCGGCGCACGCCGGCCGCGTCAAAATCGGCCCGCAGCGGGATCGGCATGGCGAAACTCCCCCCGTTCGCCAGCCTTCAAGCAGATCGCCGCCGCGTCGGGGAATCCCCAATAAGTCGCGACCATCAGGTCTTGGTATAAGAACCCCCCCGTTCCGCAGGCGGGGTCTAGGTACAATATCGGTCGGACCAACCCCAATTGCCTCCACCCCGAATCGGGTCACGTGCCGAGGGGTTTGAGCGGCCGGTATGGATGCTCTTGAAGGCAATGTAAGGTGTCGCACCGTGGCGCTGAATGGCCTTGTAGTTTTTGACGCTGCCATAGCCTTTGTCGGCCGAGACTTCGTCTAGCTGGAAATTCTTAGCCGTGGCGTCCACTAGGGCGGGCAACAGCTTTGTGTCGCTTGCGTCCTTGTCGCGGATTTCAACGGCCGTCACGATATTGGTCCGAACACCGCACATCAGATGGACCTTCACCCATTCGTGCTGCTCCCGCAGGGCGCCGTACTTGTGATCAAACCAGCGGATAAAGCGGGAAGTAATGAAGCCGGAAGAGTCCGCGGCGAAGTCAGTTTCGATCGCCTTCAGCGGCAAGCTGGTTTCCGTGATCATCGCCCGCAAAACTGGCGTTAGCTCGGGGCTTTCGAGATAGTTGAAGATCGAGTTGAAGTGCGGAAGCTTGGAAATGAAGCCCTTCGCGTGGGCATCCCGCAAGTCGCTCATGAACCGACGTCCCGACACTGTGCTGTAAACTTTGAAGCAAGCCGCGAAGATTGCATCCTGAATAGGGAGGCGCGGCCGTCCATTCTTCGGCCGCTCCGACTCGGTCACGCCGCCGCACAGGTCGCGCAGGAGGTCCAAAAACCGCTCTTTTTCGTGTGTCTGGGCGGCATTGTAGGCCGTCCAGTTCTGGGGATAATACCAAGACTCTCTGATCAGAACCCATGAGCCCAATCGCGCAGGCCGATGGACATGATTGTCCATGGCTGCGCCACCAGCTTGTTCCAGGCGCTGCAGCAGTGATCGACCAGATTGTCGTATCCGGTGAAGATGCGGTTGGAGAGCCAGTTGTCGCGCATGAACTGCCAAATGTTCTCCTGCGGGTTCAGCTCGGGGCACTTGGCTGGCAGCGGGACGATGGTGATGTTGTCGGGCACGGCGAGCCGTGGCGAAAGGTGCCATCCCGCCTGATCGAGCAGCAGCGCGGCGTGCCGACCGGGGGCGACCTCGCCCGAGATGGCGGCCAGTTGCAGGTTCATGGCCTCGATGTTGCACCAGGGCAGGATCAGGCCCGCCGCTTTGCCCTCTTTCGGGCAGATGGCGCCGAAGATGTAGGTGGAAGCGGTGCGCTGGTCGTGGGGCGCCGAGGGCCGGGTGCCGCGCAGCGACCAGCGGCGGGTGATCTTGTTCTTCTGGCCCACTCTGGCCTCGTCGCCGAACCAGACCTCTATATCGGCAGGATCGATCCCCCGCTCGCGCGCGATCGCTGCCAGCGCGGCGGGAAGGTCTTTTTTTTAAAGTCCTCGACCGCACCTGCGGCCTGGGCATGATGGTGCGGCCGTGCCGACAGCTTGCGGTATCCCATCGCCCGCAGCTCGCGGCTCAGCGTCTGCTTGGAGATGCTGATGTGGAATTCGTCCCAGACCCATTGGCACAAATCGATGATCCGCCACCGGACCACACCATGTACCGCCGGGATCGGCCCGCTTTCGATCACCGCCGCCAGTGCCGCCCGGTGCGCGGCGTCCAGACGGGACGGCTGACCGGGGGCTTTGCGGTCGATCAGCCCTTGCGGACCGTACGCGTTGAACCGCAGCACCCAGTCGCGCACGATTTGCAGGGTCACGCCGCCGATCGCCGCCGCCTCGCTGCGCGTGGCCCCGTCATAGATCGCGGCCAGCGCCAGCAGGCGGCGCACCTGCTTGGCATCGCGGCTCGCGCGCGCCGCCCGGCGCACGCCGGCCGCGTCAAAATCGGCCCGCAGCGGGATCGGCATGGCGAAACTCCCCCCGTTCGCCAGCCTTCAAGCAGATCGCCGCCGCGTCGGGGAATCCCCAATGAGTCGCGACCATCAGGTCTTGGTATAAGTCCGCTTGACCGTCTTTTGAACGGTCACGGTTTCCGTGACTGTCGTGCTCCCGTCGCTGTTCCGCTCCCTGGATATGGCGTATTCGACCGCGAAGATGTGCTTGCATTTGACGCCCCGCGTTTCGTGATCCTGGCACGTGCAACGGGGACCATTGTCGTCCGGGCAAACCGTGTAGCGTCCCTTTCCTGACTGCGAGGGAACGAGCCATGCGTCGCACTTCCGAACGATGTTGGCCGTTGCCGCTATCTCAAGTCCGCGCTGTTGTCGGGGGTCCGATAGCATGGCGTCACCCTCTATATACCCAATTGGTATATACCTAGAAGGTAAGCGCGTCAACACCTCATCGTCAAAGAGTTGCGGTATCCTCTCTCTAGTGCTATACACCATAGTAATGCCGAAGGTCCGAATCTGGGGTTATCGCTGCGAGCGATGCCAGCACGAATGGGTCCCAAGAGACAAGGATCAGGACCCAAAGGTGTGTCCAAAGTGCAAGAGTCCGTATTGGGACACGCCGCGCCAAACGCAGCCGAAGACCCCGGGGAAGCGCCGCAAGGGAGGGCTCCATGGCGAAGAAGCAACCTAACCTTCTGCCCAAATCGGCCGAAAGTGAGGTTGAGGCGTATGCGTTCATACGCCACCAGCTGCGTGATCTTGGCTGGATCGTCAAAGACCCCAACAAGGGCGGTAATGGGCAGGTTTGGACACAGAATCAGTGTTTGGCCGACCCGCACATAAAAGCGGCATTCGGCAAAGTTCGCCCAGAGAACATCGTTAAGCTTTCAGAAAAACACATATGGGTGATTGAAGCGAAGGCCCCGCGGAAGCAACTCGACCAGGCACTTGCGGAAGCAATCGATTTCTATTGTGACAAGGTCAATAGCACGCTCGGACAGTACAGAGCCGTTTTGGCTACAGGCGTCGCCGGAAACGAAGACGCTGGATATTTGATGCGAACTTCTGTTCGCGTGGACGGCAATTGGCATACAGTCACGATTAACAAACAGGAGGCCACCGGGCTTCTATCCCCTGATGACGTAAGGGTCCTTCTAAAGGAAGGGGGACAGATGTTTACGAGTTTGCGCCGCCCCAATGGCTGTTCGTTTCCGCAGCAGAGCGGATAAATGAAATCCTCCATTCCGGGGGAATCAACAAGAACGACCGCGCGAAAACGATGGCTGCGCTCTTATTATCCGTCATTCATGAACCGCCCAATCTCGAAACAAGCCTGCCGGTGCTTATTGGAGAAATTAATGCACGTAGCGAGACCGAGTTGAAGGCAAACGGAAAGCCCGACTTCGCGCCATTCGTCAAGATTTCTAGCTCCGACGAGTCACACAAATCATGTCAAATTCAAAAACGCTTTGGTCAAGACAATTCTTGAGCTTCAAAATCTGAATATTAGATCCGCGATGAACTCCAGCACGGATGTTCTTGGCCAGTTCTATGAGGTGTTTCTAAAGTATGGGAATGGGGCGAAGGAGATTGGGATCGTCTTAGGGTCTGACTCGAATCGCGTCGGAACGCGAGTATATTGACTTATACCAAGACCTGATGGTCGCGACTCATTGGGGATTCCCCGACGCGGCGGCGATCTGCTTGAAGGCTGGCGAACGGGGGGAGTTTCGCCATGCCGATCCCGCTGCGGGCCGATTTTGACGCGGCCGGCGTGCGCCGGGCGGCGCGCGCGAGCCGCGATGCCAAGCAGGTGCGCCGCCTGCTGGCGCTGGCCGCGATCTATGACGGGGCCACGCGCAGCGAGGCGGCGGCGATCGGCGGCGTGACCCTGCAAATCGTGCGCGACTGGGTGCTGCGGTTCAACGCGTACGGTCCGCAAGGGCTGATCGACCGCAAAGCCCCCGGTCAGCCGTCCCGTCTGGACGCCGCGCACCGGGCGGCACTGGCGGCGGTGATCGAAAGCGGGCCGATCCCGGCGGTACATGGTGTGGTCCGGTGGCGGATCATCGATTTGTGCCAATGGGTCTGGGACGAATTCCACATCAGCATCTCCAAGCAGACGCTGAGCCGCGAGCTGCGGGCGATGGGATACCGCAAGCTGTCGGCACGGCCGCACCATCATGCCCAGGCCGCAGGTGCGGTCGAGGACTTTAAAAAAAAGACCTTCCCGCCGCGCTGGCAGCGATCGCGCGCGAGCGGGGGATCGATCCTGCCGATATAGAGGTCTGGTTCGGCGACGAGGCCAGAGTGGGCCAGAAGAACAAGATCACCCGCCGCTGGTCGCTGCGCGGCACCCGGCCCTCGGCGCCCCACGACCAGCGCACCGCTTCCACCTACATCTTCGGCGCCATCTGCCCGAAAGAGGGCAAAGCGGCGGGCCTGATCCTGCCCTGGTGCAACATCGAGGCCATGAACCTGCAACTGGCCGCCATCTCGGGCGAGGTCGCCCCCGGTCGGCACGCCGCGCTGCTGCTCGATCAGGCGGGATGGCACCTTTCGCCACGGCTCGCCGTGCCCGACAACATCACCATCGTCCCGCTGCCAGCCAAGTGCCCCGAGCTGAACCCGCAGGAGAACATTTGGCAGTTCATGCGCGACAACTGGCTCTCCAACCGCATCTTCACCGGATACGACAATCTGGTCGATCACTGCTGCAGCGCCTGGAACAAGCTGGTGGCGCAGCCATGGACAATCATGTCCATCGGCCTGCGCGATTGGGCTCATGGGTTCTGATCAGAGAGTCTTGGTATTAATGGGGAAATTTGGCCCACCACAGCGGCTCAAGCGGCTGCCAGCCGTCGCATCATGAGCTTGACACTGGTGATGTAAAGCCAAGTCACCGCGCTTTGGGTTGTCGCCTCGAAGTCTTTGGCCAGGCGACGGTTGCGGTTGAGCCAGGCAAAGGTGCGTTCGACGACCCATCGCCGGGGCAGCAGGACGAAGCCCTTGGCGGCGTCTGACCGCTTGACGATCTCGATGGTCCAGTCGCCGAGGTTTTCGAGGACGCCCTTCAGCTTGTCACCGGCATAGCCCCCGTCGGCGAAGACATGGCGCAACCAGGGGAAGGCGCTGCGGATGCTCGCCAGCAGGCCTGGCGCCCCATCGCGATCTTGAACGTCGGCGGGGTGAACGATCATCCCGACCGGCAGGCCGATCGTGTCGGTGAGAATATGGCGCTTTCGGCCTTTGATCATCTTCTCGGCCGCATAACCGCGCGGACCACCAGCCTCCGTGGTCTTGACCGACTGGCTGTCGATCACGCCCGCGCTCGGACTTGCCTCGCGGCCGGCGGCCTCGCGCACCAACATCAGCAGCGCATGATTGATGGTCTGCCAGGTTCCGTTATCCCGCCAAGCATAGAAATACCGCTGCACCGTCGTGAACGGAGGGAACTCCTTCGGCAGCAGCCGCCACTGGCAGCCCGACTGTGCGATATAGAAGATCGCATCGACGACATCTCGCAGGCCGGTCTCGCGCGTCCGCCCGCAGCTTGCCGCCGCGGGGAGGTGCGGTTCGATCACGCCCCACTCCTCGTTGGTGGTATCGCTTGCATAGCGCAGTCCATCGCGCCGATACTTGGCGCGCGTGATTTCAGTCCAGGCCATCGGGTCCCTCTTTCGTGTCGTCGCAACCACGAGAGAACCGAAGCCGCTGAAATCACGCAACCCCGTACAATTCCTGCAGACCGCAAGGTGACCCACCCATCGCCCATTTCCTTGAAATGACTCGCTAAACTATTCCGGGACCATTCCGGGTCAGCCTCTGAGAATTTTCTTGTAACCAAATAGCAGGACCAATAAGCTATCTGCGACTATAAACTCTGAAATCAATAGGGTAAAACTTGAGTCTAAGGTGTCTCTCATCGTTTTCAAACAACACATCCAGATTTAGAGACCCGCTTTCCCAATCGGCTCGATAGACCTCTCGAACTTTAGTGGCTGTAGTAGTCTGAGATAGCTTCGGCTCCGATATCGGACCTCTAATACCAAGAACTCTCTGATCAGAACCCATGAGCCCAATCGCGCAGGCCGATGGACATGATTGTCCATGGCTGCGCCACCAGCTTGTTCCAGGCGCTGCAGCAGTGATCGACCAGATTGTCGTATCCGGTGAAGATGCGGTTGGAGAGCCAGTTGTCGCGCATGAACTGCCAAATGTTCTCCTGCGGGTTCAGCTCGGGGCACTTGGCTGGCAGCGGGACGATGGTGATGTTGTCGGGCACGGCGAGCCGTGGCGAAAGGTGCCATCCCGCCTGATCGAGCAGCAGCGCGGCGTGCCGACCGGGGGCGACCTCGCCCGAGATGGCGGCCAGTTGCAGGTTCATGGCCTCGATGTTGCACCAGGGCAGGATCAGGCCCGCCGCTTTGCCCTCTTTCGGGCAGATGGCGCCGAAGATGTAGGTGGAAGCGGTGCGCTGGTCGTGGGGCGCCGAGGGCCGGGTGCCGCGCAGCGACCAGCGGCGGGTGATCTTGTTCTTCTGGCCCACTCTGGCCTCGTCGCCGAACCAGACCTCTATATCGGCAGGATCGATCCCCCGCTCGCGCGCGATCGCTGCCAGCGCGGCGGGAAGGTCTTTTTTTTAAAGTCCTCGACCGCACCTGCGGCCTGGGCATGATGGTGCGGCCGTGCCGACAGCTTGCGGTATCCCATCGCCCGCAGCTCGCGGCTCAGCGTCTGCTTGGAGATGCTGATGTGGAATTCGTCCCAGACCCATTGGCACAAATCGATGATCCGCCACCGGACCACACCATGTACCGCCGGGATCGGCCCGCTTTCGATCACCGCCGCCAGTGCCGCCCGGTGCGCGGCGTCCAGACGGGACGGCTGACCGGGGGCTTTGCGGTCGATCAGCCCTTGCGGACCGTACACGTTGAACCGCAGCACCCAGTCGCGCACGATTTGCAGGGTCACGCCGCCGATCGCCGCCGCCTCGCTGCGCGTGGCCCCGTCATAGATCGCGGCCAGCGCCAACAGGCGGCGCACCTGCTTGGCATCGCGGCTCGCGCGCGCCGCCCGGCGCACGCCGGCCGCGTCAAAATCGGCCCGCAGCGGGATCGGCATGGCGAAACTCCCCCCGTTCGCCAGCCTTCAAGCAGATCGCCGCCGCGTCGGGGAATCCCCAATAAGTCGCGACCATCAGGTCTTGGTATAAGATGAGCAGCATCATGAATTGTTTTGCCCTTTTGTGGTTGTGGTAATGTGGTGCCAGAAGTTTTTGTTGGACTCCGGCGAAAGGCGTACTCAAGACTAGCTGCTACTAGGATCGCGGCCAAAATAAGCAACCAAGCCCAGTACCGGTAGCCACCCGGATGTCATGGCTATCGCATCTCTGAGTTTGGGGAAACGTCTTGCCCATCTTTCAGGTACAACCTGAGAGACAGCGGTGTCGTACGTGCTGATAACAATCCAAAGGGAAATTGCGGCCTTGACCCACCGATGCGACAGGATAAGCCGCACCATCGCCAACCTAGACCTAAAATCGGTCTGCATACGGGCGACCCTATGCAGAATCTGCAATCCCCGTCGATACCCGGCTGGGTTCGCGCCAGCACGATGCGCGCCTACCGCTTACTACCTAGCCTCCCTGGATCGTCGCCAGCCAGCCGTATGCAGCGTGCCGCGGCGGTGGCGGGTGCTACATAATACCGAAGATATCGACGAACGGCTCGGCTGGCGTGCCGCCGAAATTGAGCCACAGTCCGTCCGGTAAGGTGCGCAGGCGGCTGCTGCCCGGCAGTTTCAGGAACGGCTGGCCTTGCGATTGCGGAGCATCGGGACGACCGCGCAGCCAGGAGCGGTTCACCTGTGCCGCGAGACCGGGCGGCCGCTGCGGCCATTTTCGCAGCCGGGCCTGGACCATGGCATCGAGCGAACGGAACTGATCCATCGCCATCTTCTCCCGGCGGTTTCTTTTTGCCAAATGCTGATCAACCTACGGACGTATTCGGACTCGAAATCACGTTTTCGTCAATCATTTGTTTCGTGCCGGATGGAGGATGGTGCTCAGCCCATGTCGAGGCACAGTCTCGCAAGCGATCGCGGATGGCGGCGCCAAGCGAGGAACTTACCTATCCTGTGTTTCATTTGCGGGAGGGCGTCGTGATTACTTCGTCGGATTGCCCTGGCAACCAGTCGATTACCGGACGTCTTTCACAAGCAGGCAATCCGCTGATCGCCGGACACATCGTCATGGCCGGCCCACGGGTCGGGCCGGGTTCCGGATGCTGGGGTGGCCCGGACGCTGGGATGGGCGGTCGGACCGTCGCTATCCGCGGCGCTCGACCGGCACGAAATCGCGCTTGGCCGGACCGGTATAAACCTGCCGCGGGCGGCCGATCCGCTGGCTCGGGTCCTCGATCATCTCCATCCACTGGCTAACCCAGCCGACGGTGCGCGCCACCGCGAACAGGACGGTGAACATGCTGGTCGGGAACCCCATCGCCTTGAGGATGATGCCCGAGTAGAAATCGACGTTCGGATAAAGCTTCTTGCTGACGAAATACTCATCGTGCAGGGCGATGTGCTCGAGCTCCACCGCGAGGTCGAGCAACGGGTCGTCCTTGATGCCGAGCTCGCGCAGCACCTCGTGGCAGGTCTGCTGGATGATCTTCGCCCGCGGATCGTAGTTCTTGTACACGCGATGGCCAAAGCCCATCAGGCGGATATTGCTGTTTTTGTCCTTCACGCGGTCGATGAAGTCGGGGATGCGGTCCTTGTGGCCGATCTCGCCCAGCATCTTCAGCACCGCCTCGTTGGCGCCGCCATGCGCCGGCCCCCACAGGCTCGCGATTCCGGCGGCGATGCAGGCGAACGGGTTGGCCCCGGTGGAGCCGGCGAGCCGCACCGTGCTGGTGGATGCGTTCTGCTCGTGGTCGGCGTGCAGAATCAGGATACGGTCCATCGCGCGTGCCAGCACCGGGTTCACCTGGTACGGCTCGGCCGGCACCGCGTTCATCATGTAGAGGAAGTTCTCCGCATAGCTCAGGTCGTTGCGCGGATACATGAACGGCTGGCCGATCGCGTATTTGTATGCCCAGGCGGCAATCGTCGGCATCTTTGCGATCAGTCGATAGGCGCTGATCCAGCGGTTCGCCGGATCGTGGATGTTGATGCTGTCGTAATAGAAGGCCGACATCGCGCCGACGACGCCGCACAGCACCGCCATCGGATGCGCATCGCGGCGAAAGCCATTAAAGAAGCTGCGAAGCTGCTCATGGACCATCGTATGGATGGTGACGGTGCGTTCGAACTGCGCGCGCTCGCCGGCGCTCGGCAGCTCGCCGTGCAGCAGCAGATACGCAACTTCCATGAAGCTCGAGTGCTCGGCGAGCTGCTCGATCGGGTAGCCGCGATAGAGCAGCACTCCCTCGTCGCCGTCGATGTAGGTGATCTTGCTATCGCACGCGGCGGTGCCGCCATAGCCGGGGTCGTAGGTGAATACGCCGAGCTCGGGATAGAGCTTGCGGATATCGACCACCGAAGGGCCGATCGTCCCCGGTGTCAGCGGCACTTGCAGCGACCGATTCGAGCCGTCCAGGGTGAAGGTGATCGACCCGTCCGCGCTGCTGCTCATGTCCATGCCCGTCCTTTGCGTGGCGCGCTTCGGCGCCGATCCAAGACCTTCAATTTGGGGCGGGAGCGGCGTTCGCGCAACCTTCGCGCTTGCAGCATAAGGCGCCCGATCCCGCTGGTATCAACGGTTGATACTTCTATTTTGGTACGCTGCGATGGCCGCAGGCACCCCGAACCGACCGGCTAACGCCGCCTGAGGGCCGATGGTATCTGGTGAATGCCATCGGACACGATCGGAGGGGAGGCGATGAACCGCAACCAGCGCCGCGCCGCACGCGCGGCCCCGGCTGACGGCGGCGCGTTCGCGCGCGCCCTGCAACTGCATCGCGCCGGCCGGATCGAGGAGGCGGAACGCGGCTATCGCGCGATTCTAGCCGGCGATCCCGACCATGCCGAGAGCCTGCACTTCCTCGGCCTCGCCGCGCACCAGTCGGGACGCCATGACGTTGCGGCCGGATTAATGGCCCGCGCGCTCGCCGCCGGCGGCGAGCACCCTTCCGTGCTCTACAACCTGGCCGGCGTGCTGCGCGCTCTCGGCCGCGCCGAGGAAGCGGCTACCCGCTACCGGCGCGTGCTGCAATTGCAGCCGGGCAATGCCGCGGCACTCAACAATCTTGGTCGCGCGTTGCAGGAGAGCGACCGGCCGGAGGCGGCCGAGGTGTGCTATCGGCAGGTGCTTGCGATGATGCCGGGCGACGCCCGCGTGCTTGGCAATCTCGGCGATGCGCTGCGCGAACAAGACCGCATCGCAGAGGCAATCACGTGCTTGCGGCGCGCCGTCGCTGCCGCCCCCGCCGTGGCGGAGGCCCACGCCAATCTCGGCGTGGCATTGCAGCAGGCGGGCCGCCTGGACGAGGCCGAGGCTTGTCACGCGCGGGCGGTGGCGCTGCGGCCGGACCTCGGGATCGCGCACGCCAATCTCGGCCGCATTCGGCTCGCGCGCGGCAAGCCTGAAGCGGCTTTCGCCCTCGCACAGCGAGCGCAGGCAATCGAGGACGGGGCGCAGCATCGCCGATTGCTCGTAGAGTGCCTGCGCCTGCTGCGACCGGCGACCGAGGCCGCGGCCAATGCGCTGGAGCCACTGCTGCTACGCGCCTTCGCCGAGCGCTGGGATCGCCCGGAGAAGCTTGCCCGCACCACTTCGCACGTGCTGCGCGCAACGCCACCGCTCGGGCCACATCTGGCGGACACCTCCGCCAGGGCCAGCGAGGCGGCACTCGATGCCGCCGCATCCAGCCCGCTGCTGCTGGCGCTTCTGACCGCTGCGCCGGTCTGCGATCTCGACCTCGAACGATTGCTGACCGCGTGCCGCGAGGCCCTGCTGCGCGGGTGCGGGGACGGGGAGGGCGGCGGGATTGCCTTCGTCGCTGCTTTGGCCCGCCAGTGTTTCATGAACGAATACCTCTTCGCCGAGAGCGCCGCCGAGCGGGATGCGGTGGCGATCGAGACGGCATGGCTGGAAGCGGCACTCGCATCCGGCGCCGCGGTGCCGCCGCTGCGGCTCGCGACGCTCGCCTGCTACCGGGCGCTGCACGCGATCCCCGGCGCCGAGCGGCTGACCGAGGCCGCATGGCCGGCGCCGCTCGCCGATCTGATCGAGCAGCAAGTGCGCCAGCCGCTGGCCGAGCGTGCGTTCCGCGCCACGATCCCGCGCCTGACGCCGGTTGCGGATGCGACCTCGCGGGCGGTGCGGGGCCAGTACGAGGAGAACCCGTATCCGCGTTGGGCCAACGCGTCATCGCTGGAGCGCCAGAGCAGTCTGGCCGCGCTGGCGCGGCGCGTCGCGCTCGATGCGGAGCTGCGGGCGCCCCCGGGCGGGAATGCACCAGAAATCCTGGTTGCCGGGTGCGGCACCGGGCAGCAATCAGTCGAGCTTGCCCGGCAGGTCCGAGGTGCGCGCGTACTGGCGATCGACCTCAGCCTCGCGAGCCTCGCCTATGCACGGCGGCAGACCGAGGCGCTGGGTATCGACACGATCGAATACGCGCAGGCCGACATTCTCGAACTGGGCGCGCTCGACCGCCGCTTCGACCTGATCGCCGCGACCGGCGTGCTGCACCACATGGCCGACCCCCTCGCCGGCTGGCGAGCCCTGCTGTGTTTGCTGCGCCCGGATGGCCTGATGCAGATCGGGCTTTACAGCACGCGGGCGCGGTCGGATGTCGCGGCCGCGCAGCGCGCCATTGGCGATCGCGACGCTTCACCCGATGCAATTCGTCTCGCCCGCAGGGTGGTGGCGGCATCGGCGGACGACAGGGTGCAGCGAGTGGCGATGAGCGCCGATTTTTACACTCTGAGCGCCTGCCGCGATTTGCTCTTCCACGTTCAGGAAGCGGCGTTCGGCCTGTCGGAGATCGACACGTTCCTGCGCGAGCAGGGCCTCGCGCTGATCGGCTTCGACCTCGACCCTGCGATCGTCGCGGCGTATCGCGCGCGTTTTCCCGGCGCGCCAACTACCGACCTCGCGTGCTGGGACGCGTTCGAGGCCGAGCACCCGCGCATCTTCGCGGGCATGTTCCGGTTCTGGGTGCAGGGGCCGGCCTGACGGTCGGCCCCCGCCAGCATTATTGCTTCGTGGTCGTGCTGCCGCTTCCCGAAGCACCGATGGAGGGAGCATTCTGCGGCACCGGGCCGGCTTTCGAGCCGGGCTTGCCGGCCTTGCCGGCGGCACCGCCGGGCATCTGCGCATTCCCCTGAACCGTGCTGGTGCTCGACGGGCCGGCGGGCTTTGCCTTGTACCCCGGCGAAGCCGGCCCGGAGGTGGTTCCGGTGGCGCCGGTCGTCTGTGCCTGCGCAACAGGCGCAAACACGAGCCCGCCCGCGAGCAGGGCGCCGCAGGCGAGAACGTGCAACGTGATCGGTTTCATCCGTATCCTCCCGATGAACAGGCATGCCAACGTGCGCCATGCCGGCCCGTTCGTGCCGCGCCGGCACACAGAACGGCGAGGCGTTACGCCCAGAACGACGGCTGGCGCCGCCAGGCCTCGCGACGGTCGGCAAGCTCGGCGCGCGCCCGTGCGGCGCGGGCGGCGAGGAAGCCCTGCACGGCACCAACCGCGAACGCCCGATCCACACCGCCGGCGAGGTGGGCGGTCAGCGCCGATGCGGTCGCGGCGTCGTTCAGCGTTCCGAGCTCGTCCTGCCATCGCGTCAGCCGTCGGACGAAACGCCGCACCGCCTTGCGCGGATAGAGCGGCTCAAAGAACTCGCAGGCGTAGCGCAGCTTCTTGGCGCGCTTGCGCACCTCGTGCAGCGCATGCGGCGGCAATTCCTCGATCGCCTCGCTCTCTGCCAGCAGCCGCAGCCGCAGCCGGTCCAGCCGGCGCGCAGCGAAATCGCCGACCGGGCGGGCCAACAGCTCGGCGCGGTCGGCTTCCTCGACCGCACACCACGGGCGCAGCAGCGTGAGTGCCGCGAGCGTCAGCAGCAGGCGACGGAAGCCCACGTCGGCGAGATGGTCGCGCAAGCTCGCGTGCGCCTCGCGCCGGCGGCGGCCGGCGGCGCCGAGCATCCCGTCGAGCCGGCGCTCGCCAGGGAAGGCAGTGGAGATGGGCGGCGCCGTTTCGGCCAGGAACACGTCCCAGTCGCGCGCCGCACCGAGCGTGCGCGCGAGCGACTTCAACTCCGCACCCGCGGCGCGCAGCTCCGCGCAATCGGCGGCGCGGCGAAACACCGAGAGCGCCGAGCGCAGCCGCCGCACCGCGACCCGCATCTGATGCACGCTTGGCACCTCGCCCGCGCTCGCCGCGGGCGCGAAATGAGCGATCACGTCGGTCAGATGGCCGATAATCGCGGCCAGTGCGTCGGAGACCGTCATCGCCTCCGTCACGCGCGGCGCACCGAGCCAATGCGTCGGCGCCTCGCCCCGCGCCATCGCGATGGCCGCGGCGGCGAGGCCGTCGCGCGGCACCGAAAGCGGCGCGTCGGCGGCGAGGCGCTCCGCCAACGCCGCGACCGGCGTCGCCTCTCCGCAGAGCTGCACGCGGCAGCACGGCGCCTCGTTCGCGACCGAGCGCAGCACGCCGTCGAGCACGCGGATCGTCATCGGCTCCGGCGCGAGCAGCAGCGTGCGCTCCCGCCCCTGGAAGGCGGCGACCGGCACGAGATCGTCCGGCGGATGCAATTCGCGGGCGCTGTCGGCTTCGGCGAGCACCGGCGCCGGGGTCGCCGGCGGCCAGCTTCCGGCGCCGTTCGGATGCAGCCGCTCCAGCCGCCAGCGGCGGCCCTGCTCGGCGAGCGCCAGACCGTCGGCGGCGAGGTCGGCCGCGGCCGTGTCGTGCCAGACGATCCGCACCTTCCGGCTCTGGGTCCGCCCGGTGCGGCTGCCTGTGATCGCCGGCAAGCGCAGCAAATGCGGCAGGGCGTCCGGTGGCAGGTCGAGCTCGATCGTGGCCTCGCTCACGCAGCCATCTCGGGCAAGTCGGCGGCCGCCAGGAAGCGCAGCAGCCGCCCGCCGCCCTCGGGAAGCGTGCGCCACGGGCCGGGGATGGCGAACTCGGTGAGCGTCGCGGTGGGGTACGAGCGGGCGAGGCGGCGCAGCTCCGCCGTCGCCGGGTTGGCCATCGCGGCCGCCCCGGCGAGCAGCCGTGCGAGCTCGTGCAGCCCGGGATTGTGGCCGACCACCAGCACGCTGCGCGCCGTCTCCGGCACCCGGTGCAGGATGTCCAGCATTTTCGCCGCATCTGCATCGTAGAGCCCGTCGAGCGGCTCGATCAGCGGGGTTTCCTCGAACGGCTCCAGCGCCTCCAAGGTCTGCAGGGTGCGCCGCGAGGAAGAGACCAGCGCCACGTCCGGCACCAGGCGCAGCTCGGTCATCGCGCGCCGGATCGCCGCCGCAGCGCGCCAGCCGGCGGGCAGCAGCGGGCGCGCGTGATCCGCGAACTTCGCCGCATCGCGGAGCGCCTTGGCGTGGCGCAGCAGCAGCAGCTGGTGCATTGCGCGAGCTTGCCACGCCGGGGCGCGCCTGTCTTGCGGCGCCGCGCCGGCATCGGCCGCGGCGCCGCTGCCTATCCCGCCGGCGCGAACCGCTCGTCGTGCCGGCGATCCCACAGCCGCACGCCGCCCAGAATGCCGGCCTCGTTGGAGACGGTGCGCACGTTGCGCGGCAGCGTGACATCGACCAGCCGCGCGTTGCCGCCGCCGATGTAGAGCATGTCGAAGGCGACCACGTCTTGCAGAACCTCGATCGCGCGCGCGACCCGCTTGTTCCACTTCTTGCGGCCGGCTTTGTCCAATGCCGCGTTGCCGAGCCAATCGTTGTAGCTCGTATCCTTGTGGATCGGGTGCAGACTCATCTCCATCCGGGTGGAGGCGCGGCCGTCCTCAAACAGGGCGAAGCCGAAGCCGGTTCCGAGCGTGATCGCGCACTCCACGCCCTCGCCCGCGATCACGCCCAGGCCCTGCACGGTCGCGTCGTTGAGCACGCGTGTCTTGCGCCCGAGCCGCATCTCGAGCTGCGCGCCGAGCGGATAATTGCGCCACGCCTCCTCGCCGAGCTTCGGCGCGCTGAGCACGGCGTTGCGGCGCACGATGCCGGGAAAGCCGACCGAGACGCGGTCGAACGCGCCGAGCCCGCGGGCCAGATCGTCGAGGAGGTCCATCACCATCTCGGGCGGCGAAGGGTGAGGAGTTTCGACGCGGGCCTCCTCCCCCACCGGGGCACCCGAGCCATCGACCAGCCCGGCCTTCAGATGCGTGCCGCCGATGTCGATGCAGAGCGTGGTCGGCCCGGATGCGGGTGCGGTCGGATTTCGTGCCATGCGCGAGACTAACCGGGCCTCAGAGATCGATCCAGGAGAGGTGTCCGCCCTTGCCGGCGCCGGTGTCGAGAAACACCGCCGTGCCGCCCGCCGCGCCCCGCGTGACCCACGGCCGCCCGTCGCGCGAACGCCGGTCGTGGCCGCAATAGACCGTCAGGCCGTCGGGGATGCGGTCTACCCAGTCGAGCACGCGCTCGGGATAGCCGTCAGAGCGCATCCGCCCAATCACCTGCCCGAACAGCGCGCGCGAGAGCAGGCGGTCGGTCTTGGCGAGGCCCGGCGGCGGCGGCGTATGCAGCATCGCGGGGTCGAACCCGCCATGCACGAAGAACGCACGACGCTGCCAGCCGAGCCAGGCCGGCGCGTGCGCGATCGCATCGAAGGTTCGCGCGCGCAAATCGGCATCGAGCTGGGCGAGCGTGCCGGCAAGCCCCGGACCGATGCGCACGTCGCTGCCGGCGAGCGCGCGGGCGAGCTTGCGGTCGTGGTTGCCCAGCAGAAACAGGCCGCGGCGCTCGTCGAGCAGGCGGAGTGCGATCCGCAGCGCCTCGGCGCTGTCGGCCCCCTCGTCGGTGAGATCGCCGAGCTGCACCACGAAGCGGTCGGTCTCGGCGGCATGGGCGAAGGCGCGCGCGTCACCGTGAACGTCGCCAACGACGCGGACGCGCGCGCCCGGGGGGATGACGGGCGAATTCATCGCGCTCCGGGCGCGATGGTACGGTAGGCGTCGAGCGCGCGGGCGCGGCCCTCGCCGAGATCCACGATCGGCGCCGGATAGGTCTCGCCCAGTGCCACGCCGGCCGCATCCAGCATTTCGGCCGGCGCCTCCCACGGTGCATGGATGTGGGCGTCGGGCAGCCGCGCCAATTCCGGCACCCAGCGGCGGACATAGGTGCCGTCGGGATCGAACTTGCGGGCCTGCAACACCGGATTGAACACACGGAAGAACGGCTGGCTGTCGATGCCGCATCCCGTGAGCCACTGCCAGGAGGCGCTGTTTGACGCGAGGTCGGCATCGACCAGCGTGTCCCAGAACCATGCCTCGCCGTCGCGCCAGCTTATCAGCAGGTGCTTGACCAGGAAGCTTCCGGCGATCATCCGCACCCGGTTGTGCATCCATCCGATCCGCCAGAGCTGGCGCATCCCGGCATCGACCATCGGGATGCCGGTCCGGCCGCGTTGCCAGGCGCGCTCTGCCCGTGCGTCGCGCCGACACGGCAGGCGGGCGAACGCCTCGCGCAGCGGCCGCTCGGGCAGGTGCGGGGCGTGCCAGAGCGTATAGGCGGCGAACTCGCGCCAGAGCACCTCGTTCTGGAATGTCTCCACCCCGCGTCCGGTGTGTTCTGCTGCATGGCCGCTCGCGTGCCAGACCTGTGCGGGCGAGAGCTCGCCCCAATGCAGGTGCGGCGAGAGCATCGAGGTGCCGTGACCGAGGCCGGGAAGGTTGCGCTGTTCATGGTAGCGCGCGAGGCCGCAGCGGGCGAAGGCGTCCAGCCGCGCCGCGGCGCCGGCTTCGCCGGGTTTCCAGGTCTCGCGCAGCCCGCCGGCCCAGTTGGGCTTCGTGGGCAGCAGGCGCCAGTCATCCAGCGCGTCCGAGCGCGGTGCCGCGGCGCCATGGATGCGGCGCGGTGCGGGCCGGGGCGCGGGTGGCGGCGGGGCCGCGCGGCACGCGCGCATGAACGAGGTATAGACGCCGAAGGGGGCGCCGGAATGGGTGCGGATTTCCCCCGGGTCGAACAGGGATGAGGTGCGGTGCGGGTGCAGCCGCACCGCACACCCGACCGTCGCCTCGGCGCGCCGCGCCCAGGGCTCGTGCATTCGGCCGGTATAGACCTCGGTCGCACCCGTCTCCTGCGCCAGGCGCGGGATTTCCTCCTGCCATCGCCCGCGCCGGAGGACCAGCGCCGCCCCCCGCGCCGCGAGTGACGCGGCGAGTGCCGCAAGACTGTGGTGCAGCCACCAGCGCGCGGCGCCGCCCGGCGCCCACGGCCCGCCGCTCGCCTCGTCGAGCACGTAGACCGGCAGCACCGGCCGGCCGGTCGCGACGGCAGCCTGGACCGCCGCCTGGTCGCCGAGGCGAAGGTCCTGGCGGAACCACAGCAGGACGGGCGCAACAGGGGGGCGCTCAGGCATGATTGTCGGTTTGCGCGAGTCCTCGCGCTTTTTCAAAGGTGAGCGTGCTTCGGGCGAAATGTTCGAAGCGGGACGGCTACGCGGCCTGCGGCAACCCTCAACCGCGCCCTCCCCCCACCCCCAACAACCCTCGTGCTCAAGTCCTCGTCTATCGCCAATGAATGCCGTAGCCCCCCGCATCTCCCAATGGAGCCTCCCCTGTCCTTTGCCAACGATACCAGCGAGCGCACGAAATGCTCCGCCATCCATCAAGCGACCGACAATTCGTCATCGTACCAACACCCTATGTCCGCCGTCTCCGCCTGAGCTGAAGAAATCGCGCCATGCCTCCAAGAGCTGCAGTGGTGCGCCTGCATCAACCGTAGCACATCGCCTAGTTCCTTGGCCGAAACCCAGCGCTACTGACCAGCATGGCGCTGTCCAGCCACACTTTGGCCGAGGCACCCTCGCGGTCAACGTGCACGTGCGGCGGCTCATTTGGCTCGTGACTGTAAAAATAAACCCGAAATCCCCCGATGCGCAGAACGGTTGGCATTTATCTCTCCTCTGCGGGCAGGGCTTCGCCGAAGAAGATCGGGGTGGTGTTGGCCTGGGCTATCTTATACCAAGACTTGATGATCACGACTCGTAGGGGATTCCCCGACGCGGCCGTGATCTGCTTGAAGGCTGGCGAACGGAGGAGTTTCGCCATGCCAATCCCGCTGCGGGCGGATTTTGACGCGGCCGGCGTGCGCCGGGCGGCGCGCGAGAGCCGGGATGCCAAGCAGGTGCGCCGCTTGCTGGCGCTGGCCGCGATCTATGACGGAGCGACCCGCACCGAGGCGGCGGCGATCGGCGGCGTGACCCTGCAAATCGTGCGCGACTGGGTGCTGCGCTTCAACGCGTACGGCCCGCAAGGGCTGGTCGATCGCAAGGCGCCCGGCCAGCCGTCGCGTCTCGACGCCAGACACCGGGCGGCGCTGGCGGCGGTGATCGAGAGCGGGCCGATCCCGGCCGTGCACGGCGTGGTCCGTTGGCGGATCATCGATCTCTGCCAATGGGTCTGGGACGAGTTCCACATCAGCGTCTCCAAGCAGACGCTGAGCCGCGAGCTGCGCGCGATGGGTACCGCAAACTGTCGGCGCGGCCGCGCCATCACGCCCAGGCCGCGGGGGCGATCGAAGCCTTTAAAAAAAAGACCTTCCCGCCGCGCTGGCGGCGATCGCGCACGAGCGAAGCCTCGATCCCGCCGACATAGAGGTCTGGTTCGGCGACGAGGCCAGAATTGGCCAGAAAAACAAGATCACCCGTCGCTGGTCGCTGCGCGGCACCCGGCCCTCGGCGCCGCACGATCAGCGGACCGCCTCGACCTACATCTTCGGCGCCATCTGCCCCAAGGAGGGCAAGGCGGCGGGCCTGATCCTGCCGTGGTGCAACACCGAGGCGATGAACCTGCACCTTTCCGTGATTTCGGCCGAGGTCGCGCCGGGTCGGCACGCGGCGCTGCTGCTCGATCAGGCCGGATGGCACCTCTCGGCGCAGCTCGCCGTGCCCGACAACATCACCATCGTCCCGCTGCCGCCAAGTGCCCCGAATTGAACCCGCAGGAGAACATCTGGCAGTTCATGCGCGACAATTGGCTCTCCAACCACATCTTCACCGGCTACGACAATCTCGTCGATCACTGCTGCGAGGCCTGGAACAAGCTCGTGGCGCAGCCCTGGACCATCATGTCCATCGGCCTGCGCGATTGGGCGCATCGGTTCTGATCAGAGAGTCTTCCGGTATCAACGACGTTGCCGAGGGTCGGCGCGCCTTTGAGAAGGCCCACCGGCTCGAAGCCGTTCGGCGCATTGACGTTTGCCATGCGAACCATCCTCGCTTGGCGCCACGCCTCCCAGCGCGAGGAGGGTGCCGCTGATCTGCCGCGAGCGCCGCAGCGCCGGCCTCACAAGCCCGTCGATCGCGATTTACCGGCGATCGGAACCTGATCGCAAGGGCAATTTTAGCGGCGACAGCGCGGATGGTTGGCCCCATGCACCGCGCGACGCGCCCGCGCTCGCACAACATTCTTCGGGACGGTTCCAGACACTACCTGTCCCAGCTTGCCCTGGACATGCCGTTTCCGGCGGACCCGATACGGCAATGCTCGTCAGCGCCTTGCGCAGAAAGCTAGACACCGCGTGTAAGCCATTGCTAGTTTGCCAATCCCTGGTCATGGAAGGCGCGTGATCATGCTGTCGCGGTATTTCGGAGGCACAGGGCTGGGATCCGCAGCGTTACTGTTCATGTTGCAGGGCGCGTCGGCACAGACCGCCCACGTAATGGAGTTGAACCCGGCAGCGAGCGCCGTGATGGATGGCCGCAGCAGCCAGTTTTTTGTGCGCTTTGATAGACCGGTGGACCATGCCAACTCGCTTCTTGTCGTAACCCTCGGCGGCAAGGTGGTCGAAACGCTCCACCCGAGCCTCGATGCGGCTCCAAACTTGCTGTTTGCCAGGGCGCCGCGCTTGTCCGCCGGCAACTACATGCTGCACTGGTCCGTCAAGACGATTTCCGGTGCCAAGGTTACAGAAGGCGACATTCCGTTTACGGTCAGATCGTAACAGCGCAAATTGGCGCTGTCGCTGTGCCAGCAGTTGCGGTCTGAAGCGGACTCCGCAGGGTGAAGCCGAACAGCCGGTCGCGGCCGAGCAGGAAAGCGCGGCCGCCACGCGGGAACAGCGCTGCGATCGCCGGCGCGGTCACGTCAAGCCCGCCCGTGTAGGCGCCGAAGGCCGGCAGCATCATGCGGCGCGCATCGGTGACGAAACACGGCCGGCTCACGCCGCCCGCCCGGGTCGCGACTACCGCCCGCGGATGGAAATGCCCGCTGACCTCGCCGGCCGCGGCGGCCGGCTGGGCGATGTGCCGGAACACCAGCGGCCCGGCGCGCCACTCCTCGACGGCGTCGCCGGCAATGCCGTCGGGCGGGCAGGGGTCGTGATTGCCGAACACCCACACGAAGCGCGCCGTCCGTGCCAGCACCGCGAGCCGCGCGGCATCGGCGGGAAGCAGCCGTGCCGATCCGCCGCAATCGTGGAAACTGTCGCCCAGCGCCACCACGACGCGCGGCCGCCAGCGGCGCAGCAGCAGGGCCAGACGATCGAGTGTTGCGCGGGTATCCCAGGGCGGCACCAGACGGCCGGCCGCCGCGCACGCAGTGCCCTTCTCCAAATGCAAATCGGCGACCGCGAGCAGGCCGCCTGCCGGCCACACCAGCGCGCCGGCGGGGTCGAGCAGCAGCCGCTCGCCCGCGACGTGCAGGGGTGCCGGCGTCATGCGCGCCGCCGCTTCTCGGGCGCCGGAAGTGGCGCCATCGCCTCGGCAATCAGCGCCTCGGCCTCGGCGAGCAGGGCCTCCTCGCTCGCGTCGCTGCGCACACTCTCGCGGCCGATGTCGAGCATCACCGGGATCGCGAGCGGCGAGACGCGGTCGAGCGCGCGGTGGCGGATGTGCCCGCGCGCACGCGCCAGCATCGCCGCGAGCCGGCCGAGATCGGTGAGCCCGCCGGCCGCATCGGCGCGGGTCGCGCGCAGCAGCACATGGTCGGGCTGATGGCGGCGGAGCACGTCGTAGATCAGATCGGAATTGACCGTGACCTGGCGGCGCGTGCGCTCCTCGCCCGGACGGCGGCGCTCGATCAGCCCGGCGATCACCGCGACGTTACGGAACGTCCGCCGCAGCATCGAGCTCTCCGCCATCCAGGCTTCCAGATCGTCGCCCAGCATGTCCTCGTCGAACAGCGCCGCGACGTCACGCGGCTCTTCGGCCGACCACGCCGCGATCACGTAGTCGGTCGCAACGAAGCCGAGCGGCACCACACCCGTGCGCTCCATCCGGCGCGTCAGCAGCATCCCTAGCGTCTGGTGGGCGTTGCGGCCCTCGAAGGTGTAGGCGACGAGATACCAGCGGCCCTCCCGGGGAAAGGTCTCGACCAGCAGATCGTCGCGCCCAGGCAGCTCGGAGCGCTCGCGCTGCAATTCGAGCCATTCCTGCACCGGCGCCGGAAAGGCGCGCCAGCTCCGCGGCTCGGCCAGCAGAGCGCGGACGCGGGCGGCGAGATTGGTGGTGAGCGGCAGGCGCCCGCCCTCATAGGCCGGCACCTTCGGCTCGCCCGCCCCGCCATCGACCACTTCGGCGGCCATGTCGCGCACCCGCAGGAAGCGCAGCAGCCGGCCGGCGAACATGAACGTGTCACCGGGCGTCAATCCGTTGACGAAATATTCTTCCACCTCCCCGAGCATCTGCCGCCCGAGCCGCACCTTCAGCATCGGCGCCTCGACGATGGTGCCGACGTTTATCCGTGCCTGCCGCGCGATACGCTCGGAGCGAATGTGCACCAACTCCGCGCTGTCGCGGAACAGTTTGCGCCAGCGCTCGTAGGAGCGCAGTGCGTAGCCGCCATCCTCGACGAAGCGCAGCACATCGTCGAAATCGGCGCGAGAGAGATCGCGATAGGGCTGGGTACGTGTGATCTCGGCGAACATCGCATCGGGGTGGAACGGGGCGCCCGCCGCCATCAGCAGCAGATGCTGCGCCAGTACGTCGAGGCCGCCCCGGCGGGGCGGATCGCCGTCAAGCTCGCGCGACGCGACGCCGAGCATGGCAGCCTCGCACTCCAGCACCTCGAAGCGGTTGGCCGGCACCAGCACGGCGCGCGAGGGTTCGTCCATGCGGTGATTGGCGCGACCGACGCGCTGCAACAGGCGTGAGACGCCCTTCGGCGCGCCGACCTGGATCACCTGATCGACCCCGCCCCAGTCGATGCCGAGATCGAGCGAGGAGGTCGCGACCACGGCGCGCAGCCTGCCTTCCGCCATCGCAGCTTCGACGCGGCGGCGCTGAGCGATATCGAGGCTGCCGTGGTGCAGACCGATCGGCAGTGTCTCCGTATTCAGCCGCCACAGCGCCTGGAACAACATCTCGCCCTGCGCGCGGGTGTTGACGAACACGATGGTCAGGTTCGCGATGCGGATGCGGTCGAGGATTTCCGGCGCCGAGATCAGCCCCATCCGCCCGCCCCAGGGCAGCTCGCCGTCAGGCAGCATCACCGAGAGCGAGGGGGGCGCGCCGTCCGCGACCTCGATCCGCCGCACGCCGCCGCCGCACCCGTCGGCCGAGACATAGGCCGCGAGTGCCGCGGGGTGCGCCACGGTTGCCGACAGCCCGATGCGGCGCGCGGCGGGGGCGAGGGTCGCGAGCCGGGCGAGGCCGAGCGCCAATTGATCGCCCCGCTTGATGCCGGCGAGCGCGTGCACCTCGTCGATCACCACCGCACGCAGGCCGCCGAACAGCGCGCCGGCGTCGGGGAGCGAGAGCATCACGGCGAGGCTTTCGGGTGTGGTCAGCAGCATTTGCGGCGGCCGCTCCCGCTGGCGGCGGCGGCGGTCGGCCGGCGTGTCGCCGGTGCGGGTCTCGATCGCGACCGGCAAACCCATCTCGGCGACCGGGGCGAGCAGGTTGCGGGCCACGTCGGTCGCGAGCGCCTTCAGCGGGCTGACATAGAGCGTGTGCAGCCCCTCGCGCGGCGCCGCCGCAAGCTCGATCAGGCTGGGCAGGAAGCCGGCCAGCGTCTTGCCGCCGCCGGTGGGCGCGATCAGCAGGACGCTCCCGCCCGCCCGCGCCGCGTCGATGACGGCAAGCTGGTGCGGCCGCGGCCGCCAGCCGCGCGCGGCGAACCAGCCGGCGAAGGGTTCCGGGATTGTTCCAAGCATCGGCGGCAGATTGCCCGGAAGGGGCGGGGCGTCAACCGTCCTGTTGCGGCAGCGTGATGCCTTCGTAGAGGGCCGCGAGCGGCAGTTCGATGCCGATCGCGGGCAGGGCGAGGGTGGTCTCGCCGATGAGCAACGCGCCCACCCAGCCCTCGCCCTTGCGCGAGAAGATCGTGGCGGCCATCGAGGTCTGCTCCAGCATGACGTAGTGCTGGATCGAGGGCGTGGCGCGGTACTCGACGTTCTTAGTCACGCGGTCGATGTGCCCGGTGCTGTCCGATTGGATCTCGAACACGACCACCGGGTGGGGAATGATGTCAGTGCGCGGGGGCACCGGAGAGCAGGTGACGAGCGCGTCCGGATAGCGTACCCGGCCGGCGACGATGATCTTCAGGTCGCCCCGAAACGCACGGCACGGCTTGCCGCGCAGACGGTCCTCCAGCGCGCGGACAAGGTTGGTGCCGATTACGCTGTGCTCGACCGTGCCCCCGGTCATGGCGACCGGCCGGAAGCCGTCGAACTCGTAGCGCAGTTCCTGCTTGCGCTCCCAGATCAGGAAGTCCGCAAGGGTCATCGGCTTGCGGAGGGCGATGTTCATCGGCGGAGCTTAGCAGGCCGCCGCGGCGCGGTGCCAGTCTGAACCGCAGCGCCCAACCGTAACGCCCGACCGCAGCAACGCCCGACCGCAGCGCCCCTGACCGGCGGCGGGCAGAGCGGCCGCGGGCGTGCGGAAAATGAAGGGCTAGACGCCTCAGCTCTTGGAGACGTTCCAGAACGGGATGATGTCGGGCATTCCGATCACACCCTGCACATTCTTCCGCATCGCCGCCGGGCTGACATACTGCCCGAGGACCACCATCGGCACGAAATCCCAGGCGAGCGCCTGCATCTGGCGGGCGATCGCCTGCCGCTCGGCGAGTGTGGGCACCACCGCCCATTTCTTGCGCAACGCCTCATACTGTGCGTTTTCCGGCCAGCCGAACCAGCCTTTTTTGCCGTTGGCGGAAAGCGAGACCATGGTGATCGGGTTGCCGAAATCGTAGCTCGATCCGGAGGTGACGAAGATATCCCACCCGCCCTTATCGTCCGGCGCCATGCTGGCGCGCCGCGTGACCACACCGCCCCAGTTGCTCGGCGCAAGCTGCGCATTGACGCCGATCTGCTTCAGCCAGTTGGCGATGAGCTGCTCGGAATTGTTCATGAAGGCGAAATCGGTCGCTTGCAGGACGATGACCTTCTCGCCCTTATAGCCGGATTCCTGAAAGAGCTGCTTCGCCTTGGTGCGATCGGGGGCAGCCTTGAACCAGCCCGTGTTGGCGTCGTTCGTCATCGGCGTGCCGTAGCCGAACAGCGAGTCGACCTTGTTGTAGTATTTGGGATTGCCGTATGTCGCCTTCAGAATGTCGGTCTGGTTGATCAGGTAGAGCATCGCCTGCCGCGCTTTCACGTTGTCGAAGGGCGGATGCAGGCAGTTGAGCCGCATCATGATGACATTGCCGGACTTGTCGAGGACGCTGATCTGGATGTCGGGGTTCGACTGCAACTGCGGCAGCAGGTCGATGGGCGGCAGCTCGAAGAAGTCGATCTCTCCCGCTACCAGGGCGGCGGTCGCCGTCTGCTCGTCGGCGATATTCTCCCAGATAATCTGATCGAGTTTCACGACCTTGCCGCCGGCGAGCCCGGAAGCCGGCTCCGAGCGCGGCACATATTTGGTAAACTTGTCGAACACGTACCGGCTGCCCGGCCGCGTCTCCTTCTCGTTGAACGTGAAGGGTCCGGAACCGATGTGCTCCTTCACCTGCTGGAAGGGATCGGTCTCGGCATCTTTCTTGCGCATCATGAAGCAGTCGGGCGTCGCGGTGGAAGCGAAGGCCGGAATCAGCAGGCCGAACGGCTCCTTCAGGGCGAGGGTGAAAGTCTTCTCGTCCTTGGCGGAAAGATCCTTCGTGTACTCCATCATCAACTGGCCGCCGCTGTTGCGGACCGCCCAGCGCCGGATCGACGCGACGCAATCCGCCGCGGTCAAGGGGGTGTTGTCCTGCCAGATCAAGCCGTCGCGCAACTCGAAGGTATAGGTGCGCTTGTCGTCGCTCACGCCCCACTTGCCCACCATCTGCGGCTGCGGTTGGAAGTTGGCGTCGGTGGAGAAAAGCGTGTCGTACACCATGGCGCCGTAATAGGCCGTGATGTTCGCGGTGGTCCAAATCGGGTCGAAGGATCGGAGATCCCCCTGCATCACCGCCTTCATCGTCGTCGTATTGGTCGCCGCGCGGGCGCGCCGGATCATCGGCACGCCGGCCGCGGCACCGGCAGCCACGCCGCCCCTGAGCACGGTCCTGCGGGAAATTCTCATAGTGCCGCCTCCATCCGCCGAGGGGGACGCTAGCGCCGAGCCCGGACGGTCGCAACCATTTTGCTGTCACAGGATCAGGCCCGGAGCGGTCTCGTTGTCCAATGGCCAGATCGGCCGTGCCACCTTCGTGTACGGAATCCGGGTATAGTTGCGGTCGAGTGGTCCGTCGGTTTCGACATAGATGACCTTGTGCGCGATCGGGCCGAACGCGGCCATGAAATGGTTGGTCGATTTCACGACGAGAAGTTTTCTGGCACCGGGATCAATCCCGAGGTTGGTGAAGAGTTCGAGGCCGAGCGCCTGCGTGCGATTGCTGATCAGCACCACCTCCACGCCGCCTGCCCGGATCGCCGCGCAATCGCCGAGCGGGACTCGGGTGGGGCCGAAGCTCTGCCAGCAATCACGCCGGAGTGCCGCGATTTCCACCGTGGCATCGATCGGCAGACCGGATGCGGGGCCCGTCTTGCCGCCGAAGCGCAGCGGAAAGCAGGCACCTTCCCCGGCGTCGAAGCAGAGTTTTGCCGCGATCGGGTCCCAGATCGGACCGATTGCGGTGCGCTCCACCCGTCGTTCGAGCAGGCGGCGCAGGATGGTCGTGTTGTCCGAGGGCGCCCCGCCTCCGGCATTGTCGGCCGGCTCTGCCAGCACCACCGGCTCGCCGGCCGCCCCCAGGGCCGCGTCGATCGCCGCATCGACCGGCACGTATTCGGGTGCGGTCCGCCCGCGCATCGCCACGAACTCGGCGCCGAGCGTGCTGGCCAGGCGATCGGCCGCTTGTTTGTCCCGATCCGCGATCACCAGCACGCGGCCCGACAATTCCGGCACGTCGGCATAGGGAAAGCAGTGACCGATGGAGACCGACAGAACACCGTCCTTGCCCTCGAGAGCCTTGATCCGGTCAACAAAGCCCCGCATCAGCGGCAGCGTCGTCGGATAGCTGCCGATCTGCCGGCAATCGTAGAGCGACATGACCGGACGGATCTCACCCCGGATCGTCCTGAGCACGAGGCTGAGCAAATCCTCCGCCCGCTCCACGACATCGGTATGCGGGAATTCCTTATAGAGCACGACGATATCGGAGAGGCGGACGCGCTTTTGCGTGAGATGGCAGTGCGGGTCGAGTTCCACCCCGATCACGGTGCGCGTGCCCGCGATCTCGCGCGCTCGCTCGATGATGTCGCCCTCGACGTCGTCATAGCCATGCGCGACCATCGCGCCGTGCAGCCCGAGCAGCACACCATCGAGCGGTAGCGCTGCCTTCAGTTCGGCAAGGATGGTATCGCGCATGAATTCGTAATCGGCACGGTTGGTGAGGCCCGCGGGGCTGGCGGCGAAACAGCTTCCCTCGACCAGGGTGAAGTTGTCCGCCGCGGCGCGTCGCCGCGCCACCCAGAGCGGCGCCGTGCACATCAGGGGTGTCGCGTCGGGGTGCTCGCCGGGGCGAAGAAACACGCCCTCGCGATAGGCGGCGAGGCTGGTCGGCATGGGCGAGAAGGTATTGGTTTCGGTCGCGAGCGTGGCCGAGAAAAGACGCATTCCGGGTTCCCTTCGGTTGGAGACTCTACGGCCTCTGCGGCCCTCCTGCGGGTCTGCGCCAAGCGCCGGATGGCAGGCGCGCCATACTTGCTCGGCGACTCCGTACGGATCAATATCCTTCCAACCTCGGCGCGACGTACATCAGCGTCTTGTCTCTGTCCTCCTTCTCCTTTCCGCGCCGGACCAACCGAGGAGAGGCCGCATGTTCATCGCCATGAACCGCTTCAAGGTGACGCCGGGCGCGGAGGCCGAGTTCGAGCGCGTCTGGAAGAGCCGCGACAGCCATCTGACATCGGTGCCCGGCTTCGTCACCTTCCATCTCGCCCGCGGCCCGCGGCGCGAGGATCACACGCTCTATGCCTCGCACACGATCTGGCGCAGCCGCGCCGCGTTCGAGGCGTGGACGCGCTCGGAGGCGTTTCGCATGGCGCACGCGGCGGCGGGCGAGAACCGGCCGCTCTATCTCGGTCACCCCGAGTTCGAGGGCTTCGAAGTGGTGCAGACGATTGCCGGCTCGTCCGCCGCCGCTGTCGGCCGATCTGACGCGAAAACCTGACTTTCGCTTATTTTGGGTCGGAAATTATTACACCTCGGCGCGCCTCTCGGTCCAACCCATTGTTTTTCCTTCCTGGCACGATCCTTGCTTGAATTCTTGCGGGCCACACGAATCGCGTGCGGTCAGATCGCGCACTTCGCGCAGGGAGATGTTCAATGCGCCTCGACAGCCGAAGGAGATACATGACCCATTTGAAACGTGCCGCCGGTGCCGGGATTCTTGCCGCCGCGGCTGTGCTCAGCCCGGGGACCAGCCACGCATCCGTCGTGATCGGCTCCGCCTACCTGAACAATGCGGCGTCCTCGAACGCGGTGATCGGCTTCTCGCATGGCGCGGCCGACGCGACGTTCTCGGTTCCGTCGCCGACGAACCCAGCCTGCGGCGGGATATTCGCCGGGGATACGCTCTGCTTCAACAGTAATGCATCGGCGAACGGCTACACGTTGGGCGGGTTTCTCGCGACCGGCGGCGCCACCATCCTGACTGGCTCGCCCGCCGCGCTGGCTGCGAACCTCAACAACACAGTGCTTGAGTTTACCGGCACCGTCACGGTCACCAATGGCGAGCTCTTCCAGGCCGGGCATGACGACGGGCTGCAACTTCAGATCGGCAGCGTTCTCATGATCGATGCACCTGGCCCCACCGGATTTACGACGACGCCGGCCACCTATACCGGGCCCAGTGGCACGTTTTCGTTTGACCTTGTGTATGGCGAGTGTTGCGGCCCGCCCGCGGCGCTTGGCGTTGCGCTGCCGTTTGTGTCGGTGCCATCTGTTCCGGAACCGGCGGCCCTGGCGATGCTTGGGTTTGGGCTTGTCGGTCTGGGTGCGGTTCGCCGGCGCGGCTGACTCTCCTTCCTTCGGTAACGGCGCCCGCCGCCGCCGGGCCTGATCCGAACCCGAGACGACGCCGCGCGATGCGGCGGCACCGCAGCACGTAGGTGCGATGCCGCCGCATCCTTGCACTGCGCCGCTGCCGCGCGCAGACACGCCACATCCAGCTCCGTTGCGCTCAACGCGAGGGGGCGGATGAGCTGGCGCCGGCTGATGCACCGATTGCGTCGCCCGGCGCGGCGACACGTATGTAGCCATCCGTCAGTGTCTTGAGGAAGGCGACGATCAGATTCTCCTCCTGATCGCTCAGGCCAAGATTTCCAACCGTCTTGTCCTCGTTAGCGCTCACTTCGGGAGCGGGCCAGCAGCCCGTTCCGGTCCGTGGGTCGAGCGGATTTGTGCATCGCGGCAGCACGTCGCGCGTATTGTAGAAATGCACGACTTCTCTCAGGCTTTTGAAGAAGCCATTGTGCATGTACGCTTTCACGAAGTCCGGGCGTGGGCGCCTGTCGACATTGCGCAAGGTCGGTGTCTGAAACCTTCCATCGAACTTCGGGGCATATTGAGCCCAGCTTTTGTTTGGGTTCGATGCATTGGCGAGGAAGGCACCGACGCCATCGTCAATATAGCGTGTTCCGAGCGGGTTCGCGACGTAGCCGTACTGGTCCGGCTCGGTTTCACAATAATACGGAAGCGCATGGTTGGCGGGGACCCCGATATTATGGGCCTGGAAGTCCGTAAAGAGAGGTCCCGTGTTCGGATTATTGGACAGAACGTTGCGCGAAGATGCTGGAGTTGGTCTCGTGCTCGCTCCTGGCGTGTTCTGGGTCCCGTCCAGATGGCACGTATTGCATTTTGCTTTGCCCCGGAACAACTCCCTTCCAGCGAACTCCTCTCTGCTTAACACACTTTGCTGGGAGAGGGTGACGGCGTGGTCAAATTTCGACGAGAACGGGCTCACGTCGGGGGAGGCTTCAGCGGCAGCGATGGACAACACCAGATGATCGAAGGTCGAGTTCGACGTTCCGCGATCGACGGCGCTGAGGTGGACCGGAAGCAGATCGCCGGCAGGCGGTGGGCCGCGCGTTGGACATACCGCATCGACATTCGCAGGCCAATGTATCGCGAACGACTGCGCACCCCAGAGCTGTTCGAACAAGCCGCTGTAATGGCTTTGCGACAGTCGGTAAGCGACGCAAGCAGAATTGGATAGGCCCATCTCGACCGGGTTGAGGGGCGGCCCTTGGGCTTGCTCCGCGGCCGGATTGTCCAGCCGGTATCCGGTCGCCCGCATATCCCAGAAATTGCCTCCGGTGAACTGCTGTCGGGCCGCATCGTACTCGAGGATCGGCGAGAACGGCGCATATCCGTAGCTCTGTGGCTTGCGCGCTGATATCCGGAAATTGGGGGCCGGAGGTTTGGCAATGGTGACGGCCGCCGAGCCTGGCTGCGCCACAATCGTCTGATTGAAGAGCGAGACACCACCGGTGAAGCCCGTCTCCGGGGCATGGCACGACGTGCAGGCAAGATTCCTTTTGACAGACAGATTCCTGTCGTAAAGAGCGAGCGTCCCAAGCAAGGTCACCCGATGGTACGGGTCGAGCGATGCCGCGTTTTGTGCCGCTTTCAGTGCCCCCGCGAAAATCCTGTCGATTTCGGCGTTGACGCGCGCTACGTCCGGGTCCTCGTTCGCTCCACCCGGAATGTAAGACCCGATGCTAATCTGCGCCGAGCAAAACTGCGGCGTAGTTGGGGACTGGCCCAGCGCTTGTTGTGCTGCAGCAACGTTAGCAAATACCATCGTCGCCGCCAGCGCCGATGCCAGAACTGGTTTGCTTCTCATCGAGCACCCCTCCTGTTCGGGCAGGAACCAAGTCCGTCGGTTTTCCTTCCCTTCGACTCTTGTGATTCGAGACTGGTGCACGCGCTCTGGGAAGGAGAATTTCGATACCAGCCAGACCTTTGTCGTGCCGTTCGAACCTCGCTCGGGCGCCCAAGCGGGTCTAGCGAGACCATCGCACCAAGTTGCAGGCCCCGCACCAATGACCGACGACGCGGCGGCGTGATTCGACGGCTGATCTTCATATTGTGATCCGCGGCTTTAGCAATGATTATTACAATTCCGCGATCGCTCCCCGCCAACGGCATTGTTTCCCGTCCTGGCAAGACCTTTGCGTCGATTCTTGCAGGCCACGGAGAGGACGCCTCGCGACGCGGCGGCACCGCACCACATAGGTGCGATGCCGCCCCATCCTTCCACCTGGCTGAAAGTGCTGCCCGCCGGACTCTATTGCGAGCCCGGCGGGTTCTTCATCGACCCGCTGCGTGCGGTCGAGCGCGCCATCATCACCCACGCCCATTCCGATCATGCCCGTCCAGGCCACGACCGCGTGCTCGCCAGTGCGGCGACGCTCGCGCTGATGCGGGTGCGGATGGGCGAGGACAGGGCAGGGGGCGTGCAGCAGGCCTTGCCGTGGGGCGAGCCGCTCACGATCGGCGAGGTGCGGCTGTGGCTAGTACCGGCCGGGCACGTGCTCGGCTCGGCGCAGGTGGCGATGGAATACCGTGGCAGCCGGGTCGTGGTCAGCGGCGACTACAAGCGGGCACCCGACCCCACCTGCCGCCCGTTCGAGCCGGTGCCGTGCGATGTGTTCGTCACCGAAGCGACGTTTGCACTCCCGGTGTTTCGTCATCCCCCCGCCGGGCTGGAAGTCGAAAAGCTGCTGGTCTCGGTCGCCCTGTTCCCCGAGCGCAGTCACGTGATCGGCTGCTATGCGCTCGGAAAATGCCAGCGGCTGGTGGTACTGCTGCGGCAGGCGGGGTGGGATCGCCCGATCTGGCTGCACGGTGCGCTTGCCCCGCTCTGCGACGCGTACGAGGCGCTGGGTGTGGCACTCGGCGACCTGCGCCCGGCGACAGCGGCGGCGAAGGCCGATCTGGTGGGTGCGATCGTGCTCGCACCACCCGGCGCGGTCGCCGATCGCTGGGCGCGGCGGCTCGCCGAGCCGGTCGTGGGCATGGCGTCGGGCTGGATGCGCGTCCGCCAGCGCGCCAAAGCGGGCGGAATCGAATTGCCGCTGATCATCTCCGACCACGCCGACTGGGACGAGCTGCTCGCGACGCTCGATGACGTGGGTGCGCCGGAGGTGTGGGTGACGCACGGGCGGGAGGAGGCGCTGATCCACGCCGCCACCGCCCGCGGCATCGCCGGCCGCGCGCTGCGCCTGGTCGGCTACGAGGAGGAGGCGGAGGAAGCCGCGTGATCGCCTTCGCCTCGCTGCTGGAGCGGCTGGTGTTCACGCCCGGCCGCCTCGCCAAGCTGGCCCTTCTGCGCCGCTACTTCGCCACCGAATCCGATCCCGATCGCGGCTGGGGCCTCGCCGCGATCACCGGCGAGCTCGCCTTCGAGGCGGCCAAGCCGGGCCTGATCCGCGCCCTCGCCGAAAGCCGTGTCGATCCGGTGCTGTTTGCGTGGTCGTACGACTACGTGGGCGACCTCGCCGAGACGGTGGCGCTGATCTGGCCCGGCCAGGCGAGCGGCGCGCCGCCGGCGCTGGCCGAGGTGGTGGAAACGCTCGCGGCCGCGCCG
Organism: uncultured Alphaproteobacteria bacterium; assembly: GCA_963754235.1. GTDB lineage: Bacteria > Pseudomonadota > Alphaproteobacteria > Acetobacterales > Acetobacteraceae > DATAYA01. The sequence continues at coordinate 177,085 of CAVWFK010000008.1, read as the reverse complement.
AAACCCGCGCTGCCCGCGATCGTCGCCGGCTGGCTCGATGCCTCCGACGCCTCGGTGCGCTATGCGATCCTCAAGCTGATCACCGGCGCGTTGCGCGTCGGCGCCTCGGCGCGGCTGGCCAAGGTGGCACTCGCCGAGCTGGCGGGCGGTCGGCTCGACGCAGATGCGATCGAAGAAGTGTGGCACGGGCTGGCGCCGCCCTACCTCGCGCTCTTCGCCTGGATCGAGGGGCGCGGCGCCCGACCGGACCCGGCCGAGGCGCCGGTGTTCCGCCCGCCGATGCTGGCGCACGCGCTGGAGGCGGACGATCTCGCCTCGCTCGATCCGGCCGAGTGGCGCGCGGAATGGAAATGGGACGGCATCCGCGTGCAGTGCGTCGCGACCGCGGGCGGGCGGCGGCTCTATTCGCGCGGCGCCGACGACATTTCTGCGGCGTTTCCCGAGATCATCGAGGCGATGGATGCTTTGGGCGTTCTCGACGGCGAGCTGCTGGTGATCCGCGACCGGCAGGTGGCGCCATTCTCCGATTTGCAGCAGCGACTGAACCGCAAGGCACCGGCGGCAAAGATGCTGCACGATTATCCCGTGTACGTGCGGCTCTACGACATCCTGTTCGACGGCGCCGAGGATGTGCGTCCGCTGCCGTTCGACGCGCGCCGGGCGCGGCTGGAGGCATGGTTCGCGCGCCACCACCCGCCCCGGATGGATCTCTCGGAAATTATCGCATTCGACACGATCGGGCAGCTCGCGGACCTGCGCGACGGCGCGCGCGGTGCGTCGCTCGAAGGGCTGATGCTGAAGCGGCGCGACAGCTCCTATGTGCCGGGGCGTCCGCGCGGGCTTTGGTGGAAATGGAAGCGCGATCCGCTGACGATCGACGCGGTGCTGATGTACGCGCAGCGCGGCCACGGCAAGCGCAGCAGCTACTATTCCGACTACACGTTCGGGCTGTGGCGCGACGCCGACGGCGGTGGCGCGGAACTGGTGCCGGTGGGCAAGGCCTATTTCGGCTTCACCGATGCCGAGCTGGCGTTCCTCGATCGCTGGGTGCGCAACCACACCACCAACCGCTTCGGCCCGGTGCGCGAAGTGGAGCAGGGACTGGTGCTGGAGGTCGCGTTCGACGCCGCCCAGCTCTCGACGCGCCACAAATCCGGCGTCGCCCTGCGCTTTCCGCGCGTCGCGCGCATCCGCACCGACAAGCCGGCGGCCGAGGCGGACCGGCTCGAGACGCTGCTGCGGCTGGTCGAAGGCGGGGTTGACGCGATATAGCGAACAGTTCGCATCGGGAGGTCCCGCATGGTTGACGCCGCGTCCGACATCCAGGCTCGCTTGGCCCAGCTCGGCATCCGCCTGCCGGCACCGCCGCAGCCGGTGGCGAGCTATGTGCCCTACACGCTGCACGCCGGGCTGCTGTTCGTCTCTGGCCAGGGGCCGCTCGACGCCGACGGCACGATGCACACCGGCCTCGTCGGCCGCGACGTCAGCCTCGAACAGGCGCGCGACCATGCACGGATCACGGCGATCAACCTGCTCGCGCAGATGAACGCGGCCTGCGGCGGCGATCTCGGCCGCATCGAGCGCGTGCTCAAGCTGTTCGGCATGGTCCGCGCGGTCGCGGATTTCGGCCGCCAACCGGAGGTGATCGACGGCGCCTCCACGCTGTTCGTCGAGGTGTTCGGCGAGCGCGGCCGGCACGCCCGCTCGGCGGTCGGGCTCGGCTCGCTGCCGCGCGGCATCACCGTCGAGATCGAGCTGATCGCCGCGGTGCGGCCATGACCGACATCCGCCAACACCTCGGCCTGCGGCCGATCATCAACGCCTCCGGCACCATGACCGGCCTCGGCGCCTCGATCGCGGTGCCGGAGGCGGTCGCGGCGGTGGCGGCGATCCTGCCGCAATTCGTCGAGATCGCCGATCTGCAGCGCCGCGCCAGCGCCGCGATCGCGCGCGCCACCGGGGCGGAGGCCGGGTTCATCACCGCCTCGGCGTCCGCGGGGATCACGCTGGCGGTCGCCGGCGCAATCACCGGGACCGACCTCGCCGCGATCGAGCGCCTGCCCGACGCGGGGGAACGGCCGAACGAGGTCGCGATCCAGCTCGGCCACATGGTCGGCTACGGCGCGCCGATCGACCAGGCAATCCGGCTGGCCGGCGGGCGCGTGGTGCCGGTCGGGCAGGCGACGGAGGCCCGCGCCTATCAGCTCGCCGGTGCGATCGGGCCGCACACCGCCGCTATCCTTTATGTCGTCTCTCACCACACGGTCGAGTACGGGCAGTTGGCGCTCGAGGAGGTGGTGGAAATCGCGCACGGATGCGACGTGCCGGTGATCGTGGACGGCGCCTCGGAATACGATCTGCGCGGCTTCCTCGGGCGCGGCGCAGATGTCGCGGTGTACAGCGCCCACAAATTCCTGGGCGGCCCGACCGCGGGCGTCGTCGCCGGCCGCAAGGAGCTGGTGCGCGCCGCCTGGCTGCAAAATCACGGCATCGGCCGCGGCATGAAGGTCGGCAAGGAGGGCATTGCCGGGGCGATCGCCGCACTCGACGCCTGGGCGCAGCGCGACCACGCAGTGGCGCGGGCCCGCCAGGCGGCGGCGCTCGATCTGTGGCAGGAACGGCTTTCGGCGTGGCGCGGCATCCTCGCGCGCCGGCGGCCCGATCCGACCGGCAACCCACTCGACCGGCTGCAAGTGCTCGTCGATGCCGACGCCGCGCGGATCACCGCCTGGGACCTCGCCGACGCGCTCGCCGCCGGCGCGCCGCCGGTCATCGTGCGCGACCATGAGGTGGAACTTGGCTGGTTCCAGCTCGATCCCTGCAACCTGCATCCCGGCGAGGCGGGGATCGTCGCCGACCGGATCGACCAGGAACTGGCCCGCGCCCGACAGGCCGAGGCGCCGGTCCAGACGCCGCTGGCACTCCGGCGGCAGCGGGGCGAGGCGGCGCTGCTGCGGTGGCCGGATTGAAGGCTAGGCTTTCGTAATTGTATCCTCGAGGGTGAACGCAACGCGCAGCGTCACCTGGTAGTGCTGCACCCGGCCATCGTCGATATGGCCGCGGGTCTGCACCACCTCGAACCAGCGCAGGTGGCGCAGGGTCGTGGAGGCGCGACGGATCGCGGTCTCGATCGCGTCCTCGATGCTCTTCTCGGACGATCCGACCAGCTCGATCGTGCGATAGACGTGGTCGCTCATGGGAACGCTCCCGGCAGGCTGCTGGACGCCAACGCGCCGGGGCGGGCGTCGTTTTCCTCCTCAAGCGATGGCGGCAGGTTCGCGCGGCTTCGACGTGCCGGCTACACACTCTTCTGGGCAAACCTGCCGATTGCTGGTTTTCCCGAACGCGACACTTCCCCCCCGTGTACGGTTTGTGGCAGGCTGTTCACGAGACAGTGAACCGACTCGGCCGGATCGCGCATGAACCGCATTGCCGCTGCCGCGTTGCGCGCGGCTCTTGCCCTGCCGCCGCTCGCCTCGCGGGCCGATGACGCGGCCGCGATCTGGCATCGGTCGCTCACGGCCTCGTTGCATATCGCGGCCGACGGCACCTGGCAGGAGCGGCAGAGTTGGGATGTCCGGGCTGATACCGATGCCGCGGCACGGGTGGCGGCGAATCAGAGCTTCGGCTTCAGCAGCGGCCTCGAGCGCACGACCCTGCTGGAGGCTTATACGCGCAAGCCTGACGGGACCGTGCTTGCTGTGGCGCCCGACGCGGTGCTCGACCGCACGCTGGCCGCGGGCGGCGACGATTTCCCGAGTTTCAGCGACTGGCGCGTGCGTACCATCATCTTTCCGGACGTCGAGGCCGGCGACACGGTCCACTACGTGCTGCTGCTGCGCTCCCGGCGGCCGTTGTTTCCCGGCGCCTACGAGGCGACGCTGACCGGCGGACCGCAAGCCAACGTCACCGCCGCCGACATCGCGATCAGCCTGCCCGCCGCCATGCATCTTGCCGTCGCCACCGGCGGCCTGACTGAGGACCCGCCGGTGCGCGAGGGCGATCTGGTGCGCCGGCACTGGCACCTGGCGACGGCGGCGGACGGGCCGGAGGGCGAGGTGCGCCTGCAGGTCTCGACGTTCGCGAGCTACGCGGCCCTCGGCGACGCGTTCGCCGCCCGCGCACTTCCCGCCGCGGCGCCGAGCGAGGCGATCCGTGGTCTCGCCGGCCGGCTGACCGCGGGCCTGGCCTCGCGTCGCGCGCAGGTCGCGCGGCTCTACGCCTATGTGGCGGGGCGGATCCGCTACGTCGGCATCCAGTACGGCACCGGGCGGGTGGTGCCGGACGATGCCGCCGCCATCGCCCGCCGCGGCTATGGCGACTGCAAGGATCACGTGGCGCTGCTCCAGGCGCTGCTCGCGGCGAAGGGCATCTTCTCCGAGCCGGCGCTGGTCAGCACCAAGGCCCGCTTTGCCATGCCGGAGCCGCCGACCTTGGCATTGCTCGACCACGTGCTGCTCTTCGTTCCCGAATTCGACCGCTATCTCGACCCGACCTCGCCCTATGCCGCAAGCGGCACGCTGCCGTTCGAGGATTACGACAAGCCCGTGGTGCTGGCCGGAGCCGGCGGCGCGCGGCTGGCCCGCACGCCGCCACTGCTGCCCGGGACGGTCGCGACCGAGACCCGCACCGAGGCGCGCATCGCGGCGGACGGAAGCGTGATCGGCGGCACCGTCACGACCGCGAGCGGGCCGGCTGCGGTGATGCTGCGCCAGGTCGCGGCTGGGATCGAGGAGGATGGCGGCGAGAGCACCGCAGATGACGATCTGCGCCGGCTCGGCACTCCCGGGCGCGGCGACTTCACCTTCGCGCCGCCCCGCGACAGCGAGGGCGTCGCGTCGGGCTACACGCTCAGGGCAGAGTTCCGGCTGCCGAGTGCCACCGCGGATACCGGGGGCGGGCGCTTCCCGGTCCCGGCCGGTCTGCCGGTTCTGGTGCGCGGCGGCGCGTTTCTGGTCTCGGAGCGGCCGGTCCGGGATGGCCGGCATCTCTGCTATGCCGGGCGCGAGGTGGAGGCCATCCACCTGCAGCTTCCCCCGGGCGCCGCGGTCGGGGATCTGCCTCGGGACGTGCGCGCGGCGGGCGGCGCCGCTGAGTATCGCGCGGATTATTCCGCGGCGGCGGGGGCGATCACCGTGCGGCGGGAATTCGTGCTCGCGACGCTGCACCCGCTCTGCACGGATGCCGAATACGACGCGATCCGGCCGGTGCTGCGGGCGATGCGGCGCGATCTGGACGCGCAATTGTCGCTCCGCCAGGCGCCCGCCATTGCTGCGGCGCCGCCGGCGATTTCAGCGGCTTCGGGCCGCTGCGCTGGAGGCAACGCGGGCTGCCGTCCGGCAGCGGGCGAGGCGGTTGGCGGGCCGCAGGAGCCGCCCTGATCGGCCCCCCTGATCGGTCGCGTGCGGTCAGCCCGGCTGCGAGACCGCGCCGGCCAATAAGGGCGAGCCGCCGCCCACATAGCGGGTCCACAGCGCCTGGTTGGCGCCGGTGAAGTTGAAATTGTCCACCCAGCGGTCGAGCCATAGCCACCAGTCGAAATCGCCGTAAGGCAGACCGATCGCCGTGATCGCCGTGAAGTAAGGCGGATTGAGCACTCGGAGCTTGCCCGGGTGGGTCTTCATGAGATCGATGTTGAGGATGGTCGACTCGCCGGTGGCCGTGACCCGCCGCGCCAGCAGCGCCTGCTCCGCATCAGCGACCGTGGTGAACGCCTTGAGCTTTGCCTTGGGCAGAATGTGCGGCCACAGATTGGCCTCGTCCCCGCCGAGAGCATAGCCCAGAGTCACGTTCGGCTCATTCAGGCTTTCGACGGTCTGATAGGGCGAATCGGCAAGCACGATGAACTGGCTTGCCGGGTTCGCGTAGGCGCGGGTGTAGGCGACCACCTGCGCGCGTGCAGGCGTGTAATCGAGCTCGGCCACCACGATATCCGCCTTGCGGGCCTGCAGGACCGGGATGCGGCCGGCGCCCGATGTCTGGATAAATTTCACTTTCACGCCGAGGTCGTCCGCAATCGCCTTGGCGATGGCGATATCGTACCCGTCGAGCTCGCCGTCCGGTTTGGTGATTTCCCACGGCGGGTTGCCGCTTATGGTGCCGACCGTGAGCGTGCCGGCGCGCAGAACCTTGGCCAGGATGCTGCCGCCGCTTGCCCCCGCGGTCGCCGCCTCGGCAGCAGACGGAATGGTTGCGGCAAGCGCTGCTCCCGCGACACCGGCTCCGAGAATCCGCCGTCGCGACTCATAGGATCGCGAAATCGACTCCGTCACGAGCGCCTCCTCTGCGACATCCAACCTGCCGGACCGTTTGTATATTGTATTTCCGTCACATCCGGCTGGCAAGCCCCGCCGCGTTCCGTCGCGTCGATACCAGCCGCAAGCGTGACCCACGATCACCAGCGCGCCTTGCCATCCGGAAGGCCGGTTCATAAACCTCGCACGTGTCGCCGCTGTTCAATTTCCGTCTGCTCTGGAGCTCGCGTGCGGCGATCGCTGCCGGCGCGGAAGATACATTGCTGCTCGGCGCCGCGGCCATTCTGCTGAGCCTGATCTTCGGCCTTGTCGGTTGGCTGCTGAAATCATCGCGCCGGACGGCGCTGGCGTCGCTCGGCTCCGCGTACGTGGAGTTGTTTCGCAACACGCCGACGCTCGTATTCCTCTATCTCTGCTATTTCGGGCTGCCGGTGATCGGGCTCAGCCTGAGCGCATTCTCGTACGCGGCGCTGGCGCTCGGCATTCAGGGCGGCGCCTATGTCGCCGAGATCATCCGCGGCGCCTTCATCGCCGTGAGCCCGGGGCAGCGCCTGGCCGCCCGCGCGCTCGGCCTCGGCGCGTGGCAGAGCCTCTATTTCATCGAGCTGCCCCAGACCTTAGCGGTCGCCTTCCCGTCGCTGGGCAATCAGGTCGTCGCGACCGTGCTGGGGACCGCGTTGGCGAGTGTCATCACCGTTCCCGAGCTGACCTACAAGCTGCAGATCATCGGCGACTCGACCTACCAGTACTTTAGCGTCTTCGCCTCGGCCGCGGTTCTGTACATCGTCCTGGTTCAGCTCCTGAACCAGTTGTTCCAAGGGCTCGACCGTAGATGGTTCAGCAAATGGCGGGGGAGCTTCTGAGTGCCGAGGACCGCGGCGTACACCCTGCTGATGGTCCGCGCGGCCGGCATCACGCTCGAGGTTTCCGTCCTGGCCCTGGCGCTGTCGGTGCTCGTCGGCGTCGCGGTCGGGATGATCGCGACGGCCCGCTGGAAACCGGCCGAATTCGCCACGCGCCTCTACGTGGAGCTGATCCGCTCGGTCCCGCTCCTGGTACTCGTGTTCTTCGCCTATTATGCCGTGCCGCTGGTGACCAATCTAAGTGTTTCGCCCTATGCGGCGGCGACCGGCGCGCTTGCCGTCTATGGTGGGGCGTATATGGCGGAGGTGGTACGCTCGGGCATCCAGTCGGTCGCCCGCGGACAGTGGGAAGCCGCGCGCGCCCTCGGCCTGCGCTATCCCGCCATCATGCGCATGGTGGTGCTGCCGCAGGCGATCCGGGTCATGATCCCGGCCGGGATCGGCGTCTTCATCAACCTGATCAAGGAATCCTCGGTCACCAGCATCATCGGGTTCGTCGAGCTCACGCAGACCGCGATCAACATCCGCAATACGGTATTTTCCTTGAACCCGATCCTGTTCGCGGGCTTGCTCTATTTCCTGATCTGCTTCGGTCTCTCTCGCGCCGGCCGGACGGCCGAAGTCAAATTCCACAGCCGATCACACGGAGGGTGAAACCACGATGTTCTTCCCCAATAAGGCCAAGCGGAAGCTAAGCACCGGCGGGGTCGCGGTGAGCTTCGGCGTGCATCATCTGCGCACTGCCGCGGCACCCGGTACTCGCCGCCGCGACCGGGCACGACATCCTCTTCATCGATATGGAACATGGCGCGTTTACGGTGCAGGAGGCAGCCCAGCTCTGCATCGCCGCCCTGCCGACCGGTGTCGCACCAATCGTGCGCGTCTGCTCCGGCGCGCTCGACGAGGCGACCCGTCTGCTCGATAACGGCGCGCTCGGCATCGTCGTTCCGCACGTGGACACCGCCGCGCAGGCACGCGCCATCGCCGATGCGTTCCACTATCCGCCCGACGGCCGGCGGAGCTGGGGCGGCCCGCCGCCCATCTATGGCTACCGGCCGCCTGCCGTGGCCGAGGCAATGGCAGCGATCAACCCCGAGATCCTTACCGTGGTGATGATCGAGAGCGCGCTCGCCGTGGACAACGCCGATGAGATCGCCGCCGTCGCCGGGATCGACGTGCTGCTCATCGGCACCTTTGACCTCAGCGCCGAACGCGGCATCGCCGGGCAGGTCACCCATCCCGAGGTGGTGGATGCGTACGCCCGCGTCGCGGCGGCGTGCCGCAGGTACGGCAAGGTGCTCGGCATGGGCGGGATCAACGAGCCCAAGGACATGGCGCGCTATCTCGGGATGGGCGCGCGTTATCTCGGCGCCGGCTCGGATCAGAGCTACATCGCCGCCGGCGCCGCAGCCTGGATGGCGCTGCTCCAGGAGTTGCTGGCGAGTCATGTAAAACCCGCCAAGTGAACGCGGCGGGCGGGCCGCTTGCCGGACCGGCCGCAAAACTTGAAACGCGGCCCGCGCGCTGTCAACCTATCTCTCCCCATACCGCGGAAAGCTCGTCGCGATGCGCCGTTTCCTCACCGTGGTCTTGGTGCTGCTCTCTGTCGGCACCGCGCCCGTGGTCGCCCACGCTCAGTATTGGTGGGACCTCTTGCCGCCGACGCCGACCTTGCCGAAGCCGGCGCAGAGCGGCGTGGCACCGGTGAACGGGATAAAACTCTGGTATGCCGTGTTCGGCCAAGGCACCCCGGTGATCCTCGTGCATGGCGGGCTTGCCAATTCGAATTACTGGGGGCGGCAGGTTCCGGTGCTCGCGCGCGATCATGAGGTCATCGTGCTCGACAGCCGCGGTCATGGCCGCAGCATGCGGACCAGCGCACCGATCGGCTACGACCTCATGGCATCGGACGTGCTCGCGCTGATGGATTATCTGTACATCCAGAGGGCGGCCCTGGTCGGCTGGAGCGACGGTGCCATCATCGGCCTCGACATTGCGATCCATCATCCCGAGCGCCTGACCAGGCTGTTCGCCTTTGCCGCCAACTCGGACCCATCGGGTGTGAAGGACGTGAGCAAGAGCCCGGTTTTCACCGCCTATATCAAGCGCGCGGAGCAGGAGTACCGCGGGCTCTCGCCCACGCCCGGGCAGTTCAAGGCGTTCTTCGACAACATCAGCCATATGTGGGCGACGGAGCCGCATTTTTCGGACGACCAGTTGCGCGGCATCAAGGTGCCGACCTGGATCGTCGATGCCGACCACGACGAGGCGATCAAGCGCGAGAACACCGACCATATAGCGTCGCTGATCCCCGGCGCCGGCGAGCTGATCATGGCCGATGTCAGCCACTTCGCTTTTCTGCAAGACCCGGTACAGTTCAATGAGGCGGTGCTGCACTTCCTGTCGAAGCGGTGAATGATGCGTTCTCCGTCACACAAAAGATGATCTTCGACGAACGTGGGTTTCGAGACACGCTGTCAAAACGGCGTATCCGTCCTTTGCCGTTGCCAGGTGGTCATACTAGGGGATAGGTCCAGCTCCTTCAGAATAAGGCTAATCACTTCGGAAACGCGCTCGAGAGGGATGATGTCCGGGAGACAGACTTCTGTCTCATCGGGCGGAGTGCCTTCATGGCGCATCAGAGCGAAAGGAACGTCGTCTAAGGTAAGTTCAGCCACCTGATACCCATTCAGGTCATCCAAATCGGTTCGGAAGGAAATCCCGCGGCCGATAAAAAAGGCGGGCGGCTGTTTGAGAATCGCCTGGGGAACAAACTCGTATTTTTGCCGCAACCGGGGGTCCATCTTCGAGATCATGGCACCGTCTTCCGTATGTTCACTGGTATGCACACCAACCCAGATCCACCGGCGAGAACGCCCGGAGTGCCCTGGTACCACTTCGCCATTGACGGAGTGGATCGTCCAGGGGTCGGCGCAATGGCGGTCGTGAATTCGATTCCGCTCGCTCCGGCGGGCAGATGGCCGGGGTATGCCTTCACCGGCAGCATATTCGAACCCCCAGGCAGCTCTGCCGCAAACCTGTCCGGTCCTAAGCTGCATCTGGTCATCCAGAGTGGTCTGTGTCGGACTTCGTAACCTGTGGTAAACAACGCTCGCGCTCGGCCTACCGCCCTTCGCGCCTGACATTCTTGGGCGCCCATCCTCCGATTTCGCGCCGAGCACCTTAGCCGGTTTTCCGAAGCCGCGCCATTGCCGGCTTGCTGGCGTTTAGCCGACGGCCGTAGCTTTCGGCCAATAGTGCCCGAACACGTCTCGTGGCCCTGGGCACCCCTCGCCGCCGCCCGATTCGGGAGGCAGCGATGTTTACCCGCCTGCTTGCCTATCTGATCCGCGACGGTGCGGCGCGCGCGGTGCTGCTCCGCTCGCCTGGAAAGCTCCGCCGGCCTCGCCAGGTACCTGTGCATCACGCCACGGGACGCAACGTCATGCCCCACGACATCGTTATCGTTGCGTGCTCGGCCGAGGGTGCCGCTCTCCGCTATCGGACCATCTGCGTGGAAGGCGCGCACCTTCTCGGGCCGCACACGCATCCCGAGGTGTCGATGCATACACCGTCACTCGCCGAGTACATGCGCCGGGCATGACGATTGCCCGGCCTTCGCGCGCTGACGAAACACGTGCCGCGTCGCCCGCGCCTCAATGCCCCAGAATCTGGCTCAAAAACAGGCGCAGCCGGTCGGTGCGTGGCGTCTCGAACAGCGTGCGCGGCGGGCCGCTTTCGACGATCTCGCCCTGGTCCATGAACACCACTCGATCGGCCACCTGGCGGGCAAACCCCATCTCGTGCGTCACCACCACCATCGTCATGCCGCTCTCGGCAAGCTCGATCATGACGTCGAGCACCTCCTTGATCATCTCGGGATCGAGCGCCGAGGTGGGTTCGTCGAACAACATGATCTTGGGCCTCATGCACAGCGCGCGCGCGATCGCCACGCGCTGCTGCTGGCCGCCCGAAAGCTGGCCCGGATACTTCGCCGCCTGCTCGGGGATGCGCACCCGCCGCAGATAGCTCATCGCCAGCTCGTCGGCCTCGGCGCGCTTCAAGCGCCGCACCCGCATCGGTGCCAGCGTGAGGTTCTGCAGGATCGTCAGGTGCGGAAACAGGTTGAACGACTGGAACACCATGCCGACCTCGCGGCGGATCGTGTCCAGCGCGCGGGTATCGCCCGTGAGCTGGGTGCCGTCCACCACGATGCGGCCGCTGTCGTGCGCTTCCAGCCGGTTGATGCAGCGGATCATGGTGGACTTGCCCGAGCCGGACGGGCCGCACACCACCACCCGCTCGCGCGCCGCGACCGTCATCGAGACGTCTCGGAGCACGTGGGCGGCGCCGAACCACTTGTTCACGTCCTCCAGCAGGATCGCGGTCGGCTCGGTGGGCGGTGCCACCGGTTCGGCGGCGGCTTCGGTCTGGCTCATGCAGACAGTCTTGCGCGAGCCGGGCGTCCGGATCAATGGAACATAACCGAGGGAACACACCGAGACGGGGGCGCGCCATGCAGGTCCTGTTCACCAACGCCCGCATCGTCGATGCGACCGACGCGGCCCCGCGCGAGGGCCACGTGCTGGTCGAGGACGGGACGATCCGCGACCTCGCCGCGCGCCCGGTCGCCGCCCCGGAGCGGCTGGTGCTCGACCTGCGCGGGCACACGCTGATGCCGGGGCTGATCGACTGCCACGTGCACGTCGTCGCCAGCATGATGAATCTAGGCCTGAACGCGCAACTGCCCGACGCGCTCGCGGTCCTGCGCAGCCTGCCGATCCTGAAGGGGATGCTGGATCGCGGCTTCACCACCGTCCGCGACGCGGGCGGCGCGCCCCGTGCGCTGGCGCAGGCGATCGAACAGGGGCTGGCGGTCGGGCCGCGGCTGATCGTGTGCGGCAAGGCGCTGGCGAAAACCGGCGGTCATGTCGATTTCCGCCCCCGCTACGACGCCACCGACCCGCACCGGCTGGAGGCGCGCTTCGCGGCGCTCGGCCGCATCGCCGATGGCGAGGACGAGGTGCGTCGCGCCTGCCGCCAGGAGCTGCGCCAGGGTGCCGCGTTCATCAAGATCATGGCCAATGGCGGCGTCGCCAGTCCCACCGACCCGATCGCATGGCAGGGATATTCCGAGCGCGAGATGCGCGCCGCGGTGGAGGAGGCGGCGGATGCGCAGACCTACGTGGCGGCGCATCTCTATACCGCCGAGGCGATCGCGCGCGCGGTTCGGGCCGGCGTTCATTCGCTGGAGCACTGCAACCGCATTGACGCCCCGACCGCTCGCGCCGCGGCCGCGGCAGGCGCGGTCGCGGTGCCGACCTTGGTGACCTACGAGGCGCTGGCGCAGGACGGCCCGCGTTTCGGCCTGCCCGCGGACAGCATCGCCAAGATCGAGGACGTGCGCGCCTCCGGCCTCGAAAGCCTCGCGATCATGCGTGAGGCGGGGCTGCCGATGGCGTTCGGCACCGATCTCCTGGGCGAGACGCATGGGCGCCAGAGCGAGGAGTTCGCGATCCTTGCCCGCGTGCTGCCGGCCGCCGAGATACTGGCGAGTGCGACCACCGAGGCGGCGCGGCTGATCGGGATGGAGGGGCGGCTTGGCGTGGTGGCGCCGGGCGCGGCCGCCGATCTGCTGGTGATCGATGGCGACCCGCTGCGCGACGCGGCGGTGCTGGCGAGCCCGGAGCGCAACGTGCGGTTAGTGATGAAGGCGGGGGCAATTCACCGCAACGCGCTCGGGTGAGACCTGACCGACCAGGTCCGCCTAACGGGTCGCGTTGCTGCGACGACGCTTAGAAGCCTGATTTGACCTTTTCGGCGGAGTTCGTAACGGCGTGGCCGGTCGCACTCAAATCCTGACCCGCACCCGCAGTGGTATTGCAGGCGCTGACAGTCATTCCGACGCCTCCAAGGACAAGGAGGGTCAGGAGCATGGTCGCTGCGCGCGTACGAAGAGACTTGGGCTTTTTCATTTTGTCCTCCGAGCTTTGGACACCGAGTGACCGCTTGACCCGATTGACCAACTATCGCGCGGCCATGCGCACGGTCAATATCTATGAGGCTGCGGAGCGACGTCCCGCTGATCCATCACGGAATGCCGTGTCTGCCTCCAGCCCGGTCGCCGGGCGAGCCAGGACACGGTCTTGGAGCGGGCGCAGCGCCTTTAGGTGCCCAATGTCCGTGGACTTGACCAACCAAGTCTAATCAACTAACTCGTGACCATGAGCACGGTCAACATGTACGAGGCCAAGACGCAGCTCTCCCGCTTGGTGGACCGCGCCGCCGCGGGCGAGGAGATCGAGATCGCCCGCGCGGGCAAGCCACTGGTACGGCTGGTGCCGGTCGAGCCGAAGCCGCCTCGGCCGCTCGGCCTCTTCTCCCACATCAAGCCGCCCCCGGACGATTTCTTCGACCCGCTGTCCGAGGAGGAATTAGCGCTCTGGGAGGGGACGGGCGACGCTGAGTGAGGCTGCTTCTCGACACCCACGCCTTTGCCTGGGCCGCATTGACACCCGACCGGCTGCCCGCCGTCGCGCGTGCGGCGATCGCGAACCGCGACAACGCGGTCTTCGTCAGCGCGGCATCGGTCTGGGAAATCAGCACCAAGCATCACGCCGGGCGCTGGCCCGAGGCAGCGGCATTACTCACCAATACGGACGACATGATGCGCAAGCTGCACTTCGTGCCGCTGTCGATTTCCTTCGCCCACGCCCGTGCCGCCGGGTCTCCCGCCGGGCCGCAGCGCGATCCGTTCGATCGCCTCTTGATTGCACAAGGCCGGATCGAAGGTCTGGTGGTCGTCACCGCCGATCGGGTGTTCGATGCCTACAAGGTCGAGACGCTCTGGGCTGACTGAAGGACGCTCAGACGATCCGCGTCCGCACCGTACCCACCCCCTCGACCGTTCCTTCCAGCACATCGCCGCGCTCTACGGCGGCAACGCCCTCCGGCGTGCCCGTGAAAATCAGGTCGCCGGGTGCCAGCCGTACCAGCCGCGAGAGTGCCGCGATCATCTCCGGCACCGTCCAGATCAGCATCGCCAGATCGGATGCCTGCCGCTCGGTGCCGTTGACCACGAGCGCGATCCGCCCCTCCTCTGGATGGCCGATCCGGGCCGCGGACTCAATGGCGCCGATCGGGGCGGAATGATCGAAGCCCTTGCCCATATCCCAGGGCTTGCCTTCCTTCTTCGCCTGGCCCTGCAAGTCGCGCCGCGTCATGTCCAGCCCGACGGCGTAGCCCCAGACGTGGTCCAGCGCGGCGGCTTCGGCGATGTTGACCCCGCCCAGTCCGATCGCGGCGATCAGCTCGATCTCGTGATGCAGGTCGCGGCACACCGGCGGATAGGGCATGTCGGCGCCGCCGGTCAGCAGCGCGTCGGCGGGCTTGAGGAAGAAGAACGGCGGCTCGCGGTCCGGATCGGCGCCCATTTCGCGGGCATGGGCGGCGTAGTTGCGGCCGACGCAGAAGATGCGGCGCACCGGGAACAGGCCGCCATGCGCCACCGGCACGGCGATCGTCGCGGGAGGCGGGATTACGTAATGGCTTGTAGGCCAGTTCATGGCGGGGGGTCAGTCGGCGACAGCCGCGAGCCGCGGCGGCGGCGACCAGCGCGTGGCACCGAGGGCGTGCGCCGCGACCGCTTCACCAAACGCGGCGAAGATGCGGTGCGAGAGGGCATCGCCCTCCCAGTCATATTCCGGGTGCCACTGCACGCCGATCGCAAAGCCGAGCGCCGCCGGCGCCCGCACCGCCTCGATCGTGCCGTCGGGCGCGGTCGCCTCGACCACGAGGCCGGGGGCAAGGCGGTCGATACCCTGATTGTGCAGGCTGTTGACCGCAATCTCCGGCGCGCCTGCCAGCCCGTAGAGCCAGCTTCCGGGTGCCACCCGCACGCGATGCGCCTTGCCGGTGCGCACGCGTGGGTTGGTCTGCATTGGCGTCGAATGATCCATCCGGCCAGGCAGGTCTTGCAGGCGTTGGTGCAGGCTGCCGCCGAGGGCGACGTTGAACTCCTGCAAGCCGCGGCAGATCGCGAGCACCGGCGTGCCCCCCGCAACCGCCGCTCTGATCAGCTTGAGCGTGACCGCGTCGCGCATTTCGTCCTCGGGCGTGCCCTCGCAATGCGGCGGGCCGCCATAGAACCGCGGCTGCACGTTGGAGCGGCTGCCGGTCAGGATCAGGCCATCGAGATGGCCGAGCAGGGTCTCGACCTCCACCGCCTCGCCATTGGCCGGGATCAGCACCGGCACGCCGCCGACCGCACGATCGACGGCATGGACGTAGGTATTCGAGACGGCGTGGTTCGGCGTTCCGAACGCGCCGAATTCCTTGGTGCAGCAGGAGATGCCGATGAGCGGTTTCATCCTGGTCACAGTGTGGATGGTGAGCTTCCGGTTTTGAAGCAGATTTCGCGTACAACCGTCATGCGGCTGGCACAGGATCGGTCGCGTGTCGGGCGTGATGGATCACGAAGCGGGCGCCGAGCTCGGTCAGCCGCTCGACCAGCGCCGCCCCGGTCGCGGCCGAGGGAATGCGCGCGTCGGCGCCGAACACCCCATCGGGCGCGATCGCGTCGAGCTCGAGCGGCATCTCGACCTCGACGCCCTCGAACCGCACCGAGCCGAACCCGCTCGCCTCCAGCCCCTCGGTGCGCGGCGCCGGCTGCGGTGCGGGGGCCAGGTCGGGCCGCACCAGGTCCGGGAATAGGTGCATCGCGACGGAGGTGAGCGGATCGGCCCCGTGGCCGGTGCTGGCGCGGGCAGGCTCGGCGCCGACGATCTCGGGCAAGAGCTGCTTGCCGATCTTCCAGAGATAGAAGCTCGGGATCACGACACCGTGGGCACGGCGGATCGCGAGCGTGGTTTCGTGGACCACGGCGACGTTGCCGCCGTGGCCGTTGATGACCACCAGCCGCGACAGGCCATGCCGCAGCAGGCAAGCGAAGATGTCGGTCAGAACCGCCTGCAGCGTCGCGGGCGAGAGCGCGATGCCGCCGGGGACACTCCCAAAATACTCGGCGCCGCCGAAGGGCAGCACCGGAGCCACCAGGGTTTCGGTGCCCGCCCCCGTCGCGCGTGCCGCGATCAGCCCGGCCATGCGGTCCGCGGACAAAAAATCGCCCATCGGCGCGTGCGGTCCCTGCTCCTCGTGGCTGCCGAGCGGCAGCAGCAGCATGGGACGGCGGGCATAGACCGCGCGCGCCTCGGCCCCGGTGAGTTCCGCCATCCGCAGCTTCACGACAGGATCTCCAGCGCCGCGCGCGACAGCGCCTGCACGCCGAGGCCGATGCAGCGTTCATCCATCTGCACGCCGGAATTGTGCAGCCGGTCGTGGCGCCCCTCGATGCCGGAGCCGACGCGGAGCTGAAACCCCGGCACCACCTCTGCCATCAGCGCGAAATCCTCCGCCCCCATCACCGGCTCGCCTTCGTCGATCACCTCGCCGAGCTGGCGGCGCACCGCCGCGATGGTGGGTTCCAGCACCCGGTCGTCGTTGACCATTGCCGGCACGCCGCGTACGTAGTCCACCTCGACCGCAACGCGCATCGCGATCTCCGCCCCCGCGCAGAGCCGCCGGATCGCGGCCTCGGCGATGTCGCGCGCCTCGGCGTGCAGCGTGCGCACCGTGCCGCGGAAGGTGCAGGTATCGGGGATAATGTTGTGCGCGGTGCCGGCATGGATCGCGCCTACCGTGACCACCACCGGATGCAGCGGTTTGACCTCGCGCGAGACAATCGTCTGCAACTCCATGATCAGATGCGCGGCGGCGACGATCGGATCAACCGAGTTGTGCGGCTGTGCTGCGTGGCCGGAGCGGCCGCGCACCGTGATGTCGAACGTGTCGGCGGCGGCGAGGCTCGCGCCGTGGACATAGCCGAAGCGGCCGGTCGGGAGGTCGGGCGAGTTGTGCAAGGTGAGCGCCAGATCGACGCCTTCCAGCGCGCCCTCCTCGATCATCACCTTGGCACCACCGATCGCCTCCTCGGCCGGCTGGAACAGCAGCCGCACCGTGCCGGCGAGTTGCGGCGCCATCTCCTTCAGCACCGCGGCGACCCCGAGCAGGGTCGCGGTATGGATGTCGTGCCCGCAGGCGTGCATCTTGCCGGCAACGGTGCTGGCGAAGGGCAGGCCGGTCTGTTCGTGGATCGGCAGCGCGTCCATGTCGGCGCGGATCGCGAGCGTGCGGCCGGGGCGCCCGCCGCTGATGGTGCCGACGATGCCGGTCTTTGCAACGCCCGTCCGGTGCTCGATCCCGAGCCGCGACAGTTCGCGCGCGACCACACCAGAGGTGCGCACCTCCTCGAACGCCAATTCGGGGTGGGCGTGGATATCGCGGCGGATCGCGATCAGCTCGGGCTCGATGCGCGCCGTCGCGTCGCGGATCGCGCTCTGGGGGTCGTTGGCAAGGCTCATGCGGCTCGCGCTCCGTTCACTTTCGCGGCCGATGATAGGCAGGGACCGGCAAGCTGGACAGGTGCCGCGCGGGATGCGAGGAACGCGCAATGAACCCGATCGTGCCGGTGATCCTCTCGGGCGGCGCCGGCACGCGGCTCTGGCCGGTCTCGCGCGAGAGCTTCCCCAAGCAGTTCTGGCCGCTCGTCTCCGACCGCTCGCTGATCCAGGAGACCGCGCTGCGGGCATTGGGCGAAGGCTTCGCCCCGCCGATCGTGGTGTGCAACGAGGCGCACCGCTTCGTCGTCGCCGAGCATCTGCGCGCGGCCGGCATCTCGAGTGCGCGGATCGTGCTGGAGCCGGAGGGCCGCAACAGCGCCCCCGCGATCACCGCCGCGGCCCTGCTCGCTGCCGCCGACGATCCCGCCGCGGTGCTGTGGATGATGGCGGCGGACGCGGCGATCGCCGATACCGAGGGCCTGCACCGCGACCTCGCGTGCGCCGCTTCCGCGGCGCGCGCCGGGCGCATCGTTACCTTCGGGATGCACCCGACCGCGCCCGAGACCGGCTACGGCTACATCGAGCGCGGCGCGGCCCTGGACGGACTGCCGGGCGTGCACGCGCTCGATCGCTTCATCGAGAAGCCGGACGCAGCGCGGGCGGCGGCGCTGGTCGCGTCAGGGCGGCATCTGTGGAACTCGGGCATGTTCGTGTTCACGGCTGAGACGCTGCTGGCCGAGATGGCCGCGCACGCGCCCGACGTGCTGGAGGCGGTGCGGCGCGCGATTGCGGAGGCGACGCGCGATCTTGATTTCATCCGCCTCGATGCGGCCGCTTTCCGCGCCTCTCCTTCGGTCAGCCTCGATTATGCGGTGGCCGAACGCACCACCCGCGCCGCCGTGGTGCCGACGGAACTCGGCTGGTCGGATGTGGGAAGCTGGGCTTCGCTGTGGGCGCTCGGGGCCAAGGATGGCGCGGGGAACCTGGCCCAGGGCGAGGTGGTGCTGGAGGAATGCAAGGGCTGCTACGCACGCAGCGACGGCACGCTGATCGCCATACTCGGCCTCAGCGATGTGGTGGTGGTCGCGACCGCCGATGCGGTGCTGGCGATGCCGCGCGCTCGCGCGCAGGACGTCAAGCGCATCGTCGAGCGACTCAAGCGCGAAGGCCGGCCGGAGGCGCAGGCGCACCGGCGCGTCTATCGGCCCTGGGGCTTCTACGAGACGCTGATCCTGGGCGAGCGGTTCCAGGTCAAGCGCATCATGGTCGAGCCCGGCCGGAGGCTCTCTTTGCAGAAGCACTTTCACCGCGCCGAGCACTGGGTGGTGGTCGCCGGCAGCGCGCTGGTGACGCGCGACGGCGAGGAGCGCCTGGTGCACGAGAACGAGAGCATATATCTGCCGCTGGGTGCGGTGCATCGGCTGGAGAATCCCGGACGGATTGCGCTCACGCTGATCGAGGTGCAGTCCGGCAGCTATCTCGGCGAGGACGACATCGTGCGGCTCGACGATAGCTACGGCCGCGTCTGATCGCCGGGGGCCGGCGGGCGCGACAGTGCGGCGTCGCCCGCGCCCCTCCGGTCGCCGGGATTTCCGGGCGGGCCGTCGCGCCGCAGCCACGTCATCGATGCGTAGGCGCCGAGCCACGACCCGGCGGCGGCGAACAGCACGTAGAGGGCATTCTGCGTGTAGCTGATCACCGCAAAGGCCGACAGCAGATACCAGATGCCGCTCCAGTTCGCCGCCGCCACGCGCCGGCGCGCCGATACCGCCGCGCTGAACAAGACGTAGGCCGCGTCCGTAACTGCCGTGGCAACAAGCACCCCACCGGCGACCAGCGGATTGATTGTCAGCGTGATCACGAGGAGGGTGGTTTCTACCGCGAACCCTGGCTCCCCGGGGCAGCCTGCGGTTCAGGAGCAAGCGGTGTCGGGCTCGTGGATGGGCGGGGATTGAAGTCCGCGGGAACCGGATTGTTGATCCCCAGGGCGTAATCCGTCGGCACCATTCCGATCGCGCGGCAGCCTTCATTCTCGAAGGGCGGCATGGCCTGCACGGCCGCGTTGGGAATCTCCGCATAGGCGGCGGACAAGGGGGGCGTTCGCCCTGCCAGGCGATCGGCGTCGAACGCGGACAGCAGATCGCCGACGCCGGGCGTCATGTCGTCGGCCGGGCCAAGATTGCTTTGGCCGAACTTCGCTTCGCCGGCGACGCGGGCCGCCAACTCGTCAGGCAAGTCCGCAAGCGGCGGCAGGCCGAAGAGCGTATCGATCATTCGGATCACCGAGGCCTGCTGCCCCAGCTCGTGCGAGACCGCGTGAGATTTTGCATAGGGCGAAATGACGATCAGCGGAATCCGCGGGCCGGTGCTGAGCGCCTGGCGGGAAGGGCCGTCCGCGACGATCAGCGGCGGCACATGGTCGTAGCTGCCGCCTAACTCGTCGTAGGTGATGACGATCATGCTCTGGTCCCAATAGGGGCTGCGCGCGATCGCATTGACCTCGCGTGCGACCAACGCCTCGCTGATCTGCGCATCCGAATACCCCGGATGATCGTCGTCGCCCTCGAACCGCTTGCGGACCGCCGGATCGGCATCGACCGTCTTGAGGCCCTGGATGTCGTGATAGCCGCCGCGTACGTAGAACAGGCCGCCGCCGGCCGGCAGCGTGCGGGCCGCCATCGCCACGAAGAAATCGTTCAACCCGTGCAGATTGGCCGCCAGCTTGGGGTTGTTGGCAAGATAGCCGAAATACTGCGGCGCGTTGTGGTGCGCGATGTAGCTGGTGTGGGTGCCGCCGGATGGCCCGTTCGGCGGATCGGTCGGTTCGCGGTTGTAGCCTTCCTCATACCAGCCCCACGGGGTCACTGGCCGGCCTGCTGCCGCGATCGCGGGAACATCGCGCTCCATGTCCGCAAGGTCGCGGGCCGGGTCGCGGTCCCAATGCGTCGCCGCGCCGATGGCAATGCCGGTAAGCGTCAGGGGCACTGTTGCGTAGGTCTGGTTGAGCTGGCCACCTGGCTTGTCACGTGGGTTGATCGGCATACCGCTGTCGGAGTGGTCGCTCGTGGACCCCCAATAGGGATTGACATCATTGATGATCGGTTCACCGAGTCCTTTGGCGACGTTGGCCGGGACGGTGTTGGCCGTCTCTGGATGCTTCACCCACTGCGTCGCGCCGGTCTGGCCGGCGATGAGGTTGATGGCACCCGGCGTGGAGGGGCCGATCGTGTGCTGGAAGAAATTGTCAAAAATGACGAAGCGGCTTGCATAGTTCCACAGGAACGGGACGGTGTCGCAATCCATGTAGGCCATGGCCAGCTCGCCGTACTGCTTGGCCTTCAGCGACGGCTTCTGGCCTGTGGGCGACCATATCGTCTCTTCGGTCACCGCAAAGCGGTCCATCAGCGGCTGGCCGTTCCGCACGTTCATCTTGGCACCCATGCCGGCATAGCTATGATCCGGGTCGTCGATATCGGCGGCGAACTGCGCCGGTCCGATCCGGAACGGCTCAATCGCCGCCATGCTGCCATCGGTATTCATGATCGGCTGGGTGTAGCCGGGGGTCTGGCTGGGCGGCTCCGAATACAGTCCGCGCACGCCTGGAAAAGTGCCGAAATAGGAGTCGAAGGACCGGTTCTCCTGTAGCAGCACGAAAACGTATTTCACCTTCTGCCGCAGCAAGGCGATCTGCTGCGGCCGGGAAAGCGGTACCTCACGGGCGAGATCGGACACGAAGGGAAGGATGGCGGGTGTCGCCCCCGGCTGCAGCTCGACGAGCGGGCTGTCGGCGGCCCGAACGCTTCCCGCGGGGAGCAGCGTACAGAGCGTGACGCCAGCCAAGCCCAGGGCGAACGAACGCGACATGCAAAACCCCCGCCAGTCACAGTCGATTCGGCAGTTATGGACTCGATCATACTCGGTTGCAAACGATCGGGTCGGCTAGTTGTCCTGGTCGGCGAAGGCAGCGAAGGCCGAGCATGACGGTGGCCGCTCATATTCGGCAACGACCGTTACACCTTGCAGATGGAGCGCCGCGGATCGCACCAGCCCGCGGAGCGCCAGCGCGCGTGCCACCGCGGCGCCGCGCGCGAGTGCGGACTCGACCTCGTCACCGGCGAGTTCCCCCACCGCGCGCGTGACCGCGCGCTCGCCCAGATCGCTGTCGGGGTCGATCTCGCAGCAGGGCACCCGGCTGATCGCCGGATGCCCCGGCAGATCGACGGCATTCGCGATCACCGTCGCCGCGGCGTCGGCGGCCGATGCCGTGTCGGCGAGCACGGTCACCGCGTCGGCGATGCCGAGCGAATGGCTGCGGCCGCGCCAGCCGCTGGTCGCGATGCCGCGCACCGGCGTCGCCGCCTCGATCACCGTGTGCCCGAACAGCGAGGGGCGGTCGGGCCGGTCCACCAGCCCGGCCGCGAACCGCTCGCCCGGTGCGAGGTGAAGGGCGATGTCGCCGCCGTCATTGACGTAGGCCCGGGACAGGTCGGCCGCGTCCAGCATCGCCGCCAGCACCTCCTCGGCGACCGCGCCAGCGACGGCGGCCATCGGCGTGATGAACATCCCCGCTGCATGGGGTGCGACCGCCGCCTGCATCCGGCGCGCCGTGGCACCCGAAGCGGGCGGGCTGTCGGGGGAGGCCGGTGCCCGCAGCAGCGGCAGCTCGGCGCACAGCTCGTCGAGGATCGTGGCAGTCCGCACGGCCGCCGCGCGATAGGCGGCCCGCACGGCCGACGGCGGTCCCCACGCCTCGATCACCAGGTCGATCGGCCCGTCATTCAGATGCAGCCGGCGCCCATCCGCGAGCGGGCGCGCGGCGAGCCGGGTCATGGCCGGCGCGGCCGCATCCCGGCCAGCACCTCCGCGAGCGGCCGCAGCCGGTCCATGTGCCCGCCGAGCTGCCCGTAATCGTCGCGTCGCATCGTGAACTCGATCGGCGCCACCAGGGCCGGCGTGGGCACCGAGCCGAACCCGTTGGCCGGCAGCAATGTCACATCGACCATGAAGGTGATGCCACCGCCGGGCCAGACATAGACCGGCGCGCCGCCGCAGGTGACGCGAGTAAGCGCGTCCTTCACCGAGCGGGTCAACCCGACCGGGTTCTCCGTCACCCCGGCGCGCAGCGAGCCGCCGGCACCGCCCATGAACAGCACGCTCGCCAGCGCCGGCTCGCAATTCTCCTTGATGCGCTCGACGGAAAACGCGAGCGATGCCGGCATTTCCTGCTCCACCGGGTGCAGCGCCTCGTCGAGCACGAAGTAGGCCGCGTGCTCGCCGGTGGTGCTGACCATCAGGAGGGTGAGGCCGGGGCGCGCGCGCTTCGGGTCGAACGGTTCGAGGATCGCAAGCGGGTCCGAGAGGTCGGTGCCGCCCCAGCCGGTGCCCGGCTCCGCCACCTCGAAATACCGCCCGGGCGTGGAGCGGCGCCCACGGACGCGGATGCCGGTCTCCGGGATGCCGAGCAGCTTGCCGGCCTGATGCTCGGAGAGCACCCCGGTGATGTGGTCGTCCACCACCACCACCTCATCGGCCTGGCCCTGCCACTGGCGGGCGAACATGCCGATCGTGGCCGAGCCGCAGCCCACGCGCATCCGCGCCTCGCGCGCGCCGTCGATGACTGGCGGCTGCCCGGCCTGGATCGTGAGATGCGCGCCGTCATTGACCGCAAGCTCGACCGCGCCGCCGTTGCAGAGCGCCAGCAGCGCCTCGCAGGTGACGCGTCCGGTCTTCTTGCCGCTGCCGGTCAGGTGGTGGACGCCGCCGAGCGAGAGCATCTGCGAGCCGTACTCGCCGGTCATCACATGCCCGATCGGCTCGCCCTCGGCGCGCACCAGGTTGCGTTCCGGGCCGATATAGCGGTCGGTGTCGATCTTCACCTTGACGCCGCAATAGCTGAAGATCCCTTCGGTCACGACCGTCACCATGTCCACGCCGTCCACTTCGGAGGCGACGATGAATGGGGCCGGCTTGTAGTCGGGATAGGTGGTGCCGGCGCCGATCGCGGTGAGAAAGCGGTGGCCGCCCACGATGTCGCCGTCCCAATCCGCCTCGCGCTCCAGGAACGGCACCACGCCCGCGCGGCCGGGCACTGAGCGGTCGAGCACGACCTGCGGATCGACCCGTACCAGCGTGCCGCCGTCATTGGCGTAGCGGTCGCAGGCGCCGGTCATGCCGGGCTTGATGTAGCAGAGCACCGGGCAGGCATCGCAGCGGATGCGGCCGTCCTCGGCCATCGCGACCCTCCGATCGGTTTGACACGGCTTTGGCGCAATCATTAGCATACCAACGAAGCGGGCGAGAGGTCCATCGCTGGGATGAAACCGGCGCCTTTCAGCTATCACGCGGCGCGGAGCGTGGCGCAGGCGGTGGACCTGCTGGGCGCGCTGGCGGCGGAGGGCGGGCGCATCCTGGCCGGCGGGCAGAGCCTGGTGCCGATCATGGCGTTTCGGCTCGCAGAGCCCGCGCATCTGATCGACATCAACAGGGTCCTGCGCCTCGACCGGATCGCGGTCACGAACGAGCGCCTGTGCATCGGTGCCACCGCCCGCCATGCCGCGTTCGAGCAGCCGGCGGCGCCGGGGCCGCTCGGGCCGCTGCTGGCGCTGATGGTGAGAGAGATCGGGCACGGCCCGATCCGCGCGCGCGGCACATTCTGCGGTAGCCTCGCCCATGCCGATCCGGCATCGGAATGGTGCCTCGCCGCCGCGACACTCGGGGCCGAGATGATCGCCCATGGCCCGCGCGGCGCGCGCACGTTCAACGAGCGGGCCTGGTTTCGTGGTGCGATGACCACGGCGCTCGCCGAAGACGAATTGCTGGTCGAAGCGCGGCTGCCACTGCTGCAAGCCGGCACACGGTTCGGCTTCTGCGAGCAGAGCCGCCGCGCCGGCGATTACGCGATGGCAATGGCGCTGGTGACGTACCGCGTGGCGGGCGGGCGGATCGCCGCGCCGCGCGTGGGCGTCGGCGGAGCCGAGGCGGTGCCGCGCCGCATTGCCGCCGCGGAGGCGGCCCTCGATGGGCAAGCACCGGGCGAGGCGGCGTTCCGGACGGCGGCGGATGCAGCGGCGGCGGCGATCGACCCGATGGAGGACGCGGAGGTCTCCGCTTCACTTCGCCGCGACCTGGTGCGGGCCTGCACGCGCCGCGCGCTTGCGGGGTCCCTCGTGTGATGCGCGCGGCGCCTGATTGCTGGGTCGGCCGCGCGATCCCACGCTTCGAGGACCCGGCACTGCTGCGCGGGCGCGGCCGGTTCACAGCCGATCTTCCGGCGCGGTTTCGGGCGCGCTTCGTGCGCAGCGCCGTGGCCGCCGGACGGATCGTGCGGATCGCCGCGCCCAAGGGAGCGATGGTGTTCACCGCGGCGGATCTCGCCGGCGTGAAGCCGATCCGGCCGCTGCTGCACAAATTCGGCTATGTGCCGATCGAGCAGCCGGTGCTGGCGGATGGCGCGGTCCGCTACATCGGCGACCCGCTCGCGGTGGCAGTGGCCGAAAGCGATGCTGCTGCCGAGGATTTGGCGGAGCGCGTCGAGGTCGAGATTGCCGGCGTCCCGGCGCTGACCGACGCACGCGCGGCACTTGCCCCGGGTGCGCGCCAGGTGCGAGTGGAAGTGCCTGGCAACCTCGTGATCGAAGTCGAGGCCGCGACCGATGGCCATGGCGCGGCGATGGGGCGCGCCGATCGCGTTCTCGCCTGCACGGTCCGCTCGCGCCGGCAGAACGCCTCGCCGCTCGAGCCGCGCGCCGCCCACGCGGCGTTCAATCCCGCGGACGGGCGCGTGACGCTCACCTGCACCACGCAGACGCCGCACATGATGCGGACAATCATCGCCGACCTGCTCGGGATGGCGGAAGCCGATCTGCGGGTGATCGCGCCGGATGTCGGCGGCGGCTTCGGGCAGAAGATGTCGCTCGCACCGGAGTTCGTCGTGCTGGTGTGGCTCGCGCGGCATTTGCGCGCCACCGTCGCCTGGACCGAGGACCGGCGCGAGAACCTGATGGCGAGCTTCCATGCCCGCGACATGCATCTTTCGGTCGAGGGCGCATTCGACGCGGATGCACGATTGATTGCATTGTCCGGCGACGTGATCGCCAATGTCGGTGCCTACGCGCCCTATCCCAACACCGCCGCGGTCGAGCCGCTGATGTCGCTCGCCGAGCTGCCCGGCCCGTACGATGTCGCCGAATACGCGTGCCGCGTGCGTGGCGCCGTGACCAACACCTGTTGCAGCGCGCCGTATCGCGGCGTCGCGCGGCCGGTGCTGACGCTCGCGATGGAGCGGCTGATGGATCGCGCGGCGCAGGCGTTCGGCATCGAGCCGTGGGAAATCCGCCTCCGTAACCTGGTGGCGCGGTTCCCGCATGTCTCGCCGACCGGTCTCGTGCATGACCCCGGCAGCTACCGCGAGACGATGGAGCGGGCGCTGTCGCTCGCCGATGCCGACGGGTTTCGCGCGCGGCAGCAGCACGCGCGAGCAGCGGGACGGCATCTCGGCATCGGGCTATCGACGTTTTGCGAGCGCACCGGCTACGGCTCGCCCGCCTTCGCCGCGCGGGGCATGGACGTGACGCCCGGCTGGGAGGCGGTCCAGATCGCGATGGACCCGTCCGGTGCCGTGGAGGCGCGGATCGGCGCCTCGCCGCACGGGCAGGGACTGGCGACGACGCTCGCGCAGATCATCGCCGACGAGTTGGGCATCGCGCCGGACGCGGTTCGCGTGGTGCATGGCGACACCGACCGCACGCCCTATGGCTGGGGCACCTTCGCCAGCCGCTCCATGGTGCTTGCCGGCGGCGCCTCTCTGCTGGCGTCGCGAAAACTGCGGCAGAAGCTGCTGGCGATCGCGGGCACGCTGCTGGAGGCCGATCCGGCCGACATCGCACTTGCTGACGGCGCCGCGCGCGTGGCGGGCACCGATCGCGTGGTGCCGATCGCCGATCTCGCGCGCGCGTCCTATCATCAGGCGCACCGCTTCGCGCTGGAACCGGGGCTGGCCGAAGCCGCCACCTACGACCCGGCGGGGACTTTTTCCAATGCCTGCCATCTGGCGATCGTCGCCGTTGACGTGGAGACCTGCGCGGTCGCGATCGAGCGGTTCATCGTGGTCGAGGATGCCGGCCGGCTGATCAACCCGATGATCGTCGAGGGACAGATACGCGGCGGCGTCGCGCAGGGAATCGCCAACGCACTGCTGGAGGAGATTATCTATGACGGCACTGGCGAAATCCTGACCACCTCGTTCGCCGATTACCGCCTGCCGAGCTTGCGGGAAATTCCCCATATCGAAATATCTCATGTTGAAACGACAACCACTTCTTCGCTGACTGAAGCGAAGGGCCTCGGCGAGGGCGGTGCAATCGGCGCGCCGGCGGCGGTGTTGAACGCGATCAACGACGCGCTGGCCTCCTTTGGCGCGACGATCGACGAAATGCCGGCCACACCGCGTCGCATCCACGACGCGCTCTCCGCGGCACGGGCCGTGCGATGACGCCGAAGATTCCGGTTTGCCTCGACCTAAACGGGGCCGCTTACCGGATCGAGGTCGAGCCGCGGCTGACGCTCGCCGACGCGATCCGCCAGGAATGCGGCCTGACCGGCACGCATGTCGGCTGCGAGCACGGCGTCTGCGGCGCCTGCACCGTGATCGTCGATGGCGAGGCGGTGCGGTCCTGCCTGATGTTCGCGGTGCAGGCCGAGGGCTGCGCAATCCGCACCGTCGAGGGACTGGCGCCGCCGGACGGCCTGCACCCGTTGCAGCTCGCGTTCATGCAGCATCACGGGCTGCAATGCGGCTTCTGCACGCCCGGCTTCCTGATGCTGGCCGCCGCGGCGCTGGAGCGTCATCCGCACATCTCGGACGCGGCACTGCTCGACGCGCTCTCCGCCAATCTTTGCCGCTGCACCGGATATCAGGGCATCATCGATGCGGTGCTCGCCGCGGCGCGCGCGATGCGTGCTGAACCGGAAAGGTGACACGATGGCTCTTGCCGCCGGACCCGAGAAGCAAGTCGGGAAACTCGTCATCCGCAACATCGGCCTGCTGCTCTCGGGTCGGCTGGAACAGCCGATCCTGGAGGCCGATACGGTGGTCGCCGAGGGTGGCCGGATCACCGCCGCGGGCCGCGGCTCCGAGTGCGATACCGGCGAAGCAAGTGTGGTGATCGACGCGCGGGGCTGTGCGCTCGCACCCGGCCTGATCGACAGCCACGTGCATCCGGTGCTGGGCGACTGGACGCCCCGGCAGAACCAGCTCGGCTGGATCGAGAGCTGCCTCAACGGCGGCGTCACCACGATGGTGTCGGCGGGCGAGGTGCATACGCCCGGCCGGCCGCGCGACGTGATCGGCGTCAAGGCGCTCGCGATCGCGGCCCAACGCGCCTACCAGAACTTTCGTCCTGCGGGCGTGAAGCTGCTCGCCGGCGCGCCGCTGCTGGAGACCGGCATGGTGGAGAGCGACTTCGCCGAACTCGCCGCCGCCGGGGTGAAGCTGCTCGGCGAGGTCGGGCTCGGCACAGTGAAGGCCGGCGAGGAAGCGCGCCGCATGGTCGGCTGGGCGCGCCGCCACGGCATTCAGAGCACGATTCACACCGGCGGTCCGAGCGTGCCCGGATCGGGCTACATGGACGCCGATACGGTGCTGGAGGCGGATGCCGACATTATCGGCCACATCAACGGTGGCCACACTGCTCTGCCGGTGATGCAGATCCGCTGCCTGTGCGAACGCTGCGCGCGCGCCATCGAGATCGTCCATAACGGCAACGAGCTCGCCGGCCTGACGGCGCTGCGTTACGCCCGCGAGCTGGGGCAGCTTCCGCGCGTGATCCTGGGCACCGACAGCCCGGCGGGATCGGGCGTGCAGCCGCTCGGTATCCTGCGGCTGATCGCATTGCTCGCTTCGGTCGGCGACACGCCAACCGAGCAGGTGTTCGCCTGCGCCACCGGCAACACGGCGCGGCTGCGCTCGCTCGACTGCGGCATCATCGAGCCGGGACGCGCGGCCGATTTCGTGCTGATGGATCGCGCGCAGCATTCCTCCGGCACCGATTTGCTGGACAGCGTGCGCCGCGGTGATCTGCCGGGGATCGGCATGGTGGTGATAGACGGCATCGTGCGCTGCGGGCGCAGCCGCAACACCCCGCCGGCCGAGCGCGTGCCGGAGATCGTGGCGCATTGAGCGATGAACCAACTTCGTCGTGCCCGGCGAAGGCCGAACAATCGTCATGCCCGGCGAAGGCCGGGCATCCACGACTTCGCGGCGCCACGAAAGACGTGGATGGTCGGCCTTCGCCGACCATGACGGATGCCGATGAACCGTACGTCCTCGAACGGCAGATCGGCTTCGTGCTGCGCCAGGCGACGCAGCGCCACTTGGCGCTGTTCGGCGCGATGATGGTGGACGATCTCACGCCGACGCAGTTCTCCGCCATCGTCAAGCTGCGCGAGCATGGATCGTGTTCGCAGAACCGCCTCGGGCGCTTGACCGCGATGGACGTGGCGACAATCAAGGGCGTGATCGACCGGCTGACCCGGCGCGGCCTCACCGAGGCGCGGGCGGACCCGGCCGATGCGCGGCGGCGGCTGGTCTCGCTCACCGCCGCCGGCCGCCGGCTCGCCGAATGCGCGATCCCGCACGCGAGGCGCATCACCGAGGCGACCTTGGCGCCGCTCTCGCCCGCCGAGCAGCGGCAAATTCTGGTGCTGCTCGACAAGCTCAGATAGAAACGGTCCATGATCCGCAAGCTGCTCACGATCGTCGAGGAAACCCATACCGAGGCCGGGCGCGCCGTCGCCCCGCCCACCCGCAAGGCCGCCGCGATCGGGGTTATCGCCAACCCTTTCGCCGGCCGCTACGTCGAGGACTTGGCACCGCTCGTGGCACTCGGCGAGGAGCTTGGCGCGACTCTCGGGGCGCGGGCGGTGGCGGCCCTCGGGATCGCGCCGGCCGCGACACAGAGCTACGGCAAGGCCGCGATCGTCGGCGAGGATGGCGAGCTGGAGCACGCGGCGGCGATCCTGCACCCCAAGCTTGGCGCGCCGCTGCGCCAGTCAGTCGGCGGCGGCGCGGCACTGATCCCGAGTGCGAAGAAGCGCGGCGGTCCGGGGAGTGCGATCGACGTGCCGCTCGGCCACAAGGACGCGGCCTTCGTGCGCAGCCATTTCGACGCGATGGAGGTGCGGGTTTCGGACGCGCCGCGCCGCGACGAGATCGTGGTGGTGGTCGTCGTCACCGATTCCGGCCGCCCGCTGCCACGCATCGGCGGGCTTACGGCGGATCACATCGAGGGCAAGGACGGCCTGCGCTGAACCCGAGCACGCTGAATCCGGAGGATGGGGAGACCACGATGACCAGGATCACGCGCCGCGCGGCACTCGGTGGCACCATCGGCGGCGCCGTCTCGTTGCTCGCCGCACCCGCCATCCTGCGCGCGCAAAGCTCGGCGCCGATCCGCATCGGCGAGATCAACAGCTACACCGCCATCCCCGGCTTCACGCTGCCGTATCGCAAGGGCTGGCAGATGGCGGTCGATGCCGTGAACGCCAAAGGCGGCGTGCTTGGCCGCAAGATCGAGGTGATCTCGCGCGACGACGCCGGCAAGCCCGCCAACGCGGTGCGCCTGGCCGGCGAGCTGGTCAACGACCAGAAGGTCGATCTGCTGGCCGGCGGCTTTCTCTCCAATATCGGGCTTGCGATTTCCGACTATGCGCTGCACGCGAACAAGCTCTATGTCGCCGGCGAGCCGCTGGCCGACGCCCTCGTGTGGTCAGACGGCAACCGCACCTGCTACCGGCTGCGCCCCTCCACCTACATGCAAGTGGCGATGCTGATCCCGGACGCTGCGGCGTTGCCGGCGAAGCGGTGGGCGACGGTGGCACCCAATTACGAATACGGCCAGTCGGCGGTGAAGTGGTTCAAGCAATTGCTCGCGCACAAGCGGCCGGACGTGCAGTTCGTCGCGGCGCAGTGGCCGGCACTCGGCCATATCGATGCGGGTGCCACGGCCGAGGCGCTGGCGGCAGCTAAGCCGGACGCGCTGTTCAATGTGACGTTCGGCGCCGACCTCACCAATTTCGTCCGCCAGGGCAACACGCGCGGCCTGTTCCAGAACCGCGCGGTCGTCTCGCTGCTGACCGGCGAGCCGGAATATCTCGCACCGCTCGGCGCGGAGGCGCCGGCGGGCTGGATCGTCACCGGATACCCGTGGGCGCAGGACAAGGCTCCGGCCAATGTCGCATTCGTCAACGCCTACCGGGAGCGGTTCAAAGAACCACCGCGGATGGGCTCCGTGGTCGGCCTGTCGCTGATCCATTCGATCGCGGCCGGGATCACGGCGTCGGGTGGCACATCGACCGATCAGATGGTGAAGGGCTTCGCGGGGGCGGCCTTCGACACGCCGTTCGGGCGGGCGATGTACCGGGCACTCGACCATCAGGGCACGATGGGCACCTTCGTCGGCAAGCTCGCGGTGCAGGACGGGCACGGCGTGATTGCGGACTGGCACTATGTGGACGGCGCCTCGGTGATGCCGCCGGATGCGGTGGTGCGGAAGCTGCGGCCCGCCGCGAGCTGAACGGCGCCGCAGTTGGGCTTCGTCGTCATCCAGGGACTGACGGGGCTCGCCGGCGCCTCCTCACTGTTCCTAGTCGCGGCCGGTCTGACGGTGATCTTCGGCGTCACCCGCGTGGTGAACTTCGCCCACGGCAGCCTCTATATGCTCGGCGCCTATGTCGGCGTCAGCGTGCTGTCCCGCCTGCCTGGCACGATCGGCGGCTTCGTCCTCGGCGTGCTCGGCGCCGCCTGCGCGGTCGCGCTGGCGGGCGTGCTGATGGAAGTGGCACTGCTGCGGCGCATCTATCGCGCGCCGCCTTTGCTCCAGTTGCTCGCGACCTTCGGCGTCGTGCTGATCGTGCAGGATTGCGTGCAGCGGATCTGGGGGCCGGACGATCTGACGCTGCCGCGGCCGCCCTGGCTGCGCGGCTTCGTGGTCATCGCCGGCAGCCGCTTTCCGGTCTATGACTTGGCGCTGATCGCGGTCGGGCCGCTGGTGCTGGCGGCGCTGTGGCTGCTGCTCACCCGCACCCGCTGGGGCACGCTGGTGCGCGCCGCGACACAGGATCGGGAGATGGTCGCAGCACTGGGCGTCGATCAGCGCTGGCTGTTCACCTCGGTGTTCGCGCTCGGCGCGGGCCTGGCGGGACTTGGCGGCGCGCTCGCGCTGCCCGACCAGTCGGCCAATCTGCAGATGGACCTCGGCGCGATCGTCGATGCGTTCGTGATCGTCGTGGTGGGCGGGCTGGGCAGCCTGCCGGGCGCCTATCTCGCGGCGCTGGTCATCGCCCTGCTGCAGGCCTACGGCCTCGTGCTGGTGCCGCGCGGCACGCTGGTGCTGGCCTTCCTGGTGATGGCGGTGGTGCTGATGCTGCGGCCCAACGGTCTGCTCGGGCGGCCGCTGGCAGAGGCGCGGATCGTCGGCGGCGTGGTGCCGCTGGTGCGGCCCGCGCCGCTGGCCGCGCGGGTGCTCGGTGCCGCGGCACTGGCGGCGGCAATCGCGGCGCCGCTTTACGTCGGCACCTATGGATTGTCGGTGCTGACCGAGGCGGCGGTCGCGATCCTGTTCGCCGCCAGCCTGCATTTCATCATGGGCCCGGGCGGGATGCCGAGCTTCGGCCACGCCGCCTGGTTCGGCCTGGGCGCTTATGCCGCGGGGCTGATCGCGGTGGCGCACGCGCCGATGCTGCTCGGCCTCGCCGCCGCACCGCTGCTGGCCGGGGTGATAGCCGCCCTGCTCGGCTGGTTCACGGTGCGGCTCTCGGGCGTCTATCTCGCCATGATCACCCTCGCCTTCGCGCAGATCGTCTGGGCGGTCGCGTTCCAGTGGGTCGAAGTCACCGGCGGCGATAACGGGATGCTCAATGTCTGGCCGGCACGCTGGGCCGGAACCCCGGCGGCTTTCTACTGGCTGGCACTCGGCCTCTGCATCCCGGCGACTCTGTTGCTGCGTCGGGCACTTTATGCACCGTTCGGCTACGCGCTGCGGGCCACGCGCGATTCCAGCCGGCGCGCGGAGGCGATCGGACTCGACGCGCGATGGCTGCGCATCGCCGGGTTCGCCATTGCCGGGGCGGCGGCGGGGCTTTCGGGTGCCGTGTTCGCGCTGGCCAAGGGCAGCGTGTTCCCGGCCTACGCGGACATCTCGCGCTCGGTCGATGCGCTGCTGATGGTGCTGCTCGGCGGCGTGCAGAGCATGGCCGGGCCGATCGTGGGTGCGCTCGCCTATACCGGGCTTTATGATTGGCTGCTGCAAAGCACCGCTCTGTGGCGGCTGGTGCTCGGCTTCGCGATCGTGTTGCTGGTCGTGGCTTTCCCCGAGGGCATTGCCGGGGCCGCCGGTCGCATCCGCTGGCGCCGGTTGCCCGCGTGAACTCAAGGCCGTGACTGCGGGGCCGGTGACTGTCGCGCCAGTGACTGTCGCGCCGGTGCTGGCGACGCGGGGCTTGCGCAAATCATTCGGCGGCGTGCGCGCGGTCGCCGACGTGTCCTTCGCGGTGGATGCGGGCGAGATGCTGGCTCTGATCGGCCCGAACGGGGCCGGCAAGTCCACCTGCTTCAACATGCTGGGCGGGCAGCTCCGCCCCGATTCGGGGCGCGTGGAATTGCTCGGGCGCGACATCGGCGGCCTGCCGCCGCGCGCGATCTGCCGGCTCGGTGTCGGCCGCACCTTCCAGGTCACCGAGACCTTCGCCTCAATGACGGTGCGCGAGAACGTACAGATGGCCCTGATCGCGCACGCGGGCCGGGTCTGGCGGTTCTGGCGGCCGGCCCGTCGGGAGAGCGCGGAGGCGGCCGATCGGCTGCTGGCCCAGGTCGGGCTCGCGGGTCAGGAGGGGCGTGCCGCCGCCGTGCTCGCCTATGGCGATCTGAAGCGGCTCGATCTCGCGATGGCACTCGCGCGCGATCCGCAACTGGTGCTGATGGACGAGCCGACCGCCGGCATGGCGCCGGCCGAGCGCGGCGCGCTGATGCGCCTGGTTGCCGACCTCGCACACCGGCGCGGCCTCGCGGTGCTGTTCACCGAGCATGACATGGACGTGGTGTTCAGCGTCGCCGACCGCATCCTGGTGCTGGATCGCGGCACGCTGATCGCGGCCGGCGCCGCCGAAGCGATCCGCGGCCATCCGCGCGTGCGCGAGGTCTATCTGGGGGCCGAGGCGGGATGATGCTGGCGGTGCGCGGCCTCGCGGCCCATTACGGCCGGGCGCAGGTGCTCGCCGATGTCGACTTCGCGGTCGCGCAAGGCGAGGCCTGGGTGCTGATCGGCCGCAACGGCGCCGGTAAGAGCACCACGATGAAGTCGCTGATCGGCCTGCTGCGCCCCTCCGCCGGATCGATCCGCTTCCTGGGCGAGGAGATCGCCGGGCGGGAGCCGTACCGCATCGCCCGCCTCGGCCTCGGCTACGTGCCGGAGGAGCGGCGCATCTTCACCGAACTGACGGTGATGGAGAATCTGAGCGTCGGCCGGCAGGCGGCGCGCGCGGACCTGCCGCCCTGGACGCCGGAGCGGCTGTTCGCGCTGTTCCCCAATCTCGCCGCGATGCGCAACCGCAGCGGCGGGCAGATGAGCGGCGGCGAGCAGCAGATGCTGACCATCGCGCGGACCCTGATGGGCAATCCGCGCCTGATCCTGCTCGACGAGCCGAGCGAGGGTCTGGCACCGCTGATCGTGGAGCAGATGGCAGCGGCGCTGGCGGCGCTGAAGACCGAGGGCATGACGGTTTTGCTCGCCGAGCAGAGTTTGCGTTTCGCGAAGCGAGTTGCCGATCATGCGGTGGTGATCGAGAAAGGCCGCGTGGTGTGGACCGGGACGATGGCCGCCCTGCTGGCCGATGTGGCGGTGCGCGACCGATATCTTGCGGTGTAGTAATTACCAACGGCCGTATGCCATGACCGTGGTGTTCGTCATGGTCGGCGAAGGCCGACCATCCACGTCTATGGTGGCGCGCGGAAAGACATGGATGGTCGGCCTTCCAGGCTGTGTGAAAACTCGCGTCGCGCGGAACTCGTCATTCTAGAATCCTCCCTCGATTCGCGGGGGAATGCGGCATGGGGTTTATCGAAGGTGTCGATCGCGGACAGGTGACGCTGTTGCCGCCGGCGGTGGACGACTACGTCGCCGCCGACGCGGTGGTGCGAGTGATCGACGCGTTCGTGACCAGCCTCGACATGCCAGCTCTGGGCTTCGAGCGAGCGGTGCCGGCGCGGGAGGGCCGCCCGGGCTACGATCCGCGCGATCTGCTCAAGCTCTATATCTACGGCACCCTCAACGGGGTTCGCTCGTCGCGCAAGCTGGAGCGCGAATGCCAGCGCAACGTCGAGCTGATGTGGCTGCTGGGCCGGCTGACCCCCGACTTCAAGACGATCGCCGACTTCCGGCGCGACAACGGCCCGCAGATCATCGCCAGCTGCGGCGCGCTGGTTCGGTTCTGCCGCGACCGCGGCCTGTTCGCCGGCGGCATCGCGGCGATCGACGGCAGCAAGGTCCGCGCGGCGGCGAGCCGCAAGCAGGTGATGAGCCGCGCCGAGGCGGCGGCGGAGATCGCGCGCCTCGACCAAGCGATCGCCGACCACCTGGCGGCGATGGACGCGGCCGACGCGGCCGAGCCGGACGAGGCGAGCGGGCAAGCGGTCACGGAGGCGCTGGCGGTGCTGCGCGCCAAGCGCGGCAAGGTTGCCGAGCTGGCGCAGCGGCTGCGCGAGGAGGGTCGCGAGCTCGGCGTCGCCGGCGAGCCCGACGCACGGCCGATGGGCAGCGGCGCCGGGGCCAAGCCGCCCTCCTACAACGTGCAGATCGCGGTCGATCCGGCCAGCCACATGATCCTCCACCACGAGGTGACCACGGATGCGAACGACCTTCGCCAGCTGCTGCCGATGGCGCTCGCGGCCAAGGTGGTACTCGGCGCCGCGGCGCTGACGGTGGTTGCCGATACCGGCTACGCCAATGCGACGCAGGCCGCGCAATGCGAGGCCGAGGGCATCGCCGCCGCAGTGCGGCCGCCGGCGCAGGTCAACCGGCGAGGCGACTACTTTGCGCCGATGGCCTTCCGCTACGATGCCGAGACCGACACGATGACCTGCCCGGCCGGGCGCCGCCTGGTTCGCAACGGCGGGCACAGGTCGGACAACGCCGTGCGCTACCGGGCCGAAAGCTGTGCCGGATGTCCGCTGAAGTCGCGCTGCACGGGGGCCGACCGACGCCACGTCTATCGACTGATCGACCAACCGGCGCTCGACCGGATGGCGGCACGGATCGCGGCGGACCCGTCGCTGATGCGGTTGCGCCGATGCACGGCCGAGCACCCGTTTGCGGCGCTGAAATACCTCCTGGGCGGTCGCTTCCTGCTGCGCGGCAAGGCCAAGGCGGCCACCGAAACCGCGCTCGCCGTGCTCGCCTACAATATCGGACGCCTCAGCAAGCTCCTCGGCCCCGCCAGCCTCGCCGCCGCACTCGCCTGACCGGAGCGGGACCGCCGCTGCCACAGACCCCAGCCTTGACCGCCCTTCAATCAAAACTCAGGTTCTCGCACAGCCTGGGAGGCCGACCATGACGATGGTGCGACGGGGGCACGCAAGTCACCATCAAGGGCGGCCGGTATTAGACTTGCCGGAGCCATGCGCTTGCCGACCTTCTCGGCGGGCGGGATGACGCTGCTGAAACGTCTGACGCTCGTGATCAACGCTGGGGCAGTCGAGCACGTCTTCTATCCTGTTTTTCCGCCGGATCGGAATGCGAGCGAGGTGGTAGCGTGGTTGGCGGACAGGGCTCAATCTCAGGTACCAATTTCAAACTGAGTATATGCGCATCGACCCGCCTGGGTCACGAAGCCTGCCGCAGCCCGCCCCCGCCGAGTGCCGCCAGCCGGTCGATCCCGCGCGCGTCGGCGAGCACCGCCGCCTTCTCGCGCATCGACAACGCCGCGATCGCGCCCGCCAGCGTCTCGGCCTCCTCGAGCCGGGCGAGGCCGGTCAGCAGGGTCGCGTCGATCGGATCGATCCGCGGCCGGCGCGGCGGCGGCAGCATCGCGCGGTGCGCGGCCAGCAGTGCGGGGTCGGCGAGCAGGCGCGCCGCCGCTTCGGCAGCGGCCGCTTCGCCCTCCAGTGACCGGCGCAGCGCGCGCGCCTCGGCCAGGACCGGCGGGGGTTGGTCCTCCTCCGGCGTCAGCAGCAGCCCGCCACGGTGCAGCGCCCGACCAGTACCGCGCGCGCCGGTCAGCGTCGCCAGCGGCACCGCGAGCAGCAGGCCGAGCAGCACCGGCGACATCCACAGCACCAGGAACGGGGAGACCACGTAGGCGATCCCGGCGAGCACCGCGCCGAACGCGGTATGGCGCACGTAGCCGGCGGCGATCTCGCGCAAACGCACCGCGTCATCGTCGCGCCGCTGCGGGTTCCACCCGGAATCGCGCCCGGCCAGGATCGAGACGACCGCAGCCGTCTGGAACAGCATCGCGATCGGCGCCACCAGCCCGGCCAGGATCGTCTCGACCAGCACGCTGCCGACCAATCCCGCCGCCCCGCCGCAGCCGCGCCGCGTCTGGCGTTGCAGCAGCGCTGCCACCAGCCCGATCAACTTGGGCAGCAGCAGCACCGCCATGGTGCCGATGAACACCCACATGGCGCGCACCGGGTCTTCCTGCGGCCAGCGCGGGAACAGCGAGTGGGCAGCGGGGAAATACTCCGGCCGCACGAAGCGCGCCTGCAGCGAAATCAGGATGCCGACCAGCAGGAACAGCAGCCAGAGCGGCGCGGTCGCGTACGAGCCGATGCCCATCAGCAGGTGCAGCCGGCTGACCCAATAGAGGCCGCGCGCCGGCAGCACTGCCGCGTGCTGCAAATTGCCCTGGCACCAGCGCCGATCCCGGACCGCGATATCGGTGAGGCTGCCCGGCGCCTCCTCGTAGCTGCCGGACAGTCCGGCGA
This sequence comes from uncultured Alphaproteobacteria bacterium, assembly GCA_963754235.1. Classification (GTDB taxonomy): domain Bacteria; phylum Pseudomonadota; class Alphaproteobacteria; order Acetobacterales; family Acetobacteraceae; genus DATAYA01. Next base: position 139,596 of record CAVWFK010000008.1, on the reverse strand, counting down.
GCATGTGCACCCCCCAGCCGGCGCGCCGCAGCAGGGCGGCTTCGACGAAATCGTGGCTCAGGATGTGGCCGCCGAACGGGCGGCGTCCCGACAGGTGCGGCAGCCCGGCGGCCGCGGCGAAGGCAATGGTGCGGATGATCGCATTGTGGCCCCAGTAATTGCCGTCCGCGCCGTGCCACCACGCGACCCCGTGCGCGATCACCGGCCCATAGACGCGGCCGGCGAATTGCTGCATCCGTGCGAAGAAGGTGCGGCCGTTGACGATCACCGGCAGGGTCTGGATCAGCCCCACATCGGAATGCCGCTCCATCGCCGCGGCGAGCTGCACAATCGCCTCGGCGCTCATCAGGCTGTCGGCGTCCAGCACCAGCATCAGAGGGTAGGCGGCCCCGAAGCGGCGCACCCAGTCGGCGATGTTGCCGGCCTTGCGCTCGATATTGGCGGCCCGGCGGCGATAGAAGATGCGGATTCGTCGCCGGTGCGCGCGCGCAGCGCCAGGAACGCCGCCTCCTCGGCCACCCAGATATCGGGGTCGGTGGTGTCGCTGAGAATGAAGAAATCGAACGCATCGAGCTGGCCGGCCCGCGCCAGCGCGTCGTGGATCGCCTGCACGCCGGCCATCACCCGCGCCGGCTGCTCGTTATAGGTTGGCATCAAGAGCGCGGTGCGCAGCGACAGTGCCGGCAACGGGCCGTGTGCGGTGATGCCGAGGCGCCGCCCGTCACCCGCGATCATGCCGATCGCGCCGCCGATGGCGCTGGTGGCGGCGAGCGCGATCCAGGCGAACAGCAACACGAAAAGACCGAGCAGAATCCCTTCGAGCGGCGTCGGGCCGCCGACATCGAGCACCTTGTACATCTGCCAGCCCGCGGCGACGGTCATCGCCGCGGCACCGCCGATCACGAACAGCCGCCGCGCCGCCATCCCGCGCGGCGCACTCGGCGGGCGTGCCAAGCGCGGCGGACGGTCGCGCAACGATTGCACGGGCATCGCGAGCGGTGCGTTCGGCGGCAGCGCATGGAATCCGGCCGCCCGAGCGGCGGCGGTCAGGGTGTCCATCGATAGAGCCACATCTCCGAGAGCGGCGTCTTGCCGTCCTTCAATTGGGCGCTCAGCTCGACCAGCTTGGCGGAGGGCAGCAGTTCGAAGCTGATCCGCCAGCCGCCGCTCTCTGGGTTTGGCTGCGCGACCACGTTCTTGATCGCGCCGTGATCGGCATGAATCTCAGCGGTCGGGTCGATTCCCTTGGCCAGTGCCTTGATCGCGGCACCGGTCGTGAAATCAATCACGAACAACCGTCCCTTGCGGTCCCAGGCGAGCCCGCTTCGCGTCGCCGCCACGGGCGCGAGCGGGCTGGTGAACGGCACCTGCTCGCACCAGTGCAGGCGATAGGTGATGTCGTACTGACCCTTCGCGTGCAGCTTATCCTTCGGGCGCCAGAAGGCGACGAGATTGTCGTTGATCTCGCGCTTGCTCGGGATTTCCACCAGATCGACCGCACCCTCGCCCCAGTCGCCGATCGGCTCCACCCAGCAGCTCGGCCGCTTCTCGTAATGCGCCTCCAAATCTTGGTAGTCATGGAATGCGCGGCGCCGCTGCAACAGGCCGAAGCCGCGCGGATTGACGTCGCCGAAGGCGCTGAATTGCAGGTCGGTCGGGTTGTTCAGCGCGCGCAGAAGCTGCTCGCCGCGGCCGGTTTCCATCAGCAGGCTGTCGCTGTCGTGCACGGCGGGGCGATAGTCGTCCACGCCGATGCGGTTGTTGAAGTCCCAGCTAAACATGCTGGTCAGCGGTGACAGGCCCGCCTCGTCGATATCGACGCGCGGAAAGAATGTGCTCTGCACGTCGAACACCGTCTCGGCGCCGGGGCGGATGGTGAAGCGGAACGCGCCGGTGGTGCTCTGGCTGTCGAGCAGCGCATAGACCACGATCGACTTCACGCCCGGCAGCGGCCGCTCGATCCAGAAGCTGCGGAACAGCGGGAATTCCTCGCCCTTGGGATCGGCGGTCTTGATCGCGAGGCCGCGCGCCGAGAGCCCGTAATTCTGCCCGCGCGCGACCGCGCGGAAATAGCTCGCGCCGAGGAAGGCGCACACCTCGTCATAGTAGTCGGGATGCACGAACGGCGCGTGAATGCGAAAGCCCGCGAAGCCGAGATCGTCCTGCGTCGGCTGCGGCGCCTTGCCGAAGATGAACATATCCGGGTGATAGACAATCTTGCGCGCCTGCCCGCCGGCGACCTCGTAGATGTCCACGCGGTCCTTGAACAGGAAGCCGAGGTGGAAGAACTGCACCTGGAAGTAGAGCTTGCTTCCGCGCCACAGCGCGCGGTTGGGATCGAAGCGGATCGAGCGGGTACTGGTCATAGGTGAGGCTCGCGATCTCCGGCGGCAGCTTGGCGAGCGGCGGCTGGAACGGCTTCTGCGCGAGCGTCTGTGCCAGGCGTCGCACGGTCGAGCCGTCGAAGGGCGCGGGGGCCGCGGTCGGGGTCGTGCCGGCCGGGGTGGCCGCGGCGGGGAGGGTGGCGGCGACCGGCAGGACGAGGCCTGCTTGCACCAGATCGCGTCGTCGCACTCACCATCTCCTGCCCGGCGCCCCGCAGTTTAATGTTCCGGGACGCGGGCAGTTCCGTGGCGGGAAGCGTTCAGCCGCGCGGCTACACCCTCCATCGGCTCAAGCCCTCTCCGCCCCAGGGGGCCCTTGGGGGCGGAGAGGGTTGGGTGAGCAACTGTCTTTTTCGTTCCGCTGTTGCGCCCGCCTGGGGCGAGGCTGGCCCCGTGCTCGGGGCCGTCAATGACGCTGCGCGCCGCCTGCGGCGGTGGCCTTCGGCCATCATTGACCGCCCCTGTGCGCGGGGCCTTGGGGGATCGCAGGCCGGGACGAAGAGACGGCGCTCAGCCGAACCAAGAAACGCTCTCATACGGCGGCTGGCTGGCGCCAGGTCTGGCCATCGCGCAGCATGGCATTGGCGGTGGTCAGCAGCTTGCGCATGACCGCGACGATGGCGACCTTGGGCGTCTTGCCGGCGGCCAGCAGGCGTTGCTTAAAGGCCTTCATGACCGGGTTCCAGAGGGCGGCCGCCTGGGCCGCCATGAACAGGACCCGGCGAACTCTGGCGCGGCCGCCGAAGATGCAGCGCAGGCCTTTCATCCTGCCACTGTCGAAGGCGTAGGGCACGACCCCGACCAGGGCGCCGATCTGGCGGTTGCTGATGCGGCCCAGCTCGGGCAGCAACGCCAGCAAGGTGGCGGCGAGCACCGGGCCGACCCCCGGCATCGAGCGGAGCAGCTTGTCACGCGCGGCGAACGCCGGAACCGCGGCGATCGCCGCGACGATGCGCCGATCGAGGCGCACCACGCCGGCCGCGATCTGGCGGATGTGGCGCTGCTGCATCCGGCGCAGCGCGACATCGCGCAGATGCTCGAGCTGATTGCCGAGCTGCTGCTTGAGATCGACCTGTCTGGCGGCGCATGTTGACCAGCTCGGCCAGGTGCTCGCGGGCCGGATCGCGCTGGATGGGGCGGCACGGCAGGGTGGCGACGAAGAGGGCGATGGCCTGGGCGTCCAGCCGGTCGTTTTTCGCCAACATCCCCGCCGCCTTGGCGAACTGGCGCAGCTTCCAGGCATTCACCGAGCGCACCGGCAAACCGGCGTCCAGCAGCGCGCCGATGCCGCCGTGCTCGTAGCCGCCGCTCGCTTCGATGCCGATCGCCCGCACGCCGAGCGGCCGCAGGTGGCGACACAACTCGCGCCAGCCGGCGTCGTTGCTGACGCTGAACCGCGCCTCGCCCGGATCGAGGGCGACATCCAGCCGGTCTTTGGCGACATCGACTCCCACACTGGGGGCCATCTGTGCCATTCTTCTGATCCCTGCCTTGTGGTGCGGGGTCGCGCCCACGCAACTGTTCGGGTTTGCGAAGAAGACGGCCCGGGCACCTTGCTCACCCGCGGTTTGCAAAGCACCTCGGTGGGTCGGACGGGCTCCGGGCGGGCCAGGGGATCGGGTCATCGCCGATCCCCTGGCACTCTCCTTATGCCCGATTTCCAAGACACAAGGTGGGGGCCGGCCGTGATGACCCTACGGGCACGAGCCGCGTTCGCACGCACCCTGCGGTGATCGCACAGATATGGAGCGGCGCCTTGCGTGTGTTCCGGGAAAAGGGACCTTGCCGTGGAGTTCTGCGGAATCCCCCACCTTGTATCTGGACGACGGCACATCGGATCGACAACGATCGTGCCGCGAGGGGGCCGCCGGCCGGCGGCCCCCTCGCGCGGCAGCCGGCGCCCGTCCCACCGCAGGCAACAACCGTGGGTGAGCTTTGGGACCGGCCGCCGCGGTGTCACGCACGACCGGACAGTCGCTCGATCGCCAGTCGCATGGACAAGGCAGGTTACCGTGGCAAAGACCATTTGTGGAGTTGACGTCTCCTCGACCCGTCTCGACGCCCGGATCGGGCACGATGACCGTCCCTCGCAGTGCTTTGAGCGCAGCAGCGAGGGGATGCCTTCTGCCGCGCCCACGCGGTCGAACTGGTGGTCATGGAGGCCACCGGCGGATACGAGAAGCTGGCTTTCGGCCTGCTGTGGGCGGCCGACTTGCCGGCGGCGATCGTCAATCCGCGGGCGGTGCGCCGCTTCGCCGAGGCCATGGGCCTGCTGGAGAAGACCGATCGCATCGATGCCGGCGTCATCGCCTGGTACGGCGAAGTCAAGCGTCTCACCGGCCAGACACCGGCCAGCGCCACCCAGCAGCGGCTCGCCGCCCTGGTCACCCGATTGCGCCAGCTCACCGAGCTGCGCGTCAGCCAGCTCAACCAGCGGCGCCTGGTCGATGAGCCCGCCGTGCTTACCTCCATCGCGGCGCTGCTCGCCGTGCTGAACCAACAAATCCGCGACTTCGAAACCAGCGTCGCCGAACGGATCGCCGCCGACCGCTGTGGCGCGCACTCGACGCGCAGTTCCGCACCATCAAGGGCGTCGCCGGCCGCACCGTCGCCCGGGTCATGGCGGAATTGCCGGAAATCGGCACCCTCTCCAACAAGGCCGTGGCCAAGCTCGCCGGCTTGGCGCCGATCGCCCACGACAGCGGACAACGCGCCGGCAAGCGCCCGGTGCGCGCCGGACGGGTCGGCGTGCGCTCGATCCTGTTCGTGGTCGCCGAGATCGTTCGTCGATACGATCCCGATTTCAAAGCCTTCCACCGCAAGTTGTCGGATGCCGGAAAGACAGTCGCTCACCCCAACCCTCTCCGCCCCGAGGGGCGGAGAGGGACGCTAACACTGTGTGCAGGCGTACTAGCCCGACTTTCGCAACTCACCCTCGATTCGGGGGATTTTGCGGCCCCCACCGGATCGGTAAGCTACTGAAGATGGCGGGGTGAGTGCCCGGGGAGTTGTCGAAACCGTCTGCGGTGCCGACCAAATGGCTTGTGAAACGGGGTGCGGGTGCGGGAGCCTGGCGCATGTTTCTGCGCCACAACACTCGACGCAAGGACGGCAAGGAGCACCGAGGGCGGCGCCGACGCCGCGGGCCGGGCAGATGGCGCCGAACAGATAGGCCCAGTCGTATCTCTGGTCGCGCGGTGCGCGCGGACGGCTGCCCTTGTCCGCCCAGATGTAGGTCAGACTGCCTTGCTGACCGACACGGGCTTCATCCTGCCACCACAACTCGATTGGCTTGTGGCGCGCCTGCTCGGGAATGGCGGCCGCGACCAGCTCGGCGAAGTTTTTTTATGCGCCTCTTGGGCCGAGGCGTCCTGCTCGGGATGGCGCGGACGCACGGAGACACGTGAAAAGTTCAGCCGTGCCAGCACCTTGCCCATCGTGCGCTCGTGCAGTTGCACGCCAAACTGCCGGGCAACCTCGTCGCGCAGATCCACCAGTCGCCAGCGCACCACCTGGTGCTGCTCCGGGTTCGGACCTTGGCGGACCCACTCCGCCACCGCCGCTTCCTGTTCGGTGGTCAGCCTGCGCGGCGGCGCGCCGGGGTTCGGCTTATTGTACAGACCGGCGAGGCCCGCCTCGTTGTAGCGATGCACCCAATCGCGCAGCCTCTGCCGGTCCATCCCGGTTGCCCGCGCCGCTGCGGTGCGGCTGTGGCCCACCAGCACCAGCGCCAGCGCCAGCATCCGGCGCGTTGCCGCCGCATCCTTGCTCAGCGCCGCCGCCGCCCGCAGACCCGCCGCGTCGAGCTCCGTCCGTGTGATCGCCACCGCCATCTCCGCCCCCGACTTCTCCACGGACAGCGAATCTCACCGCATCGAGCCGCTCCTAATCACATCCGAGTCAACGCGAACGGCGGCTGGTATACCCCGAATCCGCGAGAGCCCGGCGGAATTATCTTGCGCCGACGCGACGCGGTCGGATTCGCTGGCGGCATGGCAGGATTGGTTCTGACCCCATTGGATCGGGCGCATCTGCTGCGGATGATGCGCCGCCAGACGCCGAGCACGGTGCACCGGCGGATGAACGCGTTGCTGTTGCTGGACGACGGCTGGGCGGCGGAGCGGGTGGCGGAGGTGCTGTTCATCGACGCCGAGACGGTGCGCGAGCACCGCCGGCTGTACGCGGCGTCCGGTGTGGTGGGGATCGAGCGGTTGAACTACGAGGGCAGTGAGCCGGCGCTGAGCCCGGAGCAGCTTGATGCGCTGACGACGGAGTTGGAGCGCCGCCTTTATATGACGGCGAAGGCGGTGTGCGACTTCGTCCGGCGGACATTCGAGGTGGAATACACGCCGAACGCCATGACCAAGCTGCTGAAGCGGATCGGGTTCGTCTACAAGATGCCGAAGAGCGTCCCGGCGAAAGCGGATGCCGCGGCGCAGCAGCGGTTCGTGGAACAGACGCTCGCCCCTTTGATGGCCGAAGCGGACGCCGAGCATCCGCTGTATTTCGTCGATGCCACGCACCCGTCGTACACGGCGCATCCGAGCCATGGCTGGATCCGCAAGGGCCGGACGCGGGAGCTGAAGAGCAACCATGGGCGGGTGAACGTCAACATCAACGGCGCGCTGCGTTGGCCCGACCGCACGGTGGTGTACCGCGAGGCGGGCAAGATCACCAGCGCCGAGATGATCGCGCTGTTCCAGGAGCTGGGGGTGCGGCATCCGACGGCGACCGCGATCCGCGTCGTGCTGGACAACGCCCGCTACAACCACTCGGCCGAGATCAAGGCCTATCTGTCGGAGGACGGTTGCCGCATCGAGCTGGTCTACCTGCCGGCCTATGCGCCGACCCTCAACCTGATCGAGCGACTGTGGTGGTTGCTGAAGAAGGCTGTGCTGTACAATCAGCACTATCCTTGCCTCACCGACTTCAAGGCCGCGATCGACGGGTTCTTCGACAATATCGCCAGTTATCGAAGCGAGATCGCCTCATTGATCACTGGCGCATTTCACTTCATTGGCGCATCGAACCCCCAAGCTCCGTGAGAGGAGGGGTATATTATACCCATCTTTGACAGTTTGGCGCTGCGGATGGGGGGTAATAATTAGAGGATGCCCGATCGCGAGTTGCGAAACTCGGGCTAGCCTTGATCCGCTCCTTCTGGGGCACTCGCGGTGACGAGGGCAGGTGCGTGATGACCCACGCTCTGGCGAGGGGGTTACTGGCGCGATCCGCTCGGTTCAACCGTTGGGATTGGTGCCGATCGTGGTGAACAGGAGCTGCGTGTTGTCGGTGAGCGTCAGTGTCATCGAAAGCCCGCCGACCGCCATCGGGTCGGGCAGGGGCGGCGCGCCGGCAGCGTCGGGCAGGATCGTCGCCAGCGGGATCAGGTCGGCGGCGCCGATCGAGCCGTGCGCGAATACCAGGCCGGCCGCGGCACCCAGCGACCCGCCATCGAACGCCAGATCGAAGCCGCCGCCGTGCAGTGACGTGTTGCCGCCGGCCGCTGCGATGTCGGGCGCGATGTCGGGCGGGGGCGACACTCCGGCCAGGATCAGATGGCCGGCGCCGCCCGGCACCAGCACCGCCTCGTCGCGCAGCGATACCGTATCGCCGCCCGCCGTGATGCTGGCCACATCGGAGCCGTCAGACGCCATCCGCGCACCTCCTGGCACCTTCAACGTCTAAAATGGAACCGGTTGCACCGGGTGCAAGCGCGCGCCGCTAACAGGCAGCGGTGGCAAACTCCGCCTCGGCCGCGGGGGCGCCCGCGCCCGTCGGCACCAGCCGCACCCGCCGCCCATCGACCGCCAGTGCCACCCGCCCCTGCTTCAGCGCCAGCGCGTCATCGCCAAACACCGTGTGCCGCCAGCCATGCAGGGCCGGGATCTCGGGCGCGTCCTCCGCCGCCAGCCGCTCGATGTCCTCGCTCGATGCCAGCAGCTTCGGCGCCACGTGATGCCGCTCGCCCTTGGCCGCCAGCAGCACCTTGAGCAATGCGACCAGCGCCGGCGAGGGCCGCGTGCCGTCGCGCCCGCGCCCGGCCTCCGGCAGCGCCGCCTCGGGCAAAGCGAGCGCCGCCGCCACCGCTTGCAGCAGCCCGGCCCCGCTGCGGCCCTCGGCGAAGCCCTTCGAGACGCCGCGCGCCCGCGCAAGCCCGGCCGGGTCGCCCGGCGCGGTCGCCGCGATCTCCAGCAGCGCCTCGTCGCGCAGCACCCGCTGGCGGGGGATGTCGAGGCGCTGCGCCTCGCGCTCGCGCCAGGCGGCGATGGCGCGCAGCACGCCCAGCATCCGCCGGTTGCCGCCGCGTGGCCGCAGCCGCTCCCAGATCGTCTCCGGATCGGGGCGATAGGTCGCCGGATCGGCCAGCGCGGCCATCTCCTCGCCCACCCATTCGAGCCGCCGGTCCTGCTCCAGCCGCGCCCGCAGCCGCTCATAGACGCCGCGGAGATGCGTCACATCCGCCGCCGCGTATGCCATCTGGGCGGCCGAGAGCGGCCTCGCCGCCCAGTCGCTGAAGCGGTACGCCTTGTCGATCTGGCCCCCGGTCAGCGCCGCCACCAGCGCGTCGTACCCCGCCTGGTCGCCGAACCCCGCCACCATCGCCGCCACCTGGGTGTCGAACAGCGGCTGCGGCACCTGGCCGAAGCGATAGAGGAAGATCTCGTTGTCCTGCCGCGCCGCGTGGAACACTTTCAGCACCGCCGGGTCGGCGAGCAGCGCGCCGAGGGGGGCCAGCTCGATCCCCTCGGCCTCGGCGTCGATCACCGCGACCTCCTGCGCGCCCGCGAGCTGCACCACGCAAAGTTCGGGATAGTAGGTGCGCTCGCGCATGAACTCGGTATCGACGGTGACGAAGTCCTCCGCCCGTAGCCGGCGGCACAGCGCGTCGAGGGCGTCGGTGGTGTCGATCAGCGCGGGGGGCGGGAAATCCGCCCGGGAACTCCGGGGCATGGCGGCCTTCTACACGGCCGCCCAGCGCCTTGACAGGGGGAGGGGGCGCGGCCTTTCTGCCGCGCCCCTTCGCGAGCTGCTCATGCACGCCTATCGCACCCACACTTGCGGCGCGCTGCGCGCTGCCGACGCCGGGATCGAGGCGCGGCTGTCGGGCTGGGTCCACAGCAAGCGCGACCACGGTGGGCTGCTGTTCATCGATCTGCGCGACCACTTTGGCATCACCCAGATCGTGTTCGCTGCCGGCTCGGCCGCCTTCGCCGATGCCGATGCGGTGCGGCCCGAGAGCGTCGTCACCGTCACCGGCCAGGTGGTGATGCGCGAGGCCGGCACCGCCAATCCCAGGCTGCCCACCGGCGAGATCGAGCTCAGCGCCGAGCGCCTGGTGGTGCAATCGGCGGCCGAGGTGCTGCCGATCCAGGTCGCGGGCGAGGCGCAGTTCCCGGACGAGCTCCGGCTGAAATACCGCTTCCTCGATCTCCGCCGCGAGCGCGTGCATCGCAACATGATGCTGCGCGCGAATATCATCGCCTCGATCCGCCGGCGGATGATCGCGCAGGGCTTTACCGAGTTTCAGACCCCGATCCTCACTGCCTCCAGCCCGGAAGGGGCGCGCGACTTCCTGGTTCCGGCGCGGCTGCATCCGGGCAAGTTCTATGCGCTGCCGCAGGCGCCGCAGCAGTTCAAGCAATTGCTGATGGTCGCCGGCTTCGACCGCTACTTCCAGATCGCGCCCTGCTTTCGTGACGAAGCGAGCCGCGCCGACCGCTCGCCGGGTGAGTTCTATCAGCTCGATTTTGAAATGAGCTTTGTCGAGCAGGAAGACGTGTTCGCTGCGATCGAGCCGGTGCTCGCCGGCGTGTTCGAGGAGTTCGCCGAGGGGCGCGCGGTGAGCGGCCTGCCCTGGCCGCGCATCCCCTACGAGCAGGCGATGCTCGCGTTCGGCAGCGACAAGCCCGATCTCCGCAATCCGCTGCGGATTTCCGACGCGACGGGGATGTTTGCCGGATCGGGCTTCGGCCTGTTCGCGAAGATCGCGGCGGCGGGCGGCGTGGTGCGCGCGATCCCGGCGCCGGGGGCGGCGTCGCAGGCGCGCAGCTTCTTCGACAAGCTCAACGACTGGGCGCGGGCGGAGGGCGCGGGCGGCCTCGGCTACGTCATCTTCGACGCCGACGGCCCGCGCGGGCCGATCGCGCGCAACCTCGAGGCCGAGCGCGCCGAGGCGATCCGCCTGTCCTGCGGCCTCACAGTGGGCGATGCCGTGTTCTTCGCCGCGGGAAAGGCCGAGGCGGCGGGAAAATTCGCCGGCGCGGTACGCACGCGGCTCGGCGAGGAGCTGGATTTGATCGAGAAGCGCGCGTTCCGCTTCTGCTGGGTGACCGACTACCCGATGTACGAGCACAACGAGGAAACCGGCCAGATCGATTTCAGCCACAACCCGTTCTCGATGCCGCAAGGCGGGCTGGAGGCGCTGAACTCGCAGGACCCGCTGAGCATAAAGGCGTTCCAGTACGACATCGTCTGCAATGGCGTGGAACTCTCCTCGGGTGCCATCCGCAATCACCGCCCCGACATCATGGTGCGCGCCTTCGCCATTGCCGGCTATCCGGCGGAGGAGGTGGAGGCGCGATTCGGCGGAATGCTCAGCGCGTTCCGCTACGGCGCGCCGCCGCATGGCGGCTCGGCGCCGGGAATCGACCGCATCGTGATGCTGCTCGCCGAGGAGCCGAACATCCGCGAGGTGATCGTCTTCCCGCTCAACCAGCAGGGAGAGGATCTGATGATGGGCGCGCCCGCCCCGGTGTCGCCGGCGCGACTGAAGGAGTTGTCGCTCAAACTCGACTCGCCGCCGAAACCCGCGAAGGGGTAGCGCTGCGGCCGAGGTGGGCATCCGTGTTTTCGCACGGCATAGCAGGCCGGTCCGTACGGACCCGGCTTCACGGCTGCACCCAGCAGGAGGACAAACCATGCGCCGGCATGGTAGGCTTCCCGCCATGAACATCGCCCTCCGCAAGCCGCGCATGACCCGCGAGGCGTTCTTCGACTGGGCCCAAGCCCAGGACGTGCGCTACGAGTTCGACGGCTTCGAACCGGTCGCCATGACCGGCGGAACCGTCAATCACAATGTCATAGCGCTCAACATCCACCGTGCCCTCCATGCCCGCCTGAAGGGCACCGGATGCCGGCCGCTCGGCCAAGACGCCGGCGTCGCCACCATCGGCGACACGGTCCGCTACCCGGACGCCCTGGTGTCCTGCACCAAGACGCCGGGCACCGCCCACGTCGTGGAAGGCGTAGTGGTGGTGTTCGAGGTGCTCAGCCCAACCTCCGGCCGGACCGACCGGATCGTCAAGGTTCGCGAATACGCGTCGGTCGCCTCCATCCTCCGCTACGTCATCCTGGAGCACGCCAGCATCGGCCTCACTGTCCTCCAACGATCCGCTGGGAACCAGCCGTGGACAGCTACCACCCTGACCACCGGCGACATCCTCCGAATGCCCGAGGTCGGCATCGAAATCCCCGTCACTGAACTCTACGACGATACCGAGCTGCCGGACGCCGGCACCGTTGGCGCCGGCGACTACGCCGCGGCGGAAGCATAGCGTCGCGGCGCCTCGCGTTGAGGAACTTCGCTGACTGGCGTTAGCCGCTGCCCGCTGCCCGCGATTTGCCCTGGCCGAACCGGCGGTGCAATTCACCGGCGGCACGATAGCGGCTACGATCACCCGTCCAACGATCCGGAAGGACCATCGATGAGCGGCATCAGCGATCCCATCGGCCAGGCCCCCGGCGACTGGCGCCCGGGCCTGCCGCGCATCGACGCGATGACCTGGGGATTGGCGCGCAACTGGTGGGCGCTCGAGATCCGCGGCATCATCGCGATCCTGTTCGGCCTCGCCGCGCTGTTTTCCACCTTCGCGACGCTGCGCGCGCTGGAGATCGTGTTCGCCGCCTACATGCTGGTCGATGGCGTGTTCGCGATCGTGGCCGCGATCCGGGCACTCGCGCATCACGAGCGCTGGGGCCTGCTGGTGCTGGAAGGCGTGGTCGGCATCTTCGCCGGCCTGGTGGCGTTCGCGATCCCGGGCCTCGCGGTGCTGGTGTTCGTCGTCCTGGTCGCGGTGTGGGCGATCGTCTCGGGCATATTCCTCACCGCCGCCGCGTTCGGCCTGCACCCGACCCATGGCCGCTGGTGGATGCTGTTCTCCGGCATCATCTCGATCGTTTGGGGGGTGCTGCTGTGGCTGTTCCCCGCCGCCGGCGCGGTGGTGCTGACCTGGTGGCTGGGCGGCTACGCGATCGTGTTCGGCGTGATGATGCTCGTCCTCGGCTTGCGGCTGCGCAGCCGTCACGTCACCCGCGCGCCCTGATCCGGCCGCCGCACTCGGGCCGCACTGGCGCATCCTTGCCGGCGGCCGTATGTCGGGTCCCCGCCCCGCCGGAGAGATTGCCGATGCGCCTGCAACCCGCCGTCCTGGCCACCCTGCTGCTCTGCGCGCTGCCGGCCGCGCGGGCCGCAGCCGTCGGCACCGGCGGCTCCGCCCCGCCGCCGGCCAGCGCGATCGAAGCCGCCGCCGGCCACCTCACCGGCCAGGACGCGGCGTATGCGCTGCACCTCGAGCGCGCCCGCGGCAGCAACGTGGTCGCGGCGCTGGGCACCATGACCTACAAGGTCGATGACCTCTGCCACGCCTGGGCGAGCCAGCAGCGGCTGGAAATGACGCTCACGAACAGCGACGGCACCGACGTCAAGACCATCTCCGACTACGCGACCTGGGAGACCAAGGACGGGCGGCAGATGAATTTTCATCTCCGCCAGACCACGGACGGCGCCGTGACGGCGGAGGTGGACGGCACCGCTTCACTCGCCCAACTGGGCGGCGCCGGGGAGATCCACTACACCGCCCCCCAGACCAAGGCGATGAAGCTACCTCCCGGTACGCTGTTCCCCACCACCCACACCGCCATGATCATCGCCGCGGCCGAAGCGGGCCAGCGCTTCGTCGTCGTGCCGCTGTTCGACGGCACCGGCGCGGACGGCGCGCAAGACACCTTCGTGCTCGCGGAAGCCTGGGACGCGCCGAGGCCCGACCGATTCGCGGCACTTTCGCCACAGCCCAGCGCGCAGGTGCATGTCGCCTTCTTCGGGCGCAACCCGAGCGCGCTGATGCCGGATTACGAGGTGGGGATGCGCTACTGGCAAGGTGGCGTCGCCGACAACTTGCGAATGGATTTCGGCGACTTCGTGATGAACGGCAAGCTGGAAAAGCTGTCGGTGCCGCCGTCGCCGCATTGCTGAGCATCGCCGTCCTCAGCCGCCCGCGAGCGGCCGACTGGCGAGCACCGTCACCGGCCGGAAACGCACCACATCGACCCGATCGAGCAGCCCTGCGATGGGCAGCGCCGCGAGGTCGAGCGCCCGCAGCGCCGCGGCGGGTTGGGCGATCTCCTTCGCCAACGTGACGTGCGGCATCCAGGCGCCGACGCGAAAGTGCGGGTGAAGCGCCGAATCGGGCAGAAACGCGATCGCGGCGGCTTGGATGTCCAGCAGCGCCGCGGTCGGGACGGGTGCCAGGAACAGGGCGTCGGCGGGGCCGGGAAACCGGCCGATCGCACACAGGCTGACGGAGAGCAGTGGCCGGACGGCAAGCGCCTCTGCGGCGGCCAGCGCCGCCGGGACCAGGCCCTCGTCCGGCACCATCGCCAGGGTGATGTGAGGCGGGTAGTCGGGCGCGGTGCCGATCGCGGCCTGCATCATGGCGACGCGGCCGGCACACGACGCATCGACCCGCAGCGTGATCGCGAGCGGCATCGATGCCGCGTAGCAGATCGACGCCGCTCAGGGCATCCCGTTCGGATGGCGGAAGAGCGAGGCAAAAGCGATCCTTTTGCCCGTCACGCCGAACCCGCCCGCCGCCATCGCGAGCTGCTCGATCGCGCGCGGCCGCAGCAGCAACTCGGCGTCATCGCCGCAATCGGCGGCACCGGCGGCGGTCGGCCCACCCGCCCAGTGCGCGCGCGCCAACCCGTCCGGCTGCCTGGTTTGCTCCACGATCAGACTGCCTGCTCGCGCCGCGAGAAAACCCGTGTCCAGCGTGCAGCGGCCGCCCCGCACGCGCCGCGCGCTCACCGCGGTGTGCAGATCAAGGGGAACCGCCCGGCCGGGGTCGAACGCCACGATGTCGCCGGGCCGCGGCGAAAGGCGCATCTCCGCCGCCAGGCCCGCGGCCGTCCCGGCCACCGCAGCCACCACCAGCCCGAGCGTCGCCAACGTCGCAAGTGCCACGCGAAGCGTATGGTCCGGCCCGGCCTTCATGCTGCCCTCGCGGTGACCTGCTGCATCGCACCATTGCCGATGTATGGTTTTTACGCGCCCGCGCGCCTTCCGGTTCGCCAGGGCCGGGATGCGCCGGCCGTCTTGCGGAAACGTGAACCGCGCCCGGATGCCGGCGGTTATCCGGCCGCCTCGCGCAATTCCGCCGCCTGCCCGTCGGTCAGCCGCAGCAGCGCCTCGGCGGTGGTTTGGAACACGTGATTCGGTGATCCCGCCGCTGCCCAGATCGGGTCGAGCGCCAGCAGGTCGCGGTCGAGGAGGATGCGCGGCGGGCGCAGGAACCCGACCGGTGCCACGCCGCCGATCGCGAAGCCGGTCGCCGCGCGGACGAACTCGGCATCGGCCCGGCGCAGTCGGGTCCCCAGCAGGGCAGCGGCACGCGCCGGGTCCACCCGGTTGGCCCCCGATGCGATCACCACCACCGGGGCATCGCCGTCGCGGAACACGATCGACTTGGCGATCTGCGCCACCGTGCAGCCGATCGCGGCGGCGGCATCAGCGGCGGTGCGGGTGCCCTCGGGAAAGGCGGTGATCGTGTCCGGGTGCCCGGCCGCCCGCAGCGCCGCGCGCACCCGCTCGACCGACCCGAGTGCAGCCTCGCTCACCGCAGCAGGGCCGCCCGGGTGGCCAGGAACTCCTCGACCGCTTCCTCCAGCGCCGCGCACTCCGCCTCGCCGGTCAGCAGCGAGAGGTTGATCATCCCGCGCCGCGCCAGCCAGATGCTGGACGCGAGCAGATCGAAGAAAAACAGCTCCTTCAGCCGAGGATCGGCGCCGGCGAGGTCCTCCACGCGTCGGATCGGGCCGGCGGCGAAATGCACCGTCATCATCGAACCGATGCCGGTGAACTGCAGCTTGGCGCCATGCGCGCGGGCACGCGCGTTCAGCCGCGCGCGCAGCGCCTCGCCGCGCGCGTTCAGGGCCAGGCACGCCTCGGGCGTATAGACCTCGGTCATTGCCGAAAGCCCAGCCGACATGGTCAGGACGTTGTTGTTGAACGTGCCGGCATGGGCGAAGGCGTCGCGCCGGCGCGGGTCGTAGCGGTCCATGATCTCCGCCGCCCCCCCGAACGCGCCGAAGCTCATCCCCCCGCCCACATACTTCCCGAGCGTGGTGAGGACGGGCCGGACTCCGACCACGGATTGCAGTCCGCCCGGTGCGAGGCGCGAGGTCATCACCTCGTCCAGGATCAGCAGCGCGCCCGCCGCGTCGGCGGCAGCGCGCAGCCCGTGCAGGAACTGGGCTTCGGCCGCGATGCAGCCGCCGCCGCCCTGCATCGGCTCCAGGATGATCGCCGCGAGCGTCCCCGGTTGCGCCGCGATCGCCTCGCGCGCGGCGTCGAGGTCGTTGTACGGCGCCAACACCACGTCATAGGGCGCGTTGGTCGGGCTGGCACCGCCGAACGCCAGCACCCCGCCGTGGTAGCCGCCACGGAACGCCAGCACGCCGCGCCGCCCCGTCACCGCGCAGGCGGTCGCGAGCGCCATCAAATTCGCCTCGGTGCCGGAATTGGTGAATCGCACCCGATCGAAGCCGAACCGGTCGCAGACGGCGCGGGCGAAGCGGGCCTCGATCAGGTTCGCGGCCCCGAGATTGATGCCGCCGTCGAGTGCGCGGTCGATCGCGGCCCGGATCACCGGATGCGAGTGGCCGAACAGCCCGGCGGTGTATTCGCCGAGGAAGTCGGCATATTCGTGCCCGTCCTGGTCCCACAGCTGGCAGCCCTCGCCGCGCGCCATCGCCACCGGGAACGGGTCGTAATGCAGCACCGAGCGGGTGTTGCCGCCGGGCATCACGGCGACACTCTCCAGGTGCCGCGCGAGGCTCTTCGGGTTGGCCGCAACGTAGCGCTCGCGCGCTTCGATCAGGGCGGCGTCGAGGTCGGTATTGCGCAGGACGGTTTCGCTCATGGGGGCATTCCGCCACCTCTTGCGCAGGCGCGCAACTCAGCCGCCGCCCGGCAGCAGCGGCCGCAGCAGCTCGAGCACTCCGGTGCTGGCGACCTGCACGCCGATGCACACTACCAGGAATGCGATCAACCGGCCCAGGACATGCGCGCCGGTCGGCCCCAGCAGGACCGTGAGCTGGGCGGCAAAGCGATAGGCGATCCAGACCGTCAGTGCGACCGCAACTCCGGCCAGGCTCAGCCCGGCAAAGAAATGCAATACCTCCTGCCGCCCCGGCCGCTCGGACGAGAGCGCGATCGCGACCGAGATCGCCCCCGGCCCGGCGGTGAACGGGATCGTCAGCGGAAAGAAGGAGGGATCCTCGGCCTCGGTGCTGGGTGCGGCCTGCTCGGCGCGATGCGCGTGGTGCGCCTCGGCCGCAAACAGCATTCGCCAGCCCGCGGCCGCGATTATGATGCCGCCAGCTATGCGCAGCGCGCCCAACGAGATGCCGAAGAAATTGAGCACGTAGCTGCCGGCCCACAGCGAACAAAGCAGGACCAGCAGCGCATAGATTCCGACCCGGCCGGCGATCCGCCTCCGCTCGGCACGGCTGCGCTCTTCCGTCACCTCAGCGAAGATCAGTGCCCCGCCCAGCGGGTTGACGACCGAAAACAGCGCCGGAAAGGCCAGCAGGAACGCGCCCAGCGTCGCCGTGGGCGCGAACAGCCCGCCACTCATCCGTGCCGCCCGCTGTCCCGACGCCTCGGATCAGCCGCGCGGCAACTCCTGCTCGACCAGCGCCGCCCAGAAGCTCGCACCGATCGGCAGGATGTCGTCGTTGAAGTCGTAGCGCGGGTGATGCACCGAGACCCGGCCGCGCTCCGGTCCCAACTGGCCGATGCGCACGAAGCAGCCGGGCACGCGGAGCGCCATAAAAGAGAAATCCTCGCCCCCCATGCCGGGCGGCCGCTCGCGAGTGACTTTTCCCTCGCCGAGCAGCCGGGTCGCGGCGGCAGCGGCGCGCTCGGCCGCGTCGGCGTCGTTGACCACCGGCGGATAGCCGCGCTGGTAGGTCAGCGTCGCCTCCGCCCCGAGGGCGCCGGCGATCTGGCCCACCGCCTCGCCCATCAGCCGCTCCATCGCGTCCTGCACGTGCGGCTTCAACGTGCGCACGGTGCCGGAGAGTGTCGCGGTCTCGGGAATGACGTTGTGCGCGGTGCCGGCGTGGAACTGGCAGATCGATAGCACGGCGCTGTCGATCGGGTCGATCCGGCGGGCAACGAGGGTCTGCAAGGCGCCGACCATCTGCGCGCCCACCACGATCGGGTCGATCGCGAGGTGGGGCCGCGCGGCGTGGCCGCCGCGGCCGCGGATGGTGATCTCGACCATGTCGGCGGCCGCGTTCACCGTGCCGGCGACCACCGACATCTCGCCCACCGGCAGGAAGCCGTCATTATGGGCCCCGAACACCCGTTCGCAGGGGAAGCGGTCGAACAGTCCCTGCTCGACCATTACCCGCCCGCCGCCGCCGCCCTCCTCGGCGGGCTGGAAGATGAAATGCACCGTGCCGTCGAAATTGCGCGTCTCGGCGAGGTAGCGGGCGGCGCCGAGCAGCATCGTCGTGTGCCCGTCATGGCCGCAGGCGTGCATCGCCCCGGGATTGACCGAGCGGTGGGCGAAATCGTTTGCCTCCGTCATCGGCAGCGCGTCCATGTCGGCGCGAAGGCCGACGGCCCGGTCCGATACCCCGTGACGCAATGTGCCGACCAGCCCGGTGCCGGCGATCCCCTCGGTCACCTCGATGCCCCAGGAGCGGAGCTTCTCGGCAACGATCCCGCTGGTGCGGCGCTCGGCAAAGCCGAGTTCAGGGTGCTGGTGCAGGTCGCGCCGCCAGGCGGTCATGTCGGGGGCAAACCCAGCGATGCGGTTGTTGATCGGCATTGGGACGTCCTTGCGCGGGAGGGCTGAACCCTAGCCGGCGCCGCTTGCCGCGCAAGCGCCCGCACGGCACACGGGTGCCAGGATACCGGTTGTCAACCTCGCTCTGGTATGCACGGGGTGTGATGGAGATCGTTCCAAAAACCGCTTCCGTCATGGACTTTTCATGCCGCGCGTGACTTGCTGCCGTGATAGAGATTGGGCCGTTGGGGCGGACGCTCGCCGGGCCGTTCGGGAAGGATCGTAATGGACACTAATCCCGCTGGTAGCGGCGCATTCCTGCCCGGACCGCAGCCGGCCTCGGCGCCTGCCGATGAGCCGGGCGAGTCGCGGCTGCGGGCGATGGAGGCGGCGGCACGCTACCACGGCGTCGAGCTCGACCGGGGCGAGTTCCGCGGCCAGGAGGGCGAGACGGTTCCCTCCCCGGCGACGCTGATCCGCTGGGTCCGCGACCAGGGATTGTGGGCCAAGGCGGTCCGGCTCAAGTGGCGCAACCTGTTTCGCTTCCAAAGCGGGGTGCCGGTCGTGCTGCTGCTCACCGACGGCACTGCGGCGGTGCTGATGGGCACCGATTCCACCCGCAACATCGTGTGGCTGAAAGATCCGCGCACGTCGCCGAGCGAGCCGCCGACCGCGGTGGACGAGCTGCGCCTGGCCCAGGTCTGGACCGGGGAGGCGGTGCTGGTCCGCCGCGAGCGGGGCGGCGCGCTCGAGGAGGAGCCGTTCACGCTCGGCTGGCTCGCCAAGCTCGTCTTCGCCCAGAAGAAGGTGATGCGCGACATCGCGATCGCCTCGATGGTGATAGGCGTGCTGACCATCGTCTGGGTGTTCCTGGTGAAGATCGTCATCAACAATGTGTTGAATTACCGGGTTCTGGACACCCTGATCCTGATCAGCGTCATCATGGTGGCGACACTGCTGTTCGAAGCGATGCTGGGCTACGCACGGCGCGAACTCACGAACGTCGTCGCGGCGCGAATCGACACGCGGCTCAATCTGCACATCTTCAATCGCATGCTGGTGCTGCCGGTCGATTATTTCGAACGCAACCAGACCGGCGCTACTACGCACCGGCTGATGCAGGTGTTCCGGGTGCGCGAGTTCCTCACCGGGCGGCTGATGGGCACCTTCCTGGACAGCTTCACCCTGTTCATCGTGCTGCCCTTCCTGTTCTGGCTGGAGCCGACGCTGGCGTGGATCACTCTTGCCTTAGGCGTGCTGGTCTCGTTCATCATTCTCGTCTTTTTACCGATGATGCGTCGGCTGATCGCCCGCACCACGCTCGCCGAAGTCAAGAAGGGCAGCGTGCTGGTCGAGACGGTGACCGGCATCCGCACCGTCAAAAGCCTCGCCCTCGAGAACGCCCGGAAGGAGGTGTGGGACGAGCGCGTGGCGGAAGCCAGCGAGTGGCGGCTGAAGGCGGGGCGGCTGGGCAACTGGCCACAGACCCTGGTGCAGCCGCTCGAGACGGTTATGAGTCGCGGCGTGGTGGTGCTCGGCGCCTATCTGATTGTCGTCAATAGCAGCTCGGTCACGACGGGCGGGCTGATCGCCTTCATGATGCTGGGCGGGCGGGTCGCGGCGCCGCTGGTACAGTTCGCCAGGCTGATGGAGGATCTCGAGGACGTGCGCTGCTCGATCGCCGAGATCGGCTACGTGCTCAACAACCCGACCGAGGCGCGTGCACTGACCACCGGAATGCGGCCGCGCTTCGAGGGCGCGATCAGCGCCGAGGATGTGACCTTCACCTATCCGGGCGGCAGCTCGCCCGCACTCGACCATGTCAGCTTCTCAGTGCCCGCCGGGACGATGCTGGGCGTCGTCGGGCGCAGCGGCTCAGGCAAATCGACGATCGCCCGGCTGCTGCAGGGGATCAACCGCGAATACACCGGCTTCCTCAAGATCGACAGCGCCGAGCTGCGCGAAATCAACCTCACCCACCTGCGTCGCAGCTTCGGTGTCGTGATGCAGGACAACTTCCTGTTCCGCGGCTCGGTGCGCGACAACATCACCGCCGGCCGCCCCGGCCTCACGCTCGAGGACGCGGTGCGTGCCGCCCGCCTCGCCGGCGCCGAGGAGTTTATCGAGCGGCTGCCGGCCGGCTACGACACTTGGGTGGAGGAAGGCTCGGCCAACCTCTCGGGCGGGCAGAAGCAGCGACTCGCGATCGCCCGTGCGCTGGTGGCCGACCCGCGCATCATGATCCTTGATGAGGCGACCAGCGCGCTCGATCCCGAGAGCGAGGCGCTGGTGAATGCCAATCTCAAGCGGATCGCTACCGGCCGCACCATGGTGATCATCTCGCACCGCCTCTCCTCGCTGATCGATTGCGACCAGATCCTGGTGCTCGAGCGCGGCAAGATTATGGACTGCGCCCCGCACCCGGTGCTGCTTGAGCGCTGCTCTGTCTATCGGCAGCTCTGGCGACAGCAGAACCGCCATCTCGAATCGCCGAACAGTCGTCCGATGGGCCCGCGCCCGGTGCTGGCGGAGGGCGATTGAGATGGCCCTGATCGCGTTTCGCTCCCGCGAGTTGCAGACTGTTCCGCACGAGCTGCTGGAGTTCGAGCCGCCGACTACGGAGCTGCTCAACGTTCCGGTGCGCGGGCCCGCGCGCGGCGTCGTCGCCGTCATCACGACGCTGGTCGTGACGCTGTTGGTGATCGCCTATTTCGTGCCAATGAACCGGATTGTTTCCTCGCCGGGCATGGTGGTCTCGCGCGAGCGCACCGTCGTCGTCGAGGCGCTGGAAACCTCGGTTGTGCGCAGCGTGAAGGTGCGCGATGGGGAGTTCGTCCACGCCGGGCAGGTCCTGGCGACGCTGGATCCGACCTTCGCCGGGTCGGACGAGACGATGTACGCCAAGCAGGTCGCCTCCCTGCAAGCCTGGGTAGACCGATTGCACGCCGAGCTGAACCGCCAGGAATACCGTCCCAAGATCGAGACCCCCGATTCGCTGCTGCAGCAGGCGCTGTTCGCGCAGCGCAAGGCGGCGTTCGACTTCCAGGTGCAGGAATACGACCAGAAGATCGCTGCGTACCAGGCGCAGGCGCTGCAGAGCGCCTCCGACATAGCGATGTATCAGAAGCGCCTCGCGGTCGCGATCGAGCTTGAGAAGAAGCGGCGCGAGCTCGAGCGGCTGCAGGTTGGCAGCCAAATCGACCTGCTGAACGCGACCGACAACCGCATCGAGATCAGCCGCGACCTCGCCGACGCGGTCGCCACCCACGCCGCCTCCGAGAAGACGCTAGCCGCCACCATCTCGGATCGCGACTACTACGTGCAGAACTGGTTTTCCCAAGCAAGCCAGGACTTGCGTGATCAATCCAACGCGCTCAGCGACGCCAAGGAGAATCTGGCCAAGGCCAATCTGCGCCGTCAGCTCGTCGACCTGCGCGCCGATCAGGACGCCTACGTGATGGCGACCGCTCGCATCTCCAATGGCTCGGTGGTGCAATCCGGCGACAACATCATCACCCTGGTGCCGGCGAGCTCGCCTCTCGAGATCGAGGCGGATGTGGATGGCAGCGAGGCCGGCTTCGTCCGCGTCGGCCAGAAGACCCTGATCAAGTTCAGCACCTTCAGCTTTATCAAGCACGGCGAGGCCGAGGGCACCGTGCGCAACGTCAGTCCGAACAGCTATACCAGCACGACCGACCTCAGCCAGGTCGGCGCTAACGCCGCGCAGTCGAGTGCCCAAACCGTGAGCCCCTTCTACAAGGTGCGGATCCAAGTCGACAAAGTCGATCTGCACGAGGTGCCGCCGGGCTTCCACCTGGTGCCGGGGATGCCGGTGTACGCCGACATCGACGTAGGGACTCGCACCATTATGGAATATCTGATGGATCGCGTCATGCCGGCCGTTTACCAAGGGATGCGCGAGCCCGACTGATGGCGGCGGTTCTCGACCGGCTCACCGCCGTCGTCTCGCCGGCGGCACAGCGGCGCGCGGGCCTGCGCCTGCTCGAAAGCGGGCAGGGCGCGGCCGGCTTCCATCTGCTCGCGAAGGCGGCCCGGCGCGGCGATGCCGAGGCGGAATACCGGGTCGGGCGCTGCTACCTTGAGGGCGTTGGCGTCCCGGTCAGCCGTGGCGACGCCGCGCAGTGGCTCGATCGGGCCGCCCGCGCCGGCCGGATCGAGGCGCAGGCGACCCTGGCGGCGCTGCACCTCATGGGCGTCGCCGCCTCCGACCACGGGAGCGGGCGCGCCGACCTGTTCGCCGGCAACGCCACCCACGAGCCTGACTATG
The DNA here is from genome assembly GCA_963754235.1 of uncultured Alphaproteobacteria bacterium. GTDB lineage: Bacteria > Pseudomonadota > Alphaproteobacteria > Acetobacterales > Acetobacteraceae > DATAYA01. Next base: position 116,848 of record CAVWFK010000008.1, on the reverse strand, counting down.
ACGCCGCCGAGCAATGGGCGCGTCGCGCCGCCGAAGGTGGCGCGCCCGATGGGCAGGCGCTGCTCGGCTACATCCTCACCTCCGGCCCCGAGGCGAAGCGTGACCTGGCGCAGGCCGCGGACTGGTATCGCCGCTCGGCCGAGGCCGGCTGCCCGCAGGGCGAGCTCGGCCACGCGCTCGCCCTCTTGCGGGCCGCACCCGCCGCCGATGCTTCCCCTGGCGCACCGGATCAGGCCCGCGCGCAGGCGGTGGTGCAGATGGCGAAGGCCGCCGCCGCCGGCCTGCCGACCGCGATCTACCTGCTCGGCGTAATGACCGAGTTCGCGGTCGGCATCGAGCGCGACCTCGAAGCCGCCGCGCGGCTCTACAAGCAGGCGGCCGAGAAGGGCGTCCGCTCGGGCCAGGCGCGCTGGGGTCTCGCGCTGATGGAAGGACGCGGCGTCGCGCGCGACCCGACTACGGGCGAGAGCTGGCTGCGCCGCGCCGGCAATGCCGGCGACGGCGAGGCGGCGGCGCTGGTGGGCGATCTCTATGCCAAGGGCGGCGAACTGCCGCCCAACTACGCCGAAGCCGCGATCTGGTACGAGCGCGCCGCCGAGGCCGGGCATTCGGCGGCCGCCCGCGCCCTCGGTCTGCTCTACCTCACCGGCGGCGGCGTCGCCCGCGACCCGGACGATGCGGCGCGATGGTTCCGCCGCTCGGCCGAGCTGGGCAATCGCGCCTCGCAGGCCGACCTCGCCAATCTGGTGCTCTCCGGCTCGGGCGAGCGGCAGGATAAGGTCCGCACGCGCGAGTGGTTCGAGCAGGCGGCGGCAGGCGGCGATCTGGTCGCGGCGTTCAATTTCGGCGTCTGCCTCGCCGAGGGCGTGGGTATAGAGCGCGACGAGCGCAAGGCCGCGCTGTGGCTGCGCCGCGCCGCCGACGGCGTGGTGAACGCCCAGGTACCTGGTACGGCCGGATGCTGACCGAAGGCCGGGGCCTCGACGCCGACCCGGTCGAGGGCCGGGCCTGGATCACCCGCGCCGCCGAGGCCGGGATGCTCGACGCGCAGATGACGCTCGCCGAGATGCAGGTCAACGGCCGCGGCGGCCCGCGCGACCACGCGGCGGCGCTGGCGCTGTTCGCGAAGGCGGCCGAGCAGGGCCATGTCGGCGGCATGTTCGCGCTCGGCGCGATGCATGGCGGCGGCCACGACGTGCCGCAGGACCGGCCGCTCGCGGAGCACTGGTTCCGCCGCGCCGCCGAGCGCGGCCACCCGCACGCACAACTCATGCTCGGCCGCTATCTCGCCCGCGGCCTCGCCGGCACGCTCGACCCGGCAGAGGCGCGGCGCTGGCTGGAACGCGCGCAGGCGCAGGGTCTCGCCGAGGCGGCCGGCGACCTCGCGCGCCTGCACGTGCCCCCACCCGCACCGCCACCGGCTGGCGCCGCGATGCAATCTTCCGATCGACCAGCGCAGGCGGTCCGGCCCTGACGTCGGACGCGCCAGCCCCGGTGATGACCTCGGCGGAGTTCTTCGCCGAGCAGGCGCGGCTCGCGTGGGAACAGGGGGAGGCGGCGCTTGCCGGCGGTGCGCTGGCCGAGGCGCGGCGCTGGCTGGAACGTGCCGCCCGCTTCGCCCCCACCGACGACACGATCGGCTTCACGCTCGCGACCACCCTGCTGCGCGCGGGCGACCCCGCGGCGGCCGAGCGGTTCGGGGCCATCGCCAGCCGCCACGACCGACGGGAGGCGTGGCTCGGCCTCGCCGCTGCACACCGCGCGGCCGGCCGCCAGCACGAGGCGGTGGCGGCGCTCGCCGAAGCACTTTCCCGGCACGCGCCCGATCCGGCCTGCGCCGCCCTGCTCGACAGCCTCGTGCGCGAGGCCAGGCTGCCCGGCTGGTGCGGCGTGGCCGGCGACGGGCTGCTGCTGCTGGGCGCTCTGGCCCCCGATGCGCGGCTTCGGCTGCGGCTGGACGACGCGGCGTTGCGGGTTCGGGACGGCCACGCCGAGGAGTTGAAGCTGCCGCCGCGCTGGCGGCAGGCGGCGCGCCTCGAAGTGAGCGCGAACGGGGCCGCCCTGCTCGGCAGCCCGGTGGCATTGGCCGCGATCCGGCGCGTCGAAGGTTTCGTCGCGGCCCATGAGGGCGGCATCGAGGGCTGGGCTTGGCAGCCGAACGATCCCGACACCGAGCCCGTCATCACCATCCGCGACGCGCTCGGCGACATCGTCCGGACCGTGCGCGCCCAGGATGCAAACGTTACCATCGCCGACGCGCCGCTCGCCCGTCCGCGCAGCTTTTGCCTCGCCGCCGCCGATCTCGCCGGGTGCGAAGGACCGCTGCACGTCCAGGGCCCCGACGGCCGCGAGCTGCTCGGCAGTCCGCTCGATCCCGCGGCCGAGGCGTGGGCGGCGGCGGCGGTCGCGCGGGCGGCGGCGGCGGCCCGCGGCGGCCGGCGCCCGGCCGAGGCGGCGGCGGTCGCCGAGGCCGCCCCCGCCTGGGCCGATCTGCGCGCCCCCGCTCCTGCGGTCGGCACCGGCACGCCGCCGGCCGACGTGGTGATCGCGGTGCATGACGGCGGCGCGGCGGTGCTCGCCTGCCTCGCGAGCGTGCTGCCCAGCCTGCCCGCCGGCAGCCGCGCGATCGTGGTCGATGACGCGAGCACCGACCCTGGCCTGACCGGGCACCTGCGCGACCTCGCGGCGGCGGGCCGCATCCGGCTGCTCCGGCGCGGCCAGCAGGGCGGCTTCCCGGCGGCGGCAAATGCCGGGCTGCGGGCGGCGCGCAATCGTGACGTGGTGCTGCTGAACAGCGACACGCTGGTCGCCCCCGGCTGGCTCGAGGGGCTGCGCGCCGCCGCCTACGCCGCCCCGGACATCGGCAGTGCGACGCCGTTCTCCAACGACGCCACCATCCTGAGCTTCCCTGTTCTGAGGGCGAGTGCCAACCCGGTGCCGGATCAGGAGACGGTGCGGCGGCTGGCGCGGCTGGCGGCGGCGGCGAACGGCGCGGGGGTGGTGGAGATCCCGACCGGGGTCGGCTTCTGCCTCTATTTGAGGCGCGACTGCCTGGCCGAAGTGGGGTTCTTGCGGGAGGACAGCTTCGCCCAGGGCTACGGCGAGGAGAACGATTTCTGCCTGCGCGCGCGGCATTTGGGCTGGCGGCACGTGGCGGCCACCGGGGTCTATGTCGGGCATGTCGGGGCGGCCTCGTTCGGGGCCGCATTCGGGGGGCCGCGGCGGGCGCTGCTGGCGCGCAACCTTAGGGTGCTGAACCGGCTGCATCCGGGCTACGACGCGCTAATCGCGGCGCACGTTGCGGCCGACCCGCTGGCGCCGGCGCGGCGGCGGATCGCGGCGCTGCGCTGGCGGCAGGAGGAGCTGGGGACGGCGGGATCGGTGGTGCTGGTCAGCCATGACCAGGGCGGCGGGGTGGCGCGGCGGGTGGCCGAGCGCTGCGCCGCGATCCGCGCCGGCGGCAAGCGGCCGATCGTGCTGCGCCCGGCGGTCGATGCCGCGGGGGCGCGGATCGCGGGCGGGGTCGCGGTCAGCGACGGGGCGGCGTCGGACCATGCCGCCCCCGACTATCACGATCTGGTCTATCGGCTGCCCGACGAGGTCGAGGAACTGGCCGCCCTGCTCGGCCCCGACCGGCCACACGCGGTGGAACTGCACCATCTGCTCGGCCACCATCCGACGGTTGCGGGGCTGGCGGCGCGGCTCGGCGTGCCGCTCGACGTGCATGTGCATGACTATCACTGGTTCTGTCCGCGGATCGCGCTGGTCGGGCGGGAGCGGCGGTATTGCGGCGAGCCGGAGCTTTCGGTCTGCGCGGAGTGCGTGGCGGATGCAGGCAGCAACCTTGAGGAGGCGATCGCGGTCGGCGATCTGGTGGCGCGCTCGGCGGCGTTGCTCGGCGGCGCGCGGCGGGTGGTGGCGCCCTCGGCCGACTGCGCCGCGCGGCTGCGCCGTCATTTCCCCGGCCTGCGCCCCACCGTCGAGCCGTGGGAGGACGATGCCGCCCTGCCCGAGCCGGCGGCGGCCCCGGCTCCGTCGCCGCAGCGGACCCGCCTCGTCTGCGTGCTCGGCGGCATCGGCATCGAGAAGGGCTACGAGGTTCTGCTCGCCTGCGCTCGGGACGCCGCCGCCCGCCTTCTGCCGCTGTCCTTCGTCGTCGTCGGCCACACCATCGACGATTCGCGCCTGCACGCGACCGGCCGCGCCTTCGTCACCGGCGAATACGCCGAGGCGGAGGCGGAGGCGCTGGTGCGGGCGCAGGGCGCCGACCTCGCCTTCCTGCCCTCGCTCTGGCCCGAGACCTGGAGCTATACGCTGAGCCTCGCTTGGCGTGCAGGGCTGCCTGCCGCCGTGTTCGACCTCGGCACCCCGGCCGAGCGGGTGCGCGCGACCGGCCGCGGCTGGGTGCTGCCGCTCGGCCTGCCTACGGCGTCGATAAATAACGCCCTGTTGGCGGCCGGGCGGCTTGCCGAGCACGGCGCCGTGTCGCACCATTCCGGCAGCGGCCCGCGCCTGCGCGCCTTGCCTCTCTGACCACGAGCTAAACGAGGTTACCGATGCCCGATGTCGGCGCCGCTCCCGGCCAGAAAGTCGTCACCGAGCTGAAGGTGACCGGTCATCTGATGACGCTCGAGGCCGGCCTGTTCTGCATCTATCCGGCACCAGGCGCAGGTACGCTCGATCCCGCGAGCGGCCTGCCCGGCGTGCGCGTCACTCTGCCGCCCGGCGCCGCGCACGCCAATCGCGAGGTTCGCATCGCGACCTTCCGCGACGACGGCTGGGTGGCCGGTGCGATGGACGGCGCGCTGATCCGCGTGCCGGAGGGACCGGCGCAAATCCTCGTCACCGTCTATCAGGCGGCCGGCGGCAACGATCCGCCACGGCTACAGGTGTTGCGGCTGAGCGAGGTCACGGCTGCCGGGGCCGCGGCAGCCGAGCCGGCGATCGCGGCAGCGCCTGCCGCAGCGCCCGCCGTGCCCGCCGTGCCCGCCGCCGACGCCGCACCGCCCGGTCCGGTCGAGATCTCCGCCCACGTGCAGCGGCGCGGCGATGTCACCGCGCGCATCGGCGAGTGGGTCGGCGATCGCGGCAGCAGGGCCTGGATCGAGGGCTTCGCCATCAAGCCCGAGATCGAGATCACGGCCGAGGACATCGAGTACCAGGCGGTGCTCGGCCGCGGCTGGCTCTCGCCGTGGGCCGAGGGCGGGCAGTTCTGCGGTAGCCGCGGCATGTCGCTGCCGATCCTCGGCCTACGCGTGCGGCTGCGCGGCGCCGCCGCTGCCACTCATGAATGCGTCGTCGCTGCCAGCTTCGTCGATGGCACCTCGATCGGCCCGGTCGCCAACGGCGAGGCTTGCGAGACCGAGAGCCTGGCACCGCTGGAGGCGTTCCAGGTCGCGCTCCGCCGCCGCGAGGACACGCCGGCGCGCGGCCGGCGCGGGCGCTAGGCACTGCGAGGCAGGAAAGACCAGGGCTCCGCCCTGGATTGGCTGGGGCCGCCGGCCCCAGACCCCGTTTCGTTTGAGTTTAGGTTTCCAAAGGCGAGCCTTTGGCGGGGGGCGGGGCAGAGCCCCGCCCGTCATTCGACCAGATCGGGGATCGCGTGAAATACCTCTTTGTACATCAGAACTTCCCCGGCCAGTTCCTCCACATCGTGCGTCACCTGCTGGCCCAGGGTGACCACGAAATCGTCTTCATCACGCAGCCGAACCCCAACCTCATCAACGGGGTGCGCAAGGTCATCTACCAGATGCCGCGCGGCGCCAACGCCGAGACGCACGCCGATGCGCAGGATTTCGAGCTGGCGGTCCGCCGCGCCGAGCTAGTCGCGTACACCGCCGCCAAGCTCCGCGCACTCGGCTTCACGCCCGACATCATCATCGGCCATCACGGCTGGGGCGAACTGCTCAACCTGCACGACGTCTGGCCCGGCGTGCCGCTGCTCGGCTACCACGAGTTCTACTACCACACCGAGGGCGTCGATGTCGGCTTCGACCCCGAGTTCCCGCTCGACCGCTCGACCTTCGCGCGCGTGCGCGCCAAGAACGCAGTCAACCTTCTGGCGCTGACCAACCCCGGCCACGGCCAGAGCCCGACCCGTTGGCAGCTCTCCACCTATCCCGACTGGGCGCGCTCGAAGATCACCCTGCTGCCCGAGGGCGTGAACCTCGCCACCTGCCGCCCCGACCCGGAGACGGCGCGCGCGCCGCTCAGGATCGGCACCATCCTGGTCAAGCCCGACGAGAAGCTCGTCACCTATGTGGCGCGCGACCTCGAACCCTATCGGGGCTTTCACGTCATCATGCGGGCTCTGCCCGCGCTCCTCCGCGGGCGGCGCGACGTGCGGGTGATCCTGGTTGGCGGCGACGGTGTGAGCTACGGCGCGCGGCTGGCCTCGGGCACCTGGCGCGACTACATGATGGGGCAGGTGGGCCGCGACCTCGACCTCTCGCGCGTGCACTTTCCCGGCAAGATCGACTATACCGCGTATCTGAGCATGATGCAGCGCTCCGACGCGCACGTGTACCTGACTTATCCCTTTGTCGCCTCCTGGTCGCTGCGCGAGGCGCTCGCCTGCGGCTGCGCGGTAGTGGCGAGCGACACACCGCCGGTGCATGAGTTCGTCAGCCACGGCCGCACCGGCCTTCTGGTGCCGTTCCTCGAGCCGCGGACGCTCGCCGAGCGCGTGCTGGAGGTGTTGGAGGACGGCACTCTTGCCGCGCGACTACGCTCGGCCGCTCGCAGCCACGCCGAGACCGAACTGTCGCTTGATGACCATCTTGCCGCTTATCAGCGCCTGATCGCCGGCTTGATCGGCGCTCCCGCGGTGCCGGTCGCGGCCCACGAGCCTATTGCCGCGCCGCGGCGGCGATCGCGCGCAGGATGACCGCCTCCGCGTCCTCCCGCGAGGCCCAGCCGGTCACCTTCACCCACTTGTCGGCCTCGAGATCCTTGTAGCGCTCGAAAAAATGCTCGATCGCCTGCCGCGTAATCGCGGGCAGGTCGTCGATCGACTGCACGGTGCTGAATTGCGGATGCACGCGGTCGTGGGGCACGCAAATGATCTTTTCGTCCGGCCCGTTCTCGTCGTCCATCCGCAGCATTCCGATCGGGCGGGCGCGAATCACCGCCCCCGGCACTACAGGCGCCGGGACCAGCACCAGCGCGTCGGCGGGATCGCCATCGTCGGCGAGCGTGCCGGGGATGAAGCCGTAGGCAGCGGGATAGGCGGTAGCGGTGAACAGGAACCGATCGACGACGATCGCGCCGGTCGCCTTGTCCACCTCGTATTTTACGGCCGAACCCTGCGGGATCTCGACCACCACGTTGATGTCGGCCGGCGGCGCTTTGCCGGTCGGAAAATGGGCGACGCTCATCTGGGTCCCCGTCTGCTCTACGGTCCTGCGTCGGCACCGAGTTTAGCGCGTGCCGCCGCCGGCTTCATCCCCAATATCAGCGGCGGTCCTGACGTTTCTTGCGGGCGGCGTAGCGCGCGTCCCGCTCGCGCTTCTGCTCGGCCCGCTGGCGGGCGGCCTCCTCTGCGGCGGCCTGCGCCAGCGCTGCCTCCCGCGCCTTCTGTTCGGCCAACAGCGCCGCTTGCGCCTCCGCAATCCGCGCCGCCTCAGCATCGCGCACCGCCCGGCGCTCGGCCATGCGGGCCTCGCGCGCGGCGATCACCGCCTGTCGCGCCGCCTCGCGCTCGACCACGGCCGGATCGTCCGGCCCCGGTCGTGCCTGGAACCGCTCCAGCACCGCTCGCTTCGCCTTGGCCGACGCGGCCATGCGGTCGCCGAAATTGTCCTTGAAGCCTGGCATCCCCGCTCTCTCTCAGCCACCGACCAGATCAGCCGGGTTGCTCGCTCCCTGGCGGCGCCACGCTGGTCGCGGCGTCCGCGCCCGCGGGCGCATCCTGCTCCGCCTTGCGGCGGGCGCGCGCCTCTTCCTGCTCACGCAATTTCGCGTCCTTCTTCGCCTGCTTCTGGCGATTACGATCGGCGCGTTGCATGTTGTAGTTCGGCTTGAAAGCCAAGAGCGGCTCTCCTTTGGCTGCTGCGACTATCCTACGACGCTTTCGCCTTGGCCGGCCAGGGACCGGGGGCGAGACCGGCCGCTGCGCGCGCTGTGGAAGCCGGGGTTAGCTGGCTCTCCAGCACCACGCGCTCGTGGCCGTCGAAATCGCTCTTGACGCGGTACTGCCGGTCGCGAGTCTCGCTCGGCATGGTGCGCACCACGGTGTAGCTGCCGCGGAGTTGGCGCATGTCCCCCGCGCCGGGATCGAACGTCACCTTCTGGCCAACGCTGAATGCGTGAACCGTCATCGCTTGTTACCCCGAAATGGTTCGGCGCCGTCGCCGACGGCGCCGAACTGCCCTGTTCAGGCAGCCTGGAGGTTGACCGCCGAGGTCTTGCCCTGCTGGCCGCGCTCGAGATCGAAGGACACTTTCTGCCCCTCGCTGAGCTGGCCGAGGCCCGACCGCTCGACGGCCGAGATATGCACGAACACGTCCTTCGAGCCGTCATCCGGCTGGATGAAGCCGAAGCCCTTCTGGCCGTTGAACCATTTTACTGTACCGATAGTCATATACGGGGTCTCCCCTCTGTTCGGCGGTCCGCTCGCTGCGGGCCGGAATGCTTTTCACTATGGGAGGACCGCATGGGCACGCTTTACGTGACTGGAAACGGTAAGCCCAACACGAAAAGTGCCGATCGCGAATACATAGGACCCGGCGCCGGTCAGTGCAAGTCCGCACCCCGGCTGGCCGCGTCAGGCGGCGCGCGACACCGTTTCCTGGCGATGGTCGAGAAAGAAGCGCAGGATCGCCGCGGTCGCGTCCGGCCCGTGCGGGTCGGTGTAGCTGCCGTCCGCGCTGCCGCCCGACCAGGCGTGGCCGCCGCCGTGGATCAGCCACGATTCGAGCGCGATCCTGCCGCCCGCGGCGGCGTAGCGGGTGCGCGTATAGGCACGGCCGTCCGGCACCTGTCCCTCCTCAACGCGCGCCTCCAACGGCCCGGCGGGGCGGAACTGCGCCATCACTGCCTCGGCGTTGCGCGGATGCACGATGCTGTCGTGGTCGCCGTGGAACACGATCGTCGGCACCACGCTGCCGTCGGCGGCGCGGCCGGCATGCCCCTGGCGCATCGCGGCGAAGGCCGATGGCACGTCGCTCGCCGACCCGCTGGCCAGACCCGAGTGCACACCAACGGCCGCGTAGAGTTCGGGATAGGCGTGGCCCATCGTCGCGGCCAAGGCGCCGCCGGCCGACAGCCCCGCGACATATACCCGCGCCGGATCGATCCCGTATCGCGCCATCACCGCGCGCGTGATCCCCGCGATCAGAGACGGCTCGCCGCGCTCGCGTTCCTGCTCGGCAGCATTGAACCAGTTCCAGCAGCGTGATGAGTTGGCCGCCTCGATTTGTCTCGGATAGACGACGAAGCAGCCCTGCGCCTCGGCGGCTTCGTTCATCCGCGTGCCGGCGGCGAAGTCGTCCGGTGACTGCGTGCATCCATGCAGCATCATCACCAGCGGCAGCGCCTGACCATGATACGCGCTTGGCACGTAGACCTTGTACGGCCGGCTGCCGGCGGCATTGGTGAAGCGGTCGTCCAGGAACTGCGCGTCCCCCGGCACCGTCTCCGGCGCGGCCCGGCCTGTCGGCGCGCCGCGCCCGTGAAGCACGCGGTCGAGGATGGCGGCCGGATCGGGCGCGAGGCCGCCGCCCAGCTTCGTGCCAAGCTTGACCCCCAGCTTGCTGGCCAGCAGGTGCTGGAGCGATGCGATGCTCAACGGGCGCATTTCGCTCACCGCATCCGGTCGGCCAGCGCCGCGCGTACCTCGGCGCTCGCGTGCAGCGCGCCCAGCACGGTGACCGCGCCGATCGTCGCCCGCGCCAGTGCCGGCGGCACGTCAGCCGCGATGCTGGCCAGCCCCACCACACTGATCGCCAGCGTCTCGCCCCGCGCCTGTGCCGCTTCCAGGTCGGCCCGGCTGTAGTGCCGCAACCCGAGGTCCAGCCCCTGGCGCGCCACCGACCCGCGCACCACATCCGCCTGGCGGTCGAGCTGATTGCGGATCGCGGTGCGGATGAAGTCGGTGCGGTTCGAGTAGAACCCCTCGCGCACTACCAGGTCGATCTGCCCGAGATCGACGAAGCCGAGATTGATCGTGATCTTCTCGCTCTCCGCGATCCGCGGGCGCAGCTCATGCAAATTGCTCGTCACGGTCGATCGCCATCCATCTGCCATCCATCTGGATGGCAGATGGCATGCAGCCGCCGGCGTTCAAGTCCCGTCCCGCGCCCGTGGCATTACCGCCAGCCCCGCGCCCGCGATCACCACGGCCCCGGCGATCGTCCACCCGTCCGGCACCGCCCCGAACAGCAGGGCGCCGTAGCTCGTGGACCACAGCAATTGGCTGTAGGAGAGCGGCGCCAGCAGCGACGCCGCGGCGTGCCGATAGGCGAGCAGCACGAGCCACTGCCCCGAGGTCGCGACCAGCCCCAAGAACGCGCCCAGCGCCACCTGCCGCGGCGCCGGCCAGACAAAGTCCCACGGCAGCAGCAGGGTCAGCACCAGAAGCCCGCTCGCCGCGGTCCAGAACAGCGTCGTCGCCGGCCGCTCGGTCGCCGCGATGCGGCGCGTCACCACCATCGCCACAGCCCAGCTCGCCGCCGAGAGGATCGGCAGCACTGCCGCCGGCCGGAACGCGGCCGTTCCCGGCTGCACCACGATCAGCACGCCGAGCAGGCCCACGACCACCGCCGCCCAGCGCCGCGCGCGCACCTGCTCCCGCAGAACGGGGATCGACAGCGCCACGATGAACAGCGGGGACGCGAATCCCATAGCGGTCGCGTCGGCAAGCGGCAACGTCCGCAGACCCGCAATGAAGAGGATGCTGGAGGTCACCATCGTCAGTCCGCGCAGGGTCTGCGCGCCCGGCCGCGCCGTGCGCAGCCCGGCCCGCCATGCCCCCGGCGCCGCCACCAGCACGAACACGACGTAGCGCAGCCACGCGATCTCGATCGGCGGCAGGCCGGCGGTGAGCACCTTCGACGTCGCGTCCGAGGTGGAGAACAGCAGCATGGCACCGAGCGCCAGCAGCACGCCCCGGAGCGGCCCGTCTATGCGCGGCCTTTCGATGCGCGGCCTTTCGATGCGCGGCCTTTCGATGCGCGGCCTCTCGATCCGCGGAATGCCGGGCAGGAGGCGGACGCGGCGGCGGGCAAGATCGGACACGGGGCAGACTCGGCGACGCGGCCCGCCAAGTAGGACCGTTGCGGGAGAGAGAATCAAATGCGTCCCGCGCGGCCCTCACCTGCTTCGGCTATCGCCGCCGCGGATCGAGCGCGTCGCGCAGCCCGTCGCCGACCAGATTGAACGCGATCACCGAGAGGAAGATGGCTAGCCCGGGAAAGATCGCGAGCCACGGCGCCTGGGTCAGGAACCGCTGCGCCGAGTTCAGCATCGACCCCCAGGACGGCGCCGGCGGCTGCTGGCCGAGACCGAGGAACGACAGGCTCGCCTCCGCGATGATCGACTGTGCGACCGAGAGCGTGCCCTGCACCAGTAGCGGCGGAATGATGTTCGGCAGCACGTGCCGCACCGCGACGCGCCAGGGCGGGTTGCCGAGCGCGCGCGCCGCCTCGACATAGTCGTTGGTCGCGGCATCCAGCGTGGCGCTGCGCGCGAGCAGCACGAAGCGCGGCATGAAAGTGACCCCGATCGCGATCATTGCATTCGACAGCGACGGCCCGAGAAAGGCTGCCAGCGCAATCGCCAGGATCAGAAACGGGCAGGACAGCATCGCATCGGTCAGCCGCCCGATCACCGCGTCGAGCACCCCGCCCGCAAAGCCGGCAATCAAGCCCAGCGGCACGCCGAGGCCGGCGGCGATCGCGACCGAGATCACGCCCGCGAGCAGGCTTGCGCGCGCGCCGAACACCACGCGGGCGAACTCGTCACGGCCGTTCTCGTCGGTGCCCATCCAGTGCGCGAGCGAGGGGGGTTTGCGGATCAGCGACCAGCTTGTCGCGTCCGGCCCGTACTGGGCGACGAGCGGGGCCGCTATCGCCAGCAGCACCACGACCACGACCACCACCATCCCAAACACCGCCGCCGGCTGCCTCTGGAACCGCCGCCACGCGATCCGAGCCGGGCTGTCCGGGGGTGCGAGGGGGATGGAGACTCCCCCTCCCCTTGCGGGAGGGGGTTGGGGGGAGGGGTGGCCGGGCTCCGGCCGTCGCGCGGGCCGCCCCGTCACCCCGGAGGGGCCGCGGTGGTCACGCAAGTGCGACGTGAGATTCAATTGACTATGCCCTCGTAACGGTCGTGCCATTGGGGATTGTCACGCTCAATCAACTCCACCTTCCATGCTCTGCGCCACTTCTTGATCTGCTTCTCCCGGAGAATGGCGTCCGGCATGGTTTCGTGAAACTCGAAGTAGACCAGCAAGTGCACGCCGTACTGCTTGGTAAAGCCACCGACCGCATCCGACTTATGCTCCCACACCCGACGCACAATGTCGCTCGTGACCCCGATATAGATCGTCCCGTTACGCTCACTCGCCAGAATATAGACGCATGGCCGCTTCACTCCGTCATTCCCGCGCTTCACTCCGTCATTCCCGCGCTTCGCTCCGTCATTCCCGCGCAAGCGGGAATCCAGGCGAGCCGCAGCGACCCGCGGGCCGCCTGGACCCCCGCTTGCGCGGGGGTGACGGGAATTCGGGGGTGACAGGAATTGGGGGGTGACAGGCAGTTTCTGAGACCGGACATCGCTAAGTCCATGAACTCCGAGATAGGCTTTGAAACTCGTTCCGCACTTGTCGGACTCCCGTAGCCCCCGGATGGGAGAGGGAGAGTTGCTTCCCTAGGCACGTCGCAGCCGCGGATTGATCATGACGTACAGCAGATCGGCGATCAGATTGAGCGCGATATAGAGGAATGCCGTAATCAGTACGACCCCCTGCACCACCGGATAGTCGCGGTTGAACACGCTATCGACGATCAGCTTGCCGAAGCCGGGCACGCTGAACACCTGCTCGGTCAGCACGGCGCCCGAGAGCAGCGTGCCCAGCTCGATCGCGCCCAGCGTCACCACCGGCACCAGCGCATTGCGCAGCGCGTGGCGCAGGATCACCCGCCACTCGCGCAATCCTTTCGCCCGCGCAGTGCGCACGTAATCCTGATCCATCGCGGTCAGCATGGAACTACGCGTATGCCGCATCAGGATCGCCGAGAGCTGCACCCCCAGCACGAAGGCCGGCATGATCGTGGTCCTGAGCGACTGCAGCCAGTCCCGCGTCAGCGGCACGTAGCCCGAGGGCGGCAGCCAGCCGAGCTGCACCGAGACCAGCAGGATCAGCATGATCCCGAGCCAGAACGGCGGCGTCGAAAGCCCGCCCAAGCCAAGCAGGTTGGCGCCGTAATCCCATACCGTGTTGCGCCACACCGCCGAGATTACGCCGGTCGGAATCCCGATCAGCACCGCGATCACGAACCCCATCGCCGCGAGCTGCAACGTCACCGGCAACTTCTGCTCGACCAGCAACGCCACCGGCTCGCGCAGCCGCCAGCTTCTGCCGAGATTGCCGTGCACGATGTTGTCGAGCCAATGGAGGTATTGCAGCGGCAGCGGCCGGTCGAGCCACAGCTCGGCGCGGATCTCCGCGATCACCTGCGGGTTGCGGTCCTCGCCCGCCAGCACCACCGCCGGATCGCCGGGCATGAGCTGCTGCAACAGGAACACGAGCAGGCTGACGAGCAGGATCGTCGGCAGCACCTGTGCGAGGCGCGTGCCGAGGCGACCGCGCATCAGAATAGAAGGCGAGGGGCTCCGCCCCTCGACCCCGCTGGGGCCTGGAGGCCCCAGACCCTCATTCCTTCAAGTGAACGGGTTCGGGGCGGAGCCCCGAGCTTGCTTTGGTCTGTCACTGACTCCGGCTCAGGCCCTGAAGCCGGATCATCCCGTCCGGCACCGGCCGGAATCCCTGCAGCTGCTTCGTCATGCCGACGATGTTGCGCGGCGTCCACAGATAGATGATCGGATCGTCCTGCGCCACCTGGTCCCACATCTTTGCATAGGTCGCGCGTCGCTGCTCCACGTCGTTCTGAGTTCGCGCCTGGTCGAGCAGGCTGTCCACATTCGCGTTGGAATAGCGCCCGTCATTGAACGGGCTGTCAGTGTGCAGGAAGGAATAGACGTTGCCGTCCTCATCGACACGGCCCGACCAGCCGATCAGATAAGCCTCGAAATCGCCGTGGTTGCCGGCGGCGAGCGAGGATGCGAACTCCATCGCATTGATCTTGATGTCGAGGCCGGCATCCTTGGCCATCGACTGGATTACTTCGGCGGCCTGTATCAGGTCGGGGCTGTTGGGCACCGTCATCGTGACCGTGAGCGGCAGCTTGACGCCCGCCTCCTTCACCAGCGCCTTGGCACGTGCGATGTCGCGCGGCGGTGGTTTCAGGGCCGCATCGTAGAACGGGCTTTCCGGCGGCACCGCCTGCGCGGTCGGCGTGAACATGCCGTTGTAGACGACCTCGATCAGCGCCTTTCGGTCGATCGATAATTCCAGCGCCTTGCGAATGCGCCGGTCCTCGCCGATCGGCGTCTTGCTGCGCGCGCCGTTGCCGACATTGATCGTGATGCCCTCATAGCCGAGGTTGTCGGAGGTCACGAGGCTCAGCTTCGGATCCGCCTTCACCGCTGCCGCATCCGAGGGTACGATATATTCCACAAGATCGACCGCCCCGGCCTTGAGGTTGGCGAGCCGCGACGAGCTATCGGTGATGACCCGGTACACGACCTTGTCGAAATGGATCGCCGACTTGTTCCAGTAATCGGGGAAGCGCTCGAGCGTGATGTGATCCTCCGGCACGCGCTCGACAAAGCGGAACGGCCCGGCACAGACGGGCTTGAGGCCGAAATTCTTGCCCTCCGTCTCGGCGGCCTTCGGTGCCACCATCATCCCGGCGCGGTCGGCAAGCTGGGAGAGGAACGGCGCCGAGGGCTGTTTGAGCACGATCTTGATCGTGTGCGGATCGACCACATCGACGTGATCCATCGCACTGACCTCGCCACGGCGGAAGCTGCCCGGCAGGGTCGCCGCGCGCGTCAGGCTGTATTTCGCCGCCGCCGCGTCGAACGGCTCGCCGTCCTGGAACGTCACCCCCGACCGCAGGTGTATCACCAGCGTCTTCGGGTCGGTGTATTCCCAACTGGTCGCAAGCTGCGGCACGATTTGCAGCTTCTCGTTGATGTCCACGAGCTTGTCGCACAGACCTGCAAACACGATCCGGCCGACATAGGTTTGCCCGAGGTCGGGATCGAGCAGGTCGGCATCCTCGCGCAGCGCGATCGTCAGCGTCCCCTGCGCTGCCGCCGGTTGGCGGAAGGCGGGCAGCAGCAGCGCCGTGCAGGCGGCGGCGAGCAGAAGGCGACGCATCGGATCATCCCCCGCAATTAGTCATTATGGGGTTATCGGGCGGCGCGCGTGGGGTTGGCAAGGCAGTCGACCGAACGCAGTTAACAGCATTGCCGCCGCCCGGCATGACGATGCTTGGGGGACGCGTCCCCCCGCTTTGCTGCACCGCACGGTCAGCGATTGCGCACCGGGGTGTACCGGCGCAGGATCATGAAGGGTTTGTCATTCGGCGGTAACCCGTCGGCAGGAGGCCAGCATGACGATCGCCGCGATCCTCAAGCACAAGGGCACCGAGATCGGCCACGTGGCACCGACCGCGACGATCCCGGAGGTCGCGCACCTGCTCGCCGAGCGGCGGTTCGGCGCGGTGCTGGTGCTCGATGCCGCCGGTGAGCTCCGCGGCATCCTGAGCGAGCGCGACATCGTGCGCAGCCTCGCCCGGACCGGCGCCGAGACCCTGAACATGACCGCCGGCCAGCTCATGACGCGCGTGCTCTACACCGTCACCCGCGCCACGACGGTCCCGGAGGCGATGGAGATGATGACCCGTCATCGGGTGCGCCATCTGCCGGTGCTGGAGGACGGGGCGCTGGTCGGCCTCGTCAGCATCGGCGACGTCGTGAAGGCCCGCCTCACCCAGCAGGAAGTCGAGGTGGACAGCCTGAAGGCCTACGTCGCCGGTGTCGCCTGACCGCCCGGGTCAGGTCCCGGGTTCAGGTCCCCGTTTCAGGTCAACGACGGCAGTACCGAAGCAGAGCACGTTGCCCCAGCGGGTCCAGCACGCCTGGGCGCTGCCGGTCGGGTTCGGCTTGTCGCGAATTATTTTCGACTCCGGCACGCGCACCCACTCATCCGGCCCGTCGGTGAACTGCATCTTGTCGATGAAGGCCTCGTAATGGCCGTTGCGGGTGCGGAAGCCCACCGGGCGGCAGTCGGCATTGGAGCAACAGCTCAGCGACGTCCCCGGGATCGTCAGGCTGCGAAACCAGGCGGAGTAGGGCCCGGGGCCGCCGGACGGCGGCTTGGCAAGCGCTGCGCTCGACGTCAGCACGAGGACGGAGATCAGCAAGGCACGCATGACACGCTCCTTCACCCCGGTGACGATTTCCGGCCCGGGCAGGCATGAACCGGCCAGCCCCCGCGGATATTAGGGCCGACATGGTTCCCGGTTTCGTCAGGAGGTCGTGAGTTCAACGGGGTTGCGTCTGATCGCCGCCTGCCGCGTTGCCAGGCGCGAGGAGACCGCCGATGCCGCCCTCCGCCCGCCGCCCACGCCACGCCGCCGCCTTCGCCCTTGCCGCCACGCTGCTGCTCGGGGCCGGCGGCGCCCGCGCGGCCTCCGTCACCGAGTATCACGGTGCGCCGGACCGTGCCGGTGCCGCGATCGTCCCTGGCCTGACCCGGCAATCCGCCGCGACGCTGCATCGCGACACGGGCTTCGACGGCCGCGTGCGCGGTGCGGTCTATGCGCAGCCGCTGTTCTGGCAGCCGGCCAACGGTGCCGGGCTGGTGATCGTCGCGACCGAGGCCGATGTCGTAACCGCTTTCGACGCCGCCAGCGGCCGCCCGGTCTGGAGCCGCACGCTCGGCACGCCGGTGCCCCGCTCCGAACTGCCGTGCGGCAATATCGACCCGCTGGGGATCACCGGCACGCCGGTGATCGACGCAGGGCAAGGCGCGCTCTACCTCGATGCGATGGTGGGCACCCGTTCGGGTCCGCGCCATCTCGTGTTCGGGCTTTCCCTGCGCGACGGATCGGTGCTGCCCGGCTGGCCGGTCGACGTCGCCGCCGGGCTCGCCGCGCGCGGCAACGCGTTCACGCCGCGGCTGCAAAACCAGCGCGGCGCGCTGGCTTTGCTGGGAGGCCGGCTGTTCGTGCCCTATGGCGGCCATTGGGGCGATTGCGGCCCCTATCACGGCTGGGTGATCGGCCTCTCGGTCGGACACCCTGCCGTGTTCGGCGCCTTCGCAACGCGCGGGCTGAAGGGCGGCATCTGGGCACCAGGCGGGATCGCCGAGGCCGGCGGCGCGCTGCTGATTTCCACCGGCAACACGGCCGGTGCGCGAGCCTGGAGCGACGGCGAGGCGGTGATCCGCCTCGGCCCCACGCTCGCCCCGCCCGCCAGCTCGCGCGACTTCTTCGCGCCGGCCGACTGGCAGCGGCTGGACGAGGCGGATCTGGACCTTGCCGGCGCCAACCCGATGCCGGTCACGGCGGCCGGCCGGAAGCTAGTTCTCGCTCTTGGCAAGGACGGCAACGCCTATCTGCTCGATCAACCCGATTTGGGCGGCATCGGCGGCGCGCTTGTGGTGCGCCATGTCGCGGAGAGCAAGATCATCACTGCACCTGCCTCCTGGCCCGCCGGTGCGGACGCGATGATCGCGTTCCAGGCCGACGGCGCCGGCTGCCCGCGCGGTTCCTCGGGCACCACGCTGGTGGCGTTGCGCATCGCCGGCGGCGCGCACCCGGGCCTCGCGGTCGCGTGGTGCGCGAACCTGCCGGGCCGCGGCGAGCCGATCACCACCACCAGCGACGCCGCCGGCGCCGACCGCATCGTCTGGGCCGCGGGTGCCGGCGGCGACGATCGCCTGCACGGGTTCGACGCAAGCAGCGGCGGCGTGGTCTTCGCCGGCGGCGGCGCGACCGACCAGATGCAGGGCGTGCGGCACTTCGCCACCGTCCTGGCGGCGGGCGGGCGGCTCTATGTCGCGGGCGACGGGCGCATCTATGCCTTCGCGCCGCGCTGAGGGGGAGGGGAACGATGGACCTCGAAGGCTCATGCCAATGCGGGGCGGTGCATTTCCGGCTGCGCTCGGCGCATCCGGTGCCGTATCAGCGCTGCTATTGCAGCATCTGCCGCAAGACGCAGGGCGGCGGCGGGTTCGCGATCAACCTCGCGGGTGACGCAGCCACGATGCGCGTGCGCGGGCGCGAGCACATTACGGTTTATCATGCGCGGGTGAAGGATCCGGAGGACAAGCGCGCCCACACCAGCACCGCCGAGCGGCATTTCTGTTCGCACTGCGGCTCGGCGCTGTGGCTGTTCAGCCCGGAATGGCCGGAACTGGTGCATCCCTTCGCCTCGGCGATCGACACGCCGCTCCCGCTCGCCCCCGAGCACACGCACATGATGCTGGAGTTCAAGCCGGATTGGGTCGAGGTCGAAGCCGGACCACGCGACCGACGCTTCGGCCGTTACCCGGAGGAGTCGATCGCCGCCTGGCACGAGCGGCTGGGATTGGGCGGTCCATAGGCGGCGTCGCAGCACTTCGTCCGCGGAACCGCTCCCGCGGACGAAGGCCTATACCGCGCTACTCCGCGGCGGTCTGCATATGCTGTCCGCCACGCCGGGCCACGCCGCTCAAAGCCTTGCTTGCCAGGCGTGGCTGGCGGCCCTGAGAGATATCGCCGAGAGATACCACTCCAACCAAACGCTTCTCCCGATTCATCACCGGCAGCCGGCGAACCTGTTGTTCGGCCATGTTCTCCGCGACATGCTCGAGGTCCTCATCCTCAAAGACGTATCGAACATCGGCCGTCATCACTTCGCGAACTTTGGTCCGCGCAGGATCGCGGCCCTCTGCCACCAGGCGGACAGCAACGTCGCGATCGGTAACCATGCCAATCAGCTCATCACCTTCGCCGACCGGCATAACGCCGGTGTCTTCCTCGCGCATGAGCCGCGCCACCCGCTGGACGCTGTCTTCCGGGTTCGCGACCCGTACTTCACGCTCCATGACATCGGCAACCCGGCCGGCATGACCATTGCCGTTTCTGTGCATTCGTTGCTGCCGCTCGCGCATGCGCTCCTCCAGCGGCTGCAACGTCTGCTCTGCGGACTCCCGCACTGCCCGGACCACAGCCGTGCTTCCCTCCAGGAGAGCGCCGAGGTACTCGCGCATGAACCGCTGCTGGAACTCGGCCATCGCGGCCGGGCTGGCGATGCGGAACAACTCCCGCGTCGCACTCAGGTTGGTGCGAATCACACTCTCGACCGCACCATTGACGCTGCGCTGAATTTCCTGAAGTCCGCCGCCGGCAAGGTGGGGCAGTTGCATGACCGTGCGCCATTCCTGGGCCGATTCTTGCACGACTTGAGCGAGGCGCGACATGGTGTCCTCGAACTGCGTGGCCGCGCCCTGAACAAATTCATGCCGTACTTCTGCATAGTCTTGAGTGCTACGGCGCGCCGTTTCGCCCGCCACTCTCCCCAAATGGCGCATTGTCTCCGCACCGGCCTCCTCGGTTCGGCGTAGCGCCTCCGCGCTGCTCCGTCCCGCGTGCTCGGTGGCCGCCGTCCCTCTCTGTGCGGCGTCGCTCGCGGCTTGAGTCGCGGTTCGAATGGCCGTGCGGGTCTGCTCCTGAGCAGCTTTGGGTTCAGCAGTTTTGGGTTCGGAATTTTCAGCCATTTCTTGCTCCAAGAATAAAGGTTGTAGATTTGGAGTTCCCGGCCTGTTCAGACGGCGCCGATCACACGTTTTCAGAAACGTATGCGGCCGACCGGTATGGACAGGCATGCCAGACAGGCTTCAGCTGGACCTTGGGCGCCTTCGTGATCTGGCTCCGCTACAAGGCGCCTTCTTAGAAAGATCCCCCGCTCGCCTCCGCCGGTTGGCGCAGAGCAAGTATGACTGAACTCTTAGCATGGC
This sequence comes from uncultured Alphaproteobacteria bacterium, assembly GCA_963754235.1. Taxonomy (GTDB): domain Bacteria; phylum Pseudomonadota; class Alphaproteobacteria; order Acetobacterales; family Acetobacteraceae; genus DATAYA01. The sequence goes on along the minus strand of CAVWFK010000008.1, from coordinate 96,774 downwards.
AAGGCTCGGGTCCGCATCCGCCTCAGGAAAAATTGACTACGTACGTAACTCGATGAGAACCCGTGCCATTTGGCTCCGATCCGTGTTTGGTGAAGGACCTTTTGGTAGCAACGCAATGCCGGGGAGACTCGGCTCTGCCCTGGCAGCCTCACCGCGCCGTGGCTACTTGCGCTTAGTGACGACGACGTGTGTGGCGCTCGGTGTAGCGACGTGTTCGGTGCACTGATAGCCGAGCTTTGGTGCGTCAATACCGGCGAGAAGGTGTTCCCCAGCGCCGAGGAGGATAGGGGAAATGGCCAGGTGCATCTCGTCGATAAGTCCCGCGCGAAGATATTGCCGGACCGTGGCGACGCCGCCGCCAAGCCGGACGTCTCTACCGTTGGCAGCGTCGGCGGCTCGTTCAAGTGCGGCGTGTATGCCATCGGTGACAAAGTGGAAGCTAGTACCGCCGCTCATGACGAGCGATGCCCGCGGGTGATTGGTCAGCACGAAGACGGGGGTGTGATACGGTGGATTGTCGCCCCACCAACCCTTCCAGGTATCGTCGGGCCAGGGTCCTCGGACGGGTCCGAACATGTTTCGGCCAAGGATCCACGCTCCGATGTTGTCGAAGCCGCGCGCCGCGAAATCATCATCGATGCCTGTCGTGCCACCGTCACCGCCAAACATCTGTCGGAAAGTGCGGGTAGCGAAGGCCCATTCATGCAACGCGAGGCCGCCCAGGCCGAGCGGATGCTCGAGGTCCTGGTTGGGGCCAGCGCCGTAGCCGTCGAGGGATATCGTGAAGCCGTGGACACGAAGCCTGGGCATTGGCACCTCTTTCCAGCTCCTCTTCGCAGGGTCGCGGGTATCACCCGCGGTTCTGCGGCTCACCCGCGCGCCAGCACACGCGGTGCGGCATCGTCCCAGCTTGCCCATACGCGGGCGCCCGGGCGCAGCCGCTCGGCCGCCTCGCTCGGCAGGTCGGCACGCAGCGCCGCACCCGCCGGCGCATCGAGCGTGATCCGCAGCCGCGTGAGCGAGCCGAGAAAGGTCAGCTCCGCAACCTCGCCCGCGAGCGCGCCCGGCTCGGCGGCCTCGGCGACGCGTACGTGCTCGGGCCGCACGAACAGGGCGACCGCGGCGCCCTCTGCCTGCGCCCCCGCCGCGGCGGCCGGCAGCGCCACACCGCCGCAGCGCACCGCCCCTCCCGCGACGGTGCCGGCAAAGACCGAGGCAGCACCGACAAATCCGGCTACGAATCCGTCCGCCGGCTCGCGATAGATGCGCGACGGCGTGTCGAGCTGACGAATGCGGCCCTCGTGCATCACCGCGACGCGGTCGGAGATCGACAGCGCCTCCTCCTGGTCGTGCGTGACGAACACCGTGGTGACACCGGTGCGCAGTTGCACGCGGCGGATTTCCTCGCGCAACTGCACGCGCACCTGCGCATCGAGGGCCGAAAGCGGCTCGTCGAGCAGCAGCACGCGCGGCTCGATCGCGAGTGCCCGCGCCAGCGCCACGCGCTGCTGCTGCCCGCCCGAGAGCTGGCGCGGATACTTCTCCGCGTGTACCGAAAGCCCGACCAGATCGAGCAGCGTCGCTGCCCGCTTCGCCTGCTCGCCCCGCGCGGTGCCGCGCACGCGCAAGCCGAAGGCGACATTCTGCCGCGCGGTCATGTTCGGAAACAGGCTATACGCCTGGAACACCATCCCCATCGCGCGCCGGTTCGGCGCCAGAGCGCCTAAATCGTCGCCATCGACCACCACGCGCCCGGCATCCGGCCGCTCGAACCCGGCCAGGATGCGCAGCAGCGTTGTCTTGCCGCAGCCAGAGGGGCCGAGCAGCGACACCAGTTCGCCCTCGCCCAGCGCGAGCGAGACGTCGCGCAGCACCGGCGCCGCGCCGAAGCTCTTGCCGATCCCCTCAAGCGCCACCCGCGCCATCAGCGAGCGCCGCCGACTTGCGCCGCGCGGCCGCGGCCGGTTGCCAGCACGCCGAGCATGGCACCCCAGGTGATCGCGAAGCTGAGCAGGGTGAGCGCCGCCGCCTCGGTGACGGCATTCTGGCCGATGTCGGTGATGTACACGGCAAAGGTCTTGAACAGCAGGATATTGGCGAACGTGAACTCCCCCATGACGATCGCGAGCGTCAGCAAGGTGGCGCCGAGCAGTGCCGAGATCAGGTTGGGCAGCACGACCCGGACCAGGATCTGCGGCCACGAGGCGCCAAGGCTCTGGCCGGCCTCGGTCAGGGTGCGCAGGTCGAGCGAGGCGAGCCCAACGTCGAGCGCGCGGTAGCCGTAGGGCAGGGCCAGGAAAAAATACGGGATCACGAGGTAGTTCGGCGTGCCGATCAGCCAGTTCGGCCCGGTGTAGAGGGCGGTGAGCCCGGCCACCAGCGCGATCGCCGGCACGACGAAGGGCAGGGCGGCGATGAACTCGAACAGGGTGCGCAGCCGCGGCGCGCGCAGATGCACGACCATCAGCGCCGGCACCAGCAGGGCGAAGCCGAGCACGATGGTCTCGATCGCGAGCTGGAACGAGAGCCGCAGGCTCTCCCACATCTGGCCATCCGCGATCAGCCCGCGATAGGCGGCAAAGCCGTAGCGGCTGCCGCCCTCCCATAGGCTGAACGCGCCGGTGATGACGAGCGGGGCGAGGAAGTAGAGCGCCGCGAGGGCAATCGTGATCCAGCCGCCGAGGCCGAACGATGCGCGCCCGCGGGGCGCGGCAGCCACGCGCGTCAGCGGCGCGACATCGGCCACGGTTGTGGCGGCGTCGTCGGCGGAGGGAACGTGCCCGCTCATGCGCGCCACCGGGCCGCACGGCGGCTCGCTAGCCAGTAGAGCGCGAGTACCGCCGCCATCACGGCAACCATGCCCGCCGCGAGTGCGGCGCCGACCTGCGGCGCCAACGTGACGTTGCCGGAGAGCACATTGCTGATCTCGATCGGCAGCAGGCCGATATTCCCCGAGGTGAGCGCGTATGGGGTCGCGTAGGCCGAGAACGCGTTGCCGAACAGCAGCACGAAGGCGGCGAGCAGCGAGGGCAGCAGCACGGGAAAGGCGACGTGCTGCCAGTATTGCCGCGACGAGGCGCCGAGATTCTGCGCCGCTTCCCGCCACTCGCGCCGCAAGCCTTCGAGCGCCGGCAGGATCACGATCAGCATCAGCGGAATTTGGAAATAGGCATAGACGATCGTCAGCCCCGACAGCGAATAGAGGCTGAAGCCGGCGCCGTAGAGGTCGATGCCGGCCGATTTCAGCGCCGTCGTGAGCAAGCCGAGCGTGCCGAGAGTCGAGATGAAGGCGAAGGCGAGCGGCACGCCGGCGAAGTTGGCGGCGACCGCGGCGAAGCTGGTCGCAAGCGTGCGCAATGGCCGCGGCGCACCAGGCCGCAGCACCGCGAGCGTGATCGCGAGCCCCGCCACCAGCCCGACCAGCGCCGATTCCGCCGACAGCAGCACCGAGTTCTGCATTGCGACCCGGTAACGGTAGTCGCCGAGCGTGCGCACCCATTCGAGCGTCCAGCCATGCGGGCCGCGGAACGCCTCGATCAGCAGCACGGCGGTCGGCGCCAGCAGGAACGCCGTGACGAAGGTGAGGAACGCCGCGACCGGCAGCCAGAACAGCAGTGCGGCCGGTCGCCGGGTTGCGCGCAGGGTCAGGTCTTCACCAGCTTGGGCCAGAGGTCGGCGAGCACCTTCTTCGCCTTCGTTTGCTGCGCGAGGCTCGGGAAGCCGATATTCTTGTAGGCCGCCGCCGACGGCATTTGCTTCATCAGGTCCTCCGGCACCTTGTTCGCGGCGACCAGCGCGTTGAAGCGCGCCGGATGTGCATAGCCGGCGAGGAACAGCAACTGGCCCTCGTCGGAGTAGATGAACTCCTGCCACAGTCGCGCGGCCTTCGGATTGGGCGCGGTGACACTGATCGCCTGGCAGTAGAAGCCGCCGAACGCAGGCCCCCCCTGCGGGATCACGACGTCGATCACCGCTTTGCCCTGTCCCTTCTCGCGGTAGCCGAGGTTGAGGTAGTCCCAGTCGAGCGAGATCGGCGTCTGCCCGGCGATCACGCTCGCCAGCCGCGACTGCGCGGGGTTGAAGTTGCCGCGCTTGGCGAGCTCGGCGAAGAAGTGGACACCGGGTGCTATGTCGTCGAGGCTGCCGCCGTTGGCGAGCGAGGCCGCATAGACGGCGGAGAACGCCGCCGCGGCGCCCATCGGATCGCCGTTGAGCGAGACCATGCCCTTGTAGTCGGGCTTCAGCAGGTCCTTCCAGCTCGCCGGCATGGTCTTGACCACCGAGCGGTTGGCGCCGACCGAGATCACGCCGAAATAGTCGCCGACCCAGAGGCCGGACGCCTCCTTCATGTTGTCCGGGATGTCGTTCCAGGTGGTGACCTTGTAGGGCGTGAACAGGCCCTCCTGCGCGCCTTGCACGGCGAAGCTCGGGCCGACATCGACGCAGTCGGGCGCGCGCGCCTGGCCCTTGAGGCTGCGCAGCGCCTGCAATTCCTGCGCCGAGCTGCCGTTCGGGTTCGCGTTGTTGACCTTGATCCCGTACTTCTTCTCAAACGTGGAAATGACGGCGCCGTAGTTCGCCCAGTCCGGCGGCAGGGCGATCGTATTGACGCGGCCTTCCTTCTTGGCGGCGGCCTCAAGTCCGGCGGGCATCTCGGCGGCCCTCGACGCACCCGGTAGTCCCAGGCCCGCCAGCCCCGCCGCCCCGCCCAGCGCCAGCAGCCCCCGCCGGCCGAGCCGGCCCTGATCGCGTCCAGCCATTTCCAACCCCTTTTTCCGGTGTGTCTGCAAATCAATGCCAGGAAGCGGGGCGGGACGGAATGAAAATTGTGGGAGCACGCTGCCGGGGCAGGTTGCCCGCCGTCAATCGCTCCGGCGGGGGACGATCATGCCACTGTCGCCGCACCTGACGCGCCCGCGACGGCCTCACCACCGCGGGTTGCGATGCGGACATCCATGCGGAATCCCCCCAAACATCCGGTGCAGCGTTCAGCTTGCCGCCATCCAGACACGGGGCGGGCCGGCGTTATTCCCGGTACCGTGCACTCAAGGATTCTTGCGTCCCTACGTTATTTGTGACGAATCAGAAGCAGATATTACTCTCATTCGAAGATCGCCACCAACCTCGCGAGCACGTCCTCCATCACCTCCACCGGCACACGGTCGGGCGTCCGCCGCGCGCCGCGCGCGCGCAGGTCGAGCGCACGCGGCTGGTCGCAGCGGATCACTCCCTGTGTCGCAAGGCCGAGGCCGGCCAGGCTCACCGCGAATCCGCGTAGCCGCGCGAAATCCCCGCCGATCGTGATCGGCAGCACAATTGGAAGCCCCGTCTGTCGGTTGAACGCAGCGGTGGAGACGACCAGCACGCGCCTCTCGCCCCGCTGCTCGTGCCCCACCACCGGATCGAGTGCGACCACATAGATATCACCCCGATCCATCAGATCAGTTCGGCACCAATCTCCCGTCCAGCCGTCCAGTCCGCATCAACGGCCGGCATCGGTGCGTCGGGGTCGCACTGGGCCAGCAATTCGGCGAGACTGTAAGTCGGCCGCGCCGCGGCAGGGGCGATCACCAACCTGCCGCCCTCGATTGCCAGCCCGACCTCGGCCCTCGGCGCGAGATGAAGCTGGTCAAGGAAAGCCGGCGGAATAGCGACCATGACCGAGCCGCCGACCTGGCGAAGCTTGGCGATGTGCATGGTGGAACTCCGAATGTCTTCCAAGAATATAACTTCGGGTGCTGCCCGGTCAATCGCCCTCCTTGCCGTCTCACTCCCCCTCCTGCCGCAGCCGGCTCGGCAGCAGTTCGCCCTGCCGCTCCAGCACCGGATAGGCGACCGCCGCCACCAGATGCGCATTCACCCGCGCCAGATCGCGCAGCACATCGAGGTGCAGCGCGCTGGTTTCCGTGCTCACCAGCCGCCCCGCCCGCAGCCGCTCGAAATGCGCGGTCGTCGCCGCCCCCTCCATGTCGCGGAACGCCTCCTTCTCCGCCGCCAGCATGCGCGCCGCCCGCACATCCTCGGTCACGAACAGCGACGCCGCGACCCGCAGATTGGCGATCAGGCGGTCGGTCATGCCGATCAGCTCGGCCTCGCCCTCTTTCGAGAAAGCCAGCCCCCGCTTGATCTTTCTCGCGAGCGAGCCGAGCAGCCCCTTATCCACCACGTCGCCGGCGTGCTCGAGATTGGTGGAGAACGCCAGGATCTCCGCCACGCGCCGATGGTCCACCTCGGTCAGCCCGTCGGGATCGAGCCCCGAGAGATAGGTCTTGATCGCGTCATTCAGGCGCTCCATCACATCGGCCAGGCGCCGCGCCTCGCTGGTCCGCCGCCGGTCGGCGCGCGCCAGCGCATCGCGAAAACCTTGCAGCATCGCTTCCAGCAGGTCGGCCAGCCGCAGCGCTTCTCGCGCCGCTGCGCCCAGTGCGACCACCGGGCTTTCCTGTGCCGCCCGGTCGAGATAGAGCGGGCGCGAGGGATCGGCCTCGTTCACCCGCGACGGCATGAAACGGCGCAGCGCCTGGGCATAGAACGGCAGCAGAGGAAAGAACACCAGCGCCACCACCAGGTTGAACGTGGTGTGAAAGTCGGCGACCGCGCGCGCGGGTGTCGCTTCCATCGCTCCGATCAGCCGCGACACCGGCCCCAGCGCCGCCAGCGCCACTGCGACACCCACCAGACGGTTGACCAGATTGCCGATCGGCAGCCGCTTCGCCGCCGGGTCGTCGCCCGCCGCACCCTCGAGGCAGGGATTGACCGCGGTGCCGAGATTGGCGCCCAGCACCAGCGCGAATGCGGCCTCCGGCGTCACCATGCCGCGGGCTGCAAAACTCATCACCAGCAGCACCACTGCGACCGATGAATGCGCCGCCCAGGTCACGATCGCCGCCAGGATCACATCGACCAGCAGATGCGTCGCCGCAGCACTCAGCAGTAGGCTGAAGCTCGGCACGTTCTCGTAGGCGGTGAACAGCGAAAGCAACTGGTGCAGCGCCAGCAGCATCAGGCCAAGGCCGATAAACGCGCGGCCGAGATCGCGCGTCGCCGCCGACCCGCGCCGGAACATCAGCAGTCCGATGAGCACCAGCGCCGGCGCCACGCGTGTCACGTTGAAGGAGAGCACCTGCACGATCAGCGTCGAGCCGACATTGGCGCCAAGCATCACCGCCAGCGCCGGCACCAGATCGACCAGACCGGCGGCGACGAAGCCGGTGATCATCAGCCCCGTCGCGGTGCTGCTTTGCAAAACCGCGGTGATCCCGAGTCCGGCCGCGAAGGCACGCGCCCGGCTGCGCAGCGCGGCGGCGAGCACCAGCCGCAGCTTCGCCCCGAACGCGCGCTGCACTGCGGTCTGCACCATGTGCACGCCCCAGAGCAGCAGCGCGACCGCGCCGGCCAGGTCGATCAGCGTCAGCGCGAAATCCATCCCCGGGCCGAATCTCCAGACACATTGCGGGTCGATGCGACTTGCGCCCTCCGGCACGGGCGCGTCAACTCGGAGTCGGAGGGGAGCGGATGGACTACACCAGCGCGCGCTATGAGAGCCTCGCCGGCCGGGTCGTGGCTATCACCGGGGCTGCGTCGGGAATCGGTGCGGAGATGGCGCGCGCGTTCGCAGCTCAAGGGTCAGCCGTGCATCTGCTCGACATCGCCGAGGATGCCGGCGCGGCTCTGGCCGCCTCGCTGCCCGGTGCCTGCTTCCATCGCTGCGACGTGCGCGACATCGCCGCCCTGCGCGCCACCCTCGCCGCGATCGAGACGCCAGACGTGCTTATCAACAACGCCGCCCGCGACGATCGTCACGCGATGACCGAGGTCGAGCCGGAGCAGTGGCGGGAGTGGCTCGCGGTCAACCTCGACCACCAATTCTTCGCAACACAAGCGGTGGCGCCGCGCATGGCGGCGCGCCGTCGCGGCTGCGTCATCATGCTCGGCTCGGTCTCGTGGATGCGCGGGCGCCCGGGCCTGGTTGCCTACACCACCGCGAAGGCGGCGATCAACGGCCTGACGCGCACGCTCGCGCGCGAGGTCGGCGGCCAGGGCATCCGGGTGAACTGCATCATCCCCGGCGCGATCCTGACCGAACGTCAGGCGGCGTTGTGGCGCACGCCCGAGCAGGAGGTGCAGTTCCTGGCTTTGCAGGCGATGAAGGTGCGGCTCGACGGCAGCCACGTCGCGCGGCTTGCCTTGTTCCTGGCGTCGGACGAGGCGTCCGGCTGCACCGGCGCCAATTTCATTGTCGATGCCGGGCTGACGCTCAACTGAGCGCCGCGCCCGACTTGTCGCCGATCGACCTGCCGCCGCCGTTCCAGGCGCGGTTCTTCGCCACCATCGGCTCGACCAGCAACGCCGCCCGCGATCTCTCCCGCGACGGCGCGCCGCACGGCACCGTGGTCTGGGCCGGCGCGCAGACCGGCGGACGGGGGCGGCACGGGCGGCAATGGTCCAGCCCGCCGGGCAATCTCTACGCCACTATCCTGCTGCGACCGCCACCCGGCGCGCGGCTGACCGATCTCGGCTTCCTCGCCGCCGTGGCAGTCGCCGAAGCGGTCGACACCTGGCTCGGTGCCGCCGGTCCTGCCGTGCTGAAATGGCCCAACGACGTGCTCGCAAATGGCCGAAAACTCGCCGGCATCCTGGTCGAGGCGGAGGATGCCGCCGCCCTGCTCGGCATCGGCGTGAACCTGCGCGCCGCCCCGGCGCAGGCTGCCTCCGTGCAGGCGCTGTGCGGCATTCCCCCCGCGCCCGCTGCGGCCCTGGCCGAACTGCTCGCCCGCCTCGGCATCTGGCTCGGTCGTTGGCACGCGGGCGGGTTCGGCCCGGTGCGCGAAGCCTGGCTCGCGCGCGGCCCTGCGCCCGGCGTCACCGTCCGCGCGCACACGCCCGCCGGCGCGCGCGAAGGCGCCTTTGCCGGCCTCGACACCGACGGCGCGCTGCTGCTGGAGGATGCGGAAGGCACGCACCGGATCACCGCCGGAGAGGCGTGGTTCGGCACTGGCCCCGCCCGGCAAGCGACGCCGTAGCGCACGGTTACACGACCAGCACCCCCTTGTGCTTTGCCTTGCCCTCCGGCTCGACATGGATCGTCACCACCAGCCCTTCGAGCTCGGCGCGCAGCGCCGCCTCGATGCGATCGCAGATTGCGTGCGCTTCGGCCACACTCATCTCGCCGGGCACCACGAGGTGGAACTCGAGGAAGCTTTGCCGCCCGGCGCGGCGCATCCGCAAATCATGCGCCTCGATCGCGCCGGCCGCCGCGTCGCCGACCAGCGTGCGGATGCGCGCGACGATGACGCCGGCCGGCGCCTCGTCCATCAGGCCGCCCACCGATTCGCTGATCAGCCGCATTCCCGACCACAGAATGTAAGCCGCGACCAGCGCCGCCAGCAGCGGGTCGAGGAACACCCGCCGGCTGAGCCAGGCGACCGTCACGCCCGCGACGATGCCGAGGGAAGTCGCCACGTCGGACCAGAGATGCCGCGCGTCGGCCAGCAGCGCCGGCGAGCGCGCCCGGCCGCCGGTGCGGCCCAACACCACCGCCCAGCCGGCGTTGATCAGGGTCGCGAGCAGATTGAGCGCCAATCCCGGCCCGGGTGTTGCGAGCGTGTGGTGGCCGCGCCAGGCGAGCCATGCCTGCTGCAGGATCAGCGCTGCGGCGAGCACGATCAGCGCACCCTCGATCACGGCGGCGAGAAACTCGGCCTTGGTGTGGCCGTAGGGGTGGTTGGAGTCGGCAGGCTTGGCGGCCACCCGCAGGGCGCCGAACGCGAGCGCCGCGGCGGCAACGTTCACCACGCTCTCCAGCGCGTCGGAGTAGAGGGCGATGCTGCCGGTCAGTCGCCAGGCGGCGAACTTGAGCGCGAGCACCGCGACACCAAGCGCCACACTGCCGATCGCGATGCGCTGCGCCTGCTCCACCCGCCTTCCGCCCCGATCCCGCCGGCGGCGCCTCTAGCAGAGGCCCGCTATGCCGTCATCGGGTGCGGGACGGCGGCGGTCGCATCGGTCAAGCGGGGCGGGGGGGCTCTTCGTCATAGACGGCGAAGGCAAGGGTGACGAGGCGTTCGGCGGCGCCGGCATAGCCCGCGCGATCGGCCTCATGCGCGAGGTCGAGCAAGCGGTCGGCGAGCACGAGCGGGCTGAAGGTGAAGCCCCCGGTCTGCTGCGGGGAAAGCGGCGTCATGGAAGTTCTCCCATGGTCAACGGCCGGTCTTCGGCGCGGGAAATGCTGCGCCTTTGAGTGCTACCGGTCTGTTAACCGCGTCACTTCCTGCAACGCGCGGACGCGCAATGCGGATGCAAGCGGGCGCGCGTCGCCGCGCGCGGCATCGGTCTCGGCCACCAATGCGGCAAGCGTGCGGCCGTGCCGTGCGGCAATCGCGGCAAGCGCGTCCCAGAACTCCGGCTCCAGCGCCACACTGGTCCGGTGGCCCGACAGCGTCAGACTGCGTTTGACCAGAAAGTGACTGTCTGCCGCCGCATTCATGCCACGCTCCCGGCGTCCAGACGCGCGACCGCCCAGGCGGCTGCCTCCGCGACCACCGGATCGGGATCGGCGGCGAGGCCGGCGGCGGCGGGGCGGAGGGTGGCATCGCCGGAATTGCCGATCGCGATCGCGACGTTGCGCACGAAGCGGTTACGGCCGATGCGCTTGATCGGCGAGCCGGTGAAGCGCGCGCGGAAGGCGGCGTCGTCAAGAGCTGCGAGTTCGGCAAGCGGCGGGGCAGCGAGATCGGGCCGCTCGCGCAGCTTGGCTTCTCGCCCCGCCTGCGCGAAGCGGTTCCAGGGGCAGACGGCGAGGCAGTCGTCGCAGCCATAGATGCGGTTGCCCATCGCCGGGCGCAGCGCGTGCGGAATCGGGCCGCGATGCTCGATCGTAAGATACGAGATGCAGCGCGTCGCATCGAGCCGGTAGGGCGCCGGAAACGCGTCGGTGGGGCAGACGGAGAGGCAGCGCGTGCAGGTGCCGCAGCGATCGGCGTGCGGCGCGTCGGGCGGGATTTCGAGCGTGGTGTACAGCTCTCCCAGGAACAGCCACGAGCCGTGCCGGCGCGAGACGAGGTTGGTATGCTTGCCCTGCCAGCCGAGGCCGGCGCGCTGCGCCAGCGGCTTTTCCATTACCGGTGCGGTGTCCACGAACACTTTCGATTCCGCGCCAAAGCGGGAGGCGATGAACTGCGCCAGATGCTTGAGCCGGCCTTTCAACACGGCGTGATAGTCGCGGTTGCGGGCATAGACCGAGATCGCGCCACGGTCGCGCTGGCCGAGCACCGCGAGCGGGTCGGCCCGCGGCGCGTAGCTCGCGGCGAGTACCACGACGCTGCGTGCCGCCGGCCAGAGTGCCTGCGGGTGGCTGCGGGCATCGGCGCGCCCGGCCATCCAGCCCATCTCGCCGTGCTGCCCGGCGGCGAGGAAGGCGCGCAGGCGGGCGCGGGCTTCGGGGCCGAGGACGGCATCGGAGAAGCCCACCGCGTCGAAGCCGAGCGCCGACGCGCGGGCGCGGATGGCGGGGCGAGGGTCGGCGCGGGACGGGCTAGGCGGCGTCAACCGGCTCGCCACGGGCGAAGCGATCCACCAGGGCCTCGATCTCGAGGTCGCTCATCGCGCCGCGTGCGCAGGCTTCGGAGAAGGTGTGGTGGACCCGGCGCATCCGCCCGGCCAGGGCCGCCGGGTCGGCGCCCGACAGCACGCGGTAATGCTGCCCCTGCAATCGCCGCAATCGGCGGGCCATGTTGGCAACCTCCGCGCGCCCGAATGGTTCGTCGAACAGGATCGAGAAGTAGATTCGGGCGCGGCGGGGCGGCCGGTCGGCTTGAGTTCGGATTTCGGCCACCTCGTCGAGCCAGTTCACCAGCTCCTCGCGCCAGGGCGCGCGCTCGTCCTCGCCCTGCACCTCGTGCGCCGTCACCGCGACGAGCTTGAGCAGGTGGTCGTTGATTGGCTTCTCCAGGCCGGTGATGACCAGATCGGCTTTCTTTTCACCATAGCACATTTCCGGCATGGGTCGAAGCGGGATGTCTTGCAGCCGCATGGTGCGCTCCTGCGGCGGAAATATAGCGGACCCCGGCTGCGCGTCACAGCCCTGGACGAAGACCCTATCAGCAAGCGGGCCTTTGCGCCTGGAAACGGGCAACCGGCCGCGGCTCAGTTCGATAGTTCGATGGCGACCGAAGCGTTTCCCTTTGTCGCGCCGCATGGATCGCGTCATATCGGGGTGCGCCACAGGAGACGCCAATGTTGACGCTTTGCATCCGTTACACGCTCGATGCCAACAAGCTCGCCGACTTCGAGGCCTATGCGCGGTCCTTGCCGCAGCCGGTCGAGCGCTGCGGCGGCACATTCGTCGGCTATTATCTGCCGACCAAAATCGCGGGGCCGACCAATACGGCGATGGGGTTGATCGATTTTCCCAATCTGGCCGCCTACGAGGCGTATCGCGAGAAGCTGCTGTCCGAAACCGACGCGGTTGAATGCCTGCGCCGAGCCGAGGCGAGTGGCTGCATCCTAAACGAAGACAGATCCTTCGTCCGACGGGCGCCACCGTGACGCGGGGGTTGGCGATCCGTGCACAGCAATCGGAAACCATTGGCTCGGGCGAGCACCTGGTCTAGTCGGTCATTTCGAACAAATCGAGATACGGGACGCCGAGCCCAACGAAGTGGCGGATATTGCGGGTCAGCACGACTAAACCGTGGTGTGCCGCGATCGCAGCAATCGCGACGTCGGCGAAGCCGGGATGGTGCCCGTCGGCCATTGCCTTGTCAGAAATCTGACCAGCCAGACGGGCCGGCAACACGTCGAACGGCAGAACCCGCTTGCCATAGAGCAGGATCAGTTCGTCCAGCCAACGGGCAAGATCGTCTGCGCGAGCGGTTCCGCCCGCCCGGCGGAGCTTGCAAATGCCTTGCTCTATCTCGGCGATGGCGATCGCCGGTAAGAACAGATCGTCGGATTTGCTGCGCAGCCAACCGGCGATGTCCCAAACGGGCGGTGGCTTTCCGGGAGCGAGAGCAGAGACAACGGTTGTATCAAGCAGGTAGCCGACCATCAGAGGTCGGCGGCGCGAAGCGGGGTCAGATCGCGCTCGATCTCAAAGCCGGCGGGCATCGAAAGCAGAAAATCAGCGAAGCTCGGCCGGTCAGCCTGAGTCAGACGCTCGGCCATGTCGATCGGGAGCAGCACGGCGGCCGGTCGCCCATGCCGTGTGATCAGACTCGGCTCGCCCTTTTCAGCCGCATCGACCAGTGCTGACAAGGTCGCTTTTGCCTCGCGCAACTGAACGGTCTTCATCGGACACCCATGTGACTACACGTAGTCAGATAGGCGTCGGCAGGTCCTGAGGCAACGGCTACGGCGTGAGGCCGTTGGCACCACGGGCGGCGTCAGGCGCGCGCCCGCCGCAGCCGTGGCCCCTCGATGTCCGGCAGCAGCGCCGTCAGCAGCCCGAGCGCCGGCAGGAAGGCGCAGACGCGATAGACGAAGGTGATGCTGGTCGCGTCCGCGAGCACTCCGAGTGCGGCCGCACCAAGCCCGCCCATGCCGAAGGCGAAACCGAAGAACAGGCCCGCGACCATGCCAAGCCGCCCCGGCATCAGCTCGGTCGCATAGACCAGGATCGCCGCGAAGGCCGAGGCCAGCACCAGCCCGATCACCACGCTCAATGCCCCGGTCCAGAACAAATTCGCCCAGGGCAGCATCAGGGTGAACGGCAGCACGCCCAGGATCGAACCCCAGATGACGTATTTCCGCCCGATCCGGTCGCCGATCGGGCCGCCCAGCAGCGTGCCGATCGCGACCGCGCCCATGAAGATGAACAGGTGGATCTGCGCGGCTTTCACCGAGAGATGGAACTTCGCGATCAGGTAGAAAGTGAAGTAGTTGTTCAGGCTGGCGAGATAGAAGTATTTCGAGAAGATCAGCACCACCAGCACGGCGACCGCGCCGCCGACGCGGCGCCGCGACAGCGCCGGCCGCGCGGCGTGCGCCACGCGCTTGCGCCCAGCCCCCCGCGCCCGTCCCCCGTACCAGCGCCCCACGCCCGCGAGCACCGCGATCGCGAGCAGGGCGGCCGCCGAGAACCAGGCGATGCTGCCTTGCCCGTGCGGCAGCACGATGAAGGCCGCCAGCAGCGGCCCGAGCGCCGAGCCGGTATTGCCGCCGACCTGGAACACCGACTGCGCCAGCCCGAACCGCCCGCCCGAGGCCATCCGCGCCACCCGCGAACTTTCGGGATGGAACACCGATGATCCCGAGCCGATCAGGGCAGCGGCGATCAGGATCATCCCGAACCCGTCGGCGCGTGCCAGCAGCAGCAGCCCGGCCAAGGTGAAGCCCATGCCGGCCGCGAGCGAATAGGGCAGCGGCCGGCGGTCGGCCGCGATTCCCACCAGCGGCTGCAACAGCGAGGCGGTGAGCTGGAAACCCAGCGTGATCAGGCCGACCTGGGCGAAGCTCAGCGCATAGGACGATTTCAGGATCGGGTAGATCGCCGGCACCAGCGACTGGATCATGTCGTTGAGCAGGTGGCAGAAGCTGATCGCGAACAGCACCCGGAAGATCGTGCCCTCGCGCGTGGGCACAGCCACCGGCGGCGCTGAGAGGGCCGGCGCGGCGAGATCGGGCGAGGGGGCCGTGGCGTCGTCCAAGGCGCTGCTCCGCTGGGCGGCCGCTCAACCGCGTCCGCGATAGGGTGCCACCTCCTGCGGCGGAATCCACACCCCGTCCGGCGGCGCGCCGGTCTGCCAGAACACATCGATCGGGATGCCGCCCCGTGGATACCAGTAGCCGCCGATGCGCAGCCACACCGGCGCCAGCAGGTCTGCGATGCGGTGCGCGATCGCGAGCGTGCAGGCCTCGTGGAAGGCGGGGTGGTTGCGGAAGCTGCTGAGGTAGAGCTTCAGCGACTTGCTCTCCAGCAGCCAGGCGCCCGGCACGATGTCGATCACCAGGTGCGCGAAATCCGGCTGCCCGGTGATCGGGCACAGCGCCGTGAACTCGGGGCAGGTGAAGCGCACCACATAGCGGTCGGACGGATGCGGGTTCGCGATGCGCTCCAGCCGTGCCTCCTCGGGGCTCGCGGGCAGCGCCGCGGGCCGGCCGAGCAGGGTCAGGGGTTCATCCATGCGGGATCAGCGTCCATTCCCATCTCTGCAAAATCTGCGGATCAGACCCATCTGGGTACCCGCTGCTTGTAGCGCCTCCACGCCTCGCCGAAATTTTTCTCTAACTGCCTCTCCTCTCGCCTGATGAAGAGATCGACCAGTGGCAGATGAACAGCGGTAGCAAATAGCGCGGTTGGCGATCTTAGCAGCAGCGCGGCCCCAGTAAAGATGAATACGTTTCCGCCAAGATAAAGCGGGTTTCTTGAGAAGCGATAGGGGCCAGAAGTCAGCAGTGTCGTTTGTGGTTCCAGAGAAATCACCTTCATACGGTGCTTGTAGAAGTGGAACGTTGCCCATACTCGCAAACCAAATCCAACGCTGAGGAGTGGCCAAGCGGCGGCAGTGGCCGAACTGGATTTGAAACCACGCATTCGCAGCAGTGAATCCAATCCCTTGGCCAGGGAAGTGCCGCCGAGTCCCACCAGCACCACGCCCGTGTTGTGAAGAACGCTTTTGAAGAGATTCAGCAATTTCCAACCCCCCGCCCGATCCGTTCAACCCTATCCCGAGATGACCTGTCAGATGACGTCGGCGGGGGCGAGCGCGCAAGGGTGCGCCGGGTCGCCGCGCTCGACCTGGAAGGTTGCGTGGCCGACGCCGAAGCGCTCGGCCAGCGCCACAGCGGCATCGGCCAGTGCGTGGTCGTCTGGCATCGCCTCGGGGCAGACGAGATGGACGGTGAGTGCGGTTTCGGTGGTGCTCAGACTCCAGATATGCAGGTCGTGGATGCTGGCGACGCCGGGCAGGTGGCGCAGCCAGCTCTCGACGGCGGCGCGGTCCACGCCCTCCGGCACGCCATCCATCGCCATGTGCAGGCTTTGTCGCAGCAGGCTCCACGAACTGGCGACGATCACGGCCGAGATCACCAGCCCCATCATCGGATCGAGCCGCACCCAGCCGGTAAAATGGATCAGCACGGCGGCGACCACCACGCCGAACGAGACGCCGGCATCGGCCGCCATGTGCACGAAGGCGCCGCGGATGTTGAGGTCGCGCTCACGGCCGCGCATGAACAGCAGCGCGGTCGCGCCGTTCACCGCGATTGCGGCCAGCGCCACCCACATCATCGTCAGACCGGCGACCGGCCCCGGTGCGATCAGGCGGCGGATCGCCTCCAGCGCGATGGCGCCGACGCCCACCAGCAGGATCGCGGCGTTGGCGAGCGAGGCGAGGATAGAGCCGCGGCCGTAGCCGTAGGTGCGCCGCGCGGTCGGCGGCCGGCGTGAGAGTGTTGCCGCCCACCACGCCAGCGCCAATCCCAGCACGTCGCCCAGATTGTGTCCCGCGTCCGCAATCAGCGCGAGTGAGCCGGCGAGCAGGCCGAACGCGATCTGCCCCGCCACGAGCGCCGTGTTGAGGCCGACCCCGATCGCGAACGCCGCATCACGCCGGCTCGGATCAGCGTGATGGTGGTCGTCGCGGTGATCGTGGCCGTGGTCATGCGGCATCGTCGGGCTCCGGGGGGCGCGCCCAGGCCGCGCGCAGCGCGCACGCATGGGCGGCGAGGCGCCGCTCCAGGATTGCCTGGCGCAGGCCGCGCAGAAGATCGTGATAGTAGCGCAGGTTGTGCCAGGTCAGAAGCATCGGCCCCAGCATCTCGCCGGCGCGGAACAGGTGGTGCAGATAGGCCCGTGAATGGCCCGTGCAGGCCGGGCAGTCGCAAGCGGGATCGAGCGGCGCGGGATCGGCGGCGTGGCGGGCGTTGCGCAGATTGAGCACGTCGCTCCGCGTGTAGGCGCGCGCGGTGCGTCCGGCCCGGGTCGGGATCACGCAGTCAAAAAGGTCGATGCCGCGCTCGACCGCGCCCACGATGTCGTCCGGCGCGCCGACGCCCATCAGATAGCGCGGCCGATCGGCTGGTAGATACGGCACGGTCGCATCGAGGACGGAGAACATTGCCGCCTGACCCTCGCCGACGGCGAGGCCGCCGATCGCGTAGCCCTCGAAGCCGATTTCGGTAAGTGCCTGCACGGATCGCGCGCGAAGGGAGACGTGTACGCCGCCCTGCACGATGCCGAACAACGCGTAACCCGGGCGCTCTGCGAACGCCGCCCGGCTGCGCGCCGCCCAGCGCATCGAGAGTTCCATCGATGCCTGCGCCTGCGCGAACGTGGCAGGAAAGGGCGTGCATTCGTCGAACGCCATGCTGATCGTCGCATCCAGTGCGTGCTGGATCGCGACCGCGCGTTCCGGCGTCAGGCGGTGCTCGCTGCCGTCGAGATGCGAGCGGAAGGTGACGCCACCTTCGTCGATCGCGCGCAGGCCAGCGAGCGACATCATCTGAAAGCCACCGGAATCGGTCAGGATCGGGCCGGGCCAGTCCATGAACCGATGCAGCCCGCCGAGTTCGGCGATGCGCTCGGCACCGGGGCGCAGCATCAAATGATAGGTGTTGGCGAGCACGATCGCGGCACCCGTCGCGCGCACCGCATCGGCGGTCATCGCCTTCACCGTGCCGGCGGTGCCGACGGGCATGAAGGCGGGCGTCTCGGCCGGACCGTGCGCGGTCGCGAGCCTCCCCGCGCGGGCGGCACCATCACTGCCCTGCGCGGTCCAGGCAAAAGTCACGCGCGATCCAGAAGGCAGGCGTCGCCGTAGGAGTAGAAGCGGTAGCCCGAGGCGATCGCGTGCGCATAGGCGGCGCGCATCCGCGTGGTGCCGGCGAAGGCGCAGACTAGCATGAACAGCGTCGAGCGCGGCAGATGGAAATTGGTCAGCAGAAGATCGACTCGGCGGAAGCGGTGGCCCGGGAGAATGAAAAGGTCGGTCTCGCCCGCGAACGGCGCCACACTTCGATCGGGTGCCGCCGCGCTCTCGATCAGCCGCAGCGAGGTGCTGCCGACCGCGATCACGCGACGCGCGGCAGTGATGGCACGGGCGGCGTCGGCGCTGATCTCGCTGCGCTCCGGGTGCATCCGGTGCGCGCGCACATCCTCGCCGCGCACCGGCAGGAAGGTGCCGGCGCCGACATGCAACGTGACGGTGGTGCGCGCGATGCCGGCCGCATCGAGGGCAGCGAGCAGGGCAGGGGTGAAGTGCAGCCCGGCGGTCGGCGCCGCGACCGCGCCGGGACGAGCGGCGAACACGGTCTGGTAATCGGCCGCATCGTCATCCGTGGGGCCGGTGGGGCGCGCGATGTAGGGCGGCAGCGCGAGCGCGCCGGCGCGGGCGAGGGCGTCCTCGAACGCGGCCCCCTCGCGGTCGAAGCGAAGTGCCACGCCGCCGCCGTCCTCGTCGCGCGCCACCACCTGCGCCGAGAGATCGCCGGGGAAATTCAGCACATCGCCCCTGCGCAGCCGGCGCGCGTTGCGGGCGAGCGCGTGCCAGGTGCCGTCGGCACGCGGTGCATCGAGCGTGATCCCGACGCGCGCGGCACCGCGGCGGCCTTCGAGTTGCGCCGGGATGACGCGCGTGTCGTTCGCCACCAGCAGATCGCCGGGGCGCAGCAGCACCGGAAGGTCGCGGATCATACGGTCGGCCAAAGTCTCGCCGATCACGAGCAGCCGCGCCGCATCGCGCGGACGTGCCGGATGCTGCGCGATCCGCTCCAGCGGGAGCACAAAGTCGAAGTCAGACAGGGTAAGGCCAGAAGTCCTTCGTGGTGACCCATTTCCTCCCTCTCCGCGCTCGGGGGCGGAGAGGGCCGGGGTGAGGTGGGGGAAACTCCCCGCGGCGTGCGTACGCGGATGGCTCCCTCGCAAGGTCATTGCCGCTGGCCCCCACCTCTCCCAACCCTCTCCGCCCCCAAGGGCGGAGAGGGCTTTGAAACGGGGTCTGGGGCCGGCGGCCCCAGCGGGGTCGAGGGGCAGCGCCCCTCGCCTTCATCCGGCATCACGCCGGCGTCGGTGCCACGCGTCGCAGCAGCCGCACCAGGGGTGCCGCGATCACGACCGCCCACAGCTTGCCGACGATCTGCCCCGGCAGAAACGCGAGGCTGCCGAAGGCGAGCGAGAGGAACACGATGGAATCGATCACCAGCCCGCCGATTGAAGATGCGAGCAGAGCCAGCGTCAGCCGCTCGCGCTGTAATGGCGTGTAGATCGCGAAATCGGCGAACTCGCTGAGCAGGAACGCCGCCGCCGAGGCCAGCACCAGCGACGCAGGCGCCACCAGCACCGACAGCGCCGCGCCGACGACGATCGCGGCGATGCCCCAGACAAGACCAAGGCAGCGCTGCACGACGTCGCGCAGCACCAGTGCGGCACCCACCGTCAGCACGCCCGAGGGCGCCAGCAGCCCCGGTGCGACCGGCACGACGCACGGGCCACCGGGTGCGCAGAGCGTGCCGACATGGCCGATCATCCAGTTGGCGAGCGGGATCATGCCGAGGAAGCAGGCAAACGCGGCCAATCCCACGCGCCGCGCGGCGCGGCGGTGAATCATTGGCGCAGATAGGTCGCGATCTCGACCAGCGTGCCGTCGGGGTCGCGGCAATAGACCGACGTCATCGGCCCAAGCGCGCCGATGCGCGGCACCGGCCCGAGCGCGATCGCGACGCCGCAATCGTGCAGATGACCCACCACCTCGTCCCACGTCACCCCGACGATGAAGCAGAGATCGCCCGATCCCGGGCCGGTATTGGCGGCGGCAATCCACTCCTCGGGGTCGGCGTCGGCGGGGCGAAGGTTGAGCTTCTGGCCGCCGAACTTGAGCGCCGTGCGCCGGTCATCGCCGAACACTTCGCGCTCCATGCCGAGCACCCGCTCGTACCAGGCGGCAGTTTCCGCCACGTCACGGCAGTTCAGCACCACGTGATCGATGCGGTCGATCGTGAACCGCATCAGCCGAGGCCCTCGAAGAAATCGTTGCCCTTGTCATCCATCACGATAAAGGCCGGAAAGTCCTCGACCTCGATGCGCCAGACCGCTTCCATCCCGAGTTCCGGATACTCCAGCACCTCGACTCTTCGGATGTGGTCCTGCGCCAGCCGCGCGGCCGCGCCACCGACGCTGCCGAGATAGAAGCCGCCGTTATCGCGGCACGCATCGCGCACTGCACGGGAGCGGTTGCCCTTCGCCAGCATCACCAGCGAGCCGCCGGCTGCCTGGAACTCGGACACATAGCTGTCCATCCGTCCCGCCGTGGTCGGCCCGAAGCTGCCGGTGGCATAGCCCTGCGGCGTCTTGGCAGGTCCGGCGTAATAGACCGGATGATCCTTGATGTAGTCGGGCAAACCCTCGCCGCGATCGAGCCGCTGTTTCAGCTTCGCGTGCGCGATGTCGCGCGCGACCACCATCGTGCCGCTCAGCGCCAGCCGGGTCTTCACCGGATGCGCCGAGAGCGTGCGGAGAATTTCGGGCATCGGCCGGTTGAGATCGACCCGCACCGACTGCTCGCCCAGATGCGAACCGGTGGTCTCGGGCAGGTATTGTGCCGGATCGCGGTCCAGGGCTTCAAGGAACGCGCCCTCGGGGGTGATCTTCGCGAGGATCTGGCGGTCGGCGCTGCACGAGACGCCGATGCCGATCGGCAGGCTCGCGCCGTGGCGCGGCAGGCGGATCACGCGCACGTCGTGGCAGAAATACTTGCCGCCGAACTGCGCGCCGATGCCGCTGCGGCGCGTCAATTCCAGCACCGCCTGCTCCATCTCCAGATCGCGGAACGCATGGCCCGTGCGGCTGCCCGAATTCGGCAAATTGTCGAGCCAGCGGGTGGAGGCGAGCTTGACCGTCTTGAGCGTGAACTCGGCCGAGGTGCCGCCGATGACGATCGCAAGATGGTAGGGCGGGCAGGCCGCGGTGCCGATCGTCTTCAGTTTCGCCTCAAGAAAGGCGAGCAGGCGCTCCGGCGAGAGCACCGCACGGGTTTCCTGGAACAAAAAACTCTTGTTCGCCGAACCGCCGCCCTTTGCGACGAACATCAGCGAGAACTCGTCCGAATGGTCCTCGCCGGGGGCGGCCATGATGTCGAACTGCACGGGAAGGTTGTTGCCGGTGTTGACCTCCTCGAACATCGAAAGCGGCGCCATCTGCGAGTAGCGCAGATTGGTCTCAGTGTAGGTGCGATGCACGCCGAAGCTGATCGCTTCCTCCTCGTTGCCGTCCACCCAAACGCGCTGGCCCTTCTTGCCGAACACCAGCGCCGTTCCGGTGTCTTGGCACATAGGCAGCACGCCGCCGGCCGCGATGTTGGCGTTCTTCAACAGATCAAGCGCCACAAAGCGGTCGTTCTCCGACGCCTCGGGATCGTCGAGGATGGCGCGGAGCTGGCGCAGATGGCCCGGCCGCAGCAGGTGGGACACGTCGCGGAATGCCTGGAACGCCAACTCGGTCAGCGCCGCGGCTGCCACGCGCGTGATGCTGCGGCCGTCGCAAACGGACGAGGACACGCCCTCGATCGCGAGCTTGCGCCACGGCGTCGCGTCCGGCCCGAGCGGGAACATCGGCGAATAGGCGAAGCCCGAAGGCCGGGGCATTGGCGCGTTCATTGCGGGATCATTCCTTCGGCGGGTTGCGACGGCGGAACGCATCGAGGCTTACGACCTGCGGCTTCTCGGCGGCAGCCGGCTCCCCGGCCCCAAGCGGCGATGTCTCCGGCAGGGTCTCCGGCGGCGCTTCGGGCGGGGGTGCCGCCGCCGGTTCGACCGGCGAGCGGAAGCGCAGGCCGAGGCGCACATGCGGATCGGCGAAGCCGGTAACGGCGCGGAACGGGATCGTCAGAATGCTTGGGACGCCGCCGAACGACAGCCCGACGCTGAACTTGCTCCCCGCCTCGTCCACCTTCAGGTCCCAGAACTGATGCTGCAAGACGATCGTCATCTCGGTCGGATACTGGGCGAGCAGCCGTGTCGGCACCACGACATCGGGGAAGTCGGTGCGGAACGTGACATAGAAATGGTGTGCGCCGGGCAGGCCGTTGACGGCCGCGTAGGCCAGCGCCCGCACCGCTACCTGGCGAAGCGCCTCCTCGGTCCAGTCGTCATACGGCAGCAGGCTTTCCGGCGGCTGCTGCGGGTCCTCGGTCATCCGGCACCCCATAGCGCCTGGCCGGTGCCCGGCCAAGGCCGGCCGCCGCGCATCCACCCCACGGGAATAAAACGCCATCGCCGCCGGTCCTGTTCCCGTCACCAGAGCCAAGGAGGGCACGATGGGTGGATCGGATCGGGACGGCGTGGGCCGGCGGCGCGCGCTTGAATGCATGGCATGGGCCGGCGGCGGCGTGCTGTGGACGATGGTGGGCGGCGTGCCGCGCTCGGCGCTGCTCGGCGGCGGTGCGCAGGCGGCCACACTCTCGGGCGGCCTGAGCTTCGTGCAGATCAGCGACAGCCATATCGGCTTCCACAATCCCCCCAACCCCGACACGCCGGCAACGCTCACCGCCGCGATCGCAGAGGTGAACCGCACCAAGGGCGACGCGCGCCTGATGATCCACACCGGCGACGTGAGCCACCTCTCCGCCGCCAAACAATTCGACGCCGCCGATCAGATCATCCGTGGGGCCGGCCTGGAGACGCATTTCGTCCCGGGTGAGCACGACGTGCTGATCGACAACGGGCGCGGCTTCTTCGCCCGCTTCGACAAGGCCGCGAGCACCGGCGGCTGGTACAGCTTCGACCAGAGCGGCGTGCATTTCGTCGGCCTCAACAACGTGCAGGATCTGAAGGCCGGCGGCATGGGCGCACTCGGACACGCCCAGCTCCAATGGCTGGAGCGCGATCTCGCGCATCGGCCCGCCAGCCAGCCGATCGTGGTGTTCGCGCATATCCCGCTCTGGGTCGTCTATGAGAAATGGGGCTGGGGCACCAGCGACGGCGCACAGGCGCTGGGCTATCTGCGCCGGTTCGGCTCGGCCACGGTGCTGAACGGGCACATCCATCAGGTGATCCAGAAGGTGGAAGGCACGATCTCGTGCCACACGGCCCGCTCCACCGCCTTCCCGCAGCCTGCCCCCGGAACGGCGCCCTCACCCGGCCCGATCACGGGGGTGCCGGCCGAGCGGTTGCGCTCGTTCCTCGGCATCACGGAAGTTCGCGTGGTTCGCGGCCAGCAGCATCTCGCCGTGACCGACACCACGCTGGCGGCATGAGGCGGGGATCATGCACCGCATCCTGCTCGCGGCGATCCTGCTCGCAGCCGCCGCCCCGCACGCGAACGCCGCCGATGCCGCGGTCAGCATCGACAACTTCACCTTCTCGCCCCAGGTGCTCACGGTCCCGGCGGGGACGCGGGTGGTATGGACGAACCGCGACGACATACCGCACCTTGTCGCCGCGACGCCGCCCGAGGCTATGCGCTCGCCGCCTTTGGATACCGGCGATCATTACGGCTTCCTGTTTACGACGCGGGGTACTTTCCGCTATTTCTGCGCCCTGCACCCGATGATGACCGGTACGATCGTGGTGAAGTGACGCGCCGAAATCGTCGCCTCTCCCTGGCGGGAGTACGCCGTGCCGCAGCCGGATACCGGGCCGGGGCAGCGCTTCGAGGATCTGGCGCTGCCCCATCTCGACGCCGCCTACAACCTGGCGCGCTGGCTGGTGCGCGACCCGGTGCTGGCCGATGACGTGGTGCAGGATGCGATGTTGCGCGCGCTGACATATTTCGCGAACTATCGTGGCGGCAGCGCGCGCGCCTGGCTGCTGCGGATCGTGCGCAACGCCGCCTATAACCGGCTGGCGGAGCACCAGGCCCGCACCGGGCGTGAGGTGCCGATCGAAGGCGGCGAGAACGACCCGGCGCTGGACGTGCCCGATCCCGGCGCCGGACCGGAAGCCGCCATGGTGGGGCAGCAGGACCGTGCCCGGCTGCAACAGGCCCTTGCGGCGCTGCCGGTCGAGCAGCGGGAGTGCCTGATCCTGCGAGAGTTGGAGGAGCTCTCGTATCGCGAGATCGTGCAAATCACCGGCGCACCCATCGGCACCGTGATGTCGCGCCTGTGGCGCGCCCGCCAGGCGCTGCTGCGGGTGCCGGAGGCGATCCGCCATGACGCCTGATGCCCGCACCGAGGCCTGCGACGAGATGCGGCTGCTGATCCAGGCCGAGATCGACGGCGAGATCGATGCCGGGCGCGCCGCCTTGCTCGCCGCCCATGTCGCCGAGTGCGAGGGCTGTGCCGCGACCCGCGAGCGGCTGGTGGCGCTGTCGGCGGCGTTGCGCGGCGCGCTGCCCTCCTACGCGGCGCCTCCCGCACTGCGCGAGGCGGTGCTGCGGCGCGTTGCCGAGGCGCGGCCCCAGGCGCCGCCCACGCCGCGACAGGCGCCATGGCAAACGCCGTGGCAGGGGATGGTCCGGCGCTGGCGCGAGGCGCTGGCGTTCGGCGGCGGTGCTGCGGTCGCGGCGGCGGTCGCGTTGCTGCTGGTATTGCCGCGGGGGGGCGGCGAGATCGCGCAGGATGTCGCCTCCGCGCACATCCGCGCCCTGCAACCGGGTCACCTGATGGACGTGGTCTCGACCGACCAGCACACCGTCAAGCCGTGGTTCGACGGCCGGCTCGACTTCGCCCCGCCAGTGAAGGACCTGGCGAAACAGGGCTTTCCGCTGATCGGCGGGCGGCTCGACTATCTCGACGGTCATCCGGCGGCGGCCCTCGTCTATGGCCGCGCCAAGCATCTGATCGACCTCTACGTGTGGCCGGCCCAGGGCGGCACGAGCGGCAGCCCGACCGCGCCGCGCATCGGTGCGCGCAACGGCTACAATCTCGTCGATTGGCGGCAGGACGGGATGCAGCTCTGGGCGGTTTCGGACGTGGAGGCGGCGCAGCTTCGTGCGTTCGTGCGCGACTGGCGCGCGACGCGCTAGAGCGGTTTCGCGATGACTGAACTCGAATTCTTCACTGCAGGCGGAGCCGCGTTGCTCCCGTCATTCCCGCGCAAGCGGGAATCCGGGTGGCCGCGCCGGCATCGCCGTTCGCCTGGACCCCCGCTTGCGCGGGGGTGACGAAGAGGGGCGATGCCTGCGCGTTTCCAGTCAGCGGGAAACCGCTCTAAGCAACATTCGGCCAGGCCGGGCATCCACGGAAAAGGTCGCAGCGGCTCGTTGGCAACCGGCTTGTCGGGCGGCATAGTGATTTGTGGACAGCCGATACACAGGGAGGCAGAGATGGCCGTAGCAAGCGTGTCGAAGATCACCGCAGCTTCATCGACCAGCTTCGATGCCGCGATCCAGGAGGGTCTTGCGCGCGCAAGCAAGACATTGCGCGGGATCACCGGTCTTCACGTGGTCGAGCAGAAGGCGAGCGTGACCAACGGAAAGGTCGCCGAATACCGGGTGACCATGGAGCTGACTTTCGTTTTGGAGTGATGAACCCGATGTGATGGGTGAGCCCGCTCGCACGTTTCTCCCTCTCCCCGTTCTTCACTGTTCTTCACGGGGAGAGGGTCGGGGTGAGGGGCCGTGCCAAAAGCCAACGGCAGCGGCGTTCCGGGGGCGATCCCGTACCCGCCCCTCAATAATTGAACTCATAGCTCAACCCGACACTGTTCCCCCCAGGTCCCGATCCCGCCGTGCTGTTCAGCTTCAGCCCGCGCCAGAGGTCGATCTGCACCTCGGCCTGCGTGCCGGCGCCGTTGCTCCCGCCGGTGCCCTGCTTGGCGCCCACGAACACCCCGGGCGCCACATACTTGCCGCCCTCCACGGAAGGCCCCACGGAAGGCCCAGGCCCGTTGCGTGTGCCGCCGTTCACCGTCAGCCGATCCAGTCCCAATCCCTGGCGGATCGAGCTCAGCGGATCGGTCACCGCCGAATTGGCTCCGCTCAGCGACGCCAGCGCCTGCGCAATCTGCGCATACTGGAACGGCCCGAGATCCTTGACCGAGCGCCCGAACAGCAGATGCGCCAGCACCTCGTCCTGCGGCAATTGCGGCGAGGAGATCAGCTTGAACGTCGGTTTGTCGGCATAGCCGCCGATGACGACGGATGCCGTGACATTGCCGCTGGTGCTGTCGGCCTGAAAGTCCAGTGCCGGGTCGATCTTGTGCGAAAGCCCGGTGCCGGTGAAGGTGATGCGGCCGCGGACGAAGTTGAGCGTGGTGCCGGCCAGGCTGAAGGTGCCGTAGCGCAGCGTGAATCCGCCGCTGATCTGTGGCGCCGCCGCGGTGCCGCCGATATGCAAGCGTCCGCCCAGCTCGGCATCCAGCCCGTGGCCGCGCACGAACACCTGCCCCGGTGCGATCAGCGTGAGGTCGAGCGCGATCGGCGGCGCGGGGCGGGGCGGGGGCGGCGGCTTCTGGCCGACGAAGCGAACGTCGAGCGTCGGCACTGCGCCGCCCAGCTTCTCGGGAATATTGACCGTCGCGCGCAGAACACGCACCTGCCCCCCGAGCGACAGCGCGCCCGTCGCCTGCCCACGCACCGAAAGCTGCGTATCGACGTCGGCGGTCAGCAGGTCGCTCGCCAGCGGGCGGGCGTTGTGCGCGGTGATCGATAGATCGACCGGGATGCCGGACGCCAGCACGCCGATCGTTCCCGTGACCGCGATCGTGCCCGGCCCGGCGCGCGCAGTCAGGCTCGTGATCCGCAAACTGCGGCCGCTCGCCACCAATGTGCTGGTGATCGCGGTGAGATCAACGCCCTGCACGTAGTCCTGGAACTCGCCGCCGGCGAGATGCGCCGTTCCGGTCAGTTGCGGAGCCGCGAGCGTGCCCCCGGCGCGCGCATCCAGCGTCAGCACGCCGCGCACCCGCCGCCCGTCAGGGGTCAGGAACGGGTTGGCGAGGTTGAGATCGATCCGGCCGGTGGTGCGCAGATCGAGCGGCGCGCCGGCGGTCAGCGGCACCGGCCCGGCGATCACGAGATGGCTGCCGCCGGCATCGAGGTGCGCATCGAGATGCGCGGTCGTGCCTGCCAGCGCCAGGGTCGCGCGGGCGCTCGCCGGCGGGATGCCCCGTGCCGCCCCCGACAGCAGCCGCAGCCCGGTTGCGGTCAGTTGCACCTGCCCGGTCGGCCGCGCGGCGGTGCCGGCGAGGCGTGCGGTCGCGTCGATCAGCCCCGCTGCGGCGAGCGTGGGCGCGAATGGTTTGACGAGGGCGGGCGTGATGCCCCGCGCCGAGGCGGTCAGCGCCAGCGTCGGACTGATCCGCCCCGTCACGTCCAGCACTGCCGAGCCGACGCCGATCCGCAGCCGATCGACTGCCATGCCTTGCGCGAGCGTAATCCGCGCCGGTGCCAGCAGCCGCAGCGCCTCGCCGTGCCAGTCGGCCAAGAACCGTTGCAGCGTCACCCGCCGCGCCGTCGCATCGACCAGCGCGGCACCCGAGACCCGCGCCGGCGCGCCCCCCAGCCCGGTGAGGTCGGCCGAGAGCGTGGTGCCGAGCGCGTCCCGCGGTCCGTTGATCGACACCTCCGCCGACCCACCGACCGCGCCCGCCGCGATGCCGGTCGCCGTCAGCCGCGCGGAAACCACCGGATGCGTGATTGGATCGACGATTCGCGCCCGCAGATCGAGCCGCCCGATGCGCCCCGTGGGAAGCCCGGCGCCGATCGCCTGCGCGCTCACCGTCGCCGCCTGCGCGGTGAGGTCGGCACTCGCCTGCACGCTGCCGGCGAGGTTCTGGCCGACGAAGGGCGCCAGATCGGTGAGCCGCGTCATGCGCAG
The DNA here is from genome assembly GCA_963754235.1 of uncultured Alphaproteobacteria bacterium. Taxonomy (GTDB): domain Bacteria; phylum Pseudomonadota; class Alphaproteobacteria; order Acetobacterales; family Acetobacteraceae; genus DATAYA01. Next base: position 69,082 of record CAVWFK010000008.1, on the reverse strand, counting down.
CTCCGCCGTGCCGGTGGGCAGGCTCGCACCCTTTGCCAGCGCGAACGCGCCGGAGAGGTCGGCACTCTTCCACGTCGCGCGCGTGATCGCGGCGTGCAGCGTCCCGTCGGCGGCGCGGCTCAGTTCGGCATCGACAGCGAGCGGCGAACCGGCCAGCGTGCCCTGTGCCGCGATCCGTCCCGTGGGCGCTCCCGGCAGGCCCTGCGCGCTCAGGGTGGCACTGATCGGGCCGCGCGGCACGCCGGGCGCGCCGACGCTCCCGGACAGGTCGGCAGCGACCGAAAGATCGGTCTGTCGGCCGCGCACTGTCCCCTTGGCCCCAAGGTCGCCGTTCACGCTCGGCGCCAGCACCGCGAGGTCGGGCAGGCGCACCGCGTAGGCAAGATCGAGCTTGCCGTTATCGTCGGTGCCGTGCGCGTCGAGCGTGATTTTGGCTCCGGCGACCTTCAGGCTGGTGAGGTCGAACCGCCCGCCATCCATCCTGGCTCCGACGCGGTAGGTCGCGTCCGATCCGAGCAGCGCCGGTCCGGGTGCCGGGCCGCCGGTGAGTGCCAACCGCCCCTCGATCGTGGCGGTGGTGGCACTGCCCTCTCTCGCGGCATCGAGGGTGAGCGCGGTATGCCCGTGCAGCGCGATCCCGCCGATCGCCGCAAACGGTGCCAGATGCGGCAGGTCGAGCGCCGCGGTCGCGGTCAGCGCCCCGCCGGTGTGCGCGACGCCGTGCATGGTCAGCAGCGGATGCGCGAGTGCCACGGCCACCGGCCGGTCCGGCTGGTCCAGCAACATCCGCGCCTGGATCAGCAATGGTGCCGCGCCCAGCAGCTCGGGGTGCGGCCCCGGCAGGCGCAGCCCGTCGAGGATCGCGCGCACCGTGACCGCGCCGCGATTGCCGGAGAGATCGGCGACCACCGTACCCACCGCGCCGCCGCCGGCATTCAGGCCGAACACCCGCAACTCGCCGCTCGCATCCGGCCGCGCGAAGGCGCCGCGGACATGCGCATCCAGCGCCACCGCCTTCCAGGACAGGTCTGGCCGCGGCGCCATCGCCGGCGCCGAGGCGGTGATGGCGAGATCGGCGTGGCTGCCGGCCAGATCGACGGTGCCATGCCCCCCGGCGCGCAGCTTCCCGGCGGCGGCGGAGAAGCGGGTGGCGAGCGCGCCGCGCGGACCACCGACGCTCGCCTGCACCGACAGCCCGCCGAGATCGGGCAGCCCAGCCGCGGTCGCGACCAGCCCGTGCGCCGGCTCCTGCACGTGCAGCGCCGCCTGGATGTGTGCGGCGTCGATGACTCCGGCGATGCTGTAATCCCCCGGCGCGTCCAGCCGGTGAATCGCGATCGCGCCGCTTCCCGTCGTCAGCGTGTCGAGCGTGACATGACCCGAGACTGCCAGCGCGGCGACCGTGCTCGCGACCGGCGGATCAAGCTCCAGCCGGTTCACCGCCAGCCGCCGTACCACGACGCGCCCCGGCAACGAGAAGCTGGAGCCGCCGGACGCCTGTCGCGGCCGCAACACCTCGACGCTGTCCGCCGTCAGTTGTTTGACCAGCAGCTCGTGCGACAGCAGCAGACGGGGCGACCAGGCGAGGCGCAGGTTTTCGGCAACCGCATAGGTCCCGCGCGCATCATGAAACTCCATGTGGCGCAGCCGCAGGTCGGTCGGGAAGGTGCCGGAGAGGCCGCGCGCCGTCATGAGGCCCCCGGTGAGCGGCCCGACCAGCCGCGCGACCTCTGCTCGTCCCGGCCCGGTATTGGCGCTGGTCAGCACGATCGCGACCAGCAGCAGCGGCAGCCCGACCAGCACCGCGAGCGTCCAGAGGATGATCCGGACCGCGCGGCGCATCAGAAGGCCTGTCCCAGTCCGATGTAGAAATCGTACTTGTCGCCGCCCGGCTCGCGATTCACCGGCACCGCGAAGTCCAGCCGGATCGGCCCGAAGCTCGTGTAGTAGCGGACGCCGACACCGGTGCCGACGCGGACCGTGCCGGTGAATGGCGCACTGCTGCTCCCGACCTGCCCGGCATCGACGAACACCACCGCACCAAAACTCTTGAAGAAGCGCTGGCGGAACTCGACCGTGCCCGCATCCAGCGACAGCCCGCCGATCGGGTTGTTATCGGGGAACAGCGGTCCGACTGACTGGTATTTGAAGCCGCGCACGGTGTCGCTGCCACCGGCATAGAAGCGCTTGTCGGGCGGCAGGTCGGTGATCCTCGCCCCCTGCGCCGTGCCGATCGTGCCGCGCAGCGCCAGCACGCTGCGTCCCGGCGCGCCGAGATCGAAATAGGTCGATGCGGTCGCCTCGATCAGTGCGAACCCCGCGGTGCGGGTGGTGCCCCCGCCGCTTCCGGTCTCGACCGGGAAGGAGACGGTCGGGATCACCGTCAAATCGGCGCGTACCCCGCGCGTCGGATCGAGCAGGCTGTTGCTGCTGTCGTAGCGCAAATCGAGCGGGACGCCGACCAGGCCGAAATGGTTGACGACCTGCTCCTGAAGGATGCGCTCGACCTCGCCCGCCTCGCCCACGCTCGCGGTCCAGTACTGCGAGAGCTTGCGGCTGATCGTGATCGCCTCGGTTGCCGCCCGCCGCTCGTAGGCTTCGAGGTTCTCGTCGATCGCGCCGAGCAGGATGTCGAGCTTCTGATCGCGACGCAGGAAGGCGGGCTTGATGAACTCGGCGGTGATGTCAAAGCCGGGCGAGCGGCTCGACGATCCGCCGAGCTGGGTGTTGCTGGCGCTCAGGATCAGTTGCTCGGCATTGCCGAACAGGTTGCGGTCCTTCCAGCTCACGGTCCCCTGGAAGCCGAGATCGGTCGAGTAGGAGGCGCCGATCGTCACCGCGTGCCGGGGCGCCTCCGCCACCTGGAAGGTGATCGGCAGCGTCCCGCCCGGACCCAGCGCCGGGGCCGCAACTGCCGAGACCGAGGAGAACACGCCGAGGCTCTCCAAATTAACGCGCGCCTGCTCGATCGCGGCGGGGTCGAAGCGCTGACCGGCATGGACCGCCAGCTCGCGGTTGACGACGCCCGAGTGGACCGATTTCAGACCCGCGACCCGCACCGGCCCGATCGTCACCACCGGCCCCGCCGTGACGGGATAGGTGATGTCGAGCGTCTTGGTCGTCCGGTTCGCCAGCGCCTTTGGTTCGGCCACCTTCGCCAGTGCATGACCGTCCTTCTGGAGCTGTGCGAGGAGCCGTCCGCGAGCGGCGAGCACATCGGCCGCGACCGCCGGCGCCCCCGGGGCGAGCGGGGCAAGCTGCGCCGTCACGTCCGGCGGCACCGTGCCCGCGATCGTGATGCGCCGCAGATGATAGAGCGACCCGCGCGCGATCGAGACAGTGACCGGCACGGCGCGGCCCTTCGGCACCGCTTCGAGCAGGCCGGGCAGCGCCGGGTCGTCGGGCGCGCGGTCGTCGATGCGCACGCTGGCCCGGCCGTCGTAGTAGCCGAACCCGCCCAGCGCCGCGTCCAGCCGGGCAACGTCCTGCTGCGCGCGGGTGATCAGCGCGAATGGCGGCACCGGCGCTTTTTTGCGCAGCGCCACGAGCTGCGAGCTGTCGGTCAATGCGGTATCCAGCGCGGCATTCCCGGTCTTGGCGATGGTCACGGTATAGGGCTGCGGATCGGCGGCCCGCGTCGGCGGCCCCTGCGCCAGCGCCAGCGCGGCCAGCGCCAGCGTGGCGGCGGCGCCGGGGCGAGGGGGACGGAACCGCTGGGCCATGCCGCATCCTAACGCACTCGTGTGCGCCGCGGATGCCAGGGTTCACCGGCATGGTCGGCGAAGGCCGCGAAGACCGGCCATCCACGTCTTTCGTGCCGCCGCAAAGTCGTGGGTGCCCGGCCTTCGCCGGACAGACGAGGTTGGTTCGAAAACCCTCATTGAGGCGTCGCAACGGCGGGCCTATTTCTTAGGTCATGCCCGATCCCGCCCGCCCAATGCGCCGGCGCTCCGCTCTGCTCCGGCCCGCGCGTGCGGCGGTCGTTCCGTCGGGGGTGGGACCGTTCGCCCCCCCGGCCCGGCGCTGGCCGCTGCTGCCGCGGCTGCGGGCTGCGCGGCGACTGGTGGCCGTGGCGCTTTGGACGTTGCTGGCGAGCGGTATACAGGCGGTGCTGCTGCTACTGCCAAGTCGGGGAAAGGTCCGGTTCGCCCGCGTCTATTGGCGCGTCACCCGTCGGCTGATCGGCGTGCGGCTGCGGGTGCTCGGGGAGGTAATGGCGCGGAAGGGCGGCCGGCCGGTCGTCTATGCCTCCAACCACTCCTCCTGGCTCGACATCCCGGCCCTCGGCGGCGTCTTGCCGGCCTGCTTCGTCTCCAAGGACGACATCGCCGGCTGGCCGGTGATCGGCACCATCGCCCGGCTCGGCCGCACGGTTTTCGTCAGCCGCCGCACCGCCAGCACCGGGCGGGAGCGAGACGACATGCTCCGCCGCCTGGCCGCGGGCGACAACCTCGTGCTGTTCCCCGAGGGCACCAGTTCCGACGGCTCGCGCGTGCTGCCGTTCCGCACTTCGTTCTTCGCCATCGCCGAGGGCGACCCGCCGCCGATCATCCAGCCGGTCTCGATCGTCTATGACCGACTCGCGGGGCTGCCCACGGGCCGTGCCAGCCGCGCCGTGTTCTCCTGGTATGGCGACATGGAGCTTGCCCCGCACGCCTGGCGGCTGCTGCAATGGCGCGGCATGGGCGGCACGGTGCTGCTGCACGCGCCGCTCGACCCGCGCGATTTTCCGTCCCGCAAGGCGCTGGCGCAGGCGACATGGCAGGCGGTGGCCGACGGGGCGAGTGCCTTGCGGCAGAACCGCCCGGCGCAGCCGGCGAGCGCGCCCGCCCCGGCGGCGGCAGGGCCGGAACGGGGCGACTCCGTCGTGTTCGCTTGACAGAAGCGGGCGCCGTCACGCCAGGATGGGCGGCCGCAAAGGAGGGCGGCTGACAGCCTTGCACTTGACCCGACGCACGACGACACCGCGCCGGCTGCACGTCATCACCTGGGGCTGCCAGATGAACGTGTACGACAGCGCGCGGATGACCGATGTGCTGGCGCCGCTCGGTTACGCCCCGACCGCCCGCCCCGAGGACGCCGACATGGTGATCCTCAACACCTGCCACATCCGCGACCGCGCCGCCGAAAAGGTATTTTCCGAACTCGGCCGGCTGCGCAGGCTGAAGGCGGCGCGCGCGGAGCAGGGCGGGCGGATGATCCTCGCCGTCGCCGGCTGCGTCGCCCAGGCCGAGGGTGCCGAGATCCTTGCCCGTGCTCCCTATGTCGATGTCGTGCTCGGGCCGCAGAGCTACCACCGCCTGCCGGAACTGGTGGCGCGCGCCGCTCGCGCGGCCGGCGCCGTCATCGACACCGAGTTTCCCGTCGAGGCCAAGTTCGATTTCCTGCCGCCGCCGGACCACACCGGCCCGACCGCATTCCTGACCATCCAGGAAGGCTGCGACAAGTTCTGCAGCTTCTGCGTCGTGCCTTATACGCGCGGCGCCGAGGCAAGCCGGCCGGGTGCCGCGGTGCTGGCGGAGGCGCGGCACCTGCTCGCGCGGGGTGCCCGCGAGATCACGCTGCTCGGGCAGAACGTCAACGCCTGGCAGGGTGCGGCGCCCGAGGATGCGGTCGGGGGCGGCGGGACGTGGCGGCTCGCCGATCTTCTGGCGGCGCTGGCGGCGCTGCCGGGTCTGCTGCGGCTGCGCTACACCACCTCCCACCCGCGCGATATGGACGACCGCCTGATCGCGGCGCATCGCGACATCCCCGAGCTGATGCCATTCCTGCACCTGCCGGTGCAGTCGGGATCGGACCGCGTGCTCGCGGCGATGAACCGCAAGCACAGCGCGGCCGACTACCTGCGCCTGATCGAGCGGCTGCGCGCGGCGCGGCCCGATCTGGCGCTGTCGTCGGACTTCATCGTGGGCCACCCGGGCGAGACGGCGGCCGATTTTGCGGCGACCCTCGCCCTCGTCCGCGCCGTCGGCTTCGCCCAGGCCTACAGCTTCAAATATTCGCCCCGCCCCGGCACGCCGGCCGCCGCCGCTCCTGCCCAGGTGCCCGAGGCCGACAAGGACGCGCGCCTCGCCGAATTGCAGGCGCTGCTGCGCGCGCAGCAGGCGGCGTTCTCGGCCGCTTGCGTCGGCCGCGTCTTGCCGGTGCTGTTCACCGGCCCCGGGCGCCATCCGGGACAGATCGCCGGCCGCTCGCCCGCGCTGCAGCCGGTGCATGTCGCCGGCCCTGCGCACCTGATCGGTGCCGAGACGGCGGTGAAGATCACCGCCGCCCACCCCAATTCCCTGTCTGGAACCGTGATGCCCGGAACCTTGGTCGCAACCCCTGAGAAGGAGCGAGCCTGCGCTTGACCCACCTCTCCCCCGCTGCCGCCGGGAAGCCGGTGACCCTCCAGTTCAACGATCATGCGCTGATGCCGCTGCTGCTCGGCGACCACGACCGCCACCTCGCCCGCATCGAGCAGGCGCTGGGCGTGCGGCTCTCGTGCCGCGGCAACCGCATCGCGATCGCGGGCGAACCGGCCCGGGTGGAGGCGGCGCAGACCGCGCTCGCGGCGCTCTATCGGCGGCTCGAACGCGGCGAGGCGGTCGGCGGCGGCGACGTGGAGACGGCGATCCGGCTGGCCGACGGCGATGGCGATCCGCGCCTGCCGCTGTCGGACCTGCCTGCGATCCACACCCGGCGCGGCGCGGTCGGGCCACGCTCGCCCGGCCAGGCCGCCTACATGGAAGCGCTGGCGCGTGACCAGATGGTGTTTGCGGTGGGCCCCGCCGGCACCGGCAAGACCTATCTCGCGGTCGCGCAGGCCGTCGCGATGCTGCAATCGGGCCGCGTCGATCGCATCATCCTCTCCCGCCCTGCGGTGGAGGCGGGCGAGCGGCTCGGCTTCCTGCCCGGCGACATGAAGGAGAAGGTCGATCCCTACCTGCGCCCGCTCTATGACGCGCTGCACGAGATGATGCCGGCCGACCAGGTGATGAAGCGCCTCACCTCGGGCGAGATCGAGGTTGCCCCGCTCGCCTTCATGCGCGGCCGCACGCTTGCCCACGCCTACGCGATTTTGGACGAAGCGCAGAACACCACGCCGGTGCAGATGAAGATGTTCGTCACCCGCATGGGCGAGGGCACGCGCATGGTCGTCAACGGCGACCTCACCCAGATCGATCTTCCCGCCGGCACCCGTTCCGGCCTGCGCGATGCGCTGGAGACGCTGGAGGGGGTGCCGGGGATCAGCGTCGCGCGGTTCGACAAGCGCGACGTCGTGCGCCATCCGCTGGTGGCACGGATCGTCGAGGCGTACGACCAGCGCGAGACGGCGCGACAGGAGCGGGGCCGCGGCCGCGCGGCGAGCGAGGGGAGCAGCCAAAGCAGTGGGCAGTAGCGGCGGCTCGGCGCGTGACGCCGGGCCGCATTACGACGGACCGCAAAGCAACGGGCCACAAAGCAACGGGCCACAGATCGTGCTGGCCGATCATCGCTGGCGGCGCGCGGTGCCCGGTGCGGAAGCGATTGCACGGCGGGCGGCGCAAGCGGCGGGTGGTGCCGGCGCGGTGGTGCTGGCGTCGGATCGGACGGTGAGACGGCTCAATCTGCGCCACCGTGGCCGCAACAAGCCCACCAACGTGCTGACCTTTCCACCCCCGCCCGGCTGGGGGCGAGGAGAAATAATCCTCGCCTGCGGGGTGGTGCGGCGCGAGGCCGCCGCCGCCGGCCGCCGGCCAGCGCACCACCTCGCGCATCTCGTGGTGCATGGCTGCCTGCATCTGCACGGCCACGACCATCACCATGCCGGCGGCGCGCGGCGGATGGAGCGGGAAGAGGCGCGCATCCTGCACCGGCTCGGCGTGCCCAACCCCTGGCGCGGCGGATGAGCGGCCCAACTACGAGCAGCACGGGCAGCGGCGGCGCGGGCGGGGTGCGGCCGGGGCTGATCGGGCGGCTGCGCGGGCGGCTACGCCGGCGCAGCATCGAGCACAGCGTGCGCGAGTTGATCGCCGAGCTGGTGCAGGAGGCGGCCGAGGCGCCGCAGACGCCGGGCACCGCGCCCGAGCTGGACCGCCAGGAGCGGTCGCTGATCGCCAATGTGCTGCGGCTGCGCGGCACGACGGCCGACGACGTGATGGTGCCGCGTGCCGATATCGTGGCGATCGCCGCCGACAGCACGCTCGAGCAGGCGATCGCCCTGATCCGGCGCGAGGGCCACTCCCGCCTGCCGGTCTATCGCGGCCAGCTCGACGACATCGTGGGCATGGTCCACATCAAGGACGTGTTCGGCTATTCAGGCCGGCCGGAGGCGTTCAGCCTCGATCAGGTGCTCCGCAAGCCGCTGCTGGTCGCGCCGCAGGTCCCGGTGCTCGACCTCTTGCTGCAGATGCGCCAGGCGCGGATGCACCTTGCCCTCGTAGTCGATGAATACGGCGGCATCGACGGGCTGGTGACGATCGAGGATCTGGTCGAGACGATCGTGGGTCCGATCGCCGACGAGCATGACGAGACGCCCGCGCCGATGGTGGTCGAGCGCGCCGACGGCACGCTCGACGTGGATGCGCGACTGGCGGTCGAGGAGTTCGAGAGCCGGTTCGGCCGTGTTCTGACCGGAGACGAGCGCGAGGCCGACATCGACACCGTCGGCGGGCTGGTGTTCACGCTGGCCGGCCGCGTCCCCGCGCGCGGCGAGGTGCTGACCCATCCCTCGGGGCTGGAGTTCCGGGTGCTCGATGCGGATGCGCGCCGCATCCGCCGCCTGCGCGTCCGCCGCCCGGCACCCGCGCAGGCGGCGGCGTAGCCCACGCCGAGAGACAGAGAAGCCCAAAGAAAGAGAAGCCCAGAGAACAGGGGCTTGAGGCTCGGCCAGCCCGACCTGCAAGGGCCGCGGGATTTGGTGGCACTATGGCCAGTTGATACCGGCGAAAACCCCGATCAGCAACTCAGCGACGCACGATCAGCCCGGCTCAGGCTCCGGGATTGCCGCAATCTCGTCTCGCAGTTCGCGCTCCACGCGCCAGATGTCGCGCGCCTGCTGCAGTCGGAGCCAAAGTCCGGGACCGTTGCCGCACATCCTGCCGAGGCGCACCGCCATCTCAGGCGAGATGGCCGCGCGCTCGGACGTGATATTGTGCAATGCCTGCCGGGAAACGCGGAGCTTTCGCGCCGCATCGGTCACGCTCAGCCCCAAGGAGGGAAGCACGTCCTCGCGCAGAAGCTTCCCCGGGTGCATAGGCTCCCAGGCAGGCAAGGGATTGGCCGGATACTCTCTCGTCATCGTTCCCTCGAAGGCGAGGTCGCCGGGGGAAGCGCCACTTGCTGGTCCATTGGCTCATCTGCCCCGACGACGCATCGCTCGGCTAGTGATACTGCTCCAAATCAACGCGGACGGCGTCTCGGCCATCCCACTCGAACGTTACGCACCACGGGCCGTTAACGTGTATCGTGCAGCGCACCGGCTTGCCGTGCAGCCGGTGAAAGTCGAAGCCGGGGACCTTCAGCTCCTCCAAGCTCTGCGCCCCGTGGATTGCTTCCAGCTTCACCTTCAACCGGTCCAGGAGGTCCTGACTGATCTTCGATCCGTCACCATCGTTCCAGAACCGTTTCAAACTCCTATTCCGGAAGGACCGGATCACTGAGTATCTTCATTACACTTCTCCTTCAATAAAGCGCAGATCGTAAAACTCTGCTTCGACCCGCTTCGGCACCGCCGCCTCCGGCTCCGTTACAGGCCAGGCTCCACCGACGGTTCTTTTAGAAACACTGAGCACTTTAGTCGCCGGCCCCGCGTTTGTCAAGCGGCACTTGACAGTCGGGAAAGCTGGCGCACGCCATCAGCCCGCTCGCCATGCACCGTGGGCATCACAAAAACGGCGCATCCGGTTGCCCGGATGCGCCGCGTGCCGCGAACGGTGACTACTACGAGTTGGTGAAGTCCGACTTCGTCAGGTCGTTCACGCCCTGGAAGGTGATGCGGGTGCTGTCGGACAGCATGATGGTGGTCGAGGGGTTCGAGCCGCCGACGACCGTGGCGTTGGCGAGTGCGACGTCGACCTGGTTCGCGGCATAGCCGTCAAGATCGACCAGATCGCCCTTGGGAGCCATGAAGTTGGTGATGACGTCATCGCCGCCGGCATGGCCATTGATGAACTCGTAGAGGTCGGCTCCGGTGCCGCCGCTCATCTCGCCGTTGCCGGTGCCGGCGGTCAGCGTGTCATTGCCCTGCGAGAATACGCCCGACAGCGTCTCGTTGCCGATGCCGGCCGCGATCGACGTGCCCGCACCCCCGAACGCCTGGAGCGTGTCGCCCGAACCGCCGCCGATGATCGTGGTGGCGTTGTTGCCGCCCTGGATGAAGTTGTTGCCGCCCAGGCCGCCTTGATAGAGGCCGCCGCCAGGGCCGCCGAAAACGGAGATGCTGCCCAGCCCGCCCGTGATCGTGCTGTCGTTGGAGCTGCTGTTGAAGAAGGTGAGGTGGCTGATGCCGCCGTGGATGAAGGCGCTCGCGGTGCCGCTGGCGCTGATCGTCGCATTGCCGGTAGTGGCGGTGATCATCGTTGCCGACCGACGTGACGGTATCGTTGCCGCTGCCGAGGAAGATCGAGTTGTTGCCGCCGCCGGGTGCCACCGAGTTGTTGCCGGAGACGGCGTTGATCGTGTCATTCCCGCAGCCGGTCGTGAACGTCCAGTCGCCCGACTGGAACTGCGACGTGTTCAGCAGATTGTTGCCCCCGCCTGCGGCCACACTGCCGGAGCCGCCCATCGCGGAGAAGCTGAGGTTGCCCTGGCCGGAGATCACGGATTCGTTAGCAGCCCCACCCCCGAGGATCGTGGAGCTTGGAGCCGTCACCACAATCGCCGTGTAGGCCGGCGTCGGCACTAGGTTGACCAACCCCGAAGTGATCTGGACCAGCTCGCCGATATGGCCGGCGGGAACCGTGGGGATCGTGCCGCCGGTCTGGCCGCTGTTGTTGAACGGAATTGCGGTGCCGTTGAGGACCAGATTCGTGATCGCGTTGGCTAAGTTCTGACCCAGGGCCGCGTTCGCGGTGGGGCAGAACGGCAGGGTAAACACCTGCCCATTTCCGCCAAGCACGCTTACAGCGTTCGCCATGGGAGCTGCTCCTCAAAATTGCGGGTGGTGGGAAGGCGATTGTACAGGCGGTACGGGGGTCACCGCGTAAGACACGCGGTAAGCGGGTCACCGCGCAGCCATCAATCTACAATCAAAATCGCTCGGAACCGAATTGAACGATTCGTGAGCCGCGGTAAAATACCCTGAGCTGTAACGATTCTGTCACACACGCACCTGCGGTGCGGCGCGGTGCGCTTGCCGATCCCGTCGGGGAATGACAGAACGCCAGACCGTGCCGGCGCCGGCCGTCGCGGCCCGTCGGATCGTCGCGGACGGCGGGAGAATAGCATGCAGATCAGCATCTTGGGTGCCGGCGGGTTCCTCGGTCGGCGGATCGCGGAGCGGCTGGCGAAGGAGGGCCGCCTGGGCGAGGCGCCGGTCTCCGGCCTGACCCTGTTCGACCTTACAGCACCCCCGGCGCCGCGCGCGGCCTTCCCGATCCGCACCATCGCCGGCGATCTGGCCGCCTTGCCGGCCGAGGCGATCCCGCCGGGCACCGAAATCGTCTTCCACCTCGCCGCCGTGGTCAGCGCCGCGGCCGAGGCCGACTACGATCTCGGCTGGCGGGTCAATTTTCACGGCACCGAGGCGGTGGTCGCCGCCTGCCGCCCGCTCGCCCGTCCGCCGCGGGTGGTGTTCACGAGTTCCATCGCCAGCTTCTCCGGCGGGCAGAACGCGGTGCTGCCCGACGATGCGCGGCAGGTGCCGGCGAACAGCTATGGCGCGCAGAAGGCGGCGGCCGAATTGCTGCTGGCGGATGCAAGCCGGCGCGGGATGCTCGACGTGGTCTCGATCCGGCTGCCGACGGTCGTGGTTCGCCCCGGCCGGCCGAACAAGGCGGCGAGCAGCTTCGTCTCCAGCATCATCCGCGAGCCGCTGCTCGGCCTGCCCGCCGAGCTGCCGGTGGGCGATGATTTCGCGGTCTGGATCGCGAGCCCGCGGCACGCCGTCGAGTGGCTGCTGCACGCGGCCGCGATGGACACCGCGGCCCTGCATCTCGACCGCGGCGTCAACCCGCCCGGCATCAGCGTCACGGTCGCGCACATGTTGCAGGCGCTCGATCAGGTGAGGCCGGGTGCCGTGGCCCTGGTGCGCCGCGCGCCCGACGAGACGATCGCGAAGATCGTCGGCGGCTGGCCCGCCGCGTTCGAGGCGATGCACGCGCGCACGCTTGGCTTCTCGGCGCACGAGCCGCTGATCGACCTGGTGCGGGCCTTCGTTGAGGACGATCTGGACGCGACGCGCGCCGAACGCGGGCTCTGACGCACGGCGTCTCCGTCAACGCGGCCGTCGAGGTCGCCTCGTTCCAGACCGACACCAGTGCCGCGGGTGCGCACCGGCGCGAGCAGGCTTGCGACGACTGACCCGCAACCGGCACCTGGACAACCCGTTGGACGGGTATCCGCAGGAGGTGCCTATGCCATCGCATCCGCCGCCGGTGCCGCCGGCCAACCGCAGCGACAAGGGGCCGGGCGAGCCCGCAAAATCGGACGCCGACCGGCCCGATCCGAAGAGCCGAGGCGTGCCCGACCCAAAGCAGGGCCAGCAGGGCACGATCCGCGAGAACACCACGAACACCGGCTATCAGCAGGACCGCTAAATATGAGCCGCAAGACCGATGCCGCGGACCGTTTTCACGGCGGCCCCGGCAGCAGCAAGCAGGACGCGACCAAGCCGGCCGCACCGAGGCGGTCCGAGACGACGCCGGGCACGCCCACCAACCCCAACCGCAGCCGGGTCTCCGGCGGCGGCGGCGAGCGCGACAGCCACCACGCGCACAAAGCCGCCACCCGCTCCTGACCCGATCGGTGCTTTCCCTCTCCGCCAGCTTGCGGGGGAGAGGGCCCGGGGAGAGAAAAGTTACGTTAATTTCGTTGACAATTCTCGGCGTGTCCTGTTAGAAATCCATGTCGGAATTGCGGGCGGAGCCGTACCGGCGATGCAGGGCTGACGTGAGTTCCGAATGCCGAGCTGCCAACCACGCTCGGAGGGCCACGGTGACGGGGGAGAGACTGTGCGACTGGCGCGCAAGCCGGCGGCGAGGCCCAGGACCACGACACGAGCCGCGGCGAGCCTGATCTTTGATAAAAAACCCTGTTCGCAGGAGCGGAAACCCTGATCCAGCCCTGTTCTCAGGCCGAAAACGAGCCTGATCCGGCCCTGTTGGCGGTCTGCCACGACCCTGATCCGGCCCTGCTCTTCGGCCCGTCAGGTTCGCCACCGATCCGGCAACTCGCCAAGCCCCCCAACTTGGTTACAGTCCGCGAAAGCGAAGTCGGGCCAGGGAGGGCAGGCGCATGGCGGAACCAAAACCCAACGGCAGTGTGCGCGGCCCGCGTGCGGTCGCCCTGGTCGGTCCCTACGGCAGCGGCAAGTCCACCCTGTTCGAGGCGCTGATGCTGGCCGGTGGCGCCAGCCTGCGCCGCGCCGATCCGCGCAGCCGCAGCATGGGCACCGAAATCCGCCTTGGCCATTGCGGCTTCCTCGGCGAGGCCTGGGCGATCCTGGACTGCCCCGGCTCGGTCGAGTTCGCCCACGAAACCGAAGGCGCGCTCGCCATCGCCGATATCGCGGTCGTGGTGTGCGAGGCGGCCCCGTCGCGCGCCCGCGCCGTGGCGCCGGTGCTGAAGGCGATCGAGGAGCGCGCCGTCCCGTACCTGTTGTTCGTCAACAAGGTCGATACGATCGGGGATGGTCACGTTCGCGATACGTTGGCCGCACTCCAGGCCTACGCCACGCGGCCGCTGGTGCTGCGTCAGACGCCGATCCGCGAAGGCGAGCGCGTCACCGGCTACGTCGATGTGGTGAGCGAGCGCGCCTACCGCTATCGCCCCGGACAGCCGTCCGAGCTGATCCAGCTTCCCTCGGACATGCAGGACCGCGAGCGCGAGGCAATGGCGGCGCTGATGGAGGTGCTGGCCGATCACGACGACGTGCTGCTGGAGAAGGTGCTTGAGGACGTCAAGCCGACCTCGGAGGAGATCTATCGCCAGCTCCACAAGGATCAGGCGGCCGGCGTGCTGGTGGGCGTGCTGCTCGGCTCGGCCGAGCACGATCACGGCGTTCGCCGGCTGTGGAAGGCGCTGCGCCACGACGCGCCCGACCCGCGCGAGACCGCGGCGGCGCGTGGCGTCTCCCCCGGCGGCGAGCCGCTGGCCCAGGTGTTCAAGACCCAGCACGCCGGCCATACCGGCAAGCTCTCCTATGCCCGCATCTGGCGCGGCCCGATCCACGATGGAGCGACACTGAACGGCGAGCGGCTCGGCGGCATCTACAAGATGGCGAACGCCGAGCCGGCCAAGGTCGCGGAGGCCGAGACTGGCGAGGTGGTGGCGCTCGCACGGCTCGCGCAGGCAGCGACCGGCGACACGCTCAGCCCCTCCGGCCAGGCCGAGCGGCTGCCCTTCCCGGCCGCGCCCGAGCCGGTCTATGCGCTCTCGATCGCGACCGAGGACCGCAAGGACGACGTGAAGCTCTCCGGCGCCCTCGCCAAGCTGATCGAGGAGGACCCGGCGCTCACGGTGCGTCACGAGGCCGAGACCGGCGAGACGGTGCTGTGCGGCCAGGGCGAGATTCACCTCAAGGCGGCGATCGAGCGGCTGGGGCGCGGCTGGGGCCTCAAGCTCTCGGCGACGCGGCCCAAGGTGGGGTTCAAGGAGACGATCCGCCGCGCGGTGCATCAGCACGCGCGGCTCAAGCGCCAGACCGGCGGCCACGGCCAGTTTGCGGACGTGAAGCTCGATATCGGGCCGCGCGGGCGCGGCGAGGGGTTTCAGTTCACCGATCGCATCGTGGGCGGCGCGGTGCCGCGGCAGTACATCCCCGCGGTCGGCGAGGCGGCCGAGGACGCGACGCGCAAGGGTCCGCTCGGGTATCCGGTCGTCGATGTGTCGGTGACGCTGGTGGACGGCACCTTCCACTCGGTGGACAGCTCCGACATGGCGTTCAAGACCGCGACCCGGATGGGAATGCAGGAGGCCTTGGCGAAGGCCGACCCGGTCCTGCTGGAGCCGATCGACCATGTGAGCGTCGCAGTGCCGAACGACTGCACGCCGGCCGCGCAGCGCTTGCTGACCGGCAGGCGCGGACAGATCCTGGGCTATGCCGAGAAGCCCGGCTGGCAGGGCTGGGACGAGGTCGAGGCGCTGGTGCCGCAGGCGGAGCTGCACGATCTGATCATCGAGCTACGCTCCCTTACGATGGGCTTGGGCACCTACCGCCGCCGGTTCGATCATCTGGCCGAGGCGCACGGGCGGCTCGCCGAGCGGATGGTAGCCGAGGCGGTCGCCGCCCGGTGATCAGTCGTCCGGTGATCAGTCCGGCGGGCCGAGTTGCCGGCCCTGGCGGGGAACCAGCACTGGCGGCAGGTGCAGGATCGCGACCGTGCCCTCGTATAGCCGATCCGCGACCGGCAGCACGGTGACTGCGACCCACGGGCGGGTCGCGACCGCAATCCCGCCGCTCACGGCGCCGACCCCGGCGGAGGCGAGCATGTCGATCGGGAAATGCACGCCCAGAAACACCCGCGCCCAGGCCACGGACACACCGTAGAGGCAGACAACCACTCCGGTCCGCCGCGCCGCCCCGGTCGCGATCAGCCCGGCGCCGAGCGCCCAGGTGAAGGTCACGTGATCGCTCGGGAAGGAATTGTCCGGTGCGTGCGCGAGCAGCGTGTGCCCGAGCCCGACCATGAACGGCCGCGGCTCGAACCAAATGAGCCCGAGCCCGAAGTTGATGCAGAGCCCGATCACCATTCCGCCCGCGACCGCAAGCAGCCCGCCCCGCCGGTCGGGCCGGCCCCACACCCACAGCACGATCAGGAGCGCCGGCGCGACGACCACCGGACTGCCGGCGATCAGCAAGGCCGCGTCCACGATCCAGACGATCGGATGCGGCCCGGCGTTGATGAGCAGGAATAGGTGCTGGTTCCAGCCTGACACGCGGCGCTCCCTTCCGGCCGGAGCGCGCCCCGGCCGGACGGCGACGCTTTATCGCGTCGTCATGGTGCTGTCATCAGAATGGCATGAGTTGCGTGTGACCCGTCTGTCGATCGAGTAGGACGCGCCGATGATGTCGCACGTGGTCCACGCGATTGTCGCCTTCGCCAGCGCGCACTCCGGCCTGGCCTATGCGCTCGCGTTCCTGTTGGCCGGCGCAGAATCCTTTCCCGTCATCGGCGCCCTGGTGCCCGGCACCGCGGCCATCGTGGCGTTCGGTGCGCTGGTGCCTACCGGTGCGATCGGGTTTTGGCCGCTGCTGCTGGCGACGACCGTGGGGGCGATCGTGGGCGACGGGCTGCCGTACTGGCTGGGGCATCGCTACAAGGAGCACGTCGCCTCGGTCTGGCCGCTGCGGCGTCACCCCGGCCTGATCGCGGTGGGCGAGGCGTTCTTCGCCCGTCACGGTGGCAAGGCGATCGTGATCGCCCGGTTCACCCCCGGCGTGCGGGCCGTGGTGCCGCTGGTCGCCGGCATCGCGCGGATGTCGGCGGCGCGGTTCTATTCGATGGACGTGCTCTCGGCGCTGCTGTGGGCGCCGGCCCATGTCGTGATGGGCGTGCTGATCGGCGAGTCGCTGACCGTGCTCGGCGCAGTCGCCGGCCGGCTCGCAGCCCTGGTGTTCGCGGTGTTCCTGCTGCTGGCGTTCCTGGTCTGGCTGACGCCTCGCGTCGTGCGCCGGCTCGGTCGGCTCGCGGCCCGGCTCGACGCGCCGCTCCGGGCCTGGGCGGCCGGGGGGAACACCTGGCCACGACGGGAGTTGCGCGCCCTGATCGACCCCGGCCGCACCGGCGGCTGGGCACTGGCGGTGCTCGGGGCGGTGCTGATCGGCAGCCTGTGGCTGCTGGTGGGGGCGACGCAGGATCTGCTCGCCGGCGATCCGCTGGTGCGGGCCGACCGGGCGGCGCTGCACATGTTCCAGGCCTTGCGGGTCGAATGGGCCGACCGCATGGCGGTGGCGGCACTCGCAATCGGGGGCGTCGGGGTGACGCTCGTAGTCGCGGCCGTGGCGGTGGTCTGGCTCGCGGCGCGGCGGGCCTGGCCGCCGGCGCTGTACGTCGTCGCGGCGGTTGCCGGCGCGCTCGCCTTCGCCGTGGCATTCGGCGTCGCGCTGCGGCATCCGGCAGGGATCGCGGCAGGGCCGGGTTTCGGCGCGCTGTCCGGCGCTTCCGTGGCGGTGGCGGTCGCCTTCTACGTCTTTCTCGCCGTGCTGGTGGCCCAGGAGCGGGGGGGCCGTCTCGGCCTTGGCGCGATCACCGGGGCGGTCGTGCTGGCCAGCCTGATCGCCTTCGCGCGCCTCTACCTGGGAGCCGACCGGCTCTCCACGGTGGTGGTCGCGGCGGCATTCGGGCTGGCCTGGGCGGCGCTGCTGGGCATCGCCAATCTGGCACGACCGGGTCGCCGGTTGCGCGCGCGCGGCCTGCTCGCATCCGCATTGGCGGCATTGCTGCTCGTGGGTGGCGTTGCCGTGGCGGCCACGCAGCAGGCCGATCTGGACCGCTACGCCGTGGCGCCGACCATGCACACGATGGCGCTGGCGGAGTGGTGGCGGGGCGGCTGGGCCAACCTGCCGGCGCGCCGGCTCGACCTGCTCGGCAGCTATCGCCAGCCGTTCACCGTGGAATGGGCCGGAGGACTCGACGCGTTATCGGCGGCGCTCGCCGCGCGCGGCTGGCGGCCGCCGGTGTCCTGGACGTGGCGCTCGGCACTCGAGTTTCTTGCCCCGCAGGCGCACCCCGCCAGCCTGCCCGTGCTGCCGCGGCTGGAGAGCGGCCGGCCGGAGGCGCTGGTGCTGATCCGCACCGGCTCCGGCCTGCCGGCCGGCGAGCGGCTCGTGCTGCGCCTCTGGCGCTCCGACGTCCGGCTCTCGCTTGCCGGCGCGCGGGCGCCGCTCTGGCTGGGCGGCGTCACGGCGCAGCGGGTGGGGCGGGCCTATGGAATGGTCACGACCACGCGCGACGTCCCCGTGCCGGACCCCACGCTCAGGCGGCTGGCCGCCTCGCTGCCGCTGGCCCGCCTGCAACGCCGCCCCGTACCCGACGCCGGAGCGGGAAGCGGCGTGGTCCTCGGCACCGCGACGGGCCTCGCCGTCGGTCTCGCACAGGATCGGGCCGCCGGTCCGTGAGGCGCTATGCCGCCTTCGTATCACCCGGCCCGCAATGCCGGCAGCAGCACGTTCCCCAGCACCGTCGCCGATGGGCGCTCGCGTCCCCAGTAATGCGCCGCCGCAGGCTTGGATGCCAATCAGTGCCGGTGGCTGCTCCTTGAAGAACGCGCAGCTTCTCCTGGCGGATTAGCTTGCCGCTGGTGGCAGCGACATCCACTTGAACCACCGACTTGACGCCATCGCGCCCGATTGTGGTGGTCCTCATGCGGGCGGTCTCCGTTCTGGCAGGTCAAAGCGCCAGCTTGGCACATAGATGCCGTCAGGGGGCCGTCCACCCGGCACTGCGAGGAGCGACCCGACGAAGCAGTCCAAGGCCGCCGCACGGTGCCGCGGGCCGGGATCGCCACGCCGACCAAGCGGCCGGCTCGCGATGACGATCCTCACGAGTTCCAACGGCTGTCCATGATTCCGAGGTACTACGCCGCCTCCTCGTGCCACGTCCGCCCGTCGCGCTCGATCAGCGCGATCGCGGCCGTGGGCCCCCAGCTTCCCGATGGGTAGTGGCGCGGCGGGTCGGGGCGGGCGGCCCAGGCCTCGATGATCGGCTCGGCCCAGGTCCAGGCCGCCTCCACCTCGTCGCGGCGCATGAACAGCGTCGCATTGCCGCGCACCGTATCCATCAGCAGCCGCTCGTAGCTGTCCGGATAGCGGGTGCCGAACGCCTTCTCGAAGCTGATGTCGAGCCCGGTCTGGCGCAGCCGCAAACCGCCCGGCCCAGGCTCCTTGGTCATCATGTCGAGCCGCATTCCCTCCTCGGGCTGCAGCCGGATGATCAGGCGGTTGGGTGCCAACTCGCCCTCGCTCGGGAAGATCGAGAACGGCACGCGGCGGAACTGCACCACGATCTCCGAGACCTTCTGCGGCAGCCGCTTGCCGGTGCGCAGATAGAACGGCACGTGCGCCCAGCGCCAGGCCGCCACCTCTACCTTCAGTGCCACGAAGGTCTCGGTCTGGCTCGGCACATTGTCGCCGAGATCGGCCAGATAGCCGGGAACCGGCTTGCCGTCGATGGCACCTTGCGCGTACTGGCCGCGCACGGTCTGCGTCTGCACCTCGGCGGCGGAGAACGGGCGCAGCGCGCGCAGCACCTTCAGCTTCTCGTCGCGCACCGCATCGGCCGCGACCGAGCCGGGCGGCTCCATTGCCAGCAGGCAGAGGAGCTGCAACATGTGGTTCTGCACCATATCGCGCAGCGCACCCGCGCGGTCGTAGTAGCCGCCGCGCCCTTCCACGCCCACAGTCTCGGCGACGGTGATCTGCACGTGGTCGATCACGTCGGCGTTCCACAGCCGCTCGAAGATTGCGTTGGCGAAGCGCAGTGCCAACAGGTTCTGCACCGTCTCCTTGCCCAAATAGTGGTCGATGCGGAAGGTCTGCTGCTCGGAGAATACTTCTCCGACTGCATCGTTGATTGCGTGCGCTGAGGCGAGGTCGTGGCCGATCGGCTTCTCCAGCACCACCCGGCTCAAGGGTGTCACCAGCCGGTGACGGGCGATGTTGCGGCTGATCGGGCCATAGAGGTCGGGCGAGGTGGCGAGATAGAACACCCGCACCCTCTCCTTGGCCTCGGCCAGGGCGCTGCTCAGCGCGCCCCAGTCCTCGCCTGATGCCGCGTCAAGCCGGGCGTAGTGCAGCCGTTCGCCAAACCGCCGCGCCACCTGCGGGTCGAGATCGCGCGCCGGCACGTGGTCGGCCAGCGCCGACTGCGCCAACTCGCGGAAGCGGCCATCGTGGAGGGCGGAGCGCGCCACGCCGAACACGCGGCTCTCTTCCGGTATCTGCCCGTCGCGGAAGCGGTAGTAGAGTGCCGGGAGCAGCTTGCGGCGGGTCAGGTCGCCGGTTGCGCCGAACACGATGTAGTCGAAGGTGGGCACGGGAATGATGCGGGCGACCATGTCGGCTCTCCCGGTAGTTTGTGCGGCTGCGGGCACGCTTCGGGGCGGCGCGCTTCCCGCCCAGCAGATCGCAATGCGGGGCGTCGGATCAAGCGGCGCGTGTCGACGGCGGCTCAGGGCCGCGGCCGTGGTCGCGGCGGCGCTGCTGGCCGGGGGGCGCGCGGCGGCGGCGCCGAACTACCCGGTGGCGGACGGGCCGGGGCTCGCGACCTGCGGGCAGGCCGCGCATCTGGAGCACGAGAACCCGGCGATGGCGGACGGCTTCTTCGCCTGGGCGGAAGGCTTCATGAGCGGGCTCAACGACAAGTACGTCGCGAGCAACGCGGCTGCCGACCTGGTACCGCCCAATCGCTCGCAGGAGGACCAAAAGGCGTTTCTGGCGAAGTTCTGCGCCGCCCACCCGGACGAGCCGTACATGCAAGGCGTGTGGGCGCTCTATCTGCTGATGCGGCGCGAGCAGAAGCTGCCCTGAAGATTGGGTTTCAAGGGCTGTGCCCTTGACGGGGCTTGGGGCAGCGCCCCAACCTTGCTTTTTCCGGAGGGGTAACGGTGCGGCATCTGGGAAACCTCGTCACCCGCTGAGCAGCTCGCGATAGACGGCGATCGTCGCCGCCTGCATCGCCGCTGTCGTGTACTGCGCGCAGACAGCCTCGCGTGCCCGGGCGCCGATCGCGTCCCGCTCGGCGCCCGGCAGCGCCAGCGCCGCGTCGAGGGCGCCGGCCAGCCCTGCCGCGTCGCCCGGCGCCACGCGCCAGCCGGTGATCCCGTCCGCAATCGTTTCGGCAGCACCCCCGTGGTCGGCCGCGACCACCGGCCGGCGCATCGCCTGCGCCTCGATGATCGTGCGGCCGAACGGCTCCGGCAGCAGCGAGGCGTTCACGACCACATCGGCCAGCGCCAGCGCCGCCGGCATGTCCTCGCAATGCCCGGCGAGGCGCAGCCGCTCGGAAACTCCGAGGGCCCGCGCCAGCGCCGCCAGCGCCGCGACATATCGGCGCCGGCCCTGAGCATCGCCCACCATCACCGCGACCGCGCGCCGCTCCTGCATCCGCGCCAGCGCCGCGATCAGCAGCATCTGCCCCTTCCAGCGTGTCAGCCGCGCCGGCAGCAGCACGACCGGCGCGCCCGCGGGCAGGCGCCACGCCTTCGCGAGCCGGGCGCGGCGCTCGCTGTCCACCGCGTCGGGGTCGAAGACGGCCGGATCGACGCCGCGCGGGATCACCCGGAGCCGCTCCGGCCCGACGCCGTGCCGCTCCGCGAGCCGCTCGCCGACATGGCGGCTGTTGGCGATCACCCGCTCGCCCATCGCCATCACCGCATTGTAGCGGCGCTTGCCGGGCGCATCCTCGGCATAGACGCCGTGCGCGGTGGTAACGAAATGCGCCCCCGTCCGCCGCGCCGCCAGCAGCGCCGACCAGGCCGGCGCGCGCGAGCGGGCGTGGATGATCGCGACCTGCTCGCGCCGCACCAGATCGGCCAGCGACGCGGCGTTGCGCCAGATGCGCCACGGGTTCTTGGTGTCGAGCGGCAGGGTGATATGCCGCCCGCCGGCGCGCTCGACCGCGCCGACCAGCCGTCCGCCCGCGCTCGTCACCAGCGCGCGCCCGCCGGCATCCACGATCGCCGCGGTGATCTCGATCGTGCTCTGCTCCACGCCGCCCGCCTGCAACGCCGGCAGCACTTGCAGCACCGTCATTTCCATCGCACCGCGCTATATCATCCAGACGGCACGGGCCAGGGAGGCGGCGGCATGGAAGAGAGCGGCACGCTCGATCGCGGCGACGGGACCGGTGTCGCCTGGCGGCGGATCGCCGGCGGCAGCCCGACCGCGGTGTTCCTGCCCGGATTCCACAGCGACATGACCGGCGAGAAGGCGGCCACGCTCGCAGCGCTGTGCGAGGCGCACGGCCGCGCCTGCCTGCGCTTCGACTATTCCGGCCATGGCCAGAGCGGCGGGCGGTTCGAGGACGGCACGATCGGACGCTGGACCGAGGATGCGCTTGCCGCCATCGACCGGCTGAGCGAGGGACCGTTGGTCCTGGTCGGCTCCTCGATGGGCGGCTGGATCGCGCTGCTGGCGGCCCTCGCGCGACCGCAGCGCACCGCGGCCTTCGTCGGCATCGCGGCGGCGCCCGACTTCACCGAGGCACTGATCTGGCAGTCGATGCGCTTCGAGGATCGCGAGACGCTGATGCAGCGCGGCGTGTTGCTCGTGCCGAGCACCCATGGCGAGCCGATGCCGCTGACCCGCGCGCTGATCGAGGACGGCCGCCGCCATCTGCTGCTCGACCGCCCGATCCCGCTCGACTGCCCGGTGCGGCTGCTGCACGGCCAGGGCGACGCCGACGTGCCGTGGGAGATGGCGCTGCGGATCGCCGAGCGGATCACGGGCGAGGATGTGCGGCTGGTGCTGGTGAAGGACGGCGATCATCGCCTCTCGCGGCCGCAAGATCTGGCGCTGTTGCGCGAGACGATCGGCCCGCTGCTCGGATGAATGCCATGCGGCCCGACGCTGCGGCGCTATCAGCTCGACCCGACGGTCAGCCAATCCCACATGCCCGCCTGGTAGTGCCCCGGCTGGTTGCAAATCAGCAGGTACTTGCCTGGTTTCAGGCGCACGGTGAAGGTCGTCGATGTGCTGGCCCGGAGGTCGCCTGAATTGCCGATCTTGTCGATCTGGCTTTCGACGACTTTCCTGCTGATCTCGTTATACGGCAGTCGTTCCTGATCGCCGGGCACTCTGACCACCAGAAGTTCGTGCTGCAGCGTCTTGGAGGTATTTGTGACGATGAATGTCACCTGTCCGCTGACAACCGGATTGGGTTTCGCGATCACCTTCATTGGTGTCAGCGGGGGAGTCGAGGTTGGATCGCCAAGGATGACGTGCACCGTGCTGGCGGTGCTCGGTACGTCTTCTGCGCCCGGCGAGATCGGGCTACCGGCCAGGGCAGGTCCGGTGAACGTCCCCAGCGTCAAGGCAAGCCAGAATGCGCTGACCGCTCGTGCCGACATTGGTGTCTCCTGAGTTGCGGGCAATCTGTGACGACCGCCAGATGAGGACGGGCAACGTCGCGCCCCTCGGCCGGCCCGGCAGCAAGCCGCTCGGTCAGGCGTGGCCGCTCAGGTGCCGCGCGTGCGCCGGCGAAGCCAGCCGAGGCCGGCGAGCCCGGCTGCCAGCATCGCGAACGATCCCGGCTCCGGCACCGCGATCTCCGCCGGCATAAGGCTGCCGAACAGGCCGTGCGCTTCGTTCAGCACGCCCGCGGTGAAGAACAAAGTGTTCGGATCACCCGCCGCGCCGCCGTTTCCGTTGAGAATGCTCCACAGGTCGCCGATCCGGATGACCTGCTGGTTGGCGTCGCGCAAATCGCCCTGGAACGCGTCGGTCGCCAAATTGAACGCCCCGATCGTCCCATCGCCGAAATTGCCGACCAACAGGTCGCCGGCGAGGCTGCCGAAGCTCGCAGGCGCGATGTCGAGACCCCACGGCGAATTGAGCACGCCGTGCGAGGCGATGCGCGTCATGCCGCTGCCATCGAGGTTGAACTCGTCAACAAAACCGTGCCCGGCGCCGGCCACGTCGTCGTGCTTGGCGCCATTCTGCACCGCGAACGTGACGAACAGCTTGCCGTTTAGCACCTGCACGTTGAACGGGGCGTAGCGCGCGGGCAGCGTGGCATCGGTAAAGGTCTTCACGAGCTGGAAGTTCTGGTCGTACACCTCGATCTGGCCGCTGCGGAAGTTCGCGGCATAGAGCAGCGTGTTGCCATTGCTGGTGGCTATGGCAAGCCCCTTGTACACGGCGCCATTGCCACCTTGGGAATTGTTCACCGCAAGGATCGAACGAGAGGGATCGACGGCGGAGCTGAGGCCGGAGATCGTGCCGTCCTCGGTCGCAAAAATGAAGTTCGCGGGACCGGTGCTGCCGTTCGCCGACACGTCAAAGCCGCTGCCCGGGGCATGCACCTGCCCGGTCGGCGTGGCGGTTCCGGGCGTCTGCCCCGGCGGGGTCGCGATGGTGACCGGCGGCAGCACTGTTGCCCCCGATGCATTATAGATCGTTGCGACGCCGGCGTTGTTGTCCGACACCCAGAACGGGCTGGTCGAGGAGAACGACACCCCCCAGGGATTGATCAGGTTGGGATCGACCTGCGCCGCGGGCGCGAAGCCGTCCGAGACGATGTTGGTCTGTTGAAAGAGCGGGCTTGCATCCGCCGAGCCGGCGACACCGGCGAGGGCGAACGTGGCCGCGGCGAGCATGCCGGATCTGACTGACTTCACGACCGACCTCCTGGTTGCACCCCCTGCCTCGAGACAACCTGAGCGACGCTCACATGGACAGGGACACGGGGGGCAGACCGATATTCCCGCCGCTGGAGGTGAAATCTCTTCCGGGCTCGCGGAATAGCGCGGCACGTCCCGGCTCGGCACGCCAGGTCCGGAAGACCTGCGCGACTTCTATGACCGCGGCGAGATCGGCCTGGTGCTGATCGGCATGCCGAGGGTGGAGACGTCAGAGCGCCGCGGGATGCGGGCGCAGGTGGTCGGCAAGCCGGGTCAGGACTTCCGGCCCGTCCCAGCCGACCAGCACGTACGTGAAGCCCCGCTCGCCCCACCGGGCGAGGGTCACGCCGTCGCGGCGCGTCACGCGCAGCGATGCCCGCTCCGGCATTCCGGCGGTGATGCAGAGGCCGAGCGGCCTGCTCGTCTGTCCCGCGCGGCTATAGAGAAGCTGGGCCACCGGCCGATCATCGGCGACCAGCATCCGCGCGGCCTGGAACGTCAATCCGAACTGCGAGAGATCGGGGATGCGCACCGGCCGGTGCAGCAGTTTGCGGAGATAGGCCTCGATCTCGGCAGTATGCGTCGCAGGCATCGCGCCGAAATCGCCGACCTCCCTGGCATAGATGACATGATATTCGGCGATGTCGGCGAGCAGGGCGTTGTCGGCACGCGGCGGGGGCGCAGCGGCCTCGTGAAGGGCCATGCCGCCGGAGATGCCGACCAGCAGGGCGGCGATGGATGCAGCCGCCGCCAGCCCGAACGTCCGGCGCCGGCCCGGATGGCCTCGTTCCGGCCGCGACAGCCGCTCGCTCAGCGCCGCCGGCACCACCTGATAGCGCGGGTCGGAAAAGGCGGCGCGGACCAGGGTTGCGGAGGCGCGCAGCCGGCGCACCTTCTCCTCGGCCGCCGGATCGCGCGCGACCTGTGCCGCGACCTCGCGCATGGCGGTCGGCTCCAGCTCACCATCGACGAAGGCGACGAGGGTAGCGTCGTCCAGCTCGTTCATCGTGCCTCCATCCGGACGACGTTGGCACCCGCCGCCGTGCTGGGCTGCTCGACCTCGCGCATCAGGCCGAGGCGGGCGCGGGCAAGGCGGCTCATCACCGTGCCGATCGGGATGCCGAGCACCTCGGCCGCGTCGCGATAGGTCAGCCCCTCGACGCAGACGAGGAACAGCACGCCGCGCTGCTCCTCGGGCAATTCGAGCGCCGCGTTCGCCACCTTCTCCAGCAGCAGCCGCGCGTGCATGGCCCGCTGGTCGGCATCGGTGCCCTCTTCGGCACTCGCGGCCGCCCCGCGCTGATATGTGTCGCGCACTCGCCGCGCCCGCAATTCGTTGAACCAGATCGACTGCATGATGCGAAACAGCCAGCCGTCGAAGCGGCCGCCCGACTGCCATTGCGCGTGGCGGCTGAGCGCGCGCTCGCAGGTTGCCTGCGTCAGATCCGCCGCTTCGAGGCGCGAGCGGGTGAGCGCGAGCGCGAACCGGGCGAGCCGTGGCAGCATGGCAACAAGCTGCTGGCGGAACTCCGGCGTGGCCGGCATGACCCTCCCTTTCGCACTGACAACACCGCGTTTGCGCGGTTTATTCCACCTTTTCCTCGGCGAGGATGGCCCGCAGCCCCTCGCGATAGCTCGGGTAGCGCCAGGCGAGGCCGAGTGCTGTCTTGGTCGCGGCGCTACGCACGAGGCGGCTCTCGGCCCAGAAGCTGCGCGCCATCGGGCTCATCGTGGGCAGCGCGTCGGCCAGCGCGATTGCGGGCGGAGGCGGGATGCCGAGCAGGCGGGCGGCTTCTTCCAGCACCGCGGCACTCTCGGCCGGCTCGTCGTCGGCGAGATGCAGGATGCGGGCGCCCGGCCGCCGCTGCTCACGCATCGCGGCGAGCACGGCCCCGGCGATGTCGTCGCGGTGGACGCGGCTGAACGCGTGGCCTGGCTTGACCACGCGGCGCGCGGTGCCGGCGCGCAGGCCGTCGAAGGCGGAGCGGCCGGGCCCGTAGATGCCGCCCGCGCGGAAGATGTCGAGCGCGCGATCGCGGGCGGCGTCGCGCCAGGCGTTCTCGGCCGCGAGGCGCCGGCGGCCGCGTCCGGAGGTGGGGGAGGGGAGGGTGGCCTCGTCCACCCAGCCGCCGCCACGGTCGCCATAGACGACGGGGCTGGAGAGATAGCCAATCCAGCGCAGATGGGGGGCCGCTGCGATCGCGGCGCGATAGCGGGCGAGCACCGGGTCGCCGGCGTCGGTGGGGGCGGCGGTGATCAGAAGGTGGGTGGCGGCGGCGATGGCGGCGCCAGCGGCGTCGAACGGGAGGATTTCGATACCGGGCGGTTCCGCGCGGTTGGGCACGCGATGGGTGCCGCTGACGCGCCAGCCGGCAGCCGCGGCGGCGCGGGCGACGGCGGTGCCGCTGTAGCCGAGGCCGATCACAGTTAGAGCGTGGTTCATTGGATCGTGCCTCGTGCCGCTTGCGCCGATCTTGCTTGCTGCCTGGGCGCCGCGCCATCGCGCGCCGGCGGTACGCAGACCCGCTCCAGTCGCCCAGCCGGTGGTGCGCCGTGCAGGCGCACCCGCCAGATCGTCCGACCCGGCATCTGCCGACAGAGCAGGGCCGTCCGCACGGCTCCGAGGTCGCGCCCAAGAGCCACCGGTCCGAGGCCGTCCGGCCCGTTGCGGGTGAAGTCGAGCGAAGTCGTCGGGATGGCCCCGCGCTGCCACGGCGTGTAGCGCAGCGCCGCGTCCGGGATCAGCACCAACGCCAGTGGCGCTGCCCGCGCCGCGGTTTGCAGCGGCACCTCGCGCGCTGCGACCTGTGCGTGAGCGAACAGGCCATAGGTGATGGCGAAACCAGCATAAGCGGCGACTTGCAGCGCGGCGAACCGAAGCGGATCCAAGCTGGAGGCGTCGAACCGCCAGCAGCCTCTGCCGTCCTCTGCCAGTCCCGAGGCGAGCGTGAGCGGCAGCACGGCCCAACCGACGAACCAGTAGCGTGGCCCGTATTGATAGCCACCCGTATCTGGATAGAAAATGAAGAACAGGATGATCGCGGGCAGCATCAGGTCGAACCAGCGCAGCCTCCGGCTCGCCGCGAGGCGCCCGAGACACGCGATATAGAGCGGCAGGACGGCGACGCCCGCGAAGTCGCCCCACCAGAGATAGAGCCGGACCACGCGCAGGATCGCTCGGCCGGGGCCGTTGCGGCCCTCTACTCCGATTGCGTGCAGGCCAAGTCCGACGCCGGGCGACCCCCACAACTCGGTCAGCACGAACGGGCTGCCGGTGATCCGCCAGTTGTAGAGCGCCAGCAGCAGGGCGATCGGCAGTCCGGCGGCCGCCGAGATCATTGCCGGGCGCAGGAACGCGGTCCGGTGGCGCAGCACGCCGTCGCCCAGATAGATCACCAGCGCCACCGCGAACACCTCGCTGCGCGTCACCAGCAGCACCGAGAAGGCGAGACCGATCGCCGCGTCGTTCCACGGCGATGCACGATCCCGCTCGCGCAGGCTCAACACCGCGATTGCGAGCACGCCCGCCCCGGCCAGCGTGTGGCTGAAGAACGAGGCGTTGTTGAACAGCGTGAATGGCGCCAGCAGGCCGATCGCCAGCAGGGCGGCGCAGGTCCGCGGGGGCGCACGCGTCCGACGCAGCCCGGCGAGCAGCAGCAGCGAGGAGAGCACGCCGAGCGTGGGATTGGCGAGTACGCCAATATGGAGGGCGCGGAACGGCGCAAGCACCGCCGGCCAGCCGGGCGGGTATTGCGACACGCGTTTGCCGTCCTGATCGGGGATGTAGAAGGTCTGCAGCACGTCATGCAGCGCTGGCGGGAACGAGGCGTTCCAGAGCCGCGCGTGACGGAGAGTATCGGCCAGGTACGTGTAGCCGAACTCGTCGGCCGACAAGGGAAAGGCGTCCAGCACCACGGTCGCGAGCACCATCGTCGTCACCGCCGCGACCGCGACGATGCCCGGCACGAGCAACTGGGCCGGTGGCTGCGTAGAGGCGGTCCGTGCACCGCTCAGCACCAACAGGGCGGTTCCCGGCCCGTAGAGGGCCGCGAGCATCACTGCGATCCGCGCTGGCGGGTTCCAGAGATAGGTCAGGCCTTCAATGGCGCCCCAGAGCAGCAGCAATCCGGCGACCGCAGTTCCATGCCGCCGCGCCTGGCGGTCCTGTGCGGGAAGTGCCACGGTCCGTCAGGTCTCGCGCTTGTCGGACCGCGAGGGTGCCACGCAAAACCTTTCGGAATTGCTTGCCGCTGCGCCTTCGAGGGGCAGAAGGTTGATGGCAGGCGGCTCCGGGCCGGGCGGCACGGGGTAGTGCCGCCGGCGCGGCAACCGGCGATCGCCGCGGCACGGCGATGTGACCCACACTCACAGCGGAGGAGCCATGGAATTGTTCATCTTCGCCCGCTTTCATGCTCGCGAGGGCGAGGAAGACGCCGTCGCAGACGCGATGCGTGACATGCGTGGCCCTGTGCGCGCGGAACCCGGCTGCTTGGCTATCGAATATTTTCGTTCCACGCGCGATCCGCGGCTGTTCTACATTCACTCCCGCTGGATCGATGAAGCGGCCTTCGAGATCCACGCCGAGCTTCCGCACACGGTGCAGTTCCTGAGACGGGTCCAACCGCTGATCGACCATCCACTCGACGTGACGCGGGCAAGGCCGGTCTGAAATTCACTCTGAGAGTCCATCCAAGATCATATTGCGGTTGACAGAGCTTTCTGACCATCAGCCTGACGGAAGCCCAGCGCAGGAACGCAAGGGCGTTGCGGTTCAGGCATTCCCAATCCTTGGCGAGGCGGCGACAGCGGTTGAGCCAGGCAATGCTTCTCTCGACGATCCAGCGCTTGGGCAACACCACGAACCTGCCGACATCAGACCGCTTGACGATCTCCACGGTGATCTGGCCGTAGGCAGCCGCCAGTCCCGCCTGGAATTTCGGTCCCTGGTAGCCGCTATCAGCGTAGAGTGTCAGCAAGAAGGGAAACAGGCCAAACATCGTGCTCATCAGCAGCACGCCGCCGTCGCGATCCTGCAGGTCCGCCGCGTGAACAATGGCGTGCAGCAGCAGGCCCTGCGTATCTACCAGGACGTGGCGCTTCTTTCCGTTGATCTTCTTGCCGGCATCGTAGCCCGGCGGGTCAATTTTGAGCCCCCTTTTTCCGCACTCCTGACGCTCTGGCTGTCAATAATCGCCGCGGTCGGGCCGGGTTCTCGGCCCGCCAACTCTCGGCATTGCACGTAGAGCGCGTGGTGGATGCGATCGAGCGTCCGGTCGTCGTCCCAGCGCAGGAAGTAAGCGTTCACCGTGCTGCGCGCTGGCAGGTCCTTTGGCAGCGCCGCCCACTGACAGCCCGTGCTCAGGATATACATCACCCCGTTGACGACCTCCCGGACATCCACCGTCCGCTTGTTGCCGCCCTTCTTGGCAGGCGGGATCAGAGGCCCGATGATGGCCCACTCCTCGTCCGTCACGTCACTGGGATAGCGCAATCCGCTACGATCATACCGGCCACGGTTGTCGTTCGTCCACATCCAGCGGCTCCTGCGAATCGGGCTGCCGCCATTAAATCACAAGCGATTCCAACGACTCAAGATGTTCCTGGACGGACACTGAGGCCGACAAGAGGGTTCGCTGGCAGGCCTACCGGTATGATATATCATACCTCCCCGCCAAGTTTGAGATTGTCGATGAATGGTCCGAACCAACCTGCGGCCATCGAGGCGCAACTGGACGCCGCGGCGCAGGCGTGCGCACGGCACGGTGCCAGGCTCACCGCGCTCCGCCGGTGCGTCCTGGGCCTGATCCTGCAAGCCAATGGCCCCGCGACGGCCTATCAGCTCCTGGACCGCCTCAAGGAGACCCGCAAAGGTGCCGCGCCACCCACGATCTATCGCGCGCTCAACTTCCTGATGGAGCAATCGCTGATCCACAAGGTCGAGCGCCTGAACGCGTTCATTCCCTGCACCGAGGCCGGCCACCCCCACGCCGTGCAATTCCTGATCTGCCGTCAATGCGGCACCGTGGCCGAGATCGAGGACCGCGCCGTCTCGCAGGCGCTTGAGCACGCCGCCGAGCGCGCAGGGTTTCATCCCGGCAATGCGGTGGTCGAGCTCGACGGCACCTGCGCCGCCTGCTCGCACCCGTCCTGAGCCTCGGCATCAATCCGTCCGCGGCGAGACGCAGGCCAAGGCAGGGCGGCCAGCACATAGACGGCGGCACTCAGCGCCGTGATCCAGAAGCTGGTCGGCCAATCGGTATAGAAGGCGAGCGTGATGCCGAGCCAGGCCTCGAAGAGCGCCAGCGCGGCCGAGAGCAGCACACCCGTTCCCACCCCGCTCGTCAGCCGCTGGGCGGCCGCGGCCGGTCCGACCATCAGGGCGAATACCAGCAGCACGCCCACGATCTGCGCACATTCCGCGGTCGCGAGTGCCACGACGGCCAGGAACAGCACGGAATAGAGCCGCAGCGAGACGCCCTTCGCCTCGGCCAGCTCCGGCTGCAGGCTGGCGAACAGCAGCGGGCGTGAGATCACGGCGAGTGCCGCGAGGCTCACCACGCCGAGCGCCAGCAGCGTCCAGACTGTGCTGATATCAACGGCCAGCACATTGCCGAACAGCAGCGCCGTCGCCTGGGTCGCAAACACGGTGTAGAAATGCAGGAACAGCAGGCCGAAGCCGAGCGAGAGCGCGAGCACCATGCCGATCGCCACGTCCCGCTGCGCCAGCCGCTCGCCCGTGATGCCCATGCCGATGCCGGCCGCGAGCGTCATCAGCACCAGGCCCCAGAGGGGCGCGATGCCGATCAGGACCGCGCCGGTGGCGCCGGCGAACCCGACATGAGCCAGGGCATGGCCGGCGAAGGTCTGGGCGCGCAATACCAGGAAGTAGCCGACGATGCCCGCGACGATCGCAACCACGGTTGCCGCCGCGAAGGCGTTGCGCATGAAGTCGTAGTCAAGCATGGCCGGGATGCTGAGCGTCGTGGTGGTGCGGCTCGGTGGCATCGTGGCGATGATCGTCGCGTTCCACGTCGTAGCTGCCGGACATGACGAAAATCCGGCCCTTCAGGCGCACGACATCGATCTCAGAGCCATAGAGGCGCGACAGCACCGGGCCGGTGATGACCTCATCGACGGTGCCGAGCGCCGCCTGGCCGCGGCCCAGATAGAGCACCCGGTTGAGGGCGCCGAGCAGCGGATTCAATTCATGGGCGCTGAACAGCACCGCAATCCCGAGTTCGACCTGGAGCGACTTGGCCAACTCCACCACGCCGCGCTGGTGGTGCGGGTCGAGGCTGATCAGCGGCTCGTCGAGCAGCAACAGCCGCGGGCGGCCGATCAGCGCCTGCGCCAGCAGCAGGCGCTGGCGCTCGCCGCCTGACGTCTCGGCGAGCGGGCGGCGGGCCAGCTCGCGGGCGCCCACCAGGTCGAGCGCCCGATCGATCTCCGCGCGGGCCGCCTTGCCCGGGATCGGCAGTCCCAGGCGGTGACCGTCGGCCACGGCGGCCACGAAGTCCCATCCGCGCAGCCGCATGGCGATCGCGCCCCGCGCCTGCGGCATGTAGCCGACGGCGGGATTGCCCCGCGCCGCCGGCCGACCGAGGACGCGGATGCTGCCGCGGCTCGGCGGCACCAGCCCGAGGGCGGCGCGCATCAGCGTCGTCTTGCCGGCGCCATTCGGTCCCAGCACGCCGACGAACTCACGTGAGCCGATGTCGAGCGTGACGCCGGCCAGAATGGCGCGGCCGCCGAGCGTCAGGCGAACGTCGCGAAACTCGATGGCGTTCATGGCCCTACTTCGGCAGCGCGCGGTTGACCGCGTCCAGCTCGCTCGCCATCCATGCCTGGTAGTTCAGTCCCTGGGGTTCGGTCTCGGTCGCGCCGACGACCGGCACGCCTGCCGCTCTGGCGATCTTTTCCATCCGCTCGGCGGTCGGGTCGCTCGCCTGGCTGTTGTAGATCAGCAGCTTGACCTTGTGAGTTTTGAGATCGTTTTCGAAGGTCGCGACGTCGGAGGCGCTCGGCTCGGTGTTGTTCATCACGGAGAGCTGGAACGACTGATTTCGGCTCGGCATCCCGAGTGCCGCGAACATGTAGCCGAAGATCGGCTCGGTCGCGGTGGCCGGCGTGCCGGCGAGGCGGTCGCGCAGCGTCGCGATCCTGCCCTGGATCGGCTGCATGGAAGCCTGAAACGCCGCGAGGCGCTGGCGGTATCCCGCGGCGCCGGCCGGATCGTCGGCGGCGAGCACCTCGGCCAACACGGCGGCATAGGCAAGCATCGTCTGGGTATCGTACCAGACATGCGGATTGTCGCCGGTCTTGCGAGCAGCAAGTGATGCGACGGCGATGGTCCTGCGATGGCTCGAGCGGGAGGCGTTGAGCAGCTTCGCCATCCACGGGTCGTAATCGATGCCGTTATAGACGACGATCCGGGCCGCCGAGACGTTGCGCGCCACGGAAGGGCTCGCTTCGAACAGATGCGGATCCTGGCCGGGGTTGCTGAGGATGCTCGTCACCTTCACGTCCCGGCCGCCGATTTGCCGGGCGACATCGCCATAGAAATTCTCGGCGGCGACGACGCTGACGGGACCCGCCGCCCAGCCCGGCGCCAGGGCCGCCAAAGAGGTCGCGAGGGCGGCCGAAACGGCGTGCTTCATCATCCTCATTCCCGGCCTGCGAGAGGGCGAGACGAACGCTATAACATAACGTTCGGCCGGTCCAGCCACCAAAATGATATAACATACCGATGGAGGCCATGGCCGTTGGCACCCAACGGCGGTGCTGCCGATCACCACGTCCGGGGACCGCTCCGGCCAGCAGCGAACCCAGCTGGCCCCCACGTCGCCGACGCGTGGCATGACATTTCCCCGAACTGCGCGAAGCAGGCGGGATGCCGGCGCTCGGTGCCGCCTTGGAACGGCATCCGGTGCTGGGCTCAAATCGGCATCCGGTAGCCGTAGAACTCATGGTCTTCGTTGTAGCCGCCCTGGCCGGCGCCGAGATCGGCGAAATCGCGGACGAACTCGATGGCGGCGATCCATTTCACCATCTTGAAGCCAAGCTCGTTCTCGCAGCGCAGCCGCAGCGGCGCGCCATGCAACACGCTCAGGGGCGCCCCGTTCATCTCGTAGGCGAGTATGGTCAGCTCGTGACGCATGTTGCCCATCGTATGCACGTCGTAGTAACGGCCCACGTCACTGCCATCCGCGAAGGAGTAGAAGACGGCGTAGCGGGCATCGGTCGTCGGGCGCACCAGGTCAAGCATGTGGCGCATCGGCACGCCGCCCCACTTGGCGACGCCGGACCAGCCCTGGATGCAGAAATGGGTCGTGATCTGCTCCTGCTTCGGCATCGCTCTCAACTCGGCCAGCGAGAACTCCCGCTTCTGCTCGACCAGTCCGCCGACCCGCAACCGGTAGCTCGCGAAATTATCCGCCAGCGGCGCGTCGAACGCGTCCCAATTCGGCATGGTTCCGTTGATCCAGAAGTGGGGCGAGATGTCGCGCTCGGTGAGCTGGGCGTTCGGCTCCCACCACTCGGCCAGCCCCTTGAGCCACCCGACCATGAACGCCCCGATTTTCTGGACAACCCGGGCGTGCCGGATCGTGAAGGGTGAGGCGGCCCACCAGGCCAGCCCCACGATCAGCATGGCCACGATGAACGGCGGAATCCCGGCCCAGGAGCTGTTCGCCACGCCGGCGAACATATGATTTGTGTTCTGCCGCAGGCTGGTGACGAACACCATGATCCCGTGCGCCAGGATGAACAGCACGAACCAGGAGAACGAGATGAAATGGACGGATCGGGCCGCCTGCCGGTTCAGCACGGTCCCGAGCAAGCCCAGCCTGTTGGAAATCGCCGGGCTCTGCATCAAGCCGGTCGCGATCGAGACCGGTGCCGCGATAAACACCGTGATAAAATAGCTGAGTTGTTGCAGGCCGTTGTAGCGGGTCCAACTGTGGTCCACCGGGAAGTTCAGCGACGCATACTGGATGGCGGTCGAGACCGCGTTCGGAAACACATCCCACGTGACGGGCACCAGCCGAAGGTCACGAACAGCAGCACGTAGAAGGCGACGCCGTTGAGCACCCACAGGAGGTTGACCGAGAAATGCCACCAACGCGCGAGGCCGATGGAGTGGCGGATCCCGGGGATGCCCAGCCACCCCGGCAGTGTTACGGAATCGTCCTTCGAGGTCCAGACCCGCCCCGTCGGGACGGTTTTCTGGAAGCGGAACCAGTCGGTGCCGGGCGTGCAGTCGCGTTTCCAGTAGAGCCGAGGGTGATCGGCCAGAATTTGGATTCCGGCGCGGATAATGAACATCATGACAAGCATATTCAAAAAGTGCTGCAGCCGCAGCCACCACGGAAAGCCCGTATCGACCGAGGGCGCGGCCCGCGGAATCCCGCCATACTCCTTGATGAAGGCCTGGATGCCTGGAAGCTCGCGCAGGCTCTGTGCGAGAGCGATCATGAACATGAGCGCCACGGCCGCGATCGGCAGCGCCCACAAGATGCTAACCCAGCCCCGGCCTATCCGGATGCGCGGAACGATGCCTTCCTGGGGAGGCAGCCAGTGGCTCAGGACAATGCGGTTGTCCGCCGGGGTAAGGCTCGCCGCGATGGGATCGTGTGGCGGCTGTTTGACCTTCACCGAGCCGGTCATCGGCTGGGCCCTCCTCCGAGCCTCGATCGAACCAGCTCCCCGCCGCCCGTCCGAGCAACACCTGTGCGCGGACAGGCATCCGGCGCTCACCTGTCGTGTATTGTCCTTGCAAGCCTCCCGCTCGGAGGGCGCTGCTCGGCCGTCCGACTGGCGACGGCGTTGAGGACTCGACCGGCCGTGAAACGAGGCGGCGTAAGCCCTACTCCCGTGGCACCTCGCCGGCCGCGGCGTGAGGCATGGCAGCGGCGGCGTGGCTCGCCGACCAGTGCTCGGCATCGCTGCCCGATGCTGTCCCCCGCTGTCCAATGAGGTTCAACGTCAGCCCGGCGAGCACGGTCGCCAGCAGCGCCAGCATGACCACCCATTGCTTGATTGTCCGGGGAGCACCCGGTGCAGGCTGCGCCGATGCGGCAATGGACGGACCACCGCCGCGTGCGGGCAGCAGAGCCACCAGGCGTGCCGCGATCGCAGTCGCATCCGGGAGCGTCCAGAGGCTAGCCGGCATGGCCGCGATGATCCGGGCCAGCCCATCAACCGCAGCCGTGCGTGGCAATGTCGCCAGGCGTCCGGCTTCCTGCCACGGGTCCATGCC
Source organism: uncultured Alphaproteobacteria bacterium (assembly GCA_963754235.1). GTDB lineage: Bacteria > Pseudomonadota > Alphaproteobacteria > Acetobacterales > Acetobacteraceae > DATAYA01. The sequence goes on along the minus strand of CAVWFK010000008.1, from coordinate 33,363 downwards.
GAGACGTGCAAAAGTCGAGAGAACGCTCAGCGTCATCCCGCTCGCCTCTACGCCGATTTCAGCGAACAAGAACCGATTCAGATCGGAACGCGACAACGCGTATGCATCGGTCACTGGCCACAACATAAAACCGCTGAAATTCTAATTTTAACTGGGAAATGTTTTCACCAATAATAGCGCGCTCCGATAACAACTTGGTGATCGAGCTATTTGCTCGCACTGACGAGCTGGCAATCACCGCTATCCTTTGGCGTATCGACGATGACCGCAGCCGAACCCCTCACCAAACCAGACTTCCCCCCGCCAGGAGCAGCACCATCGCCAGGATCGGCCGCAGCGCCAGTTCCGGGATCACGCCGGCCGCCGTGCTGCCGATCACCACGCCGGGCACCGATCCGGCGAGCAGCGATCCCAGCAGGCCGACATCGATCGTCCCCAGCAGCCAGTGCCCCGCGCCGGCCACCAGCGTCAGCGGCACCGCGTGGGCGATGTCCGAGGCGACGATGCGCGCCGTCGGCAATCGCGGATACAGCAGCAGCAGCACGGTGACGCCGAGCGCGCCCGCGCCCACCGAGGTCAGCGACACCAGCACGCCGAGCACCAGGCCCGTTGCAAGCGTCAGGCCCGCTTCCCGCCGCGGTGACGGTCCACGCCAGTGCCGGGTGGCGTAGGCGGTGATCCACGGCCGGAACAGCAGCGAGATCGCCGTGAGCAGCAAGGCCACCCCCAGCATCAGCGAGAGCGTGTGTGCGGCTGCCGCGGAATGCACGCCCGTTTGGCGCAGCACCAGCAGCGTCAGCACGGCCCCGGGCACGCTGCCGGACGCGAGCCGGCCCACGATCCGCCATTCGATCATGCCGCGCAGGCCGTGGACGGCGGCGCCCACGCTCTTGGTCGCCGCGGCATAGAGTAGGTCGGTGCCGACCGCGGTCGCCGGGTGGAAGCCGAACAGCAGGATCAGCAGCGGCGTCATCAGCGAGCCACCGCCAACCCCGGTCAGGCCGACCAGCACGCCGATGGCGAGGCCAGACGCCGCATACAATGGAGCGATCAAGGGAAGGCCTCCTTCGGTGATCCCGCGAACCGGTCCGTCGGCGCCACGCACGCAGCGGGAGTCCTTTAGCAGGGTTCGTGCAACTCCGGCATGACAATTTCTAGCGCCGCGCCGTGAGTGGCCGGCCGATCAGGGGAGCCGCTTGCACACGATCGCGTGCGCGCCCAGAACGCCTCCATGCTGCTGCGCATCCTCGAAGTCCAGGTCCGCCCCGACCGCGTCGCCGAGTGGCTGCGCTTTACCCGCGACGAAGGCTTTCCGGGGATGCGCCGCCAGCCCGGCTGCCGCTCGGTGCGACGTTTGCGGGTCCACGGCACCGAAGCCGAGTACCGGGTTATGACAGAGTGGGACAGCGCCGAGCATCTGGAGCGCTTCCGCGCCAGCGAGGACATGCGGCGGCTCACCGCCGCCTCCGCCGCCCTCCTCGAAGGCCCGGCCGCCGAGCTTCTGTTCGACGTGATCGACGATCCGGCGGACGAAAGGCTCGGCGGGGGCCCTATCGCATCAACTCGACCCTAACACCGGCCGCCTCCGCAATCTCCGGCCAGCGCCGCTCGGCCGTCAGCGCAGGGACGTCCTTTCGCTTCGCCAGCGCCAAGCAGTAGCGATCGCCCAGCGACAAGCCCCGCTCCAAGGTGATCCGCCTCAGCATCCCCGCGTCGTACGACAGCGCAGCATCGATCTGGGCCACGCAGATCGGCAGCGGCCGCAGCAGAGTTTCGATGTCGGAACGCCCGGCGCCGAGCCTCACGTAATGGCCGACGATTTCGGCCAAATTCACGGCCCCCATGATCGCACCGTCGAGCGCCGCCTTCACCTTGTCGGCGCCAGTCTCGCCCAGGAGCAGGGCGAGAAGCGCCGAAGCGTCGAGCACGACCTGATCGAGCCCTGTTCTGAGTTCGCCACCGGCGTTGCCGACCCGCTGGGCATGAAACCGTGGCATCGTCATCGCGAGGCGCGGAGCGCCGTGGCGATCCAGGCGGGCCGCTCCGTGCCTCCCGCCTGGATCGCCACGCCGCCCAGCGGCGGCTCGCGATGACAGCTGCGCCAGGCCGGTTTCTTTCTAGGTCCCTGCTTCTGGCTTCGCGTCGGCCTGCACCCCGGCTACTCTCCGCTCATGCGCTACGTCTCCACCCGCGGCCGCGCCCCCGAGCGCGACTTCTCCGGCGTCCTGCTCGCCGGCCTCGCCGAGGATGGCGGCCTCTACGTCCCGGCCGAGTGGCCGCATCTCGCGCCCGCCGACCTGCGGGCATTCCGCGGCTTGCCCTATGCCGAGCTTGCCGCCCGCGTCATCGCGCCCTTCGCCGGTCCCGCCATCCCCTTCGCGACCCTGCAAACCCTCTGCCGCGACGCCTACGGCAGCTTCGATCACCCGGCCACCGCCCCCCTGGTCCTGATCGCCCCTGATCTCTGGCTGCTGGAGCTGTTCCACGGCCCGACGCTCGCCTTCAAGGATTTCGGCCTGCAACTGCTCGCCCGCCTGTTCGAGCACGCGCTGGCCGAGCGCGGCGGGCGGATTGCGATCGTCGGCGCCACCTCCGGCGACACCGGCTCGGCCGCGATCGAGGCTTGCCGCGGCCGGCCGGGCATCGCGATCGCCATTCTTCACCCGGAAGGCCGCACCAGCGCGGTGCAGCGCCGCCAGATGACCACGGTCGACGCGCCCAATGTCGCCAACCTCGCGGTCGCCGGCAGCTTCGACGATTGCCAGGACCTGCTGAAGGCGATGTTCGCCGACACGCCGTTCCGCGAGGAGGTGCACCTCGCCGCCGTCAACTCGATCAACTGGGCGCGGGTCGCCGCCCAGATCGCCTATTACGTCGCCGCCGGCGTGGCGCTGGGCGCTCCCGACCGGCCGATCGCCTTTGCCGTCCCCACCGGCAATTTCGGCAATGTCCTCGCCGCCTGGGCGGCGCGGCGGATCGGCCTGCCGGTCGCGCGCCTCGTCGTCGGCACCAACCGCAACGACATCCTTGCCCGCTTTCTTGCCAGCAACGACATGTCGGTGCGCCCCGTGCAGCCCAGCCTCTCGCCCAGCATGGACATCCAGGTCAGCTCCAATTTCGAGCGCCTGCTGTTCGAGCTGCTCGACCGCGACCCGGACGCGACCGCCGCCGCCATGCACCGCTTCCGCGCCACCGGCCGGATGTCGGTCCCCGACGCCGCCTGGCACCGTGCCCGCGAGACGATGACCGGCCTCTCGCTCGACGACGCCGGCACCGAGGCGGAAATCCGCCGCGTCCACGCCGAGACCGGCAGGCTGATCGACCCCCACACGGCGATCGGCGTTGCCGCCGCTCGCGCGCATCCGACCCCGGGCGTGCCCACCATCGTCGCCGCCACCGCTCACCCGGCCAAGTTCCCCGACGCCGTGGCAGCGGCCACCGCCATCCGCCCCCCCCTGCCCCCGCACCTCGCGGACCTATATGAGAGGGACGAACGGTTCACCCGCATCCCCGCCGATCTCGCCTCTGCCGAGGCGGCCGTTCGGGCCCTGGTCAGAAGGAACACCGCATGAACAGCGACGCGATCCGCGTCACCGCCGGCACGCCCGCCGCCGTCTCCGACGCGATCCGCGTCAGCCGCCTGCCCTCCGGCCTGACGGTCGTGACCGAGCGCATGGACCGCGTCGAGACGGTCTCGCTCGGCGCCTATGTCGGCGCCGGCACCCGCCACGAGCGGGCGGAGGAGAACGGGGTCTCGCACTTCCTCGAGCACATGGCCTTCAAGGGCACGGCGCGCCGCTCGGCCGCCGCGATCGCCGAGGAGATCGAGAATGTCGGCGGCCACATCAACGCCTACACCGCCCGCGAGCAGACCGCGTATTACGTGAAACTCCTGCGCGAGGACTTGGCCCTCGGCGCCGACATCGTGGGCGACATCCTGAGCCATTCGATCTTCGCCCCCGATGAGCTGGAGCGCGAACGCGGCGTCATCCTGCAGGAGATCGGCCAGGCCAACGACACGCCCGACGACATCATCTTCGATCACTTCCAGGAGACCGCGTTCCCCGCCCAGCCGATGGGCCGGCCGGTGCTCGGCACCGAGGCGGTGATCCGCGCGCTGAGCCGCGAGCGGCTGACCGGGTACATGCACGCTCACTACGCTGCCGGAAACGTCGTATTGGCGGGGGCCGGCGCGCTGGAACACGAGGAGGTGCTCGATCTCGCCCGCCGCCACTTCGCCGACCTGCCAGCCGAGATGCCCGGGGCCGCCATTCCCGGCCGCTATCAGGGGGGCGAGTTCCGTGAGGAGCGCGAGCTCGATCAGGTGCATATCGTGCTCGGCTTTCCGGCGGTCTCGTATGCCGACCCGGACTATTACCCGGTGCTGTTGCTCTCCACGCTGCTCGGCGGCGGCATGTCCTCGCGGCTGTTCCAGGAGGTGCGGGAGAAGCGGGGGCTGGTGTATTCGATCTACTCGTTCAACGCGCCGCACGCCGACGGCGGCCTGTTCGGCATCTACGCCGGCACCGGCGAGCGCGAGGCGGAGGAGTTGGTGCCGGTGACGCTGGAGGAGCTTCGCAAGGTGCAGCGTGGCGTCTCCGAGGCCGAGCTGGCCCGCGCCCGCGCCCAGGTGAAGGCCTCCCTGCTGATGTCGCTGGAGAGCACCGGCGCCCGCTGCGAGCAGCTTGCCCGCCAGCTTCAGGTGTTCGGCCGGGTGGTGCCGACCGCCGAGACGGTATCGAAGATCAACGCCGTGACCATCGATGACGTCTGTCGCGCCGCGGCCCGCATCTTCCGCGGCGCGCCCACCTTGGCGGCCCTCGGCCCGGCCGAGCACGTGCCCGGCCTGCCGGCGATCGCCGACCGGCTGGCCGCCTGAGGCGCCGGTGCACGACGGCCCCGAGCTGCTGCCGGCCCTGCTCGATGCCGCGCGGGCGGCCGGGGCGGATGCCGCCGACGCGGTGCTGATTGGCGGCACTTCGCTTGGCGTGCAGCGCCGGCTCGGTCAGACCGAGCACATCGAGCGCGCGGAGAGCCGTGACCTCGGTCTGCGGGTATTCGTGGGCAAGCGCGCCGCCATCGTCTCCTCCAGCGTGCTTGACCCGGCCGGCTTCGCGGCGCTCGCCGAGCGGGCGGTGGCGATGGCGCGCGTGGTGCCGGAAGACCCGTTCGCCGGCCTTGCCGAGGCGATGGCGCCCGCCGCCGATGCAGCACAGCTCGACCTCGACGATCCCGGCGAGCCGGATGTCGCCGCCCTGCTCGACCGCGCCGCAGCGGCCGAGGATGCAGCGCTGGCGATGCCGGGGATCACGAACACCGAGGGCGCGGAAGCGGGTTTCGGCCGCACCGAGATCGCCCTTGCGACCTCGGCCGGCTTCTACGGCAGCTATCGCCGAACCAGCCACTCGGTCGCCGCGACGGCACTTGCCGGCAGTGGGACAGGGATGCAGCGCGATTACGACTACGCGACCGTGGTCCATGCCACCGATCTCGAAGACCCGGCCGCGATCGGCCGCCGCGCCGCCGAGCGGGCGCTGGCTCGGCTCGATCCCGCCCGGCCCGCGACCGCGGTGGTGCCGGTTGTTTATGATCCGCGCGTCGCCGGGGGCCTGCTCGGCCATTTGCTGGGGGCGATCAACGGCGCCGCGGTCGCGCGCGGCACCAGCTTCCTACGCGAGCGGATGGGAAGCCGCATCTTCGCGTCCGGCATCACGGTGCGCGACGATCCGCACCGCGCGCGCGGCCTTCGCTCCGCGCCCTTCGACGGCGAGGGCGTGCCAACTGCGGCGCGCGATCTGATCGCCGACGGCGTGCTGACCACTTGGCTGCTGGATGCCCGCAGCGCGCGCCAGTTGGGGATGCGCAGCACGGGTCACGCGGGCCGTGGCACCGGCGGGCCGCCCTCGCCGGGACCGAGCAACGTGCATTTGGAACCGGGATCACTCAGCCCGGCAGGGCTGATGGCCGACATCAAGCTCGGCCTTTTCGTCACCGAGCTGATCGGCATGGGCGTGAACAACGTCACCGGCGATTACAGCCGCGGCGCAGCCGGGTTCATGATCCGCGACGGCGCGATCGCCGAGCCGGTCGCCGAGATCACCGTGGCCGGCAATCTGATCGAGATGTTCTCCCGCCTCACCCCCGCCGACGACCTCGTCTTCCGCCGCGCCGTGAACGCGCCCACATTGCGCATCGACGGCATGACGATGGCGGGTGCCTGAATGCCGTGATCGTCGTCTTCGGCTCAATCAATCTCGATATAGTCTTCCCGTTGCCCGCGCTGCCGCGGCCGGGCGAGACGGTGCTCGGTCCGGCGGCGCAGATGCACCCGGGGGGCAAGGGCGCCAACCAGGCGCTCGCCGCCGCGCGCGACGGAGCTTCGGTCGTGCTGGCGGGCGCGACGGGGCGTGATGCGCTGGCCGATGCGGCGCTGGCGCTGCTCGGGCCGGCCGGGATCGACCTGTCGCGCGTGGCGCGCGCCGATGCGATGACCGGATGCGCCGGCATCTGCGTCGATGCCGAGGGGCGCAACCAGATCGCCGTCGCATCCGGCGCCAATCTCCTTGTGCGCGCCGTCCAGATCGAGGACGCACTGCTCGATTCGGGCGCGACACTCGTGTTGCAGATGGAATGCGATGCGGGCGAGACCGCATCGCTGATCCTGCGCGCGCGGCGGCGCAGGGCGCGCGTGGTGCTCAATCTGGCACCCGCGGCGCCGCTGCCGCGTGCCGCGCTGGCGGCGGTGGATGTGCTGGTCGCCAACGAGGAGGAGGCGGCCTGGCTCGGCGCGCAACTTGGCGCGACGCCGGATGCGGGCGGACTGCGCGCGGCGTTGGGGCCTGCCGTGGTGGTGACCCGCGGTGCCGCAGGTCTGGTCGCTGCGGGGCCGGCGGGGATGATCGCGCTGCCGGCCCGGCCGGTGCGCGCGGTCGATACCACCGGCGCGGGCGACTGCTTCTGCGGCGTGCTCGCGGCGGCGCTGGACCGTGGTTCGCCGCTCGCCTCCGCCCTCGCGCGCGCCAATGCGGCGGCGTCGCTGAGCTGCATGCGCGCCGGCGCGCAGCCGAGTTTTCCGATGGCGACGGAGACCGACGCGGCGCTCGGGTGACGTCGATCCGTTGGGCGGCTGGTCTCAACCGAGCTGTTCGCCGTGCAGGGTGACGTCCAGCCCTTCGCGTTCGGCCTCGGCATCGACGCGCAGTCCCAGTAGGGCGTCGATCAGCTTGAGCAGGACGAACGAAATGCCGCCGCTCCAAACCAGGGTTGAGACGACTGCGATGCACTGGCTCTCGAATTGCGGCAGCCCGCCGATGTTGACCCCCTGCGGCGCCGCTGCGGTCGCCGTGAGCGGTCCGTAGGCGAACACGCCGGTCAGCAGTGCGCCGATGATGCCGCCCACGCCGTGCACGCCGAAGCAATCGAGGCTGTCGTCATAGCCCATCGCGTGCTTGAGGCTGGACGCCGCCCAAAAGCACACCACACCCGCGACCACGCCGATGAGCAGCGCCGGGCCGGGTAGCACGAAGCCCGAGGCCGGCGTGATCGCGACCAGTCCCGCGACCGCACCAGACGCGGCGCCGAGCACGCTCGGCTTGCCCTTCGACCCCCACTCCGCGAACATCCAGCCAAGCGCTGCGGCGGCGGTCGCGATCTGCGTCACCGTCATCGCCATGCCGGCGCGGCCGTTGGCGCCGACCGCCGATCCCGCATTGAACCCGAACCAGCCCACCCACAGCAGCGATGCGCCGAGCACCGCGTAGGAGACGTCGTACGGCGCCATATTGTCATGCCCGTAGCCGACGCGCCGGCCCAGCACCAGCGCGCACATCAGCCCGGCGATGCCGGCGTTGATGTGCACGACCGTGCCGCCCGCGAAGTCCGCCGCACCGGGCAGGCCGAACACGCCGCCGCCGAGCCAGCCGGTCGCACTCCAGACCCAGTGCGCGATCGGCGAATAGACGCACAGCGACCACAGCACCATGAACACGCACATGGCGCTGAACCGCATGCGGTCCGCGAACGCGCCCGCGATCAGGGCGGGCGTGATGATCGCGAACGTCATCTGGAACATCATGTACACGGTCTCGGGGATCGTCGTCTGTGTGGGATTGCCGCTGCCGGCGCCAAGCAGGAACGGCTTGTTCCAGGACGGCCCCATGCCCGAGAGGAAGAAGCGCGACAAATCGCCGATGAGGGCGTCGCCGTTCATGAAGGCGAGGCTGTAGCCCGCCACCATCCAGGTGATCGTCACCAGGCAGCAGATGGTGAAGGACTGCATCATGGTGGCGAGCACGTTCTTTTTGCGCACCATGCCCGCGTAGAACAGCGCCAGGCCCGGGATGGTCATCATCAGCACGAGTGCCGTGCTGGCGAGCATCCAGGCGGTATCGCCGGTATCGATCGCGGGCGGCGCGGCGGCGGCCTCCGGAGCCGCGCTCTGCGCGAACGCGCTCGCCGCAAACAGCAGCAGCGGCGGGCAAGCCGCGCCCAGCCGCCAGTATCGTCCCGAACGGCTCATCCGTGACGTTCCCGCATCATCCTGATCCCGCTCCCTTGCGTCGGTCGCGTCCAAGCAAGGTTCATGCCAGGCGAAGGCGACCGCAGATGCGCTTATGGCGCCCGCGCAGGCGGCGGCGAGTGCGCGCGCCGTGTGCAACCGCACGCCGACGGGTCAGACCACGGGCACGTTAGAATGGGCTGCGGAACGTGGCCGAAGGCGGCCGCGGCGCCTCGACCCCGCCCGGCGGTGCCAGGCCGCGGGCGCGCAGGCAGGCCAGGAGCGCCTGCCGTTTCGCTTCCGCCAGCGCCGCCTGCTGGCTCGTTTGCAGCCCCAGGCTGCCCGCCTGCACCGCGATCATCTGCTTGACCGCCGGATCCTCAAACACCTGCGCCCGGCACTGCGCTTCGGCTGGGTCCGGCGGCTTCCCGCCGCAGCCGCTCAGGCAGGCCGCGGCGAGCAGGGCGAAGAGGGCGCCGCGAATCACGAGGACGCCAGCCAGTCCTCGATCAGCCGCCGCGCGATGCTGTCGCGCCGCGGCAGGGTGAACCCGGCGCTATCGGGGGCCGCGAGTTCGGCGCGGGAGAACCAGCGCGCGTCTTGCAGCTCGGCGGGGTCGATGGTGATTTCCTCGGACAGCGCCTCGGCATGGAAGCCGAGCATGATGGAGGCCGGAAACGGCCAGGGCTGGCTCGAATGGTAGGCGACGCGGCCGACGCGCACGCCGGTCTCCTCGCGCACCTCGCGCGCCACCGCCTCCTCCAGGGTCTCGCCGGGCTCGACGAAGCCGGCGAGCGTCGAATACATCGTGGTTCGCGGGAAGCGCTGCGAGTGGCCGAGCAGGCAGCGCTCGCCGCGCACCACCAGCATGATCACCGCCGGATCGGTGCGCGGGAAATGGCTCGCCCCACAGCCGGTGCAGTGCATCACGTGGCCGGCGCTCTCGGGGACGCAGGCAGCGCCGCAGACGCCGCAGAAGCGGGTGCGCGTGCGCCAGTGCATCAGGCCCCGCGCGTGCGCCAGGATCGCGCCGTCATCGGGCGGCAGCAGCCCGGCGATCGCGCGCAGATCCTCGAACGCACCGATCCCCTCCGGCAGCAGCGGGATCGGATCGTCGGCGGCGCTGACATCGACCGCGAAGATCGCGGCACCCCGCCACTCGCCAAGCAACGCCCAGGGGCCGCCCGCCATCCGGCACGCCTCAGCCGCTTCCCCGGTCAGGAACACCGCTTCCGGCCGCTCCTCCGCCAGCCCGCGCAGCAGCGAGCGGCTGCGCCAGACCGGCACGAACAGGCTCTCGGGGTCGGCGAGCCGGGCGGCGATCCACGCCGCGTCCTCGCGCCGGTGTCCGGCGCGGTCGAGCGGGCTCGCGGAATAGGCATTCGGCCGGCGGGACGGAATCGGCTGCATGAGCGGCGGAAACTGGCATGGCCCCCCAGCCCCGGCAACCGCATGGTCGCCGTGCGGTTGCGACCGGGCGCGCCCGCGCCTATGCAACGCGCGCGATGGACCAGCTCGAAGCGTTCAGCGACGCAACCCACAAGCACGTCGCCTTCGACGACGGGCTGCTGCTGGATTGCGGCATTTCACTGCGGCGGCTGGTGGTCGCGTACCGCACCTATGGCACGCTCGATGCAGCACGTGCCAATGCCGTCCTCGTCTGTCACGCGCTGACCGGTGATCAGTACGTGGCCGAGCCGCACCCGATCACCGGCAAGCCGGGATGGTGGGAGGCGGTGGTCGGCCCCGGCCGGCCGATCGACACCAACCGGTATTTCGTGATCGGCGCCAACGTGCTCGGCGGCTGCATGGGCTCGACCGGGCCGCGCAGCGACCGCGACGACCTCGCACGCGGTGCGCCGGCGCAGCCTTGGGGCACAGATTTTCCGCCGGTCACCATCCGCGACATGGTGCGCGCGCAGAAGCGGCTAATCGAGCATCTTGGCATATCACGGCTGTTTGCCGTTGCCGGCGGCTCGATGGGTGCCATGCAGGCGCTGGAATGGGCCGCGACCTATCCCGAGAGCGTGTTCGCCGCCATTCCGATCGCCGGCGCCTCGTTCCATTCGGCACAGAACATCGCCTTCCATGAGGTCGGGCGGCAGGCGATCTTTGCCGATCCTGACTGGCAGGGCGGCCGCTACTGGGAGAGCGGACGCATTCCCGCCCGCGGCCTCGCGGTTGCTCGCATGGCCGCGCATATCACCTATTTGTCGGAACAGGCGCTCACACGAAAATTCGGCCGCCGGCTGCGCGGCGCGCAGAGCCTGAGCCTGTTCGGCGACATGTTCGAGGTGGAGAGCTATTTGCAGCACCAGGGCAGCACCTTCGTTCGTCGCTTCGACGCCAACTCCTATCTCACGATCACGCGCGCGATGGACTATTTCGACCTCGCCGCCGAGCACGATGGCGACCTCGCGCGCGCCTTCGGGCGGCCACGCACGCGCTTCCTGCTGGTCTCGTTCAGCTCCGACTGGCTGTTTCCTACGGCGCAGTCGCGCGCCATCGTCCACGCGCTCAACCGCGCCGCCGCCAATGTGAGCTTCGTCGAGATCGAGAGCGACAAGGGCCACGACGCCTTCCTGCTCGACGAGCCGGATTTTCACCGCACGCTCGCGGGCTTCCTCGCCGGCTGCGCCGAGCACGCGGGGATCGGATGAACGAGCTCTCGCCCGGCGGCGTGCGCTTCGTCGCCAAGAACATGCGGCTCGATCTGCGGCTGATGGCGGAGATGATCGCGCCGCGTTCGCGCGTGCTCGACATCGGCTGCGGCGACGGGGCGCTGATCGACCATCTGTTCCGCACCCGCGGCTGCGACGCGCGCGGCATCGAGATCGACATGGCGCTGGTGACGCGCGCGGTCGCACACGGCCTGCCGGTGATGCACGGCGATGCCGACACCGACCTGTCGCACTATCCGGACGGCGCCTTCGATACCGTCGTGCTCTCGCGCACCTTGCAGGCGACCGAACGTCCGCGCGAGGTGCTGCGCCAGATGCTGCGCATCGGCGAGCGCGCGCTGGTGAGTTTTCCCAATTTCGGCCATTGGCTCGTGCGCTGGCAACTGCTCAGCACCGGCCGGATGCCGATGACCAAGACCTGGGACCGGCCCTGGCACGAGACGCCCAATATCCACCCCTGCACGATCCGCGACTTCTTCGCGCTGTGCCGTGAGGAGGAGGTGGCAGTGGAGCGCTGGCTCGCGGTGGACGAAGCCGGCCAGCGCGCGCCGTGGCGCCGCTCGGCGTGGCTCGCCAATTTGTTCGGCGAGCAGGCGCTGTTCTTGCTGCGGCGGAAGTAGAAAGAGCAGGGGCGCCGCCCCTGCACCCCGCCAGGGACAGTGGTCCCTGAACCTTTTGTGGCTCAAGCCCTCTCCGCCCCTTCTGGTCGGCAGCATCCGGTTTGCTCCGCCCCCGCATCCCTCCATCGCACCGGCCGCATCAGGTGCGGCGCTGGGGCCCAGGCACGACCGTCCCCGCCGCCGCGGCGGCCTGGGCGGCGAGGCCGGCGACCAGACCGAGGCTGCTCGCCATCTCGGTCGGCACCAGCACCGTGGCGCCACGATCCTTGTTCATCTCGTAAAGCAGGTTCATCTGCCGAAGCTGCAGCGCGACCGGGTTCTGCTCATAGACGGTCGCCGCCTCCACCACGCGTCGGGCGATCTCCTCCTCGGCCTCGGCGAGGGTCACGCGCGCTTGCTTCTCGCGCGCCGCCTGGGCCTGGCGGCTCATCGCATCCTGCAATGCCGCCGGGATCGCCACGTCCCTGATCTCCACCGAGCGGACCGCGACACCCCAGCTCTGCGTCTTGTCGGCAATCGCCTTTCGCAATTGCTCATCGGCGGCCTGGCGGTCCGACAGCAGGTGGCCGAGCTCGGTCGCGCCGATGATCTCGCGCAGGCTGGTCTGGGCCACGCGCTCGACCGCCTGCGCATAATCGGCGATCTGAATCGCCGCCGCCCGCGCATCGACCACCTGCCAGAACACGATCGCATCGACCCCCACCGAGACCATGTCGCGCGTCAGCGCCTGCTCGGCGGAGATGCCGCTGGTCCGGATGCGCATGTCGATCACCGTCGTCACCTGATCGGCGAACGGCACCAGCAGAAAGAGGCCCGGCCCCTTCACCTTGTGGAAGCGGCCGAGCCGCAGCACCACCGCGCGTCGCCACTCCTGAATCATTCGCACCGACCGGAGCAGCCCGAACGCGATGATCACTAAAACAACGACGGCGAAGATGGCGAGCGGCGTCATGATTCACTCCCTGCCCCGACACCTCATCATGACGGAGAGCCGAGAGAGTGCCAGTCCGCAACGGCTGACCGGCAGGGCAGGCACCCGGAGAGCCCGATTGCCGCCGCCGGCGCGGCGCAGGTCACGGGCCGCCAGCACGGCAGGACACGGCTCGCCAATCGATCCCGCAAGAAGGCGCTGCTGTTGCTGTGGCGGAAATGGCACGGCGGCGGCGCTGACGCCAATGGGTCGCGAGGAGCGCAGCGATGCGGCGATCCACTCCCTGCCGCGCCGTGCCGCCCGCCCTGGGTCGCCACGCCGCCAAAAGGGTCGGGACGCTTCGCGGCCCGACCGTGATGACAGCATCGGTTGCTGCTCCGTCTCACCGTCCACTGTTGCCGGTACTAGCGCGCCTACAGACCGGCCAGGAACCCGGCCAGCGCGTCGATGTCGGCGTCGGTGTAGTTCTTCAGCAGCGCCGACATCCAGGGATTGTTCGCGCGCGCACCGCTGCGAAACGCCAGCATCGTGGCGCGGAGATACGCCTCGCTCTGCCCGGCGGTGCGCGGCGTGACGCTCGCGCCCGTGAAGCCCGATGCGTGACATCCCTCGCATGCGGCCGAGCCGGCGAGCACCTCGGCCCGGTGTGCCTCTGCCTTCGGGGCGCGCTTCTGTTGCAGGTCGGGCCAGGGCTGTGCTGCGAAATACGCCGACAGCGCCAGGATGTCGGCCTTGTCCAGGTCGCCGGCCACCGGCTGCATGATCGCACTCTGGCGACGGCCGAGCTTGAAGTCGCGCAGCTCCAGATAGAGATAGCCCTCCTGTTGCCCGGCGATCACCGGCACCGAGCGGTCCACCTGCACGCCTTTGGCGCCGTGGCACGCGACACAGAGCGCGAGCTTGCCGGCCGCGGGCTGTGCGCCGACATGCGGAGGAAGCAGCAGCGAGAGCAGCGCCGCAAATCCCGCTGCCCTCGCCGTCACGTGCGGCGTGCGCTCAGTCCAGGGTGAAAGCGATGATCGCATTGCCCCGCTTGTAGTTGAGCTGCGTATTGCCGCCGGCGCCGACCACGATGTACTGCTTGCCTTCCACGGCATAGGAGGACGGCGGCGCGTTCACCCCGGCGCCGGCCTGGAACGACCACAGCGTCGATCCGGTCGCCGCGTCATAAGCCCGGAACATGCCGTTGCCTTCACCCGTGAACAGCAGGCCGCCGGCGGTAGCCAGGATGCCGCCGATCATCGGCTCCGGCGTCTTCACCTGCCAGACGATCTTGCCGGTATTGTAGTCCACGGCTGTGATGTTGCCCCACTGGACCTCGCTGGGGATCGACGCAAATGCGCCGCCCAGCCACAACTTGCCGGAGGGATAGGGGGCGTTTGCCACCGTGTAGGTCATCGGCTGGTTCAGGTTGATCGCATAGGCCATGTGCTGCGGCGGCACGGTGGCGATCGGCGACCACTCGACGCCGCCATTGGCCCCCGGCAGCATCCGCGCTCCCGTGGCGGTGGGGAGGGTCCACATGTTCTCCTGCGGCACCATCGCCTCGGAGTAGCGGATCAGGCTGCAATCATCGGCACTGTTCACGTAGAGGTGCCCGGTCTTGCCGGCGTGCAGCACGCCATCGACGGTGTGGCCGTCCTTGTCGGCAACCGGGGTCAGAACGGTGGGGCTCACCGCGTCCAGATCCCACAAATCGTGCGGCACGTACTGGAAGTGGCAGACGTATTTGCCGGTATCGAGGTCCAGCGAGACCAAGCTGTCGGTGTAGAGATTGTCGCCCGGACGCCCCGATCCGTCGAGATCCGGCGACGGGTTGCCGACCACGAAGTAGATGCGATTGCGCTTCAGGTCGACCGACGGGTTCTGCCAGACGCCGCCGCCCAGCCTCTTGTATGGATCGCCGTTCTTGGCATAGGCCGCCTTCTCGGCCGCGATGTCGCGATGCTCGTCGCGTCCCGTCGCGTCTGTGGTCGCCCAGACGCCTTGCGAATTCTCCGGGATCGTGTCGAATGTCCACAGCAGTTTGCCGGTCTCGGCATCGAACGCTTTGACGAAGCCGCGAATACCGTATTCCCCGCCATTGGTGCCGAGCAGGATCTTGCCATTCACCGCGGTCGGCGCCATCGTCTCGCTGTAGCCGAGCTCGGGATCGGCGACGTCGGTGGACCACACGAGCCTGCCGGTCCGGGCGTCGAGCGCGATCAGCTTCGAATCCAGGGTTGCCATGTACACCTTGCCGCCATAGGCTGCGGCGCCGCGGTTGTTCGAGCCGCAGCAATAGATGGTGATCGGTCCCAGCTTGTGCTTGTAGTGCCACAGCTCCCGGCCGGTGCGCGCGTCGAGCGCATAGATATGGTCGAACGCGGTGGTCACATACATCGTGCCGCCCACCACAAGTGGGGTGGTCTCGAGCGAGTCCGTGACGTCGGTCTGGAACATCCAGGCGGGATGCAGGTGCGCGACGTTGCTCGTATTGATCTGCCGGTTCGGGTAGTAGCGGGTCTGCGCGTAGTCGCCGTTGGTCAGCAGGTAGTCGCTGCCATTGCTGCCCGCGCGGTTCAGCATAATCTGCGTGACATCCTTCATGTCGCTATACTTGACGGTTGTGCGGGTCTCCTGGGCGCGCGCCCCGGATGCGACGGCCAGGACGGCGGCTCCGGCAAGCGCCGCGAGTCGCGTGGTACGTGCCATGTCTGTTTCCCCCCGGCGCCCTTTGTCGCTGCATCGCCGCGCTGGCCCGCGCCTCGGCCGAACGTTCCGGACAGCTAACCACGGAACCGACGGGCTAGCAATGATGTGATGTCAAGCCAAACCCGGTGCCCCCGCGGCCCGCTTTCGGGCGGGTGGAACACGCTCTCCCTTGCGGAGGGTTGGGGGAGGGTGTCACGAAGCCGAAATCGGTCACCGGTTCGGGGTCGCCTGTGGCCAACCGGGGCCTCCGAACAGGGCCGGATCAGGCTCCCTGAGGCCCAGGAACAGGGCCGGATCAGGCTCGTCGCCGGCCTGAGAACAGGGCTGGATCAGGCTCGCCGCCCCTGAGAACTGAAAAAATCAGGCTCGCCGCAGCTTGTGGGGATGGCCCCGGGTCTCGCCGCCGGCTCGCTCGCCAGTCGCATTATCCTCCTTCGTCATCCCGCCTCCGCGGTGATCTATGGTCAGAACTCGGTATCCGAAACTCGCGTCCGCTCCCGCGTCGCCGGCACCGGCTCCGCTTGCGCGTCAGGCACGGTCTCTAACGTCTCGCCTCGATATTGTCAAGCTATATAACGTAACCCATGTCACGGCCCCCAGGTCGGCCACACCACCTGCGGCACGCGCAGCAGCGGGATCGCGCCGATCGAGAGTTCCCGCCCGGCCAGCGTGAGCGGCACCGTCACTTCGGCCTCGCCGGTTCCCGGCGCCGGCTGCGCGATCAGCGACAGCACGGCCTTGGCGGCCGCCGCGGTCGGCGCGGTGATCACCTCCCGCCCCACCAGCCGGTCCAGCGTCGGCGCATAGCCGGTCAGGCGCGCATCGGCGCGGCCAGCCGGTTGCAACTCCCGGTCGAGCCGCAACTGCGCCGTCCCCGCAACCGCGAGTGGCCCCCAGCGGAGCGCCAGACTCTGCACGTCGACGCGGCCCCCGTGATCGCGCCAGGATGCGGCCCGCGCGGCGAGGTCGGGCGAGGCGTCCGCCGACGCCTGCGTGGCAGTGCCGCTGATCGCACCCGCGATGGCGGCCGACGCGATCTCCGGACCAAGCGCCCAGGACCGGCCGCTCGGCAGGCTGACGCCGCTCGCCTGCAACGCGAAGCCGAGTGCGGCGGTGCTTTGCACGCCGTGCAGCGTCAGCGTCTGCACCGCGACGGTCCCACCCGACGCGCCGCCGATGCGCAAGCCCCGCGCGGTCGCGTTCAAGGTCGGCGACGCGGCGGCGAGTGGCAGCGTCGCGATCAGCCGGCCGGCGGTGAACGGCAGGTCGAACCCGCCCGCGAATTCCAAATGTTGCTGCCCGCTCGGCGCGATCTGCAACACGCGCGGGTGCAACAGATGCAGGCTGATGACGGCGCGATCCGCGCTCCAGGCGAGGCCCCCTGGTAATTCTGCGGCCCCGCCTGACAGGAACGGATGGGGCAGTGCGACCGAAGCGGCGAACGGCCAGCCGCCCGGCTGCGGCGTCCCGGCACTGACGCTCCAGCCGGCCGCGCGCGACTGCGCCATCCACTGCCCGATCCCCAACTCTAGCCGCCACACCGCCCAGCGCCACAGCGCGTAGTCGGCCGCGATTACCAGCGCCGGCACCACCACCACCAGCAGCGCGAGTGCCAGCCTGCGGCGGCGCTGGACCCTCACTCGTGCACCCTCATGCCGCGCGCGCCGCCGCGATGAAGGCGCGGATCAGCGCCGGGTCTTTCTGCCCCGGCGCCCGCTCGACGCCCGAGGACACATCGACGCACGTGGCCCCGCTGGCGTGGATCGCCCCCGCGACATTGGCCGGATCGAGCCCGCCCGCCAGCACCCAGGGGCACGGCGCCGCCCAGCCGCGCGGCAGCGTCCAGTCGAGCCGGCGCGCGTTGCCGCCCGGCCGGTCGGCGCCGGCCGGCGGCGGCGCTTCGAGCAGCAGCACGTCGGCGCCATCGGCGGCGGCGGGCAGGTCGGCCGCGGCCCCGACCGCGACGGCGCGCCAGACCGGAATCCCGAACCGCCGCCGCAGCGCCGCGGCGCGTGCCGGCGGCGCGTAGAGCTGCATGGAATCGAGCGGCAGCGCCGCGAGCGCCGCGGCGACGGCGGCCTCATCGGGATCGACGAACAGCCCCACGCGCCGCAATCCGTCCGGGTGCCGCGCCGCCAGTCGTGCCGCCGTTTCGGGAGCGACGAAGCGCGGCGAGGCGGGGAAGAACACGAACCCCACCCAATCGGCGCCGGCGGCGGCAGCCGCGTCGATCGCCGCGGCGCTGTTGACGCCGCAGATCTTGACCGCGACCGCCATCACGCACGCGGATGCGCGGCGCGCCAGACCGCTAGCAGGCGGGTGGCATCGACCGAGGTGTAGCGCTGCGTGGTGGAGAGGCTCGCGTGCCCCAGCAGCTCCTGGATCGCACGCAGATCGGCGCCACCGGCCAGCAGGTGGGTCGCGAAGGAATGGCGCAGCGCGTGCGGCGTCGCGTGCTCCGGCAGGCCGGCGCGCCGCCGGTAGTGCCGCAACGTGCGCTGCGCGACCGCCGCATCCAGCCGGGCGCCGCGCGCGCCCACGAACAGCGGCGCGTCCGGTATGGCGCACGGATGCAGCGCGAGCCACTCCGCGATCGCCTGTCGCGCCGCCGGCAGCACCGGCACGATGCGCTGCTTCGACCCCTTGCCGAGCACGCGCAGCCCGCCATCGGCATCCGGCGGCGGCGCGTCTCGCACGTCGAGCGCCAGGGCTTCGGCGATGCGCAGCCCGCTGCCGTAGAGCAGAGTGAACAGGGCCACGTCGCGCGCGGAGATCGCCGGCCTGTCCTGCGCCGCCCCCTCCTGCCGCGCCGCCGCCAGCGCCTGGTCCGGCGCAAGCGCGCGCGGCAGCGGCCTTCGCGACCGCGGCGTGGCAAGCAGGCCCGGCGCGGCATTGGCGAGGCCATGACGGCGGGCGAGGAAGCGGAAGAAACTGCGCACCGCCGCAAGATGGCGTGCGCGGGTCGCGTTGCCAGCGCCCGCCTCGGCCTCCGCTGCCAGCCACGCGCGCAGATCGGCCTGGCGCAGCGCAGTCAGGGCCGGCAAATCCGGCTCGGCGCCGAGATGGTGGGTGAGAAAATCCAGGAAGCGGGCGGTGTCGCGCGCATAGGCGGTGACGGTGAGCGCACTCGCCTGCCTCTCGCGCGCCAGCCAGTCGAGAAAGGCGGCGCGCGCCTCGGCGCCAGTCAATTGGGGCCAGTCAATCGGGGCCGGTCAATCGAGCCGCAGCGCGGCACCCAGCGCCCGGCCGAGGAAAGCGAGCGCCGCCCCCTCCGCCTCGCCGGGCAGGGCGCCGCGGTCGCGGCAGGCGAGGGCCAGCAGCGCCGGGCCGCCCGGCACGCGCACCAGCGCGTCGCGGCGGGCGAGCGGGGCCGCTTCGGCGTGCAGCAGGGCGGCGTCGGCCGGATGATCGCGGAACACCACGTCGCGCCCGCTCAGCAGCCGCCGCACCGTGCCCACCGGCAGGCGCCGCGTGCCGGGCCGGTAGTGCTCGACGCAGAGCGAGGCGGCATCGAGACCGAGCAGCGCTGGCAGTTCCACCTCTACCCACTGGGCCGGATCGTCACTGCCCATCAGCGAAACCACCGCCTCCTGCACCCGGTGCGCAAGCCCGGCCCGGGCGCGGCCGGCGGCGAGCACGCAATCGGCGCGGGCGGCGAGCTCGGCCGCCTGAGCGCGGGCGGCGCGCAGCATCGCGGCCATGTGGTCGGCCATCGTCTCGCCATGCACCCGCTCGGGCGGTTGCAGCGCGCGATACAGCTCCGGCCGGTCGGCGAGGAAGCCCGGATGGCGCCGCAGGAACGCCGCCACCTCGTCGGCGAGATCGGCGTCGAACGCCGCCGACGCGCCCCGGCTCATGCCCGCTGTTCCCCTCGCACCTGTCGCGAAATGTCAGCCTCAGAACAGGGCCGGATCAGGGCCGGTGGTTCCCCCCGCTCCTGTCGCGGAACCGGCGTGGATGCCAGAGGGGACTTGCTCGCGGCTGGCCCGGCGGTATCGACGGAACGTCTCATGCGGCGGTTCCTGAGAAGGGCCAGAGCAGTGGACAGGCTTGCGGCGGAACAGGCATCGAGCGGAGCGGGCAATCCGGTGGCCGACATCACCATACATGACCAGGAAGTAACGCGAAAGCGATTAGCGAGGGTCCGCGTTCTTCTTCCGTTGCCGTTCCAAACGCCGCTCGACTACAGCGTGCCAGCGGATCTGGACCCAAGGCCGGGGGACCTCGTGCTGGTGTCGCTGAACCGCCGCCCGATCGCCGGCGTGGTCTGGGACGGGGCCTCCGACGGCACGGTGCCCGAGCGCAAGCTCAAGCCGCTGGACGCGGTGCTGGACGCGCCGCCGATGCTGGCGCCGCTCCGCCGCTTCATCGACTGGATGGCCGCCTACACGCTGGCCATGCCCGGCGAGGTGCTGGCGATGGCGCTGCGGGTCAACGCGCTACACGCAACCGCGCCCGTGCAGGGCTGGCGGCTCGCGGGCGGGGACCCGGCCGGCTTTTCCCGCTCCGCCGCGCGCCAGCGTGTCGCGGCATTGCTCGCCGACGGCGCCCCACGCACGACCGCCGAGATCGCGCGCGCCGCCGGGGTAGGGGCAGGGATGGTGCGCGGGATGGCGCAGGCCGGATTGATCGAGCCGATCGCCCTGGCGCCGGCCGCACCGTTCTCGATCCCCGATCCGTTCCGCCGCGGCCCGCCGCTCTCGGCAGAGCAGGCGCGAGCCGCCCGCGCGCTGCGCAGCGCCGTCGCCGAACGCGGCTTCTCGACGACGCTTGCTGGAAGGCGTCACCGGCTCCGGCAAGACGGAGGTTTATTTGGAGGCGGTCGCGCAATGCCTCGCCGAGCGGCGGCAGGCATTGGTGCTGCTGCCGGAGATCGCACTGTCGTCGCAATGGCTGGAGCGGTTCGCCGCGCGCTTCGGCGTCGCCCCTGCGGTCTGGCACTCCGACCTTTCACCGCGTATCCGCCGCACCACCTGGCGCGCGGTGGCCGACGGCCTCGCCCCGGTGCTGGTCGGCGCCCGCTCGGCGCTGTTCTTGCCGTTTCCCGATCTCGGCCTGATCGTCGTGGACGAGGAGCACGAGACCGCGTTCAAGCAGGAGGAGGGGGTGATCTACCACGCCCGCGACATGGCGGTGGTGCGCGCCCAGCTGACCGCCGCTCCCTGCGTGCTGGTCTCGGCGACCCCCAGCCTGGAGACGGTCGCCAATGTCGAGACCGGCCGCTACCGCCGGCTCACGCTCAAGGCCCGCCACGGCGGCGCCCGGCTGCCGGAGGTGGCCGCGATCGACCTGCGCCTGACACCCCCCGAGCGCGGACAGTTCCTCTCGCCGCCGCTGGTCGCCGCGATCGCCGAGACGCTCTCGCGCGGCGAGCAGGCGATGCTGTTCCTCAATCGACGTGGCTACGCGCCCCTGACTCTCTGTCGTGCCTGCGGGACCCGGATGCAGTGCCCGAATTGCACCGCCTGGCTGGTCGAGCATCGCGGGCGCGGGGTGCTGCAATGCCACCATTGCGGCCAGGCCGAGCCGATCCCGCCGCTCTGCCCGACCTGCGGCGCGGCCCACAGCCTGACCCCGATCGGGCCGGGCGTGGAGCGCATCACCGAGGAGGCGGCGGCGCGCTTCCCCGACGCCCGCCGGCTGGTGATGGCGAGCGACACGCTGCCCGGCCCCCATGCGGCGGCCGAGGCGGCGCGCGCGATCGCGGCACGCGAAATCGATCTCATCATCGGCACCCAGATCGTCGCCAAGGGCTGGCACTTCCCGCATCTGACCTTGGTGGGCGGCGTCGATGCCGATCTCGGCCTGGCGGGTGGCGATTTGCGCGCCGCCGAGCGCTCGGTCCAGTTGCTGCACCAGGTGGGCGGCCGCGCAGGGCGGGCCGAGGCGCCGGGCCGAGTGCTGCTACAGACTTTTGCGCCCGACCACCCGGTGATGCGGGCGCTGGTCGCGGGCGATCTGGCGGCGTTCATGGCCGAGGAGGCGGCGATGCGGCGCCCCGGCCACTGGCCGCCGTTCGGGCGGCTCGCGGCGCTGATCGTGAGTGCGGCCGCGTCGGCCGATGCCGATGCCGCCGCCGCGGCACTCGGCCGCGCGGCACCGCGCGGGCCGGGCGTGGTGGTGCTCGGGCCGGCGCCGGCGCCGCTTGCGATCCTGCGCGGCCGGCACCGGCGACGGCTGCTGCTCAAGACCCGCCGCGACATCGCGGTGCAGCCGCTGCTGCGCGACTGGCTGGCGCGCGCCGCGGTCTCGGCGCGGGCGCGGGTGGATGTGGACGTCGATCCGGTGTCGTTCCTCTGATCCAGCAGATGTCGGCTCTGGTGTCGAAGAAAGGCCAGGGCGCTGCCCTGGACCCGCTCAAGGCGCAGCCTTGAGAATCCATTCACTTCGGAAATGGTTTCCAAAGGGCAACTGCCCTTTGGCGGGTCTGGGCAGAGCCCAGCCTTCTTCCTCATCGCGCGCGCCCGCCAGCACGTCCAGCAGCGGCGACAGATGCGCCTCGTACCGCTGCCAACGCGCGACGGAGCTTGCGTACAGGGATTGCCGCACCTGCCATGCGCTCGCGGTCGTCACGACGCGCGCGGTGCGGTGGAACTCCAGGCAGCCGGGTTCCCATTCCAGGCCGAGAAAGCCGATCAGGCGGCGGCTCTGCGGCTCGAGTGCCGCGACCATCGCCTCATAGCGGACTTCCAGCATCCGCAACGGCAACACGTCGAGCCAGTGCGCTTGCAGTCGCCGCAGCTCGAGCCAGCGCCGGCCGCAATCGGCGAGGTCGTAGGACCAGAGATTGCCGTCTTGCAGCATCTGGAAGAAGCAGGAGAGGCAGGTGTCGCGCGGATCGCGGATGCAGAAGATCACCCGCGCGCCGGGGAACAGCGTCGCGATCAGACCGAGGTTGAGGATGTTGTCGGGCAGCTTGTCGACGACGCGGAGGCTGTCGCCGCCCAGCGCCGCGAGCCGCGCCAGGTGCGCGTCCGCCATTTGCCGCTTGTCCGGTCGCGACCAATCCTGCACCGCGATGTCGCGCACATCGCGACGCTGCAACGCCATCACCATGCGTCTTATGTCGGGCAGCTCGCCGGCGCCGTGGGCCGCACTGTGGCTCGTGATGACCTGCTCGACCAGGGTCGAGCCCGAGCGCGGCATTCCGACGACGAAGACCGGAAGCGCCGATGGGTTCCCCCAGCCGGACGCGCCCGCGAAAAAGGCCGGCGTGTAGGTCGCGCTCAGATGGTCCACCTGCCGAGCGAGCAGGGTGGCGTCGAATCGCTCGCCGGCACCCGCGCGTTCGGCGCGGAAGGTCGCGTTCGCCGCCGCATAGTGCCGGAATGCGGCGTCGTGCCGGCCCGCATCGTCGTGCAGCTTGCCGATCGCGAAGCCGGCGGCGACGCGATCCCCCGCCGGGAGCGCCGGATCGGCGAGCAGGGCTTCGAGCCGCCCCACTGCGTCGTCGGCCGCGGCGATGCCGCCGGTCATCGCCAGGTTGCGCCACCCATCCGCGAGCCGCGGCTGAATTGCGAGCGCGCGCCGGAAGCAGTCTATCGCCGCCTCGAACCGGCCGGCGGCGCGGAGCGCGCGCCCCAGCCCGTTCCATGCCTGGGCGAAGTGCGGCGCGCGCGCGACCGCCCGGCGGAAGCTCTGCGCCGCATCGGCGACGTCGTGCGCCCGGTACTGGGTCAGGCCCAGCGCATGAAGGGCGGACGGATCGTCCGGCAGCAATGCGAGCGCGCGCCGGTGGCAGGCAAGGGCCGCGGCGAAGCGCTCGCGCTCGGTCAGCAGCAGGCCGAGCGCGCTCAGCGTCGCGGCACGCGCGGGATCAAGCTGCAAAGCTCGGCGCAGGCTCGCCTCGGCCGGGTCGAGCCGGCGCTGATGGAGCAAAGCGAGGCCAAGCTGGCCGTGCGCCTCGACAAGCTGCGGCGCCAGGGCGAGCGCCCGCCGGGCGGCCGCCTCCGCCGCCACGTGGTGGCCGCGTTCCCCCTCCGCGCGGGCGAGATTCGCGTGCATGTCGGCGATTTCGGGGCGCAGTTCGACCGCGCGAGCGTAGCTTGCCACCGCCTCCGCAGCACGTCCGGCGAGGCGCATCGCGTTGCCGAGATTGGCGTGCGCATCAGCAAATTCGGGCAGCCGCGCCAGCGCCCGCCGGATCAGCGCCGCCCCCTGCTCGGGCCGTCCGCACTGGGTCGCGATCACGCCGAGCAGGTGCAGAGCGTCGGCGTGGTCCGGCTCGCGCATCAGGATGGCGCGGTATGCCGCCTCCGCCGCGGCCAGCCGGCCGGCGCGATGCTGCGCGAGCGCCGCCTCGAACGACGCGATGGGACCGGAGTTGTTCAGACGAAGTTGGACGGACCGAGGCCGGTCACGCCGACAAAAGTGATCAGCGTGTTATCCGACAGCAGCAGTTGCTCGCTGGTGCCCCCGGTGGTGGCGGCGTTGGCGAGTGCGTTCAGCGCCTCGTCGCTGCTGTAGCCTTGCAATGAGATCGCGTCGCCCTTGCCGGGATCGAAGCCGAAGATCACGTCCGACCCGCCCGAGGAGAGGCCGTTGATGAAGCCGTAGAGATCGGCGCCGCCGCCGCCGATGATGGTGCTGATCCCGGTGCCGCCGATGAAGGTCTCGTTCCCGGCGCCGCCGCCCAGGAGATCGCTGCCGGCGCCGGCGTAGAAGATGTTGTCGCCGCTGCCGCCAAGCCCGCTCAGGGTCTCGTTGCCCGATCCCGCGATCAGCACGTCGGAGGCGGCGCCGCTTGCGAACAGCGCGTCCGTGCCGCTGCCGCCGAACATCGTGGCTGCCCCGCTGCCGGCGAAGATGATGTTGCTGGCACCCGCACCGCCCGCATAGAGGCCGCCGCCGGCGCCCGTGTTGACGACATCATTGCCCGAGCCGGTGCCGCCGATCACGGTGCTGCTCTGGCTGCCGTTGATGAAGAACATCGGGCCGCTGCCGCCGAAAGTGAGGTTGGGGCCGGTCGCGAAGATGGTCGCGGTGCCGCTGCCGCCCAGGATCGTGTCGCTGCCCTGCGAGACCACCTGATCGTTGCCGACCCCCAGGGTCACGAAATTGGCGCCGAACCCGGTGGTGATCTGATCGGAGCCACTGGCTGCAACGACGGTGTTGTCGCCATTGCCGGTGATGATGGTCGAGGTGCCGGGGCCGTCAAAGAAGGTGGTGTTGCCGGGACCGCCGAGCATGAGCGCGCCGCCAGCCCCCTGAGTGCTGGCCACCAGCTGGTCGCTGCCCGAGCCGCCCACCAGCACCGCATTCGTCCCGGCGCCCCCGAACAGCGAGTTGTTGCCGCTGCCGGCGACCACGGTGTCGTTGCCGATCGCACTGTTATCCGCGAGCTGCTGGTCCCCCGAGCCGGCGGCGAGCAGGGCGCTGCCGGAGCTGCCGTCGGTCAGCACGGCACTGCCGCTGCCTTGGATGAAAGCCGCGCCGTATCCGGGCGGCAGGATGTCGCCGGTCGAGGAGGCGCCGAAGACCCCGATATTGAGCGCGCCCGGAATGGGCGGCGGCAGGAAGCCCCCGGATGCGACCTGGATGG
The DNA here is from genome assembly GCA_963754235.1 of uncultured Alphaproteobacteria bacterium. GTDB lineage: Bacteria > Pseudomonadota > Alphaproteobacteria > Acetobacterales > Acetobacteraceae > DATAYA01. Next base: position 8,399 of record CAVWFK010000008.1, on the reverse strand, counting down.
TGAAGGCGCCGCCGAAGGGCGCGGCCAGATTCCCTAGCGTCTGCTGGATGATCGAGATGCCTTCCAACGTATAGACGTCGGTGGGGACCGGGATCGTGACCATTCGGAGTGTTTCCTTCCCGCCGCGGGGCGACGCCCAATGAAAAGACGCCCGATGATTAGCGATTCGGGCGGCACGACTGTGGCACAGTGTCCGCGATCCGGATCGGGCTGGCAAATCGATGAAGGGGAGTAGACGGCTGGCGTGTCCCGATCATGACACAGCAAATAAAATGTCGTTAGCGGCGGCGGCGGTTTAGCGCCCCACCGCGACGCGGCTCGCGGCCCTGACCGGTCCCGCAGCTCCCAGCCATCACGGAATTGAGCGCCGGTCGATGATGCCGGGCGGCACTTGCTTTTTCGGGACATTACCGTTACGATACGCTCCCGATCACAAAAGCGCGGGAGGAGTACATGGCTATTCCACCGGTTGTCCCCGATCGGCGGTGCCAATTGTTTCCGACGGTCGTCCCCGAGCCGCCGGATCGAACCTTTGAACTCGGCCTGGTTCTGGGCGGTACCGTCTCCGCCGGCGCCTATACAGCAGGGGCACTGGACTTCTTGCTCGAGGCGCTTGAGGCATGGCACGCCGACCCCCGGCCGCTGCACCGGGTCATCGTGAAGATGGTGGCGGGGACCTCAGGCGGTGCAGTCTGCGCCGCCATTCTCGGGCTGCTGTCGAGCCGGAAGGTGCCTCACGTCAGCGCCGATGCCACCCCTGACGGGCGACAAGCCGACCCGGTCGTGACCGGAAACCCTCTCTGGGATCTATGGGTCAATGAGTTTCAGATAGCGCGGCTGTTGCTGACGGACGACCTGCATGACGACGCCGACCTCGGGTCGGGCGCCGTGGTGAAGCCGGTTCAGCACGTGCCGTCACTGGTGAATTGCCGAATGATCGATGAATGGGGGGCCAAGCTGGCGGCACTCGGCAACACACAAGGAGAGGTTCTTCCGTACTTCGCCGCACCGTTCCGTGTCGCCGTGACCCTCGCTAACCTCCGGGGGGTGCCATACCATATCCTCAACGTCCCAACACTCGGCGACTTTTCCGGGGCGGCATTCGTCCAACACGACGACTTCGCCTGGTTCGCGTGCCCGAATGGAGCATCTCCCGCCGTCACACCGGATTCGCTTGGGAAGCGCGAGGATGAGTTCTGGCTTGGCCAGGGCGACGGTTCCAGCTTCGTCGGCTACGACACCCTCGTCACTTATGCCACCGCCAGCGCCGCGCTGCCGGTCGGACTGGCTGCACGCGCGCTGTCGCGGCCGGCGGAGCACTATCATTACCGGCCGCGGGTCAGACCGGTGGCGGGGGTGCCAGGCTACCGGGTTGACTGGCCGGAACCCGACTGGACCGGCCTTCCGGACGCCGAACAGGACGGAACCTATTCGTGCACCTGTGTGGACGGAGGCACCTTCAACAACGATCCGGTATGCCTTGTGCACCAGGCCCTCGCCGGGTTGATCGGCGTCAATCCCCAAGGCAAGTCGGACGCGAGGCGGGCGATCTTCATGATCGACCCGCTCGCCGATCAGCCCAAGCCGATCGCAAGGACGGGCAAGAGCTTGCTTTCGGTTGTCGAGGATATCGTCGGCACGGTCGTTGGCGGCGGTCGTTACCTGACCGCCGACATGGAGCTGTTCGCCAATGACGACGTATTCAGCCGCTTTCAATTGGTTCCGTTCCGCCCGGAGAAGGGCAAAGTCGGAGAGGCCGCTCTGGCGGGAACCGCGTTGTATGCGGCGGCGGGCTGGTGCGCACGAGCGTTCCGGGTGCACGATTATCTGCTCGGTCGCCAGAACATGCAGACCTATGTCCGTACAGAGTTGGTGCTGGCGGGCGACAACCCGCTATTCGCAAGCTGGCAGCTCGATGATCGCAAGGACTGGGCGATGGATCAGAATGGAAAACGAATCGACGTCCAGCAGAATACGCCCGGAGATAGCTATTTTCTGCCGGTTATCCCGGACAAGACCGGCGAAGCGCCGCTGCCGGTGCCGGATTGGCCGGTAGGCGCGTTCAATCCGGATGCGCTGAAGCCGATGTTGGAGACGCGGTTGAAGGCGGTGATCGGCAAGTTGGTGGCGGACAATGGCGGCAGCGGAGCGCTTCCGTTGCTGATCGGGCTGTTCGCCGTTCCTGGGGTCGTCGATTTCGTCGCCTCGAAGGTTGTCGATGGCTTCAGGCAGGAGCTGAGGGCGGCGGGTCTAGCGGCATAGATCGTCCACCTGGATCTGCGGGGCGGACAAACGGGGGAATGGCGGAGAGGGTGTCCGCCAACAGTGCCGAAATGTGATGCTAGATCAGGCGCTTACGGTTGGCATCCTCAGCCATCCACAAGCCATCTCACGATCCTGCGCGGGATGGTGGCGCACGGCTGCGCACAGATTATTGACGCCCCCCGCCCGGCTTGCGCCCGGCACCCGCCGGCTTCTTCCCGGCGTCGGATCCCGACGGTGACCAGCGCGGTTGCGCCGCATCGCTTCGCGATGGTCCACCGGCGCTGCGCGCCGCATCGGCCTCCTCGGCGTCCAGCCCGCGCTCGACCAGCCGGCGGATGGCCACGCTATCTTTCTTGATCCGGCTGGCGAACATGAACTCGTCCACCCGCTCCCACAGGGAGGCGGGCAGAGAGATCGTTTTGCGCGTACTCTCGCCTGCGGGGCCCTGCTCGCGGGCACACTCGCGTTCGCGCCTCTCGCACAGGCGCAGCAGACCGGCGGTGCCACCGGGACCACCTCCGGTCCGGCGTCGGGCAAGACGTCGGGCAAGTGGGTTACCCACGACTCCGCGCTTGGCGGCAATCCGGCCGCCGGAAACGGCACTGGCAGCACGATTGGCGGCGCGCCCGGCCAGCCCGCCAAGGCCGGCTCGGAAGCGGGGCCGGCGCCAAAGAAGGGCGCGTCTGGCACTACAGCCACCAAGCAATGATCCTGCGCCGCCTACCGCCGCCCCGGCTCGAACAATTTCGCCTGCTGATCGGTGATGTGCGTGCCGGGCACTGGGGGTCTCTTCTCGGGAGTTGAGGACCCCGGCAGTCCGACACGTCGTCACGGAGTCGCAGGCAGGCCTCCTGTCGGGAACCGCGCCGGCGACAATCCATCCTAATTGACGCCCCCAACCACCCTGATTGTCGCCGCGCACTCGAGGCTTACGACAGGAGGTCGAGGGGCGGTCGACGGCCGGGCGCAACATACGGAACAGGAGATTTTGCGCGTGCATGACTCAGCTACTCCGGTCCCGGAAACGAAGCCTCTTTAAGGGCTGACCGGCACCGACACCCGTCTTGTGTTCTGCCACCCATGCCTCGGCCGCCTCAGCAGTGGGGAAACCGCGAACGATCGTCGGGTGACTGCCCGGTATGACGACTTCCACGCCAAACGCTCCCGCTTCCGCTGGCAGCACGCGGTAAGTCGCGTCGGCGTGGGGGTGGGGTTCGGGGGGCCGCCGTCTCGGCATCTCCTTTCAATATGCCATCGGGGATGCAAGCCTACCAGCCGCGCCGGCTGGCAACCGGGGCGGTTCGCGTTCGTTCTGAGGCTTTCCCGCTCAGGATCACCCTGCCCGATGCCCGTCACTCACGTCCTCGCACCGCTAGCTTGCCTGCTGGCCGCCGGATGCGCCGACCGTTCCGCGGCGAATGCGCCGCCCAGTGCCGGAACCCCCGCGCCCGCTGCAACCAGTCCGACCGGCTGGACGCCATAACGTATGGCGGTGGAAGGGAGCGCGCCCCACTCTCGCCACACCTACCGCGAGCTGGCGCCGGAGATGCGCCCGCAAGACCCGACGCTGGACGGCCAGGGCTGGATATTCGAGACACTGGAGCACGGCGGCGAGTATCCCGACACAATGCCGCAGGCCATCCGGGCCACCGATGCCGAGGGCCGGTCTTGCATTTATGTCCCCATCAAGGTTGAAGGGCGCGTGGTGGATAGCCACGGGTTCACCCTGCGGCGAGAGGAGTGAGCGGCCCCCCTGATCGCGCTACCTGCGCCTCCCTGCACCCGCCAGCCCCAGCAGCCCGACCGCCAGCAGCGGCAGCGCCGCCGGCTTAGGCAACGTGGCCGGCCCGCCACCCGCCGGCCTGTATGTGTAGGCGACGCTCAGCGTAAGATCGGCGGTGGCGAAATAGCCTGGTATCTTCGTCAAAAGACACCGTCTCGGCCCAGACATCCCAATCCGGGCCGCCGGCGTCAGCGAGCGGCACATCGCCGGCGACGGTGAATGGGCCGGCGCCGCCGGAGGGCGTGGCATGACGCCCCGCCCGTTCGCGCCGCCGGCCCCGCTGCCGTGGCGCGGCGGCCCCACGCCGCCCAAGCCGAAGCCGCCGCCGGGATGATCGGCACGCTGCCCGCCTGCTACAGCCGCCTCGGCTCGCCACCCGGGGGGGTTCTGCATTCACACCGACCCAAGTAGCCGGCGCCCCCTCGTATTCTTCCGCCAACAGACGGCGAGGAGGCCAAGCAGGCCGGACGCAAGCAGCGGCAGCGAGGCCGGCCCAGGGATGGGCGTTGGAGATCCGATACCGCCCGAAAAGTTCAAGTCGATCTTGATAGAGCCTGGGTTTAGAGGCTGTTGCGACACGTCGAACTGCAGAAAGTTGCTCCCGAAAAGGACCGGCGTCTTCAAAATGGTCGTCGAGTTCGGATCCTCAACCGCTCCTACGATTTGCGAAGCGGTCAAGTCGGTGATTTTGATGACGGATTGACTTGGGAAAATATCGGCAGACTGGTCTAAGTTCTGAAGGATGACCATCGTGTCGCCGATGCCTAATGGGAAAATCTGCTCGCCAAATGGTTCGATGTTGAATGGCGGCGGCACGATGAAATTGCCGTTGAAGGCAACTGTCTGGGGGTTCGGCGAGAGGAGTTGAACGTTGACCTGGTCGCCGTCCCAATCGGCCGCGCGACCTGCGCCACCGGCCAGAATCAATCCGGTAACGAACGCCGGGAACACCAAGCTGATCTTCATTATGCAACCCTTTCCTCGACGACGGTTGTGTGGGCGCACTGTTCGCCAGCGTGCGCGTCTAGGTCAGGCGGTGCCGCGCGGCGAGCAGCGTGACGAAGCCCAGCGGCAGCGCCAGCAGCCCGAGGCTGGACGGTTCCGGAACCGCAGCGCCTGGGATGTCGAGCGTGAAGCTGCCACTCGACCACGTCCAGACGTAAGTGCCGGGCGTCACGCCGAGGCTGCTGAAGGTCTGGTTGTCGTAGGTCGAACTGCCCGACAGGGCGCTGCCGGAGACGTAGCCCCTTGGCACGCCAAGAAGGTCGAGATTGGTAATGGGGGCGGAAAGGGTGGTGATGTCTCCGCTGCCGCTGCTGGCAGAGGTCTGGCCCCCGCTGCCGAAGGTTGGTGGCCTTGTGAATCCGGTGTAAGCGTCTTCTGGCTCGAAACTCGCAGGCCCGGTAGCTATAAAACCTAGGCTCGGCTCAATTGCGGCAGAGTCGGCTGCGATTCTTGCGAAACTCAGGTTGGCCGTGTCGGGGGCCGGCATCTCGACAACCCTTTCCCCCAGCGGGTTCGCCCGGTAAGCGAGCGGCGCGCCAATCGACCCGCTTACGGTCAAAACGAAGGCGTTGGTGGGCATGTGCATCAGTTCCGGCGGGCGGTCGCTAATGGTGCTCGCCGCGGCCTGCGCGATGGGGACCAGAGCAACAGCCATCAGAAAATACCGCATTTTCCCAAATCGATCTTATCCATGCGCCGATTTTACAGGAGAAATCCTGCGCACCGATGCCGAATTCGGTGCCGGTCGCCGCAGCCGGATTAGGTGGCCGGCTTCAGCACCCTTGGCCGGTGCGCCTGCCACTTGGCGTTGACGCGCCACGCGGCCAGCCCTACCAGCCGCCCCGGCCACCACCGGGGCGGTTCTGCGTTGGCGTCCTGGCAGGAGGATCAGCCCGTGAAAATCACTCAATCCCGCACCTTTCGGGAGCTCTCGGAACACGATCGCCCGCAAGACCCGGCGCTCGACGGACGGGGCTGGACGTTTGAGACGCTGGAGCACGGCGGCGATTATCCCGACACGATGCCGCAGGCGATTCGTGCCACCGACGCGCAGGGGCGCTCCTGCACCTACCTTCCGGTCAAGATCGATGGCCGCGTGGTGGACAGCCTCGGCTTCGCCCTGAGCTAATCGCCTGTAACCAGCCGGAATGAGGCGGGCCTGACCGCCTCGGAAATTGCGTAGCTCGGCCCATCTTTTTCCCCTCCTGTTCCCCCGCTAAAGCTAAATGGGTGCGTGCACCCGCCGCCCTTCCACCTCGCCCATCGCTTGTCCGAATGGCCGGATTGCTCGCTTGAGCTGCGCTGCTGCAAGGGCGTGGTGCTCTACCCGGTGCGGCTGCTCGCGACGAAGGGCGGCAACCGGACGTTCGAGGCGGTCCTAGCCCGGCTGCGGTGTCACCGCTGCGGCGGCCGGCCGGCGCCGGTCTATCTCTGCGCCGGGCATCGCCAGCATGTCGGCGGGGCGGCGCCCGATTGGGCGATCGAACTGGTGCCGGAGCCGCCGTGATCGATCCGCGCAAGCGACTGGCAAGTCTGAAGAAGCTCGGCGCCCGATCACTCAAACGTGTGTTAGTAGGTCAGCCGGGAACACGTTCGCAGGCATTTCCTGACCTGCCAAGCGCTTGTCAGTCGATGCTGCCCCCTTGAGCGCCGGCAGAATGCCGCGACGAACTTGGCGGAGTCCTTTTTTGTTCGCTGGCTCGTCCGAATCCTCTCGGGCATGGCACAACGACCTATCTGGCGCGGCCAACTGCGGCTGGCGCTCGTCTCTTGTCCTGTGGCGCTTTACAACGCGCGCCACGATCGATCCGCAATCCGCTTCAATATGATCAATCCTGAAACGGGAAATCGGATCAGGATGGTCACGCAGGATGGCGAGACGGGACAGGAACTCGAACGCCGCAATCTGGTGAAGGGCTACGAGTTCAAGAAGAACCACTACCTCATCGTCACCGATGATGATCTCGACCGCATCAAGGTCGAGAGCTCGTCTGTGATGACAGTCGAAAAGTTCGTCGATGCGGGTTCCATCGACCCGATGTACTACGACGCGAGCTACTTCCTTGCCCCGGACGGAAAGGGGAGCGAGGACGTGTATGCCGTGCTTCGGGAGGCGATCAGCAAGACCGGCATGGTGGCGCTGTCGCGGGTCGTCATTTCTCAGCGCGAGCGAACCATAGCCCTGCGCCCGATGGGGGCAGGACTCATGGCGCACACGCTGCACGAAGAGCGGGACTTGAACAGCCCGAAGGAGCTTTTCGAGGATGCCGCGCAGCTCAAAACAGACCCGGAAATGGTCGCGCTTGCGACGCAGCTGATTGAGCGGCAGTCCGGGCACTATGACCCGTCAGACATCGAGGACCGCTACGAGACCCGCTTGCGGGCGATGCTGTACGCCAAGCTAAAAGGCGAGGGCATCGACATGCAGGACGAGGCGCCCGCGGCAGACCGCGGCAACGTCATCGACTTGATGGCGGCGCTGAAGAAGAGCCTGGGGCAGACGGCGGAAGCGCCGAAGGCGGCAGCAAAGACGGCTCCGGTCAAGCCTGCCAAGGAGCCGGCGCAAGGCGGCAAGAAACCTGCCGCTCAGGCCGCCACCAAGGCCACCGGCAAGCGCGCCTGATCGGTCTCCTCCCAGCGTTCCAGCCGGACCAGACGCCCTTCTTCCTCCAGGCAAACGACGCAGTAGAGGTCGTCCGGGGCGATCAGATGGCCCACCTCATGGTCCCCGAGACCACACTCGGGGCATTGGAAATGCCAATACGGCGCTTGGGCATTGGGCATCCTCGCCTCCTGGCAGGTTGATCCGCTCGACGTATCGAGGTGCGGCCGAGTTGGGCAACTCAGGGACGCGATTTACGACGCACGCCAACGCGCTGCTGGCGCCGATCCACAGCCGGATGCCGGTGGTGATCCAGCCGGCAGACTGGCAGGCGTAACTTGGCGAGGCCGAGGGCGATGCGACCGCGCTGCTGCGGCCGGCCGGTGAGGACGTGCTGCGGCCGTGGCCGGTCAGCCCGCGAGTCAACGCGGTGCGGAATAACGACGCGAGTCTGATCGAGCCGATCGAAGCTCTGGACTAGCTCAACTTGGACGTGCAATCTGAGGTCATGGCCGCGGGGGGGACGACCTGCCGAAAGACTGCCAATTGGCCTTTGCCGAGGGCGCGATGCAGCGTGCTTGCGGGCTCCTCGCCCAACAGGCCGAGAGCCTCGCCGGAGAGATCGAGCGCGGCGAGATCGACGATCGCGGCGGAACCGACGCGCTGCGTCTACTCCCGCGCTTGGTCCGCGTCGTCAACCTGCCAAACCAAGCGGCATGCCTAACTGTGCGTGCAATCAGGTCC
>CAVWFK010000007.1:0-159240 GCA_963754235.1 uncultured Alphaproteobacteria bacterium | reverse complement strand
CGAACGCTACGCGCGCGACGCGCTCGATCTCGGGGGTGGTGTACACTTCCGTGTTGACGCCGCGCCTGCTGCCGTCCGGCAAAGTCTCGATGCCGCGAGGGTTGCCGAAGTAAATGCCCCCGGTGCTTTCGCGCACGATCATCAGGTCGAGCCCGCGCACGATGTCAGGCTTGAGCGTGGAAGCATCGAGGAGGGCGTCGAAAGCGATCGCCGGGCGCAGATTGGCGAACAGGCCCAACTCGCCGCGCAGCCGCAGGATCGCGATCTCGGGCCGGCGATCGAAGCCGAGCGGGTCCCATTTTGGCCCGCCGACGGCGCCGAACAGGATCGCGTCGGCGTCCTTGGCGGCCTGCATCGTGGCGTCGGTGATCGGCGTGCCGCGCGCATCGATCGCGGCGCCGCCCACGAGGTCCTCGGAAGATCGAAGCTCAAGTGGCGGCGGCGGTCCATCCAGTCGATGACGCGGCGGACCTCGCGCATCACCTCGGGGCCGATGCCGTCGCCCTGCAGCAGAAGCAGCTTCTTGTTCGATGGCATCCGCATCTCCCCCTCCCCGTCAGGTCGGCGAAGGTCCGCCATCACGACTCTCGTGCGGCACCACCCGCCACCTCGGCCGTCCCGCGCAAGGGACGGGGTAGCGCGCCATCGTCACACCGAAACCGCCGGCATCCAGTCCCGTGCCGCGCGTTCGCGCGCCTCGTAGCCGTCGATCGCGGCGCGCGTGCTGCAGGGTCTGCCCGATGTCATCCAGCCCATTCAACAGCAGGTGCTTTCTGAACGGATCAATTTCGAACCAATCTCCTCGCCGTTCGGACGCACGATCACCTGCCGCTCGAGGTCGATCGTGAGGCGTGCATTCGGCCCCAGCCGCGCGTCCTGCATCAACTGGTCGCACGTCTCGCGCGGCAGGCGAATTGGCAAGATGCCGTTCTTGAACGTGTTGTTGTGGAAGATGTCGGCGAAGTCGGGCGCGATCACGCAGCGGATGCCGAAATCGAGCAACGCCCAGGGCGCGTGCTCGCGCGAACTGCCGCAGCCGAAATTCTCGTGAGCGATCAGGATTTCGGCGTGCCGGTACGGCTCCTGGTTGAGCACGAAATCCGGGTTCTCGGAGCCGTCGGCGCGGAAGCGCAGCGTGTCGAACAGATGCTTGCCCAGCCCGGTACGCGTGATGACCTTCAGAAACCGGGCGGGAATGATCTTGTCGGTATCGACATTCGCGAGCGGCAGCGGTGCCGCGATGGCGGTGAGCGCGGTAAAACTCTGCATCACGCGAACTCCCGCACGTCGGCGAGCCGGCCGCTCACCGCGGCCGCGGCGGCCATCGCCGGCGAGAGCAGATGTGTCCGCCCGCCCGGCCCCTGCCGCCCCTCGAAATTGCGGTTCGACGTGCTGGCGCAGCGCTGCCCCGCCATCAGCTTGTCGGGGTTCATGCCGAGGCACATCGAGCATCCCGCCTCGCGCCATTCGAAGCCGGCATCGGTCAGCACACGGTCCAGCCCCTCGGCCTCCGCCTGCTGCTTCACCAGCCCCGAGCCGGGCACGACCAGCGCGCGCACCCCGGCGGCGACGTGCCGCCCGCGCGCGATCGCGGCGGCGGCGCGGATGTCCTCGATGCGGCCGTTGGTGCAACTGCCGATGAACACGACGTCGATCGCAATGTCGGTCATCCGCGTCCCCGGCGTCAGCGCCATGTAGTCGAGCATCCGCCGCCGCTGCGCGCGCGCCGCCTCGTCGGGCACGTCGTCGGGGTCGGGCACGGCGCCGGTGATCGGCACCACCGCCTCGGGGTTGGTGCCCCATGTCACCATCGGCGCGATCTCCGCCGCGTCCAGCGACACCGTGCGGTCGTATCGCGCACCGGCGTCGCTCGGCAGCGTGCGCCAGTATTCGATCGCGCGCGCGAGTGCCGCACCCTTCGGCGCCAGCGGCCGCTCGGCGATATAGGCGAAGGTCGTGTCGTCCGGCGCGATCAGGCCGGCGCGCGCGCCCGCCTCGATCGACATGTTGCACACCGTCATCCGCCCGGCCATGTCGAGTGCCCGCACCGCCTCGCCCGCGTACTCGATCACATGCCCGTTGCCGCCCGCGGTGCCGATGCCGGCCGATGATCGCCAGCACCATGTCTTTCGCGGTGACGCCGAACGGCAGCTTGCCGTCCACCGACGACCCGCATGTTCCTCGCCGGCTTCTGCAGCAGCGTCTGCGTCGCCAGCACGTGCTCCACTTCCGAGGTGCCGATGCCGAACGCGAGCGCGCCCATCGCCCCGTGCGTCGAGGTGTGGCTGTCGCCGCACACGATCGTCATGCCGGGCAGGCTGATGCCGAGTTCCGGGCCGATGATGTGCACGATCCCCTGCCGCGCATCCAGCAGCGGGACGTAGGGCACGCCGAACTCGGCGACGTTGCGTTCCAGCGTCTCGACCTGGATGCGGCTGTCCTCCTCCTTGATCCCGGCGCGGCGGTCGGAGGTCGCGACGTTGTGGTCCACCACCGCGATCGTGGCATCCGGGCGGCGCACGCGGCGGCCGGCGGCGCGCAGTCCCTCGAACGCCTGCGGGCTGGTCACCTCGTGCACGAGATGGCGGTCGATGTAGAGGATGCAGGTGCCATCGGGCAGCCGCTCGACCACGTGGCCGTCCCAGATCTTGTCGAACAGCGTGCGCGGCTGATCGGCCATTGCGCCGTTCCTCTTATTCGGCGGCGGCGGACGGTTCGTCCGCCGCTGCGGCGGCGGGTGTGCGGCGGCGGGCGCGGTCTCGCCGGTCGAGCGCGCGCGCTCGGCGATGCGCGCGGACTTGCCGCTGCGGCCGCGCAGGTAATAGAGCTTGGCACGGCGCACGTCCCCGCGGCGTACCACCGCGATCTCGGCGATCACCGGCGAATACAGCGGAAACACGCGCTCCACGCCCTCGCCATAGCTGATCTTGCGCACGGTGAAATTGCTGTTCAGCCCCTTGTTCGACCGCGCGATGCACACGCCCTCGAAGGCCTGCGTGCGGGCGCGCTCGCCCTCTACCACCTTCACCGACACGCGCACCGTGTCGCCGGGCGAGAAATCGGGCACCGCGCGGGTCGCGGTCAGGCGCGCGATCTGCTCCGCCTCAAAACTTTGGATGATGTTCATGGCACCTTCCTCTCGTCCGTTTCTCTAGGGCGCCGTCGTGGCGCAGGCAATGTGGCGCGCCCACAGATCGGGCCTGCGCGCACGCGTGGCGTCCTCGGCCTGCGCGCGGCGCCAGGCGGCGATCGCGGCGTGATTGCCCGACAGCAGCACCGGCGGCACCGCGCGGCCCTGCCACGCGGCGGGGCGGGTGTAGTGCGGATATTCCAGCAGCCCGGCCGCGAAACTCTCGTCGGTCGCACTCGCCGCATCGCCGAGCACGCCCGGCAGCAGCCGCACGCACGCCTCCAGCAGCACCATCGCTGGCAGCTCGCCGCCCGCGAGCACATAATCGCCGATGCAAATCTCCTCGGCGCCGCGTGCCTCGATCACGCGCTGGTCGATGCCCTCATAGCGCCCGCACAGCAGGATCACGCCCGCGACCCGCCGCGAGCCGCACGGCATCGTCCTGGCCGAAGCGCCGCCCGCGCGCCGCGAGACACACGAGCGGCCGCCCGTCCGCCACCGCCGCGATCGCGGCATCGGCGACATCGGGCCGCATCACCATCCCCGCCCCGCCGCCGAACGGCGCGTCATCGACGCTGCGGTGCCGGCCGATGCCGTGGGCGCGGATGTCGAGGACCGCGAGCGACCACGCACCCGTCCGCCAGCGCGCGGCCCGGCAGCGAGTGCCCGAGCGGCCCCGGGAACATCTCCGGGAACAGGGTCAGGACGGAGGCCCGCCAGGTCATCGCGCGCGGCCTTTTGGAACACGGCTCTTGGGCGGACACACGGTCACGCTTCCGGCCGCGAGATCGACCTCCGGCACCGCGGCACGGGTGAACGGCACCAGCAGCGACGTCCCCTCTCGGTGATCTCCAGCGACGCGCCGGCCCCGTAGTCATGCACGCGCTCGACCGTCCCAGCGAGGCACCCGTCCGGTCCACCGCCGAAAGCCCGATCAGGTCGGCGAGGTAGAACTCGTCTTGCCTCCGTCGGGGCAGCCGGTCGCGGTCGGCATACAACCTGAGGTTGACAAGCGCCTCGGCCTCGTTCCGGTCGGCGACCGACCGCCCCGCTTCGTCACGCAGCTCGGCGATGCCCTCGCCGCGCCAGGCGAGCGTCCAGCGCCGGCCGCGCTCGTCGGTCAGCGGGCCGTAGCCGGCCAGCGCCGCCGGGTCCTCGGTGTGGCTGACGACCCGCACCAGGCCGCGCACGCCATGCGGGCGGCCGATCACGCCAAGCAGGATGCGGGCGTCCATTCACCCGCCCACGTCATGCTCGGAAGGCCGAGCATCCACGACTTCACGCGCTGCCGGCAGACGTGGATGGTCGGCCTTCCGCCGACCATGACGGTTGGTTCTCGTCCAAGTGCAATTTTCCTAGCTCACGCCGGCGCGGCCGCCTTGGCCCGCTCCTGCGCCTTCTTGCCCGGTGCCGATTTCTTCGGCTGCTCGCGGATCGCCGGCATCGGAGCGAGACCGGCGCGGCCGAGAAAGCGCGCCACGCGCTCGGTCGCGAGCGCGCCCTGATCCAGCCAGTGGCGGATGCGCTCGTCCTGCAGCCGCACGCGGTCGGCGTGCTCGGCCGGCAGCATCGGGTCGTAGCTGCCCAGCTTCTCGATGAAGCGCCCGTCGCGCGGGCTGCGGCTGTCGGCGACCACGATGTGATAGTACGGGCGCTTCTTGGCGCCGGCGCGGGCGAGGCGGATCTTCAGTCCCATCCTGTCTCTCTCTTCTCTTTCCTAATAGGGTCGTCGCTGCTGCATGTGCTTGGGCAGGATGGCGCCGAGCCCGTGGCGCATCAGCCCCTTCTCGCCGAGCTTGTTCACCCGCTTCAGCATCCCCGACATGTCGTCGAACTGCTTGAGCAGGCGGTTCACCTCCTGCACCGAGGTGCCGGAGCCGGCGGCGATCCGGCGCTTGCGGCTCGCCTTGATGATGGCGGGCGTGCCCCGCTCGCGCCGGGTCATCGAGGAGATGATCGCCTGCTGGCGCTTGAGGATCGTCGTGTCGAGATTGGCGCCCTCGATCTGGTTCTTGATCTTCGCCACCCCCGGCAGCATCCCCAGGATGCCCGAGAGGCTGCCCATCCGGGTGATCTGGCGAAGCTGGGCCGCGTAGTCCTCCAGCGTGAACTGGCCCTTCATCATCCGGGCCGCGAGCTTCTCCGCCTCTTCCTCTTCGATCGTCTCGCTGGCGCGCTCGACCAGGCCGACGATGTCGCCCATGCCGAGGATGCGGGAGGCGACGCGCTCGGGGTGGAACTCCTCCAGCGCATCGAGCTTCTCGCCCAGACCCACCAGCTTGATCGGCGCGCCGGTGATCGCGCGCATCGAGAGCGCGGCACCGCCGCGCGCGTCGCTGTCCATCCGCGTCAGCACGATGCCGGTGACGCCCACCGCCTCGTTGAACGCCCGCGCCGTGGTCACCGCGTCCTGCCCGGTCAGCGCGTCCACCACCAGCAGGGTCTCGGCCGGGCTGGTCTCGGCGCGGATCGCGCGCACCTCGTCCATCAACTCCTGGTTGATAGCCAGGCGCCCGGCCGTGTCGAGGATGACGATGTCGAACACCTCGCGCCGGCCGGTCTCCATCGCCCGGCGCGCGATCTCGATCGGGGTCTGGCCGGCAATGATCGGCAGGCTCGCCACCCCGGTCTGCTCGGCGAGCTGGGCGAACTGGAGCTGTGCCGCCGGCCGCTGCGTATCCAGGCTCGCCAGCAGCACGCGCCGCCGCTCCCGCCGCCCCAGGCGCAGCGCCAGCTTGCCGGCCGTGGTGGTCTTGCCCGAGCCCTGCAAGCCGACCATCAGGATCGGCACCGGGGCCGCGGCATTGAGGTTGAGCGGCACCGCCCCGGCGCCGCCCAGCTCGTCCACCAGCACGTCCTGGACGATCTTGATGACCTGCTGGCCGGGGGCGACGCTGTCCATCACCTCGGCGCTCATGGCGCGCTCGCGCACCTTGGCCGCGAAGTCGCGCACCACCGGCAGTGCCACGTCGGCATCCAGCATCGCGAGCCGCACCTCGCGCAGCGCCTCGGTGATGTCGGCCTCGCTCAGCGTGCCGCGGCTGCGCAGCCGGTCGAAGGCGCCCGAGAGCTTGCCGGAGAGGGTGTCGAACATGCGTGCCGTGCGCTCCAATGCCCGACGCGCCGCTGCGCGAACCCTCGCGGAGCGGCGGAGCCCCCGCCCGCGGCAAGCAGCGGGGGCGGGGACCGGGCAGCCAGGCTGGCCCGGAAAGCGGGGCTTATGCGCGCCGGACGGGCACCGGTCAAGCGCGCGAAAGTGGCGGCGATTGTGGTAATTTCGCCGTCATGACCGAGGCCCGACCCCTCCCCCAACCCCCTCCCGCAAGGGGAGGGGGCTTCGCTCGCTCCCCCTCCGCTTGCGGGAGGGGGTTGGGGGAAGGGGTGGCGCTCGCGCGCGCCGAGCCGCTGCTCGCCTTCCTCCTCGCCCTCGCCTTCTACGCGTCGCTCTATGCCCGGCTGCCGTATCACGACGTCGCCCGGTTCGTGGCCCAGATCGAGAGCAACCGCTTCGTCTGGGACATCGGCCACATCTTCCTGCAGCCGGCGACCCTGCTCTGGCACCGCTGGCTCGGCTTCGGCGAGACCGCCGTGATGAGCCAGAAGCACATCAACAGCTTCGCGACGGCGGCCGCGATCGGTATCTTCTACGCCCTGCTGATGCGGCTGCGCTTGCCCGCCTGGCAGCGCATCCTGGCCGCAGCCCTGCTCGCCGGCAGTTGCAGCGTCATCACGCTCGCGCCGACCGGGCACATGAAGCTGCTCGCGTTCCCGTTCATCAACGCGGGCCTCTACGCGCTCGTCGTGTGGGAGCAGCGCCTTGCCGCCGGCGAACGCTGCATCGCGGCGCCTGCTGATCCTCGGTGCCGTGTGGCTCGGGCTCGGCGCGGCGTTCCTCGCCAGCGTCCTGGCCACACCGCCGTTCGTCGGGCTGGCGATCCTGGCGGCGCGGCGGCGCGCCGGGGCCGCCTGGCGCACGGCGTTCGGCGACGCGATCGGCTTCGGCATCGTCTGCGGCGCGTTGTTCCTCGCCTGCGCCGCGTTCGGCTACATCACCTTTGCCGGCCTGCCGCTCACGCTCGGCGGCCTCGAGCACTCGGTCGTCGCGAAGGCCGATCTGCGGCCGGGCTTCTTCGGGCTCGAAGGACGCGGTCGGGCGCGCCGTGTTCGGCGTCGCCAACAACATGATCGCCGCCCCGGTGCTCGGCTCGGTCGGCCGCGCCTGGCTCGGCGGCGAAATCCGCCGCCTCGGCCCGTACGTCCCGACCCTGCTCGCGCAGGGCGTCCCCTGGTTCGCGACCCTGCTGCTGGTGGCCGCGATCGGGCTCCGGGCGCTGTGGGGTGCCGCGCGCGGCGCCGCCTGCCTGGTCCCGCTTGCGTTCCTTCGCCGGGGCGCTGGCTTGGGGGAGCTGGTACAGCCTGAACGACCCGGAGATGTGGTTCCAGCTCACGGCCCCCACCATCCTGCTATTCTTGCTGCTATTCCCGCGCCGCCTGGTGCGGCCGCTGCTGCCTCTTTGGGCGGCGGCGACGCTCGCGGTGAACCTTGCCGTGATCGCCGTGCCGACCGCCGCCTACCCGTTCCGCCGCGCCGGCGCGGAGCTGCGCGCCGCGTTCACGCCCAAGGACCTGCTGCTGGATTTCGCCGCCTACCCGGGCGGCGCCTATCTCGGCTTCTTCAACACGCCCGGCGTGCCGCGGATCGCGGTCGACAAGCTCTACTTCGCCGACCGCGACCCCACCGCCTTCTTCGCGGCCCTCCGGGCGCGTATCGACGGCACGCTCGCAAACGGCGGCCGCGTGATCGCCTTCGGGGTGCTGGACCCGCGCATGTGGGACGCGCCCTGGAGCCTGCTCGCCGCCAGGGGAATGCCCAAGGCCCGGCTGGTGGGGTTCTTCACGCGCAATTACCGGATCAAGAAGCTGCCGCCGATCGCGGGATTGCAGGAGGCGGAGGTTCTGCCCAGGACGTGAGCGCATTGGCGTGAGCGCATTTTCCCGGATCGTTGAATCAAAGGCTTGTTCCGGGCGCATCCATCGCGACCGCCCGACGTTTCGGACATAACCGATAGTCGCAGGACGCGGTTCACCCGGATGTGAGTGCCACCATTTGCTGCGACACGGTCGGACCGGGGCCAATCGCATCGTCTTTGTGAAGTGGCACACAGCAGGTCGAACCCCGTCCTGCTTTGGTGGGCCGCCCTGCAGGACGACATCCATTCGGGAGCCCCACAATGAGCATACACGTCGAACGCCGCCAGTTCCTCCGTCTGTCCGCGATGGCGGGGCTGCTGGCGATGCCGGCCGGCATCGCGCGCGCGCAGACTGCCGCCGGGCCGGCGCCGCCGGTGCAGCAACTCAACGCCGCCGCTGATCGCCGCGATGCAGGCCGGCAGCGGCGGCGTCCGTTCACGCAGCGCTTCGCCCTGCTCGCGCCGGTGGTCGATCAGGTTTTCGACCTGCCGACCGTGCTGCGCACCTCCGTCGGCCTCTCCTGGAGCAGCCTGCCGCCGGACCAGCAGGCCGCGCTGGAGCAGGCGTTCCGGCGCTACACCGTCGCGACCTTCGTCTCCAATTTCGACAGCTATGATGGCCAGCGCATCGAGGTGCTGGGCAATCAGCGCGCGGTGATGCCGGGCGAGGTGGTGGTGCCGACGCAGATCGTCGCCGCGCTCCGGCAAGCCGACGCGGCTCGATTACGTGATGCGGCAGATGCCATCCGGCTGGCGCGCGGTCGATGTGCTCGCGGACGGCTCGATCAGTCGCGTCGCCGTGCAGCGGTCGGACTTCCAGAGCCTGCTCGCCAGCGGCGGCCAGGCGCTGATCGCCAGCCTGCAGCGCAAGGTGCAGACCTTGTCCGGCGGCGCACTCGCCTGATCCGCCCCGGCCCAGCTCCGCCGCCCGCGCGTGCATGGCGAGGGTGGCGGTGTCGGTTGCGCGTTTCGAACCCTCCACGGACGCGATAAAGCAATTGCTGGCGCATTAGCAGTTTGTTGGTTCATTTCGTGCCACACGGAGCGTAGCGTTACCGCAACGTTCCGAAACGGCCGGGATGGACCTCAAGGAAGCAGGACTGATCGAGGGCGAAATCGGCGCGCACTGGTATTATCGCGCCAAGCTGATGGCCCTGCGCCGCATGCTTCCCGAACCAGGTCCGGCCTCCATCCTCGATGTCGGCGCCGGGCTTGGGTTCTTCTCCTCCGCTCTCCTCAAGTCGACCGGTGCGCGGACCGCCACGTGTGTCGACCCCGGCTACCCCGACAGCCAAGACGATTTTTGCATGGGCAAGCGCCTGGCGTTCCGGCGTGCCGTCGATCGATCAGACGCGGACCTCGTGCTGATGATGGATGTGCTCGAGCACGTCGAGGACGATGTTGGACTGGTCCGCGAATACGCGGACAAGGTGGCGTGCGGAACGCGCTTCATCGTGACCGTTCCGGCCTTCATGTGGCTGTGGAGCGGACACGACGTGTTCCTGGAGCATTTCCGCCGCTACACGCTCGCCGGGATCGAGGATGTGCTCCGCTCGGCCGGTCTCACCGTGGATCTCGGGTGCTATTTTTACGCCCCCCTTCTGCCGCTTGCGGCGCTGACGCGCCGCGCTGAACGATGGCGGCGGAGGCGGTAACGGTGCCCCGCGCAGCGCGATGCGGGCGTTCGGTCCGGCGCAGAATGCGATCCTTTGGCTCATTTGTCGCGCGGAACTGCCGCTGTTTCGAGCCAATCGTGTGGCCGGCCTCACGGCATTCGTCCGCGCCACGAAAGAGCCGGCAGCGCGGCACGCGGCCGAGCCGGCAAGAGCGTAGCCGGGCCGCGGTAGCTTGGGCCACCCCCGTGTGCGACGATGCCGCGCGCGAGCGGGGAGGGGTGATGGACGCGGCGTCTGCGGTCAACCAGGACCGGCTCTGGGACCGGCTGATGGCGATGGCCCGGATCGGCGCCATCGCGGGCGACGGCGTCAACCGCGCCTGCCTGACGCCGCTCGACCGCGAGGCGCGGCGGCTGCTGATCGGCTGGGCGCGCGCGATCGGCTCGACGTCTCGGTCGATGACGCGGCCGCCAATCTCTGGCTGCGCCGCGCCGGCACCGATCCCGACGCCGCCCCGGTGCTGACCGGCAGCCACATGGACACCCAGCCCAAGGGCGGCCGCTTCGACGGCATCTATGGCGTGCTCGCCGGGCTCGAAGCGCTCGCGGCGCTGCACGATGCCGGCATCGCCCCGCGCCGCCCGATCGAGGTCGTCGCCTGGACCAACGAGGAAGGCGGCCGCTTCGCCCCCGGCTGCATGGGCAGCATGGCGTGGTCCGGCCACACGCCGCTCGCCGACTTCGCCGAGGTGCGCGACCCCGACGGCGTCGCGCTTCGCCGACGCGCTCGCCGAGCATCTGGCCGCGGAGGCCGACATGCCGCGCCGCGCCCTCGGCGGCCGCCCGCACGCCTATCTCGAAGCGCATATCGAGCAGGGTCCGCTTCTGGAGGCGGGAGGCACGGACGATCGGCGTCGTCACCGGCATCCAGGGCAGCCGCTGGTTCACCGTGACGCTGCGCGGCGAGACCGCGCATGCCGGCACCACGCCGCTCGGCCTGCGGCGCGACGCGGTGCAGGACATGGTGCGCGCGATCGCGGCGCTGAACGCGCTGATGGCCGATCCCGGCCGACGTGCTGCGCTTCACCGTGGGCCGGATCACCGTCGCGCCCAACACCTCGAACAGCGTCGCCGACCGGGCGAGCTTCAGCATCGATTTCCGCCATCCCGACGCGGCTGTGCTGCGCGGCGCGCGGCGACGCGATCGCGGGCGTGGTGCAGGCGGCGGTGCGCGGACGCCGAGGTGAGCGTCGAGGAGACGTTTCCACGCCCTGCCGGTCGCGCTTCGACCCGCTCGTGGTCGATGCCGTGCAGCGCGGCGGCGGACGGCGCTCGGGCTGGGCGCCATGCGGATGCCCTCGGGCGCCTTCCACGATGCGCAGTTCGTCGTGCCGGTCTGCCCGACCGGGATGCTGTTCGTGCCCTGCCGCGGCGGGATCAGCCACAACCCGGCCGAATATGCCGAGCCGGCGCAGCTCGCCGACGGCGCGCGGGTGCTGGCGCGGGCGCTGGCGGCGGCTGGCGCGGGTAGCGCCCGGGCGCGTTCTGCGGCTTGATGGCCGGCAATGGACCATCCGCTCCAATATCCCGAGGACCTGCCCGTATCGCGCGCCGGCCGATCGGCGGCGCCCTGCCGGATGCTTCGGCCGATCGGGCCGACCATTCCCGCTGGTGCTTGCCTCGCCGCATTCCGGGCGCGACTACCCGGCCGATTTCCTCGCCGCCGACGCGGCTCGACCCGCGCCGCCTGCGGCGCAGCGAGGACAGCTTCGTCGACGAGCTGTTCGCCGCCGGGCCCGCTCATGGCGCGCCGCTGCTCGCCGCCACCTTCCCGCGCGCCTTCTGCGACCCCAACCGCGAGGCCTGGGAACTCGACCCGGCGATGTTCGCCGACCCGCTGCCGCCCTGGGTCAACACCACCAGCGCCGCGCGTCGGCGCCGGCCTCGGCACGATCGCGCGCGTGGTCTCCTCCGGCGAGGCGATCTACCGCCGCAAGCTCCGCTTCGCCGAGGCCGAGGCGCGGGTGCGCGCCGTGCTGGCAGCCGTACCACGCGGCGCTGGCCGAGCTGATCGCGGCAGGCGCGCGCAGCCTTCGGCGCCTGCCTGCTGCTCGACTGCCACTCGATGCCGGCGGGCGGTGCCGCGCGGGCCGGCGGCGAGCCGGATTTCGTGCTCGGCGACGCCCACGGCACCGCCTGCGCGCCGCGCATCACCCGCGCTGGTCGAGGCCACGATCGCCGGCATGGGCTATGTCGTGCGCCGCAACGACCCCTATGCCGGCGGCTACGTCACCCGCCATTACGGCCGCCCGCGCGAGGGCGTCCATGTCGTGCAGATCGAGATCGCGCGCGGCCTCTACATGCAGGAGAGCCGGATCGAGAAGCTGCCGCGCTTCGCCGCGGTGCAGCGCGACATGCGCGCGGCTGATCGCGACGCTCGCGGCCGCCCTGCCCAGGCTGCTGGTCGGCTGACGGCCGGTGCGCGGGCGCTCGGAGCGGGAACCGCGAGCAAAAAATTGGCGGCGCCTTGCGGTGCCGCCAAGTTTAGGGAGGAAACGTCCAAGAAAGCAGCGCGCCGAAGCGCGGCTGCCGAGGTGAAGATAGGGCGGCAATCACCCGCAGGCAAGCATTTTACTGCATCGCAGCATTGCGAACGTACGAAGCCGGGCGGCGGCTCCGTCCCGCCCCGCGCAGGCCGGCCTCGCGCAGCTCGGGTTGCGCCCGCGCATGCCGGGCCGCTAGGCGATGGCCGATGCGTGCGCTGCTCGCCTGCGTGCTCCTGCTCGCCCCCTCTTCTCGCTGCCGCCTCCGCAGCCCCGCCCTCGAGCCCCTGCGCCGCGGCGATCGCGACCGCGGATCGCACCTCGCCGGTGCCGCTCGCGCTGATGCGCGCGATCGGGGTGGTGGAGACCGGGCGGCCCGATCCGCGCACGCACGCGGTGCAGCCCTGGCCGTGGTCGGTCGATGCCGACGGGCAGAGTCGGTTCTACGACACCAAGGCCGAGGCGATCGCTGCGGTGCGGGCGCTGCAGGCAGCGGGCGTCCGCTCGATCGACGTCGGCTGCATGCAGGTCAACCTGTTCTATCACCCGGCCGCGTTCGCCTCGCTCGACGAGGCGTTCGACCCGCTGGCGAACGCCCGCTATGCCGCTCGCTTCCTGGCCGTGCTGTATCGGCGCGATGGGCACCTGGCCGGCGGCGGCGGCGGCGTATCACTCGCAGACGCCGGCGCTGGGTGCCGCTTACGCGCAGCGGGTGATAGCGGTCTGGCCCGGGATGGGCGGGCGGGCGCGGCGCTCGGAGCGGCTCGCGCTGCCGAATGGCCGGGTGGCGGTGATGCTCGACGGGGCGGCGCCGATGCGGATGCTCTCGCTTGATCAGATCATCGGCCGCGCGCCGGCGGAGGTGGCGAGCGATCCGGGCGGGTTCGAGCCGGCGCCGGTGCCGCACGGCTGACCGCCGGCCACGCAGCGCAGTCCATGAACCGCCAGCGCCGCAGGCCGCACGACATGAGGGCCGGGATCAATGGGCGGCGAACTCGGCGCGGATCGCCTCGGTCTGGGCGCCGAGCGCCGGCACCGGGCCGAGGGCGGGCGGGCCATCGCCGCTGATCGCGGGCGGCGCCGCGAGCGAGACCGGGCCGGCCGGCGTCTCCACGGTGACCCGCCGCAGTGCCGGATGGCGCGCCAGGCCGGCCACGTCGTTGACGAAGCCATAGGCCGTGTTCGCGGCACGCAGCCGGGCCGCCGCCTGCTCGCGCGTGAGGCCGGCGAAGAAGCGGGCGATGTGCGCATCGACCGTCGCGCGGTTGGCGACCCGGGCGCGGTTGGTCTCGAAGCCCGGGCGCAGCGGCAGGTCCGGCTCGCCCAGCGCGCGGGCGCAGAACGACGCCCATTCGCGCTCGTTCTGAATCGAGATCAGCACCGCGCTGCCGTCGGCGGTCGGGAACGCGCCATAGGGGCAGATCGAGGGATGGCCGAGGCCGACACGCGGCGGCGGCTGCCCGGTCGCCTCCCAGGTCAGCAGCGGCACGGTCATCCAGTCCGCCATGCCGTCGAACAGGCTCACCTTCACGCCGCGCCCTTCGCCGGTCCGGGCGCGCGCGACCAGCGCCTCCAGCACCGCCGCGTGCGCCGCCATCCCGCAGGCAATGTCGCAGGCCGAAACGCCGACCCGCCCCGGCCCCGCCGGGTGGCCGGTGACCGAGGCGAGCCCCGTCTCCGCCTGCACCAGCAGATCGTAGGCCTTCATGCCGGCATACGGCCCGGTCTCGCCGTAGCCGGAGATGTCCACGGTGATCGAGCCGCGGGTGCCGCGCCGCGCAGATCGTCCGAGCCGAAGCCCGCGCGTGCCGCGGCGCCGGGTGCGAGGTTCTGGATGAACACGTCGGCCCGCGCCAGGATGCGATGCAGCAGGGCGGCGTCGGCGGCATCCTTGATGTCGGCGACCAGGCTCTCCTTGCCGCGGTTGAGCCAGACGAAATAGCTCGACTGCCCGCGCGCGTAATCATCGTAGCCGCGCGCGAAATCGCCCTCCGCGCGCTCGACCTTGATGACGCGCGCGCCGGCATCGGCGAGCCGCGAGCTGCAATAGGGTGCCGCGACCGCCTGTTCGAGTGCCAGCACCAGCAGCCCTTCGAGCGCGCCGGCCATCAGTAGCTGCCCATCAGTAGCTGCGCGGCAGCCCGAGCACGTGCTCGGCGATGTAGGAGAGGATCAAATTGGTGCTGATCGGCGCCACCTGATAGAGCCGCGTCTCGCGATACTTGCGTTCGACGTCGTATTCCTCGGCGAAGCCGAAGCCGCCATGCGTCTGGATGCAGGCTTCGGCGGCGGCCCAGGCGGCGTCGGCGGCGAGCAGTTTCGCGGTATTGGCCTCCTCGCCGCAGCTCTCGCCCGCCTCGAAGCGGCGGCAGCCCTCATGCACCATCAGCTCGGCCGCGCGCATCTGTGCGTGCGCGCGCGCGATCGGGAAGGCGACGCCCTGGTTCTGCCCGATCGGGCGGTCGAACACGCGACGATCCTTGGCGTAGGCGACGGATTTCGCGGTGAACCATTTGGCGTCGCCGATGCACTCGGCCGCGATCAGCAGCCGCTCGGCGTTCATCCCGTCGAGGATGTAGCGGAAACCGCGCCCCTCCTCGCCGACCAGGTTCGCGGCCGGCACCGCCATGTTGTCGAAGAAGAGCTCGCAGGAATTGTGGTTCATCATGGTGCGGATCGGCCGGATCGTCAGCCCGTGGCCGAGCGCCTCGCGCATATCGACGATGAAGGTGGAAAGCCCCTCGGTGCGGCGCGTCGACCTGCTCGCGCGGCGTGGTGCGGGCCAGCAGCAGCATCAGGTCCGAGTGCTCGGCGCGGCTGGTCCAGACCTTCTGGCCGTTGACGATATAGCGATCGCCCTCGCGGCGGGCGAAGGTGCGCAGGCTGGTGGTGTCGGTGCCGCTGGTCGGCTCGGTGACGCCGAACGCCTGCAAGCGCAGCTCGCCCGACGCGATCTTCGGCAGGTATTCGCGCTTCTGCTGCGGGCGAGCCGTGCCGCAGGATCGTGCCCATGATGTACATCTGCGCGTGGCAGGCGGCGCCGTTGCCGCCGGAGGCGTGGATCGTCTCCAGGATCGCCGCCGCCGCCGAGAGCGGCAGGCCGGCGCCGCCGTATTCCTCCGGGATCAGCACCGAGAGATAGCCGGCCTCGGTCAGCGCGCGACGAACTCGGTCGGATAGGCGCGCGCCGCGTCGAGCCGGCGCCAGTACTCGCCGGGGAAGCGGGCGCAGAGCTTGGCCACCTCCTCGCGGATCTCGGCGTGCGGCGTCTCGGTCATCTGCGGCCTCCCGGCGCATTAGGCGGAGGGCGGGGGTTTTCGGCAAGCCGGCTTCGGCGCAGCATCGCGCCGAGGGAGAGGACGGCATGGCGGCGTGGCAGGACGAGGTGTTCGCGGCGCTGCGGGACGCCGGCGTGCGGCAGGTGGGCTACGTGCCCGATGCCGGCCACGCGCGGCTGATCGCCCGCGCCCATGCCGACCCCGACATGCGCGCCGTGGTGCTGACCACCGAGGAGGAGGGCGTCGCACTCGCCGCCGGCGCCTGGCTTGGCGGCCAGCGGGCGGTGCTGCTGATGCAGTCCTCGGGCGTCGGCAACTGCATCAACATGCTGAGCCTGCCGGCCAACTGCCGGCTGCCGTTCCTGACGCTGGTGACGATGCGGGGCGAGTGGGCCGAGTTCAACCCCTGGCAGGTGCCGATGGGAAGCGCCGTCTCGCCGGTGCTGGCGGCGATCGGCGTGCATGTCCGCCGCGCCGACCGCGCGGAGGAGGCGGCCGAGACGGTCGCCGCCGCCGCCGCATTCGCCTTCGACAGCGGCGTGGCGGTCGCGGTGCTGCTCGGGCAGCGGCTGATCGGGGCGAAGGATTTTTCCGCGATGATCGAGCGCGGCGGCGCGCGGCGGCGCCTGCTGCTGGAAGATGCCGGCGAGATGCTGGTGGTGAGCGGCCTCGGCTCCACCACCTACGACGCCGGCGCCGCCGGCGACCGGCCGCTCAATTTCTATCTCTGGGGGGCGATGGGCGGGGCGGCGATGATCGGCCTCGGCCTCGCTCTGGCGCAGCCGGCGCGGCGGGTGCTGGTGCTGACCGGCGACGGCGAGATGCTGATGGGGCTGGGGTCGCTCGCCACCATCGCCGTGCAGGCGCCGGACAACCTCGCGATCGCCGTGTTCGACAATGGCTGCTTCGGCGAGACCGGGGCGCAGCCGAGCCACACCGCACTCGGCGCCGACCTCGCCGCGGTCGCGCGCGGCTGCGGCTGGCCGGCGGTCGAGACGGTCACGGAGACGGGCGAACTGGCGGCGCTCCGCTCGCGCCTGCGGCGGGAGCGGCTGTTCGCCGTGGTGCGGATCGCGCCGGAGGAGAAGCCCCGCTTCCTGCCGCCGCGCGACGGCGCGCTGCTCACGCGGCGTTTCCGGGCGGCGCTGCTCGGCGCCGCCGATCACCCGGGACGCTGATCCGGCGCCCCGCCGGAGCGCGTCAGGGCATCGCGCGGTCGGGGCCGATTTCAGCCGGTGCCGTCCGGCGCGCCACCCGGGCGCGCCGAGCGGCGGCGCCGAGCGCGCGCGACCGGCGCGGGGCGCCGGGCGCCGGTAGCGCCAACGCCGGCGCCGGCGCCGGCCATGAAGGCGAGCAGGAACAGCAGCGCGACGTAGCCGAGGATCTCCATCCGAACCCCACTCCTCAACCGCTCGGAGGGTTGCCCGCAATCCACTCCGAGCCCGAACCCCGCCCGAAATGACTAAACGCGCTTCCCGCGATGGGTGAAAGTCAAAACATGATGAAACGCAGCAAAGGAATATTTCGGGCGCTGATTCCGCTGCCGATTCCGCCGGGAGGGCGGCGTGAGGGGAACGCGGGCGTGACCGCGGGCGTTCCCGTGGCAGCACGAAGAAGGAGGGCAGACCATGGCGCCCAGCGACGCGACCGCGAAGCCCGGGCCGGCGATGAGCCGTGAGAATCCTGGAGGCGCAGGCGGTCTTCCCGAGCGACGCCGCGTTGCAGGAGGCGATCTCGCAGCTCGACGTCGCCGGCTACGACCGCGCCGATCTCAGCCTGCCGCACGTCGTGACGCCGGCCGCCCAGGCGACGCCCGAGCAGGGCGCCGAGAACCCGGATTCGGACGAGGACAACCGGCAGATGCGGACGCTGCACGCGAGCGGCGCCGGCTCGGCTGCGGCGCTGCTGGCGGCGGGCGTGGTGATCGGCAGCGGCGGTGCCGCGGCACCGGCGGTTGCGGCGGCGGTCGGGGCGGGAGCGGGGGCGCGCTGCTGACCGAGGCCGGCAGCCACGTCGCCGACGCGGCCCAGCACGACAGCCGCGAGGCGGCGGCGCGGGAGGGGCGCTGGTGCTGGCGGTACGGCTGCGCGACGAGAAGCGCGCCGAGGACGCGCTCGAGATCATGCGCCGCGCCGGGGCCACGCGGGCGCAAGCGGTGCGGCGGGTAGACAACGCGATCGACGCGGCGAGCTGGACCGGGTAAGCCATATCCATCTAATTCCAACACAAACAACACAAACGTTACACACACATCATCAGCCAAAGTTTCAAAAACTGTAGCTGATCGGATTTTCGCTACGAACGAAATCCGAGCATGGTGACGCGATGCTTTTAGAACGGGAACGCATCAATTTATACAATTAAAGCATAATGCGACAAATACGATGAAAAATTAATTACTCTACACCTATACTATATACTGACTGTCCGACGCGGTTGCGCAACGCAGGTAATCTCAAGCGTCAATAGCGGAGACGAGTCGAAGACCACGTCGAACGCGACAAGCGTCGCCAGACTCGACGTGTCGCTTCTCGACCTTCTAAAGATCGATGCCACCACGATTGCGTCAAATGCCGCCGTCTCCGACGATTACGGCGCGCTGTCCGCCACAAACGACTCGACAATTCTCGACATGTCAGTCCTGAACCACTCGATCACCGTCACCTCAACTACTAACCAGTATGCAATTCACGCTCTGCTCAATCCGCTCGACATAAGCATCACGCTGAATGAGCAGAGCACAACCGGCAACGAGATCAGCAGCCAGACTTCAGCGTGAATGCGATCGACGTCGTCTTCACCAATGCGCTGCTCGGCACAGATACGCTGAACGGCGACATCATCTTGTCCCACTCCCAGACGCAGGAAAACGCCGTGCCCAACACCACCCCGGTGCCGGAGCCAACTAGCCTTGCGCTGTTCGACCTCAGCCTCGTCGGCCTTGCGTTCGTTCGTCGCCGTGCATGATTGCTCTGATCGCAAAAGCACGCCGCCGCGGAATCCAGGCCCGTCACATGCCGGCGAGCGAAGTGTACAAGGCCAGCAACGCCGCCTCGGCCGGCTGGTCCGTCCGATGCACCGCAAACCCGTACCCCGCCGCGGCACAGATCGCCGCCAGCCCCTGCTGCTGCCGCTCCAGCGCCTCCGCATACGCCGCCCGCACCCCCTCGACCCGCGGCACCAGCGCGTCCGGCTCGCGCTCCAGCCCCCTGAACCGGATGCGGCCGGTGTAGGGCAGCAGCGCCTCCGCCGGGTCCAGCACCTGCACCAGCGTGCCCGCGACCGGCACCGAGGCGAGCCGCGCGACCGCCGCCTGGATTTCCGGCAGCGGCGCCAGAAAATCGCCGAACAGCACCACGCGCCCGTGCGGCGCCAGGCGCACCGGCGGCGGCACGCCTTCGCCATCCCGCGAGCCGCGGCAGCGCCGCCGCCAGCCGATCCAGCGCCGCCCGCCCGCCGCCGGCGCGCTGGTCGGAGCCGATCAGCCGCACCCGCTCGCCGCCGCGCAGCAGCAGCGCCGCCAGCGCCAGCAGCAGCAGCTCGGCGCGCTCGATCTTCTCGACCGGCTGCCCGCGCGAGCGCCAGCGCATCGAGGCCGAGCCGTCGCGCCACAGGGCGACGCGTCTGTGCCGCCTCCCACTCGGTCTCGCGGATGAAGGTGCGGTCGGACTTCGCCGACTGCCGCCAGTCGATGCGCGTCACCGCATCGCCGGGCAGGAACGGGCGGAACTGCCAGAAGCTGTCGCCCTGGCCCACCCGGCGGCGCCCATGCACGCCCTGCGCGACCGTGGCCGCGACGCGCTTGGCCTGCACCAGCAGCGGCGGCAGCCGCGCGCCGAGGCGCTTCGGCGCGGCGGGCGGGCGGCAGACCGGTGGTCAGCACGTCCGGCTCACCCGTCCTCGCGATCATCCGCTCCACCAGCTCCGGCAGCAGCACGCCATCGGCGCGGGCCGAGAAATTGAGCGCCATCCGGTGCCGCAGCACCGGCGGCGCCAGCGCGGCCACATCCTCCAGGCTCGGCGCCAGCCGCCCGTCGAGGATCGCGCGCGCCCGGCTCGCCAGCATCAGCGCCTGCGCCGCCCGCGGCCCGGGCCCCCAGGCGACGTGGCGGCGCACCTCCTCGGCCGCCGCCGTCTCCGGCCGCGCGCCGCGGACCAGCCGCAGGATCGCCTCCAGCACCTGCTCGCCCACCGGCACGCGGCGGATCAGCGCCTGCGCGGCCAGCAGTTCCTCGCCGCTCATCACGCCCGAGGGCCGCTCGGCGACCGCGCCGGTGGTCGCCAGCAGCATCGCCCGCTCGGCGTCCAGCTCCGGATAGCCGACATCCACTTGCAGCAGGAAGCGGTCGAGCTGCGCCTCGGGCAGCGGGTAGGTGCCCTCCTGCTCGATCGGGTTCTGGGTCGCCAGCACGTGGAACGGGCGCGGCAGCGCGTGCTCGAGGCCGCCGACCGCGACCCGCTGCTCCTGCATCGCCTGCAACAGCGCCGATTGCGTCCGCGGGCTGGCGCGGTTGATCTCGTCGGCCATCAGCAACTGGCAGAACACCGGGCCGCGCACGAAGCGGAAGCTGCGGCGGCCGTCCGCGCCCTCGTCCAGCACCTCGCTGCCGGTGATGTCGCCCGGCATCAGGTCGGGGGTGAACTGCACCCGCTTGGCGGCGAGGCCGAGCACGGTGCCCAGCGTCTCCACCAGCAGGCTCTTGCCGAGGCCCGGGACCCCGACCAGCAGGGCGTGCCCGCCCGAGAGCAGCGTGATCAGCACCTGATCGACCACCGCCTGCTGGCCGAAGATGGCGCGGCCGATCTCGGCGCGGGCGCGGCCCACGCGCTCGACCAGCGCCTCCACCTCGGCCAGGATCCTGTCATCGTCGTGCATCGTCGTTGCCATCGATCGCTCCTTCGCGTCCGCCGGGCACTTCACGTGTCAGCTCAAGTCACTTCACTATACATCAGTTCACCGGCCCCGGCACTTCACGCAGGCGGGGCAGCCTACCTATATCCAGGCGCCGGGCAAAAGCACGGCATGGGAGCGGAGACGCGGATGTGACGGATGCCTGGCCTCATCGGCCGCTCAGCCTGGTCGCACCCCCGGCCGCGAAGCGGACCGATACGGCGCCGCGCCGGCCGCGCCCGCCGCCGGTCGAGTGCGGCGACCTGCCGTTCCTGATCCGCCGCGACGGCACCTGGCTCTATCGCGGCTCGCCGATCGGCCGGAAGGAGCTGGTCTGCCTGTTCGCGAGCGTGCTGCGCCGCGCCGATGACGGCAGCTTCTGGCTGCAGACCCCGGCCGAGCGCGGCCGGATCGCGGTCGAGGACTGCCCGTTCGTCGCCGTCGAACTCGATTGGCGGGGAGACGGGCCGGACCAGGTGCTCTCCTTCCGCACCAACATCGACCAGGTGGTGACGGCCGGCGCCGAGCACCCGATCCGCATCGCCCACGACATCCTGACCTGCGAGCCGACGCCCTACATCCTGCTCCGCCCCGGCGAGGGGCGCTGGCCGGTCGAGGCGCGGATCAGCCGCGCCGTCTATTACGAGCTGGTGGCCCTCGCGGTGCCGGGCATGGTGCATTGCCGGCGGATGCTGGGCGTCTGGAGCTGCCGGCGCTTCTTCCCCTTGGGCGAGTTGCCGGCCGGCGAGGGCTGAGGCCGATGCAGCGCGCCGAGCTGCGGGCGCGGCTGGCCGCCGCGACCCGGCCGCCGCCCCTCTGCCCCCGTCTCGGTGCCCCGCGACGCGATCGCGGTTCCCGCCGCCGACGGCGCGCTCGGGTTCACGAACGCCGAGCTGGTGGCCTGCCGCCGTGCTGGTGCCGATCCTGACCGGACCCGCGCCGGGCGTGCTGCTGACCAAGCGCAACGCGCATCTGTCGTCCCACGCCGGCCAGGTGAGCTTCCCCGGCGGCCGGATCGACCCCGATGACGCCGATGCCGAGGCCGCCGCGCTGCGCGAGGCGCAGGAGGAGATCGGGCTCGACCCCGCCGCTGTCGAGCTGGCCGGCCGGCTGCCCGACCAGATCACCGGCACCGGCTATATTGTCACCCCCGTGATCGGCCTGCTCGGGCCGCGCCCGTCGGCGCTGCGGCCCGCGCCCGAGGAGGTCGATGCGCTGCTCGAACTCCCGCTCGCGGTGCTGCTCGATCCCGCCGCGCCGCAGCGCCGGCGCGCGCAGTTGCGCGGGCGCTGGCGCGAGTTCTGGGTCTGGCCGCATCCCGAGCACGAGATTTGGGGAGCGACGGCGGCGATCCTGGTGCAGCTCGCGCGGCGGCTGCGCGGCGAGGCCTGAGCCGATGCGCTGGGCGGAGGCGCTGCTGTTCGTGGCTCCGTTCGTCGCCTTCCTGATCTGGCGCCGGGTCTCGGCCGGCGGCGGTCCGTCGCTGCCGCTGCTGGCGGCGACCCTGGCGGCACTGCTGGCGTTCGGCGCCGCCCTCGGCTGGTTCGGGGTCGCGAGGCGGATCGGACCGCGCGAGCGTTACGTGCCGGCGAAGCTGGTCGATGGAAAGGTGGTGGCCGGCCACGCCGCGCCGCGATGACCGAGCCGCCCGCCCTGCGGATCGCGCCGCCCTTCCTGAGCGACCCCGCGCTGCGGCCGGTGCTGGCGGCGCTGCCGGAGGCGCGGGTGGTCGGCGGCGCGGTGCGTGACGCGATCGCCGGGCTGCCGGTCGCCGACGTCGATCTGGCGACCCCCTGCCGCCCGAGCAGGTGACGCGCGCGCTGACGGCCGCCGGGCTGCGCGCGGTGCCGACCGGGATCGACCACGGAACGGTCACCGCGGTGAGCGGGGGCCGGGGTTTCGAGATCACGACCTTGCGCCGCGACCAGGCGACCGACGGGCGGCACGCGCGCGTCGCCTGGACCGATGACTGGCGGGCCGACGCGGCGCGGCGGGACTTCACCATCAATGCGATGTCGATGACGCCGGCGGGCGAGGTGTTCGACTATTTTTCCGGTGTTGCCGATTTGCGTGCCCGCCGGGTGCGGTTCGTGGGCGACGCCGCGGCGCGCATCGCCGAGGACTATCTGCGCATCCTTCGCTTCTTCCGCTTCTTCGCCCGCTACGGCGGCGCGCCGGAGGCCGAGGCGGTGGCGGCGATCGCAGCCGGCGTGCCGGGCCTCTCGCGGCTCTCGGCCGAGCGGGTGTGGAGCGAACTCAAGCGCATCCTCGCCGCCCCCGATCCGCGCGCGTCGCTGGCGCTGATGGCGGAACTCGGCGTGCTCGGCGCGGTGCTGCCGGAGGGTTTTTCTCTGTCGCGGCTCGATCAGCTCATTGCGGCGGGGGCGCCTGCCGATCCGCTGCTGCGGTTTTCTGCCCTGTTCGACGGCGACGCCGAGGCGCTGGCCGCTCGACTGCGGCTCTCCACCGCGGAGGCCGAGCGGTTGCTGGCGATCCGCGCCGCCCCGCTCGCCTCGCCGGAGATGGACGACGCAGCGCTGCGCCGGCTGCTTGCGGACACGCCGGCCGACGCGCTGATCGACCGGCTGTGGCTCGAAGGCGGCGACGGCGGCCTGCGCGCGCGGCTGGCGGCGATGCCGCGCCCGATCTTTCCGCTGGCCGGCCGCGACGCGGTGGCGCTCGGTGTGGCGCCGGGGCCGCAGGTCGGGCGGCTGCTGCGCGAGGTGCGCGAGTGGTGGCTCGCCGGCGGGTGCGTGGCCGACGCCGCCGCCTGCCGCGCGGAGCTGTCGCGAAGGCGTGAGGGCTGAACGGCGTTTCGATCAGGTCGCGTCGAGCCGCACCGTCCGGCCGCTGCGCAGGCTCGCCTCCGCCGCGTCGGCCAGACGCAGCGCTTGCAGCCCGTCGTCGAAGGAGGGGCTGGGTGCCGCCCCGGTCTCGACGCATCGGACAAAAAAATCGATCTCGGCGGCATAGGCATCGGCATAGCGCTCGATGAAGAAATGCAGCGCCGGGTCGCCGGCATCGCCGCGCGCATCGGTCCACGCGCGCACCGTGGTCGCCTGCCGGTTCAGCGCCTGCAACATCCCCCCGGCGCCGAACGCCTCGATCCGCTGGTCGTAGCCGTAGGCGCAGCGGCGGCTGTTGCTGATATGCACAAGCGCCCCCGAGCGTGCGCGCAAGGTCAGCATTGCGGCATCGATGTCGCCCGCCGCCTCGATCGCCGGGTCGATCAAGTTCGCACCGGCCGCAAACACTTCCACGATCTCGCCCGCGAGCGCGCGCGCCATGTCGAGGTCGTGGATCGCCATGTCGCGGAACAGTCCGCCCGAGGCGGCGACATACTCGGCCGGCGGCGGCGCCGGATCGCGGCTGATGATCGAGAGCTGCTCGAGCGCGCCGATCTCGCCCGCCGCCAGCCGCTCGCGCAGCGCGCGGAACGAGGGATCGAAGCGGCGATTGAAGCCGATCATCACCGTCGGGTCGAGCGGTGCGATGCGGTCGCGGCAGGACGTCGCGCGCGCGGTATCGAGGTCGATCGGCTTCTCGCACAGTATGGCACGGCCGGCCCGTGCCGCGGCCTCGATCAGGGGCACGTGCGTGGGCGTCGGCGTCGCGATCAGCACCGCGCGCACCTCCGGCATCGCCAGCACGGCCTCGACCGATGGTGCCGCGGGAACACCGAGTTCGGACGCGGTGCGCGCCGCCGCCTCGGGCACGATGTCGAACACGGCGGCCAGCCGCACCGCGGGATGGCGCGAGAGCACGCCCGCGTGCATCCGGCCGATCCGCCCGCACCCGAGCACCGCCATCCCGATCATCGCTCCGGCCACCGGTTCGACATGGTCTTCCTCCGCGGCGTATGATGGCGGCACGTGCGGGCGGCGCCAAGATGGCAGGGAGGATGACAGCCGTGAGCGAGACGATCGCGCGGCCGGCACCGCGTCACCCGGCGGGCCGCGTGCCGCTGCCGGCAGCGGGTGCCATCGATTGCGACATCCATCCCGCCGTGCCGGGGATGGCGGCGCTGCTGCCCTATCTCTCGACCCACTGGCGCGAGCAGATCACGCTGCGCGGCATCGACGGGCTCGATCCGTCCAGCTATCCGACGCGCGTGCCCGCCCATGCGCGGCCCGACTGGCGGATCAAGGACGGGAAGCCGGGCAGCGATCCGGCGGCGCTGATCGCGCAGGCGCTGGATGCGTTCGGCACTGCGATCGCGATCTGCAATCCGCTCTACGCCGTGCAGGCGCTGCCGAACGCGGACATGTCGGCGGCGCTGTGCCGCGCGGTGAACGAGTGGCTGGCGCGCGAATGGCTCGATCGCGACCCGCGCCTGCGCGGCTCGGCCCTGGTGCCGCTGCGCGATCCCGAGCTGGCCGCGGCCGAGATCGAGCGCGTCGCCGCCGACCGCCGCTTCGTGCAAGTGCTGCTGCCGGCAATGGGCGAGGCGCCGCTCGGGCGGCGGATGTTCTGGCCGATGCTGCGCGCGGCCGAGCGCCACGGAATGCCGCTCGGTATCCACGCCGGCAGCATGTTCAAGCACGCGATCACCAGCAATGGCTGGCCGTCCACGCATTTCGAAGACACCGTGGTGCAGTCGCACGCGTTCCAGGCGCAATTGCTGAGCCTGGTTTCGGAAGGCGCGTTCGCCGAGTTCCCGCGGCTGCGTGTCGTGCTGATCGAGGCGGGCTTCACCTGGCTGCCGCAATTCCTCTGGCGCGCCACCCGCACCTGGCGGGCGATGCGCGCCGAGGTGCCCTGGGTCGATCGCGCGCCCGCCGACATCATCCGCGAACACGTCCGCGTGACCCTCCAGCCGACCGACGCGCCGCCCGCGCCCGCCGACATGGCGCGGGTGCTGGCGCAGCTCGGCAGCGACCGGATGCTGCTGTTCTCGACCGACTATCCGCATTGGCATTTTGACGGCGCTGACGCGCTGCCCGCCGGCATTCCCGAGGCGTTGCTGCCGCGCCTGCTGGCGGAGAACGCGCGCGAGACCTATCCTCGATTGCAGGAGGACGCGACATGACCCCCGATGACGTCCGCACCATCGAGTCTCCCGCCGCCGGCGCCGTCACTGGCGCCGCCACGCGCCTGGGCATCATCGACTGCGACATCCATCCGGCGATGCGTTCGGTGCGCGACCTCTACCCGTTCCTCGCACAGCGCTGGCGCGACCATCTCGACACCTACGGCCTGCGCCTGCCGGTTCCGTTCACCGCATCGGCGCCGTATCCGAAGGCGGCGCCGGCGCTGTCGCGCGCCGATGCCTGGCCGCCCAACGGCGCGCCGCCTGGCGCCGACCTCGATTTCCTGCGCGCGCAACTGCTCGACGCCTACGACATGGATTGCGGCATCCTGCATCTGCTGGCGCCGACGGGGATGGATCAGCGCAACCAGGAACTCGGCGTCGCGCTGTGCCGCGCCATCAACGAGTGGCAGGTCGCGACCTGGACCGGACCGGAGCGGCGCCTGAAAGGCTCGATCGCGCTGCCGGGCGAGGATGCGGCGGCCGCGGTCGCCGAGCTCGAGCACTGGGCCGGGCATCCGGATTTCGTGCAGGTCGCGATGGTGACGCACTCGATCGAGCCGCTGGGCCGGCGCCGCTACTGGCCGATCTACGAGGCCGCCGCCGCCAATTCCCTGCCGGTCGGGCTGCACACCTCGGGCTATAACGGCCACGCGGTCACGCCGACCGGCTGGCCGAGCTTCTATGTCGAGGAGCACCACGAGGTCGCGATCTCGCAGCAGGCGGTGGCGGCGAGCCTGATCTGCGAGGGCGTGTTCGCGCATCTGCCGCAATTGCGCGCGGTGATCGTGGAGGCGGGATTCGCCTGGGCGCCCTCGCTCGCGTGGCGGCTCGATCAGCACTGGGCGCGGATGCGCGACGAGGTGCCGTACCTGACCCGGCCGCCATCGGAGTTCATGCGCGAGAATCTCTGGTTCACGACGCAGCCGATGGACGAGCCGGAGCGGCCGCGCGACCTGCGCGACATCATCGACTGGATCGGCTGGGACCGCATCCTGTTCGCGACTGACTACCCGCACTGGGATTTCGACGAGCCCCGCGATGCCTTCAAGATCCGCCTGTCGGAGGACGAGCGGCGGATGGTGTTCGGGGGCAATGCGCGGCACGTCTATAGCCTGCCGTGATTGCCAAGCACGTGGTTGCGCGCGCCGTCGAGATCACGCCGGGGGAGCGGAAGATAGTCACCGTCGCGGGCCGGCGGATCGGCGTGTTCAACATCGGCGGAGAGTATTTCGCCCTGCTGGATCGCTGCCCGCACCAGGGCGGCCCGATGTGCCGCGGCCACCTGGTCGGCATGGTGGAGGCGAGCCATCCCGGCGAATACCGCCGCTCGCGCGAGGGCGAGCTGGTCAAGTGCCCCTGGCACGGCTGGATGTTCGATGTGCGCACCGGCCAGTCCTGGTGCGATCCGGGGCGGGTGTTCGTCCGCCGCTTCGACGTCGCGGTCGAGCCGGGTGAGGCGCTGGTGCAGGGACCGTTCGTGGCCGAGTCCTACCCCGTGGAGGTCGAGGACGAATACGTGGTGGTGCAGGCCTGAGACCAGGCGCCCTTCATCTCGACTCATCGAAGCCTGCACCGTCATGCCCGGCGAAGGCCAGCGAAGGCCGGGCATCCACGGCTTCTCGTGCCGTGTCAAAGACGTGGATGGTCGGCCTTCCAGGCTGTGTGAAAACTCGCGTCGCGCGGACTCGTCATTCTAGAATCCTCCCTCAATTCGCGGGGGAATGCGGCATGGGGTTTATCGAAGGTGTCGATCGCGGACAGGTGACGCTGTTGCCGCCGGCGGTGGACGACTACGTCGCCGCCGACGCGGTGGTGCGAGTGATCGACGCGTTCGTGACCAGCCTCGACATGCCAGCTCTGGGCTTCGAGCGAGCGGTGCCGGCGCGGGAGGGCCGCCCGGGCTACGATCCGCGCGATCTGCTCAAGCTCTATATCTACGGCACCCTCAACGGGGTTCGCTCGTCGCGCAAGCTGGAGCGCGAATGCCAGCGCAACGTCGAGCTGATGTGGCTGCTGGGCCGGCTGACCCCCGACTTCAAGACGATCGCCGACTTCCGGCGCGACAACGGCCCGCAGATCATCGCCAGCTGCGGCGCGCTGGTTCGGTTCTGCCGCGACCGCGGCCTGTTCGCCGGCGGCATCGCGGCGATCGACGGCAGCAAGGTCCGCGCGGCGGCGAGCCGCAAGCAGGTGATGAGCCGCGCCGAGGCGGCGGCGGAGATCGCGCGCCTCGACCAAGCGATCGCCGACCACCTGGCGGCGATGGACGCGGCCGACGCGGCCGAGCCGGACGAGGCGAGCGGGCAAGCGGTCACGGAGGCGCTGGCGGTGCTGCGCGCCAAGCGCGGCAAGGTTGCCGAGCTGGCGCAGCGGCTGCGCGAGGAGGGTCGCGAGCTCGGCGTCGCCGGCGAGCCCGACGCACGGCCGATGGGCAGCGGCGCCGGGGCCAAGCCGCCCTCCTACAACGTGCAGATCGCGGTCGATCCGGCCAGCCACATGATCCTCCACCACGAGGTGACCACGGATGCGAACGACCTTCGCCAGCTGCTGCCGATGGCGCTCGCGGCAAGGCGGTACTCGGCGCCGCGGCGCTGACGGTGGTTGCCGATACCGGCTACGCCAATGCGACGCAGGCCGCGCAATGCGAGGCCGAGGGCATCGCCGCCGCAGTGCGGCCGCCGGCGCAGGTCAACCGGCGAGGCGACTACTTTGCGCCGATGGCCTTCCGCTACGATGCCGAGACCGACACGATGACCTGCCCGGCCGGGCGCCGCCTGGTTCGCAACGGCGGGCACAGGTCGGACAACGCCGTGCGCTACCGGGCCGAAAGCTGTGCCGGATGTCCGCTGAAGTCGCGCTGCACGGGGGCCGACCGACGCCACGTCTATCGACTGATCGACCAACCGGCGCTCGACCGGATGGCGGCACGGATCGCGGCGGACCCGTCGCTGATGCGGTTGCGCCGATGCACGGCCGAGCACCCGTTTGCGGCGCTGAAATACCTCCTGGGCGGTCGCTTCCTGCTGCGCGGCAAGGCCAAGGCGGCCACCGAAACCGCGCTCGCCGTGCTCGCCTACAATATCGGACGCCTCAGCAAGCTCCTCGGCCCCGCCAGCCTCGCCGCCGCACTCGCCTGACCGGAGCGGGACCGCCGCTGCCACAGACCCCAGCCTTGACCGCCCTTCAATCAAAACTCAGGTTCTCGCACAGCCTGCTTCGCCGACCATGACGGAATGTCAACACTATGGAACGGTTATTACATTCGGCACCTGGCGTGAGCCCAGGGCAGCGCAGAATGGTCGGTCGACGTAAATTCTTAGCATTTGACAGCGGCAGTTCTCGACAGGGTCGAGTTCGAGGCCGCGGGATTGCGGGGCCGGAGTTTCCTGTGTTTTCAAACTTGTGCGGCCGACACCGGCAAGAGCGTCCGCGGCTCGGCTGGCGGTTGTGTCGGCGCTTTTTACATCTCCGCAACTCTGAGGCGATAAGCTGCTGATCGTGCTCATCAATTTCGCCGGCATGAGAATTGCATATCATGGTAGGCACAGCACGCGGAGAACCCCAAATGCGTCAGTTCCTCCTGGCCGGGCTCGCGGCGGCCGCGCTTCTGGTCGTGACGTCGGCCGCTCACGCAACCTTCATCATCGATCCCGATCCAGGTGGGCACAAGTTTTTCATCGACGCGGCCAACAAGGACGTCTCGAGCTTCAGCGGCAATGTCGGCGGCAATGGCCACGGGCCGGCGGTGAACGTCAGCACGGTCCGGAACGTCAATACCGGCTCGGGATTCGCCACCATCAAGCCCGTGAAGGGCGGATTGCTGACGCAGCTCACTTTCACGCCGGTCGATCCCACCCTGTTCGGCGGCTTCTCGTTTCGGGGCCAGCTTGCGCGAGGCAGGTTCAGCGGCACCGTCGAGGCGATCGTGACCGACAACCAGGGCAATCCGGCGCAAACCTTGACCTTTACGGGCTTGGCCGGACCAAACGCCGATTTTGGCCGGATCGGGATCGTGTCCCTCGACGGCGAGACGATCAAATCGGTTGAAATCCTCACCCCGCGCAACGAGCGTTTCAGACAGGTCAAGCAGATCGAGTTCTCGCGCGCATCGCCGCCGCACCCCGTCCCCGAACCGGCATCGCTGCTGATCCTTGGCGCGGCTATGGCGGGGTTGGGAGCGTTGCGCCGCAGGACTCACTCATATCAGTAGAACACGCGGTCGTGCGCGCGTGGAATTTCGGGCCGTGCGCAAGGGCTGACCACGGGACAGACGCCAGGGTTATGATATGTCGGCTTCCTTGACAGTGCCGCAGTAAGTTGAAGCTAACCTTCCCACATAGGTTTTGCTTGCTTCTCAACGGCGTACTATCAATCACGTCAAAAGGAGGCCGGCCGTTCGATTGACGGTTGTGCCGGTAGATTTTACATCTTCACGGCTCGGCCGAGGCAAGAGGCTGATCGCGCGAGCGAATTTCCTCTGGCATCGATATTGCGTCGAATCCCGGGACTTACACGAAAACCGCGGAGATATACCCTGTGCGTCAATTCCTCTTGGCCGGATTCGCGGTGAGCGCGTTTCTGGGCGTGACATCGGCCGCCCACGCCACGTTTATCATCGACCCAAATCCGGGCGGAGACATGTTCTTCATCGATGTGGCGAACAAGGACGTCTCTAGCTTCAGCGGCATGGTCGGCAGCAACGTCTCAGGGCCGGTCGTGAACGTGAGCACGATCGGGAACGTCGATACCGGCTCGGGCTTCGCCACCATCAAGCCGGTGATGAGCGGAGTACTGACGCAGCTCACCTTCACGCCGGTCGATCCCAACATGTTCAGCGACTTCTCGTTCCGGGGCAGCTTGAAAGAAGCGGGTTCACTGGCACCGTCGAAGCGATCGTGACGGACAACCAGAGCCATGCGGCGCAAACGCTGACCTTTACCGGCCTGGCCGGACCGGACGCTGACTTCGCCCGGATCGGCATCGTGTCGAACGACGGCGAGACGATCAAATCGGTCGAAATCGTCACCCCGGGGAGCGAAACCTTCAAGGAGTTCAAGCAGATCGAGTTCTCATCCGCGGTGACACCGCCGCCGCCCCTCCCGGAACCGGCATCGCTGGCGATTCTCGGCGCCGGCCTGGTGGGATTGGGAGTGCTGCGGCGCCGGGCTCGGTAGCCGGCGCACCCCGCTTCTATCATGCCAACGGTCTTTGGTCCTGACGCATGGCAGTGCGGCGGCAGCCTCATCGTCATGCTCGGCGGAGGCCGAGCATCCACGACTTTGCGGGCTGTGCAAAAGACGTGGATGGTCGGCCTCCGCCGACCATGACGGGTGATAACGGTCCTCACCGAAGGCCGCCGGTATCATCATCATCATACCGGGGCATAAAGGAAACTGCGGCGCTAAAGGCGCCGCAGTTCGAGGTCGAGGTGTCGGTTTTCTTTACACGCTCTTGCTCTTGCGGCGGCGTGCGAGGACGCCAAGTCCGACCAGAGAGGTGCCCAAGAGCACCAAGCTGGCGGGCTCTGGAACCGGGGGGGTCGGAGCACCTTCCCCTACAAACCCGGTGGTCATGGTTCCGACGATGCGGACGTGAGCCGCGGCGTCAAAGCCACCACCATTAGGCGTGAGTACCGTGCCGGCGGTCGTGAACGAGCTGCTCGTCTCCGTGAACACGACGGTCGGGTGGCCGGTGGACGCGCTCATGAATTTCGTGGTCTGGTTGAGGACCCCCTCTCCATCCACGTTCTTTGATCCTGTATCGCTCAGACCCGTGGTGCAGGCGGCGGCGGTTTGGCAAAAGGTGAAACTGGACGCGTTCACGTTCACATCTGCCACGTCGCTGTCGATGAACTCGAATCCCGCGTCTGCTGTGAACGTGATCGTCGCCGTGGTGCCTGTGAGGGAAACATCGACCGTTCCAAACGGGCCGCTGCCGAGGGCCGTGTCATTCGTAAAATTGAGGGTGCTGGTAAAAGTGGTGGTGATAGGTGTGGCAAGAGCTGCGGGCGCCGCAAGTGCGAAAGCACCGGCGGCAGCGAGGGTGGCGAAGCCGACCCGGGACCATTTGACCATTGAGTTATCCTTTTTGTTTGCGGAGTTGACGGCGCCGCCAGAACCGAGCGGCCGCCCGGCATTAGCTGAAGCAAGACGCGTGCCAAGACGGATTTTCAGGAGCTTAGGAGCCGTCAGGGTAAGAGGGGCAAAACCCCGGGCCGGGGTCGATTTTTCGCTTGCGCCGACGCGGGGCGGTTCGATTTAACGTCGATGTGGTCACCCCGCCTGACATCGATGAGCTGTCGCTTGCCGAGCTGAAGCAGCTGGTGCTGGCGTTGCTGGACGAGAACGCGGCGCAGAAACGCATGATAGCAGAGCTACGCGAGGAGATCGCGCAGCTGAAGGGACTGAAGGGCCGACCGCGGATCAAGCCGAGCGGGATGGAGAAGGGGACCACGCCCAAGCCGGCGGGCAAGCGAGCCCGGCGGCGTGGTCGCGGCAAGGCGACGCCACGGGTCAGGGTGGAGGAACGGATCCTCAAGGCGGAGGTGCCGGCCGGCTCTCGGTTCAAGGGCTACGAGGATTTCGTGGTGCAGGATTTGGTGCTGCGGGTCGAGGTCACTCGCTATCGCCGCGAGCGCTGGCTGACGCCGGATGGACGAACGGTGATCGCGCCGTTGCCGGCCGGCGTGGCGGGCCATTTCGGTCCGGAGCTGCAGCGCTTCGTGCTGGCACAACACCACCAGGGACAGGTCACCGTGCCCCGGCTGATGGCGCAACTCCAGGCGATCGGCGTCAGCATCTCCAAGCGGCAGATCATGCGCCTGCTGATTGCGGGGCAGGAAGGGTTCCTCACCGAAGCCCGTGACGTGCTGCGCGCCGGCTTGGAGACCGCCAACTGGGTCACGGTGGACGACACCGGCGCGCGCCACAAAGGCGCCAATGCGTCTGCACGCAGATCGGCAATGACGACTTCGCCTGGTTCGGCACCACGAACAGCAAGAGCCGGCTGAACTTCCTCGACCTGCTGCGCGCCGGTCACACCGACTACGTGGTCAACAACGCGGCGCTGACCTACATGCGCCAGCACGCGCTGGCCGGGCCGGTGATCGCCGCCCTGGCCGGACATGCCGAGACGCATTTCGCCGGCCCGGCGGCCTGGCAGGCCCATCTCGATCGGCTCGGCATCACCCAGCTGAACGTCACTCCTGACCCGGTGCGGGTCGCGACCGAGGGCGCCC
Organism: uncultured Alphaproteobacteria bacterium; assembly: GCA_963754235.1. Lineage (GTDB taxonomy): Bacteria > Pseudomonadota > Alphaproteobacteria > Acetobacterales > Acetobacteraceae > DATAYA01. The sequence goes on along the minus strand of CAVWFK010000007.1, from coordinate 126,544 downwards.
TGTGGGGTAGCGTGCAGGCGCACGACTTCCTGCGGGACACCGTGATTGTCAGCGATGATGCGGGCCAGTTCGCCGTCGGCCAGCACGCGTTGTGCTGGGTTCACGCCGAGCGGCTGGTGCACAAGCTCGACACCTTCACCGACGCCCAGCACGCCGCGCAGCAGCGCGTCCGCGACCTGATCTGGAAGTTCTACGCCGACCTGAAAGCCTACCGCACCGACCCGGCACCGCGCCGCCGCCGCCAACTCCGTGCCCGTTTCGACCGCATCTTCCGCCGCCGCACCGGCTTCGTCACCCTCGATCGCCTGCTCGCGCGGCTGCACGCCAACAAGGCCGAGCTGTTGGCCGTCCTCGACTATCCAGAAATCCCACTGCATACCAATGGCTCAGAGCGCGACATCCGCTGCCATGTCACCAAGCGCAAGGTCAGCGGTGGCACTCGCAGCGATGACGGCCGTACCTGTCGCGATGCCTTCCTCGGCTTGGCCAAGACTTGCGCCAAGCTCGGCGTCGCCTTCTGGGATTACCTCGGCAGCAGGCTTTCCGTCCCGGGCCAACCGATCGTCCCGTCCCTGCCAGACCTCATCCGCTGCCGGGGCCAGCCCGCATAATCCTGCCGGCCCGGGGTTTTGCCCCTCTTACCCGTCAGGCGAGGGCTGCGGGTCAGGATGTAAAAAACCCCGACTAAGCAAGTGTTCGGAACGCCCTTTGGAAAGTAACGGTGAGTTAGATTGCCATTTGACTTCATGCTCTTGAATCAAAGCTATAAGCAATTGCTAGTGTAAAGTATCCCGACATGGACCTTGTGCGTCCTGCTTGGTTGCGCCTGATTTCGCAGAGAAAAACCGTCGCGGCAAGCGTCGGGGGTTGCCCGGTAGTCCGCAAAAGCGGGCCGGCTGGTATCGCGCGGCGTGCCGGCGCAGCATAGATGGAGGGGGAATCCGGAGGCACGCATGACCGACGCCAGCACCGATGCGCTTCGGCAGCGCCTCATCACCGCGACCGAGGCGCAGGCCAAGCTGGCGCAGGTGCTGAACGACAGCCTCTTTTCCTATGCCGAACTCGGCTTCCAGGAGGTCGAGAGCAGCGCGCTGCTGGCGCGCACGCTGGAGGCGCACGGCTTTGCCGTCGAGCGTGGCAACGCCGGCATCCCGACCAGCTTCGCCGCCCGCTGGGGCAAGGGCGGTCCCGTCGTGGCGCTGGGCAGCGACATCGACGCGCTGCCCAACGTCTCGCAGAAGCCCGGTGTGGCGTGGCACGAGCCGCTGATCGAGGGGGCGCCGGGCCACGGCGAGGGCCACAATTCGGGCATGGCGGTCACCCTCGCCGCGGCGATCGCGCTCAAGGAGGTGATGCAGCGCGAGCGTATCCCAGGCACGATCATGGTCTGGCCCGGCGTCGCCGAGGAGCTGCTCGCCGGCAAATCCTTTCAGGTGCGCGCGCGGATGTTCGCGGGCGTCGATGCGGTGCTGTTCGCCCATGTCGGCAGCAACCTCGAGACCGGCTGGGGCGAGGTGCAGGGACAGGGGCTGATCTCGGTCGAATACACCTTCCACGGCGAATCCGCCCACGCCGCCGCCGCCCCCTGGCGCGGGCGCAGCGCGCTCGATGCGGTCGAGCTGATGAACATGGGCTGGAACATGCGTCGCGAGCATCTGCGCCCGCAGCAGCGCAGCCACTACGTCATCACCTATGGCGGCGAACAGCCCAACGTCGTCCCCTCGCTCGCGCGCGTCTGGTACTATATCCGCGAGACCGACAACGAGCATCTGCGCCGCAACTTCGAGATCGCCAACCGCATCGCCGAGGCGGCGGCGCAGATGACGGATACGCGCGCCACGCGCCGCGTGCTCGGCACCGCCTACACCCGCCACTACAGCCGCCCGCTCGCGGAAGCCTTACAGGCCAATATCGAGCGCGTCGCGCTGCCAGCGTGGACCGAGGACGACCAGGTTTTTGCGCGGGCCGTCCAGCGCGCGGCCGGCGGCGAGCAGAGCGGGCTGAACACCGTGACGCCGCCGCTGGCCACCAACATGTTCAGCGGCGGCAGCGATGATATCGGCGACGTCTCCTGGACCGTGCCGACAGTGCAGCTCCGCTATCCCGCCAATATCCCGCATCTGCCGGGGCACCACTGGTCATCCGCGATGGCGATGGCGACCCCGATCGCGCACAAGGGCATCGTCGCCGGCGCCAAGGTGGTGGCGTTGACCGCGCTCGACCTGATGCTGCGGCCGGAGCTGGTGGCGGCGGCACGGCGGTATTTCGACGAGGTGCAGTGCAAGGATGCGGGCTACGTGCCGTTTCTCGATCCCGCCGATCCGCCGCCGATCGAGATGAACCACGACGTGATGGCACGCTTCCGCCCAGCGATGCGGGCACTCTATTACGATCCGGCGCGGTTCGCGACCTATCTCGACCAGCTCGGCGTGCGCTATCCGATGCTGGCGCCGGAGTAGCGGCTTGAAGGCCAGGGGCTCTGCCCCTGGACCCCGGCAAAGGCGCAGCCTTTGCAATCCTTTCACTTAAGAAATGGGGTCTGGGGCCTGCGGCCCCAGCGGGTCCAGGGCGGAGCCCTGGCCTATAGCGCCGGAATAGCGGCGGCGCATTTCCTCCCGCGCTTTGGGCGCCGTATGCTGCGTCATGCCCGACGGATCATCAACGCTTAGCCTGACCCTGCATTCGCGCATTGCCGAGATCGACGCGGCCGAGTGGGATGCCTGCGCGGGCGACGACAATCCCTTCGTCAGTTACGCCTTTCTGTCGGCGGTCGAGGATAGCGGGTCGGCGACCGCGCGCACCGGGTGGCTGCCGCAGCATGCGGCGTTGCGCGATGCGTGCGGACGGCTGATCGCAGCGGCGCCGATGTATGCGAAATCGCACAGCTACGGCGAATACGTCTTCGATCACGGCTGGGCGCAGGCGCTGGAGCGCGCGGGCGGCAGCTACTATCCGAAATTGCAGGTGGCCGTGCCGTTCAGCCCGGTGCCCGGTCGGCGGCTGCTCTGCCGTCCCGACGGCGGGATCGCGCCGGCGGGGCTGGCTGCGGCGCTGGTCCAGGCGTGCCGCGAGCTCGATCTCTCCTCGGTCCATGTCACGTTCTGCCGTGAGGATGAGTGGCGAGCGCTCGGGCAGGCCGGATGGCTCCGGCGGCTCGGCACGCAGTTCCACTGGGAGAATGCGGGTTATTCCAGCTTCGAGGATTTCTTGGGCGTGCTCTCGTCACGCAAGCGCAAGGCGCTGCGGCGGGAGCGGCGGGACGCGCACGCGCAGGGGCTCGCGTTCCGGGTGCTGCGCGGCGCCGAGATCACGGCGCGCGAATGGGCGGCATTCTATGGCTTCTACAGCGCGACGGTGGATCGCAAATGGGGCTCGGCCTATCTGACGCGGCGGTTCTTTCCGCTGCTGTCGGAGCGGCTGGGCGATCGCGTGGTGCTGATGCTGGCGGAGCACGCGGGCAAGCCCGTGGCGGGCGCGCTCAATCTGATGGGGCGCGACGCGCTCTATGGCCGCAACTGGGGCTGTCGCGGCGAGTGGCCGTTTTTGCATTTCGAGCTCTGCTATTACCAGGCAATCGAGTTCGCGATCGCGCATGGGCTGCGCCGGGTGGAGGCGGGGGCGCAGGGCCAGCACAAGATCCAGCGCGGATATTTGCCGAAGCCGACCTGGTCGGCGCACTGGATCGCGCATCCGGGGCTGCGGCGGGCGGTGGATGGGTTCCTGCGCGAGGAGCGTCCGGCGATCATGGTGCATATGGAGGAACTCGCGGAGCAGTCGCCGTTCCGGCAGGAGGAGGCTTGATACGGACCATGAAGTGGTCCATCTGCTAAAAGCAGACCTGAAGATGGTCCATGGTGGAGCGGGGAATGCGGGTATCCGTGACCGATGCCAAAGGACAGCTGACCGAACTCGTGCGCCGCGCTGAGGCCGGCGACGAAATCGTCCTGACGCGACACGGTCATCCGGCCGTGCGCTTGGTTCCGGTCCAGCCAGCACCTGATAGGGAATCCCGCAGGGCTTTGCTCGCAGCGGTTCGGTTATCCGGACCGGCAAAGGCACAGGCTGGTCCCAGCGCCGCGCGGAGCCAGGATTTTCTCTATGGCGGTGATGGCTTGCCCGTATGATCGTGGTCGATACCTCGGCGCTGATGGCAATCGTCCTCAATGAGCCGGAGGCCGACGCTTGCGCCGCCGCGCTCGAAACGGAAGACCATATCCTGATCTCCGCCGGTACCATGGCAGAAGCGCTTGTGGTATCGGCGCGACGGAATCTCGGCGACGAGGTGGCAAGTCTGATTGATGGGCTCGGTTTCGAGGTCGTGACGGTAACGCCGGCATCGGCGCGGCGCATCGCGCGGGCTTATGAACAATGGGGGAAGGGGATCAATCCTGCCGCCCTCAATTTTGGGGATTGCTTCGCCTATGAGGTGGCAAAGGAGCATGAATGCCACCTGCTTTACGTCGGCGGCGATTTTGCAAAGACCGATGTGAGGAGCGTTCTCTGACGACCAGCCGCGGACCGACCAAGCCTACTGAGCGCTGGTCCGTGCACCCGATCACGCCCGCGCTGACGGCGCATCGGCGCGGCCGCTCAGGTCGGCGCGTTTCGCGGCGAGGGCGGCAACGGCGGCTCCGGCACCGGGATGGCCGGCAGTGCCGGTGGCGGCGAGAGCACGGCGCGGATGGGTATGTGTAAATCGGGTACCAGGGCCTACTCCGGCTTTGCCAGGATCGCGGTCGATTGCCACATCGGCGATCCGTCCCACGGGGCGTCGGTTCCATCGACGAAGCGGATCGTCCGGGCGAAGCCCAGCGAGTGGCACATCCGCTCGATCAGCGGACGCTCGAGGAACATGTTCAGCGGTACCGATCCGCCGTGGCGCCGATTGGTGACCTCCCCGATGAACGTCTGCCAATGCGCGGGGGCGGGGACTTCGTAACACGCTGATATAATTGGCTCCCGGAGCAGGACTTCGAACCTGCGACCCAGCGGTTAACAGCCGCTTGCTCTACCAACTGAGCTATCCGGGACCGGGGCGGCGGTATAGCGCCGCGGCGGGGCGGGCGCAAACGGCATCTGGCGCACGGCCGCGGATGCGGTAGTTTCCACCCGGCCAGGCGCGGGCGTGGCGGAATTGGTAGACGCGCCGGACTCAAAAAGGGGTTTGTTTACCATATCGTCGCGTATCGCGGAGAAGTGAAAGCCGTTTGATTTACGTGAGTTAGTCGGGTAAGTTCAGAGGCGCTTCAGGGCAGCAGATCGCGCTAGGTGTAGAATAGGTGCAGAGCGCGAGGCGGGCTCCGGCGGCGATGGGCGGGCGTGGCGGAACTGGTAGACGCGCTGGATTTCAAAATCCAGTTCTGGTGACAGAGTGTCGGTTCGATTCCGACCGCCCGCACCATACTTCCAACCTTGCCAAGGTTGGGGTCGAGGGTTCGAATCCCTTCGCCCGCTCCAGATTTGCTCGTTGAGTCAGCAGGTTGTGGTGTCACTCGACGGAGCTTAGCTCTGTGTTGCGGCTTCTGGTGTCCACACGGTGTCCACCGACCCGCACCCAACGCGCTGGTCTCAAGATCGGAAGACGACCAAGCACGCGCCATTTGGGTCTTTTATGAGTCCACGGCTACTCGGGGGGTTCTAATCCTTTTGGGCGCGGCACTTGGCCACTCCCGCGCACGGCGGTGCCGGGTAACGGCGTGATGCCGCCAGCGCTGATGACGTGGCGCGAGCTGACTGGCGCCCTCGTCGGACGGCTCGGATATCTACGCCTTCTACAACCCTCGTCCCGGGCACTCGAGGACGCGCTTGGGCTCGGGTAAGCCGTCTGAAGCCGTTCGCCACGCCACGACACACGCAAAGGGGCTCAGAGTAGAGCTGGATGCCTCTCGCGTTCGATCGGATCCGGCCGCGTCCGCGAGGGCGGCACCTGCAAGACCCAGCGAGGCGGAAAGAATGGTGGGATTAGCCCCCGCAGGTCGCGCTTGTAGCTCTGTTTGATTCTCTGGCGATTAGAGGTGCCGCTGATCTCTGGATGAGCCACCCTTGAATATTTCGAGACTTCGCAGAAAAGGTTCTGACAATCGATTGGCTGAAGACGCCGCCCGAATAAGCCTGGGAATTTGAGGCCCCTGCTGGCGAGTTCTCTCTCCTGACGCTCGGCAACCCAGAAGATGAGTTGCTCCGGCGACAGGCCACCGGTCGACGAGAAGCACTTTGAGACGCCGTCGAGAGCGCCGGGTCCAGCGACCACGAAGTCGTCCTCGCCGAAGTCGAGCATGTCCGAGTAGTTGAGGTCGATCGCATACTGGAAGGCAAGAAAGCGCCCCAGGCCGGGATAGCCCAAGATCGTCTCATACACGGTGCCTAGGTCAGGAGCTTGCCGGATCCGATCCGGCAAGCGGTCCGCCATCATTCTTGCGATCAGCCTCAAGTGGTTGGTGTGCTTCCGCTCCGCGCCGTAGCGCGGCGCCGGCATGATATAAGCGGCTGAGTATATGTGGAGCCCGCGCGCCATCGCCTGGTCGACCGTGCGATCGAGCTTTTCGAGATCGACCGCTGCCCACGTAAGCGGTCCGTGCGCTCGCTCGAGCGCCTCCCAGGTTTCGATCTTGTTGAAAATCTTGAACAGAAGAGTGCGGAAAAAGATCTCGGTCGGAGTTTGGGGGCGCTCCGGATGGTACTGCACCTCCCGGATGAGGTATTGGCTCACCCGATCGGTCGCTCGATAGGTGTTGGTGAATCGATAGGTGTCCAGGATCGGATCGTTTGTCCAAGGCGCGGGCTCGCCGTCCAGACGACGATAGGTACATCGCCAGTCGCTCGGCCGCGAACCGCCAGTAGGTATCGAAGGCGATCGTGGACGTGATCGCTAAGGCACGTGTTGGTCGCGGTTGGGCGGCCTTATAGATGTGAGATCTCCCGGGTCCTAGATTTGCCCCGACAGAGTATACGGGCCGCGGGCCTGCCAGTCAGCCCGACCGGGGTAGCAGGAGTGTGGAGAATGGTTCCAGCGGACAATCGGCGGGTCTCGGTGACCGAGTTCGAGGCGAACGCGGCCGCGACCGATCAGCTCGACGATCTGGACCTCGACACCGCTGTGCTCGGGCTGATCGGTGAGGTCGGCAGCCTCGTCAGCGCGCTCAAGAAGAAGCGCCGCGACACCGACGGGTTCTTCGGCTATCATGACGCCGTCGTGGAGGAACTCGGCGACGTGCTCTGGTACGTTTCCGCCGTCGCTCGCCGGGGTGGCACATCGCTCGCGGAGGTGATCGCGCGGGCCGCAACGGGCGGGTCGGCGGACGGGAACGCAATCTTCGACGCGCTAGGAGCGAACGCCAGCGGCGCCGCCGACGCGTTCGAAGCCTCGCTGCTCGTGCTGGCCGGCGAGGCCGGAGACCTCGCTAAGCGGTTCGCGGTCGGAGCCTATTGCGAAAACCCCGACGCGCTGCGGGGCGACCTGATCAGGTTCGTCAGGCCGCTGGGCGCGGCGGCCGCGGCGGCCGAGGTGTCGCTCGATGACGCGGCGGCCCTGAACATCGCCAAGTGCGAGGATCGCTGGCCGACGGAGCGACGGTGTCCGGACCCGACCGACACGGCGCTCCACGTCGACGAGCAACTGCCGCGCAAGATGCGCGTGCTCATCTACGAGCGCGAGGTCAACGGGACCAAGTTCGTGTTCCAGAAGGCGGGCGGGGTGCTCCTCGGCGACCGCCTCACCGATAACCACCTGCCGCCAGACGACTACCGCTTCCACGACGTCTTTCACCTTGCGCACGCCGCCGTGCTCGGCTGGTCCCCGACCACGCGGGCGTTGCTCAAGATCAAGCGCAAGAGCCAGAAGGCGATCGACGAGAACGAGGACGGCGCCCGCGCCAACCTCATCGAGGAAGGCCTGACCACCTGGATATTCGAGACGGCGAAGCAGCACCGCTTCTTCGCGAACACGCCCAAGCTCGGGCTCGATCTGTTGAAGGACGTGAAGCGCTTCGTGCGTGGCTACGAAGCCGAGAAGCTGCCCATGTGGCTCTGGGAGTTGGCTATCATCCACGGCTACGCCGTGTTCCGCGAGCTGCAAGCCTCGCGGTCGGGGGTGGTGCTGACCGACATGGATGAGCGCCGGATCTGGCTCGAGCCGATGACGGGAGCCGACAAGGCGCTATGCGGCCTGGACTGAGGTGTTCAGTAACCGGCAGCGGTCGAGGAGGGCGTTCGCCTCGGCGTGAGTCCAACCCTCGACCACGCCGTCGCGCGTGTTCTTGCCGTGATCGATCTCGGCGTGCGTCGAGATGCAGGTGAGCGAACCCAGCGTGGCGCCAGACTGCTCGGCGACAAAGGCCATCAGGCGCCCGAGGCCAATGAAGTTGCCGAGGCCCCGCGCGATATAGGCGTGATTGCGGTACATGACCGTGAGGAGAAGCCGGTTCTCATGTGTCAGCTTGAAGCTGAGAAAGCTCAGGCACTGGCGATTTGAGACCTTGCCGGCATCCCGGGTCGGATCGAAAACCGTCATTTCGTAAGCGTTGCGGTAGGTGCGGTCGGAGGCGATCTGCGTTGTCATGAACTTCACGAGGTCATCGAGCGGGTTGATAACCTTGATCTCGGGCCCCTGCACATTTTTCCAAGCCGTCAGCCGGTCGAAGTACCGCCCCCAGTCGCGCGTTATCTGCTTCATCCGCGGCAGCACCGTCTCGCGATACACGCCGTAAAAGGCTTCCGGCCCGTGCCGGTCGTAGGTGCTCTGCGGGAAGATTGTGTTGGCGACCCCGCTCAGGCTGTTCCGCTGGTGGACGCGGAGAAACGCGTCCACCTCACGGATGATCGCGGCATCGGTGTCGGATTCGGCGAGCGGGTCGGCGATGTCGACGACCACGTTGTGGGCTTCGCCACCGCGATCGTGAACGGTCGCCGCGGCAGCGAGCCAGCCTTGGGCGTTGGTGGGTTGCGGCTCGATCGGCAGGTACATGATCAGAGTTCTCCGGCCATGGTCGCCGCAACCAGGAGCCGCGGCGCGAGATAAGCGGCATCGACCCAGGCGTGGCCATCGAGTTCCCAGGCCGTGCCCCAGGAGTTGCGGACGAGGACGAAGCGATCGGTTCCTCGAGCACCGTAGCCGACCGCGACGAGCGCGTGCACCCGCTTCGGCATGGGCGGTTCGGCCGAAGTGACGATGCCGGCCGGGTCCGGCCGGTAGAAGGCCGGCGAAATGCTCATCGTGAACAGGACCGGTTGGGCCTGGTCGAGCCTGTCAATGATGTTGGACACCGTGGCTGGAGCGTTTTCGCTCTCGCGACGGAAAATTGGATCAGCGCTCGTCGGCGGTTGCCAGGCCGAAAGATCCGTGAACAGCTCGGGGACGTAGGGCCAGCACGCCTCGACCGGCTGTCCATCGCTGCGAACGGTGGCGAGCATCGTGCAGAGGTGGACCCCCTGGTGCGGCTGGACACCATCCCGCTTGAGCGCGTGATAGTAGGCCCACTCGACCGACAACGGCTCCCACCCCGGGCGGGCGCCGGCATGCGCGTCGCTCGCCGCGAACGCCATGCAGGTCGGACGGGGATCCTGGTCGCGGGCGGGCCCGAACTGATCGCGAAGGTCCTTGGTGGCGGCGATCGACATCACGCGGCCTGCAGCACCCGCGTGCGTTCGGGCTCCCACATCCCGGGCTCCTCCGGACCGCGGAGGTCGTAGTGGAGGTGGAGCTCGTGGAGCGGTTTGTGCGGGAGCCAAGGCCGGCTCTCCTGGAGCGTGACCTCCCCGTGCGCCCGCTGGCTTGAGCGCGCGGTCACTCGCCGCGTCAGCACTCCGCCGACGAGCGAGGGATCATCGACCTCCTGATCGTCGGCCACCAACGCGAAACCGGCGACCTTGAGCGCGTCGAAATCCCACAGGTAACCAGCGCTGCTATTCTCGCGGAGACGGACCACGAACAGGTCGTGGCGGCCGCCTTCGATGAGGACGCCTTCGTCGCGATCGGTCAGAAGCCACACGTCCGAGCGCCAGTCGGGCGGCTCGTATCCTTCGAGCAGGTGGCGCTTGATGTGTTTGGGCTCGAACGACAGAAGCCGCTCGCGCTGTTGCCGCGAGATCGCCTTATGCCGCTCCAGCACGTACGCGGTAGCGCTGTAGCTTGTGCCGAGCCGCAGGGAGAGCTGGTATACCGTGGCGGGATCGGCCAGCGCCTGGGCCGGCCACCCCTGACGCTGGACGATGAGCGCCAACAGCCAAGCCGGCGCCAAGAACATCGAGGCGAACGCGTCCGCTTCCTGCTCTTGTGGTTGGAGCCGCGAGCGCGTGTCGAACGGAGCGCGGCGAAGGATGCCTTCGTCGTCGAGGCTCGGCTCGTGGCGCATGTAGACGTGACCAAGCTCGTGGGCGCCGGTGAAGCGCTGCACGGGCAGCGTGCGCTGGGTGGTGATTAGGACGCCTGGCTCCTCGGCCGGCACGTAGGCGCCCAGCAGCTTGTCGAGCGGCCGGAACATCAGGGTCGCGCCGAGCTTGCCGATCGCGCCGAAGACGTCGACGCGGCCGCCGGCGGTGCGCTCGAGATGCTCGCGCACCCCAAGGTCGCGGTGCAGCGCGTGCGCCGCCTTCGCGCCAGCGAGGATCGCCCCGCGATTGTCAGCCACCGCCCGCCACCTTTGTCTTGGCGCGCGACTTCAGGAAGTCCGCGAAGCGGGCGAGCTCTTGCCTGTCTTGCGAAGACAGCGAGGCGGCGGCGCGTGCGACGTGCGCGACCTCTTCGGGCAGTTCAGAGGATGTATCCTCCTCGCCGGTGAACCAGGTCACCGGGCGCTGGTAGAGTCTCCGCCATGCGCGTGAGCTCGAGCGCGTCAACCTTTCGCTGTCCGGCCTCGATATGGGACAGCGCGCTCCGCGGGATGGTGAGGTGGCGCGCGACTTCTTCCTGTTTCAGGCCTACATATTCGCGGGCGACGCGCAGGCGCTCGCCGAGCGTCTGCCGATCGAGCTCGGCAGTTGGCATCGCGAAGCCGGCGGGTTCATCGGTCATGGTGTTCCTCCTTTTTGACCAGCGCGATCTACACCGCGCGCGTTTCGGCGAGCAGGTCGGCCACGCATGCTTCGACATCGTCGTAGCCGCCGCGGGGCGCAAAGGTCGGCGGCAGATTCACGCCGATGATCTCCTCGATCGCGCAGATGATCTCGACGACGACAAGCGAGTTCGATCTCGGGCTCACAAGCGCTCGGCACTCGCGGCCGCAGGATAATCTGTTCGCTAAGCTGCTGGTCCAACGCGTCGCGGATGCAGTCTTCCACCTCCTCCGCGGGAAAGCCGGGTTCGCCAGTGAAGCGGGCGTGGATGCCCATCGAAGAGCTCCGTCTTATAATCGCACGCGACGTATAGCATGTGTCCGATTTTCGGACAAGGTTCTTTTTCGATGTTCTGTCGAGGCCTCCTCCTGTCGGGAAGGTGAGCAGCTCGTCAGTCCAGAGCCGCCCGCGAGGCCGGCGCTCGTCCTGGCACAGTCGCCTTCCCGGGGCTCGCCGTCGCGAGGCCGGTGCGTGTCTCCTCATAGCCCAACGCCTCGGCCGGGCCCCCGACCGCAAATGCCCGGTTTCTTCTCCTATGCTCATTTCGCTCACAACACCTCCAGCTAGGACGTGGCCCGGAGAGGGAGAGGGCCGCGGTTGTCGCCGTGACGGGTTGAGGATCGAGAGAGAGGCTCCCGATCGCCCGTCGCGGAGATGAGCGATGAGCAACGTCGAGGTTCTGGAGGGGCAGCCCGAAAAGCGCAGCGGCTACAAGGTCGATGTCAGCCGGGGCGAGCGGGTCGGCCGGGTATCGTCCGAGTGGTTCTCGCGCCCGGCGGATGAGCGCTTCCTGTCGTTATCGGACCTGTTCGCGTTCGTCGATGGCCGCAGCGAGCGAAGCCGCACCCGCACGGTTCAGAGCGCGGCCGTGCGGGTCGAGGCGAGCCGTGAAGGCACCGAGCGCCTGGCGATCGTGCTGCCCGGCTCGGAGGCACCGGTTGCGCCAACCCATTGGAGCTTCGGCCAGCTCGCGTTGCTGGTCGGCGCGCCAGCCGCCTATTTGCGCCAGCTTCCGGCGCCGCTCGCCGGCATCAACCTGCAATACGGGCTGACCTCGAATCGGACCGAGCAGGTCAAGACGCTCGAGACCGACGATGGCCGGCTCGAGCTGCGCGCGGTCACCGGGCCGGACTACGGCCGCATCTACGATCACGAGCTGGTCGCCGCCGTGCAGCGGATCGCGGGCAACGGCACGGGCGACACCCGCTGGAAGGTGCCGGGCGTGCTCGACTGGTCGAGCGGCATCTACAACCCGCACGTCGACATCACCCGGGACACCACCACGCTCTATGCTTCGGATCGCGACGTCTTCCTGTTCCTGGTCGACGATCTGAACCCGATCGAGGCGGGCCGCCTGCTGGACGGCTCGCCCGATCTCTACTTCCGCGGCTTCTACTGCTGGAATAGCGAGGTCGGCGCCAAGACACTCGGCATGGCGTCGTTCTTTCTTCGCGCGGTCTGCCAGAACCGCAATCTCTGGGGTGTCGAGGATTTCCAGGAGATCACCATCCGGCACTCGAAATTCGCGGCGTCCCGCTTCGCACGGGAGGCCGCGCCGGCGCTGACGCGGTTCGCCGATTCCTCCCCGGCGCCGTTCGTGAACGGCATCAAGGCAGCGCGGGCGCAGATCGTGGCACGCAACGACGAAGACCGGGCAGATTTCCTGCGCAAGCGCGGCTTCTCCAAGACCGAGACTGCAACGATCATCGAAACCGTGCTCGCAGAGGAGGGCTGCAAGCCCGAGACCATCTTCGACTTTATCCAGGGCATCACGGCCGTCGCGCGGACCAAGGCTCACCAGGACGAGCGGCTGGAGCTGGAGACGCGCGCCAAGAAGCTGCTCGGCCGGGCTGCCTGACATCGGGATCGGCGCGGTCCCGGCTCCGTGACTGTCCGACTCTGCGTCCGTGCGGCTCATCTCTTCAGAGGAAGAGGTGGGCCGCAAGCTTCGTGACGGGTCAGGAGGTCGAGAGAAAGGCTCCGGCCGGCCGGTCGCGGAGAATCGACATGACCCAGGCCATCCAGAAGATCACGCTCAGCGTCTCGCGCGACATCCCCTTCAACAAGCTGGTGCTAAGCCAGTCCAACGTCCGTCGGATCAAGGCCGGCGTCTCGCTCGAGGAGCTTGCCGAGGATATTGCCCGGCGAACCCTGCTGCAGAGCCTGACGGTGAGGCCGGTGCTCGATGCCGAGGGGGTCGAGACCGGCATGTACGAGGTCCCCGCCGGCGGGCGCCGCTATCGAGCTCTGGAGCTGCTGGTCAAGCAGCGGCGGCTGGCCAAGACAGCGCCGGTGCCGTGTGTCATCCGGCTCGACGGCATCGCGGAGGAAGACTCGCTGGCGGAGAACGTTCAGCGCGCACCGCTGCATCCGCTGGACCAGTTCCGGGCCTTCCTGTCGCTGCGCGAAAAAGGCCAGTCCGAGGAGGAGATCGCAGCCGCGTTCTTCGTGCCGGTCTCGGTCGTGAAGCAGCGGCTGCGGCTGGCATCGGTCTCGCCGAGGTTGCTGGACGTCTACGCCGAGCACGGAATGACGCTGGATCAGCTGATGGCGTTCACTGTCAACGGCGATCATGCTCGCCAGGAGCAGGTGTTCGAGCGGCTCAGCGCGTCCTATACCAAGGAGCCCTATGCGATCCGCCGAATGCTAACCGAGGGTGCCGTGCGCGCCTCGGATAAGCGGGCACAGTTCGTCGGGATCGACGCGTACGAGGAGGCGGGTGGCGTGATCATGCGCGACCTCTTCCAGGCCGACGACGGCGGCTGGCTGCAGGACGTGGCGCTGGTGGACCGGCTGGTGGCCAAGCGCCTGGAGCGCGAGGCCGAGGCGGTCCGCGACGAGGGCTGGAAGTGGATCGAGGTCGCGCCCGACTTCCCCTACGGCCACACCTTCGGCCTGCGGCAGCTGCGTGGCAACCAGACGCCGCTGACGGCCGAGGAGGAAGCCACGCGGGACGCACTTCGGGCGGAATACGACCAGCTGGAGGAGGAGTACGGCAGTGCCGAGGAAGTGCCAGAGGAGATCGAGCAGCGCTTCACCGAGATCGAGACCGCGCTCGGCACTCTGGAAGATCGGCCAGTTGCTTTCGATCCGAACGAGGTTGCCCGCGCGGGCGCTTTCGTCAGCATCGATGGCGAGGGCGTGCTCCGAGTGGAGCGTGGCTACGTCCGGCCCGAGGACGAACGGCCACTCGCGACCGAGCCGGAGGCCGATGTGGATACGGAGGTCGAAACCGGCGAGCCAGCCGCCATGTCAGCGCGCGCGGAGAGCGATGGCACGATTTATGCCGAGTTCGAGAACGGCGCCGAACCGGACGAGGACGAGGGCCTGAAGCCCATCCCAGACCGCCTGATGTCGGAACTCACCGCGCATCGCACACTTGCACTCCGGCACGCGCTGGGCGAGCACCCGGACGTCGCGTTCCTGGCAACGCTGCACGCGCTCTGCCTCAAGCTCTTCTACGCCTATGGCCTGGATTCCTGCCTCGAACTCGACGTGAAGTGCATCGGGTTCAACGCGCAAGCACCGGGCCTGAACGACTCTGCGCTGGCGAAGGGCATCGATCAGCGGCACCAGCACTGGGCAGACGCGCTGCCCAATGAGCCGGGCGACCTTTGGGATGCTCTGACCGCGTCGGACAACGACACGCGCAACGCGCTGTTCGCGCACTGCGTCTCGCTCTCGGTCAACGGCGTGTTCGAGGCGTACAACCGCAGGCCTCGGGCGCTCGCCCATGCTGATCGGCTGGCGCAAGCGGTCGACCTCGACATGGTAACCGCCGGCTGGATGCCGACCGTGGACAGCTATCTGGGTCGCGTCACCAAGGCGCGCATCCTGGGTGCCGTGCGCGAGGCCAGGGGCAAGCGGGCGGCGCAGCTCATCGACCACCTGAAGAAGGGCGAGATGGCCGAGAAGGCGCAAGCGCTGCTCGCCGGAACGGGCTGGCTACCCGAGCCGCTGCGCACGCCGGGCCGCGCGTTCGCGACGGCGGTCGAGGCACCCGACGCGGAGCAAGAGATCGTCACCGATCCAGCGGGCGCAGAAACGGCGGCAAACGGCGGCGAATTGGCCGTGGCGGAAAGCGGCGCACCGGCCGAAGATGAGTCGGTCGCGGTCGATCACGACGCGATCGCGGCCGAGTAACCAACCAACAAATCCGTCGCACTTGGGCCCGCCGGCGACGGCGGGCCTTTTCTGTCGGAGGCCGCGATGCAGGACACGGCGTCGGAACTGGCACGCCGTCTCGCGCAGCAAGCGGAGGCCGTCTGCCGCCATTATCTCTCGAACGGGCGCTGGCAGGGCCGATACTGGCTCGTCGGTGATGTCGAGAACACGCCGGGGCGCAGCCTCTACGTTCGCTTGCACGGCCCCGAGTCCGGCCGAGGCGCCGCAGGCAAGTGGACCGACGCCGCCACCGGCGAGCACGGCGATCTCCTCGATCTGATCGCCAGCAACCGCAGGCTCGACACGCTGCCTGCGGGTACTCAACGAGGCGCGCAGGTCCCTCGGCCTGTTGAGGCCCGAGATTGCACAGCGTCCGTCGCCAGTCCCCAGCGGATCGGCGGAAGCGGCTCGCCGCCTCTTCGCCATGTGCAAGCCAATTTTGGGCACGATCGCCGAGACGTACCTGCGGGAACGCGGCATCACGGACCTGCGGGACCTCTCGCCACTGCGCTTTCACCCGCGCTGCTACTACCGCGCCGGCGGCAATGACCCGGGCGAACCGAGCGATGCCTGGCCGGCGCTGATTGCCGCCATCACCGGCCTCGATGGCACGACGACCGGGGCGCACCGCACTTGGCTCGATCCATCAGGGCGAACCAAAGCGCCGGTCGCGACACCGCGACGAGCGCTGGGACATCTCCTCGGCAACGCAGTACGGTTCGGGACGCCGCTGCCTGCCCCCGCGAAGGCGGGGGTCATGGCCGCGGGCGAGGGCATCGAGACGATGCTGTCGCTGCGAACCATCCCTGGTCTCCACCTTCACCGACACACGCCTCGAACCCGACCTCGAAGACCTGCTCTGGTCCACGGTCAACCTGTTCCACCGCGCCGCCGACCGGGTCGAACGCGAGCTTGACACCAACGAACAGGCGCAGCGGCGCAGCCAGCACGAGCAGGACGGCTCGGAAATCAGATCAGTCGAGCTGGAGCGACTGCTGGCCGAGGGCCTGACGCTAATTGAGCGCCGCAACGCCCTCGAACTCATGCGCGACAAGGCCGCCGAGCTGTTCGAAACCCACGCCGGCTCCGCCTGGCGCCCGCGCGCCGGGTCGATGATGGCAGGGAGCCTTCACGTGGAACAGGTTCGCTGAGGCGGAAGACGCAGACATTTTCGGCCGCTGGCTCTCGGGTCAGCGGGTCATAGATGATCTATTGTCCGGTTCAGGACCAAGTGCCTGCCGCGATCCCGGCCGGCCCGCCTCCAGCACATCGCCGGCATTGGGGTAGACCGCATGGGCGCGCTCGCCGACGTCTCCGGCCGCGACCTGCTGCGGCTTGAGAACCTCGATACGGATGTGCCGCCCGGCCGGCGGATCGCATGCCGACTCCGCCAGGTCGTCGTAGTCGGCGACCGACACCGTGTGTCGAAGTGCCCGGCTAGCACGATGGTCTCCGCTCCCTGGCCGCGCGCCAGGGCAAGAACGCTGGCGCGACCGAGCGCGTCGCCCGGGATCGGAACAATGCGAAGATCCTCCGGATGGGTGCGAAAATACGGCAGTTCGCTTAGCAGCGCGATCAGCTTTTGCGGAAACACCGCCTCCTCGCTGGTGCCCGTTACGCTCCTCCAGGCGGTCAGAAGCAGGCTGATTGCGCGAGCCCGCGGCGCGAAGTCGCTAACCTGCTGTTCCAGCGTGTCCGCCATTGAAGCCCGCTCCGGAGATTGTGTGGCCCGGCTCTCATAGTCGGTCGCCCCTGTTGCGCAAAGCTTGCCCTGGTCCCTGAACTGAAAGGCGCTCGGGGGGAAAGTGATGTCGAAAGCTGAGTGTTCGGTCGTCTGATTACCGCTCCCGATCTTCGGCCGCATCCTGAACTCGCGATGGCGGTCTGGACCCGCGTGAATCCGGCGGCAGAGCTGCGGCGGACCAAGAGCACGCCGCCGACGTCGGCAGCGTCAGCGCGCGGTCTTCCTCCCCGAAGGACGTTGCGCCGGCGCGTTTCAGAGTTCGCGCTGGACGCGGAGACCGAACGGGGCTTGTTGTCCCTCCCGGCCGATGCTGCCGTCTGCGCGCTGCTGCAAGTCATTCTACGACCGGAGCTGCCGGCCTCTTGTTTGAGCGGTCCGCGCGTCGCCACGGTTCTCCCGGGTCTGTCCGGGACGGGTGCGGCCCACGCCGCCTCGGCTGGCCTGATCTGGCCGAAGGTCGGCTGCGCCTCGACCGCCTCTGCCGCAATGGCGGCCGCCAACTATTTTCCGCCGCGCAAGCGCTTTGCATCGCGAGGCAAAATAGCCGGCGCCCGCCATCCTCCGCTGCGCTGCGGCTCTCGCCCATCCCACGGCGCAAGCGCCGCGGGAGCCCTGGGCAGCGAGTGCGTCGTCGATCGCCTCCGGCCGGTCGATCGCCATCGAGGCCGCGATAGGCGCGACCCGATAAACAGACAGGAGATCACCATGGCGACCATCGGCACCTTCACCAAGTCGGGCGACAGCTTCACCGGCGCGGTCAAGACCCTCAGCATCAACGCCAAGACGACGATCAAGCCGGCCGAGAAGGCCAGCGACAAGGCCCCCGACTACCGCGTTTTCGCCGGCTCCGTGGAGTTCGGCGCCGCGTGGAAGAAGACCTCCGGTGAGGGCCGGCACTACCTCTCGGTCAAGCTCGACGACCCGAGCTTCCCGGCTCCGATCTACGCCACCCTGGTCGAGGGCGAGGAGCCCGACAGCCATACTCTCATCTGGTCCCGCCGCAACGGCGACTGACCACACACCATCGCTGCCCCGCGCCGTCCCGGCGCGGGGCTTCTCTTGTCACCACATTCAAGTCGGTCGCGACGCGGGTGGGCATGTTAGGGCTTGCTGACAGGCCCGCGACCTCACCACGGCGTCCCAGAACGATGTCCGCAATGAGGACCGCTCCGGCACCGCTGGCTTTGAGAAGGCCGCGACGAACCGGTCCATCTGTCCGCGGAGGAACTCGAAGCTATCGCCAACGCATACGCCGCAGCGGCCGGCGCTGCATTCGTTCGAGAACTGCACTGTGCAATCCACCGGCGCCGCCCGAGAAGACCCGTAGGGTCCCAACCAACTCAACAAGCCTGGCGTCGCCGCCGCAGCCGGTGGCCGCGGCCTCATCGCGCCATGCGGCGCGACCGAACCCCTCGTAGACGAGGGTTTCGGCCATCCGGTTTGGGTCGCTGACGCAAGCACCCATGCGGCGCAGACGCGCCGAAGCAGGGGAACCACGAGGCCTTGCCTCAACGGTTCCCCTCCGAACGCGAACTACGGCAGGCGAGGGCCGCCCGTCGCACATGGCCCAAGCGCTTTACGCACGCGCACCCCACGCCCGCCCGTTCGCATTCGCCCCCTCCTTCTCCACCGCTCACGCGGCCCCGGGAAGCAGCGGCACACGCTGCTTCGCATCGAATAGGGAGAAGAAAGTGAGCAAGATCGAACTGTCCGAAACCGTCCGCGATCTCCTGTCCGCCGAGGGCGCGGAGGCGATCCAAACCGCACTGACCGTCATCACCCACGACGTGCATATCAAGGGCAAGCCGCCCATCCATTGGTGGCTCGACCAGAAACGAAACACCCTGCGGTGCTTTCTCCATGTGTTCCCCGAAAGCCTCGATGAAGGCCCTGTGCACGCCGCACTGGTGATCGACCTTCCCGACAATGCCATTGTCCAGACCGGCATCCCTGACGAACACTGCTGGCTGACGTTGAAGGACAACCGTCTGTGGACCGTCGGAGACCTCAGCATGGTGAACGAAGATACCTTCTACAGCCTGGAACTCATTCTCTCGATGACAGCCTACCAGCGGGTCGCGGCGCGGCTGCGGATCGAGAACCCGCACGCCCGGCGCACGTGGCAACGCTGGCCGGACCGAGAAATCCCCGCCGCCTGATTCGCAACTACGCGAACTCTGGTCGAGGGCGAGGAGCCAGACAGCCACACCTCATCTGGTCCCGCCGCAACGGCGACTGACCGCACGATCGCCGCGCCCGCGCCGTTCCGGCGCGGGGCTTTTCTTGTCGATCGAGGTGTTGGCCCGAGCGCACGGCTCTTCTTCGGCCGACCCTACGGGGGCGGCGGCCTGGAGCCGCCGCCTGTTCTGCCACATTCTACCTCAACGCGGCGAGGGTGGCGGCCGGCGCCATTGCTAGAGCTCGACGCTGTCGTCGAGCAGAAGCATGGGGCGCACGGTCAGAGCGTCGGCGACCAGCCACAGGGTGATGATCGTGACATTCTGCAGACCTCGCTCCATGCTGCTGATATGAGCGCGGTCGACACCAATTCTGTCGGCAAGCGCGGCCTGGCTCAGGCCAGCTTTCCGGCGATAGTGACGCAAGTTTGCCGCGAACACCTTTCGGATATCCATGGCAAGAATGCGCCGGTATCGCGTATCTCAATGCGACGTATTATAATACTCCTCCTCCTCCGGCTGGTCTGAGCCCTTGGAAGCCGAGCTTGCCTTCCAGAACGCCGAGCACCAACCCAATCGCAGGGAGGAGCTTCAATGGTAACCGCTGCGACGACCCCAGCTCGCGGGTGGCGGTGGAGAGGGCGAGGATGCGCGCCTGAGGTCCGGGCAGGTGCGCGATGGATAATGCCAGTGATCAGCACAGGCATCAGGACAGGCATCAAGGGGACGAGTATCGGCGGATCGAGCTGATCACCGGGCGGGCGCGTCGGCGGCGATGGACGCCCGAGGAGAAGGCGCAGATCCTGACCGAGAGCCTGGTGCCCGGCGTGAGCGTCTCGGCCGTCGCACGGCGACACAACGTCAGTCGGGGACTGCTGAGCGCGTGGCGTCGGGAAGCGATGCGCGCCACGGATGACCCTGGGCTAAGATTCGTGCCGCTCCGGCTGAGCGAGGAGGGAGCGGCGCAAAGGCCTGCCGGACTTTCTGGCAATGCGCCGGTCGCGGCGGACTTGGAGACAGCGCCGGAGCCCATGCCACGGTCGACGACAACAGGCATGATCGAGATCGAGCTTGGCCGGGCGCGGGTGCGGATTCAGGGCGCGGTCGATATTGACGCACTGCGGCAGGTGCTCGCGCATATCGGGCGGGCGCAATGATTCTCGGCATTCCGACGCGGCCCGGGCTGCGGGTCGTGGTTGCATCCAGGCCGGTCGATTTCCGCAAGGGCATGGATTCCTTGGCGGCGCTGGTGATGCAGGCGCTCGCCTCCGATCCGTTCGCCGGCGACGTTTTCGTGTTCCGGGCCAAGCGAATGGACCGGCTGAAGATCCTGATCTGGGACGGCTCGGGGTTGTGCCTGGTGAGCAAGCGACTGGAGGCCGGACGCTTCACCTGGCCGCCGGTACGGGACGGCGCGGTGACGCTGAGTGCGGCGCAGTTGCGTCTGCTGTTTGCTGGCCTGGACTGGACGCAGGTCACGGCACGGGGCTCCGTTGAGGCGTATGAAATGCGACAAGGTTGCTGATGAATGCTGGCGAATCACGAATCATGCAGGGTGCCATACCGGCATGGGTTCCGATCTCGCAGCGCTGCCACGCGATCCTGATCAGCTGATCGAGATGGTGGTTTCGCTGCAGGACGAGAACGACAAGCTGCGGGCGATCGTGGAGACGCTGAAGCGGACGCTGTTTGGCGCACGTTCGGAGCGGCTCGCTGTCACCGCAGCGCAGCTGCCGCTGGGCCTCGGTGATCTCGCCGCCATCCCCATCGAGCCGCAGCCGGCACAGAAGCCGCGCCCGGCGGACCGGCCGGTGCGCCCCAAGCCCGTGCGCAACATCGGCAGCCTGCCGAAGCACCTCCCGCGCGAGGAGATCGTGATTGAGCCGGAGGCGCACGCCTGCCCTTGCTGCCAGGGCCAGCTGCACCCGATCGGCGAAGACATCAGCGAGATGCTCGACGTCATCCCAGCGGTGATCCGGGTCAAGCGGATTCGCCGACCGCGCTATGGTTGCCGCGCTTGCGAGAGTGCCGTGGTACAGGCGCCCGCACCATCCCGTCCGGTCGAAGGCGGACTGCCGACGGCCGCGCTACTCGCGCACATCGCCGCTTCGAAGTTTGCGTGGCACTTGCCGTTGCATCGCCAGGCGCAGATGCTGGCCGGCTACGGCATCAACCTCGATCGTTCCACGCTGGTGCACTGGATTGCGAGGACGGTGTGGTGGCTGCAGCCGCTGCATACGCTGCTCTTGCAGACCGTGATGTCGGCACCGAAGGTGTTCTGTGATGACACGCCGCTGCCGGTGCTGGACCGGACCCGCAAGCGAACGCGGATCGGGCGACTGTGGTGCTATGCCGTGGACGACCGACCATGGCAGGGGCCCGCGCCACCGGCGGTGGTCTACCTCTACGCCGAGGACCGCCGCGGGCGCCATGTAAAGGAACATCTCGATGGGTTCCATGGCGTGCTACAGGTCGACGGCTATGCTGGATATGGCGAACTGGCCAAGCCAGACCGCCCCGGCGGCGCGATCACGCTCGCCTACTGTCTGGCGCATGCGCGACGGGAGTTCTTTGATGTGCACAAGCAGACCGCGGATGAGATTGCCGCGGAAGCGCTGCGCCGGATCGGCGAGGTCTACGCCATCGAGGCGCGGATTTGCGGCTGCACGGCCGAGGAGCGGGTCGCCGTCCGCCAGGCCGAGACGAAGCCGCTGATGGTGGCGCTGTGGTCGTGGCTGATGGAGCGCCTCGGCGAGATCTCGGCCAAGTCCTCGCTGGCGGGCGCGATCCGCTACACGCTGGGCCATTGGGAGGGGCTCACGGTGTTCCTCGCCGACGGCCGCGTCGAGGTCGATTCCAACACTGTCGAACGGAGCATCCGCCCGATTCCCTTGGGAAGAAAGAATGCGTTGTTCGCCGGTTCGCGCAGCGGCGGTGAGCGATGGGCTGTTCTGGCGTCGCTGGTCAACACCGCCAAACTGCACGACATCGATCCGCAGACCTACCTGGCCGACGTGCTCGACCGCATCGTCTCGGGTCGCACGAAGGCGAACGCGCTGCGCGAGTTGCTGCCATGGAACTGGAAAGCCGCACGCGCCTCTGTAGCCGCGGTGTGATGAGGCAGTCGCCGCGACGGTCCCGCTCAGCGGAACAGGCGATGAGCCTCGAGCAGCTGAACGCATGGCTCAGTGCGCTTGAGCCGCCGGCGCGGGTCGACGGCGCATCGATGCTGGACGGCTATCTGACCGCGATCGTGGTCGGACCCTGCTCGATCCCACCGGACGAATGGTTCGTCGATCTGCTCGGCGAGCGCGGTCGCATCGCCACGGCTTTCGGCAAGAAGTTGGCGGCGATCACGACGATCGTCTCGCGCTTTAACGCGATCAGCGAAGGCTTGTCGGCCGCGCCAAAGCAGCACGCGCCGATTTTCGAGAAGACGGATGACGGCATGGCGCTTCCTCAGCCGTGGTGTATGGGGTTCCTCAGCGCCATGCGACTGCGCTTCGCCGCCTGGCGGTCGCTTCTCGATCTGAGCCGCGTCGATCACGGGTTGCTATTGCCGATCTTGCTCTACTGCACAGACCCGCTCGGCAGACCCATGCTCGGACCGCCGCGAGAAGGCCCGGAAACGCAGGAGTTCCTGCACACTGCCTATCACGACATTCCGATCGTCATCCCGGCGATCCGAGAGTTCTGGATGCCGCAGCGACTCAAGCAGGCCGGCCGTCAAGGCTGATTCCCCGTGGCCCGGTCGCATCGGTTACCTTCAATGCGCAAACCCAGAATGGACGCGCCGGTCGCGGACGAGCCGCCAGTTTCGGAGACTCTGACGCCCTACGATGAACTACACCTCATCCACTACATCCGGCTGCTCGATGCTGAGCGCGATGAGGCGGGCTGGGAGGAAGTGGCGCGCGAGGTCCTTCAGATCGATCCCGCCCACGAGCCCAGCCGGGCATGGCATGCCTACGAGACGCACCTCGCGCGCGCCAAATGGATGACGAGCGTCGGCTACCGCCATCTCCTCAGCGCCGGGCCGTACGAAGCCGAATCGTGAGGCCGGTCTCAGCAGGAAGGGGCGCCCAAACGCCTCTCGTGTGCTCTGGTTTCGGGCTGATGCGGTCATCGCTTGATGACCGGACGACGCCGATGACGCTCATGGTCGACAAGCAAAGGTGTCCCTGAACTCGCTTTGACAACCAGGGCGCGTGCAATCTGGGGCGTCGGCCATGAGGAAGCTCGGCCGCGGCCGGCTTCCGGCCCGCTATCGTTACATCGCGTCGCTGCAGCCCGAGGATTGGGCATGGGAGTTTCTGCGCCGCAATCCTGCGTATCGCCGAAAGGCGGCCAGCGATCCAGACGCCAGGGATCGCCAGACGGACTCCACCGACTGGGGGCTGCCCTTTCGTTACCGATCCCGACCGCCGCGCCGATGAGGTCGCGATCTTCTGGCTGCCCGCGCTCCTCGGCAACCTGATCGCACTCGGGCCCGCTGCGTCCGGCACGGGGCCGCCCATCATCTACGAGCCGTGGCGCTGGCCCGGACGAAAGCGCGCGCTCGCCACTGGGGACAGCCTGCAGATCATCCTCGACGAGGCGGGTCAACGGCACCGGCTGCTGCTGCCCGGCCCGGACCCGCCGCATGACGGCGCCGCGCTGGGCCTGGTGCTCGACCGCTCCCCCTTCTGGCGCGCGCGGCTCGACGCGGCAGCCCGCTTCCTCGCTGCGATTGACCAGAACGTGCCGGGGCTGCGCACGCCAGCGCCGTTGCAGCTTCCGGCCGAGCGACAGGACCGGCTCGCCGCCATGCTGTGGGCGCTTGATCTCGAGCGTGCCGGCGCCAGCGAGCACGAGATCGCCGGCATGGCGCTCGGGACCGTCGTTGCCGGCCCGGCCTGGTCGAACCATCCGGACCGCGGCGAAGTCCGGCGGCTGCTCGGCGAGGCGCGCGGGCTCGTCGGAGGCCGTTATCGACGGCTGCTGGCGCCGCCATGGCGCTGACCCTGGACGGTCTGGCCCTCGCGATCTTCGTCCATATTGCGGCGCCCACCCGAGCCCAATCCTGGCCTCCGACACGCGAGAGGCTGCCCTCAAGCAGCCTCTCCATGAAGGAGCCCGACCATGGCCGATCCAAACGCCTCGCTGCCGCCGCGCTATCTCCGCACCCCGGAGGCGGCGCGCTATCTCGGTGTCTCGCCGCGAACGCTGGAGAAGCATCGCATCTACGGCACCGGCCCGATCTACCGGAAGATCGGCGGCCGGGTCGTCTACAAGGTCGGCGATCTCGAACGCTGGGCCGATCAGGGGGTGCGCCGCTCGACCAGCGATCCCGGCACCGGCGTGGTGCTGCCGCCCACCCCGGCGGCGCGGGCGCGCACCACCGCGTTGCGGCGCGCCTGACGATGGCGACCGAAGACCGGCCATTCCCGGCCGTGCTTGACCGTGTCCGTCCGCGCGACGCGCTCGACCTCATGGCTTGGCCCTGGTTCTCGCTCGCGAAAGCGAAGCGGGTTGAGCCGGTTGCCTTCGAGCAGGGCGGCCAATATCTGCGAATTTCAAGCTCAGACCGGCACCAAGGGCTGGCCACGATCTGGGATGCCGACGTCCTGATCTGGGCAGTGTCGCAGCTCACCGAAGGCCGCGACCAGGGCTTGCGCGTCTCGCGCCGGCTTGCGGCCCCTCCCTACCAGATCCTCCGCTATCTCGGCCGCGGCACCGCTCAGCGGCAATACGTGCTGCTCGGCGCGGCGCTCGACCGATTGGCGGCGACCACGGTGGACACGACCCTGCGCGCCCCGAGCGGCGGCGCATCGGTGCGCTTCCGACTTCTCGACGACTGGCATCGCACCAGCTCCGGTATTGAGTTCGCGCTGTCCGAATGGCTGTTCGCGGCCGTCGTGACCGACCGGCGCGTGCTGACGATCGACCCCCGCTATTTCCGGCTCACGGGTGGCATCGAGCGCTGGCTGTGGCGGCTTGTCCGCAAGCATGTCGGGCGACAATCCACAGGGTGGGAGATCGCGCTCGCGGCCCTCCATGCCCGCTCCGGCAGCATGTCGCGCCCATCTGATTTCGTCACAGCCCTGCGCAGGATCGCGCAACGTGGGACGCTGCTGGACTACCGGATCGAGATGACCGGCGAGGGGCGAGCGACCTGCTTGCGCGCGGTGCGAAATGCCGAGCGCATCCCCAGTGCCGGACGGGTGCCTGTGGAAAAGCGGGGTAACTTATCCACAAAAGCGGGGTGCGTGTTGTGAACGCACTCGGATTTTCGATTGGGGATGAACTCGGCCTTGCACGCGCAAAGGCACGATACTGCAAAGTTGAAACGTGGCCTAAGCATTTGACACGCGACCGAAATCCGGAGCGTAACTTTCTAACTGAGAGAAGTCTTAACTGAGTCTATTATTGATGGGCGACATCGAATCTTCACCGTAGCCTCTTGCGAACTTTGTTCGCAGGATGCACCTCGACCGGTAACCCGCCGAACAAGCCGTTCGGAACATGCAGCACGGCCCCCGGGGCTTTGGGTTTCGCTCGGCGCGGCAATTCCCGAGAAGAGGAGGAGCGGTGCAGCGACACTTCCCGGTCACCGTTCCGAAGGGCCATTTCTGCCACGGCGTGGTGCGCCGACCGCCGATACAAGCGTCTCGGCATTGGTGCGCAACGAGCTGACCGAAGGCGCGGACAAGTGCCCAGCGTTCGGTGCGGTCGGGCTCACGCGCGCGCCGGGCGCCGCCGTCGCCGGTTGGGCGGTTGCGGCGGTCCACCCTCGTGTCGAGCCGCGCATCGCGAGCGGAAATGTTGTCGCCAGTCTGCTCGCCGGCGAGCTGACGCGAAGACGCCTCGGCGCACATACACCCTGTCTCGACAACCGGGCTGCTGTTGTTCGTGCGATGCTCGCGCGGGGCCACGACGAACCGCGCAAGATGCACGCCATTGGCCGACAGGCCAGCTGGTGCACGCAAGGGTGTCGCGCCAAGTGCCCACCTCGCGACACTGCGGCGCAGGGTCAAGATGGCGCCGTCGCGCATGCGGGTCGCGCGCGCGGGTGCCGCCAGTGGCGTGGCCGTCGCCGACACGCGCTTGTCCAAGCGTGCGAAATGGGTTCCGACGCGCACCCGTAAGAGGGGCAAAACCCCGGGCCGGCAGGATTATGCGGGCTGGCCCCGGCAGCGGATGAGGTCTGGCAGGGACGGGACGATCGGTTGGCCCGGGACGGAAAGCCTGCTGCCGAGGTAATCCCAGAAGGCGACGCCGAGCTTGGCGCAAGTCTTGGCCAAGCCGAGGAAGGCATCGCGACAGGTACGGCCGTCATCGCTGCGAGTGCCACCGCTGACCTTGCGCTTGGTGACATGGCAGCGGATGTCGCGCTCTGAGCCATTGGTATGCAGTGGGATTTCTGGATAGTCGAGGACGGCCAACAGCTCGGCCTTGTTGGCGTGCAGCCGCGCGAGCAGGCGATCGAGGGTGACGAAGCCGGTGCGGCGGCGGAAGATGCGGTCGAAACGGGCACGGAGTTGGCGGCGGCGGCGCGGTGCCGGGTCGGTGCGGTAGGCTTTCAGGTCGGCGTAGAACTTCCAGATCAGGTCGCGGACGCGCTGCTGCGCGGCGTGCTGGGCGTCGGTGAAGGTGTCGAGCTTGTGCACCAGCCGCTCGGCGTGAACCCAGCACAACGCGTGCTGGCCGACGGCGAACTGGCCCGCATCATCGCTGACAATCACGGTGTCCCGCAGGAAGTCGTGCGCCTGCACGCTACCCCACAGGGCGCCCTCGGTCGCGACCCGCACCGGGTCAGGAGTGACGTTCAGCTGGGTGATGCCAAACGCGAGCGGCGCACCGTGACGGACGCGCTGACCGAGGTCGAGCTCGTGTTCTACGAGGGGCGGTTCGAGCACTGGCTCCGCTTCGGCGACCAGTCGCGCGAGCGCATTGTCGATCGCCGCCGGCGAGTCATCGCATTCGCGCCTGGTGAAGTCTTCGCGCTGGTCCGGTGGGAGGGCAACGACTACGGGACGGTGTCCTCGCGGCTTGCGATCGTGCGCGCCTGCGCGCCGCACAAGCCGGTCGCGACGATCCCGGGTGTCGTGCCGGGTGGCGATCTCCTGCTGCGGCTGGAGGGTTGGCCAAAGGTCAAACGCGCGCTCGACGCGGTGGCGGCCATCGAGGCGCTCGGCATCGATCTGGTCGACGTCGCGCCGAACTGGTGGCGGCATCTGCACAACCGCATCGACTGCAACGCGCCATTCCGGGCTTATGGACACGCGCAGCACCGCGTATGGCTGGTGTGCCGGAAGGCGGTTGCGTGACCTCGCCGCCCATCCTGGCGCTGACAGCGATGGCCGTCACGCTGGTCTGTGGCCCGCCCGGAAGCGGCGCCCATCCGATGCTGGTGTGGAACGCGACCGCGAGCGAAGCGCAGGGCTTCTACCGCATCGAAGCAGCCGTGGCGCTGCGTGTTGGCGACCTGGTTCTGTTGCAGCCCGACCCGGCAAGCGCCGCGCTCTACGCCAAACGCGGCTATCTGCCGCGCGGCGTGCAGTTGCTGAAGCCGATTGCCGCCACCGCAGGAATGCGGGTCTGCGAGCAGGACGGGCACGTCTCGATCGACGGCAAGGCCGTCGCAGCCGCGCTGCCGACAGACGGGAGAGGCCGTCCGATGGCGTCCTGGCACGGGTGCCGCGTGCTTGCGGCGAGCGAGGTGTTCGTCCTGAACACCACCATCCCGGCGTCGCTTGATGGCCGCTATTTCGGGCCGTCGCCGGTCTCTTCCGTTCTCGGCCGGGCGGTCCCGCTCTGGACGTGGAGCGCGCGATGACCGAGCCACCACTCTGCCCGGCAAGTCCTGTCCGTCGGTTCGATCAAGGTGCGACCGTTCCTCCGTCCCAGCCACTTGGGCGGCGACCGGAATGCGGGGCGGCGGTCAAACTCAACCGCTGGGATGGCGCATGCTCCGAATGGCTGGGGCTTGGGGGCCGTGAGTGCGGCGCCGGCCGGCTCCAGTCCCGGCGTACGTTCACGATCATTGTTGGAGCACGAACATGGACCTGGTGACCGCCATCGCCGCGTGCGCGATCGGCTTGCGATCGGAGCTGTTCCTCCCGCTCGGTCTGAGCGGCGAGTGTGCGCGCGCGGCCGCCATCAGCGCCGAGCCGATGCAAGACCAGCACGCCGCCGCGATCGATCGGTGGGCGACCGAGATCGCCGCGGCGTCGCTGCGGTTCGGCGTGCCGGAACGCATCCTGCGCGCCGTCATGCGAGCGGAGAGTGGCGGTATGCCGAACGCCACCTCTCCGGCGGGCGCAATGGGGCTGATGCAGCTCATGCCGGATACCTGGGCAGCGATGCGCGCCCGATACCGGCTCGGGGCGGACTCTTATGCCCCGGCCGACAATATCATGGCGGGTGCGGCCTTCCTCCGTGAGCTGATCGATCGCTATGGCGCGCCCGACTTTCTCGCGGCCTACAATGCGGGTCCGGTGCGGCTCGATGATCATCGTCAGCACGGTCGGCCGCTTCCTGATGAGACGCGGCGGTATGTCGCGCAACTCGCGCCAATCGCCCAGGACATCGCCCCGGGCGGCGCCCTGCCGACGTCTTTTACGCAAAACGTAGACAAACTCCCGACCGTTGTTGCGCGTCCGAAGAGTGATCGGCGAACCGGCAATGCGGCGTCGGGTGACACGGCCGCTGGTTTGTTCGCAATGAATGAGGCGGCCGGCGCACACAGTTTGGTGCTCACCGATGCGCCGCCGGCACGCACAGTTCGTGCCGTTCCGCCGACAACGAGTTCGACCGAATGCGCGCGATGGCGGTGCCATATTCGCGCCAATCGGCGCTGCTGCGGCAGGCCTGCCTTTTCCAGCGCCTGCGCCTCGCACCGAGTAAATTAGGATAGCGGCGGCAGGAGAAACCCACGTGCAGACCGGATCGCAAGATAGAGGCCGGTGCCGCGCAAGTCGCGCGTCAGCCGGTTTCGTGTGGTCTGCACATGGGTTAGGCGAGTGCCGCGGCGAATGGACCGTGCCGCCTTTCGCTGCAAGCATCTGGAACGCCTCATCTCGCGTGGCACCATGACCGAGGAGCGCCTGGTCCGCCCCAAGCTCGGACGCGCCAGCAGGGGGCCGCAACGACATCCAGAGCTGTTCATCGGCCAGGTCCTCGGCGCGGCGCAGCGCTCCGGGCATGTCAGCCGCGGCTGGCCCGAGCGAGCGTCGGCTCGGCACCGATCGCCCGGGCGCGGCCGTGGCGGGTTCGCGGCGTTCCGTGCCTCCGAGCGCCGCCTCATTAGCAATTGCGCGCGCCGGGTCATCGTCAAGGCGCGGATCGTCCATCAGGGCTTCCGCGGAACCGGGCCGCTCAAGGCGCACCTGTCCTATCTCCGGCGCCAGGGCGTGACGCGCGACGGCTCACCGGCCCGGATGTTCGATCAGGCGGGCGAGGATGCCGACCTCGGTGCCTTCGCTGACCGCGCCAAAGACGACCGCCACCACTTCCGTTTTGTCGTCAGCCCGGAAGACGCGACCGAAATGGAGGACCTGCGTGTCTTCACGCGCGATCTGGTCCGACAGATGGAGCAAGACCTCGGCACACGGCTCGACTGGATGGCGCTCGACCACTGGAACACCGACAACCCGCATGTGCACCTCATCCTGCGCGGAGCTGACGAGCGCGGCGAAACGCTCGTGATCCATCGCGACTACATCAGCCATGGCATGCGAGAGCGGGCGGCCGAGCTGGTTACGATCGAGCTCGGTCCGCAAAGCGAACGCGAAATCCGATCGAAGCTCGCCGGCGAGGTGGCGGCGGATCGATGGACGCGGCTCGATGACACCCTGAAGGGCGAGGCCGAGCTGACAGGCGGCATCCTCGACTTCCGCCCGATCGCCAACGTCGATGATGCCGATCCGCAGTTGCGGGCGTTGCTGGTCGGGCGGCTGCAAAAACTGGAGCGCATGAGCCTGGCACGCCCGATCGGCCCGGCACAGTGGACCTTGGCCGAGGATGCCGAGCCGATCCTCCGCGACCTCGGGATGCGGGGGGACGTGATCCGCACTATGCAGCGCGCCTTCGCCACGGAAGGCCACGAGCGCGAACTGACCTCGCTCGCGATCCACGAACCGCGGGCCGTACCCGACCGGCCCGTCATTGGCCGGGTGGTGGAGAAGGGCCTCGACGACGAGCTGAAGGGCTCGGCCTACCTGATCGTCGACGGCGTGGACGGCCGAGCGCATTACGTGCGGATCGCCAGCCTGGACACGATCGCAGACGTCCCAACTGGCGCCATCGTCGCCGTCGGCAAAGCCGCGGCACGTCCCTCCGATCGCGCGATCGCGCAGCTCGCGGCCGAGCAGTCCGGCCTCTACGATCCCGAGCGGCAGCGGCGTGCCCTTGTCCGAAATGGCGCCGAGGATCCCGATGCTTTGGTCGAGGCGCACGTCCGACGCTTAGAGGCGCTCCGGCGCGGCGGAAAAATTGTCGAGCGCCTGCCGGACGGTCGCTGGGACGTTCCGCACGATTACCTGGACAAAGCTCGCGCCTATGACCTGCAGCGTCGTGCCAGGCCCGAGGTCGAGGTGCGGACCCTCTCCCGTCTCCCGATTGACCGGCAGATCCGGGCCACGGGCGCTCGAGCAGCGATCAGACCATCTCGCGGCGGAGGGACTCGCGCGACGGCGCGGCGCTCAGACCCTGTTCGCTCGCGGTCTGCTCGACACCTTGACGCGCCGCGAGCTGGCCCAGACAGCCGCGCGGATCACGCGCGAGAGCGGCCTGGATCATCGGTTGCTGCAGAACGGCGATCGCTTCTCGGGCATTTATCGCCGTCCCGTGGACCTCGCATCCGGCCGATTCGCACTGATCGAGGACGGCAAGCAGTTTAGCCT
Organism: uncultured Alphaproteobacteria bacterium; assembly: GCA_963754235.1. Classification (GTDB taxonomy): domain Bacteria; phylum Pseudomonadota; class Alphaproteobacteria; order Acetobacterales; family Acetobacteraceae; genus DATAYA01. The sequence continues at coordinate 95,525 of CAVWFK010000007.1, read as the reverse complement.
CGTGCCCTGGCGGCCGGTCGTTGAGCGCGAACGCGGGCGCGAGGTGTCAGGCCTGGTGCGAGCGGGTGGGGTGTCATGGGTGTTAGGACGAGATCGTGGCATCGGCGTCTAACCAGCCAAGCCCAGCAGTGGCAGTGTCGCTCCGTCCATCCATCCCGTCGCGCTTGCGGCATGCAAGGTCCCGTTTCTGATCTGCCGAGGGCACGATATGTTCAGCCGGATATGGCGGCGGCGGGCTGGACCATGAAGGCTGGCAACGCGGCGATGATGCTGACAACGTTGGGCACGGCGGGGCGAGCCGATGATCTGGTGCTCTATGGGGCCGGAAGTCTCCGCAGCCCGATAGGTCAGACCGCCGCAGCACTTGCCCAGGCGCATGGGCTGCCTCTGAAGACGCAGTTTGGTCCTTCAGGACGCATTCGCGAGCGATCGAGAATGGGACCGGGTGGACCCCTTCCTCGGCCGATGTCGGCCATGCACGCAAACTGCTAGCGGACAGGCAAGCATCAGGCCGTGTTCGCCCGCAATACGGTCTGGCTGCTCTTGCCGGCAAATTCGGCGCGACCACCGAGACGATGTCGGACAACATGGTCGCCCTCGGCGTGCCGACGGCATGTCGCCGCCGAAGGTCGATCCGGTCGGAGGCTTCACGCTGCACCTGTTCGAGATGGGCGAGTGGTTCAAGTCGGGGAGCGCTGGCTCATTGCAGGCACGCGCCGCCGTGCTGGACACGCCGCCGGGCGCGGTGGGCTTTCCGCCCGCATGGGGTCGCGCCTCGTCTTGACGAGCACTCGGACGCAAAGGGCGGTTCATGTCTCATGTCTTTGTCCTGGCGGGCGTCGCGCTGGCAAACATGCTCGGCATCATCTCGCCCAGTCCCGCCTTTCTGCTGGTGGACCCGTGCCGCCGCCGGACGCTCGCGGGCGGTTGGGTTGGCGACGGCTTTCGGCGTCGCCGCGGCCGCGTTTCTCTGGGCGGTTGCCGCGACGTTCGGCGTGGCGCGCTGCTAGCGCGCTTCGCGGCGATCTACGCCGCGATTCAGATTGCGGGCGGCATCTACCTGATCTGGCTCGGGTTGGCCGCCTGGCGCCATGGCGATGCCGCGGCCAAGCTCCCGGAAGCGACGCCACCAGCCAGCATTGGCCGCGCCCTGCTGACTGGCTTCGTGCTGACGCTCGGCAACCCAATAATCATCGTCTTCTTCGCGAACATCTTTGTGGCGCTGTTCCCGGTCGGCACGCCGCATTGGATCCGCATTGCCGCGGTGGGGATCGTCGCGTTGCAGGAAACTCTGTGGTACGCGCTGGTGGCGCTGCTTTTCTCGCGTCCACGCGTGCAGGCAATCTATGGGCGCCTGCGGAGCACCATCGAGCACATCATGGGCGCCGTCTTCGTCGGCCTCGGGGCCCGGCTGGTGGTGCTGGCGCGGCTATAGCCCGTGCTCAAAATCTAACAAGGCTGTGGGTCGTCCGTAGCGCTGACGTCCTCTCTCAACCCTTCTGGGACATTTAGGCCAGGCGACCGAATGGCAGGAGCTGGCCGTGAGCGGACTGGCCGCTTCGGCGCTGGCGCTATGGGTAAGCTGACGTTCGTTGCCGCGGGCGCCGCAGCAGCTGCCGACCCAAGGCAGTCGGAAACGATGGCTGCTCGGAAGCGGACATCGGCTAAATGCCGTCCGCGCCTCCGGAAGCGAGCAAAGATGGCCAAAGGGAGACATTCTGCTTCGAGGGAAGCACCGAATGCAGCTGACGTAGCTCCCGGCGATCTATGGTAACCTTCAAACGATTGCAGTGGGGCGCTCAGGCTCTCAGCTGGACGCCCCGAAAATGTTCCGATTGTTGAAGCGCAGCAGCTCGCCTGTCGCCCATATCTACGAGCCTGTCGAGCACGATCAGCAGATCCCGTGCGTTCGCGCCTGTCAGTGGATGGTTTGCTTCGGCAAGTGCTTGCACGACGCCGGGATATACGAGCGGCGATGGTCGATCCACTCCATTTGTTCGGGAAAAGCCCCTCCTCGTCACAAACAGCCTTTATGTGATTGATGAAGGTGTCAATCGGAAAGGCCGCGGCCGCACGCTCGCAAAGCGTAAGATAGGTCTGCATGACGGACATCGACCACCCGGCCCGCTGCATCAGGACGTCGATTATAGGTAGTAGCCGCGGCAGGTCGGACCAGTCTCCGTTGGCAAAGCGGGTAGCGCCGGGCGTGTTCTCGACCGACACCAAAAGGAAGTCACGAACCATCTCTGCAAGGGGGCGGCTGTTGACTTCACCCGCCAGCCAGCTGCTTGGGTCGAACGCGCGCTCCTGCAACATCCTCTTCAGGCAGTGCTGTAAAACAGCCAGTGTTGAGTCCGTAACTATGGGCGCATCATAAACGTGGTGGCAGATAATTTTGTCTGTGATGATCGACACGACTTCAAGACCGTCCTCATGCGCATGACGGCTGAACGGATGAATGTACCGGTTGATCAGCTCGTCGGCGGGCAGGAAAGGCAGAACGCGAGCGATCAGTCCGGAGAGAGCACGAATCCATTCGAACAGATCGGTTGAACGTCGGTCGCGTTTTTTGCTCTCGGCCAAATCAGGAAAGAGGCGATCGGCGGTCCAGCGGACAAGGTCGTCCAGATAGGTGAGGAAGGCCCCTCTGTAATCTGCCGACTGACACCACACTTCGATGGGGAAATGACTGATAACTTTCGCAGCAAATTGTGCGTCGAAATCGACTTCCGGGTATCCCCAGTTCGCTTCGTCCGGGCTCGTCGAGCGTTGGTTCCTCCGGCGAGCGGCCCCCTTCGCCCAGGCTGGTGGAGGAGTGAGCAGTTGCGCCTCGCCATCACCGACCAGGGCCGTTCGGGCACGTTGCCCTGCCGCGAGCCGGTGCCTTGCCTGAGCCGAAGCGTCCCAGGCTTTGTTCCGAAAAACTGGACGATGTGCAACGAAGAGTTCGGAGGCCAATACTGCAGCCACCCACGCCAGTTTTGGCGAGGCGGTATGCAGGAGCAGGGCGCCAGCGAGGGCTGTCGGAGCGATACTCTGATTTTCGCCTGCGGCGAATGTGATGAGACGATCTGCCGAATCGGATCGCGGCGCGCCGCTGCGCAGGTCATACACCAGAGTGCTGATCAGGTAGAGGCGTGGGTCCATCGGATTTGGGCTGTGACGGAATACGTCGCCCTCGTCCTGGATAGCAGCCACGCGTTCCATCACGGCCCACCCCCAGGCGATACCGTCCGGCTCGGTTCCAAATTGGACTGCAGCGGCGCCGGCGCCAGCGACGCACGCTTGGGTCGCTTTGCCTGATCTGTCCTCTCCAATGAGCAAATCTGCGGAATCCCTCGAGCGAGCGAATTTCAAGACAGTCTCGAGCTTCCACCGCGGGTCGGGTGCACGGTGCTCCAGTGATGCGTTGACCCAGCCCACGACATTAAAATCGCCAAGACTGTTGGCGCTCGCCTGTCTTTTGCGCTCGAGTGCTTCCGGTACCGGCTCCGGATCTTGAAAGCTGACGACGGCCATTTCCGGTTGATCGGGTGCAGCTTCGATCCTGTAGTTCGCCGCGTCTCCCTCTTTCGCCCAGATTTTGGCTGTCTCGAGCAAACTCGCAGAATAGGGCTCGTTGCTTCTCTCCTCCTCATAGTTATAAGGAAGGTTTTGCGGGAAGGCTGCCAAGCCGGCTTTCAGTTGTGCACGTAGGTCCTCGACGTTGCTCAACACGAACGCATAGCTCAACTCGCGGATCGATGAAGTCCGGTATCGCCTCGTTTTCAGATAGTCGAATGCCTCGCACTGATCTCTCGTCTTTGATGACGCGGATTGAACCCAAACAAATTGATGTCCCAATTTGACTCGTTAACCTGCCGCTGGAGATCGGCATGCCAAAGTCTTTGCGTGGTGATGAGCGGAAGTACGCCCTCGGTCGCCTGGAAGCGCTGGAGTGCGAGCGAGCAGGCCAGACCGAGAACCGTCCAGCTCTCGTGCCCCTCAGCAACCTGTTGTATCAGGCCATCAAGCTCGCGGCCAGAATCGAGGCTCTTATGCGCCCAATAAGTCAGCGCAAGAAATGCCGACTCGAGCGGCTGCGGCTGCATGCCGTGGCCCTCGAACCAGACGTAGGTCTGCACGTCCCCCCAGAAGCGCTGTTGACCCCATGGAAAAGCGATATCAAGCGGGATCGGCGTTCCTTGTCCGGGCGCGTTGATCTCGATGATCTGACGCCAGCCCGTGACCGCGCGATTGGCAAGCTCTCGGACTAGGGCGAGCGCCACGGTTGGTGCCGACTGGAAAAGGCTTGCAAACGGCTGGTCGATAGGAGTGGGCGGATAGAAGGACCCATGATTATAATCCAAGCCTACGTCATGGAAATCATACCGTTCCGGGCCATGAAAAAACGGCACGTTCGAGAGGGCCCGCTTTTCCTGATCAGACCTTTCAATCTCCGGCTTTGCACGAATCTCGCGTAGCCATTGCCAATGTCCTTCACGGCTACGCTCTTCTTTCTCGATTTTTTCCTTTGGAAGCTCTTGTAATCAATTCCACGCGCACGAGTTCTGCCAGCCGATCGGGACAGATTTCTGCGAGGATGGAGGAAAAGGCGAAAACAAGATCGAGCAGATCGCCCGACCGGCGTTCGAAACCGATGATCCGGTCGAGCGCGCGACGGGCAAAGTCGGGATATGCGCGGCCGGAACGAAACAGTAGCCGCCGAAGAGTACTGCGCAGCGGACTTTTCGCATCGCTGGTCAAGTTGTTCCATCGGGTCGGCTCGGCCTGCCCCTCGTCAGGCGCCGCCCGAACTTTCTCAAGATCGATCAGCCACTGTTCACAGACGGCAATGACCTGCGCCGAAATGTGGTTGGGATGATCGCCCCACATGTTTTGCCAGACAGTGAAAAGATCGGCGCAGAGCTGAATGGCTGTGGCCGGAAACGCGACTTGGCGATGCAGGATCCAGAGGATAACGCGCTGCCAAGCGGGGACATCGGAGGGCCAACCCAGTTCGTCCGCCACGCGGACGAGTGCCGCGCCTTCCAAGGCTACATTGGGATTGCGCAGGACAAGCGGGTTGGGGATGGTGCGCTCCCCTTGAAACCAGACCAGAAACTTCGATAGTAGGGCAAAGGCATCGGCATTCAACAGCGCCTCGAAGCCCCCCAAGTGCCCGAAGAATTTCGGACTGGATGGCGGTCCGAGTAGCCAAGCCCGCCGCCACTGCGGACGCAGATCGGGCGCCTGCAGAGCTCTGAAATTCCCGGCCCAGTCGCCACCGTTCTCAAAAACATGCTGCGACAGCAATCCCACAATGCGCGCCAGCAGCGGAGGTTCGCCGGCTGCCGAAAGAGCCGCCGGCCACGATGCACCCCGATCTATCAGCACGCGGAAATAGGCCCACTCAAAGAAGATGTCATGAGCAAATGAGAAAACGGATCCCTCTTCAACAGCTTCGATGATCCGGTCTTGCCGCAGGATGGTTGCCTGGGCGATTGTCGGCGTTTGCAGGCTGCGCGCCGCGATCGATTTCCCGAGAGACTGGGCGCCTGCCTCGGCGAAATCGAGAATGGCTCGCTGTCGTTCGGCGGCTGTCTCCGGCGCCGCGTCGTAACCGCCTCTTCGCCACCATGCAGCGATCAGCTCGCTTTCGGTCTGGGGCGGTGCATTTGCGTCGATGCCTTGAAACAGCAGTTGATCAGACAGCACCGCTGCAAAGAAAGGACGCCGCGCGATCTCGCGAACGTTTGGTGCGCCGAACAGCAGCGGACGCAAATGCGGTTGCTGCTCCGCGAGGAGTTCCGCATCCGTATCATTCAGATGCTCAACGGTAACGTTGCCGATCCCGGTCTGCCGATAGAAGCTTGCCGGTATCCAGGAACGCAGGACTTCGAGGCCTTGGTCACGGGAGCTTGCGACCACGCGCCACTGCGCGAGGGCCGGTTCCTTTTGGATCGCGTTCAGCAGGTCGGTGACGATACCGCGGTGCTCTGGTTTGATCCGATCGATGCCGTCGATGAACAAGATCGCAGTGCCGGTAGCTCCGACCTCGGCAAGCAGCTCGGTCGGCGATCGATGCTGCAAGCCAATCGACGCCGCAAAGCTTCGCCAGGACGACCCTTCGAGGCGGTCCGATTTCAGGAAGAAAGCCGGTCCATCCGCGAGAACTCGTTCGACAAAGCTCCGCAAAACGACCGATTTTCCGCACCCCGGAAGGCCGCTGATGTTCGAAAATCTGGCTGTACCGGCGATCTCTTGCGCCGAATCCACAAGGGCGGCACGGTCGATCGTGAAGCCCCCAATGTCAGTGCGTATTTCAGCGGCATAAGCCAGCGCCAGGCCTTTGGTGATCTTGATATCGCTCTCGTAGGATGGCGCCGCCTTAAGCCGGAACAGGCCCTTGAGGGCACTGAGTAGCGACGGCCGCGTCCAAACCCTCGCGGGTCCCTCCCAAGCTCGAACGTGTCGGCAGAGAGCCGCAGCCAGGGCTGGCCCCTCCTGCGGCCCCGCCGCAGCAGGCTGGCCAAGGCGATTGCACATAGCGGCGTAGCGGTCACCCTGCTCGTCAAGACCGTCCATTCGTTGAGCGAAGAAGTGGCGGTAAAAGTCCACCTCGACGTCGGCATCGGCCGGCTGGATCAGCTGCAACAGCTCGTCGCGCAGGTCGATATCAGCCTGGCTTGCTTCGCCGCCGATTTGGAATCTCGTCAGAAAGTCCGCGCCGGTAGGACTTGCTTGCGCACGTCTGACGATGCGCTGGAATGCATTCAGCCGTTCGTCCGCGACCGTACGGGCGATGAATCCATATCCGTCGACGCCCACGCGAAAATCAGCCTGCGCCCGCGTTTTCAGCGAATTCGCGATAAGCTCGCGAAAATCGGTGTTCGAGACGGCGGCGCTGATCGTGAGTTGCCGCTTGACCTGCAGGCTCAGTCGTCGGGGCGCACCATCCAGTTCCCCGTCAACGATCAGATCGTCGAGCGGGTCGCCGGCGGCGGCCTGCTGGACAGCTACGCGTACGACGTGGCCCGTCAATCCCGCCGCAGCGTCCTCGTGCAGAAGCACCGTGAGGTAGTAGGCAACGACGGTGTCTTCGTAGGTGAAGCCCTCGCCGCCGGTCAGTTCGGTCGATCTTGATCGTTCGGCACGATTCGTCATCGAGGGTCTTTTTCTCGCCGACAGGCGATCTCCAGGGGCTCAAGCGTAACTCACCACCCCAACTATACCCGGGCTTGGGGGAGCTGCGACACCGTGCTGGGCCAGCGCTAGTTCGGTTTCGGCAGGCTTCGCGTGCCAGCCAAGTGACCGACACGGCCCCCACGATGCCGGGAGTTGCCGTCGGACCGGGAACGGCCGCGTTTATCAGCAGCAGACGCTCCCTCGGACGCGCCCGAACGTCGTGGCTTGGTCGAGAGCGGTCCTCCTTGCAAATGGGCGCGGACAGCTGCGCGGCGACAATCAGGGTGGTTGCGAGCGTCAATCAGGATGGATTGTCGCCGGGATCGGCCGAAGGGAGGGCGTAGCCCGACCGTAGGCTGATCCCGGCGACGGCGTGGTTCCCGACAGGGGGCCTGCCTGCGACTCGTGACGACGTGTCGGACTGCCGGGGTCCTCATCTCCCCGGAAGAGACCCTCGGTGCCCGGCACGCACATCACCGATCAGCAGGCGAGATTGTACATGAACCTCCGTCGAACCCACAGCCGGCAGACCGCATCGGCCAAGGCCGGCTTCAGTCCCAACACGGTCGGCTCGATACCGATCCCCGATTGCCCTCGCACAAGCAGGCCCCGCGTGGCCGGCGCCGTCCCGATCCTCTGGCCGCATTATGGGAGCCGGAGATCGTCCCGATGCTGCAGGCCGAACCGGGCCTGCGGCCGATCGCCATCCTGGGCGAACTGCAGCGCCGACACCCGGCTTTCCCGCCGAGGTCTCGCCGCACCCTCGAGCGGCGTGTTCGCCTGTGGCAGGCTGCCCAGCCGGGTAGACGCCCGGGGTGTTGCGCCTGCAGCCGCTCAAACAATCCCCGGCCAGTCGCTGCGGTCATCGGCTTCTACCATGCCCGCCATTGCAGAGAAACCGCCGCGAAAGCTTCGGGACGCCGTCGCCAGGGCTTGGCTCGCACCTTGGCCCGCGCGGATCGGGCGCACCTCGGCCTCTTTCCTGCCGTGCGCAGCCCGAAGAGAAACCGCTCGAGGCGTTAAGTCCGCCAAGCCTCGCCGCCGATTCGCTGCTGATCGGCTTGTCGGCGATCTCGATGAGGCACTGCTGCGCAGCACGACTTCGACGCCCGAGCTTACGCCACTTGATTCGAAGCGAGCCGCCATCCCGTTCACGCGGCAACGAGCCGCCGCAAGCGCTGCGGGTCCGCCCGCCGCCCCTGATTACGGGTCGTCGCAGGGCGGCTGCTGCCGTTTCTTTACCCGTGCCGTCGCGTCTTTTCGGCCAGCTTGAACGAGGGCTGAACGATGTTCACGAACTGCCTCGGCGCCCGCGTAGTGCCGAGCTGTGCCGCGGCCGCATCCAGCACTTCGAGCCGCCGGTGACCGACCATGTCGCCGACTATCGCGTCATCCTTCTCTCCACGCAAGCCTGATCCTTCTTGATCTACCGCGACCAGCTGTTAACGCGCCCCGATCGCCTGGCAGAAGTCCCGCACGGTCTCGTTCATGAACCGCATCATTGTCGGTGTCGCGCTCGAGCATGGCGAACGGCAGAGCTTGCGCAGCTCGTCACAAGACCTCGGTCAGCCATATCTGTTCGCGCGCCAGCAACGGCGCACACCCCGTCCAGCCGGTGACGATATCGGTCAACACGAGCGGCTGCACGGAACTCCGGCTCGCGATCGGACCGCTGTGGCCACCAGATCCGCCACGAAGACCCGGGCGGCGGATCCTGCCACTCCGAGAAGGATACGCACCGGCCGCTGCGTCGGATCGCCGCCGATGCAGCCGCGCGATGGCGCTCCCGCCCTCCTGCATGCCACCGACCTCTGCTGTCGGCCGCCCGGCTGCGGCAAGACGCACTGTGGCGGCGCTCGGATACGCGCTGGTCGAGAACGGCTACCGCGTACTTTCTGCGCACCACCGAGCTCGTGCAGAAGCTGCAGCTCGCTCGCCAGGCCCTGCAGCCGAAGCCGCCATCAGCAGCTCGACAAGCTCGCCGCTGATCCGTCGACGACCTCTCCTAATCCACAGATCAGGCCTCCGGACCGCGTCCTCGTTCGAGCCGACCAGCGCCCGAACGAACGGCGTTCCATGCTGATCACCGCCAATCAGCCATTTGCAGACTGGAACAAGGTCTTCCCGGACCCCGCGATGACCATCGCCGCTGTCGATCGCCTGTCCACCATTCCGTCATCTTCGAGATGAACGTCGAAAGCTACCGACGCCGCAATGCCGCTCGGCCGCATACCGGCTCTCCCGCCAGCGACCGGCCGCCCCCATCGCCCTCCCACCATCTTGACTTCGCTGCCCACGACAATGCCAGCGCCACCGAATTAGAGGCGGGCTTGCCAACACAATCAGGAGCGACAATCATCAGCACCAACGCGGTCGCAAACATCCATCCTGATCGACGCGCATCCCCATCCAGATTGTCGCGCTACACTGCCGCCCCAATCGAGATCAATCGTGTAGGGCATTCCAACCTCCTGCTGCTCCGGGGTACGCTTGCTGCGTCGAGAGGTCTGGCGGGCCGCTCATCATCCGGCGCTCTTGATGGCAATTCTTGGCGCATCAGCCCGTTGCCCGTTGGGATCTCGCGGCTCCCGCCGCGCGGCGGGTCTCATGGGGTAGAATTGGAGGCAACGCTGAGGCGTTGGGCCGGGCACCGCCGCAGCACCGTTTCCTGTTCGGCCGCATCTTGAAACTTGGCCGTGTGACTTCGATGCCGCGGATCAGGCCAGCCTGCTGGCCGGTCGCGACGTGCGCCTTGTGGCCATGCACCGGCTTACGCGACACGCTTGGGGACCTGTATGGCGACAGTGCGTTTTGGGCGAGTTTCGCGTCATGAGACCTGTGCGCGAATGTGCTTGAGCCGACGCGGCGCGATCTGATTCGATCGTTCCCTCAGTTGAGCGGGGGGCGACGATGGCGCGGCGTCGGATTGGGCAAAAGCGGCTGGCGGTGGGCGGCACGGACCCTCGATGCGGCACATCGCTGGATGAAGTCGCAGCCCTGGTAGACTGGGCGGAGCTGGATCGTTTGCTCGCTGGCATTTCGGCCTCGCCCAAAGGCGAACCAGGTTGGCCGCCGCTGGCGCTGGTTCGCGCCCTGCTGCTGGCGACGTGGCACGATCTCTCGGATGTGCGGCTTGCGGAGGCGCTGGATGATCGTGCCAGTTTCCGGCGGTTCTGCGGGTTTGCTGCCCATGAACCGACGCCCGAGCACACCGCGTTCGTGCGCTTTCGTGCCGAGCTGGTGCGCCGTGGCCTGGACCGGGCCTTGTTCGAGACTGTGACGCGGCAGTTGGATGCCCGCGGGGTTGTGGTGCGCACGGGCACGCTGGTGGACGCGACCGTTGATCGCCTTCGCTCAACCCCTTCGGCCAGTATCCAAGGCGACGCGGAAGCGCGCTGGGGGGTCATCGCCGCCGCAAGCCGGTGCATGGCTACAAGGCGCACGTCGCCACCGACCAGGACGCCGGCCTGATCCGCGGTGTCGAGGTTACGACGGCCAACGTCCATGATGCGGCCGAACTGGAAGCGGTGCTGCCCGACACGCCCGGCGACGTGTATGGGGACAGCGCGTTCGCGGGCAGCAGGCCAGAGGCAATCATCCGGGCTCACGGCGGTACCCCGCGCGTCGTGCACACGGGCACTTGGGGCGGGGCCGAGCCGATGGCTCGCTTGCAGGCCCACAACGCCGAAGTGCGACGCGTGCGGGGTCGCATCGAGAAGGTATTCGGCACTGCCAAGCGCTGCTACGGGCTGCGCCGGATGCGCTGGCTCGGTCTGGCCAAGGCTGGCCTGCAGGTCCGGCTGACCGCCATCGTCTATAATCTGCGCCGGAGCTGGCGCCTGCTCGCATCCGTGTCGGCATAAACCACACCCGGAGTTTGTCCATCGCGAGGCGCAACACCACTGATGGCACCGGTCAGGGCCTCCGCCGCCCCGCAAATGATCCCGATGCACGCGAAAGCCACCACGACAGCCAATTCCACCGCGGACCATGCACCCGCGCACTGGTCTCATCAGCCTCGCGCAGGGCCTACTCCAGATGCACCGCGCTGGGCGGTTCGAGGCATCGCGCCTGGTCGTCGCCCGTGTCGCAATTGAGAATTCCCCCGCGCAGGTCGCTGCAACGTTGGCGGGGGTTGGAGGTCGGGAGGGCGACAAGAATCCGCGTGGAAGGCGGCTTCGGTCGCCGCGAGTTCTCATTTATTGCCGCATAAAGAGACTCCGGGCCGGCATTTCTCATTTCCAAAAAGGCAGTACCGGGACGAACCAGCGCTATTCTCCATCCAAGCGGCAACGTGACACAGGGGCTCTACTTCTACGGCTATCAGTTCTGGCTCGGCCGATCGTTCGTGAGTAGTCGCGAAATTGACTGGGCCGCTGCGGTTGGCCTCGGTGGCCGGCGCATCTTCATTTGTCTTCGCACTCGACATGGTCGCCGTGATCAACGCAGGCCTCTACAGAAGTTCCCTCCAGAGCTGGGTGCCGCTCGTACTCCTTACCCGATACGTGTTTCCTGCTGCTGGCCCCGCGCACCGAGTGCATCTCCCTACCTCGGATAACCTTCACACTCGAGCCGCGATCCATTTGGTGCTCTACAGCACGCCGCTGAGCGGATGGCCGTCGAGCAGGTCGCCAACCTCGAGATACTCGCCGAGCGTGTTGAAGCTCTCGTGCCGGCCAAGCCGCTTGAGCCGGGCGGGGTGGATGCCGGCCTCCATGCCGGTGGTCAGCGCGCCAAGCTTGAGACTGTGGCCGCCGAGCTCGCGCGGCCAGAAGCCGGCCGCCACGGCGGGCGCCGGATCTGCGCCACCGTTTGCGGCGTGATGGCGGCAATGCCGATGCGGGGCAGGGGAGGGGGCTCGCCCGGGTTCGCCCGCGGCGGCACCCCGCCTCGGGGCGGCGGCCAGATGCGCCGGAACACCGCGCCTTCGGTGATACCGGCCGCCACCTGCTACAGCGTCAGCGTGCGCACCGGGCACCACTCGGTGTCGTCGCCATGCGGCAGGGGGACGGTCACCGCCGCCGTCAGCGCGCCCTTGGTGTGCGGTAGGGTGAGCCAGATGCCGCACTCGGTTTTTCCCAGGTGCTCGACGTGGATCGCCGCCATCTCGGAGCGACGCAGCGCGCCGGCGAACCCGACAAGGATCAGGCCGCGGTCGCGCAGGCCGCAGGTCGCAGGTCGCTCTGGATCGGCGCCAGCACCTGGCGGACGATCGTGGCGGCGCCGCTGCGCGCCGCCGCGCCACCGTATCGGCCGCAACCAGGCCGCGGTCGCGGCCGGCCGCGGCTCCTGGCGGTCGAGGACGAGGACGCGCCCCCGGTGCCGGCAGCCCTTCCCGAACGCCCGCTCACGCTGGTGGAGCGACGGGCATTCGACACCAGCGATTTGGAGGCCGCGCTGGCCTTCGCCGACACCACCCTCCGCCGCACCCGACACCGCCTCGACACGCTGCGCGGGGCGCCGCCGCCGGTCCCGCCCGATCCCGTCCCGCAGACCCCCGCCGCCCGTCCGGACCGCGGGCTGGGGGAGCCCGCGTAAGACCCCCGCGCGGGACGACCCGGCCTGAGCCGTCGCGTCAGCGCGCCGGTACCATGCCGCGCGGCGTCTGCCCCGGCGGCGTCGGCGCGGGGGTCGGCGCCGGCGCGCCGGGCGCCCCTTGGAGGATCATCCCGCCGCCCTGGTAGGCTCGGTTCGCCTCAGGGGTGTACGGACCGCGATCCAGCGGCGGCCCGGGCGAACGCGCCGGGCGCCGGGCCTGGTCCGCGGCGCCGGACTTGCTGGCGGACCCGCTCGCGGGCTGGGCGAGCACCGGCCTGCTCGCCAGCATCGCGATAAAAACCAACAGACATACCGCGCGCATCCCGGAGCTCCTTTTCGCTGTGGTCCGCCGTGGTCCGCCGTGGTCCAGACACCGCCCGTCCGAGTTCCGTACCGGTCCGGAACGGCGAAATTCTCTCCAAAGAGCAACGCGACACCCAATCATAGCGATAGTCCGCAAGACCGCGACGACACGTTGTCATCACCGGACCGCAAGGTGTTGCAACTCTTCCCTCGAGGCTGCGATGATCTCCCGGGACAGGTCCGGATCAGTTTTCTCCAAAGCGCGCGCCGTGGCGACGCTTCCGACCATCGCCGAGACCAGGGTGAGCGCGCGCCGGCGCGCCACCTCCTTAGAGGTCCCTTCGGGAAGGGCATCCTCGATGAGCGCGACCAAGTCCCGAAAGCCCTCGGCAAAAACCGCGCCGATCGACTCGGCCTGTCGCGGCACGTCCGAGACACAGGCCGCCATCAGGCAGCCGGATCCCGCGTCCTTTATGTTGGACTTGCAGAGATAGGCGTCGAGGTAGGCCTTGAGTGGATTGGGCATGGCCTCGCGAAGTTCGCGCCAATTCGCGCCCCCGTCCGCGAACGCCTTGCAGGTCGCTTCTCTGGCAAGAGCGTCCTTCGACTTGAACTGACCATACAGGGCACCCTGTGTGAGACCGGCTTCGCGACTGATCTCGGCGACGCCGGCCCCGTCGAATCCCCGCTCCTGAAGCAATCGCCTCGCCGTCGCCACCAGCGCGGCGCGATGCTCCGCCACCTTCCTTCCCGAAACCTTCACGGATCGCTCCCAGGTGGCCACTTGACCTATTGATAGAGACCTCCATCTAAGGGCGCGCTGAGATAGAGATCGCTACGATTACGGGCATCTAGGTGGTTCGTACTGGCGGAGTCTCAAGGGGACGATATCCGACGAGACGCGCGGCCCACCCGAGTTGCTCTATGACCCGCCGTCTTGTGCCGCCAAACGGCCTCCCCTGCCACGTTCAGCACTCATCGGGGCAATCGCAACATGAGCAAAACCACGGACTGAGGGGCGGGACATGGACAACATCTCCCTAACCGACCAGGACGTCGCCGAACGTACCCAAGTCGCCGAAGGCAGACGCCCGCCCGTCCGCCGCCGGAGACGGTGGGGCGCCCTCGCGCTCGTCGGCGTCATCGCAGCGCTGGCCGCCGTGGGCGGCGAGCGCGGCTGGCGCGCCGGCGATCGCCCCGCTGCGCCGCCGCCCCCGCCGCCCCCGCCGCCGCAGGTGACCGTGAGCCTGCCCTTGCAACGAACGGTGCAGGCCACCGGCCGCTTCCTCGGCCAGTTCTCCGCGGTGGACAGCGTGGAGTTGCGGGCGCAGGTCGGCGGTACCCTGACCGCGATCGAATTTCAGGACGGGCAGATCGTGCACAAGGGCGATCCGCTCTTCGTCGTCGACCCGCGGCCGTTCCAGATCAGGCTCGATCAGGCCGTCGCGCAGTTCCAGACCGCTCAGGCGAAGGAGAGGCTGAGCGAGGCGGAGCTCTGGCGGGCGGAGCAGCTCAAGCGAACCGATTTCGGCACCGCCGAGACCGTCGACGAGCGCGCCGCCGATCAGCGCAGCGCGCAGGCCGCCATCGACATCGCCAAGGCAGCGATCATGGACGCCCAGCTCGACCTCGAATTCTCGCGCATCACCGCGCCGTTCACCGGGCAGATCGGCGCGCATCTCGTCTCGGTCGGCAACCTGGTGAGCGGCAGCCGGGGCGGCACGAGCCCGACGACGCTGCTGGCGACGATCGTCTCGCTCGACCCGATCCATATCGATTTCGACATGAGCGAGTCCGATTACCTCGCTTGGCAGGAAGCCAATCACGGCGACGCGCCGCACGCCAGCGTTGCCATCAGCCTGGATGGCGACGGGCATTTCGACCGCCACGGCACGCTCGACTTCATCGACAACGCCGTGAACCGCAGCAGCGGGACGATCCACGCCCGCGCCACCGTGCCCAATCCGGACCTCACCATCACGCCCGGCCAGTTCGCGCGGCTTCGCGTCGCGCTCGGCCGTCCCGCGCCGGTCCTGCTCGTCCCCGCCGCCGCGGTCGCGCCCGACCAGTCGCGGCAGATCGTGATGACCATCGCGCCGGACGGCACGGTCGTTCCGAAGGTGGTCGAGACCGGCGATCTCCATCAGGGGCTGCGCGTCATCCGCAGCGGCCTCGCGGTGGGCGACCGCGTCGTCATCGACGGCCTGGTGCGCGTGCGCCCCGGCATCAAGGTCACGCCGGTCCCCGGCGCGATCACGCCCGATCCCGGCGGCGACGCAGGATAGGGAGAGCGCCATGCGCTTCACGCACCGCTTCATCGACCGCCCCATCCTGGCGATGGTGATCAGCGTCTTCCTCACCCTCATCGGGCTCGGCGCGCTGGTGGTGCTGCCGGTCGCGCAATATCCGGAGATCGTGCCGCCGACGGTGCAGGTGACGACAAACTATCCCGGCGCGTCCGCGCAGGTGGTCAGCCAGACGGTCGCGACGCCGCTCGAGCAGGAGATCAACGGCGTCGAGAACATGATCTACATGAGCAGCCAGTCCACCGGGGACGGCAAGCTCGCGATCACGGTCACCTTCCGCATCGGCACCGACCTCAACGTGGCGCAGATGCTCACCCAGAACCGGGTGCAGGACGCGCTGCCGCGGCTGCCGGAGGACGTGCAGCGCCTCGGCGTTCAGGTGCGGAAGGCGACGCCGAACATCCTGCTCGCGGTGCATCTCTATTCGCCCGACGGATCGCGCGACAACCTCTATCTATCGAACTACGCGACACTGCACGTGAAGGACGCGCTGGCGCGTCTTCCGGGCGTGGGCGACGTGCAGCTCTTCGGCGCCCGCGACTACGCGATGCGCATCTGGCTCGATCCGGACAAGGTGGCTGCCTACAACCTCGACGCCATCGAGGTGCTCGCCGCGCTGCGCGCGCAGAACGTGCAGGTCTCCGCCGGCATCCTGAATCAGCCACCGGTCTCGGGGAATGCGGCGTATCAGCTCAACGTTCAGACGCTCGGTCGCCTGACCACGCCCGCGCAATTCGCCGATATCATCCTCAAGACCGACGCGCAGGGGCGCACGACCCGCGTTCGCGACGTCGGCCGCGTCGAGATCGGCGCGGCCGATTACGGCTCCACCGCCTTCATGGACCAGAGCGAGGGCCTGCCCCTGCTGATCTTCGCGCAGCCAGGCGCGAACTCGCTCGCGGTGGAGCACGAAGTCCTCGCGACGATACAGGACCTAAAAAAGGACTTTCCGCCCGGCCTCAGCGACATCGTCATCTACGATCCGACGATCTTCGTGGGAAAGTCCGTGCGCGAGGTGGTGACGACGATCTTCGTCGCGATCCTGCTCGTCGTTGGCGTGGTCTTCCTGTTCCTGCAGACCTGGCGCGCCTCGCTTATCCCGGTGATCGCCATCCCGGTCTCGCTCGTCGGCACCTTCACCGTCCTGCTTGCGCTCGGCATATCGCTGAACAACCTCTCCCTGTTCGGCCTGGTGCTCGCGGTCGGCATCGTCGTCGATGACGCGATCGTCGTCGTCGAGAACGTCGAGCGCAACATCGCCGTCGGCATGAGCTCGAAGGAGGCCGCGCATCGGACGATGGACGAAGTGGGCGGCGCACTCGTTTCCATCGCGCTGACGCTGTGCGCGGTGTTCGTCCCGTCCGCCTTCCTCTCCGGCATCTCCGGGCAGTTCTTCCGCCAGTTCGCCGTCACCATCGCGGCCTCAACGGTGATCTCCTGCTTCGTCTCGCTCACCCTCAGCCCGGCGCTCTGCGCGCTGCTGCTCGGCGCGCACGACCCGCACCGGGGCGCCCGCGGCAGTTTGGCGGGACGGCTCCTGCGCGCCGCCTTCGCGCGCTTCAACCGCGGGTTCGAGCAGCTCTCGGACGCCTACGGCGCGCTGACCCGGCGACTGGTGCGCGGTCTCGCAATCGTTGTGGTGATCTACGTCGCCCTGATCGGCGCCGCCGGCTTCGAATTCGCCCGCGTGCCGACCGGCTTCATCCCCGAGCAGGATCAAGGGTATCTCATCACCGTCCTGCAGCTTCCGCCCGGCGCCAGCCTGGGGCGGACCGAGCAGGTGGTGAAGCGGGCGATCGACATCATCCTGAAAACGCCGGGCGTCGAACACGTCGCGCCGTTTGCGGGCCTCGATGCGACGACGTTCACGGTCGCGTCAAATTCGGGGACGATCTTCTCCGGCCTGCCGTCGCTCTACAACCACTCCATTCCCGGGATCACGGCGAACTCGGTATTGGCCGATCTGCGCAAGCGCCTCTCGGTGATCCAAGACGCCTACGTGCTGACGATCCCGCCGCCGCCGGTGCAGGGGATCGGCAATTCCGGCGGCTTCAAGATGATGCTGGAGGATCGTGCGGGGCTCGGCACCCAGGCGCTCGTGAACGCCGCGAACGCGCTGGTAGCCGCGGCCAACAGGAACCCGAACTTCGCCGGCGTGTTCACCCTGCTCAACACCGGATCGCCGTCGGTCTATGCCGATATAGACCGGCTGATGGCCGAGAAGGTCGGGCTCACGCCGACCGACGTGTTCAACACGCTGCAGGTCTATCTCGGCTCGCAATACGTCAACGACTTCAACTTCCTGGGCCGGACGTACGAGGTGATCGCCCAAGCGGACGGCCGGTTCCGGCGCGACCGGCAGGATCTGACGGGCCTGAAGGCGCGCAACGCGAGCGGCGAGATGGTGCCGATCGGAACTGTCGCGCAACTGCGGGATAGGACGATCCCCTATCGCGTGCCGCGCTACAATCTCTATCCGGCGGCCGAGGTTCAGGGCGTGGCGGCGCCGGGTGTTGCCACCGGCACGGCGCTGCACCGGATGGAGGAGCTGGCGGCTCAGGTGCTGCCGCCGGGCATCGGCTACGAATGGACCGAGATCGCCTATCAGCAGGAGCAGAAGGGCACGCCGACGATGCTGGTGTTCGGCGCCGCGGCGCTGTTCGTCTTCCTCGTGCTGGCGGCGAACTACGAGAGCTGGAAGGTGCCGCTCTCGGTGGTGCTGATCGTGCCGATGTGCCTGCTCGCTTCCGTCACGGGGCTGCTGTTCCGCGGCATGCCAATCGACATCCTCGCCCAGATCGGTTTCGTGGTCCTGGTCGGCCTGGCAGCGAAGAATGCGATTCTGATCGTCGAGTTCGCACGGCGGGCGCAAGACGCCGGCAGCGCGCCCGCGGAAGCAGCGGTCAGTGCCGCGCGGCGGCGGCTGCGGCCGATCCTGATGACGTCGCTCGCCTTCATCCTTGGCGTCGCCCCGCTGGTGGTCGCGACCGGCGCCGGGGCCGAGATGCGGCAATCCCTGGGCACCGCTGTCTTCGGCGGCATGCTCGGTGTAACCGGCTTCGGTTTGGTCTTCACGCCGGCCTTCTACACTCTCGTCCAGCGAATAGGCGTCGCCCGCCGTCGAGGGTCATCGGATCGGCACAAGGGCGAGGTGCTGCTGGACGCCCGCAAGGGCTGAAGCCCGGACGAGGGCGCCCATGTATCCCGGTTCTCAAAACGAAAGGACTAGCGATCATTGCCGGCAAGCGTGAGGGAACGATCGCTGTCATCACGGGCGGCGGCAGCGGGACCGGGCTCGCAACCGTGAAGCGGTTCGTTGAAGAAGGTAGCTAAGTCTTCATCACCAGCGGGCGCCCAGCCGAGTTGGAAGGCCAGGAGCGGCTCGGGCGGAACGACGGCCAGGACGGGACCGACCCCCGGTCCGTAATGACCAGCGGCGGACTCCCACACCGCCGAGAGGCGACCCGGTGGAATGGTGGAAGCCCAGATGGGGCATCTCCACCCGTGAGAAGCGCCGCAGTTCGCCTCATCTCCATCGTCGCGTGTGGGTAGGCCGGATGTTTGCCCCGCCGTGATCGCGCGGGGGTCCCTCGTGGAGGCTGGGCCAGTGCCTTGCGGAAAACTGCTTGGCCGCTGCCGCGTCCCGCCGGACGAGAGCAGGAAGTCGATCGTCTGGCCCGGCCGCGCACGGTCAGATACACTCGTCAGGTCCAGGCGCCCTTGAGCTTGATTGACCTCGCCTCCAGCCGCTACGAGCCGGTGCACGGCCGAACGTGCCGCCGGTGTGCTCTTCAGCATGGCGGGGTAGGCCTGCCCCAGCGGAAGGTGGTATGGTCGACGGTGACGCCCGGTCCGACAGCACAGGGCGAGGTCGCGATAGCTGATCGGGAAGGCCAGCTATCAGGGCAGCACCCTCGGCCGTAAAGTGCGGCTTCCTGAACGCCCCATCCCTGTCCGCTGCTTCCCAGCCCGCTCTCCGTGTCACCCCCCTCCACCCAATCCGGCCGGTGAACCTTTGCAACGGAACCCTTTTGAACGTATCAGGGTGTGGGAGACTAGCCGCCGACCGGTGGAAGTGAGTGTCCATGCCGTCGAAGCGGCATTCCGCGATTGCATGCTCTACGGATTTGCGCGGCCTCCTGCACGATCAAACGCCGGAGCATCTGAGACATGGCGAAAGTGGATCTTACGAATGTGTCGAAGAGCTTTGCGCATAAGCGCGGCGCCACAGAAGTCCTTCGAAACGTGAGCTTGACTGTCAAAGATGGAGAATTTGTGTCGCTCGTTGGGCGCTCTGGTTGTGGCAAAACAACGCTCTTACGGATTATGGGCGGATTTGTGCGGCCGGATTCTGGGAGTGTGCTGGTCGATGCCACGCCGGTGCACGCCCCTGGTTCTGACCGAGGGATGCTGTTCCAGCATCCAATGCTGTTTCCCTGGCTTACGGTGTTGGACAACACACTTTTTGGCCCGCGTGCAACGGGCAACTTCTCAGGGGACGTCCGCGATCGTGCTCTGGAGCTTCTGCACATCGTCGGGCTTGCAGGGTTCGAGCTTCACTATCCAAAGCAGCTCTCCGGTGGCATGATGCATCGGGCGGCCTTTGCGCGGGCCATGATGGCCAATCCAAAAATACTGCTCATGGACGAGCCGTTCGGAGCCCTCGATGCCTTGACGCGCGCAGGCATGCAGCAATTCCTCTTGGATCTCTGGGAGCGACAGCACTTCACTGTCATTCTCGTCACGCATGACGTGGAGGAGGCCGTGCTCCTGAGCGATCGCGTGGCCATTATGGCATCTGGGCCGGGCGAAATCGTGGAAATGGTCGGGATTCCGTTGCCGCGGCCCCGGACATACGAAATGTCTGAAACGGCCGCGTTCGTGGATCTCAAGCGCCACGTCCGCCAGACGGTTGAGCGCGCCCGGAGCGGCGCGTCCGTGATCGGAAAGTCTCAAGCCGTGGCGGCGCTGTAGCGGCCCCAAGTGAAAGCGGGCAGAAAATGTCGATGCTGAGTTCCATCCGGGAGCGAAGTTCATCCGGCATCGCCGGCTCGTCAAACGGACGAGCTGGTGCGTTCCGGCGTGGTTCCTATGCGGCTTTCGGGTCGGAAGTCGCCGCTCTTGCGCCAGCTCCTCGCGTTGGACTGGTCACGTGTCGTGATGGGTCTGTTCGGCGTTGTCTGCATCATTGTGATCTGGTGGCTTGCTGCCCTGATCATTTCCGACAACGTCATTCTTCCCTCTCCGGCCGACACGGGCTGGACGTTGCTGCACTACCTGACCCGCCCCTACCCCGCCCGGGGAGACACGCTCCTTGGCGACACCGCGGTGAGCCTCACCCGGATAGTTGCCGGCTTTGCCTGGGGAGCATTGGCGGGAATCATTGTCGGGGCGGCGATGTCAGCGATCAGACCGCTTCGACTGATTATCGACCCATTGATCGAGCTTGGCCGGCCCCTTCCGCCACTTGCGTTTATCCCGCTCCTCATCGTGTGGTTCGGTATCGGCGAGCTCCCAAAAATTCTCCTGATCGGTATCGGCGTCATACCGGTCATGGTCGTATCCGTGGTGGCCGCGCTCGACGCGGTTCCCGAAGAGTACGTCGAGGCGGCATTGTCGCTCGGCGCTTCGCGGCAGTATGCGCTCTTTCACGTGCGTGTGCGGGCAGCGCTTCCAGCTGTGATCACCGGGCTGCGGCTGTCGATGGGTCTCTCATGGACGAGTATCGTGGCGGTCGAGATGATCGCGGCGACGAGTGGACTGGGCTATGTCATTCTGGCGGCGTCCAACTACCTGGTAACACCGCTGATCTTTTCGGGGATCGTGCTCATCGCCGTCGTTGCCCTCGTCTTGGACGGGCTGCTACGCCTGTTACGGAGGCTTGTAGCCCCGATGGGCTAGGTGCCATATTGGTCTGGCGCGGTATCGACAGCATGACGGCGACGACGGGTCATCCGCGCCCTGGCGTTCGCGAGGTCGGCACGCGAACAAGCGATCGCGTCACAGGGAATGGCGTACCATGGGGATGAGAGAAATGTTCAAGAGCATGAGATCGCAATTTTTTCTGACGCTGCCACTTGCGTCGCTTGTGTTGGCCGGCACTAGCCTTTCAAGCTCCGACGCATCTGCACAGCAGAAGACATCGGAACCCGCCATCGCCTGGGGTTACTTCCAGGGGGAGGTATCAAGCCCCGGCGCCGTGATAGCGAGCCAAAGCAAACTTGAAGCATCTATCCCGGCGCACCTCCGATTCGTGCCGATCAGCAGCGGGGTTGCAGGGCTGGCGGCGATGCGCGCGGGATCCTTCCAGGTCGTAGAGGGCGTCGGCAACCCACCTGTGGTAAGCGCGCTGGCGGCCCGCACACCTCTTGTCGTCGTGTTCGCCGAGAGTTATGACGGCGCCGGGCTGTACGTGAGTACGAAGGTGCTTCACAAAACCGCTGATCTGGCCGGACAGAGGATCGGCGACCTGGTCGGCTCCTCCGAGGATTACGAGCTGCAGGGGTATCTTCGCGAGAATGGGTTGCTCGACAAAGTGCATGTCGTGCCCTTTGCCTCCGATGCCGCGGCCGCAGCGGCGTATCTTTCTGGAAATTTGAATGCCGTCTACGTCGATTTCGGTGCAGGCGTGCCGTTGATGAGCCGGCCCGAGACGAAACTCTGGACGGACGCCGCAAAGATCGCGCAGGCCGGTTACCCGTCCATGAACGTCCTCGTCGTCTCACGTCATCTCGCTACCACCAACAAACCACTTGTACAGAAAATCGTCTGCGCCGTATCGGAAGCGAGCGACGACATGGTCGGGCCGGAGAGAGTCAAATACTTCGCAGCGTCGGCGCCGTTTCTCGGCGAGCCGCCCGACGTCGCCGTCAAGGGTTCCGAAATGTGGCCGGAGCTGACGCTGCAGCAACAAGAGCAATGGTTTGGCAAGCCGGGTACGAACGTCGCACAGTCGAAGATCGTCCAGCAGGCCTACCTGAAAAGCGCTCAGTTCCTGCTGAACAACGGCACGGTCACATCGGTGCCCTCGGCCGCGGAGATTGCGGCCGCTGTCGACCCGAGCTTCGTCCGCGCGGCCCTGAACGGAGCGTGCAAGTAGCGCAAGAACACAACGTGGACGGCCCGCCAACCGCAGATCGCAGCCCGTGGTCGTCGTGGACGTCGACGTCTTTAACAACGCCGGCGTCTTCAGGAGATTGGCAATGAGGCCACGCATGCTCTTTCCGACGCAGGGCCGGCCGCACGGTGAAATTGCCGTCGCGCTCACGCAGATGCGTGAGAAAGACGCAGACTGGCGAGGCGGGCGTGTGCCGCTTTTCGTGTTCGGCGCCCTGCCCGAGGTCGCCGATGTCGGGCGCGATGCTTTCATGACCTACTTCTCCGAGAACGCGCTTGGCGCCCGTCGTGCTTTCAAGAGTTCTCGCGCGTATGGAGGAGGAGGTCATCGATATGGCACTTGACCTCTTCCATGCCCCTGACGGTGCCGCAGGCTCGATGACTTCGGGTGGCACGGAAAGCATCGTGCTCGCAGTGAAAGCGTGCCGTGACTTCGCTCGCGTGCAGCGGGACGAGCCCACGTTTCGCGGCAATCTCGTGCTGCCCGAAACCGCCCATCCGGCCTTCGACAAGGCAGCACTTCTGATGGATCTCGCGACGCGCCGCGTTCCGGTCGGCCCCGATCTACGTGCCAATGTTGCTGCCATTGCTGCTGCCGTCGACAGCGAGACGATCCTCCTCGTGGGCTCTGTTCCCTGCTTCCCCTACGGTGTGATCGACCCAATCACCGAACTCTCCGATCTGGCACTTGGCCGCGGCGTCTGGTTGCACGTCGATGCCTGCGTGGGCGGATATCTTGCCCCCTTTGTGCGTGATCTCGGTGGTCCCATTCCGGATTTCGATTTCGCGCTGCGTGGAGTTGCCTCGCTATCGGCCGATTTACACAAGTTTGGCTTCTGCCCCAAGCCGGCCTCGACTATCCTGTTTCGTGATGCAGCTCACGCCGAACCTGCCCACTTCGATCTCGACGTCTGGCCCGCCGGACGCTTCCACACCGCGACGCTCGTCGGTACGCGCCCTGGCGGCGGTGTTGCTGGCGCCTGGGCCGTTCTCAACTATCTCGGGCGCGACGGCTATCGCACCATCGCCGATAGGCTCCTATCGATGCGCAACGCCTATGCCGAGGGGCTTGAGGCTATTTCGGGGATGCGCATTTTCGGTCGGCCAGAACTGACGATCATGTCCTTCGGCGCAGCGAACGTCGACATGTACGCGGTCGCGCAAGCGATGGCCGCGCGCGGTTGGGTGCCGGGACTCGTGCGCAGGCCGCCAGGTTTGCACCTGATGGCGTCGCTATTGCACGAGGGCGTGCGGGAGGAGTACCTGCGTGACCTGGCCGCCGCCGTTGCCGCCGCCCCGCCCGCCGAGGCCGCGGAAATTTCCGCCGTTTATTGAGCAACCCAAAACCAGCACCGCGCAAGCGGCCTCGCCCTGGTCACGGCGGCCATCGTGCTGTGGAACGCCCTGTATCTCGACCGCGCGCTGGATGTCGTGCGCCGCTGCGCCAGCCTCTAGACGGGCACCCCGCAGCCCGCGGGTCCGTCCTGTGGACTCCCGGCACAGGACTCCCCAGGGGGCCTATTTGGATGCGACTGGAGTGACCCCTTGGCGGGCGTGTTGCTCCGCGAACTGCACGGGGCGGTGGAGCGTCCAGTCCGAGCGCGCATATCGTGCGCCACCGTTACGTCCTTTCGATATTCCAGAACGGGATGATCTCGGGGATACCGATGATGCCGGTGACATTGCGGCGGTAGGCGGCCGGACTCAGGAATTGGCCGAGCAGTACGGTGCCGACGAAATCCCAGGACAGGCCCTGCATCTGCCGGGCGATCGCCTTGCGCTCGGCCAGGGTGGCGGCGTCCGCCCATTTGTGGCGCAGCGCCTCGTACTGGGCGTTCGACGGCCAGCCGTACCAGGATTTCAGGCCGCTCGCCGAGAGCGTGGAGAGTCCGATCGGGTCGCTGTGCGAGTAGTCGCTGTCGCCGGTGACGAAGATGTCCCAGCCTCCCTTATCATCCGACCCCTGGTTGGCGCGCCGGGTGACCACCCCGCCCCAGTCGCTGGGCGCCAGCTTGGCGTTCACCCCGACCTTCCTCAGCTGGGCGGCGATCAGCTGCTCGGAGTTGCTCATATAGGCGTAGTTGGTCGCCTGCAGGACGATCGCCTGCTCGCCGGTATAGCCGGACTCCCGGAAGAGCTGGCGCGCCTTTCCGACGTCGACACCGTGGCGGAACCAGTCGGTATTCTCGTCATTCGACATCGGCGTGTCGTTGCCGAAAATGGACGATACCGCGCGGTAGTATTTGGGGTTACCGAAGGAGGCCTTCATGAAGGCGTTCTGGTCCACCAGGTAAAGCAAGGCCTGGCGCGCCTTGACCTCGCTGAACGGCTTGTGCAGCCAGTTCATGCGCAGGATGGCGATATTGCCGTTCTTGTTCAGCACCTCCACCTTGATGCCCGGGTCGGATTCGATCTGCGCGAGAAGGTCGATCGGCGGCGTCTCGTAGAAATCGATCTCGCCGGACTGCAGCGCCGCCATGGCGGTCTGCTGGTCGCTGATATTCTCCCAGCTCACCCGGTCGAGCTTTGCGACCTTGCCGCCGGCGAGGCCCGAGGGCGGCTCCTGACGCGGCACATAGCGCGGGTTGCGGTCATAAACAAAGCGGGCGCCCGGCTTGGCCTCGGCGTGGTTGAAGGTGAAGGGGCCGGAGCCGATATTGGCGCTGACCTGCTCGGTCGGCGGCCTCTCGGCGTCCCGTTCGCGCATCATGTAGCAGCAGCGGGTGACCGGCTTGGCCAGCTCATCCAGCAGCAGGCCGAACGGCTCGTTCAGCGCGATCACGAAGGTCTTTTCATCCTTGGCCGAAATGTCGCGGACACGCTCCATCATTGCCTGGCCGCCGGTGTCCACCGCGCCCCAGCGGCGCAGCGAGGCGACGCAGTCCGCGGCCCTCACAGGCGTGCCGTCGTGCCAGCCGAGGCCGTCCCGCAGTTCCATCGTGTAGAGCTTCTTGTCGTCGCTCAGGCTCCACTTGCCGACCATCTGCGGCTGCGGCTTGAAGCTGGCATCGATGCCGAACAGCATGTCGTAGATCAGCGCGCCGTGGTAGGCGGTGATGTTGGCGGTGGTCCAGATCGGGTCGAAGACGCGCAAATCGGCCTGCATGACCGCGCGCAGGGTTTTCGCGGACGACGCGGCCTGCGCACGGGCAATCCGCGGCGCGCCGATCGCGGCCACCGCGCTGACGGCGACGCCGGCGCGGACGATGTTGCGTCGAGAAACGGTCATGCGCGCCTGTCCTCCCCATTTCTTTTTTCGATGGCGCCGGCGCGCGATGCAAACCCTCCGCCCGGCGCGAGCGCCATGTAACACCTTGCAGCCTCCGGGCCGCAACGTCCGTCTCGTCCGGTACCGCCTAAAAGATCAGGCCGGGGCGGGTCTCCGCGTCCCGCGGCCAGATCGGGCGTTTCACCCGAGTGTACGGGATGCGGCGATAGTCGCGCTTCAGCGGTCCGTCGGCATCAAGGCCGGCTATCGGGCCGAACACCGCCATGAAGCGATTGGTAAATTTCACTACGACGATCCTCCGCGCCGTCGGCTCGATGCCGAGATTGCGGAACAGTTCCAGCCTGAGCGCCTGGGTGCGCTTGGTGATCAGCACCACCTCAACCCGCCCGCGCGCACCGCGGCGCAATCGCCGAGCGGCACTTGGGTCGGTCCAAAACTCTGCCAACAGTCGCGTGCCAGGCCGGTCACAGTCACCTCGGCGTCGATCGGCAATCCCGAGGCGGGCCCGGTCTCGCCACCGAAGCGCAGGGGAATGGGCGGCCACAAGCCGAGAGCGATCGCAGGCGCGCACCGGGACTGGCTCATCGCACGCTGCCGGAGCGTCGGAACCCGCGCCTGCTCGATGTCGGCGGGAAAGGTCTCGCCATTGATGGCTTCCGTCGAACACACTGGGGGTGAGGGCATCCTGACGCAGACCAGCCATAAAGGTCGAGCCCTTCCAATGCCCATGCGGGCACCGCGCTCGCCAAACGCTGCCCGCAGGGCGCTCGGCCCATGGGTCGAGTCATATTCGCCTTGGTCCAGGCTTCGTCGATAAAGATCAGCTTGGCTGGGTCTAGGCTCGGTTGCGCCTCTCGCCACTGCTGGCGCGCCGCGGCAATATCGAAGCGGTTCCTGCTCTGCCCGCAGAGACTTTTTTTACGCGTCAAGCCAAGCAGAGTCAGTGTCTTGCAGATCAGGCCACGGATAGCCGAAACCTTGTGCGCCTCCAGGGGCCAAGCCTGCAACTCAGCGATCGTCGCGTCCGGCAAAGCCTTCACATGTTCACGGATCGCCTCATATAGACGCACCAGCTTGGGCAGCACATGACAGCGCTGCGGCCAGACTTCGTCTCCCCGGTGCGTTCTCGCCGGCCCAATACCTTCGACACATACGAAACGGGACTGCCCAGAAACTGGGGGGATCACGCTGCCTTCGCCAGCAGCGGCCCTGAGGTAGAGAGCGGCTCACACAGCCGGCCGAATTCCGAGCCGAACGCGCGGTTGTAGACCGCACACCGAACCTGCAGCAGCAGGTCGGCGCCTCGTCGGGACCATCGCATCTGTTGCAACTTGTTCATCCGCCGATTGACCAGGAAGTTGACCGTACTTTCGGTCACCGAAGTTCCAACTCGTAAGCCTGCACGGTATCGTTCGGCGTAGTTGATGAGCCGGGCGCCCTGGCCACGAAGATAGGCGTCGACCTCGTGCAACGCGTGCCACAGTTTGCGGGATGCCACGCCCGTCTTGCGATGACCGCGCTCGCCCCTGAAGACGTGCATGACCTTGCGGATGCGCTTGAGCGTCAGCTGAGCATTCCTGGCCTTGCCGTTCCAGATCCGCCAGTGCAATCGCTCGACCTCCGCGACGATCACCGTCTTCGCCTGGATCCGACCCGGCTCGTCGGTGGACAATCCGCTCGCGGACTGCTTCGCGTGCTGCAGCCGCATGGCGATGTGGAACCAGTCCGCGATCGGTGGTTTCGTGATACCGGCCTTGGCCAAAATCGAACGCAGGCCGGGACAACCGTCGGTGAACGCGGTCGACACCGTGTCGGCGGTTCGGCCGACCGTCTCAAGGCTGCGCCGGATCAGCACCGCGATGTCGGTATCGGACCTGGCAACAGCGCCGAAAACCTGGCGGCCTCCGTCGGACATCTCGACGTTGCCGACGCGAACCTCCAGATGCCGTTCGCCGTCATGGCAACTACGGATGAAGGTCGAGTCAACGGTGACGGTGATCGCCGACGCGGCGACCGCCGGCTTGACCGCGGCGGCGTCGCGGAGGTGCTCGCCGATTTTGAGCGTATGGCCGCGCAAGGTCTCTGGGCTCTTTCCAGCCTCCACGGGCAGAAGATGCGACAGGACGCCCGCGGCGACACGATAGGGCAGGAGGCCGGACATGTGCGCTCGCAGCTGGTCCAGCTCCGGCGTCGAGCGACAATGCGACGGCCAGCTGACACAAGTCTCGGTATGACCACAGGTGACGCAGCGAAACCGCGGGAGCCGCACCGTCACCGCGCCGAACAGCGTCGCGACCTGATGAAGCCGCCAGTCCTTGATGTAACATCCGCCGCCGCAGGACGAGCAGTCCGGCCGCAGAACCGCATGATCGTGGGCTTGCGCGGCGACCACCGCTTGCTGCACGCGCGCCAGAAGCTGCTTCGCATCGGGCAGCGTCAGCCCCAGGTTCGCGATATCCAAGGTCGCGGAACCGGCTGATCTCCATTACGTCGACACCCCTTCCCGGCTATCAATCTCCGTTTCGACCAATCGCAAAACCCATCCCATCCGCGATCCCCCAGCCGGCAACGACCCAACCGGTCATATCGCTTCCGTCCTCATCCCCCCAGTTTCTGGACACTCCCCAGACGACAGCATTTTATCGAGTTCAATCAATGGCTTGCTTAACGTCACTTTCAGCATCCACATGACGAGAACCCCAGCCTTGGCCAGACTATCGACGTCCTGCTCTCGGCCCGGCGAGATGCCGCGGCGGCCAAGCGGTTCTTCCGCAAGGCGCTGGCGCAGCCGCACACCGTAAACCCGCGCACGATCACGGTGGACAAGAATCCGGCCTATCCGCGCGCGGCGGCGGAGATGAAGCGAGCGGGTGAACTGTGGCGCTTCTCGCGTCTGCGGCAGTGCAAGTATCTGAACAACATCGTCGAGCAGGACCACAGGCGGATCAAACGGCTGGTTCGGCCGGGGCTCGGCTTCGGCCGCTTGCGAACTGCCAGACGGACGCTGGCCGGCTACGAGGCGATGGCGATGATCAGGAAGGGACAGGTCCACAACATCGATGGTCCCGACATCCGGGCACAGACGGCCTTCGTCGCCAGCCTTTTTCAAGTTGCCGCCTGAATTTCCCGCCGCTGAGACTTCGTGCGTCTCGAATTGGCGCTTGCAACACAACCCCACGACGTGCCTGATGTCCATTGTTCCCCCGAAAACCGAGCCATGCCTCTTGGCGATGCGCTTCGCCGAACGCGGCCGGACGGCGCGATCGGCGGTCCGGCATCGGCTCCCATCGCCTGATTCGTTGTCTCTCCGATGCTAGCCGCGGCAGAAGGGCGAGGCGAGAGGGAACGCCGGTGGCGTCGTGGAAGTGCCGCAGGCGGTTCCATCGGGAACGGTCGAACTCGCCGCCATGTTCTTCGCCGGAACCGGCCGCCCGCCTCCCGGAACCCTGCGCGGCCACTTGCCACCGCCGGGCCAAGATGTTTTAATTCCATTCGTTGGAATTGCAGGTCGGTGGCGCGCCGGCCGCGCGGAGGGCGGGATCGGCTGCCGAGTTCGCCGGCGCGGAGATCCGACGCGTGACGCTGGGAGATCGTGTGACGCCACACTCTGTCATGCTGCTTGCGTCTGCCGAACGGAGTGCGATCGTGCCGGCAGACGCGGCGCCTTCGCCCACCATGCCCGACGAAGCAACCATGATCTCCTGTCGGGCTGCTCCGTCGAGCCGCGCCCGCGCCGGATGCCGGCGCGCGCCGGCATGACCACGCGGACGGACGCCTCTCGAGACCCGCACGGGAATGTGCTCGTCGGAATCGACGTGGGCGGCACGAAAATTCTCGGCGGCCTGGTGTCACCGGACGGCACACTCGTCGCCGAGCGCCGGCTGCCGACGCGAGCCGCGACATTGCTGGATGATCTGTGCGCGGCCGCCGAGGCGATGCTCGCCGCGGCGCGCGAGCGCAGCCTGACGCCGCGCGGAATTGGTGTAGGCGCGAAGGGATCGGTCGATCGCGATCGCGGCCATCTCGTCGGGTCGTTGAATCTCGGCATTGCCGATATCCCGATCAAGGACCGGCTTGTGGCGAAGTTCGCGCTGCCGGTGGCCGTCGACAATGACGTGCATGCGGCAACCTTCGGCGAACTCACCTTCGGCGTCGGCCGCCAGTTCCGTGACTTCCTGCTCTACAACGCCGGTACCGGCCTCGCCGTCGGCATGGCTTTCAACGGGCGGCTCTATCGCGGCGCGAGCAACTACGCCGGCGAGAGCGGACATATCGGTATCGACCAGAGTGGCGTCGCGATCTGCGCCTGCGGAATGAGCGGGTGCGTCGAATGGCTGAAGGTCGAGGCGCGGGAAGGTCGCGTGCATCTGCCGGTTCGCCTGCCGAAGATGGATGCGGCGCCGCCTTCCCCCGAGTACGCCTATGTCGCGCTCAATCTCATTCATCTGGTCAATCTCCTGAATCCGCCGGTGGTCGCGCTGGCTGGCGGCATGTTCACCAATGTGCCCGCCGCGATCGACTGGGTGCGCGATGCCGTTCGCCGGCATGTGCTGCCGAGGAGCAACGAAGCCCTGCGCGCCATGCCTCTGGCCTATGGCGGCAGCGCGGCCGGTGTCGTGGGTGCCGCCGCGCTGCTGCTCGAGCAGGCCGACGATCCCAATCCCGCAGATTCAATGACGGAGGCCCGTCCATGCTGACGAAAATGATGATGAGCATCGAGGAGCAGCCCGCCGCGCTCGAACGGGTGCTGCGCGGCAATATTCCGATTGCGCAGATGCGGGCGGCGCTCGACAGCAATTCCGTGCGGAAGATCTGGATCGCGGGTTCGGGCACCAGCTTCTATGCAGCGATGATCGCGGCTCCAATCCTGGAGCAGGCGCTCGGGATCGACGCCGAGGCGATCAGTTCGCTCGAACTCCATGATGAGGTGAATGCGTCGCTGTTCGGCCGGCAGACGCTTCTGATCGCCGTCAGCCAGAGCGGCTCATCCCTGGTGCTGGTTGATGCGGTGCGCGCTGCGCGTCAGCGGGGCGCGGTCACCATCGCCGTCACCGCCGAACCGCGCTCACCGATCGCGGCCGCGGCGGAGTTCGTGGTCGACACGCAGACGGGACCCGAGCAGGCCTTGGCCAAGACCAAGGGGTTCTCCACCACCGCCCTGGCCACTTGCCTGCTCGGCCCGCTGCTTGCCCGCCCCGACGCCACGCCCGCGATCCTGGCGGAGTTCGCCGACCTCCCATCGGCGGCCGCCGAGGTGATCGCGCGCAGCAAGGCGGCGGTGGCGGGGTGGGTCGAGCGGTTCGGACGGGTTAACGCCCTCTACGTGGTCGGCGCCGGCGCGATGCACCCTGCGGCGCGGGAAGGCGGGCTGAAGATCCTCGAGGTGGCGAAGCTCCCGGTGGTGACCACTGAGCTCGAGGAAATGATGCATGGGCCGTTCAATGGCGTCGGCCCGGACGCCGGCATCATCCTGCTCGCCGCGGAGACCGCCGCGCCGCAGCGGCTTCCGGCCTTCCTCAAGGGCGTGGCTGCGGTCGAGGTGCCGTTCCTCGGTATCGCCGCCTCTCCCCGCTTTGCCGAGAGCATCGAGCACGCATTCGATCTCGTGCTCCCGGCGCTTGCCCGGGAATCCGTCAAGCCGATTCTCGGCACCCTTCCCTTGCAGATCTTCGCCGAGCAGTTCGCGCGGCACCGCGGCGTCGCCATCGACACCGCCCGCTATCCCTTCCTTTACCGGATCCTGGGCTCGAAGGCCATCCACCTGAGCGCCTGAGATCGCGTTCCGCCCGCCGTCAACACATATCGGATACAAGGAGAACACCATGGCCGAACAAGCTCGTTCCAGTCTCCTTCGGAAGGCCGGAACAGTTCTTGGCACCGTCGCGCTCGGTTTCGTTCTGGCTGGCACCGCCTCCGCCAAGACCAACGTGAAGATGATCGTCGCGCATTTCAGCGATCAGACGATGAAGACGTTCCAGGCGGCGGCAGACCGGTTCGAGGCCAAGAACCCGGACATCCATATCGTCCTCGAGGAAGTGAGCTGGGACAACCTGCAGCAGCGGCTTGCCACCGACATAGCCGGCGGCACGGCGCCCGATCTGTCGATCGTCGCGTCGCGTTGGCTCTACGACTACACCTCGCAGGGCATCGCCGAACCGCTCGACCACTACATGACGCCCGAATTCAAGTCGCAGTTCGTCGGAAATCTGCTGAGCCCACAGGTGATCGATTCTCATCTCTGGGCGCTGCCGATCGATTTCGGCGTGCGCACGCTTTACTACAACAAGGACATTTTCGCGAAGGCCGGCATTTCCGCGCCGCCGGCGACCTGGGATGAGCTGCGCGCCGACGCGCAGCGCATCAAGGCGGTCGGCAGCTACGGATTCGGGCTGCAGGGCAAGGAAATCGAGACGGACACCTACTGGTATTTCCCGCTCTGGAGCTATGGCGGCGACGTGGTGCGGAACGGCCGGTCGGGGATCGCGAGCGATGCCGGCATCAAGGCCGCCAATCTCTACAAATCGATGATCGACGACGGGCTTACCGAGCCGAACCCGACCGCCTTCAACCGCCAGGATATCGAGACCCTATTCAAGCAGGGAAAGCTCGGCATGCTGGTGACGGGCACCTGGCTGCGCGGGCAGATCAACACGGAGGTCCCCTCTCTCCATTACGGGATCGCGCCGATGCCGCGCGCCGTGACCGAGGCGACGTATTCGGGCATTGACAGCGTCATGATGTTCAAGTCGAGCAAGGTGAAGGACGCGGCCTGGAAATTCGTGCAGCAGGCGTTGTTCGACCCGCAGACCCGCATCCAGTTCTCGACCACGGAGGGCTTCATGCCGGTGACCAAGGCCGAGCTCGACGCGCCGCAGATGAAGCAGGATCCGTCGGTGATGATGCTGATGTCGATGCTGCCCTATGTGCACTACGCGCCGCAGATCCCCAATTGGGCGCAGGTTTCCGACATCACCTCCTCGGCCCTGCAGCGGATCTATCTCGGCCAGGTCGATGTGAAGCAGGGTCTCACCCGGGCCGCGGAGGACATCGACCAGCAGATCAAGCCGTGAAGGGTCGGCGGCGTGACGTCCTCCCGCACCGCCTGTCTGCCTTTGCTGATGACTTTGCCGAGCCTTGCCCTTGTCGGCTGGATCATGGGCTACCCACTCTTCGACACCGCGAGGACAGCGGTGCATGCGGTGAGCCGGTTCGGGCAGGTGCGGGAGTTCGTCGGTGCCGCCAATTTCGTCCGCCTGTTCCATGATGGAATCTTCTGGGGCAGTTTCGGTCGGACGCTGATCTGGACCGTGGGCGTGGCCGGTGGCGCATTGCTGATCTCGGCCCCGGTCGCCCTGATCCTGAACAATGATTTCCCCGGGCGCGGCCTGACCCGCCTCATCGTCATGTTGCCCTGGGCGATCTCGGTCACGATGACCGGCATCGTCTGGCGCTGGACGCTCAACGGCCAGTACGGTCTGCTCAATGCGACGCTGCAGAGGATCGGCCTCCTGCATCAGCCCACGGAGTGGCTGGCGACAGCCGGGACCGCGTTTCCGATCGAGATCGCGATCGGAATCCTGGTCGCCATCCCGCTCACGGTCACGATCTATCTCGGCGGCCTCTCATCCATGCCCGAGGAGATTTTCGAGGCGGCACGGATCGACGGCGCCGGCGGCGCCCAGCGCTTCCGCTACCTGACGCTGCCGCTGCTGCGGCCCTTTCTCAGCATCGCCTTCGTGCTGAACGTGATCTACGCCTTCAACAGCTTCGCGATCATCTGGGTGCTGACGCAGGGAGATCCCGCCAACAGCACGGACATCCTGGTTACCTATCTGTACAAGGTCGGATTCCGCTACGGCCGGCTGGACGAGGCAGCAGCCATGTCGCTGCTGATGTTCGCCGTCCTGCTCGCGTTCAGCATCCTCTATGCAAGCCTGTCCCGGCGCGAAAGGGAGATCTGAGCGATGCCCCTGAAGGCGCGACGGCTCTCGCCCCGGGCGCGTCGCGGCCTCGTCAGCTGGACCGCGCTGAGCCCGCTTCTGCTGCTGATCCTGCTTCCCTATGCCGTGACCCTCTCCACCGCGCTCAAGAGTGCGGACGAGGTTTTCAGCTTCACGCCGCGCTGGATTCCGCGGCATATCGACCTGGGCAGCTTCCCGGCGATCTGGCAGCAGGCGCTCCTGGGCCAGGCGCTGCTGAACAGCCTGCTGGTGAGCCTCGGGGCCGTTGTCGTCACGCTGATCCCGAGCATCCCGGCGGCCTACGCGACCGCGCGGCTGCGATTCTGGGGCCAAGGCATTTTCCGCCAGTTCCTGCTGGTCACGCAGATGATCGCACCGGTCGTGCTCATAATCGGGATCTTCCGCCTGATCGTCATGATGGGACTGGTCGATGACCTGCTCTCGCTGGTTCTGACCTACGCCGCCTTCAATCTCGCTTTCGCCGTCTGGATGCTACAATCCTATTTCCGCACCATTCCCGTCGAGGTCGAGGAAGCGGCGTGGATCGATGGCGCGCGATGGGGGACCGCGCTGCGGCGCGTCTTCCTGCCTCTCGCGCTGCCCGCCATCGGCGTCACCGCGATTTTCACCTTCATCAATGCCTGGACCGACTTCGTGCTCGCCTTCACCCTGCTGCGCAGTCCCGACAAGCTGACGGTGACACTGAGGATATTTCTCGAGGTGAGCGGCGCCTATCACGTGAGCTGGAACAACGTCATGGCGGGCGTGCTGATCGCGACGCTGCCTGCCGCGGTGATGTTCGCGGCCCTGCAGCGCTATCTGGTCCGCGGCCTCGCGATCGGCGCGGTCAAGTAGCGGGATCAGGCCTTGAAGAGAACGGAAATGTCGGCGCTGGTGGCCGCGAACAGAGCGAGCGAGGCGGCACCTAGCGCCGGCGTTTCCATCCCGACCGTCGCCTTGATGACGCGCGGCGCCTTGGTACCGCGCAGCTTGCCGACGCTGTTGGGAAACGGCTCGGCGCTCTGCAGCATGGCATCGAGCACCGGCTCGGGAAACACACCGCCGACGATGACGGTCTCCGGGTCGAAGATGTTCTCGAGCGTGACGACCACGGTGCGCAGATGAGCGCCGGCCTGCTCGATCCACCGGGCCAGGCGTTTGTCGCCGCGCTCGTACCCGGCGAGAATGGCCGCCGGATCGACGGTCGCGTCATTTTCCGGCAAGCCGGTGAGAGCGGCATAGGCGGATGCCAGCGAGGTGTATCGCTCGAAGCAGCCTCGGTTTCCGCACGGGCAGGGCCGACCGCCGGGCTCGACGACGAGATGGCCGATCTCGCCCGCCCGTCCGAAGGCGCCCAGGAAGGGCTGGCCGGAGGAGATGCTGCCGCCGGCAACGCCCACGCCGAAATAGATGTACTGGAAGCTGCGGAAGGTCCTGCCGGCGCCGTGGAGCAACTCGCCCACCGCCGCGGCGCGCGCGTCGTTGTCGGTGACGACGGGCATGCGCACCCGCTTGCGAATCGAGGCCGCGAGCGGGACGTTCTCCCACGCGGCGTAGGATGCGTCCGGCGCCAGCCCGACCCGTTTGCCGGTCGGTGTCAGACCGGTCATCGCAATTCCGAGGCCGACGCATTTGCGGGCGGAGATGCGGTGCCGGGTTCGCAGCGTGTTCACTGCGGCTTCGATCCGTTCCAGGATCACGGGGGGAGAGAGGTCGGTGACGGGCTCGGCGATCAGGCCGCGCTTGTTGCCCGCGAGGTCCACGAGCACCGCGAAGAAGTCGCGGCGATTGAAGGAAACGCCAAAACCATAGCCACCGTCGGGATTGATCGCGATGTCGATGGGCCGCTGCCCTCGCCCGCTGGTCTTCCGCCGCTGATGCTGGATGACGAGCTCCGCCTGAAGCAGCGATTCGACGATATTGGAGATCGTCTGCGGCACCAGGCCGCACAATCGGGTCAGATCGGCGCGCGACAACGGGCCGTGGGCACGAATCGCGTCCAGCACGATGCGCCGGTTGAAGACGGACCCTCGGTCCAGGTTGGTGCCGACAAATGTCATCCGCGAGGCCATCCCGTTGCGTCCGGGCCGAGGCTTGTCGGCCGGAGAAGGCGGATATCGGCGAGGTCTCAGCCCGCTCCCAGTGATCGCAGCACTCAGGGCCGCTGGCAAATTGCGACCGCGCATGCCGGAACCGCCGCCGGCGTGGCTGCGCGGGGACATGACCGCCCGCCGGCGCGTCCAAGGCGGGGGCGGGCGGGTGATTGATTTGGCTCCAACGCCTGCCTGCTGTCGGGGAAGAATCCGTGTCGAAGCACCCGCTTGAAGAACTTGCCGCCAGCGTCGGCGGCCGCCGGCGCGGCATCACGTCGATCTGCTCCGCCCATCGCTTCGTCATCGAGGCCGCGTTGAGCCATGCGGCCGAGCATGGCGGGGCCGTGCTGATCGAGGCGACCTGCAACCAGGTCAACCACGAGGGCGGCTATACCGGGATGACGCCGGTGATGTTTCGCGACCTGGTGCTCGATCGCGCGCGATCGGTCGGACTCCCGCGCGGGCAGATCCTGCTCGGCGGCGACCATCTCGGCCCGAACCCGTGGAAATCCCTCCCTGCCGACCAGGCGCTGCGGCGCGCCGAAATCATGATCGCGGCCTATGTGGAGGCCGGCTTCACCAAGATCCATCTCGACACCAGCATGGGATGTGAGGGCGAACCCGCTGCCTTGCCGGAAGCGGTGACGGCGGCCCGTGCCGCCCGTCTCGCGGTTGCCGCCGAAGCCGCCGCAGCGCGCTGCGGCAATGCTCCGCGCTACGTCATCGGCACCGAGGTGCCGATCCCCGGCGGCGCGCTTGAGGACATCGAGACCCTCGACGTGACTCGCCCGGAGGCGGCGCTTCGGACGCATCGGTCGCATCGCGCGGCGCTCGAGGCTGCGGGAGTCGGCGCAGCCTTCGCCCGCGTGGTGGGACTCGTGGTCCAGCCGGGCGTGGAATTCGGCAGCGAGAACGTGGTCGCCTATGCGCGCGAGCCGGCCGCCGCCCTCAGCGCCGCGCTGCGCGACCTGCCCGGGCTGGTCTTCGAGGCGCACTCGACCGACTACCAGGCGCTCGACTGCCTCAGCGCCCTGGTGCAGGACGGTTTTGCAATCCTCAAGGTCGGGCCGCGCCTCACCTTCGCCATGCGCGAAGCCCTGTATGCGCTGGACGCTATCGCCGGGCACCTGCACCCGGGTCGTGGGTCGCTGATTGCTGCCATGGAATCGCTGATGTTGGATCACCCTGCCAACTGGGCCGGCTATTACGTCGGTTCCGAGGCCGAGCAGCGTGTCTCGCGGCATTTCAGCTACAGCGATCGGATTCGATACTACTGGCCGCTCCCTCCCGCGCAACGTGCCGTCGAGCAGCTGCTGGAGCTGCTCGACGGCACGCACATGCCCGAAACACTCGTCAGCCAGCATCTCCCGCGCCTGTATGAGCGCGTGCGATCCGGGAAACTCGGCCTGCAGCCACGAGCCCTGGTTGCCGAATTGATCAAGGACGTTCTGCGCGACTACGCGGCCGCATGCGCATGAATGGGCCGAAACGGCGGCGCGCAAGCCTCACGCGGAGACTTCGCGACTGTTCCGAAGCCCTGGCCTGCGGCCTGTGTCGACTCCCGCACGGAGGTGCTTGCGGCGCTTCGGTCACGCGCTCCTCGGGGACCCGCCGGTGCTTCGCGCCTCGGCCCGGATCGTTGCGCAGTGTCACCTCCGTGTCCGTCACCCGGTCCGCGACCCCGATGCGGTCGCGCCAAGCGGCGTACCGCTCTGGGGGCATCCGGGCCGGTGCCGGCCGCGTAACGCAGGTCGGTTGTGTTGCAAACGCCAATTCGAGACGCACGAAGTCTCAGCGGCGGGAAATTCAGGCGGCAACTTGAAAAAGGCTGGCGACGAAGGCCGTCTGTGCCCGGATGTCGGGACCATCGATGTTGTGGACCTGTCCCTTCCTGATCATCGCCATCGCCTCGTAGCCGGCCAGCGTCCGTCTGGAGCCCATCACAAAACGGGGGCGTTGTCGTTGCCTGGTGATCTTGTGAATGCGGGGTAGCGGCGACGGATGAGTTGATCGAGATCGTTGTTAAGGACGCGCGTGCGGGTCTGGAGCAGCAGGTGGGCGCCGCGGGGCGTCCATCGCATCGACTGACGTTTGTCGAAGCGCTTGTCCACGATCTGGTTGATCGCCGACTCCACGAAACTGGTGGAGATCCGTTCACCTCCGCGGAAGCGCTCGCCATAGTTCACGACGTGGTCGGTGTTGTTGGCAATATACGCCGCGAACTCGCCGAGGGCGGAGGCGAGCTTTCGCAGAGACGCCGAGATGGGGTTCTGCTCCAGGTCGCCATCGACGTCGTCGGTCAGACATTCGATGTCATCGACGGCATCCGGGGCATTGCCGTGCCACAGCAGCCACTTGATCCTATCCAACGCCGCCTTCTCGACTATGGCCATGTCGGTCCAAGCGCCCTTGATCATCTGCCTCAGCACGGTCAGCCGCATGGCGATATGAAGCCAGTCCAGCACATGCTCGGCTTCCGGAGCGATGTTCTGCTGCAGACGCCGTAGGGTCTCGGCACCGTCGGACAGGAAGACAACCTGCTGCTGCGGCTGCATCCCCTGTTGACGAAGCGTGTCGATGAGCCGGGCGCGCGGCTTGTCGTCCACTGTCTGGACGAAAGCAAAGCAGCGCCCGGAGGGATCCGGGACCCGGCCATCGCGATGGAACGAGACCAGGCTCTTGCCGGCGATCACCTCGAACCAGTCCTGGTCGCGGCCGCGTACATAGCCGCCATCGAGGCCGACAAACAGCGGTCCATCCGGCGGCGCGGTATTCGGCCCGGTCCGCTCGCCAAGCGTTATGCCGGACGGCGCCGACGCAAGCTCGGCGTCATGCGCTTCGGCGAGCCGAAAGAGATGCCGCCGGACCAGCTCGGCGTGGATCGGCCGATCGAGCGGAAGGAGTTCGCCCATCAGCCGGACCGTCTGGCCATAGGACACCAGCGAGGCGAACTTGGTTTCCAGATACAGCAACTCCGGGCTGATGCGTTCGGGCAGGAGGTCCGGCAACGGGCCCAGAGAGCGCTTTGGCGTCGCGGAACATGGGCAAGCCCGGAGCCGCTCACTGTCGAGCCGCAGCATGCCGAAGAGCGTACGGAACACGATGGGATGGTGACCCTTCAGCGAGCGCCGATGGCCACAGTCGGGGCAGGCGCGCTGATCGGCTTGCCATTCCGCGACTTGAGCGCCAGCGAGCACCTGTTGGATGCCGCCAGTGATCTCCTTGGCTTCGGCCAGCGACAACCCCAGGGCTTCGGGGCAGAGCCGGCCGCGCTCGATCCGAGCGATCTCGTGGACATCTCGTCCGCCGCCCGCCTCGTCGACGAGAACGACCTGTATTGCCATCCGGATCATGGGAAACCCCGCGCTGCCGTGAACGCCTGCCGCAACGCGGCGTTACTCGCGGCGCGCGGGAACCCTTCGGCAAGAAAGGGCTCCCGGGCCTTCAGGCGGGACACGGCACGCTCAAAGTCCGAGCGCTCTTCGGGATCGTCCAGCACGGTGGGATCGCCGTCGCTGAGACGGCGCAGGACGGCGACAACTGCACCCACATCATCGGCCATCTCCCAGCCGACTGCATTGCGACGCCGCTCTGCATAAACCCGCGGTCCGCCGCAGCCGTCCGGGGGACCGGCCTGTCGGCCGGCGATACAAATGGGGATACGATGGCTCTGGCGCAAGGCTGCCTGGATCACCCTCTCAACCCGCACCTCGATCTGCCAGCCAGCCGTGAAATCGGTACTCGTAGAGGAACCGCTCTGTGGGACGGAACCCGAACCGTGACAGTGGCACCGCTGCGGCGTCCTCGCCGAAGCTCGGTCCGCCGACATAGGCTATCCCGTAATCCCGGCTATGGACGCAAAAGCGGTGCAGATGATCGTCATCCCAGCCCATGAGAAGCTGGATCACCTGGTGCAGGTCGGCAATTGACAGGCTGTCCGCCAGCCTGACCCGGCGCCAAACCGCGGGATGAACATCCCGCAGCAGCATCTTCAACTGCAGCAGCCTCGGGCGCTGATCGGTCATCACCCCGATCGTAGCTTACCACGCCAGTCTTGCCCCCGTTTTGTGATGGGCTCCAACTACGGGCGATCAAGCATTATCTCGGCTCCCGGTCGGATGCGCTGCCCTGGCTGTTCCTCTCCGAACGAGGTCAGCCGCTGACCCGGCAGTCGGTGAACTACATCCTTGCCGCCGCAGCTTCGCGCGCCGGTCTGCCGACGGCGCGACCGCATATGCTGCGACACTCCTGCAGCTACTATCTCGCCAATCGTGGCTACGCCTGCGGCTGATCCAGGACTACCTCGGCCACCGCGATCCCAAACACACCGTCCATTATACGCGGACCGCCGCAAGCCGCTTCGAGGACCTTTGGCGGTGAACGCGGACTGCGCCGAGCAATCCGATTTACGCCGGGTCACCAGCATTCTCACATCGAGACCCGAGCTCGTCGAAGTGCTGGCCTCGGTCTCTGAACTGCGCCTGCCCGATGCGTGGGTAGGAGCAGGTCTCATCCGGAATGCGGTCTGGGATGCGGTTTCGGGTGCCGACGCGCCTCAGCCTCCTTCGGACATTGACGTCGTCTACTTTGATTCCTGCGATGTTGCGCGTGAACGCGATCACGCGGTTGAGGCGGCGCCTCTTGCCGCGCATCCAGGTCCGCGCTGGTCTGTGAAGAACCAAGCGCGAATGCACGAGCGCGCGGTCGATCCGCCCTACGGCAGCACGGCCGATGCGATTGGCCGCTGGCCTGAGACCTGCACCGCGATCGCAGCGCGGCTCGCCGAAGGCCGCGCGGAGGTGCTCGCCCCGTGGGGTATGGCCGACCTTCTCGGCCTCATCGTGCGTTCAACTCCCGTCTTCGAGCGAAGGCTTGAAATCTTCGATGCGCGCGTCCGCGAGAAAGCGTGGACCAAGCGCTGGAGAGGGGTGACGATCGTTCGTCCGCCGACTGCCGCAGGTCGTTCCCGGTAAATGGCCAAAACGCACAGCTTCGCGGTCACTCGGCCAAGGCAGAGGGGGACAATGTTGCTTGGCTCCGGAACGGTCAGCCACTTGACCGAGATGCGGCTGCGCAAGCACTGGCACGCGCGCCGTGATTACGCAGAAGACCGTCAGGGATGCGCCCAAAGCTGATCATCTTCGACTGCGACGGCATGCTCATCGACAGCGAGGTGATTGCGTGCCGCTTGGCCGCGGCGTCATTCACCCGGGCTGGCTACGCGATCTCGACGGAGGAGCTGGCCGCCCGGTTTGCCGGGCTGTCGAGCCGGACCATGCGCGTGCACGTCGAGTGAGAACTGGGACGCGCCTTGCTCGAGGATTTCGGGCGCGGCGCGCAGCAAGAACTCGACGATGCGTTCCGGGCGGATTTGGGCGCGGTGCGTGGAATTCGAGGCGGCGCTCGACGCCGTCCGTGTGCCGGTCTGCGTCGCCTCCAGCAGTGCACCGACACGGCTTCGGTTCACGCTGGAGCTGGTCGGCCTGCACAAGCGGGTCGCGCCAAATGTGTTCAGCGCCGTATCGGTGCCGGCCGGAAAGCCGGCCCCCGGTCTGTTCCTGCATGCGGCGCGAGAGATGCGAACAGAACCCGGTGCCTGTCTGGTCATCGAGGACAGCGTCCCTGGTGTTCAGGCGGCGCTCGCGGCCGGGATGCCGGTGCTGGGCTTCTGCGGCGATAGGCATTGCGCCGCAGACCACGGGGCCCGGCAGCTCAGCGCGATCGCGGTCTTTGCCGAGATGTCGAAGCCACCGTGCCTGATCGCCTGAACCGCCGATAACCAAGATCGCGCAGGTCTCCGACGCTGTCGCAAGCGGCAAGCCCGGTGCCCGTTTCCTGGAGTTTGATCAAGGCCACAACAAGCCAGTTGTATTTGTCCGGACAATAGGGCAGGGTGACGGGCGGAAGGGGAAACCGCTCGCAATGCCGCTGCCGGCCTATCTTCGCATCCTGCAGACGTTGCGGGCCCGGATTGCGTGCGGCGAATGGCGCGTCGGCGACCAGATCCCGACCGACGAGGCGCTGATGCAGCATTTCGGGGTCAGCCGCTTCACCGTGCGCGCTGCCCTCGAGGTGTTGGTGGCGGACGGCCTCATCAAGCGCTATCGTCGGCGTGGCAGCTTCGTCGCCGCGCGGCCGGACGGCGCCGGTACCTGGATGCTGACATCGCTCGACGATCTGGTGCTGAGCAGCTTCCCTACCCCGCCTTGCATCATCGAGAGTGGCAGGACGCGTTGCCCGCCGCAGATCGCGGCAGCTCTCGCACTTGATGGAAATGCGGACGCGCTCCGCATCCGCGTCCTACGAAAGCGCGACGGCGACCCCTACGCATATTCCGTCATCCACATTCCCACTCCCCTGGCACGAAAGCTGCCGAAGGACTGGCAAGCACGGCTTACGAGCGAGGCGTTCGTCAGCCTGGTTGCCGCTGCCAATGGGCTTCCGGTGCACCGGGCGATCCAGATCGCCCAGGCGATCGCGGCACCGCCCGACGTCGCCCGGCTGCTGGATGTCACGGCAGGCGCGCCCCTGCTGTTGTTCGAGCGCACCTTCCTTGCACGCGAAGGTACGGCACTCGAGCACGCAGAGGTTTTCTGCCGCCCCGACCGCTACCGGCAGGTCATCGCGTTCCGCAGCACCGGCGAGCGCATGGCCGAGGAGACCGCAACCACTCCCAACCGAGTGACGGAGGAAGCATGATCCGGCGTCTGATGCTGCTCTTTGTCCTGGTCGTCGCGCCCATGGCTGTGCACGCAGCCGATCCCGCCGTCGTAGCGGCGGCGCGCCGCGAGGGCGCGCTTGCCGTCGCCGATGCCGCACCTGGCGAGAACTTCCAGAAGTTCATGGCCGCCTTCCACGCGAAATACCCGTTCCTGGACGTGGCGAGCGGGTTCTACTCGGCGCCGACCGGGCGGGTTCTGGCGCGCGTGAACGCGGAGCTCGCCGCCGGGCGCCGCAGCTTCGATGTGATGCTCGCGGCCAATACCGCGGCTTTTGTCGAGATGAGGGGGCAGGGCAAGCTCCTGCGCTACAATTCGCCGGAATACGCGGCCTTCCCGCCCGGGTCCAAGATGGACGGCTATTGGGCGGCGGCCCAGGCGATCGGCGTCGTTCCGGTCTATGACACGCACCTGCTGCCGCCATCGGAAGCGCCGCGGTCTTGGCGCAACTTGCTGGCGCCACGCTTTGCTGGCCATAAGCTCGCCATCCAGAATGCGGCGGCCGGGACGCAATTCAACTGGACCTACCTTCTCGAACGCCGCCTGGGTGCTGACTTCATGCGCAAGTTCGCAGCGCAGAAGCCGGTTGTGATGGCGACCGGGGCGCAGATGACTGATGCCATCCTGCGCGGCGAGGTGCTGCTCGGCGCGTCGCTCGATCACTGGCGCGCCTTCACGCTGGAGGCCAAGGAGGCCGGGCTTGCCGCCATCTATCCGGCGGAGGGGATGCCGCTCACGCTTGCGCCCGTCGGCATTCTGGCAGACGCGCCCCACCCGAACGCGGCGAAGCTGTTCATCGATTTCATCCTCTCGCAAGCAGGTCAGCACTTTCTGGATACCGAACTCTACGGCATGTACTCGATGCGCCCTGACGTGCCGCCGCCGCCCGGCCAGAAAAAGCTTTCCGAGACACATCCGCTGCTGCCGACGGACCTGAACGACTACCTGAAGGCCAGCCGGGATTTCCCGCGGCATTTCGAGGAGCTGTTCCACTGATTCGGGCAAGCACCGGGTCCGCGATTGCCACAGTGCGGCTTCCGCGCGTGGAGACCGTGCTCGGTCTTCTGGTTGGGCTCGTGGTCGTGTTGCTGGTGCTGCCGCCGCTTGGTGCCGTCGCGATAGCCGGGGCGAAGGGTGGATTGGCGCCACTCCGCCACCTCGACATCGTGGGCAACACCCTGGTGTTCGGGCTCGCCACGACCGTCTTGGCGCTGCTCATTGGCGGCGCCCTGGCCTTCGCGCTTGCGCC
Source organism: uncultured Alphaproteobacteria bacterium (assembly GCA_963754235.1). Lineage (GTDB taxonomy): Bacteria > Pseudomonadota > Alphaproteobacteria > Acetobacterales > Acetobacteraceae > DATAYA01. The sequence goes on along the minus strand of CAVWFK010000007.1, from coordinate 51,844 downwards.
CGGTATACCCGGCCGCGCGGCGCTCGAACCGCTCGTGGTGATGCCGCTCTATCTCACGCCACTCTTGACGGCGATGGGCTGGAACTGGCTCGCCTCGCCGCATGGCGGCCTGTTGAATTTGCTCCTGCACGCGGCACTGGGACCTGCCGTCACTCTCGACGTGGTCTCTGCTGGCGGCGTCGTCGGCGTCAGCGCGCTGGCCGCCGCGCCACTTGCTTTCCTGCTGATCTCGGACGCGCTTGGCCGCATGGACGCATCGTTCGTGGAGGCGGCGCGCGTGCACGGCGGCGCACCGGGCCTGGTGTTCCGCCGTGTCGTGCTGCCGCTGCTGCTCCCGGCCTCTCTTGCCGCGGCGGTGCTGGTGTTCGTGCAATCGATCGGCCTGTTTAGCGTGCCTGCCGTGCTCGGAATGCCGGTCGGGTTCAGTGTCGCCACAACCGAGATCTTCCGGCTGCTTGAAACCTATCCGCCGCGCACCGCCGATGCCACCGCCTGGGGCGTCTTCCTGCTGGCGCTCGCGGCACTGCTCACCTTCGCACAGTCGGCGCTGCTCTCCCGGCGCTCCTTCGTTACCATTACCGGCAAGGCCTTCCGCAGACCGGCGCGGACCAGACGGGCGGGGCAGCTCAGGGCCGCATTCGCCTGGCTCTACGTCGCCTTCGCGACCGTGCTGCCCCTGCTTGCCCTGCTGTGGGCCGCGAGCAGCGCTTTTGTTACCGCGAACTGGCACCTGATGCGATTCACCACGCAGCATTTCGCCTATATCCTGTTCGCCTATCCGAAGACTTGGCTCGCGACCGTCAACTCGGTCCTGCTCGGTGCGCTGGCGGCGAGCCTCGTCTGTCTGCTCGGCCTCGGCGTCGCCTGGTTCGTGCTGCGCGGCCGCGGGCCGGGACGCGGGCTCATCGACCAGCTCAGCATGGTGCCGCTGAGTATGCCGGCGATGGTTTTTGCGCTCGGGCTCCTATGGGTCTACGTGCGGCTGCCGCTGCCGATCTACGGCACGCTCGGCATCCTGCTGATCGCCTACGTCACGCACTATCTGCCGTTCGGCGTCCGTACGATCAGCGCCGCACTCCGGCAACTGCACCCGGAACTCGAGGAGGCGGCACGCGTCTCCGGCGCTTCGTGGCTCGGGACGATGCGGCGGGTGACCTTGCCGCTCACGCGATCTTCCGTGCTTGCTGCCTGGATTCTTCTGTTCGCGATGGCCATGCAGCAGGTCAGCTCTTCCATCCTGCTCTACACCAGCCACAGCATCGTGCTGTCGGTCGCGGTATTCGATCTTTGGGAGAACGGTAACCCGAGCGACGTGGCAGCGCTCGGCTTTGTCCAGCTCGCGGTGAGCTTCGTCGTCGTCGGGCTCGCGCTCGGCATCAGACAGCGGCGGGAGCTTGCATGACCGCGTTTCCAACTACCACCACGACCAGCCGCGCGGTGGTGGTGGACGGACTTGCCGTTTCGCACGGGACGGTGCGGGCGGTGCAGTCGGTCAGCCTCGCTGCGCGCCGCGGTGAGGTCGTGACGCTGCTTGGTCCGAGCGGCTGCGGCAAGACGACGACGCTGCGCGCCATTGCGGGTTTGGAGCGACCGGACCGCGGCCGGATCGCGATCGACGGGCGCGTGGTGTTCGATCCCGGCCGCGGCATCGACCTGCCGCCCGAGCGCCGCGGCCTTTCGATGGTGTTCCAGTCCTACGCGATCTGGCCGCACATGACAGTGTTCGAGAACGTGGCGTTCGGTCTGCGCGCCCGCGGCATCGGCGGGCGGGAGCTGGCCGCCCCGGTCTGGGAGAGCTTGGCACTGGTCGGGCTCGCCGAGCTGGCCGACCGGCCGGCTACGCGGCTTTCGGGCGGGCAGCAGCAGCGAGTGGCACTGGCTCGCTCGATCGTCGGCGACCCCCGGCTTGTGCTGCTTGATGAGCCGCTCTCCAACCTCGACGCGCAGTTGCGCCTGGCGATGCGCGCCGAGTTCCGGGAGCTGCAGCGCCGGCTTGGCCTCACCGCGCTTTATGTCACGCATGACCAGGAAGAGGCGCTGGTGCTGTCGGACCGCATTCTGGTGATGCGCGAGGGCAGAGTGGAGCAGGCGGGCACGCCGGCCGAAATCCACGATACGCCGAAGACGCGCTTCGTCGCGGAGTTCATGGGCGTGCGCAACATTCTGCCTTGCGAGACCGCGCGCGAAGGGGGGCAAGCGGTTGCGCTGCTTGCTGGCGGTATGCGGCTGTTCGCGCACGGCGGCGCGCCGGGCGGACAAGCCTTCATCTGCTTCAGGCCGGTCTCGGTGCGGCTTTCGTCACACCCCGAGCCGGATGCGCATCCGGCCGTACTGATCGATGCAACCTATCTAGGCGACCTGATGCAGTACCGAACTCCGAGCTGGCGAGCTTCTGATCTTCTCGCGTGGGTTGCCGCGCGACGATCTCTCCCCAGGAATGCGGGTGTTCTGGTCGGTGCCGCCCAGGGCCTGTTTTCTCGTCGGCGAATGATCCACCGGCGCATAACGAAGGGAATCGGATGACCGCCTCCGTTCAGGATCACCGTTCGGCGAACCGGACTCTCCGCATACTGTGTCCGAATGGCCATCTCGGTTTCGCGCCGATCAGGACCGGGAGCTTCCATGCCGGTCTTGCACTCGGTCCGGACCTCATCTGCGCCGATTCCGGGTCGTGCGACATCGGCCCCGGGCCGCTCGGCCGGGATGTCTCGACAAGCCCGCTTGCGTGGCAGGAGCACGACCTGGAACAGATGCTGCTCGGCGCGCGCCGGCTTGGCGTGCCGATGCTCATCGGCTCGGCGGGCGATACCGGCACGAACAGCCGGGTAGACCTGTTCGTGCGCATCATCCAGGAGCTCGCGCGAAAGCACGCGCTGGCGAAGTTCCGGCTGGGCTGGTTTCATTCCGAGGTGTCGATATCGGTCATCGCCGAGCGCCTGCAAGCGGGCGAGGCGATCACGGGCCTCGGCGGCCGCGCGGCGCTTGATCACGCGACGCTCGCCGCAACAGAGCGGGTCGTGGCGGTGGCCGGCGTGCATCCGTACGTGGCACTTCTGGAGGCGGGCGCCGATGTCATTATCGGGGGCCGCAGCAGCGATTGCGCGATCTTCGCGGCACCCGCGCTCCGCGCGGGCCTTCCCGAAGCGCTCGCCTATTACGCCGGCAAAGTCCTTGAATGTGCCTCGTTCTGCGCCGAACCTGTACGGCGGCAAGGAATCCGTGCTTGGTGAGATCAGCATGGAGGACGTGAAGGTGACAGCGATGGCGCCGGAGCAGCGCTGCACCGTCGCTTCCGTCGCGGGGCATGCGATGTACGAACGCGCGAACCCGTTCCATGAGCACGTGCTAGGTGGGTGCCTGGATATGAGTGGCTGCGTCTATGAGCAGCATGATGCCCGCACCTGCCGCATCACCGAAGCACGCTTCGCATCGGCTGCGGAGCTTCGGGTGAAACTGGAAGGCGCCGGCAAGGTGGGCGAGCGGTTCGTGGGCATCGTCGGCGTGCGCGACCCGTACACCGTTGCACACATTGATGACGTGATCGGCTGGGCCCGGGCGCAGGTTCGCGAGCGCTTCGGCGAGGGGGGTTATGAGCTGCACTACGGGGTCTACGGCCGCGACGGCGTCATGGGCGAGCTCGAGCCGCTCCGAAACCGACCCGCCCACGAACTCGGCATTCTCGTGCAGGCTGTCGGGCCCACGAGGGAGATGGCCGAGGAGGTCTGCATGATTGGCGTCCGGCAAATGTTCTATGCGCGGTTGCCGCAGGTGAAGGGCACGGCCGGCGGCGTGGCCTTCGCGCTGGACGAGGTTCTGCCGGCCAGTCCCGCCTATTGTTGGACGCTCAATCACACGATGCGCATAGACGATCCGATGGCCCTGTTCCAGACCGGAACCATCGAGGCAGGAGTGTAGCTCGATGCCAGGCACAAGGCTGTTCGAACTGGCCAAGACGATTCGCAGCAAGAATGCCGGCGTCGACCATGTCACCTTCGACGTGATTTTCCCGGACCGGGCTGCATACGCGCGGGTGTGCCGGAGCGGGGCCTTGTCGCGGGATGCGATCGGCCGCCTCTTCAGTGTGGCGCCGGAGCGCATCACCGATCACGTGGAGTTCGATCGCGCCCTCGCGATCAAGTTTACGATCCGCCGCACGCGGCCGAGCGGCAGTCCGGGGGACGGAGACATTTTCGGCAGTCAGCAGCACGGGCCGCTTCGGGACGTGCAGATTCCGGACTGACCGCAGCGCCGGGACGTGATTTTGGGAGCGCAGCCCGCATCCTACCAGCCCTTGCAATGATCGTGGGCGGCCGCCCGATTGCGATCCGAGCCGCCGATGATTGCGGTTCGCTACAGATACCATGCACCATGTCGAGCGCGTCCAGCAGGGCAGAGGGCACCGGCACGGTGCGGTAGATGCCGGTGCGGCGCTTTTTGAGGCTCTCGATCGTCAGCACATCGGCGGCCAGGTCCACCCGGTCGGCGGTGAGTGCCAGCGCCTCGGACAGGCGGCAACCGGCATAGGCGAGGGTCATGCAGAGGGTGCGCACCTGGCGGTCGGCCAAATCCGCCTCGCGCAGGAAGGCGTTACGCTCGCCGGCGGTGAGGTATTTCCGGGCGCCGTCCGCGGTGTGCAGCCGCATGCCGGCCTGCGGTGCCTTCGGGGGAGTAGCGTGCCGCCGAATCCTAAATTTCCAAGCTTGTTGGCTCGTACTTGCAAGAACGCATCACATCCCGATAGGATGCTTTGTGTCAGCGACGACGGACCATGAGCTTGGGTTCCTGCTGAGCCCGCGCGGCTTCGAGTTCCAGTTCGCGCGGTCATGTGGTGAAGATCGAGGCGCGGGAGATTGAGGCCACCAAGCATGGCCCGCATGGGGTCAAGTACAGCCTCACGCTGCACGATCCTGCCGGGCGCCGCATCTACGGGATGGACAATGCCCACGGCATCCGCCGTCGGACGGAATACGACCATCGACAAGTGTACGAAGCTCGCAAAATGCTCCCTTACGAATATTGAGGGCCAGCAGAGTTGCTGGAGGACTTTTACCGCGAGGTCGAACGAATACTGCGGGAACGAGGTGTGCGATGCGCCATAAGACCGGAACGTTCGACGAGTTCAAGAATTACACACTCGCCGTCGCACGCGGCGAGCGAGCGGTCGATCCGCAGGAGCCGAAGATCTGGGTCGAACGGACCGAAGCGGATGAGGGGACAGTGCAATTTCGCTCGCTCGAAGCCGGAGCGAAGTTGCTCTCTGCCAAGAACCGCGAGCTTCTTCGGCTCATCGCCACACGTGAGCCGCAGTCGGTGCATGAACTCGCCACCATGGCACATCGTGCGCCGCAGAACGTGCAACGAACGCTGCACCGGCTGAGTGCGGCGGGAATTGTGCGCCTCACGCGCGGCGCGGGGCGGACGCTGCGCCCGATCCTGCACTGCCCGTAAAGTGCATATCGAGATCGACCTATAGAACCGCAACTGGCGGCTGCTGACACGACTGTTGGGAACGGGCCGACAATGAGGCATGAAGCTCTCGAGCCAACGAACCGGAGTGACCTGATGGCGACCAAGCTCACCGCGAAGAAGACGTCTCCAAAGAGCAGCAAGGGCGGCAAAGAGAGCGCGCTGCAGAAGCCGCTGCAGCCATCGAAGGAGCTGGCTGCGGTGGTCGGATCGGAGTCCCTGTCTCGGGGCGCGGTGGTGAGCAAGGTTTCGGACTACATCAAGTCGCACAATCTGCAGAACCCGGAGAACCGCCGCGAGATCCTGGCCGACGATAAGCTCAGGCAGGTCTTCGGTAAGGACAAGGTGACCATGTTCGAGATGAACAGGCACCTTGCCCAGCACTTGAAGTGACGCGCTGGCTACGGCTGCTCCCACATCCTCGACGCGATGTCTTTTTCCTCGGTGCCGACGGCATCGGCGTAGATGGCAATGGTGGTGAGCTGGGCGTGGCCGAGCCATTTCTGCACCAGGTCGAGCGGGATGCCGGCCGAGACGGCGGCCTGCGGCCACCCCAAAACCGTGCCGCAGCCCTTTGGGCGAGGCGTGCGGCCCGTCGAGCCCGGCGGCCTCCATCACGCCATGCACCGCCCGCCAGGCGGTCATCCGCGACCACAGCCAGAGGTGCTTGCCGCGGCTCTTGCCCCGGCGCGCTTGCCGCTCGCGGATGCCGTGGACCATGTTGAGCGCCTCGGGCAGGGCAGGGGGCACTGGCACGGATCGGAAGACCCCCGTGCGGCGCTTCTTGAGGCTCGTGACCACCAGCACGCCGGCGGCGAGGTCGACGCGATCGGCGGTGAGCGCCAGCGCCTCGGACAGCGGAAACCGGCATAGGCGAGGGTCATGCAGAGGGTGCGCACCTGGCGGTCGGCCAAATCCGCCTCGCGCAGGAAGGCGTTACGCTCGCCGGCGTGAGGTATTTCCGGGCGCCGTCCGCCGTGTGCAGCCGCATGCCGGCCGGCGGGATCTCCGCCCTTGTTGCCTTGGCCGCCATCACGCCGCCCGATCCCGGTAGCCGCGGCGGCGCTTGCTGCGAGCGAGGCGGCCGAGGGCATTGAGGGCGGCGCCGGCGTCGGGATGAGGATCGAGGCGGATGCGGCCAGGAGTGCCGATGCGCCCCAATGGCGGGGGGAGCGCGCGGCCGAAGAGGTCTGGCCAGACCGCAAGGCGATAGAATCGCCGCTCATTCCGTTCGGGCCTGATGCGGGTGAGCACCGCCTGGTCGGGGAACAGCGGGAGCTGGAACGGCTCGGATATCGGGCTCGCTTTGCGGCAGGTGGGCACGACTTGCCGGGAACGGTATCAAAAGCGGCGTGTGCGCATGCAAACAGATTTCGGCCCTTGCGAGGATATCTGATCAGGAGAGGGGTGTCCGGCCGGGTCGCGGACCGAACGGATGCAGCGGGTGCCGGCTATTTTCCGGTCGGCGTCGGGGCGACGCTCGCCGCCCCGCGCGAGCGGGCGCTCTGGGAGGTGGGCGGGACGCCAGCACGGCGGCGTTTCACTATTGCCCATAGTGTAGCTTATGGGATGTTGCGCGACGACCAATTCGACACGCTCTACCCAAGCATTGGACGGCTTCAGGAAAGGCTGTCGAGTTCGCGCCACCGGGCATTCCGATCGCTATCGGAATGCTGTATGATAGAAGCCACGCATGCTAAAGCTCGGTAACTTAATTTCCCTTAGCACGACCGACTTGGTCGGCTATCTATCTTGCCGTCACCTGACTTCACCTCGAACGGGCGGTCGCGGCCGGCACCCTGAAGCGGTCTGCAGCATCGGACCCACTGCTGCTGTTGCTCTGGGAGCGGGGGGCACGCTTCGAGAAGGAATACCGGGACCATCTCGAGACGTCCGGCCTCTCGGTTCGCATGATCGACGGGGTGGGCGTCGAGGACGAGGCGGTGGCGGCCACCCTGGAGGCGATGCGCGAAGGCATTGGCGTCATCGTGCAAGCAGCGCTGGCGGTCGGTCGCTGGCGCGGCCGCGCCGACATCCTTAGGCGGGTCGAGACGCCGAGTAATTTCGGGCCCTGGTCCTACGAAGCCCTCGACACCAAGCTCGCGCGCGAGACCAAGGGCGGGACGGTACTCCAACTGTGTTCTTACTCTGAATTGCTCGCTGGCACGCAGGGCATGTTACCGGAGTTCGCCTACGTCGTCGCCCCATGGTCCGGGTTCGAACCCCAGACCTACCGCGTGGCGGATTACGCGGCCTACTTCCGGTGGGTGAAGCGGGCGCTAGAAGCCGCGTTGGCGACCGACGCCGGGGCGGAACCCTATCCCGATCCCGTGGAGCACTGTGACGTATGCAATTGGCAGCCGAGGTGCGACGAGCGCCGACGATCCGACGACCACCTGTGCCTCGTTGCGAACATCTCGAAGCTGCAAAGGAACGAGCTCGGGACGCACGGCATCTCGACGCTGGAGCAGCTCGCCATGATGCCGCTGCCGCTTTCCTGGAAGCCGGAGCGCGGCGCCCCGAGGTCCTACGAGCGCGTTCGCGAGCAGGCCAGGGTACAGCTTGCCGGGCGTCGCGCCGGACAACTCGTCTACGAGATGCTGCCCATCTCGCCGGATTGCGGGCTACCGAAACTTCCTGAGCCGTCGCTTGGCGACGTGTTCCTTGATCTGGAAGGAGACCCTTTCGTCGGCGGGGGCGGCTTCGAGTACCTTTTCGGCTACGCGTTCCGCGACGAGACCGGCGAGGAACGCTACGAAGGGGAGTGGGCTTTTGAGGCCGCGGGCGAGAAACGGGCTTTCGAGCGCCTCATCGATTTCCTAGTCGAGCGGCTCGACCGCTGGCCTGACCTGCACGTCTTCCACTACGCGCACTACGAACCCGCGGCCCTGAGGCGACTGATGGGACGCTATGCCACCCGCGAGGAGCAGCTCGACCGCTTACTCAGGGCGCAAGTGTTTGTGGACCTCTACGCAATCGTCCGTCATTCCGTGCGGGTGAGCGTTGAGACCTATTCTATCAAGAAGCTCGAATCCCTGTATGGCTACGAGCGAGCCGTTGAGCTTTGGCGGGCGAACCACGCGCTTGCACGGCTCGAGGCCTACATCGAGCTCGGCGGCGACGTCGTCGAGCAGGACGATCGCCTCGCGGTCCAGGGTTACAACCAGGACGATTGCGTCTCGACCTGGCGGCTGCGCGACTGGCTCGAGGAGAGGCGTGCGGAGCTGGCGGCGTCCGGGGTAAGCGTCCCGCGTCCGGCCGCCGCCAGTGGTGAGGTGAGCGAACAGATAGCCGAGTGGCTGCGCAAGATCGAGCCGGTCATGGGTCGGCTACTGGACGGCATACCTGCGGACGCGACCGAGCGCACTGCCGAACAGCACGGCCGCTGGCTCCTGGCGAACATGCTCGACTGGCACCGGAGAGAACTGAAGGCGAGCTGGTGGGAATTCTTCCGGCTCCGCGACCTGATCGCGGACGACCTGCTGGAGGAGCGGGCCGCGCTGTCGGGCCTAATGTTCCGGGGTGTGATAGGCGGCACCGCCAGGGCGCCAGTGCATCGGTACGCGTTCCCGCCGCAGGAAACCGAAATACGGGGCGGCGAGGACGTCTACTCGCGGGGCGGCGCGAAGCTAGGCTCGGTACGACGCCGTTTCCCCGGAAGAGCTCTGGGTAGACGTGAAGAAAAGGATGGATTCCAAGGACGCGCACCCCGAGGCGATCTTCGCCCACAAGGTGGTGCGCACCGACGTCCTCGCGGAGTCGCTGCTGAGACTCGGGGCGCATGTCGTGGAGCACGGCGTAGAGGGCGACGGCGCGTATCACGCGTCCCGCGACCTCTTGCTTCGCGCACCGCCTCGGCTTGGCGGCGAGCCGTTGCGGAACGGCGACGAACGCGTACTCGATGCCGCCTGCAGGCTCGCTGTCTCAATCGCTGAGGGCGTGCTGCCCATACAGGGGCCGCCCGGGACGGGGAAGACGTTCACCGGCGCTCGGATGATATGCGAACTCGTTCGGGTTGGGCAAACGGTGGGCATTACTGCGAACAGCCACAAGGTCATCCGCAACCTGCTCGATGGGGTCCTGGAGGCGGCAGCTGACTGCGGCCTCTCCTTCGGATGCGTGCAGAAGGTCGACGAGCCAGGTGAGCCTCGTCGCGGTTTGCAGTTCACGAAAGATAACGCAGAGATATTCGCGAGCCTGGGTCCCGATTGCCCAGTGGGCGGCGGGACAGCGTGGCTATGGTCGCGGCCGGAGGCATTCGAGACGGTCGACGTGCTGTTCGTTGACGAGGCGGCACAAATGTCCCTGGCGAACGTGCTGGCAGTTTCGCAAGCTGCCAAGGCGGTCGTGCTCCTGGGCGACCCGCAGCAGCTTGAGCAGCCGATCCAGGGGAGCCACCCAGAGGGGACCGATGTCTCCGCCTTGCACCATATCCTGGGAGACCGGAAGACGGTTCCGGACGACCGCGGCCTGTTCCTGGGGGAGACGTGGCGGCTGAACCCGGATATTTGCCAGTTCACCTCGGAATTGTTCTACGAGGGGCGTCTGGTCCCCCGCCCTGGCCTGGAGCATCAGATCCTCCGTTCGGATGGCCCCGTTAGCGGCGCCGGGCTACGTTTCCTGCCGATCCCGCACGAAGGCAACCAAAGCTCCTCGCCGGAAGAGGCGGACAGCGTAGCGGCGCTAGTGCACAAGATACTTGCGTCCTCATCGACTTGGATCGATGCCGACGGCGTGGAGCGATCAGTCCGGCTTCAAGACATCCTGATCATCGCACCGTACAACGCCCAGGTCTACGAGTTGCAGGTACGCCTCCCCGGAGCGCGTATAGGCACCGTGGACAAGTTCCAGGGGCAGGAAGCACCCATCGTGATCTACTCGATGACGACCTCCCGCCAGGCTGACGCGCCTCGCGGGATGGAATTCCTTTACAGTCTGAACCGCTTGAACGTCGCGACATCGCGGGCAAGATGCGTCTGCGTGCTCGTCGCCAACCCGGCTGTGCTCGAGGCGGAGTGCCGCATGCCCCGGCAGATGCAGCTCGCAAACGCGTACTGCCGCTATCTGGAGCTAGCGGATGTTCTGAGGCCGGAAGCATCCTAAAGGTTTAAGTTCGGTTGCGCATTGCAGGCCCGCTGATCGAGAGTTGTGATACAGGTACCACCTATTGGGACATTGTGATGAGCTGCCAGCCCGCGGCTACGATCAGGATGGTCCTCCCCCACCCGATAGAACGGCGGATTGAAGCCAGCGATGTAACGTGAGCGCGGCGTCGAAGGTCGGGGGCCGGCATTCTCCCGTTGCCCACTGCCGCCGGCGCCGACGTATCAAGCCCCCAGAGGCCTCAAGCGCGGCAGCTTTGCCGTAGCTGCGTTGTCAACCCGTTAAAGAAGTGCAAGAATAGTGGCGCGGACCGTCTGGTGGTAGGCTTGCCGAACAACGCAGGGGGACAGTGGAAATCAAACTGTTTCGTAACCGCCGGATCCAATTCCGCTCCGGCCGTCATGGCTAAAATTCGGGAGCCCTGAATGTTCGGTTGGCTAAGCCGATTCATTGGCTTGCCCTCTCCTCCCCTGGCACCCGCTCCACAGCGGATGCCCCCGCGTGCGCTCTCGATACCCGATGATGCGCCCCAAGCAGAGCATCGGGCGGGGCATGACAGGCTCCGCGTAGAACCGCGACTGCAATCGCTCGGATCGCGATCGGATGTGGGCCCGCCATGCACTCCCGCGGAGGCCGAGGCGCCCAGACCGCAAGCACCAGCATCTACTCGTTTGGAGTTACAAACGGGCACTGCCGAGGCGATCAACTTGCAGACAGGCGTTCCCGAAGTGGTCAGCCGCCCGACGGTGCGTCTGAAGGCGCCCGTCTGCCGCGTAGTCATCGAGCCGGGACGAGGTGTCGGCTCATCGGTGACGACCACATCCGGGGCTCGCCGCAGGGACGAGGTCCGCTGGATCGCACCCGGCCGAAACGTCACCGTCAAGGGCTTCGAGATCCCGGGCGGCATGGTCTATGTCGGAAACTTCCTGACCGCGAACCCGGGCAGCGGATGGAATTCTGATACTCCAGCCCCTTGTCTAATCAATCCCTCGCTCAAAGTCGCCTCCGGCCGGGCACATACCGGCGCCGACATGGGGTACTGGCCCTCCTATTCGCAGATCACCCCCGAGCATCGTCTCACCTATCTAATCTGGCTTGCGAGCGGAAGGCGCGATGCCAGTTTCCCCGTGGGTTACGCGTTCTTGTTCTTCTATGGCGTCGAGCGGCGGCTGTTGGTGGACAATCCGTCCGCAGCCGAAGAGGAGCTCCTAGTCGCGGAGGTGAAGCGGCTGGGCGACCTCTATGCTGCAAACCATTCCTTCAGCCGATACAGCAAGGCGCTGCTGGATGTTGTCGCGGCGAGACGCTTATCCGCGGGACCGTCGGGCCTGGACGATTGGCGGCCCGACCTGGGCTCCACCCACCATGACATGCCGCTGCCGCTCAAGGTAAAGGTCGCGGTCTCCGCCGCGCACGGCATTCCGATTGACTTTGAGCATGCGATGGTCGGGATGTTGGCGCTGCCGGCGCACCAGCGTGGCGTTCCTGCCACGATCGCTATGACACGGACCCGCGAGGAGTTCGTCGAGCTGGTCCGGCGGCGCTTCGTGGAGCGGTTCCCGGACGGCTTCAGGCTCCCTGACCGGAAGAACAGCAAACTGGCTTTGTCCTATCACGCGGCGTCCCAGCATCTCGCCATCGTCCTACGAGTTCAGGGGGTCAATCGACTGCCTGATCCGACCGAGCTCAGCTGGACCAGGATGGCCGAGCTTTGCGCCAAGGCCGCCGAGGACCTGGAGGCCTACGCCAAAGTCGTCGGCAAGGACCGACGGCGCGCGGACAGCCTGAATGCCGCCCTGGCACTGCCATCCGAGCTTGCGGATGTCAGTGTCTTCGCCCCGTTCAGGCGATGGCTGGAAGGCCTCGGCAAACCGGTGGCCGCGGTACCGCTCGACGAGCTTGGGCGCTGGTGTTTCGGCAAAGGGAAGGAGGCCAGCGGTCTCAAGCAGGCCCGCGAAATGTCGGCTATGCTGGCGACCTTCGGCTACGGTATGGAACCCGACCCGACCCATGGCGCGGAAAGGCCGGGCAGCTTCGTGCTGCTGTTCCGTATCGCCGATGCAAAGGGCACCGCCGTCACACCGAGCACCGCTTTCCACCATGCCGCCCTTGTCGCTGCGCTGCTCGCAGCGGCCGAGCGCGGCTCGGACGGCACCCACCTGATCTCCGAACTCGCCACGCGGCTGCACCTCAGCGCCGCGGACGCAGTGCGACTTGCTGCGCGGTATCGGCTGATGCGCGGGCGAGCCCTGGCGTCGGGGCGCCTCAGGATGATTGCGGGCAATTTGTCCGCTGAGGAACGCGGCGCGATCGCGGCCCTTGCCGCGGCAGTCGCTGCCGGCTGCGGCGAGGTTCACCAGCCGACTATGGCAGCGCTAGAACGACTTCATGATGGCTTCGGTATCGATCGGCGGAGGCTTTACGCCGCCCTGCATCAGGGCACCGCGGCAGGCACTACGGAGCCGGTCGTCGTCGAGCAAGGCGCACCCAAGACCGCCGCCTACCGCATCCCGCCGCCTCCGCCACAGGCTGCGCCCCAGGACGGCACCTTCGCCATCGACATAGCGAAGGTGAGCGCGATCCTGCGCCAGACGCGAGAGGTCGCCGAGATCCTCGCTCCGATCTACGAGGAGGATGAGCCCGCGGTCCCGGCCGGAACACTTTCGGTCGGCGGGGGCGGTCGGCAGGAGGGGTTGGACGTGCAGGCCGGTGGTCGATTCAGTGGTCTCGACCCTGAGCATGCGCGTTTCCTTGAGACGCTCACAGGCGCGGTATCCTGGAGCCGAGCCGATTTCGAGTCCCGAGCGCGCGCATTCGGCTTGCCACCGGACGGCGCGATCGAGACCCTCAACGAGTGGGCCTACAATGCACACGGCGACGAGATCATCGTGGACGGCGATCCGTTAACCATCAACGTGGCACTCCTGCCCCAACTAAGCAGGCTGGACGCGCCGGAGGAAGCGGCATGACGAATCTGAGCATCGTGACGTCTGACGGCATCCCCGTCACCGAACGCATTAAAGCGAAGGAGCGCGACAGTATCGTGCAGGCGCTGCGCGCAGGCGTTGTGCCGCGCCTCGGGGTGCAACACGTCCAGGTCGGCCGCGTCGGCGAGGTGAAGGAGGTCGTGCGCGATATCGACCGGATCGCCAACCAGGGATCGGGTGTCCGGTTCATCATCGGCGACTACGGCTCGGGCAAGACCTTCTTCCTGAGCCTCGCGCGCTCGATCGCGCTGCAGCGCAAGCTGGTGGTGGTGCACGCCGACCTTTCCCCGGATCGCCGGATCCACGGCACCGGTGGCCACGCCCGCAGTCTCTTCGCCGAGCTGATGCGCAATATGGCGACGCGTACCAAGCCGGATGGTGGGGCGCTGGCAAACGTCGTCGAGCGCTTCATCGGCGACGCTCAATCGGCCGCGAAGACCTCGGGACGCAAAGTTGGTGACCTGATCCAGGAACGTTTGACGCCAATCCAGGAACTCGTTTCCGGCTACGACTTCGCGACCGTGATTGAACTGTACCTGGCGAGCCTTAGAGGAAGGCAGCGAGGCGGGCAAGGCGGCGGCATTGCGCTGGCTGCGCGGCGAGTACGCACTGAAGACCGAAGCGCGCGAGGCGCTCGGGGTCCGGTCGATCATCGATGACGCCGTCGTTTACGATTACCTCAAGGTGATCGGCCGCTTTGTGAAGCTTGCAGGCTACGCGGGCTTCCTGGTCATGCTCGACGAATGCGTCAGTTTGTTCAAGCTGGTCAATGCCCAGGCACGCAACGGCAACTACGAGCAGATCCTGCGCATCGTTAACGACATGCTCCAGGGCTCGACAGACAGTCTGGGCTTCTATTTCGGCGGCACGCCCGAGTTCCTGATGGACAGCCGTCGTGGCCTCTACTCCTACGAGGCGCTGCGCTCTCGACTCGCCGAGAACACGTTCGCCCGCGGCGGCCTGGTCGATCTCTCCGGCCCGGTCATCCGATTGCGGAGCCTGACGCCCGAAGATCTCCTGGTGCTGCTCGGCAAACTGCGGCACGTCTTCGCGGGCGGTGACAAGGCTCGCTACCTGGTGCCGGACGAGGTATTCGCGGCCTTCATGAACCACTGCAACAAGAAGATCGGCGAAGCCTACTTCCGGACCCCGCGCAACACGATCAAGGCGTTTTTGGACCTGCTGGCCATCCTCGATCAAAACCCCGGCACAGATTGGCGCACCCTGCTCGCCCAGGTGGAAATCGCCCCTGACGCACCACCAGCTGGCGGCGACATTGTCGACGACATGCCCGCCGTGACGCCAGTTCTGGCGCCCGCGGCTGCTGCCCACGGCAAGACCAGGCCTGGTCAAGACGACATGGAGAGCTTCCGACTTTGAGTGGTCCGGTCGGCGTACCGCCTGGTGAGGCCGTCGATGCCGCAACCCACGCCCGTGAGGCCGCTGATGTCGATGACAGGGCGTCAGCGGCTTTCGACCTGCTGCACGAAAAGGTGCGTCGCTGGATTTGGCGGCAGGGCTGGACGGAGCTGCGCGACATCCAGGAGCGCTCCATCCCCATCCTGCTGGAGCGCAAGCACGACCTGATCATAGCCGCAGGGACGGCAAGCGGGAAGACGGAGGCCGCTTTCCTGCCGATCGTATCCCGGTTGGCCTGGGATGAGCGGTCACCCGGCGCCGGATTCGAAGCCATCTATATCAGCCCGCTCCGCGCGCTGATCAACGATCAGTTCGGCCGCATCGAGACGCTGTGCGAGGAGATCGGCCTGCCGGTGACGAAGTGGCATGGCGACGTGGCCGTCAGCGTCAAGGAACGCGCCCGCAAGCGCCCACACGGTATCCTGCTGACGACGCCGGAGAGCCTTGAGGCAATCCTGGTCCGCCGTGGCCCGGAGGCTGGCCGCCTATTCGCGGCGCTCGGCTACATGGTCGTGGATGAGATGCACGCCTTCATGGATAGCGAGCGTGGGCGGCAACTGCAGTCGCTGCTGAACCGCGTCGAGATCGCTGCCGGGCACCGTGTCGCCCGCGTAGCCCTGTCGGCGACGCTGGCGGACATCGGCACCTCGGCCGCATTCCTGCGACCGCTCGAGCCGGATGGCGTCGCGATCCTGGAGTTGGCGGCCGGTGGGCAGGAACTACGGCTCCAGTTGCGCGGCACGATCGAACCGGTTCTCAAACAGAGCCGCGGCAAGCGCGACGACACGGAGGCGGCGCCAGAAAACCCGGCGCTCAATCAGGTCATCCGGCATCTGTTCGACACGCTGCACGGGCACCGCAGCCTGATCTTCGCGGGGCGCCGCGATATGGTAGAGCGCGTCACGGCCGAGCTTTTCAGCTTGTGCGAGGCGCTGGGCATCTCCGAGGAGTTCTTCGCCCACCACGGCAGCCTGTCGCGCGAGCATCGGGAGGAGGCCGAGCGGCGCCTGAAGAACGAGGACCGGCCGGGCTCCATCGTTGCCACAACCACGCTCGAGCTCGGCATCGACGTCGGCCACATCGAGGCAGTGGCGCAGATCGGGCCCGGCCACACCGTCTCCGGCATGCGCCAGCGGCTCGGTCGCTCCGGGCGTCGCGCCGGTCAGACCTCAGTGATGCGAATCTACGTCACCGAGAAAGCGATGGACGAGCGCATCCACCCGATCGACGCCCTGCGCCCAGAGACCGTGCAAGCCCTCGCTATGGTCAACCTAATGCTGCGCCACTGGAACGAGCCACCGTCGCCAGGACGGCTGCATCTCTCGACGCTGGTCCATCAGATCCTGGCTCTCATTGCCCAACACGGCGGGCTGACCGCCAAGCAGGGCTGGAACCGGCTCGTCGAGAGCGGTGTGTTCCACGAAGTCGATCGAACGCTTTACTTGGACGTCCTGCGGCGCATGGCGCACCCGGACGTGAAGCTCGTTGAGCAGGCGCCTGACGGAACTCTGTTGCCGGGCGGAGAGGGCGAGCGCGTGATCAACGACCGGCGCTTCTACGCGGTGTTCATGACGCCCGACGAGTTCAAGGTCATCACGGATCGCGGTCGCGCACTGGGCATGCTGCCGGACAATAATCCGATCGTGCCAGGGCAGCTCATCATTTTCGCTGGGCGCCGTTGGCGGGTTCTGGAGATCGATCCTGGGCACAAGGAAATCCTTGTCACCGCCGCCTACGGCGGCAATCCGCCCAGCTTCAAAGGCGAAAGCCTGCCGCCCGCAGATGTGGTGGTCGCCGAGGTGCGCCGCGTCTATCAGGATTCGGCCGTTCCGCGCTTCCTTGACGAGGTTGCGGTCAGGCTGCTCCGAGAGGCCCGGAGGGCCTTCGACCGTTTCGGCCTGCACGATTACAGTCTCTATCGGCATGAGGACCAGCTGCTGTTGTTTCCGTGGGTCGGCAACCGCTCCCAGCTTGCCTTCGTGCTGGCACTGAACGCGCGCAAAATCCGGGCGTCCCCGCACGGCATCGCGGTGATCGTTCCAGCCCGGGATCACCAGACCTTGGCCGGGACTCTGGCAGCGCTTGCCGGCGGGCCAGCCCCGGACGCCGTCGAACTCGCCCGCATGGTACCCGATATGAAGCGGGCCAAATACGACGCCTACCTCGGCGACAGCCTACTGGCACGTTGCCACGCGAGTGAGAAAATCGATACGGCGCAGGTGCCAATCATTTCGTCCGACCTGCTGGCTCGGTTGCCGCCGGGCTGGAATGAACCCTGTTCCTAACAGGAGTCACGCCATAGAACGGATGCCGAGACTCACGTTTGGCGGAATGGAGCGTGAACACTACGCGGCCTGAGCGAGGAACGCGGTGGTGCTGCGAAGCGGCCTGAACCCGTCTGGGCCGAGGCCGGCGTCAACGCCCCAGAGGTAATCGCCAGTGAGGTTGATATGCTGCCAGCCGAGCGGGGCGAGATGAGCGAGTAGCGCATCTGGGATCAGGTCGCCCCGACGACGTGCGACCGCCAACGCGCGACCGAGATAGACGGTGTTCCACAGCACGATGGCGGCCGTGACCAGGGCGAGGCCACTGGCGCGGTGCTGCTGGGTTTGGGGCGTGCGGTCGTGCAGCCGCCCGAGGCGGTGGAAGCACACAGCGCGGCACAGCGCGTTGTGGCTCTCACCCTTGTTCAGCTCCGCCGTGGCCTGCCGGCGGAGTTGGGGCTGTTCCAGCCAGTCCAAGGCATGGAGGGTTCGTTCGATGCGCCCGATCTCGCGCAACGCGAGCGCCAGTCCGTTCTGCCGGGGGTAGGCGCCGAGGCGCTTGAGCATCAACGAGGCGCTGACCGTGCCGGTGCGCACCGAGGCAGTCAGGCGAAGCACGTCGTCCCACTGCGCCGCAATCAGCTTTTCGTCGGGGCGCCCGGCGATGAACGGTGCGAGGGCGGGCCACGTCGAAGCGGGGCCGAAGGCATAAAGTTTGCGGTCGGCGAGGTTGGGGTGTCGATGGCGGTCAGAAGCCGCGTAAATCCGGCGGCGAGGGCATGTCAGGGCGGATCTCGGTGCGCGGGTCGTCGGGGCTCGGGAGATGACCGAGGGGTATCGCTGACCCTCTAGCGCCGCCCCGGGCGTCGAGGGGACGAGCGCCAGAGGGCGCAAGACGACGCGCCAAGAGCCTGTCAGGATTAGGGGCAAGCCCGGCGCCGAGCGCGATCTGCAAGTCCTGCATCGACGCCGTGCCCCACACCGTGCCGGGCACGAATGCAGGACGAGTATCCTGCCAATAGTGGCGCTCGTCTACGCCACGTCTGCGACGGCGGACAGGCCGAACCGGGAGAGGGTCGGCTGTTCCTGTGTGCAAGCTGCCGCGCCCAGGTGATCGTCTGCAGCTGTTGCGATCGCGGGCAGGTCTACTGCAGCAGCGGCTGCGCCTCGCGGGCGCGCTGCCAGACCGTTCGAGTGGCGGGCCGGCGCTATCACGAGACCCACCGTGGCCGGCGCGCGCATGCCGCCCGGATGGGCCGCTACCGGGCCCGACGCGAAATAGTGACACATCACGGTTCACCACCGCCGCCGGCGGATGATCGTAACCGATGCGACCGGGCCACGGGGAATCAGCCTTGACGGCCGGCCTGCTTAAGTTGCTGCGGCATCCAGAACTCTCGGATCGCCGGGATGACGATCGGAATGTCGTGATAGGCAGTGTGCAGGAACTCCTGCGTTTCCGGGCCTTCTCGCGGCGGTCCGAGCATGGGTCTGCCGAGCGGGTCTGTGCAGTAGAGCAAGATCGGCAATAGCAACCCGTGATCGACGCGGCTCAGATCGAGAAGCGACCGCCAGGCGGCGAAGCGCAGTCGCATGGCGCTGAGGAACCCCATACACCACGGCTGAGGAAGCGCCATGCCGTCATCCGTCTTCTCGAAAATCGGCGCGTGCTGCTTTGGCGCGGCCGACAAGCCTTCGCTGATCGCGTTAAAGCGCGAGACGATCGTCGTGATCGCCGCCAACTTCTTGCCGAAAGCCGTGGCGATGCGACCGCGCTCGCCGAGCAGATCGACGAACCATTCGTCCGGTGGGATCGAGCAGGGTCCGACCACGATCGCGGTCAGATAGCCGTCCAGCATCGATGCGCCGTCGACCCGCGCCGGCGGCTCAAGCGCACTGAGCCATGCGTTCAGCTGCTCGAGGCTCATCGCCTGTTCCGCTGAGCGGGACCGTCGCGGCGACTGCCTCATCACACCGCGGCTACAGAGGCGCGTGCGGCTTTCCAGTTCCATGGCAGCAACTCGCGCAGCGCGTTCGCCTTCGTGCGACCCGAGACGATGCGGTCGAGCACGTCGGCCAGGTAGGTCTGCGGATCGATGTCGTGCAGTTTGGCGGTGTTGACCAGCGACGCCAGAACAGCCCATCGCTCACCGCCGCTGCGCGAACCGGCGAACAACGCATTCTTTCTTCCCAAGGGAATCGGGCGGATGCTCCGTTCGACAGTGTTGGAATCGACCTCGACGCGGCCGTCGGCGAGGAACACCGTGAGCCCCTCCCAATGGCCCAGCGTGTAGCGGATCGCGCCCGCCAGCGAGGACTTGGCCGAGATCTCGCCGAGGCGCTCCATCAGCCACGACCACAGCGCCACCATCAGCGGCTTCGTCTCGGCCTGGCGGACGGCGACCCGCTCCTCGGCCGTGCAGCCGCGAATCCGCGCCTCGATGGCGTAGACCTCGCCGATCCGGCGCAGCGCTTCCGCGGCAATCTCATCCGCGGTCTGCTTGTGCACATCAAAGAACTCCCGTCGCGCATGCGCCAGACAGTAGGCGAGCGTGATCGCGCCGCCGGGGCGGTCTGGCTTGGCCAGTTCGCCATATCCAGCATAGCCGTCGACCTGTAGCACGCCATGGAACCCATCGAGATGTTCCTTTACATGGCGCCCGCGGCGGTCCTCGGCGTAGAGGTAGACCACCGCCGGTGGCGCGGGCCCCTGCCATGGTCGGTCGTCCACGGCATAGCACCACAGTCGCCCGATCCGCGTTCGCTTGCGGGTCCGGTCCAGCACCGGCAGCGGCGTGTCATCACAGAACACCTTCGGTGCCGACATCACGGTCTGCAAGAGCAGCGTATGCAGCGGCTGCAGCCACCACACCGTCCTCGCAATCCAGTGCACCAGCGTGGAACGATCGAGGTTGATGCCGTAGCCGGCCAGCATCTGCGCCTGGCGATGCAACGGCAAGTGCCACGCAAACTTCGAAGCGGCGATGTGCGCGAGTAGCGCGGCCGTCGGCAGTCCGCCTTCGACCGGACGGGATGGTGCGGGCGCCTGTACCACGGCACTCTCGCAAGCGCGGCAACCATAGCGCGGTCGGCGAATCCGCTTGACCCGGATCACCGCTGGGATGACGTCGAGCATCTCGCTGATGTCTTCGCCGATCGGGTGCAGCTGGCCCTGGCAGCAAGGGCAGGCGTGCGCCTCCGGCTCAATCACGATCTCCTCGCGCGGGAGGTGCTTCGGCAGGCTGCCGATGTTGCGCACGGGCTTGGGGCGCACCGGCCGGTCCGCCGGGCGCGGCTTCTGTGCCGGCTGCGGCTCGATGGGGATGGCGGCGAGATCACCGAGGCCCAGCGGCAGCTGCGCTGCGGTGACAGCGAGCCGCTCCGAACGTGCGCCAAACAGCGTCCGCTTCAGCGTCTCCACGATCGCCCGCAGCTTGTCGTTCTCGT
Source organism: uncultured Alphaproteobacteria bacterium (assembly GCA_963754235.1). Lineage (GTDB taxonomy): Bacteria > Pseudomonadota > Alphaproteobacteria > Acetobacterales > Acetobacteraceae > DATAYA01. Next base: position 31,158 of record CAVWFK010000007.1, on the reverse strand, counting down.
CCTGCAGCGAAACCACCATCTCGATCAGCTGATCAGGATCGCGTGGCAGCGCTGCGGGATCGGAACCCATGCCGGTATGGTACCCTGCATGATTCGTGATTCGCCAGCATTCATCAGCAACCTTGTCGCATTTCATACGCCTCAACGGAGCCCCGTGCCGTGACCTGCGTCCAGTCCAGGCCAGCAAACAGCAGACGCAACTGCGCCGCACTCAGCGTCACCGCGCCGTCCCGTACCGGCGGCCAGGTGAAGCGTCCGGCCTCCAGTCGCTTGCTCACCAGGCACAACCCCGAGCCGTCCCAGATCAGGATCTTCAGCCGGTCCATTCGCTTGGCCCGGAACACGAAAACGTCGCCGGCGAACGGATCGGAGGCGAGCGCCTGCATCACCAGCGCCGCCAAGGAATCCATGCCCTTGCGGAAATCGACCGGCCTGGATGCAACCACGACCCGCAGCCCGGGCCGCGTCGGAATGCCGAGAATCATTGCGCCCGCCCGATATGCGCGAGCACCTGCCGCATCTCAATATCACCGCGCCCTGAATCCGCACCCGCGCCCGGCCAAGCTCGATCTCGATCATGCCTGTTGTCGTCGACCGTGGCATGGGCTCCGGCGCTGTCTCCAAGTCCGCCGCGACCGGCGCATTGCCAGAAAGTCCGGCAGGCCTTTGCGCCGCTCCCTCCTCGCTCAGCCGGAGCGGCACGAATCTTAGCCCAGGGTCATCCGTGGCGCGCATCGCTTCCCGACGCCACGCGCTCAGCAGTCCCCGACTGACGTTGTGTCGCCGTGCGACGGCCTATCATTTTCGATCACTCCGTATCAGGGGTCACCGCACGATTTGCTCAAAACTGCACGCTAAGCCAGTCCGGTGCGGTGCTGGGCGACGATGCGTGACACGGTTGGCTGGCTGATGCTGTAGAGGCGGGCCATCTCGGCGCCGGACTTGCGGCCTGAGATGACGCTTTCGGCGATCTCTCGGCGTTTGGCTAGATCGAGCTTCTTGCGCCGCCCGCCGACACGCCCCTCGGCCCGGGCGGCGGCGAGGCCGGCCGAGGTGCGCTCGCGGATCATAGCGCGCTCAAACTCCGCGAACGAGGCCACCATCTGCATCATCATCCGGCCGGCCGGGGTGGTGGTATCGATGTTCTCGGTGATCGATCGGAAGCCGGCGCCGGCCTTGGCGATGCGTTCCATGATGTGCAGCACGTCTTTCAGCGAGCGCGACAGGCGATCGAGCTTCCAGACCACCACGGTGTCGCCCTCGCGCAGGTGGTCGAACATGCGGTGAGCTCCGGCCGCTCCCAGCGCCCGCCCGACGCCGCCTCCTCGAACAGGCGTCGGCAGCCGGCGGCCCGGAGTGCCCGGGCCTGCAGGGTGTTGGTTTGGTCGTCGCCCCTGGAGACGCGGGCGTAACCGAGCAGCAGGCCACTGCTGACGGGCTTGCGGCCTTTCACAAACGAACGTTTGCGTATGGAGGTCGTGGCCACGGGAAGTTCCTCAGGATTTGCCTTTCAATACCCTCTTTCAGAATGGCGTTCAAAGGCAATCGGTCTATGAACGACCTCATCCCTTCGAGACGAGACCCTCATGCCCCGCCGCACCCTGCTGTCTGCCGAGCAGCGCTCGCGCCTGTTTGCCATCCCGGTCGATCCCGCCGAAATGGCGCGGCACTACGTGCTCAGTGCTGATGATCTGGCGCTGGCCCGAACCAAGCGACGCGCCGTCAACCGGCTGGGGTTCGCCGTTCAGCTGTGCCTTCTGCGGCATCCCGGCCAAGGTCTGGAGCCCGGCCAACGCCCACCGGAGGCGATGGTCGCCTTCGTCGCTCGCCAGCTCGGGACATCGCCGGCCGCCTTCGCCGACTACGCGCACCGGGATCAGACCCGCAGGGAACACGCAGTCGAATTGCAGAGGCGCCTGCGCCTTCGCGGCTTCAGGCTGGCCGATTGGCGCGCCTGCTTGCAGATAGGCACCGACACGGCGTGGGCCACGGACCGTGGCGAGCCACTCGTTCGGGCAATGCTGGCCCATCTGCGGGCTGCCAACGTGCTCATCCCCGCCGCGGCGGTGCTGGAGCGGATCGGACTGGCCGCGCGCGGCCGTGCCCGCAAGCGGGCGTTCCAGGCTCTGGCCGACGGCCTGACCGAGACCGAGCGGGACGCGCTCGAAGCCCTGCTCATGCTGGATCCGGAAGTGCGCCGCTCCCGCTTCGCCTGGCTGCGGGACTATGCGGAGTCGCCGGCGCCGTCGAACATGATCGAACTGCTTGACCGGCTCGAATACGTGCGCGGCCTTGGGGTCGCGCGGAACGCACAGAGCGAATCCATGCCGCCCGCCTCGCCCGACTGGTGGACGAGGGCAGCATCATGACCGCGCAGCACATCGCCGATCTCGAACCGGCCAGGCGGACGGCCATCCTCGTGGCCGAGGTCGCCAATCTGTAGACCCGGCTCGCGAACGCGACGCTCGCCATGTTCGAGAAATACATGGGTTCGCTGTTCACCAAGGCCCGGAACCGGGACGAACGGCGGTTCCAGGCCACCAAGCGCGACGTGGCCAAGGCACTGCTCCTGTTCCGCCGCACCATCGCGGCGCTCAAGCATGCCAAGGCGACCGGAGAGGACGGCGTCGCCGTCGTTGATCGCGAGGTCGGCATGCGGCGGCTCGACAGCGCGCTGCCCGTCATCGAATCCGTGGCCGACGTCGCCGACCAGGAGATTCTCGTGACAGCCGCCGAGCGCTACGCCGTCCTGCGCCGGTTCAGCCCGCGCTTCCTGGAGGCGTTCCTCTTCCAGTCGAGCACGGCAGGGGATCCCGTCCTGGCTGCCGTCGAAATCAAGGCGATGAACCACGACGGCACCCGCAGCCTGCCCAAACGGCCGCCGGCCTCCTTCCTGCCAGCGAAATGGCGCAGGCTGATCTTCGCCAATGGGCCAGCGGACCGGCGCCTCTACGAGACCGCCGTGCTCGCCACGCTGCGTAATCGGCTGAAGGGCAGCGACATCTGGGTCGCCGGCAGCCGCGACTACCGCGCCTTCGAAGAGGAGTACCTGCTGCCGGCCGGGGCCGCAGGGGACGCCACACCGGCCATTGGGGGCGAAACCGATCCCGACCGCTACGTCGCCGATCGCGCCGCCGTCGTGCACGAGCGCCTGACCTTCGTCGCCGCCCGTGCCGTATGCGGCGAACTCGACGGTGTGGAGATCGAGGACGGCAAGCTCTACATCGCTCGGAGCAAACCGGTCGTCCCAGAGGCCGCGCGCTTGCTTGCCCAACAGCTGTATGCGCCGATCCCACGGGTTCGCATCACCGAGGTTATGGCCGATGTCGATGGATGGACCGGCTTCGCCGACCGCTTCATCCACCTGCGCACCGGCAACCCCACAGCCGATAAGCCGGCCCTGCTCGCGGCGGTTCTGGCCGATGGCACCAATTTCGGCCTGTCCCGCATGGCCGATGCCCACGCGCAGCCTCAGCTACCATCACCTGGTCAACGTCGCGCAATGGCACATCAGCGACGAGAACTACGTTGCCGCCCGTGCCGCCATCATCAACGCCCACCACGGGCATCCGATGGCTGCAATCTGGGATGACGGTACAACTTCATCCTCGGACGGCCAGTACTTCCGCGCCGGCGGCCGTGCCGGGCCCGGCGGTGCTGTCAACGCCAAATACGGTATCGATCCCGGCTTCGTCCTCTACACCCACGTGTCGGGCCGCTATGGCCCATTCCATACCAGGGTGATCGCGGCAACGGTCAGCGAAGCGCCGTACGTTCTCGACGGGCTGCTCCACCACGCGCACCAGACCGATCTGCGCATCGCCGAGCACTACACCGACACGGCCGGCGCGACGGATCATGTCTTCGGCCTCTGTCATCTGCTGGGCTTCCGCTTCGCACCCCGGATCAAGGACCTGAAGGACCGCAAGCTCCACGCGATCGAGAAGCCCGGCACGTATCCCCTGCTGGAACCGCTAATCGGCGACACGGTCGAGACCGCGGCAGTTGTCAATCAGTGGCAGGAACTCATTCGCCTCAAAGCCTCGATCCAGGCGGGAACGGTCCTCCCCTCGGTCATCCTGCGCAAGCTCGCCGCCGCCGGTGCCGGTAACGCCCTGTCGCGGGCCCTGCGGGCGCTCGGCCGGAGCGAGCGGACGTTGTTCGCGCTGCAATGGCTGTCTGATCCCGACCTGCGTCAGCGCGGTCATGCCGGGCTCAACAAGGGCGAGGCCGGCAACTCGCTCCGCAGGGCGGTCTTCTTCCATCGCCAGGGCGATATCCGCGATCGCACCTTCGAGAACCAGAGCTTCCGGGCATCCGGCCTGAGCTTGATCACCGCCGCCATCGTCCACTGGAACACGGTATACCTCGAACGCGCTGTTCAGCATCTGCGCACCCAGGGCGTCCCCGTCCCTGACGACCTCCTTGCCCATGTCGCGCCCCTCGGCTGGGAACACATCGCCCTCGCCGGCGACTATGTCTGGACGGACAGCAACTCCATCACCGGCTTCCGGCCGCTGCGCGATGTTCGCACCACGTTCCTGCCAGAAGCAGCTTAGCGGGCACTTTTGCGCAAGTCGTGCGGCGACCCCTGATACGGTGAGGAGCGCGGCGCGGCGCGGGAAACCGACGGTCCGCGCGGTCGGCCGCAGCCGAGCCGGGGGAGGGGACACATGCTCGAGTCATCGCGCCTGGCGGCGCCGACCGCGTGCGCCACACCGGCCACTGTAGCAGGCCTCACGCACGCCGCCGCCGCCCTCGCCCGCCTCGATCAGGCGCTCGATCGCCACCCGCTCACCCTGGCCTTCCTGCACCGCGCCCGGCTCGAGGCCGTCCGCCGCCACGCCGCCGTCGACGGGTTCGCCATCGACCCCTGGCACCTCGCCGCCCTCCTCGAGGGCCTGCGGCTGCGCATGGATTCTTCTCTTCGCATCATCGACCGCGGTTTTCTGTTCGATGCCGCCCGCCGCGCCCTCACCCAGCACCAGTGGCTGACCGCCCCCGACTTCGACCAGGAGGGCGAGATCAAGCGCGCCGAAGCAACGCTCGCCGCGGCCCCCGGCACCCCGTTGCTCGCCGCCGCCCGCGCCAGCCACGCCTGGCTGAACGCCGGCGGCGCCCGTCCGCCGCTGCGCGCCGCCCTGATCCGCCACTGGATGCACCATCGTCTGCTCCGTGTCCCGGTGCCGCTGACCGGCGTCGCGGCCTTGCGCCCCGACACGCCGTGGGGAGAAACGGCCTGGATCCCAGAATTCCTCCACGCCCTCGCCGCCGAGGCCGCCGACGCGCTGCAGTTGCTGTTCGATCTGGAGCGCACCTGGATCGCCGCCCGCCGCGCCGTCGCCGGCCGGCGGAAAAACTCCCGCGCCGCCGCCGCCATCGACCTGATGGCCGCCACGCCGCTGCTCTCCGCCACCTCGCTCGCAGCGGGGCTGACCATGGCGGTCAAGAACGCCGGACTCCTGCTCGCGCAGTTCTGCCAGGCCGGGATCGCCGTCGAGGTCAGCAATCGCAGCCGGCGCCGCCTCTACGGCCTCGCCGGCCTCGCGCCGCTGCGCGGCGCCACCGCCCCACCGTACCGGCCGCAGCCCGGCCGCGGCCGGGGCCGGCCGCCGACACAGGCGGCCGATGAGGACGCGGCGCCGCCGCTTCCGCCCGCGCCGCTCACCCCGCTCGAGCGGCGCGAGTTCGACACCGCCGGACTTGAGAACGCGATCGCCTTCGCCGAGACGGCGATCCGCCACACGCGGCGCACCCTCGAGACGCTGCGGGCAGCCACACCGCGAACACCGCCATTGCCTCATCGGTGATCCCGAGCGGAGGCGCAGCAACAGCACCCGCATCGGTTCGTAATCTCGAGGAAAAGCCTCCTCACTCAGCTCCGCGAGATCAATCCCGCACAAGCTGAGTGATGTAGGTAAATCGTTTGCTCGGATGGATCGCGTCGGATAACTCAATCAGGCGCCGCGCGGGATCGTAGTAACGCCTGATGGCCCGCAAAGCCGAGTCGCCGAGCTTAGCGCCAAGCAGCCGGGCTTCACGCTTCTTCAGTTGTACCGCCTGGATGCTCTGGTCGATGCGTGTGATTCGCAAGCCATAGCGGTGCTCCAGCAGTGCGGATATGGGACCCTCAAGCTTACTCACGACGGTTTCGATCTCAGGCAGATCGGCAATGATATAGCTCGTGGTCAGGCAAATCGGCAGACCACCGACCGGCGCGCGCAGGGTTTCCGCTCGCATCCATTCGGTTTGGATATCACACTCCAGCAGAGTGGCGAACGGCATGTTACAGCGAATGCGCCGCAGGCGCAGAAGCTTCACCCGCGTGTCCTCGCCATATTGCAGGAGGTCCTCGATCGAGTTGGTCGGCTGGCGGTAGTTGGCGCTGGGCCTCGCGGCGATCACGGATGTGCCCGCCCGGCGCCGGCGTGAGATGAGCCCGACCTCGTCCAGGCGCCGGAGCGCTTCGCGCACCGTGTGCCGCGTGATGCGGTAGTGGGCCGAGAGCTCGACCTCCCGCGGCAGCAGCGATCCGACGGGATAGGCGCCGCTCGTGATCTGGCGCATCAGATCGTCCGCAACCCGCTGATACTTGGGCATCGCGGGCGCCGTCCGGCCCTGGCCCTGCTGCACGTCCTGGTCCAACGGTCACCTCGCGCTCGCCCGTTCCGATGTTATAGCCCCAATCCCGGGGCCCGCTATATGCACGGGACCTATTGCTTTTGGGCTTGACTCGGGGGCCGGCCTGACGTCCGAGTATGTCCGTACAAGATCGGGAGGAAGACCTCGTGCAAGCAACCACGCTGGCGCGCCGGGCCGCGCGCCTCCCATCCGCCGCTTCCCCCAACGCGCCAGACGACGTGATCGCATTCGATTCCGGTCACGCCTTTCCGGGAATCCTTCCGGATCTGAGGGAGGCGGCGGAGCGCGCGCTTACCACCTACCGCGCGGAGACGCTGCAGTACGCGCCCCGCCCGGGCCTTCCGGCGCTGCGCGACTGGATCGCCTCGTACATGCGGGAGGATGGCGCGGAGGTCTCGGCCGACGACGTGCTGGTCGTCAACGGCGCCAAGCACGGGCTCGACCTCATCTGCCGTCTGCTGCTCGATGAGGATGATGCGATCGTCGTGACCGCACCCACCTATTTCACGGCCATCCCGATCTTCCGCAGCTTTGGCGTGACCTTCGTCGAAATCGGCCAGGATGAGGAGGGGCTCGATGTCACGGCGCTCTCGGAGCGGCTTGCGCGAGCGCCGACGCGAAGGTCTGAAGCCGCCCAAGTTCATTTACGACATCCCTGACTTCCATAATCCGACCGGGGCCAACATGTCGCGACGGCGGCGCGAGGCCCTGATCGAAGTCGCCGCGGCCGCCGGAATCCCGATCGTCGAGGACAGTCCCTATCGAAAGGTCCGGTTCGAGGGCCGCTCCGAGCCCTCATTCAAGGCCCTGGACCGGGAGGGGATCGTCTTTACGCTCGGGACGTTTTCGAAGCTGATGGCCCCGGGTCTCAGGATCGGCTGGATCACTGGGGCGCCGGCGATGCTGGCGCGGATGGCCCAGCTCAAGAGCGACGGCGGCACCTGCCCGCTCACGCAACGCATCATCGTCGAATTTTGCCGTGCCGGCGGGCTCGCCTCCCATCTTGAGCGCGTGCGCACCACCTACGCCGCGCATCGCGACCACATGGCGGCGGCGCTGCGGCGAGACCTGCCCGAAGTCACTTTCTCCATGCCGCAGGGCGGCTATTACATTTGGCTGAAATTCCCGGGCGGCACCGATACCGACGAGCTCGCGGCACGGGCGCGGGAAGGCGGTGTCGTGGTGACACCCGGCAGCAAGTTCTTCGCGGTCGGCGAAGCCCGCTACCCCAGAAACCAGGGTTCGCCCAAGGACTACATGCGGCTTGCCTATAGTCATGCAGCACCTTCCGAGATCGACGAGGGCGTGAGTCGCCTCGCCGCCGCTTATCACTCGCTTCGCTGACGCGCGAAGCGAGCTAGGGCGGGATCGGCCCCATGGCATTCCCGGGCGTCACCGAGAAACCACACGCAGTGACGGTCGAGCAGGAGGCGGAACGTGGCGACCCGCCGAGGGGTGTGACGGGAGTGGCGGCGCCGGAAGCCCTGGTCGAGTTCGACAACGTCAGCAAGACCTATGACGGGGAGCGGCTGGCAGTCAGGGAGCTCAGTCTCGCTATTCAGAAGAGGTGAGTTCCTGACGCTTTTGGGCCCGTCTGGCTCCGGGAAGACGACCACGCTGATGATGCTGGCTGGTTTCGAGGCGCCGACCGGGGGCGACATCCGGCTCAAGGGCCGCTCCCTCTCGCGCATCCCTGCGCACCGGCGGAACATCGGCGTGGTGTTTCAGAACTACGCGCTGTTTCCACATTTGAGTGTGGCCGAGAATGTCGCGTTCCCGCTCTCAGTCCGGCGCCGGCCCAAGGCCGAGATCCGCCGCCGCGTGAGCGACGCGCTCGCATTGGTGCAGCTCCAAGGATTGGAGGCCCGTCGTCCCCTGCAGCTTTCCGGCGGTCAGCAGCAACGCGTGGGACTCGCCCGGGCGCTGGTGTTCCGTCCCGACCTGGTGCTGATGGACGAGCCGCTCGGCTCGCTCGACAAGCAGCTTCGCGAGCAGCTTCAGCTCGAGATCAAGCACATCCAGCGCGATCTCGAGCTTACCGTGGTCTATGTCACGCATGACCAATCCGAAGCGCTGACCATGTCCGATCGGATCGCGGTGTTCCGCGACGGCATGATCCAGCAGGTGGCACCCGCGGCGACCCTCTACGAGCAGCCGATGACCGCCTTCGTCGCCCAGTTCATCGGCGAGAGCAGCCGGCTGCGCGGCCGCATCATCGCGATCGAGGGTGGGCGCTGCGTGGTCGAAACCCGGTCGGGGGCCCGCATCTTTGCGCTCCCGGTCTGCGGCGAGACGGGTGCGCGCACGATCCTTTCGATCAGACCAGAGCGCGTAATCCTCGCTCCGCGTCCAGGGCAGTGCGAGAACGTCGTCGATGCGACGGTTGAGGAGCTGATCTATCACGGCGATCACATCCGCGTCCACCTGCGGGTCTGCGGCGAACGCGGCTTTGTCGTTAAAGTCCCGAACGTCGAGCGGGAGCGATCGCTTACCGCGGGTGACATAGTGCCGATCGGCTGGCGCATCCGCGATTGCCGGGCCCTCGATGACGGATAGCGCGTGAGGACAACCGACCAACAGATCGCAAGGAGGACGTCATGACTTCGAAGCTGCCTGTCTCCATCGCGTTTGCCTTCGGCATGGCCGCCCTTGGGGCGGCCTGGGCACCGGCGGCGAGCGCACGTCCGCTGACGGTCACCGGGTGGGGCGGTCCGTCACAAGCGGCACAGAGTAAGGTCTATTACGAGCCTTTCGCCGACGCGAACCACATCAAAGTACTCCAGGAACTCATGGAGCGGGGGCATTGGGATCCTTCGCACCAAGGTCGAGGGCGGCCACTCCAACTGGGACGTGGTACAGGTCGAGGTCGATGAGGTCCTCCTTGGCTGCGAGGAGGGACTGTTCGAGCCGATCAACTGGAAGATGCTCGGCGGCCGCGACAAGTTCATCGCCGCTGGGGTAAGCGATTGCGGTGTCGGCACCGAAGTCTGGTCGCAAGGTCTGGCCTACGACGGCGATCATTACAAGGACGGGTGACGCGCCGGGGTCCTGGGCGGATTTCTGGAATGTCAAAAAGTTCCCGGGCAAGCGTGGGATGCGCAAGACGGCGAAATATTCTCTGGAATACGCGGTGATGGCTGACGGCGTGCAGCCGCAGGACGTCTATAAGGTGCTATCCACACCGGCGGGAGTGGACCGGGCGTTCCATATGCTCGATGAGCTGAAGCCGAATATCGTCTGGTGGGGCGCGCTTTCTCAGGTGCCCGGGATGCTGCACTCGGGCGAGCTGGCCATGGCGGTGGCGACCCCGGCACGGCTCATCACGCTCAACCGACAGAACGGCACGCACTTCAAGTTCGTCTGGAACGGCAGTCTCTACGCCGTGGACTTCTGGACGATCTTGAAGAACAGCTCGAACAAGAGCGAGGCGATGCGCTTCATTCAGTACATGTCCGAGCCTGAGCACCAGGAGCTGCTGCCGCTTTTGATCCCCGAGGGGTCTACCAACAAGCAAGCGATCGAGGAGCTTGCTGCCAAGCATCCTAAAATCGCAGCTGACTTGCCGACCTACGCGGCCAACATGGCACACGCAGCCCCTGTTGACGCGGAATTTTGGGTCGAGCACGGCGACGCACTGACCAAGCGCTTTAACGCCTGGGCCGCGCAATAGCGGATCGTCCCGGCGCCTGAAGCGAGCCGATGGCGGATGCGGCAGAGAGCACGGGGTGGGACTTCGCTCCCGCCGGGAGTCCGGCACTGCGCGCGGCTCTGCGGCGCGTCACACGGCGCGAGCGGCTGCGGGCGCTTGCCCTGATCGCGCCGCTCGGGGTGTTCCTGTTGGCGGGCTTCGTGCTGCCGGTCGGCCTCATGCTGACCGGCAGCTTCGTCGACCCGAGCCTTGCGAGCGTCTTGCCCCGAACCGCGGCTCTGATGCGACGATGGACGGACGGCAATCTGCCCACTGCCGCCACCGTCGAGCAGTTCACGAAAGAGCTGGCTGAGGCAAGAGGGGTGGGCAGGCTTGGCGTGGTCGCGAACCGCCTCAACTACGACGTCGACGGGTTCCGTGGCCTGATCTTCAAGACGGCGCGCCATCTGCCAGGATCGGGCATCCGTCTGCCGAAGCTCGCTGCGATCGACCAGCGATGGACCGAGCCCCGCACCTGGGCCGCCATCCGTCGCGCCTCGCATACCGTCACCGGCTTCTATCTGCTGGGCGCACTCGATCGGCACACGGACGCCCACGGCCGGATCGTGCCGGTGCCGCCCGACCAACGGATCTTCATCGACGTGTTCCTGCGCACGTTCGAGATCGCGCTCGTGGTGACCGTCGCGGCCCTGCTCCTCGGCTATCCGCTGGCCTATCTGCTGGCGACGGTACCGGCTCGGGTCGGAAACCTCTTGCTGATCGTGGTCCTGCTGCCGTTCTGGACGTCGGTGCTCGTGCGGACAACGGCGTGGGTCGTGCTGCTGCAGCGCGGAGGTGTCGTCAACACGACGCTGCACTGGCTCGGTCTCATCTCTCAGCCGATGCAGCTCATCTACAATCGCGCCGGCGTCTACATTGCCATGATTTACGTCCTGCTCCCGTTCATGGTGCTGCCGATCTACGGGGTGATGCGCACACTCTCGCCGGTGAGCATGCGGGCGGCCCGCTCGCTCGGCGCCGGGCCGCTGGTGGCGTTCCGGCGGATTTATCTGCCCCAAACCTTGCCGGGCATCAGTGCCGGTTGCCTGCTCGTCTTCATTCTGGCGATCGGCTTCTACACCACGCCAGCGCTGGTCGGCGGGGCTCGGGACCAGATGATCGCCTATTTTATCCTGTTCTACACCAACCAGACCTTGAACTGGGGCCTGGCCGCCGCCCTCAGCCTCATTCTGCTGGTGGCGACCCTCGTTCTCTCCCTGCTCTACGGGATCCTGGCCCGCGGCCGCGCATCGGGGCTCGGCCAGGAATGATGATGACGTCCGCCGTGTATGCGGCTCCCAGCGAGCGGGCGGGACGCGTTCTCCTCCGCGTCTATTGCGCCGCCGTTCTGCTGTTTCTCGTAGTGCCCGATTCTGGCGGTAATTCCGCTTTCGTTCAATTCCGGCCCGTTCCTCAACTATCCGCTGGCCGGCTTCTCGCTGCGCTGGTACCGAGAGTTCCTGTTCTCCCCATTATGGATTCCAGCACTCGAGAACAGCGTGCTGGTGGCACTTGCGGTGGTGGCGCTGGCCACGCCGATGGGGACGCTCGCAGCCGTGGGCCTGGTACGGCTGCGGCGCTCGCCGCTCAAGGCGGTCATCACCGGCCTTGCCCTCGCGCCAATGATTGTGCCGGTGATCATCACTGCGATCGGCATCTACTTTCTGTTCGCGCCGCTCGGTCTCGCCAACTCCTATCTTGGCCTGATCCTGGCTCAGACGGTGCTGGCTGTGCCGTTCGTAGTCGTGGTCGTCTCGGCGACCTTGCTGGGGTTCGACGCGAGCCTTATCCGTGCGGGGGCGAGCCTCGGCGCCACGCCGGTCGGAGTGTTTCTGCGTGTGGTGCTGCCGCTGATCGCACCGGGCGTGCTGTCGGGCGCCCTGTTCGCATTCACCGTCTCCTTCGACGAGCTGATCACGGCGATCCTCCTCGCCGGCCCTGCCCAGCGCACCCTACCGTTGCAGATGTTCGACGGCGTTCGTGAGCTGATCAGTCCCACGATCACCGCCGTCGCCACGATCCTGATCGTCGTCTCGGCGCTCTTGCTGACGGCAGTTGAACTGCTTCGCCGCCGTGCCAGACGGCTGCGGACGGAGAAGTGACATCATCTTCATGGAGGGTTCCGGAATGCGCAAGGACGAGCTTATCCAAGTGGGCGATCTGGCCGCGCGGCCCGGCGAGCGGGTGCGCGGCTTCCTCGATATCGGCGAGACAGCGACTGGTCCCATTCAAATTCCGCTCGTCCTGATCAACGGGCGGGAGCGAGGGCCCGTCCTGTGCCTGACCGCAGGCGTGCACGCGACGGAATACCCGGCGATCGACGCTCTGATGCGCCTGTTGGGCGAGCTCCGCCCACAAGAGATGAGCGGCGCGGTGCTCGCGGTGCCGGTCGTCAATATGCACATGTTTGAAAGCCGGTCGGGATTTGTTTCGCCGATTGACGGGCTCAACCTGAACAAGATTGCCCCCGGCGCAGAGAGCGGTTCATTGTCGGAAGTGCTCGCCTGGCGCCTTTTTCACGATGTCATTCTCAAGGCGCGCTACCACATCGACCTGCACGGCGGCGACCTCGGTGAAATGCTGTTGCCCTTCGCCGGCTATGCCATGAGCGGCGATCCGGAGCGCGACCGGGAAGGGGAGGCATTGGCGAGGCTGTACAGCCCGGAGTTGGTTGCCCTCTATCGGGACGGGACGGCGCTGCCGCCGAATGCGGGCTATCTGACGCTCGAGGCCAGCCGGAAAGGTGTCGTGTCGATCCTGGCGGAGGCAGGAAGCAATGGCTCGCTGGAGGAGGCCGACGTCGAGGTGCATCTCGCGGGACTGCGCAACGTCATGCGCTATCTCAGGATGATCGAAGGCGAACCGCGCTTTTCCCGCCCGCGCCGGATGGCGACGACGCGGTTCCTCATGCGAGCCCGAAGGGCTGGCCTGGTGCGGCTGAAAGTCATGCCCGGCGACCAGGTCGCGGCCGGGCAGGAGATTGCCGAAATCCGCAATGTGTTCGGCGACCTGGTTGAGGTGATTCGCTCGCCCGATGCCGGCACCGCGGGGCTGGTCTGGGCGCACCGGGTCGTCAACACCGGCGATCCGATTGTCCGCTGCTGGGCAACCGTGGCGGCGCCACCGTTTCCGGAGACCGACAGGTTCATGGCCGCGGCCTGACGCACGCTGCGATGCCGCAGACACCGCTGCTGTTCACGCCCGGCCCGCTCATGACCTCCGAGCGGGTGAAAACAGCGATGCTCCGCGACTGGGGACCTCGCGATCCGGACTTCGCGGCACTCGAAGCGTCCATCCGCGCGCGGCTGGTAGACCTGGCTGGCGGCACAGGCAGCCACGTCGCTGTGCCAATGTCCGGGAGCGGGAATTTGGCGGTGGAAGCGATGGTGGGCAGCTTCGTGCCGCGCGAGGGCAAGCTGCTGATCCTGATCAACGGTGTGTATGGTCGGCGCGCGATCGCGATGTGCGACTATGCCGGGCGGGCGTACGCCACATTCGAAATGCCGTTCGACACGGCACCGGACCCGATCGAGATTGATACGCGGCTTGCAGCCGATCCCGGGATCAGCCATGTGCTGCTGGTCGATTGCGAAACCACGACCGGGATTCTAAACCCATTGCACGCGATCGCGGGCGTGGTCGCTGCGCGCGGCCGAGGTCTGCTGGTTGACAGCATGTGTGGCTTCGGGGCGCTGCCGATCGACGTGCGAACATCGCCGGTTGATGCGTTGGCCGCGTCGCCGACCAAGTGTCTCGAGTCCGTCCCGGGACTGTGCTTCGTGATCGTGCGCGAGTCCGCACTCCGCAAATGTCAGGGCAACGCACCGGCGGTCAACCTCGATCTCTACGATCAATGGCGGTCGCTGGAGCAGGACGGTTGCTGGCGGTTCACGGCGCCCACGCACGTGGTCGCGGCGCTCGGAGCAGCGCTCGACGAACTGGAGGTGGAGGGCGGCATCGCGGGGCGGATGCGCCGCTACGCGCGGACGTCTCGCTCTATCATCGACGGGTTCCGGGCAATGGGTTTTGAGACTGTGCTCGATTCGGAGCGGCAGGCGCCAATGATCGTAAGCTTCCGTGCGCCGTGCGCTCGCCGCTTCGACCTTGATCGCTTCCATGCCGGACTGCTCCGGGAGGGCGTGCTGATCTCACCAGGCAAACTCGATGACGTTCCGAGCTTCAGGGTGGCATGCATGGGCCAGGTGGGCGAGGCCGAGGTGCGCTACCTGCTTGCTGCCGTCCAGCAGACCATCACGGCGATGGGAATTGAACGCTGCGCAAAACGCTAGCTAGTCGCCCCGAAGGATCCGGTGGCACGGGTTGCACGATAATTGCGCAGCGAAACGACCGCCGGAATGCGAGCGCAGCAAGGCACGCAAGAGCTCTTCGAGGAAGGTCAGGATCAGCCGAAGATCGTAGCCAGCGCGTAGCGTCCGCTGAACGGCGCGGAGAATCTGGTTAACAGTTGCGCTCAGGCGGCAAGGCGTTGATCGAGCGAGGACGGATATCGTCCAAATCCCAGGGCAACAGCTCGGCGAGCCGGTTCACCGGAGAGATCCGCGACGCCCAGATAACCTGGGCTTCGTCTCATTCGGTAGACACAGCGATCCGCCATGATACGCGTCGCTAGGCTGCGTCGGTAAGCCAGTGAGGTCGCTTCCCGATCCTACGAAGCTCTCGGAGTTGTCCTCGGGCACGTAGCCCAACAGGCTCCAGCCGGATTTGTCATACGGATTGCGCGTGTTGCCCGAGACGCCGAATGCGGTTAAGAAACGGACCGTGTCAGGCGCCTGCAGTGCGCTCGAAATCAGCCGAGCAGTGTCCCCCGGGCTGATCCACAGCAGCAACTCGCGATAGTTCGAAGGCTCGGGACAGAACGCTGCGATGCGCAGGCAGATCACGGATAGCCCGAACTTCATGGAGTAGGTCTTCGCGAGCGCCTCGCCGAACGCCTTGCTTACCCCATAGAGCCCGGTCGGGCGCATCTCGGTTGTAATTGGAACCAATTGACCAGCCTCGGTGAACGCAACGATATGGTGAGAGCTTGCGTAAACGACCCGCTGCGCACCAGCGATGCGGGCCGCCTCGAACACATTGAACGTACCATCGATGTTGATGTCGCGAATGCGTTCCCACGCATCTTCGTCCGGAATTGCGGCGAGGTGCACGATTCTGCGTGCGCCGCCCACCACCGCTATCATCTCGGAGAGAGATCGGATGTCCGCACGGACGACCTCTTCGCCAGGCCGCGGGCCGGAGATCGGGCTTGAGTCCACGAGCCGGACGGTGCCGAAGCGATGGAGGATCGCGGGTCGGATCGCCGATCCGATCCGCCCAGCCGCCCCAGTGATCAGCACCTCGACCTCAGCCATGGACATATCAGGCTTTGAGCGCTCCTCCCGTGAGGCCCTCGAGCATCGGCCGTTGCAGGATCAAGAACAGGAGCGTGGCCGGGCAAGTGAACAGAATCCCCGCCGCGAGGAGGCCGCCGTAGTTGGTCGCACCGCGCGTGCTCTGCATCATCGTGAACAGACTCAAGGCCGCCGTTTGGTGGTCGAAGTTCTTCGCAAGGATTAGTGGGAATAGCATGTCGCCCCATGTCCAGATGAACGCATAGGCGGTCACGGCGGCAATGCCCGGCAACGAAAGCGGCAACGTGATCCGTAGGAACGCCCCCGGCCGGCTGCAGCCGTCCACCATTGCCTGTTCCTCCAGCGTCACGGGCAGCGCGCTGAAGAAGCCGCGGAGCAGGAGCACGGTGTAGGGCAGCGTCCACGCCGTGGAGGCCAGCACCAGCCCGGCTAGCGTATTGTAGAGCCCGACCCGCGCAAAAATCAGGAAGATCGGGATGATAACGAGCATGGTGGGTAGCATCTGGCAGGCCAGCATTGCCGTCATGATCGCGTTCTTGCCGGGATAGCTCAGCCTGGTCAGGCTGAAGGCGGCCAGCGCACCCAGGGCAACCGCCGCCACCGCCGTAGAGCCGGAGACCAGGAACGAGTTGACGAGCGGGCCCGTGAACGACGGCTCGCTGAGCGCCCAGCGATAATTCTCGAACGTCAGCGGCCGGGGCAGCCACTCCGGACTGGCGGTAAATAGCCGGTCGGTCGGCCGCAGCGAGCAGCTGAGCGCCCACAGGAAGGGAAACAGCACCCAGAGCATCAGCACGGCCAGCACCAGGTGCCGCCCGGCGACTCCTAGTCCGGCCCGCAAGCGTCGCGAACGCAGTTGGGACCGGCTCGTGAGCGGAAGCGGCGCCGTCGCGCTGGCGAGGGTCATGCCACCGCGGCCCTGACCCGGCGGAGATAGATGGCAGTGAACAGTAAGGTGCCCGCCATCAGCGTGACCCCGATCGATGCGCCATAGCCGAGGCGGAAGAAGTGGAAGCTCGTGATATAAACGAGCGGCGAAAGCGTGGTGGTACTCTATGCCCGGACCCCCGCTCGTCAGCATCCAGATCGTGGCGAACTCGCGAAGATGCAGGATGATGCTCAGCAGCAGCAGGGTCGTGATAACCGGCCGCAGCATCGGCAAGGTGATGCGCCAGAACAGGGTCCACTGCCCCGCGCCGTCGATCCGGGCCGCCTCGGTCAGCTCGCGCGGGATGCCCTGGAGCCCGGCGAGCAAGTTTACAAACAGGAACGGGAAGCCTGCCCAAGCGTTCACCAGCAGCAGCATCGGCCAGAGCCAAATGCTGCTGGAGAGCCAGTCCACCGAGGTGCCGAGCACGGCATTCAGGATCCCCCACTGCCCGTCGAGGATCCACCGCCAGACCATGGCGGTCACCGTGATCGGCATCGCCCAGGGGATCACAGCGAGCGCCCGCCAGAGACCCCGCATGACGAGCCGCCCATTCAGCAACAGCGCCAAGATCGTCGCCACGATGAATTGGAAGCTGACGCCGCCCGCCACGAAGATTGCCGTGTTAAGCAGGTAGGTGGGCGCGTCGGGGTCGTTAAAGAAGCGGATGTAGTTGTCGAGCCCTGCCCAGGTCTCACGCCCCCCGCCGCGCAGCAGATAGATCTCGTGAAAGCTCATCCGCCACGCTTCCGCGACGGGCCAGGCGACCATCCCGCCCAGGATCAGCAGCACGGGCAGGAGATAGGCGTAGCCCCGCAACCATGCAGAAGCGGGCCGCCAACTGCGTCGCGGCAAGCTAGCCAGCCTTGGCAGCCTTGATCAGCTTCGGGATGCTATCGTTCATAGCGTCATAGGCCTCCGCTGGCTTCATCGATCCAGCGAAGAGTTTCAGGAGTGTACGGTAGAAGGCCTGCTGCACCTCGTCCTTGGCCACGAAGCCTTCGGCCGAGAGCATGGGCACGGTGGAAGCCATCTTCAGCACGTCGTCCAGCCACCAGCGCTCCGCCTCGCCATACATGCGGCTCTTGACCGCCTCGTCGACGGTCCAGTCCCTCAGCGGCGGGTGACCCAGGGACCAGCGCAACAGGTTCTCGCGGCTCGTCAGGAAGTCGATCAGCTTGGCCGTAACCTCCTTGTCCGGCGCGTCCTTCATCATGTAGTAGCAGTTCATGTCGAAGCTGCTGAACGGCTGACCTGGCCCCTTGCTCCCGGACGGATACGGGATCATGACCACATGCTCCGGCTTCATGAGCTGCTTCGCGGACGGGTAGATCTCGCCGAAATAGTAGTCGCCGATCGAGATGAACCCGGCGACGCCGGTCGCGAACGCCTGACGATGGCCGGTGTAGTCCTGGCTGAAGGCGTTATCCGGGATATAAGGGCGCAGCCGGAGCAGCGTCTCCAGCACTTCGATGTAGGCGTCGCGCTTGGCCGGATCGAAGTCGGCGAGGTTTTTGAGGCCGTTGCCGCGGAACAGCCACTCCGTCTTCTCACCAGCGTTCCGCGCATTGCCGAGCGGAATCCCGAACGGTTTGTTCTTGCGCGCGGTAGCCACTTTTGCCATCGCGTCAACGAGCTGGTCGTAGGTCCGGATGCTCGCCGGTTCGATGCCGGCCTCCTTCAGCCAGTCCCGCCGCGAGACAAGGCCGTACACGCCGGCCTGGATCGGCACGACCCAGAGCTTGCCGTCGATAACGTCGCCGCCGCCGCTGGTGAGATACGGGGCGAACCGGTCTTTCCAGGCGGCGCCGAGATAGTTCTCCGGCGGCGTGATGATGCCCATTTGATGCCAGTCGGCAGTGAAGCCAGTGAACCCATAGCCTAGATTGGGGGGGCTGCCGGCCTTCTCGTAAGCGAGGATCTTCTCGAACACCGTTTCCCAGCCAGTGTCCTCGGGGCTCCATTGAGCTTGGGGATGCAGCTTATTCCAATTCGCGCTGACCCCGCGCTCCCAGGCGACCTCCGCGTCGGCCACCATGGCGGCGACAGAAGTGAGCTGGACCGCAGCGGCGGCCCGGCGCGGCGTGAACGTTCCACCCGCCATCAGCGCGGACGCGCCCGCAAGCGACGTCCTCAAGACCCGGCGACGCGACCACTTTCGAGTGTGCAGACTGGTCATAGCCTTACCCCTCCGTTGCTGATCGATGACGCGAACGTGGTTTCAGCCGGCGCGCAGCACCTCCGCGAACTTGGCCATATCCTGCACTTCGAAAATCCGGGGCGAGATCCATCCTTGCTGCTCCGGCCAGCGAAGCCCGGTCGCGGTCAGGACGCAGACTATCGTGCCGTCGCGGTCGAAACCCGGCGGGCTGATGAGCTTGGGCAAGCAGGCGACAGGAAGGGCAGCGCCAGACTCGACGTTGAGCCCCTCCTCGCCGAGCGCGACGACCGCGCGCCGGATCTCCTCGTCGTCGGCCGAGAACGCTGCCCCCTTGGAGTGCCTAATGGCGCGGAGCGCGTCGTCGCTACCGACCGTTTCGGACGTGGACTTCGCGACGCTGTCGAAGGGCGGCAGCTCGACCGCCTCTGCGATGTCGCGCATGAGCGAGACTTCGAGGGAGTTCGCGCCCTTCGGCTGGGCCGCGATCATGCGCGGCACGTGCGTGCTCCAGCCGACGGCATGGCAGTCGAGGAAGCCTTTATAGGCCCCATACAGGCCGTTGCCCCGCGCACAGGGGAACAGCATCGCGGCGGGAGCGTCGCCCAGTTCCTCGACGATCTCATAGGCGAAGCTCCGGTAGCCTTCCACGCCGAACGCGTTCTGCACAGGCCGAGGGAGGAACAGCCCGACCGGGAACCAGTCCGCGTTCTGCGCAGCCTCCTCGAGCGCCCGGAATCGGAGCTCGCGGGCGATGACCGCGACGCGGGCGCCGTACAGGTTCGCCTCGCTCAGGATGTTGGACGGCAGACCCCGCGGCACGATGATCATGCAGTCCATCTCGGCCGCGGCTGCATAAGCGGCGACGGAGAGGGCAAGATTGCCGGTGGAGGAGACGGCGATGCGACGATAACCGAAGGCGCGGGCTGCGTTTACGGTGACGGCGACGAAACGGTCTTTGAACGACAACGTTGGGTTCTGCTGCTCCAGCTTGAAATAAAGGCTGGGGATGCCAAGCCGCTTGCCGATGACGCGAGAGCGGACCAGCGCGGTGCCGCCTTCGCCGAGCGAGAGCCAGGCATCGGGGCTCGCGACCGGCAGCAGGTCGAGCCATCGGGCGAGGCCACGGCCGGTGACGAGCGGAGAGGGATGCGGGCAAATCTGGTGTGTCGCGTTGCAGCTCCAAAAGCCCAAACTGACCCCGCGCCGAGCAGTCGGGGCAGCCGCGCACCATCGCCGAGAAGGGGAAGCGCGTCCGGCAGGTCTGGCATTGCAGCCACCAGCCGATATCGGGACCATGCAGCACGTCAGCCGATCTCCGCGCCGGTATAGTCGGTGAAAAGACGGGCGATGCGCTCGCCGGGCTGGACCCGCGCGGCGCGGCGCACCGCAGCGAGCAGCCCGGCGCGCGGCACCTCGATCCTCTCGATCACGGACCCGTCCAGAGAGCGGACACAACCCAGCGTGTCGCCGGCGCTCAGCTCGGCACCGAGCGGAGGAACGATGTTCAGGAAGCCGCCGCACGGTGCGAAGATTTCGAACTGATCGACAATCCGCCCGCGCCAGGGCGCCGCCTGGCGGTCCAGCATCCCGAGATGGGCCATGAGCCCGCGGATGCTGAGTTTCGTGCGTTCGGTGCCCTGAGGCGTGGCCATACCGAGCCCGCCGATCTCCGACTCCATGGCGGCGATCCCGGCCTCGTTCACGACGCGGGTCATCAGGCCCTGCGGCCAATCACTGATCCGGATCAGCTCGAACCCACCCGCACGCGCCGCGTCGAGGCTGGCTTGCGCCGTTGCGGGAATGACGTGACCATACTCGACATAGGGCAGCACCTCCCCTGACGCATGCCAACTGTGCAGGGCAAAGACGAAGTCCGCACCGCGCAGGATCTGCTCGAACAGCGTGTGCGCCAGGCGCTCGGATACGCTGCCGTCGGCACGGCCGGGAAAGATTCGGTTCAGGTCGAGCCCGTCCATCGGGCTGACGCGGCTGGCAGCGGCGAAGGCTGTGGGGTTCGCCACCGGAACCAACACCAGCTGGCCCCGCAATGCCGCCGGGTCGACCTCGTCGGCCAACTCCATCAGCGCTCGCATCCCCTCCGGCTCGTCACCGTGGATGCCCGCGACGCACACCACGCGCGGGCGCGCGGCCGTGCCGGCGAGCACGATCATCGGCACGTCCAGGCGGGAACCGTCCGCCAAGGTCGCAACGTGGAGCGGACGGCGCTCGAAGGACGTGCTCATGTCACCACCGGCAATTCGCCCGGCGTGCGCGTGGTCAGCAACTCGAACCCGTCTTCGGTGACGGCGAGGTTTTCCTCATGCGCCATGATCCGGGCGCTCCCGTTGACCGTGAACGACATGCTCGGCTCGAGCGTCAGTACCATGCCAGGCTCGAGCACGGTGTCGTCCTTCGCGTTGATGGACGGCGGCTCCGGTGCGAGCAGGCCGATGCCGTGGCCCATACGCCCAACCGTGCCGCCCGGCGCGCCGGCCTCCCTAAGCACGCTGCCCATGGCGACGAACAGATCGCGCGCGCGTGCGCCGGGCCGGACCGCGGCGAGGCCGGCCTCGACCGATGCGTGCAGCGCGGCGTAGGCACGTGCGGGCTCCGCGCCGGCGTGGCCGAAGGCGAAGTTGCGATTGAAGTCGCACCAGTAATTGTCCCAGCAGCATCCGGCATCGATCGTGAGCACACTGCCGCGGTCGAGCACACGGCCGGTGGGGCCCGTGTTGATGTTGGTGTAGCCGTCCAGGCCCGAGACGCCGGTCAGATGCGGGGTGCGATGCGCACCGCGCAGGATCAGGTCGAGCTGCATTCGGCGGCAGACGCTCCACTCGGTGTCGCCGATTCGGAGTAGCGCCGGCAGCGCATCGAACGACTCCGAGACGATCCGGGCGATGCGGCGGATCCGATCGATCTCCGCCGGCGACTTGACCATGCGGATGCGGCGGAACACCGTCTCGCCATCCACGAAGCGCGACGGCGCCAATGTCTCGGCGAGGCGAAGGTAGTCGAGCACGGGCATGCCGAGCCGCGCCTCCTGCCCGATCTCTGCGCCGATTCGCCCGAAGCGACGCGTTGGCGGGCTGAGCGCGTCGGCGACTAAAGACACGCCGTCGTCTTCCGGGCAGGGCGCCACCCAGTTTCGGATGTCTTGCAGCCAGGTCGTCTGCCGCACGCCGGCCACGTTGGTCGTTGGGACCACGGCGCAGGGCCTGCCTTCGAGCAGAAGCACGAAGTAGCGGGGCCGCGCGATCTGGACCGGCGCTTGCAGGATGTAGCGAGTCATATAACGGAAGTTCGCCTCGGAGGTGACGAGCAATGCGTCCAGCTCGAGCTCCCGCATGACGCGCCGCGCCGCCTCGATCCGGCTGGCGAATTCGCCCGGCTCGAACTCCGGGTACTCGTCCGGCGGGAAGACCGCGAGCGTGTCACTGATGCTCGTCATGACGCCGTTGCCTCGGCACTGTCGTGGCCCTCGATGATGCGGGCGAAGCTTCTGATGTGCGCGACCATCGCCTCGCGCGCGCGGTCGGGGTCTCGGCGGCGGATCGCGGTCAAGATCGCCTGGTGCTCGAGCACGTCGCGACGGGGCATGAGGGTCATCTCGCGCATGAGCCGCTCGCGGTATTCGCGGACCTGACCGATCAGGAGGCGAATCGATTCCGCCAGCACCGGGTTGTGCGCGGCGGTCGCGATCGCTTTGTGGAAGGCCGTGTTGGCACGGAAATAGCTGCGCTGCGCGAGCACGTCCCGCTCCACCGCGTCGTGCTGGCGCTGAAGTTCGGCGATGTCGTCGGGCGTGGCCCGTCGCGAGGCGAACTCGGCGGCCTTTCCCTCGAGCGCCTCACGGACCTCCAGCAAGTCGAGCAGCGCCCGCTTGTTGAGCTGCTCCAGATCGGCGGTCCGACGCAGCTTGGCGACCGGGCTCTCAGCCTGAGTTATCACGACTGCCCCCCTGCCCTGGCGGCTGCTGACCAGGCCGAGGGTGACCAGCCCGTTGCAGTGCCTCGCGCACGGTGGACCGCCCGACCGCGAACGCCTCCATCAGCACACGCTCGGACGGCAGCCGCTCGCCGGGCCTGATCCGGCCGGCGCGGATCTCGGCTAGGATCTGGTCGAGCACGTGCTGGCGTCATCGAAGTGCGTTGAACGGGCTCGAAGCGGGTGCGGCGTCTTTCCGGTCATGTGCCTGGCGCTATTGACAGCCTACCTGCTTGTCGGACAAGATGGTTTCCGGATCATCTCTGCATCAACGTCGTCGATCGGAGGAAAGACATGCTGTCACGCAGAGAGCTGATTGCGTCGGCCGCCGGGCTGCCGCTGCTGTCAGCCTGCCGGAGCACACGCGGCAGCCCAGTTCGAGGGCCGGACGATCCGGGTTCAGTTCTGGGGCGGCAGCGACGGGCTGGTGATCCGCGAAATACATCGTCGATCCCTTCGTCAAGCAGACCGGCGCGCGCGTGGTGGTCGAGGAGGGCAACACCTCCGCCTCGATCGCCAAGGTTCGGGCCCAGAAGGGCGACCCGCAGCTCGACGTCATCTTCCTCGACGATGTCGGCGTGTTCACGCTCGACCGGGAGGGCGTGCTCGACAAGCTCGACCTGTCAAGATGCCCAACGCGAAGGACGTTTACCCGGGCTATGTCGTCGACGGCGGGTACGGGATCGGCATCTTCAACTACATCACCACGCTGCTATACAACCCGACCAAGGGCGCGGCGCCGACGTCGTGGAACGACCTCTGGAACCCGCAATACAAGCGGAAGGTGCTCGAGCCCGTCGATCAACGACACCCAGGCGCTGCTGTTCACGCTGATGGCGGCACGGCTGGGCGGCGGCAGCCTCGACAATCTCGCTCCGGCCTGGCCGAAGCTCGAAGCGTTCCGACCGCAGGTCTACGCGTTCCTCGAGAACCGCGCGCTGGATGCCGAGGCGCTGCAGAACGGCGACGCGGTGCTGGCGGTCGACATCCCATATTACTTCAAGCCCTACATCGATCGCGGCTACAAGATCGCGATGACCACCGACCTGAAGGAGGGCTACTTCAGCATCACCGGTTCCGCGGCCCTGGTGAAGGGCGGCAAGGGGGATCGCGAGGTCGCCTATGCCTTCATCGACCAGGCGCTGTCGCCGGAGGCGCAGGCCGGGTTGGGGCGCGAGCTCTGGTACGGCCCGACCAATCCGAAGGCGCAGCTTCCGCCCGATGTCGCGCCCTACATGGTCCACACGCCGGAGCAGTTCCGCAACGCGATCCAGTTCGATCGGCTGAAGCTGATCGAGAAGCGGCCGGAAATCATCGAGAAGTGGAACCCGATCATGACGCGCTGAGCGCTCGGGTCGGCATGCACCGTCAGGCGAGCCGCTCAAGGTCTGGCCGGCGTTCGCCCTGCTCGTCGCCGGGTCTGCTGATCCTTGCTCTCCCTGGTCGCCGCCTGCGCGATCCTGCTGCGCTACAGCTTCAACGGCTGGGATCCGGTCCGGACCGATGGTGCCGGCCTGGACGCTCAGGAACTACGCGAACCTGTTCCTCGACCCGGCGCAGCAGCGGGCCGCTGGTCACCACGCTGCGGATCAGCCTCATCGTCACCCTCGCCTGCCTGCTGCTGGGCTATCCGGTCGCGGTCGCGATCACCCGGGCCGGGCGGTATCGCGGCCTGCTGATGTTCCTCCTGGTCACGCCGATGCTGACCGACGTGCTGATCCGGGCCTACGGCTGGATCGTCATGCTCGGCTCGGCGGGGCCGGTGAACACGATCATGGTCGGAGCTGCGGCTTTGGCCGGCGCCGCAGCGGCTGATCTACACCGAGCTGTCGGTCGTGCTCGAGCTGATCCATGAGATGGTGCCGTTCATGGTCCTGCCGCTGGCGGCGGTGCTGGAGCGGATCAACCCGGCGCTTGCGCGAGGCGGCGATGAACTTGCGTGCCTCGCCGCTGCGCACCTTCCTGCACATCACGCTTCCGCTCAGCCTTCCGGGCATCGTTGCCGGCACGCTGCTGGTTTTCGCGCTGTCGATGAGCGCCTTCGTCGCACCGCTCGTGCTTGGCGGCGGCAACGTGACCGTGATGACGATGCTGATGCGGCAGACCATGTTCGCGACGCTCGAACTGGCCGCGCGGCGCGGCGCAATCCGTGTTGCTGGTCTGCTTCGTGCTCGCCCTTCTCTCTGTTCTACCGGCGCGCTCTGGCTCGACGAGCGGCGGGCCGGCATGAGGGCGCACGGCATCGGGAGCGCGCTGCTGGTCGCGCTATGTCGTGCGTGTTCTTCTGCTATCTGGAAAGCCCGCTGGCGTTCATCCTGCTCGCCTCGTTCAACAACGGCCTGACCGTCCATTTTCCGCCGACCGGGTTTTCGTTCCAGTGGTATTCGGCGCTCTGGGACCTCGTGCGCGAGGTGCCCGGGCGTGAAGCCGGGCCTCGTCGATTCGGTCGTGACCAGCATCTGGCTCGGACTCGCGAGCACAGCCGGCGCCGTCGTCGCCGGCACGCTCGGCCGCGTTCGCGCTGCATCGGTTCCGCTTTCCGGGACGGCAGCTGCTGCGGCAGCTCTTCCTCCTGCCGCTGCTATTCCCGCAGATCGTGACCGGCATCGGGCTCGTGCTGTGGTTCAGCTAGATCGGCGGCGTGCCGACCTGGTTGCGGCTGCTGCTCGGGCACCTCATCATTACGCTGCCCTATGTCGTCGTGACTGTCGCGGCGAGCCTGGAGACGCTGGACGTGCGGCTCGAGGAGGCGGCGATGAATCTCGGCGCCGGCCGGATCGCGACGTTCTTCCTGATCACCTTGCCCGGCATCCGCGCGCGGCGTGCTCGCCGGGGCGATCTTCGCCTGGCTGACCTCGTTCTCCAATTTCACCGTCACCTTCTTCCTGTTCTCCGGCGAGGTGCAGCCGCTGCCGCCCTGGCTGTATCAGGTCATGCAATACTTCATCGATCCCAGCATCGCCGCCCTCAGCACCTGCGTGCTGCTGATCACGCTCTCGGTCCTGCTGATCATCAACCGGCTGCTCGCGCTCGGGCGGCTTGGTCGGATTGTCGCGATGAGCGCGGCGCCCGAGCTGGAGTTGCGCGGTCTCGTCAAGCGGTTCGGCGCGAGTCGCGGCGGTGGAGGACGTTTCGCTCGCGGTGCGGCAGGGCGAGTTCGTCTCGCTGCTCGGGCCGTCCGGCTGCGGCAAGACGACGACGCTTGCGGATGATCGCCGGCTTCCTGCTGCCCGATGAGGGCCAGGTGCTGCTGCGCGGGCGCGACATCACCGAGGCGCCGCCGTATCGGCGCGACGTCGGACTGCTGTTCCAGAACTACGCCCTGTTTCCGCATATGACGGTGCGCGGCAATGTCGGCTTCGGCCCGCGGATGCAGCGCCAAGAGCCGCAAGGCAGATCGCCGAACGCGTGCGCTGGGCGCTCGACCTGGTGCAGCTGCAGCGGGTTCGAGGACCGCTGGCCCGCACGAGCTCTCCGGCGGCCAGCAGCAGCGCGTGGCGATCGCCCGCGTGCTGGCGGCCGGCGCCTCGGTCGCTGCTGCTCGACGAGCCCTTCTCCAATCTCGACGCACGCCTGCGCAGCCGGATGCAGGAGGAGGTGCGGGAGCTGCAGCTCCGGCTCGGGCATGGCGACCGTGCACGTCACGCACGATCAGGACGAGGCGATGGCGATGTCCGACCGCATCGTCATCATGAATGCCGGCCGCGTCGAGCAGATCGGCATCGCCGGAAGCGGTCTACGGCGCACCAGCGTCGGTGTTCGTGGCCGAGTTCATGGGGCGCTGCAACCGGCTGGAAGGCACGCTTGCGCCGAACCGCGTGCGGCTCCGGCTGGGAGCTCGATCTCGGCGAGGCCGGCCGGGTCGCGCTGGAGCACGAGCTCGGCGCTGCATGCCTGCCCGGGCGAGCGGTTCCCGATCTTCATCCGGCCCGAGCACATCCGAGCTCGCGCCAGCGGGCTCGCTTGCCGGGCGGCGGGGCGTGCTGCGCGGGGAGGTGCAGCGCGTCGTCTATCTCGGCGCGCGCTCGGCGGCCTATGTGCGGCTGGCAGGAGACGTTCCGCTGCTCGTCCATCTCGCGAACGCGCCCGCGTGCCGGAGGGCAATGGCAGCCGAGCGGCGGCGTCGATGTGCTGCCGCTGCCCGGCGCGGTCATGACGCTTCCGCCTAAACCGATAGGAGACGAGTTCCCATGACGGCCGACGCTGCCGCCGTTTACGCGAGCCGAGTACCAGGGCCGGGTCGCGCGCGCGCAGAGGCTGATGGCGGAGCGTGGCCTGGCAGCGCTGCTGGTCACGACCGAAATGAATTTCCGCTATTTCAGCGGCCTGCACGCGCAGACCTGGGTCATGCCCACGCGCCCGATGTTCCTGATCGTCCCGGCCAGGCGCGACCCGATCGCGATGGTCCCGACCGGCAGCCTCGTCGGCATGCGCCAGCAATCCTGGATCTGCCGATATCCGGACCTGGCCTGCGCCCCAGGCCCGCGGACGACGGCGTGAGCCTGCTGCGGAGACGCGCTGCTCGAAGTGAGCGGCGAGCCTGACCGCATCGGCGCCGAGCTCGGCCCCGAGACCCAAGTCCGCATGCCGCTGCTCGACTATCTTGCGCGTTGAAAGGCGATCGCGCCGCGCACGTTCGAAGACGCCAGCGCGCTGATGTTCCGCCTGCGCATGGTGAAGTCCCCGGCCGAGATCGCCCGGATCCGCGCCGCCGCGCAGATCGTCTCGCGCGGCTTCGCAGCGCTGCCGGACTCACCTGCGGCCGGGCATGACGGAGCGCGACGCGTGCGTCGCGCTGCAGATCGAGCTGTTCCGAGGCGGCATCGAGAAGATCCCCTACATGGTCGCCGCATCCGGCTGGGCGGTACGAGACCATCAACTCCAACCCCGGCGACCGGCGCCTGGAAGTCGGCGACGTGCTGATCATCGACACTGGCTCGACCGTGGACGGCTACTATTGCGACTTCGACCGCAACTTCGCATTCGGCCCTCCGACGACGTCGGCCGCCGCGCGCACGATCTCGTTTATGCGGCCACTGATGCGGGCATCGCGGCGGCGCGGCCGGGCCGGACAGCGGGCGACGTCTGGCGCGCGATGGCCGACACGGCTCGGCGAGGACGCCGTGCGCGGCGCCAGCGTCGGGCGCATGGGGCACGGGCTCGGCCTGGCGCTGACCGAGCCTCCTTCCATCCATCCGGATGACCAGACCGTGCTCGAGCCGGGGATGGTCATCACGATCGAGCCGGGCATCGCCTACGAGGCCGCGGGCGGCGCCCGTAAGGTGATGGTGCACGAGGAGAACATCCTCGTTACCGAGGCAGCTCCGGAACTGCTCTCGGTTCGGGCCGTACCCGCGATGCCCATCGTCTCGTAGCCGTCCTTTCCCTATGCGTACTGCGTGGTGTTCTCCTCGAGAAACCGATCGAGATCGGAGAGCTTGGTCCGTTCACGCCGTAGCGCGTGTGCTGACGGCATTGGCAAATTAACGAGGGAGCGGGCGAGTTCGAGCGATGACGGGAGATGCGGCAGCTCTATCCCGCCACACCGGGACAGATCTCCTGTTCCCAAGTCCGGAAGGCGTTTGCGCGAGCACGACGATAGGCATCGGCTCCCATGAGATGCCGACGTGGCCGGAAGTGACCGTAGATCATGCCGTGCGCCGAGAGGAACCGCTGCGCCTGAGCCGACGACTTGAACCGCTGTATTTGCCGCTCTCGCCTTCGGGTGGGCCGATGCGAATTCTCGGCACGATTATTGAGATAACGGCTTGTCCGGTGGCGGGCATCGGGCATGACCTCCCGATGCGCAACACCGTAACTGCGCAGGCCGTCGGTGATGAGGCGCCTCGGCTTGTACTTCAGCCCCTGCAGAAGGCGCTTGAAGAAGCGCTTCGCCGCGGCCGCATTCCTGCGATCCTGCACGAAGATGTCGAGCACGACCCCGTGCTGATCCACCGCCCGCCAGAGATAGTGCAGCGCGCCATTGATTTGGATGAACACCTCGTCGAGGTGCCAGGTGTCTCCCGGCCTGGGCCGCCGCCTCCGGAGCCGCTTGGCGAAGTCCGCACCGAATTTCCGGCACTAATGCCGGATACTCTCGTGGGTCACGATCACGCCGCGCTCGGCCAGGATCAGCTCGACGTCTCGCAAACTGAGACTGAAGACGTGATACAGCCAGACTGCGTGGCTGAATCGCTTGGTGTAACGGCAAGTTGGTCCGGATGCCCCCCGATATGCATCTCGCGCAGGGCCAGGCGCATGCGGGCAAGGGCGTCCTCGTGGGTTGCGCGGTGCACGATCAGCTTGGCGATCATGGAGTCATAGTAGGGCTGCACGTGGTATCCCGCACCTGCATGACTGTCCACGCGCACGCCAAAGCCGCCAGGCACGCTCCACTCGGTAATGCGCCCGGGCGACGGTGCAAAACTGCTTGGGTCCTCAACGTTGATCCGGCATTCGAATGCGTGGCCGGTGCACAGCACCGAACCCTGCTCGAGGGACAGCTTCTCGCGGCACGCCACACGCAACTGGTGCTGAACGATGTGATTTCCCGTCGTCATCTCGGTCACGGGATGCTCGACTTGGAGCCGCGTGTTCATCTCGATGACGACACGCATGCCGCGTCCGCCCCCGCCGCCGGCCGCCTTGATGATGACTGGGTAGCCTATCTCGTCGGCGATCGCCCGGATGGCGGCCGGGTCATCCCGGAGCGGCTCGTCGGGACCGGGCACGCATGGGACGCCGGCACGGCGCATTGCGCGCTTGGCCGCGACCTTGTCGCCCATGGTCCTGATGGAGGCAGCGCTCGGGCCGACGAACACAAGCCCGGCCTCTTCGATCCGCGCGGCGAATTCTGCACTTTCCGAGAGGAAGCCGTAACCTGTTTAGCGCGACAATCTGGATGAGGATCGCGTTGCCTCGCCTGAAATGTTGCCGGAGGACTGGTCGTTGCCTCACCTGATTTGTTGCCCGCCGGAGTTGAGCGGCGGGGTCAGAGATGAGGCGGGTCAGCATGGCGACACGAGACGAGTTGGTGGGAGCGATCGCGGAGCGTTATGCCCGAGCGATCGTGGCGAACGGGGCCGCATCCTGGACGAGTTCGTTGCGGTGACGGGATTTCACCGCAAGCACGCGGCACGGCTTGCTCGGCCGCGGCCAGGGTGGCCGACGGACTGGCCCTCGGCCCGCTCGCCGCGTCTACGATGAGGCGGTCCGCGAGGCGTTGATCGTGATCTGGGAGGCGTCCGATCGGATCTGCGGCAAGCGGCTGAAGCCGCTGATGCCGATTCTGATCGAGGCGATGGAGCGGCACGGTCATTTGCAGCTTGCCCCGGAGGTGCGCACCGGGCTGCTGGCGATCAGCGCTGCGACGATCGATCGGGCTCTGCGCGAGATTCGAGAGCGGGCGGGAGGGCGTCGTCCGCCACCGCTCGCCACCATCGGCTGCGGTCCGGCGCAGCGTGCCGGTTCGCACCTTCTCCGACTGGCAGGATCCGCCGCCCGGTTTTGTCGAAGCCGATCTGGTGGCGCATAGCGGCCCGAGCGTCGAGCGGCAGCTTCATCCAGACGCTGGTGCTGACCGACATCGCCACCGGCTGGACGGAGTGCGCGCCGCTGCTGGTGCGCGAACAGGGGCTGCTGACCGAGGTGCTGGACGGAGTTGCGCAAGCTGCTGCCCTTGATCTGCTCGGCTTCGACACCGACAACGACAGCGTGTTCATGAACGAGACCGTCCGCGACTACTGCCAGGCCGCGGGCATCGCGTTCACGCGTTGCCGGCCCTATCGCAAGAACGACCAGGCCTGGGTTGAGCAGAAGAACGGGGCGGTGGTGCGGCGCATCGTGGGCTACCGGCGCTTCGAAGGTCTGGAGGCCGCAGCAGCCCTGGCAGAGCTCTATGCAACGACGCGGCTGTTCGTGAACTTCTTCCAGCCCTCGTTCAAGTTGGCGGAGAAGGCACGCGACGGCGCGAAAGTGCGCAAGCGCTATCACCCAGCAGCGACCGCGTTCCAGCGGCTGATGGCGGATCCCCGCAGCCCCGAGGAGACCAAGAGCCGGTTGCATGCGGTCTATGCCACGCTGGATCCGATTCGTCCTGCTGCGCGAAGTGCGTTCTGTGCAGCAGCAGCTGGTCGAGATCGCCGACGCGCCGATGACTACCGACGCAGCGAGGCCGGCGACGCCGAGCTTGATCAGTTCCTTGCCGGCCTGCGTATCGCGTGGAAGGGAGGAGAGGTACGCCCGACGGACACAGCCGAAGCCAAAGCAAAGCGGTTACGACGGCGGCCTGATCCATTTGCCGCCGTGAATGATCAGCTGCGAGCCTGGTTTAGCAATTGGCCATGGTACACCTACTCAACTTTCAGTTACGTATTATCAA
>CAVWFK010000006.1:0-342968 GCA_963754235.1 uncultured Alphaproteobacteria bacterium | reverse complement strand
CGACGGTTGTCGCCCAGGTCCGGTTCCTTGCCCTCGTTCATGATGGCATAGAGCCGGTCCATCTCAACGTCGAACTCGGCCCAAAGCGCCGTTCCTTCGGCAGGCGGCAGCACGTCCTTGCCGAAGCGGAACGCATTTTCTTCGCGGATGACGGAAAGCAGGTCCGTCCACGGCATCGCCTCGGCCGACTTGACCAGCGCCAATGTGGCATGCAGCCGGGCGCGGACGAGAGCGATGATCTCGTCGCCAGGCAGTTCGCCGATTCGCGACGGAATCCCGAACAGATCAGCTTGCAATTCGGACACGCCGGAAGGTAGCAGCGTCGGCCGAGTCGGACCAGCCTTGGCGAATCCGGTCCACTCGCGCATCGTGCGGCTGTGAGCTGGCGTCGCGACAGACTGCCCGAACTCGTGCGCGCGCTGGCAGGCCGGCCTCGGCACGAAGCGTTGCGCGGCCACATGACCGAGCTGCTGCGCTCGGGCTTTGGCGCACCGTATGACGAGATCGGCCATGAGGTTTATCTGCTGGACGGCAGCGGGCGCATCGACACGATGTGGGGCGCCACCGTCATCGAGCTGAAGAGCGATCTGCGGCGAGAGCTGGACGATGTGATCTCCCGCTTGCCGGCCTATCTGGCCGACGCCGCATCCCGCTCGCGGAGCCCACGTCCTGTCACCGGGCTGGCGACGGACGGCGCTACGTTCATTGCGTACACGCTACGCGAAGGCACACTACACAAGCTCAACCAATACACCACCGACCCGGAGCGCCCGAACGAGCTGCTGGCGTGGCTCGAGCCACTGGTGTCGGAACGGCCGGACCTTTTGCCGGAGCCGCGCGCGGTGGCGCAGGCGTTCGGCCGCGCCAGCGTGACGTTTGGCCACGCCCGGCTGGAGCTTAACACGCTCTGGACGGCGCTGCGGGACGAGCCGGAGGTGCGGCTGAAGCGCGACTTGTGGGACGGGCTGCTTCGCGAAGCATACGGCGAGGACGTGGGCGAGGATTCTCTGTTCCTCCAGCATACGTATCTCACGATCGTGGTGAAGGCGATTGCCGCGCGGGTCTTGGACTTGGCGGTGGATGACCCGGCGGCACTGCTGTGCGGCCGTGCGCTGGCCGACGAGGGCATCTTGGGGGCGGTGGAGGCGGACTTCTTCGACTGGCCGCTTAAACTTGCGGCCGTGGCGGAGCTGGTACGGCATGTGGCGCTGCAAACCGCCCGGTTCCGTCTGCGAGATGTCGAGGCGGATGTACTGAAGGTCCTGTACGAAAGCTTGGTCGATCCGGAGCAACGGCACGATCTCGGCGAGTACTATACGCCCGATTGGCTGGCCGCTCGGGTGGTCGCAGCGGCCGTGGACGCACCATTGGAGCAGCGTGTGCTGGACCCGGCCTGCGGTTCCGGCACGTTCCTGTTTCACGCCGTGCGCCGGCTGGTCGCGGCCGGACGGGCAGCGGGCTGGTCCTGCGAACGAATCCTGGATGCCTGCGCGGAGAAGGTGCGCGGGCTGGACGTGCATCCGGTGGCGGTCACGCTGGCGCGGGTGACGTGGTTGCTGGCGCTTGGCAAATTCGTGGCGAATCGCGTGGGGGCGCTGCGGGTGCCCGTGTTCCTCGGTGACGCCATGCAATGGAACCTCCGCCGCTACGTGGGCGGTGCCGACGTGCTGGTGGAGGTGCCCGGCGAGGCGCCGTTGCAGATACCTGCCGGCTTCGCGGAGGACCTAGGCGTGTTCGAGCAGGCGTTGGATGCTCTTGCCCAAGGCCTGGCCGACGACGCGACGCCGGAAGCCGTAGGCCGATCTCTGCATCGCATCCAAGGAGTGGCACCGGCCGATGCCGACGCATTGGCGTCCACGTTCGGGCGCCTTCAGGCGCTGTTTAAGGCGGGACGCAACGGTATCTGGATATTCGTGTTCCGGAATCTGGTACGCCCGGTCTGGCTGTCGCGAACGGAGCAGCGGGCAGATGTCCTGGTCGGCAATCCGCCCTGGATCGTCTATCGCCACCTCAGTCCCGGAATGAAGGACCGGCTGCGTGAGGCGCTGCGCACGTACGATCTCTGGGTCGGTGGCAATCTGGCGACGCAGCAGGATATGTGCGCGCTGTTCTGGGCGCGCGGGGCGGAGCGCTATCTCGTGCCGCGCGGGCGGCTTGCCTTCGTGCTGCCGTATGCGGTGCTGAACGCCCCCGTGTTCGCGGGGCTGCGCGCGGGGCGGATGGGGGAGTTGCGCGTGCGACTGACGGGCGGTTGGGCGTTAGAGCGGGTATGGCCGATTTTCGGCGCGCAATCCGGCAGCAGCACGACGAGCACGTGCGTACTGTTCGGCCGACGGGAGATGGCGGGGGCGCATCCGGCAGTGGTGGACCGTTGGGAGGGCCACCTGTCGCGACGGGATGCCGATGACGCAGAGGCAACGCGCGCACTGACCCGCAGCCGCGTGCGGTGGCCGCGGGCGCGGACGCTGGTGGGGGCGTCGCCATATCGAAAGCGCTTTCGGGATGGGGCCACTATCTATCCACGGCGATTTTTCATCGTGGAACCGGAACCGGCGGGTCGGTTAGGGGGCCGGCGCGATGCGCCACGTATGCGCGGCCGGGCCGGACCGCTCGACAAGTCTCCGTGGACAGCGGTGGAGCCGCCGCGCGGCCCGGTAGAGGCAGAATTCCTCCGTCGGTTGGCGCAAGGAGAGACGATCGCACCTTTCCGCCTGCTTGAGACAGTGACGGCGGTGGTGCCAATGGACCGTTCCAAAATATTGGACTCCGCGGCGGCGGCGGATGCCGGTCACCGACATTTATCGTCCTGGCTGCGAGATGTGGAGACGAAATGGACCGAGTACAGCAAGAAAACTGAGAGTGGGCGGCTGCGCGCGACGTTAATCGAGAACATCGACCACATGAGCAAGTTGTCTTGCCAGGCTGTGCCGGCCACGATACGCGTGCTCTACACAGCTTCCGGAACCCGTCTCAGTGCTGCCCGCGTCGCAGCAAGTGACGCGATCGTTTGCCATGGCGCCTACTGGGCGACGGCTCGCAGCGCAGATGAGGCAGGCTATCTGATTGGTTTGATCAACAGCGGTGCCGTCCTGGCAAAGATCACCGATCTCCAGCCGCACGGCCAACGGGACAAACGCCATTTCGACAATCTGGTTTGGACGCTGCCGATCCCCGAATATGACGACGCCGACCCCTTGCATCGCGACCTCGCAGCCGCCGCCTCACATGCCGAAACCATCGCCGCCGCCGTCGCGCTGACCGAAACGCAGCACTTCACTGCCAAGCGCCGCGCCATCCGCGCCGCTTTGGTCGCGGACGGGGTCGCAGCGGAGATGGAGGCTATGGTGGACGCGCTTCTGCCGCCAGTAGAGTCATTTCACGAGGCTGTTCTCGGCACGCGGCACCAAACGAATGCCCGGCGCCATCCGATCGCGGCGACGCATCGCGGTCGCCCCAAGCCGCGTGACGCAGCCAGCGGCCGCGCCCTATCGTCGCAATCCGGCCGGCCAACGCCGAGCCGCCGCTTGCATCCCGTTCCATAACCCGAGGAACCGATCCATGACGATCCCCGACGATCGACGCAATTTCCTGCGCTTCGGCGGCATGGCTCTCGCCGCGGCCGGTGCCGTGACCCTGATGGATCCCCACCAAGCCGCCGCACAGGCAAATTCCCAAAGCCTGCTGCGGACGGTGCTCGGCCGTGGGCACCCGATCGTTGGCACCGGCTCGACCAACCCGCCCTGGCATTTCGAGGACGACAACGGAAAGCTCACCGGCATGGACATCGCCATGGCGAAAATCCTGGCGAAGGGCCTGTTCGATGACGAAACCAAGGTGGATTTCGTGCAGCAGGATCCGGCGGCGCGCATCCCCAACATCGCCACCGGCAAGGTGGACATCGTGATCCAGTTCATGACGGTGACGGCCGGGCGTGCGCAACAGGTGGCGTTCAGCCGACCTACTATATCGAAGGCGGCGGCCTGCTCACCTCGCCCCACGGGAAGTACAAAACCTAAAAACAACTTCTCGATGCCGGCGATCAGGTCAAGTGCGCGATCCTGCAGAACGTGTATGCCGAGCAACTCGTGCACCAGGCGCTGCCGAAGGCGCAGGTGCTGCAACTCGACACCACCGCGAACTCGATGCAAGCCGTGGTGGCCGGCCGCGCGGATGCGGTGGTCGAGTTTCGGCGGTGCGGCCGAGTCGCTTAAACTATCAGCGGCATCACGTATGGGATATCGAAACACGCCTTCCGTTGGGTCAAGCAGACGCTGAAGATCCGCCATTTTCTGGGCACAGTGAAAACGCCGTGCGCATCCAGATCGCCGTCGCGCTGATCGTCTGCCTGCTGCTCAAGCTGGCTCACGCCGGCCAAAAGGCGGTCCTCAGCCTGACCACTTTCGCCCGACTGGTGCGGGCCAAGCTGATGCACCGGAAATCCCTCGAGCGACTGCGGCCAACCCACGCCGGACCCGATCCCGCCCGGCCCAAAGTAATCACCAGATGGCCCTGCAATGGACCTGAACGGGAACCGGACAGCCGTGGATCAATATAGTGCATGACTGGCCGGCCGCGGAAGGTGCCCTTGATCTGACGGGCGGCAGGACTGTTCACGTGACGCTCCAGCGCCGCACGGAACCGCGCCGCGTTAGAGGCTGACCCGGAATGGTTCCGGAATAGTTTAGCGAGTCATTTCAAGGAAATGGGCGATGGGTGGGTCACCTTGCGGTCTGCAGGAATTGTACGGGGTTGCGTGATTTCAGCGGCTTCGGTTCTCTCGTGGTTGCGAAGACACGAAGGAATGACCCGATGGCCTGGACTGAAATCACGCGCGCCAAGTATCGGCGCGATGGGCTGCGCTATGCAAGCGATACCACCAACGAGGAGTGGGGCGTGATCGAATCGCACCTCCCCGCGGCGGCAAGCTGCGGGCGGACGCGCGAGACCGACTTGCGAGATGTCGTCGATGCGATCTTCTATATCGCACAGTCGGGCTGCCAGTGGCGGCTGCTGCCGAAGGAGTTCCCTCCGTTCACGACGGTGCAGCGGTATTTCTATGCTTGGCGGGATAACGGAACCTGGCAGACCATCAATCATGCGCTGCTGATGTTGGTGCGCGAGGCCGCCGGCCGCGAGGCAAGTCCGAGCGCGGGCGTGATCGACAGCCAGTCGGTCAAGACCACGGAGGCTGGTGGTCCGCGCGGTTATGCGGCCGAGAAGATGATCAAAGGCCGAAAGCGCCATATTCTCACCGACACGATCGGCCTGCCGGTCGGGATGATCGTTCACCCCGCCGACGTTCAAGATCGCGATGGGGCGCCAGGCCTGCTGGCGAGCGTCCGCAGCGCCTTCCCCTGGTTGCGCCATGTCTTCGCCGACGGGGGCTATGCCGGTGACAAGCTGAAGGGCGTCCTCGAAAACCTCGGCGACTGGACCATCGAGATCGTCAAGCGGTCAGACGCCGCCAAGGGCTTCGTCCTGCTGCCCCGGCGATGGGTCGTCGAACGCACCTTTGCATGGCTCAACCGCAACCGTCGCCTGGCCAAAGACTTCGAGGCGACAACCCAAAGCGCGGTGACTTGGCTTTACATCACCAGTGTCAAGCTCATGATGCGACGGCTGGCAGCCGCTTGAGCCGCCGTGGTGGGCCAAATTTTCCCATTAAATCAATATACTCGCGTTCCGACGGCGATTCGAGTCAGACCCTTAGCCTCGGACCAGGCGCCAGTCACGCCAAAGAAGAGGGCGTGCTTGTACTTTGCCTGGAGCTGACCCGGCGGGAAGCTCAGCTTGCTGGAACTCACGCCAGTGCGTACTCCACCTCCGGCGTATAGACCGCCTGCTCCTTGCCGATGCGCGAGCTGAACAGCGTGAAGTGCGCGACCGGCACCGGCCCGGCGCGGAACAGATTGTGCGCCTGCAAATACAGCGCGAGCCGCGCCTCCGGCACCCCGTCGAGCCGCGCCAAGGTTACGTGCGGCGAGAAGCGGCGGCGCTCGGGGTCGAGGCCGATGCGTTGCAGCGCGGTCTCGATCTTGGCCTGAAGATGGTCGAGCGCCGGATCGCGCTCGGCCCGCACCCACAGCGCGGTGACGCGGCCGGCCTTCTGGAACGTTCCAAGCCCTGCGAGCGTGAGCGCGAAACCGCGGCCGCGGAGCGCAGAGAGCGCGTGGTCGATCTCCTCCGCGCGGTGCGACGGCACCTCGCCGATGAAGCGCAGCGTGAGGTGGTAGTTCTCCGCCGCCACCCAACGCGCGCCCGGCAGGCCGCCGGTAAGCAGCGACAGCGCCTGGCGCACCTCCCACGGCAGGTCAAGGGCGACGAACAGCCTCATTCGCGATCCATCTCGGCGAGCAGCTTCTGCACCAGCGGCAGCAGGCGGGCGACGATCCGCGTCACGCCGCGCGCGTTGGGATGCAGGCCGTCGGGCTGGTTGAGCGACGGCACCTGCGCCACGCCTCGCAGGAAAAACGGATCGTACAGCACCCCCGGACGCTTCCCCAGGCGGTCGAACACGGCGCGGAAGGCGCGCTCGTATGCCGGGCCGAAATTGGGCGGCGCGTACATCCCGCTCAGCAGTACCGGGATGTGGCGGCGCGCGAGTTCGTCGAGGATCGCCGTGAGGTTCGCCGCCATCTCGGCGGGGTCGACACCGCGCAGCCCGTCATTCGCGCCGAGTTCCACGATCGCCGCCTGCGGGTTCGCGCCGAGCACCCAGTCGAGCCGCGCGCGCCCGCCGGCGCTGGTATCGCCCGACACGGCGCCGTCGATGATCGTGACGTCGCTGCCCTTCGCGGCCAGCGCCGCCTGAAGCTGCGCCTCGAACGCGTCCGCGTGCGGCAGGCCGTAGCCGGCCGAGAGGCTGTCGCCGAGCACCAGCAGCCGGATCGGCGCCGCGCGCGCCGCCGAAATCCCGACGATCAGCAGAAACAGAGCCTTCGCCAGCAGCCTCGCGGCGCCATATGAGCGGGCCATGGACAACGCGACGCCTCCGGCCGACGGACCCGCCCCCCTGGTGCGGGTGCGGAACCTGACCTTGACCCTGCCCGCCGCCGCCGGGCCGGTCAACATCCTGACCGGCCTCGACCTCGACGTAGCGGCCGGGGAGGCGATGGGCGTGGTCGGCCCATCCGGCTCGGGCAAAACCAGCCTGCTGATGATCCTGGCGGGGCTGGAGCGGCCGACCGGTGGCTCGGTGCGCGTCGCCGGCCAGGAACTCGCCGGCCGGGACGAGGACACGCTCGCCCGCTTTCGGCGCGAGACGATCGGTATCGTGTTCCAGGCCTTCCACCTGATCCCGAGCATGACCGCGCTCGAGAACGTCGCCGTGCCGCTGGAACTTGCCGGCGTGCGCG
Source organism: uncultured Alphaproteobacteria bacterium (assembly GCA_963754235.1). Classification (GTDB taxonomy): domain Bacteria; phylum Pseudomonadota; class Alphaproteobacteria; order Acetobacterales; family Acetobacteraceae; genus DATAYA01. Next base: position 335,613 of record CAVWFK010000006.1, on the reverse strand, counting down.
ATGCCGGGGTGCGTGCCGAGGCGGCGCTGCACGCGGCCGGGCTCGGGCACCGCATGACGCACCTGCCCAGCCAGCTCTCGGGCGGCGAGCAGCAGCGGGTGGCGTTGGCCCGCGCCTTCGCCCCGCGCCCGCGCCTGCTGCTGGCGGACGAGCCGACCGGCAATCTCGACCAGGCGACCGGGACGGCGGTTATGGATCTGCTGTTCGGCCTGCGCGAGCGCCACGGCACGACATTGCTGCTGGTCACGCACGACACGGCGCTGGCGGCGCGCTGCGGGCGGCGGGTGGCGATGCAGGACGGACGGATGGTCGCCGGCGCCGGCCGCGCAAGGGCCGCGGCGTGATCCTCGCCCTACGCCTCGCGCGGCGGGAGTTGCGGGGTGGTGCGCGAGGCTTGCGGATCGTGCTGGTCTGCCTCGCCCTCGGGGTCGCCGCGATCGCGGGCGTCGGCAGCCTGCGGGCCGCGATCGACCGCGGCCTCTCCGATCAGGGGCGCGCGCTGCTCGGCGGCGACCTCGAAATCAACGGCGGCGCGCAGAAGCTGCCCGACACGTTGCGGCGCTGGCTGCTGGCGCGCGGCGCGCGGCTCTCGGATGTGGTCCAACTCCGCTCGCTGCTGGCCGCGCCGAACGGCGAGCGGCAACTGGTCGAGCTGAAGGCGGTCGATCCGGCCTACCCGTTGGTCGGCGCGGTCGATCTTGCCCCCGCGCAGCCGATCGGACGGGCGCTCGCCGATGGCGGCATCGTCGCCGAGCGGCTGGTCGCCGGCCGGCTCGGCGTGAAGCCGGGGGACCGGCTGCGGCTCGGCGACGCAACGGTGACCTTGCGGGCGATCCTGACCGGCGCGCCGGACCAGGTGGGCGGGCGCCTCCTGCTCGGCCCACAGGCGACGATCGCGCTCGCGACCTTGCCGGCGACGCACCTGATCGTGCCCGGCTCGATGGTCGCCTACGCCCTGCGGGTCGCCCTGCCGCCGGGGACGGACGTGACCGCGACCAAGGAGGCGCTGCTTGCCGCCTTCCCCGATACCGGCTGGCGCATCCGCGACGCGCGACAGGCAGCGCCGGGCGTGCAGCGCTTCATCGACCGCACCGCGCTGTTCATGACGCTGGTGGGACTGACCACGCTGCTGGTCGGCGGCATCGGCGTCGCCACGGGGGTGCGAAGCTGGCTGGACGCGCGGGCGCGCAGCGTCGCGGTCCTGCGCTGCCTCGGCGCGCCGTCAGCGCTGGTGTTTTCCGTCTATTTGATCCAGGTGCTGGGCTTGGCCGCGCTCGGCGTGCTCGCCGGCGTGGTGGTGGGGGCGGCGCTCCCCTGGGCGGCGGTGGCGGCGCTGGGGTCCGCGCTGCCGGTGCCGGCGCGGCTCGGCCTCTATCCGGGACCGCTGGCGCTCGCGGTCGCCTACGGGCTGCTGACCGCTCTCTGCTTCGCGCTCTGGCCGCTCGGGCGTGCGGCGCGCATCCCGGGTGCGGCGCTGTTCCGCGATCCAACGCTACCGCAGCGCGCGGCGCGGCGTGGCTGGCTGCTGGCCGCGAACGCCGCGATCGCGGCGGGGCTGGCGGCGCTGGTGATCGGCGCCTCGGCGGACCGGCGGTTCGCGCTCTGGTTCGTGCTCGCCGCCGCCGGCACGCTGGCGGCGTTCCGGCTCGGGGCCCTGGCGCTCGCCGTCGCCGCCGCCCGTGCGCCCCGGCTGCCCCGCCCCTGGGCCCGGCTTGGCCTCGCCAACTTGCATCGGCCCGGCTCGCCTGCGTCCCTGATGCTGGTCGCGGTCGGGATCGGGCTTTCGACCTTGGCGGCGGTGGCGCTGATCGAGGCCAATGTCCGCGACGAATTGCTGGCGCAGATGCCGGCCAATGCCCCGAGCTTCTATTTCATCGACATCCAGGACCCGCAGATGCCGGAGTTTTTGCGCCTCGCCCGTGCGCAGCCCGGGGTGTCGGACATCCACCGCGTGCCCAATTTGCGCACGCGCGTCGTCTCTGTCGCGGGCGTGCCGGCGGCGCAGGTGCGCGCGGCCTCCGACACGCGCTGGGCGCTGCGCGGCGATCTCGGCCTGACCTACGCCGCCGAGCCCCCGTCCGGCACGCGGATCGTAGCCGGACGCTGGTGGCCGCCCGACTATGCGGGGCCGCCGCTGGTGTCGATGGACGCCCACATCGCCCAGGGCTGGGGTGTCGCGCTCGGCGACGTCATCCGCCTCAACGTGCTCGGCCGCGACGTCGATCTGCGCGTCGCCTCGCTGCGCGACGTCGCCTGGCGGCGGCTCGCGCTCAATTTCGTCCTGGTCGCCTCGCCGGGGCTGTTGTCGGGCGCGCCGCACACCGACGTCGCGACTTTGCGCGTGCCCGATGCCGGCGCCGGGCGCCTGCTGCGGGTGATCACCGACGCGCTGCCCAACGTGACCGGCATTCAGGTCTCCGAGGTGCTGGCCGCGGTGGCGCAACTGCTGTCCCAGATCGGCGCGGCGCTGGGCGGCACGGGGGCGATCACGCTCGCCTCCGGCGCGCTGGTGCTGGCCGGAGCGGTTGCCGCCGGGCAGCGGCGACGCATCCAGGAGGCGGTGGTGCTGAAGAGCCTGGGCGCCACCCGCGCCCAGATCCGCGCAGCGTGGCTGGTGGAGTTCGGTGCGGTCGGCGTGGTCGCCGGCGTGCTGGCGGCGGCCGTCGGCACCGCGGCGAGCTACGGGGTGGTACGCTTTCTGATGCACGCGAGCTGGCGCTTCCTGCCCGGACCGCTCGCGCTGACCGTGCTTGGGTGCATGGCGCTGATGCTGGCCTTCGGCTATGCTGGCACCGCCGCGGCGCTGCGGGCGCCCGCCGCCCAAAGGCTGAGGAACGAGTAGCGGGGGCTGAGGAACGAGTAGCGGGGGCTGAGGAACGAGTAGCGGGGGCTGAGGAACGAGTAGCCGGCCGCCACCTGTGCTGGTATTAACTTGAACGATCGGTGCGCTTTCCCAAGATAGGGCGCAACGGGCGCACACGAGCCCGAGAGGGGTAACCAACCATGGCTTTGGGTCCCAACTACCGTACCTTCTCGCCGGCCCCCAGCGCCGCCCAGACGGCGGTGCTGGATGTTGGCCTGCGAGCCTACATGCTCCGGGTCTATAACTGGATGGCCTCGGGGCTGCTGCTGACCGGCGTCGTCGCCTACGCCATCGCCCACACCAGCGCCATCGACGTCTTCTATCCGCTGGTGCAGACGCCGAGCGGCATGATGCGCCATCCGTCCGGCCTCGCGTTCATCGCGATGCTGGCGCCGCTGGCCTTCGTCATGGCGCTGAGCTTTGGCATCAACCGCATGTCGCGCACGACGGTGCAGACGCTGTTCTGGGTGTTTGCGGCGGCGATGGGTGCCAGCCTGACGAACATCTTCCTCATCTACAGCGGTGAGAGCATCGTCCGCGTGTTCTTCATCTGCGCCGCCACCTTCGGCGCGATGAGCCTCTATGGCTACACGACTCGCACCGACTTGAGCCGCTTCGGCAGCTTCCTGTTCATGGGGCTGATCGGCGTGATCATCGCCAGCGTGGTGAACATCTTTGTTGCCTCTAGCGCGCTGCAGTTCGCCATCAGCGTGATCGGCGTGCTGGTGTTCACTGGCCTCACGGCTTACGACACGCAGCGGATCAAGTCCGACTACGTGCAGTTCGCCTACGCCGAGGGCGGCGATCTCGCGGCCAAGCGCAGCGTCTATGATGCGCTCAGCCTCTACCTCAACTTCATCAACCTGTTCCTGCTGCTGCTGCAGATCATGGGCAACCGCAACAGCAATTGAGCCTGGTGCCTGTTCGCCCTGCCCCGGCGCTACGGTATTCACACCTTCTCTCCGTAATGACACAGGCTCAAGCCCTCTCCGCCCCTCGGGGCGGAGAGGGTGTCGGCGAGGAGGACTGCTTGGGATGTGCGAATCCCGCACCCCCCCGGGCGGAGAGGGGAGCTGAGCATCCCGGGGACGACCCGGTTCGGTTGTAGCAACGCGACCGGTGCTCGCCTAAGCTGCAATTCCTATGGGCACCGGGGAACGGAAATCCTGCCGCCTGCGCCGACCGAGCTGTCGGTCACCCTGATGGCCGCCGAAGCGGACATCCGCCTGGAGCGGGTCAGGGTCATGTTCCAGCAGACGCCCATCGCGGTGGTGGTCACGGTGGTGAACGCGGCGCTGATGGTTGCGGTGCTGGTGGGCGTCGAGCGTGATCGCCGCGCCTACGCATGGCTCGCCGGCGTCATCGCCGTAGCGGCGCTGCGGCTCGCCCTCTGGTCCGCATATGCCGCCGCATCGCCGGCGCCCAGGCGGGTTCGGAACTGGGCCATCGCCGGCGTATCCGGCGCCGGTGTAGCCGGGCTGCTTTGGGGGGTCGGCGCGGTTCTGCTGTCGGCGCAGTCCCAGACCTATCAGCTCCTCTGGATCTTCCTGATCGGTGGCATGTGCGCCGGTGCCGCGGCGCTGTACCTATGCCTATCTGCCCGCCGCACTCGCCTTCATGCTGCCAGCCGCGCTGCCCGTCGCGGCGCAGCTCGCTTCGGTTGGTACGGAACGTCAGGTCGTCGCCGCCGCCATGATCGCGGTGTTCGTGGCCGCGCTCAGCGCCATCGCCTGGCGGTCGAGCCGGTATTTCGGCGACACCCTGCGGCTGCGGCTCGACCTCGCCCGGCGGACCGTCGAGCTGGACGCGGCCAATGCCAGGTTGCGGGCCGAGATGGCCGATCACCAGGCGACCGAGGCGAGCCTGCACCACGCTCAGAAGCTGGAGGCCGTCGGCAGACTCACCGGCGGCATCGCGCACGACTTCAACAACCTGCTCACGGCCGTGCTGCTAAGCCTGACATTGCTGCGCAAGCGCCTGCCTGCCGGCGACGCAGGCGCGGCGCGGCTGCTCGATACTGCTGTGCAAGGCGCCGAGCGAGGCGCGGCATTGACGCAGCGCCTGCTCGCCTTCGGCCGCCGCCAGACGCTCAGGCCGGAGATCGTCGAGCTGCCGGCCCTGGTGCACGGGATCGCCGATCTGCTGCACAGTTCGCTCGGTCCCGGCGTGCGTGTCGAACTGCGCATTCCTGCAAGCATCGCCGCCGTTCGTGCCGATGCCACCCAGCTCGAGCTTGCGCTGCTCAACCTGGCCGCCAACGCGCGCGATGCCATGCCCCGCGGTGGCGGCATCGCCATCTCGGCGCGCGAGGAGACGGTGATCGCCGAGGAGGGCGGCGGCGGGCCGCCGCCGGGTGCGTACGTGGTGCTCGGGGTCGCCGACACCGGCGAGGGCATGGACGACGCCACGCTGGCCCACGCGGTGGAGCCGTTCTTCACGACCAAGGGTGTCGGGAAGGGCACCGGACTGGGTCTGTCCATGGTGCATGGCCTGGCCGCGCAGTCGGGCGGCCGATTGCTGTTACACAGCCGCAAGGGCGAGGGGACGCTGGCGGAGCTGTGGCTGCCGCGGGCGGAGAGCCCGCCCGCCCGGCCCGGCCCGCAGCCCGAGCCGCCGCGGACGGATGCGACCCACCGCCGCACCGTGCTGCTGGTCGATGACGATCCGCTGGTACTGGCCAGCACCGCGGCGATGCTGGAGGACCTCGGCCATGCCGCGATCGAGGCCGAGTCCGGCCGCCATGCGCTGGACGTGCTGGGCGACGGCGCGGCGGTGGACCTGGTCATCACGGACTATGCGATGCCAGGCATGACCGGCCTGCAGCTTGCCGATGAACTGCGCCGGATCAGGCCCGGTCTGCCGGTGCTGTTGGCGAGCGGTTACGCCGAACTGCCGGGAGCGCCGGCAGGATTGCCGCGTTTGTCGAAGCCGTTCGGGCAGCCGGCGCTGGCCCAGGCGATCGAGCGGGGTTGCGGGAGGGGGTTGGGGGCAGGGTTGTCACAAGACGAATCGGTGTCCCGTCAGGTGATCTTTCCCAGCAGATAGCCGATCCCGAAGATCACCAGCGCCGCCGTCACCGGCTGGCGACGGATGCTCTCGATGATCTGGTCGGTCTGCGCCGCGGCGCGTTGGACCGCCTCGCCCTCGGCGTCGAGCAGCCTGCCGGCTGCCGCCGTTGCGGTGCCGGAGCCGCCGCCGATGATGGTGTCGCTGGGCATGATCGCTCTCCCGTTCCGTGTTGCGATGGCGCCGAATTAACCGGACCCGTCGGCAAAGGTTCCGGTCTCCGGGCCAGGGTTGGCGGCGGCGCGCAGTTGGGGCAGAGGGCCTCGCATGATCGCGCGGGCGGCTGCACGGCGGCACTCCCTGGCGGCTCCGATGCTGCTGGCGCTCGGGAGCGCGCTTGGCCTCTGGACCAGCCTGCACGGGGCGTTCGCATCCTGGCCGGTCGATTCCGATCTCGCCGACACCGCGATGCTCTGGCACGGCGTGCGCGCACACGGGCTCGGCTTCCTGCGCGGCTGGGTGTGGGGCGAGGATAACTGGCTGTTTTCGCTCCTGCCCTGGAGTGCCGCGCTCTATGCGCTCGCCGGGCCGCGTCCGGCGCTGGTGGTGGGGACCGGCTGGGCGGTGTTCGTCGGCTGCGCGGGACTTGCCGCCTGGCTCGGCTGGCGGCTGGCGCGCCGGCCGGCGGTCTGGGCGCTGCTGCCGGTGCTGCTGCTCGCGTCGCGGCCGGGCCTGGGCCGGATCGGCTGGCTTGCCCATCCGGTGACCCACACCGTCACCCTGCTCTGGGGCCTGCTGGCGCTGCACGCCGCCGCGGGCTGGATCGCGGCGCGGCGTGTCTCCGCCCTCGTCGCGACCGGCTCGGCGCTACTGATCGCCACCATCTCCGATCCATGGGCGTGGCCCGCGCTGGTGCTGCCGGCGGCGCTCGCGGCGGCGCTGCTCCGCCAGGGGCGGCTCGCAATAACGGTGCTGCTCGCGGGCACGCTGGCCGCCTCCCGCCTGGGCGGCGTGCTCGACTTCCTGCCGCTGCCGCACTTCGAGGCCGCGAACTGGGCGCTGGTGCGGGAGAACCTCGCCCTGCTGCCGCACATCCTGGGCGCCGATTTCGCGGTCTGGCAGCCCGGTGCCGCGGCGGGGGCAGTGGCCGCGATCCTGCTGGCGTTGCTGGCGCTCGACGTCGCCCACGCGAGCTTTCGGGCCTGGCGCGGTCTCGCCCTACCCCAGCGCTTCGGATTGCTCGTCTGCGCGCTGTCAATTATTCTAACGCTCGCGGCGTTTCTGGGCAATGGCTTTCAGCGCGGCACCGGCAGCGGCCGCTTCCTGGTCGCGGTCGCATTCCTGCTGCCGCTCGGCCTCGCCCTCGGCCTTGCCTGCGCCTGGCGGCGGGTGACGCGGGCGGGACGCGCGCTCGCGATCGTGCTCGCGTCGCTGCACATGGCGGCCGGCGCGGCCTATGCCTGGCCGCCGAGCCCGCTGCGCGCCAATACCGAACGGCCGCTGGCGCTTGCCGATTTTCTCGCGGCGCACGGACTGCGTTACGGCTACGGTGCCTATTTCGGCGCGCAGGCGAACGCGGTGACGTGGCTGTCGGGGTGGCGCGTCGTCATGCGTCCGGTCTCGTTCGGCTATTTCGACGGGGCGCTGCTCTATCCGCTGATCGAGACATCAGAACGCTGGTACGCGCCGGGCGACGCGCCGGCGGGCGTCTCACGCCGCTTCGTGGTCGTCGATCCGCAGAGCTGCGCAAACCGCGCGGTGTGTCTCGACGGCCTCGCCCGCCAGTTCGGCCCGCCCGCGCAGACGCTCAAGTTCGGCGCCTTCACCATCCTGGTGTGGAACCGCAAGCTGCTGTGATTACGCCGGGTCCGCGCCTGCCCGCACCAGCAGCTTGCCGAAATTGCGCCCGCGCAGGATGCCGGCCAGCGCCTCGGGCGCGTGCTCCAGCCCCTCCACCACGTCCTCCCGGTCATGCAGGCTGCCCGCCGCCACCCAGGGGGCGGCGAGCGCACGCCACTCGGCGAAGCGCTCGGGCTTGTCGGAGACGATCAGCCCTTCGATCCGCACCCGCTTGCGCACGATGAAGCCGAGATTGGGGCCGGCGGGCAGCTCGGTTGCGTTATATTGCGCCACCATTCCGCACATCACCACGCGGGCGAAGTCGCGCAGCAAATCGAACGCCGCTGCCTGCAACGCGCCGCCCACGTTCTCGAAATAGACGTCGATCCCCGAGGGGCAGGCCTCGGCGAGCGCCTGGCGGATATCGACCGCGCGATGGTCGATACAAGCATCGAAGCCCAAGCCCTCCTGCACATAGAGGCACTTCTCGGCACCCCCCGCGACGCCGACCACCCGCGCGCCGGCGCGTTTGGCGAGCTGCCCGGCAACCGAGCCGACCGCCCCGGACGCCGCCGAGATCACCACGGTCTCGCCGGATTTGGGCTGGCCGATATCCTTCATCCCCGAATAGGCTGTGGTGCCCGGCATCCCGAGCACGCCGAGATAGGCCGACAGCCGCACGCCCCCCCGCCGCAGGCGGGTCAGCCCCGCCGCGGGGGCGGCGATATGCGTCTGCCAGCCGCGCGGTCCCACCACCACGTCGCCCGGTGCGAAATCAGGTGCGGCCGAGGCGATCACTTCGCCCACCGTCTCGCCGGTCATGACGCCGCCGATCGCCACCGGCGCGGCATAGGATTTCGCCTCCGACAGCCGGCCGCGCATGTAGGGGTCGATCGAGAGCCAGATGGTGCGCGTCACCACCTGTCCAGGCGACGGCTCGGGGATCGCATCCTCGACGATCTCGAAATCATCCGTTGCCGGCGCGCCGCGCGGGCGGCGGCGCAGCACCACGGAGCGGCGCATTGCGTCGCTCATCTCACGCGGCTTCCGCGCGCAGCACCAGCCGGCCGGTCACGCGTCCGTCGCGCAGGCGCATCAGCGCGTCGTTGGCCTGCGCCTGCGGCAACATCTCCACCGGCAGCGGCCGCAGCTTGCCCGTCTGCGCCAGAGCCACCACCTCGCGCAGCTCCGCCGGGTTGCCGACATAGCTGCCCTGGACGGTGAGTGCCCGCATCGCCATCAGCGGGAGCGGCAGTGCCAACTCGCCGCCGAACAGCCCGACCTGGATCAGCTTGCCGCCCTTGCGCAGCGCGGCGAAGGAGAACCGCGCCGTCGCGGTGCCGTTCACCAGGTCGATGATCGCAAGCACCGGCCCGCCGCAGGTGTCCATGATCAGTCTCGCGACATTCTCGCCGCTGCCATCGACGGTGTGGCTGGCGCCCGCGCGCATCGCGGCCGCGCGCTTCTCCTCGCTGACATCGACGACCACGATCCGCGCGTGCCCCATCGCCTGCAACACCGCGATCGCATTCATCCCCAAGCCACCCGCGCCGACCAGCACGATCGGCTCCTCCGGCGGCAGCGGCATCACCTTGCGGATCGCCGAATAGACGGTGATGCCCGAGCACGCATACGTCGCGGCGACCGCCGGATCGAGCGTGCCGGGATCAACGAGGTGCCGCGGATGCGGGGCCACGACATGGGTCGCGTAGCCGCCGTGCTGATAGACGCCGAGGCTGCGCCCGGTGAGGCACATATTGTCGTGCTCGGAGGCGCAGGCCACGCACACGCCGCAGCCGACCCAGGGAAAGACGATGCGCAGGTCGCCGACGTTGACGCCGCGCGCCTCCGGCCCCAGCCGCTCGACGCGGCCGACGATCTCGTGGCCCATCGCGAGCGGCAGCACCACGCCGCGATCCTTGAGCGATAGCGTCTGGCCGCCGCCGACGTCGTAATAGCCGTCCCAGATGTGCAGGTCGGAATGGCAGACTCCGCAATGCGTGACGCGCAGCAGCACCTCGGTGCCGCGCGGCTCGGGCGTCGGGAGTTCGATCTCCTGCAACGGTCGTCCGTTCTCGACCACGGCCCAGGCGCGCATGTTTCCCTCCGGTTCGGCTGCCGGATAGGTCCACCCGGCGGGAGGCGCGGTCAAGCGGGCGTCCGATCCTGAAAACGCCCGGCTTCTAGCGTTGGTTGAGCAGCGCCCCCCGCCTTTGTTTTGGCGCCAGGTGGCGCTAGTATCGCGCCACGAGGTCCGCGCCGATGGGGCGAGCGTCAGGATTGGCAGACCGGGTTTCGATTTTCAGCGGCGCCTCGCCGGTCACCGGCATGTGAGGCGCCCGGCGTTGCAGTGAACACCAGGGAGATGTCGCCATGAATCCAGCCGCTCGCAAATCCGCAGCAGAAGCATCCCGCTCACGCATCCTGCCGGCCGCGATCGCCGCGGCTGCGCTGGCCGGCCTCGGGCTGGCCGGCCTGCCCGCGCAGGCGGCCGAGCCGCCGATCAGGATCGGCGTGATCGGCGAGGAGGGGGCGGTGGCCGGCACCTCGATCACCAAGGCGGCGCAACTGGCGGCCGACGAGATGAATGCCAAGGGCGGCGTCGGCGGCCGCAAGATCGAGGTCATCACCTATGACGACCATTCCTCGTCCGCCGACGCAGTGCGCGCCTTCCAGCGTGCGGTGAAGCAGGACCATGTCAACGCGGTGATCGCGACCTATATCAGCGAGGTGGCGCTGGCGATCGAGCCCTGGGCGGCGCGGCTGCATATGCCGACCGTCACGACCGGGGCGGCGACGACGAAGATCACCAAATATGTGCACGACGACTACAAGCAGTACAAATACATGTTCCACGGCTGGATCAACTCGAAATTGGTGGCGGACCTGGCCTGTGAGTCGTTGCAGCCGATCCTGATCGAGCCGTACCACTTGAAGACCGCGGTGGTGATGAGCGAGAACGCGGCCTGGACCGAGCCGCTCGACGAAGAGGTACTTGAAGTGCCTGCCGAAGGTCGGGCTACAAGTTGTGGATCACATCCGCTTCAATCCTGACACCACCGACTTCACGCCGATCTTCCGCAATATCGAGACCAAGCATCCGGACATCATCATGACCGGCATCAGCCATGTCGGCGTGCAACCGACCGTGCAGTGGCACGACCAGCAGGTGCCGATCCCGATGGCGGGCGAGAGCTATCAGGCGACCACCACCAGCTTCTGGAAGGACACCAATGGTGCCACCGAAGGCGTGATCACGGCCGATGCCGGCGCACCCGGCGTTGCGGTGACGCCGAAGACGATTCCGTTCATCGAGGCCTATACCAAGCGCTTCGGCGTCTCTCCGTCCTATGCCGGATATTCCACCTTCGACGAGGTGCACATCATCGCCGATGCGGTCAAGCGCGCCGGCTCGACCGATCCCGACAAGATCGTCGCGGCGATGGAGCAGACCGACTATCTCGGCGTGATGGGACGGGTGAAGTTCTATGGTAAGGACAGCCCGTTCACGCACGGGATCGAGGTCGGCAAAGGCCTGATTACCGGTATCGACATCCAGTGGCACGATGGCAAGCAGGTCTGTGTGTGGCCGACGAACATCAAGGGCTGCGAGGGGAAGCTGAAATTCCCGGCGTTCGTCAAGCTGCCGACGCAGGCGGCGGCGGCGCAGTAGCGGCGGGGCAACCCTGACGCAAGGGCCGCGGCTGAAGCCCTCTCCGCGCCTGGGGGCGGAGAGGGTTTGGGTGAGGTGGGGGCCAGCCGCGGCGGCTTTGCGGGAGCCAGTCGTGCTCGCGCGTACGCTGCGGCGTGACAGCATGGAGGGAGAGCGGCGCTTGGTGACTGTTCCCGCTGCGGCGGAGAGTCCCCCACCTCACCCCGGCCCTCTCCGCCCCCGGGGGCGGAGAGGGAGTTGAGGACGGTGGAGGTGCGGGGCCTAGCGGGGCTTCTCGCCCCCAAGGAGGGAGGCAATGGTCGTCGCAAGCTCGGTCTGCCGGAACGGCTTCTCAAGGAACACGAATTCGTCCTGATCCGGCAGCCCCGGCTGCATGTCGCGCGCGAAGCCGGACACCAGGACGATCTTCATGTCCTGCCGTAGCATTCGTGCATTGCGGGCGAGTTCGATGCCGCTCACCCCGTTCGGCATGACGATATCCGTGAGCAGCAGATCCACCGGCTCATTGCTCTCCAGCACCCTGGATGCCGCAACGCCGTCGGCTGCGGTGAGAATGCGGTACCCTCGCCCGTTCAGCGATGCCTCGATGATCTCGCGAACGTCCGGCTGATCCTCGACGACGAGGATGGTCTTGCCCTGCCCATCGACAGCCTCCGTCCCAACCGCATTGGGTTCCGGCTCGGTTGCGGCCGCAGCTGCCCTCGGCAAGTACAAGGAGACCGTCGCGCCCCGGCCGATGGCGCTGACGATGGTCGCGGTTCCGCCCGACTGCTTGGCAAAGCCATAGATTTGCGCAAGGCCCAGCCCTGTGCCCTTGCCCACCTCCTTGGTGGTGAAGAAAGGCTCGAAGCACCGGCTCTGTACCTCGGGCGACATGCCGCAGCCGGTATCCGTCACGCTCACGACCACATAATCGCCGGCTGCAAGGTCGAGTCGCCGGGCCTCGGCGTCGGAGACGATCATGTTCCGCGCCCCGATGGTGAGCCGTCCGCCTTCCGGCATGGCGTCGCGCGCATTGATCGCCAGGTTCAGCAGCGCGGACTCGAACTGCGCGGGATCGATCCGCGACGGCCAGAGGCCGGTCTCGGCGCCGCTCTTCACATCAATCGCCTCGCCGACGGCACGACGTGCAAGATCCGCGACATTAGCGATCAGCCGCCGTACCGGGACGGATTCCGGGCGAAGCCGCTGATTCCGCGCGAAGGCCAGCAACTGGCTGGTCAACTGCGCGCCTCGTTCGGCAGCACGCTGGGTGAGTGTGGCCATCCGTACGATGCGCGGGTTATCGGCAGCAGCTCGGATGATGTTTTCCGCCTGGCCGAGCACGACGGTGAGCAGATTATTGAAATCGTGCGCCACCCCGCCGGTCAACTGGCCGAGGGCTTCCATCCGCTGCGCTTGCTGGAGCGCCGCTTCGATCTTCCTGTGCTCCTCCATCGCGGCTTCCAGTTCGCGCGTGCGTTCCTCGACCCGCGCTGCGAGGCCTTCCTGGCTCCGGCGCAGCGCGGCATCGGCGCGAGCGCGCTCGATGGCAATGGCGGCGGTACGGGTAATCACCTCGACCCACTCCAAATCGGCGGGCCTCGGGTCGCACGGCTGGCGGTAGTAATTGGCGAAAGTGCCGAGCGGCTTGCCCTGGGAGCCGAAGATCGGCGTGGACCATCCGGCGCGCAGGCCGTACGGAGCGACGAATTCGGCGAAGCGCGTCCAAAGCGGATCGGCGTTAAAATCGGACGCCACCACTGGCGCGCCGCGAGCGACCGCATGACAGCAGACGCCGATCGCCGAACTGACGGCAACGCCTGCTACCGCCGCATTGAACTCCGCCGGCAAGCTTGGGCCGATGCCGCGCTCGAAATGCGTGCCCGCCGCATCCAGCAGCAGAATCGAGCCGAGCAACCCGCCGGGCGCGTGGCGCTCGACCATGCGGACGAGAAATTCGAGCACGTCGTCGAGAGGCGCCCCCTCCGCGAGCATTCGCAGCGCTCTTCTCTGGCAATCCACCAGCGCTTCGGCGCGCTTGCGCTCGGTGATGTCCTCGATCAGCACAAGAATTTCCGTGATCTTGCCGCACGCGTCACGGAGCGGCGCGGCCGAGAGACCAACCTCCACGAGCGAACCGTCGCGTCGGAGGCGCTGGGTCTCGATCGTGTAGGTTTCGCCGCGCGCGGCAGTATCGCGACAGGATATGCATTCCGGCAGCCGGCCCTGCGGAATGAACGGGACGGGTTTGCCGATCACTTCCGCTTCGGTCCAGCCAAGGAGCTTCTCGGCCGCCGCGTTCCAAAGCCGTACCGTTGCCTCCGGGTCGATCACCAGGACCGCGAGCGGCGAAGCGGCGATCAGCGCGCGGAGCCTGCCCTCGCTCTCGGCCAGCGACCGCTCGGACTGCTTGCGCTCGCTGATGTCGATCAGCATGTTCACCGCGCCGACCAGCGCGCCCGATGCATCGTGCAGCGGCGTCGGGTACGGCAGGAACGGAACCCGCGTGCCGTCGGGTCGTTCGGCGATCGCCTCGCGCCCCCAGTCCCGCCGGTCTTCCTTCAACGCAACGGCCATCGGGCATTGGTCATGCGGCATTGGCCGCCCGTCCGGGTGGTAGAGGCGCCAGGTGACGCACCATTCGTCGCTACCCAGCTTCGGCGTGCGGCCGGCGAGTTCGGCCGCAGCCTCGTTGTAGAAGGTGATCCGCCCGTCAGCGTCGGTCGTGTAGATGGCGGCGGGCAGCGCCGCGATCAGTTCGCGGGCTTGCCGCTCCTTCTCGCACAACATCGTCTGCGACCGCTCGCGCTCAAGCGCGATCCCAGCCAGATGGGTCGCGATCTCGATCAGGTGGGGGTGGGCCGGATGCGGGTCGCGCGGATTGTCATAGTACATGGCAAAGGAAGCCAGCACCCGTCCGTCCGGGCCGAAAACCGGCGTCGAACGGCAAGCCGCCAAACCACACGAGAGCGCCAGGTCCCGCCATGCCTCCGCCCAGCGGTGATCGCGGGCGATGTCGGGCACGATAATCGCAGTGCCCTGATGCGCCGCCTGCCCGCACGGATCGAGATAGGGCGGCGTGATCGGCACTCCGTCCAGCGCTCGATGATAGGCATCGGGGAGATACGGTCCGCTGCCGCGCCGGAAGTGGCGGCGGTCATCGGTCACGATCAGGATTCCGCAGCGCAGCCCATCTTCCTGCGCCTCGATGAAGCGCACCAGCTCTGCCAACGTATCGGCAAGCGGCGCGTTGGTCGCCACCATCTCCAGGACACGCTTCTGCCCGACCAGCAGCGCACTCTCGTGCGAGCCTAAAGAAGCATTGTCTGCCGGGCGGGGAATGTCCATTTCGGCTCCGCCATCTTCACTTTCGTTGACGTTTTGGCGTTGACGTTTTGGTGAGCTGCTGAGTTCCACTCGGGAACGAATATAGACCAGGCATCTGCGGCATGGAAGCCTTAGCGCCCCCGGCGCTCGTCGCCACGCAGCGCCTCGGGATTGATTGCCCGTACGGAACGGTTGTCGAGGAACCCCAACACGTTCTCCACGCTCTCGCGATAGAACCGCGCGAACGTATCCTCGGTGTTGTAGCCAAGGTGCGGCGTCAGCACCGTGTTCGGGGCCGACCGCAGCGGATGGTCCGCCGGCAGCGGCTCGCGATCGAACACGTCGAGCGCCGCAATGATCTGCCCCGCGTGCAACGCCGCCAGCAGCGCTGCCTCATCCACCAGCGGCCCGCGCGAGGTATTCACCAGCACCGCACCCGGCTTCATCAACCCAAGCTCCCGCGCCCCCAGAATCCCGTGCGTTCGATCGGAAAGCACCAGATGCAGGCTCACCGCATCCGACTCCGCGAGCAACTGGTCGCGCTCGGCATATTTCGCGCCGGCGTCCCGCGCGCGCGTCTCGGTCAGATTCGGGCTCCACGCCAGTACCTCCATGCCCAGCGCCTGCCCATACCGCGCCATCCGCCCGCCGAGCCGGCCGAGTCCGATCACGCCGAGCGTGCGCCCCTCCAGCGCGATCCCCGACACGATCCCCTCCTGAAACCGTCCCGCGCGAATACCCGCGTCGGCCTGCGCGATCCGCCGGAACGCCGCCAGCATCAGCCCGAGTGCGAGTTCCGCGGTCGCATACCGCGCGCCGCCGCCGGTGTTGCACACCAGCACGCCGCGTGCCGTGCAGGCGGCGATATCGAGCGTGCGCGCGCGTCCGCCGGTCTGCGAGATCATGCGCAGTTTCGCCAGCCGTTCGATCAGGCCAGCGGGAAACTCCGTGCGCTCGCGCATCGCCACCAGCACGTCGAAATCGGCGAGCGCCGCCGCCGCCGCATTCTCGTCCGCGAACGCGTCGCGGAAGAACACCAGCTCCGCCTTCGCGCGCACGCCGGACCAGTCGGCGCAGCTCTCTGCGATCCCCTGCCAGTCGTCCAGCACCGCAACCCGCGTCATCGCCGCTCCTCCCACGTTTCAGGCGCAGGGTCGGACCGCGCCCGCACTGGCGCAAGCGGTTGCCGCCGACCGGGCGCGGTGGTGTCATCCCGGCACAGGGAGATGCAGACATGGCAAAGACGGCGGTGATCGGGGCCGGGCTGATCGGCCGCTCCTGGGCGATCGTGTTCGCCCGCGCGAACCATTCGGTCGCGGTATGGGACCCGGCCGCCGGTGCCGCCCAGGCGGCGCGGGGCTTCGCCGCCGCACGGCTGCCCGAACTGGCCGCGGCCGGGCTGCTCGGCGGTGCCGCGCCCGATTCCGTGCTGGCGCGGATCGCTGTGGCGCCATCGCTCGCCGACGCGGTTTCCGGAGCCGCCTGGGTGCAGGAGAGCGGGCCCGAGCGGGTCGAGGCGAAACGCAACTTGTTTGCCGAGTTCGACCGGCTCGCCCCCGCCGAGGCAATTCTCGCGAGCTCCACGAGCACGATCCGGGCCAGCAAGTTCGGTGGCACAATTCGCGGTCGTGCCAAAATCCTTGTCGCCCATCCGGTCAATCCGCCCTATCTGGTCCCGGTCGTGGAACTCTGCCCCGCCCCCTGGACCGATCCCGCCGTGATCGAGCGCGCCCGTGCGTTCATGGCCGGCTGCGGCATGGTGCCGGCTATGTTGCGCCGGGAGATCGACGGCTTCGTGCTCAACCGGCTGCAAGCCGCCCTGCTCGGCGAGGCGTTCCGGCTCGCCGAGGACGGTATTGCCTCGATCGCGGACATCGACGCCACCATCCGCGACGGGCTTGGCTTGCGTTGGGCGTTCATGGGACCGTTCGAGACGATCGACCTCAACGCGCCCGGCGGTCTCGCCGATTACTGCGCGCGCTACGGCGTGGCGCTCGGCGATCTGCTCGCCCGGATGACGCCCCGTCCGTGGACGCCCGAACTGGTGGCGCGCCTGGAAGCCGAGCGCCGGGCGGCCCTGCCAGCCGAGGACCATGCCGCGCGCACCGTCTGGCGCGACCGCCGGCTGATGGCGCTGCTTGCGCACAAGGCTGCGCAGCCTTCGGAGTAGAATTAGGGCGTGTCGTCAAATAGGGGCCGGCCAGCGGCAGGGCGGCGCGGCATCGTTATATTTGTTTACAATGCGCCAGGCATATGTTAGAACGGCAAAAATAACGCACCGCAGGCGCGGTCACGGCCAACTGCCCAGACGCCAACTGTCCGGATGTGCTCGACGGCGCCGCGAAGCAGCTCCTTGCGCCACCTGGACAGCAATCCATGTGTGGACGGCCCCTGCTTGCAAGGATGTGGGCGGATTTTTGGGTGGGGTCGCTTGCGTCCATGTGTCCGGCCTGTTGGTGCGGTCGGCGCCCGAGCCGGCCGCTGGCCAAGATGGTTTCCGCGACGGGAGTTCCAAACAGTGCAGCGGCCTCGAGAGCCACTGGATTGCGCGGCGTGTCTCCGGTCTCGGATCGACCGATCCCACCATCTGCTCGTTCGCTTGCAAGGTCCGTCAACGGCGCAACGAGCGGTCAATGTCCCGCCCGCTCCGCCGAGCTTGTCCGGCGCCGGTCGGGATCGCCGCCCTTCCGTCGCATCGGAGCTGTGGGTAGGTGGCCCGCCAGAGCGAGCGGCGACAAGTCTGGCGCCGGCGGGCCACTTACCCACAGCGGTGGCCAAGCGCGGTGCTCCTGGGGCGGGGTAGTTGCGACCGCAACGCGAACCCTGGAAGTCACCACGACGCCCGACGCCCGCTCCGCCAGTCGCCTCACGCCCCGCTCGGCGTCGCCACAGCGGGGCGCGCGAGTGCGGCGTGGTAGGTTTCGCCGCTTACCATCGGCTTCCAGGCGACGCGGGCGATCTTGTTGGCCAGCGCGACGGCGGCGAGCTTGGCGGGCTTGCGCGCCATCAGCCGCAGCAGCCAGGGCATCGGCCGCCGGGTGGCACCCCGCCGTGTCTGCCACACCACCGCGGTGGCACCGACCACCAGCAGGCTGCGCAGCGTCTCGTCGCCGGCGCGCGTGATGCCGCCCAGCTTCACCTTGCCGGCGGTCGAGTGATCCTTTGGCGTGAGCCCGAGCCAGAGCCTTGCCCTCGCGAAAGCGGGGGCGGCGTAATCGCGGCCGGAGCGGAATGCGCCCGGATCAGGCGTCTTCATCACCAGCAGCGAGGCGACCACCGGCCCGACGCCGGGGATCGCGGCCAGCCGCTGCGCCAGTTCACTCGCTTGGTGCCATTCCCGCAGGCGAGCTTCGACGGCGGCGATCCGCGTCTGCAAGCGCGCGTACTCCTCGGCCTGATCGGCGAACAGCTCCCGCGCCAGTTGCGGCACCATCGCATCGTCCTGCAGGCGCTGCAGCAGCGGCTCGATCTGCGCCGTTCCCTTGGCGGCGATCAGGCCAAACTCGGCAGCATAGCCGCGGATCGTGTTGGCCAGTTGGGTGCGCTGGCGCACCAGCCGCTCGCGCTCTCCGGCCAGCATCAGCGCCGCCTGCTGATCGACGGTCTTGATCGGCACGAAGCGCATGCTCGGCCGGCTCGCCGCCTCGCACAGCGCCGCGGCATCCGCGGCGTCGTTCTTGCCGCGCGTGACGTACGGCTTGGCGAGCTGCGGGGCGATC
This sequence comes from uncultured Alphaproteobacteria bacterium, assembly GCA_963754235.1. GTDB lineage: Bacteria > Pseudomonadota > Alphaproteobacteria > Acetobacterales > Acetobacteraceae > DATAYA01. The sequence continues at coordinate 317,204 of CAVWFK010000006.1, read as the reverse complement.
AGCTTCACCGTGTGCCCCATCCGGGTCAGCTCCCGCGCCCAGTGATGCGCCCCGCCGCACGCCTCCATCGCCACCACCGTCGGGGGCAGCCGCTGGAAGAACTCGCCAAGCTGGTGACGCGTCAACTTCCTGCGCAGAACCGGCCGCTCGGCCTGGTCCACCCCGTGCAGTTGGAAGCAACGCTTCGACGTGTCCACGCCGATGCGGATAAGCTGCTCCATGGACGGCTCCCCTCGGATGTGATCTTCAACGACCTCATCCTGGCACACAGATGCCGTTCGGGGGCCGTCCACCCCAACAGTGCCGCACGCCTGGATTGCTTCGCTGCGCTCGCAATGACGACGAGGTTTCGCGGCGTCATAGACATGGATGGCCGGCCTACGCCGGCCACGACAAATCGCCAATGCCGATGACGTAGGCTTTTGGTAAGAGGGGCAAAACCCCGGGCCGGCAGGATTATGCGGGCTGGCCCCGGCAGCGGATGAGGTCTGGCAGGGACGGGACGATCGGTTGGCCCGGGACGGAAAGCCTGCTGCCGAGGTAATCCCAGAAGGCGACGCCGAGCTTGGCGCAAGTCTTGGCCAAGCCGAGGAAGGCATCGCGACAGGTACGGCCGTCATCGCTGCGAGTGCCACCGCTGACCTTGCGCTTGGTGACATGGCAGCGGATGTCGCGCTCTGAGCCATTGGTATGCAGTGGGATTTCTGGATAGTCGAGGACGGCCAACAGCTCGGCCTTGTTGGCGTGCAGCCGCGCGAGCAGGCGATCGAGGGTGACGAAGCCGGTGCGGCGGCGGAAGATGCGGTCGAAACGGGCACGGAGTTGGCGGCGGCGGCGCGGTGCCGGGTCGGTGCGGTAGGCTTTCAGGTCGGCGTAGAACTTCCAGATCAGGTCGCGGACGCGCTGCTGCGCGGCGTGCTGGGCGTCGGTGAAGGTGTCGAGCTTGTGCACCAGCCGCTCGGCGTGAACCCAGCACAACGCGTGCTGGCCGACGGCGAACTGGCCCGCATCATCGCTGACAATCACGGTGTCCCGCAGGAAGTCGTGCGCCTGCACGCTACCCCACAGGGCGCCCTCGGTCGCGACCCGCACCGGGTCAGGAGTGACGTTCAGCTGGGTGATGCCGAGCCGATCGAGATGGGCCTGCCAGGCCGCCGGGCCGGCGAAATGCGTCTCGGCATGTCCGGCCAGGGCGGCGATCACCGGCCCGGCCAGCGCGTGCTGGCGCATGTAGGTCAGCGCCGCGTTGTTGACCACGTAGTCGGTGTGGCCGGCGCGCAGCAGGTCGAGGAAGTTCAGCCGGCTCTTGCTGTTCGTGGTGCCGAACCAGGCGAAGTCGTCATTGCCGATCTGCGTGCAGACGCCATTGGCGCCTTTGTGGCGCGCGCCGGTGTCGTCCACCGTGACCCAGTTGGCGGTCTCCAAGCCGGCGCGCAGCACGTCACGGGCTTCGGTGAGGAACCCTTCCTGCCCCGCAATCAGCAGGCGCATGATCTGCCGCTTGGAGATGCTGACGCCGATCGCCTGGAGTTGCGCCATCAGCCGGGGCACGGTGACCTGTCCCTGGTGGTGTTGTGCCAGCACGAAGCGCTGCAGCTCCGGACCGAAATGGCCCGCCACGCCGGCCGGCAACGGCGCGATCACCGTTCGTCCATCCGGCGTCAGCCAGCGCTCGCGGCGATAGCGAGTGACCTCGACCCGCAGCACCAAATCCTGCACCACGAAATCCTCGTAGCCCTTGAACCGAGAGCCGGCCGGCACCTCCGCCTTGAGGATCCGTTCCTCCACCCTGACCCGTGGCGTCGCCTTGCCGCGACCACGCCGCCGGGCTCGCTTGCCCGCCGGCTTGGGCGTGGTCCCCTTCTCCATCCCGCTCGGCTTGATCCGCGGTCGGCCCTTCAGTCCCTTCAGCTGCGCGATCTCCTCGCGTAGCTCTGCTATCATGCGTTTCTGCGCCGCGTTCTCGTCCAGCAACGCCAGCACCAGCTGCTTCAGCTCGGCAAGCGACAGCTCATCGATGTCAGGCGGGGTGACCACATCGACGTTGAATCGAACCGCCCCGCGTCGGCGCAAGCGAAAATCGACCCCGGCCCGGGGTTTTGCCCCTCTTACGGCTTTTGGGCATAAGCCGCTGTTTGCAAATGACGATCGACGCACCATATGAAGGGGTGCAGCAAACAGGTGCGACCCTGTCCGCAAGCGGCGCCACGGGTGGGCGCGGACGGCCGACTCTGCTATAGATCATGCCACCGCGGACACGCCCCGAAATCGAGACCGAATTGAGCGATTCTCCTAGCCCTCCCGCACCGCCCTCCGCCATGCAGCCGGTGACGCTCGAAGACGAGATGCGCCGCTCGTATCTCGACTACGCGATGTCGGTGATCGTCAGCCGCGCGCTGCCCGACGCCCGCGACGGGCTGAAGCCCGTGCATCGCCGCATCCTCTACGCGATGCAGGAGAGCGGCTACACGCCAGACAAGCCGTACCGCAAGTCGGCCCGCGTCGTCGGCGAGGTGATCGGCAAATACCACCCGCATGGCGAGCTGGCGATCTATGACGCAATGGTGCGCATGGCGCAATCGTTCTCGATGCGGGTGAAGCTGATCGACGGGCAGGGCAATTACGGCTCGGTCGATGGCGACCCGCCGGCGGCGATGCGCTACACCGAGGCGCGCCTCTCCCGCGCGGCGCTGTTCCTGCTCAACGACATCGAGGAGGACACCGTCGATTTCCAGCCGAATTACGACGAGAGCGAGCGGGAGCCCCGTGTGCTCCCCGCCGCGATGCCCAATCTGCTGATCAACGGCGCCGGCGGCATCGCGGTCGGAATGGCGACCAACATCCCCACCCACAACCCGACCGAGATCATCGACGCGGCGCTTGCGATGATCGCCGATCCGGCGATCTCGCTCGAGGCGCTGATGCGCATCGTCCCCGGCCCGGACTTCCCGACCGGCGGCATGATCCTCGGCCGCGCCGGCATCCGCAGCGCCTTCGAGACCGGGCGCGGTTCGATCCTGGTGCGCGCCCGCGCGGAGATGGAGGAGGTACGGCGCGAGCGCACCGCGATCATCGTCTCCGAGATCCCCTATCAAGTGAACAAGAAGACCCTGCTCGAGCGCATCGCCGAACTCGTGCGCGGCAAGCAGATCGAGGGCGTCGCCGAGGTGCGCGACGAGAGCGACCGCGACGGGATGCGCATCGTGATCGAGCTCAAGCGCGACGCGACGCCCGAAGTGGTGCTCAACCAACTCTACCGCTTTACCCAGATGCAGACGACTTTCGGCGTGAACATGCTGGCACTCGATGCCGGCCAGCCGCGGCTCATGGGGCTGCGCGACGCGCTCGGCTTGTTCCTTGCCCACCGTGAGGAAGTGATCCTGCGCCGCAGCCGCCATCGGCTGGCGAAGGCGCGCGAGCGGGCGCATCTGCTGGTCGGGCTTGCGATCGCGGTTGCCGACATCGACGAGGTGATCCGGCTGATCCGCGCCAGCCCCGACGCGGCTGCGGCGCGGGCGGCGCTGATGGCGCGCGACTGGCCGGCCGCCGAGGTGCTGCCGCTGCTGGCGCTGATCGATGACGCCGGCAACACCGTCACCGGCGGGACCGTGCGGCTGACGGAAGCGCAGGCGCGCGGCATCCTGGAGATCACGCTGCGCCGCCTGACCGGGCTCGAGCGCGACAAGATCCATCAGGAGCTCACCGAGGTCGCAGCCCGCATCGCCGAGCTGCTGGAATTGCTCGGCAGCCACATCCGCCGTCTGGAGGTGATCCGCGACGAACTCGCCGCCGTGCGCGCCGAGATCGACACGCAGCGGCTGACCGCGATCGTCGATGGCGTCGCCGATCAGGACGACGAGAGCCTGATCGAACCCGGGCAGATGGTGGTGACGCTCAGCCGCGACGGCTTTATCAAGCGCACGCCGCTGGAAACGTTCCGTGCCCAGCACCGTGGCGGCCGCGGCCGCACCGCGGCGACCACGCGCGGCGATGACGTCATCACCCGCAGCTTCAACGCCCACACCCATCAGTGGGTGCTGTTTTTTTCGTCCGGCGGCAAGGCGTTTCGCGAAAAGGTCTGGCGCCTGCCGGAAGCCGGCCCCGCGGCGAAGGGCCGCGCGCTGGTCAATCTGCTGCCCGAGCTCAACTCCGACGGCATCACCGCGGTGCTGCCGCTGCCGCAGGACGAGAGCCTGTGGGAGAGGCTGCATCTGGTGTTCGCAACCGCGCAGGGCGGCGTGCGGCGCAACCGGCTGTCGGATTTCCGCAACGTGCGCGCCGCCGGCCTGATCGCGATGAAGCTCGACGAGGGCGACCGGCTGATCGGTGTCGCCACGTGCCACGACGGCGACGACGTGCTGCTCGCGACGCGGCGCGGCCGCTGCATCCGCTTCCAGATCAGCGACGAGACGCTGCGCGTGTTCTCCGGCCGCCAAAGCGCGGGCGTGCGCGGCATCCGGCTCGCCGCCGGCGACGAGGTCATCAGCCTGTCGATCCTGCGCCACGTCGATGCCGGCAGCGAGGAGCGCATCGCCTATCTCCGCCACGCCGCGGCGCAGCGCCGCCGCAGTGGCGAAGAGGAGGAGCCGGTGGCGGAGGCCGCAGTCGGCGAGGGTGCGGAGAGTGCTGCTGCCGAGGTGCTGCTGCTGCCGGCGCGCATCGCCGAGCTGGAGGCGGCGGAGGAGTTCTTGCTCACCGTCACCGATGGCGGCTTCGGCAAGCGTTCGTCCGCCTACGACTATCGCGTGGCCGGGCGCGGTGGGCAGGGCATCGCCAACATCACGCTCGGGGCGCGCACCGGCTCGGCGGTGGTCGCGACCTTCCCGGTCCGCATGGGCGATGACGTGATGCTGGTCGCCGACGGCGGCCGGCTGATCCGCACGCCCGGCGAGCAGGTGCGCATCACCGGCCGCCAGGCGCAGGGCGTGATGCTGGTCCGCCTCGGCGAGGGCGAGCGCGTCGGCAGCGTGTTCCCGGTGCTCGACGGCACGCTCTCCGATGATGCGCAGCCCGATGATGCGCCGTCCGATGATGCGCCGTCCGATGATGGTTCGCCGGAGCCGGAGGGAGGAGAATGACCGCGCCGCGTCGCCGCGTCGGCCTCTATCCCGGCACCTTCGATCCGGTGACCAACGGCCATCTCGACATCATCGCACGCGGGGCAACGCTGGTGGACCGCCTGGTGATCGGTGTCGCGGTCAATGGCGGCAAGGGGCCGCTGTTCCCGGTCGACGAGCGCGTGGCGCTGGTGGCGGCCGAGACCGAGGCGATCGCCGCGCGCACCGGCACAGAGATCGTGGTGCAGAGCTTCACCGGATTGCTGGTCGCCTTTGCCCGCGAGATCGACGCGGGCATGATCCTGCGCGGGCTTCGCGCCGTCTCCGATTTCGACTACGAGTTCCAGATGACGGGCATGAACGCGCGGCTCGATCCCAGGATCGAGACCGTGTTCCTGATGGCGAGCGAGCGGCATCAGTTCATCTCGTCCCGCTTCGTTAAGGAGATCGCAGAGCTCGGCGGCGACGTTTCGAGCTTCGTCCCCGCACTCACCCTGGAACGCACGCTCGCGCGCGTCCGTCTTGCCAACGCCGAGGAGGAAGAATGATCCATCGACGCAGTTTGCTTGCAACCCTGGCCGCGGGAGCTTTGATGACCGAGACGATTGACGCGCAGGCGCAGCCTGCGGCGGACCCCGAGAACACGCTCTATATGGATCTGACATCCGGTCGCGTGGTGATCGCGATGCGTCCCGATCTGGCGCCCAAGGCGGTGGAGCGGATCAAATTGCTCACGCGCCGGCACTTCTATGACAACACGCCGTTCCATCGCGTGATCGAGGGCTTCATGGCCCAGGGCGGCGATCCCACGGGCACCGGCACCGGCGGCAGCGATCTTCCGGATCTGCCCGCCGAGTTCACCGACAAGGTCCGGTTCCTGCGCGGCACCTGCGGCATGGCGCGCACCTCGAACCCGAACAGCGCCAACAGCCAGTTCTTCATCATGTTCGCGCCGGCGCCGAGCCTGGATGGCCAATACACGATCTGGGGCCAGGTGGTGCAGGGCATGGCGTTCGTCGACAAGATCAAGCGCGGCAGCGGCGCCAGCGGGACGGTGCAGAACCCGGACCGGATCGTGAAGATGCAGGTCGCCGTGGACGTGCAGAAGGGGTGAGTTGACCGCAGGTGCGCCGCCCGGCTAAGGGCGGCGCCGGGCGGGCCTGTAGCTCAGTTGGTAGAGCACGAGACTTTTAATCTTGGGGTCGTGGGTTCGATCCCCACCGGGCCCACCAGGGATTTCAGCAGCGTGGACGTCTCGGCCGGCACGGCGCGGGGCGCCGAACAGCCCCAGCCCGAGCAGGCCGGCCCCGACCACGGCGAGCGGCGCCGGCTCGGGCACCGCGAGCGGCGGCGGCGCCGGCGTGTAGGTGTAGTCGAGGGTGACGGTGCCGTTCGCCGAGGCCGAGCTGCTGACCCCGGTAACGGTCGGGCCTTGCTGGATCGTGGCCGGGCTGGCGAGGGTGAGGACAAACGGCAACCCGCCAAGGCCGGTGAACTGCGCAAGCTGCCCGTTGAGGGAGGTGGAGGCGGAGATCGGCATGGGCGGGAACAGCAACCCGTACGCCGGGGTGTTGTCGGGGATGAAGCCGCCGAAGCTGAAGCCGGTACGGGCCTGCAGAGTGCCGAGGTTGAGGAACTCCTGCACCGCTAGATCGACTTGGCTCCGGCCGGTGTTGAAGATCTCCAGCAGCGGCTGCAGCAGCGCCGACAGACTGGCAGTGGCCGCGGTGAGAGTGCCGAGCGCCGGGTCGAACTGGGGCAACTGCACGGTCTGGCTGCCGTCGGTGTTGAACACGAACGGGACGGTATCGACCAGCACCGTGGCTCTCGCCGCGGCGGTGCCGGTCCCGAGCAGCGCCAGCCCTATGATCAACGCCCGAATCACACCACTCAACTCAAGTCGCATTTTCCTGCCTTCCTTGCATCGCAGCCGGTGCTTGCCGGCGGTCGACAGGTGAACTCAGGCGCGGCCTGGCGGAAATGCCGATGCGACATGGTTTCGATGCACAAGGACCGTCGCGCCAGCGACTCGCGACGTGCTGCTGCGGGGCGATGCGGAAACGGCTGCCTCAGAGTGCGGCGACGGCGGCGAGGATGTCGTCGGGCTCGGCCCGGCGCGTGAAGTCCACATCCATGAAGGCCCACCGCACGGCCCCGCCCCGGTCCACGACAAAGGTGGCCGGCACTGGCAGGAACCAGCCCGCGTGGCCGTGCCGCTCCTCCAAATCCACGCCGCGGCTCAGCAACAGGCGGCGATACGGCTCGGGCGTGCGGAACACCACGCCGCAGGCGATGCCGAGGCCCTGGTCCACGTCGGCGAGGATTTCGTAGTGCGCGCCGTGCCGCGCCTTGGCCTCGCCCGCCCGCCCGCCGGTCTCGGGCGTGATCGCGGCGAGGCGCGCGCCGGCGGCGGCGATCTCGGGCAGCGCCTCCTCCAAGGCCTTGAGCTGGATCGCGCAGTAGGGGCACCAAGTGCCGCGGAAGAAGGTGACGACGACGGGTCCGTGGCCGAGGAGGTCATCACGTGCCACCAACTGCCCTTCGGCGTTCGGCAGCAGGAAATCGGGGAACGGCTCGTCCACGCGCAGCGCGTGATCGAGGAACGAGGTGCGGCGCAGTTCGGCGAGCATAGCCTCGTAAGCGGCGTGCACGTCCGCGACGCCGGCGGCCAGTTTGCGCTGCGCCTCGAGCCGCTCGATCAGCGTCGGCACGCCAGTTCTCCTCGACAGGGGGCGGGTGGCCCCGAGCGATGGCGCCCGCCCAGGGCCCGCGCCACATGCGTGCGATGCTCGTCCGACATCACGCGGCCGCGCCCTCGCCCTGGGCCCAGTCCCGCGCCCAGTCCCGCGCCCGGGCAAGCTTGACGAACGCGTCCGCCGCTCGCCCTGCCGGGCGCCCGGCGACGGTCGCAAGCACAATGCGCTGCCGCGCCGCCGCATCGTCTAATGGCCGGCAGATCACGCCATGCGCGGTGGACTGACGCCCGGCCGCGAGCGCGATGCCGAGACCGGCGCCGACCATATGAGCGATGCTCTCCCCGCTCGACGCCCGGTGCCGGATCTCCACCTCCACGCCCGCACTGCAACGCAGCCGGTCGAGCGCCCGGCGGAGCGCGCAGCCCTCCTCCGTGCCCACCAGCACCACTTCCCCTGCCAAGGCGGCGATGGGCACCGCGTCGAGCACGGCGAAACGGTGGTCGGGGAGGCAAGCACCACGAGGCCGTCCTCGAACAGCGGCCAACGGTTCAGGCGCTCGGCCTCGATCTCGGCTTCGGGCAGCAACGCGGCGTCGAGCTCACCGTGCAGCAGCAGTTCGGCCAGATGCGCGCAGGCCCCATGCACAAGCGTGAGCTGGAGCCGGTCGGCGAAGCGGGCGGCGAGTTCCTTGAGCACCGGGACGAGCACCGCGGCCGTGACCAGCGTGCAAAGCCCGAGCCGAAGCGGCGCCGTGACCTGATGCCGCAGGTTTTTTGCCCTGGAGCGGGCTTCCTCGGCGGCGGCGTAGGTCCGCTCCAACAGAGGGAGCATGGCACGGCCTAGCTCAGTGAGCTGGGTCAGCGCTCGCTCGCGCAGCAGCAAGGGGCCGCCCAGCTCGTCCTCAAGCCGCTGGATGGAGCGGGTGAGGGCGGGCTGGGTGACGTTGCACCGCTCCGCCGCCCGCGTGAAGTTCAGAGTGTCGGCGAGCGCCAAGAAGTACCGGATCTGAACCAAGTCCACCCGCGCCCCTCCGCCATGCCACCATGCGGGGCGGGCCATCCTAACCGGCTCTCGGCCTCCTTGTCGAAGGGGCGACCGGCACGGCCTTTTTCAGCCGCGGCGCCGGCGGATAAGGGCGATGGCGCCGAGGGGTAGCCCGAGCATCGCCATGCCGGCCGGTTCCGGCAGGAGTGTGAGTGGCCGGGCCGTCTCGCGCACCGTCGACTCGCCCAGGACGATGTCGCCGCTGAGCAGGTTCGCACCGTCGGCAAATCCGCTGAACGCGATATCGAGGCCACGCACCTGCAAGGCACGGCTGCCGACGCCATCGCCGCCCGCACTCTGCTCGTTGAGGGTGATCGTCAGATCGGGAGCGCTCAACAGCACGTCGTTCGCCGGCAGCGTGGCCGTAACGATTGGCACGCCATTGATGATCAACCCCCTGACCGTCGTCCCGGCAGCCGCGGCCAGCGAGCCATAATCGCCGGAGATGGATGCCTGCGAGGAGATCGTCGTGAGACCGACCGTCAGAGAACCGACGGTCAAGCTGAGGCTGTTGGCCGTGGCGGAGGCTGCCGTAGTCTTGGGACCGGCACCGCCATCGACGTCCGAGCGTATGCTGGCAGTCAGCGGACCGGTGCTCAGTAGATTTGGCAGGTTCGCGCTCAGCACGAGGGCTGCGGTGTTGTAGGGCGCAGGCGCGGCGGCGGACACCAGCGGCAATGGGCCGCTCGTAACGGCAATGGTCGCACTGACGCTCTCGCCGAACGCCAAGCTGGAGCCGCTGACCACCGTCGCGTGGGCAGACGATATGCCGAGGGACAATGCCCCAATGCCGAGGAGCACGGGCAGGGTGTACGCGCGCGGAGTGACTTGGGTCATGTCCCAGAGTTCCTTCAACGGTCTATGTTCCATCGGTCCGACGCGCGTCAGCGTGCCGGAATCAGGGCGCCGGACGTCAGATGCAGCACCCGGCGAAGGTTGACCAGCAGGCGAGGCGGTGGAAATGCCGATTGATCATCGGTTCGATGCCCGCCCGACAGACAGACAGAAGCCGCCGTCGTTCGGCCTTGGTATTGGCGCTGCTCAAGGGGCGATGGACTTCACGGCGATCGCCTACCGCCACCCGCGCAGCCGCTCGACCGCCTCCGCCATGTCCGCCTCCGGCCCGCAATAGCTGAACCGCAGCGTCGTCCTGCCCCGGTCGCGGTCGAAATCCAGCCCCGGCGTCGCCGCGATCCCCACCTCCGCCAGCATCCGCGCACAGAACGCCGCACTGTCATCCGTGCGGTCTCTCACATCGGCATAGAGATAGAACGCGCCTTCCGCCGGCGACAGCCGCGAAAACCCGGCCTGCGGCAGTGCGGACGTCAGCAGCGCCCGCGAGCGCGCATAGCGCGCCACGTTCGCGGCGAGTTCGTCATGGCAATCGAACGCCGCCTCGGCGGCGATTTGCGAGATATGCGGCGCCGAGATCGCCAGGTTCTGCGCCAGGCACTCCACCGGTCGGCGCAGATCCTCGGGCAGCAGCGCCCAGCCGATCCGCCAGCCGGTCATGCTGAAATACTTGCTGAAGCTGTTGACCACGATCGCCGAGCCGCTGAACGCGGCCGCGGTCGCGATCGGCCGCGCGTAGTGCAGCCCATGATAAATCTCGTCCGACACCAGCCGCACCCCGCCCCCCTCGCACCAGCGCGCGATCGCCTCCAGCTCTGCCGCATCGAGCATGGTGCCGGCGGGATTGCTGGGGCTCGCCACGATCAACCCCTCGGGCCGCGGATCGAGCCGCTCCAGCATCGCGACGGTCGGCTGGTAGCGCGTCTCCGGCCCGACCGGCAGCACCACCGCGCGCATCCCGAGTGCGGTCAGGATATTCACGTAGGGCGGATAGAACGGCGCGGTCAGCGCCACCCGGTCGCCCGCATCGAAAGCGGCGAGGAAGGCGAGCGGGAACGCGCCCGAAGCGCCGGTCGTCACCGCCACGCGCTCGGCGGGCAGCGTCAGCCCGTACCACTCCGCATAATGCGTGGCGATCCGCGCCCGCAGCGACGGCCGGCCCAGCGCCTCGGTGTAGCCGAGCGGCTCGCCCCGCCCGAGGGCGGCCTGCGCCGCCGCGACCGCGCCCGCCGGCGCGCCGGTGCCGGGCTGGCCCACCTCCATGCGGATCACCCGCCCCGCGCCCGCCGGCAGCGCCGCTTGCTGCGCGTTGGCGGCGGCGATCACGTCCATCACCATGAACGGCGGCGCCGCGGCACCGCGCCCGACCTTCAGCGCCATTATTGCGACCCGACCGCCAGCCCCGCGCCGCGCGGGTCAGTCGCCCAGCCGCACAGGGCGCGGTCGCCCGGCAGGTAGCGCGGGCAGGAGATCACGTTGGCCCGCCCTGGATCGGGCACCGGGACGGGCATCGGCACCCGGGTCGCCAGCACGTTCTGCAAGCCGACACCGACCGCTAGGGCCGCACCATCCTGTCCCGAGCCCGACACGGCGGCGCGGAAGGCGTGCAGGTTCAGGTTGTAGGCGATGGCGGCGGCCAGCAGCGGACGCTGGTCCACCGGCGGCGAGGCGGCGAGCACGATCCCGATGCCCGGCGCCACCCGCCCGGTGCCGAACAGGTTGTTCATGCTGATCGCGCAGGCGACGGCATCGCCGCGGCGATCGAGCACGACGAAGCTGGTCGAGGCCGGCAGCGGCGGCAGCGGCGGCGCCGCGGCGGTGGAGTTCGCGACCGCCAGCGGATCGCCGCCGACCGCGCGCCAGAGTGCCGCCACCTGCAGTCCTCGCGCCGCGGCGGCCGCCGGATCGCGCGGGTCGCGCCGCAAGGCCGCGAATGCGGCCAGCGCCGCCAGGCCGCCATCGGCCGGCGGTGGTAGGAAGGCGGCGCGGTCGCGGCCCACCGCCATGTCGAGCGCCCCCGCCACCCTCGGCAGCGCGCGGCGCAAATCGCTTGTGTCGAGCGGGCCGCCCGCCAGCCGCGACGCATCCACGAGCCGGGCCGCGAGCTGGCCCTGATAGAGATCGCCCACGCCGGCCACCCGCAATTGCGCGAGGGTCGCCCCCAGATCGGGCTGCACCAGCCTCTGCCCCTCGGCAAGCGGCGTCCCGTTGGGGCCGAAGATCGCGCGCGCATTCGGATCGGCGAGTAGCGGGCCGCCGACCAGCGCCAGATCCTGCGCCAACGCGCGGCTCACCGGGATGCCGAAACGCGCCATCTGCTCGGCCGGGATCACCAGCTCGCCGAATGGGCGGCTGCCGTAGCGGGCGTAGAGCGCATAGAGCCCGCGCGCCAGCATCGGCAGCGAGGCCGGCCGGTCGCCGCCCGCGGCCTGCGAGGGCAGCGAGGTGAACAGGATCGCCTCCGGCCTGCCGCTTCCCGGTCCGTCCCCCGGCGGGGCGTAGGCGAGGCAGGCGCCGCCGGCGCCGAGCGAGGCTCGCGAGGGCAGCGTGACCGAGAGCGCGAAGCCCAGCGCCACCGCCGCATCGGCCGCGTTGCCGCCATGCGCGAGCACGTCGCGGGCGATGGTCGCGGCGCGCGGCTCGTCGGCCGCCACGCCGCCGATGAAGCCGGTCAGCACCTGCGGCGCCTGGCTCGCGGCGGGGCCGCCGAAGAAGGTCCGGCCGAGCGAGCCCATACCCGAGCACCCGCCCATCGAAACCGCTGTTCCGAGCAGGACGACGCGCCGCAAAGAAGCTACGATGCGGCGCATGATCAAGCCACCGCTCGCCGAGACCTCGCTTCGCACCGACGCATGTCCCCCAAGCCCGGAGCGACCCGCCATAGCGGCATCGCCCCGCAGCGGCAACCGGCCGGCCGCGCTGGCAGGGGAATCGCTTGAATGGTTGGAACGAGGTCAACCGCTCCTCTCCGCCCGCAAGCGCGGGCGGAGACGGAGAATGGCAATCACCCACGGATCATATCGCCTCAAGGGGTTGCCCGCGCTGGGCTGCGTGCTCGCTCTGCTCGCAGCTTGGCCGGTCGCAGCGCGCGCCGAGAGCTTCACCCCCCAGCAGCGCGCCGAGATCGTGACCATCCTGCGCCAAGCGCTGCATGACGATCCCTCGATCCTGCGCGACGCCATCGACGCCTTGCAGCACGACGAGAGTCGGCGCCGGGAGAGTGCCGCGCACGCGGCGCTTGCCTCCCGCTCCCGCCAGTTGCGCGAAGACCCCGCCGATCCGGTCGCCGGCAACCCGCACGGGGACGTCACCGTGGTCGAGTTCTACGACCCGCGCTGCCCCTATTGCCGCGCGATGCGCCCGGTGGTCGCGGGCCTGCTCGCCGCCGATCGGGGCGTGCGGCTGGTGTACAAGGACATCCCCGTGCTCGGCCCGGACAGCACGCTGGATGCCCGCGCGTTGCTCGCCGCCCAGCGCCAGGGCGGCTATCTGCCGTTACAGGAAGTCGAGATGGCAGCCTCTGCACACCCGACCGAGGAGTGGCTGCGCCAGCAGGCGGCGCGGCTCGGCCTCGATGGGGCGCGTCTGGTGCGCGACATGGCCGACCCCGCGATCAAGGACCGGCTCGGCGCCAACGTCGCTCTCGCCCAGGCGCTCGGCATCGACGGCACGCCGACCTTCGTGATCGGCGGGCAGATCATCCCTGGCGCGGTGCCGCTCTCCGAGCTGCGCCAGGCGGTCGATGCGGCGCGGCGGCACTGATCAGCCGCGCAGCAGCACCACGGCCGCGGCGGCCAGCATCAGCATCATGCCCACCGCGTCGCTCGGGTCCATCTGCTCGCCCTGCACCGCGACGCCGAGGAACACCGCGAATACGGGGCTGACGAAGGCATAGGTGCCGGTGCGGCTCGCGCCCCAGTCACGCACCAGGATCAGGTATATGATGGTCGCGCCGAGCGAGCCGGGCAGCAGCAGGAACAGCCAGGCGAGCCAGGCGGCGGTGCCCCAATCGCCGCCCGCCGCGTGCCAGGCGCCCGGCTCGAAGGCGAGCGAGAGCGGCAGCAGCACCAGGCCGCCGATCAGGTTGATCAGCGCCGCGACGTCGGCCGGTGCCACCGAGCGCATCAGCGGCCGCGCCAGCACCGAGCCGAGCGTGTAGCAGAGGGTCCCGGCGATCACGCCTGCCGCACCCAGCGCCTCACCCAGGCCGAGCCGCCCCTGCGCCGCCGCCGGCCCGAACAGCACGCCGATGCCGAGCACGCCGAGGCCGATCGCGGCGAGCTGCCGCGGCCGGAACGGCTCATGGCCGAATGCGACCGAAAAGCCGAGCAGCGCGATCGGCGTCAGCGCCGAGCTGATCACCGCCGCCAGCCCGCTGCTCACGTAGCGTAACCCGTACAGCATCAGCACCGCGTTCAGCGCCACCATCAGCACGCCGACCAGCGCCGCGCGCCCGAGTGCGCGGTGGGGCAGCCGCACCCGCTGCCCCTGCCAGCGCCGCCACGCGAGCAGTGCCAGGCCGGCCACGGTCCAGCGGGTGCCGGAGAAGAACGCCGGCGGCACGGCGGTGACTCCCACCTTCAGCGCGAGCCAGGTCGTGCCCCACACGAGGCACAGCACCACGAACAGCAGGCGCTGGCGTGCAACGGGGCGCTCGGCGAAAGCGAACGGGTTCCAAGGGCGAACGCCCTTGGCGGGGTTCGGGGCGGCGCCCCGAGCCTGCCGGCTAAACGACGCCAACCGCAATCAGCACACCCGCGACGACGCCAAGCCCGCCAAGCAGCGCGCCGGCGACCGCGAGTGCCATCACGCGCGTCACCACGGCGACCGACGCCAGCACGATCGCGATCTGCAATGCGCCCACCACCCATTCGAACTGGTGGTAGCGATGGAAGGCGTGGTCGCGCGCCTCGGTCTCGACCTTGGCCTTGGCGAGCAGTTGCTTCGCCCCCTCGCCGCCTTTCGGGTCGTTCTCATATTTAGCCGCCGCGGTGCGCAGGGCAGCGATGCGCTGATCGGTCGTGGCAGAGGGCGGCAGGCTCGCCAGCACGTCGGCGGTGGCGCCGATCATCACGGCGCGGGTGTGCTTGGCCTGGTAGAAATTCCAATCGTCACTGAGTGCGATATGGCGCGTGAGGTAATCGTTCTGGGCGCTCTTCTCACCCATCTCGCTGATCGCCAGCGCCGCGGCGAGGGCCGCGATCAGCACCGCGATGCGGCGCGCCCGGTGGTCGTTGTGCGGGGCCGCGTGCTCGACCTCGTGGTGGGCGTGCTCGATCCCCTCATTGGCCAGTTCGACGGTGTGGCTCATTCTCCCTCCGTGGCGCTCCCCTAGCGCATGGCGCGGGTGCTGGATAGCATGGCGATGTCAGGCCGGTCGTCCCGGAGTTGGCGGCGGAGTAGGCGGGCCGGCCCCCAATGCCCGCGCGTGCACGCCCAGCGGCGCGGTATCACCGAGAAAGAGAGGGCATGGCACTCGACGCGCTGATCCTGTCGCGGCTGCAATTTTTCTGGGTGATCGGGTGGCACATCCTGCTGCCCGCCTTCACCATCGGACTTGCCTCCTACATCGCGCTGATGGAGGGGCTGCACATGGCCACCGGGCGGGAGATCTATTTCCGCATCTCCTCGTTCTGGATCAAGATCTTCTCGGTCGCGTTCGGCATGGGCGTGGTGTCCGGGATCGTGATGCCGTTCCAGTTCGGCACCAACTGGAGCCGCTTCGCCGCGGACACCGCCAACATCCTCTCGCCGCTGTTCGCCTATGAGGGGCTTGTCGCCTTCTTCCTCGAATCGGCGTTCCTCGGCGTGCTGCTGTTCGGCCGCAGCCTGGTGCCGCGCTGGGCGCACTTCATCGCCGCCCTGATGGTCGCACTCGGCACGCTGTTCTCGGCGTTCTGGATCCTGTCCGCCAATAGCTGGATGCAGACGCCGGCCGGCTACAAGATGGTCAATGGCAAGTTCTATCCGGCGGACTGGCTCGCGATCATCTTCAATCCCTCCTTCCCGTACCGCTTCCCGCACATGGTCTGCGCCGCCTACATCACCACCGGCTTCGTGGTGCTGAGCGTCGGCGCCTGGCTGATCCGCCACGGCCGCTTCACGCTGGAAGGGCGGCAGATGTTCTCCACCACGCTCTGGCTGCTGCTGGTGCTGGTGCCGCTGCAGATCTTCCTCGGCGACCGGCACGGGGACAACACGCTGCGGTACCAGCCGGCCAAGCTCGCTGCGATCGAAGGCGATTTCACGACCGAATCGCCGACGCCGCTGCATCTGTTCGCGATCCCCGACCAGAAGCGTGCGATAAACCGCTACGATCTCGCGATCCCCTATCTCGGCAGCATCATCATCACCCACACGCTGACCAAAGCGGTGCAAGGCCTGGACGCGTTCCCCCGGCAGGACTGGCCGCCCGTGATCTTCCCGTTCTTCGCGTTCCGTATCATGGCGGGCGTGGGCTTTCTGATGCTGGCGCTGGTCGTCATCGGCAACGCCATGCGGGCCGGCGGCCGGCTGTTCCGCAGCCGGGCCCTGCTGCGGCTTTTTGAGTTCGCGGCCCCGCTCGGCTTCATCGCCGTCATCGCCGGCTGGATCACCACCGAGACCGGGCGGCAGCCCTGGACGGTCTACGGCTTGCTGCGCACCGCGGATTCGGTCTCGCCCTCGCTCACCGGCTGGAACGTGCTGCTCTCGCTGATCGGCTACGTCGTCGCCTACGCCGTGATCTTCCCGTCCGGCTGGCTGGTGATGTCGCGCATCGTCCGCGGCGGGCCGGAGGCGATGGTGGCGGAGGACGAGGCGGTGGAGAGTGGCCGGCCGGCGCATCCGGTCTCGAACCTGCCCGCAGTGGGTGCCGGAGGTGCGCGATGAGCGGCGCGGTTGCGATCGACTTCGTCCCGGTCTGGACGGTGATCCTGGGCTTCGGCGTGTTTCTCTACGTGCTGCTCGACGGCTTCGATCTCGGGGTGGGGATCCTGTACGGCTTCGCGCCGGACGTCGCCTCGCGCAACCTGGTTATGAACGCGATTGCACCGATCTGGGATGGAAACGAAACCTGGCTCATCCTCGGGGGCATGGGGCTGCTGGCGGCGTTCCCGCTCGCCTTCGCGATCATCATCCCGGCGGTCTATTTTCCGATCCTGGTGATGCTGCTCTCGATGTTGTTCCGTGGCGTCGCCTTCGAGTTCCGCTACCGCGACCGCGCGCATCGCAGTTTTTGGGACCACGGCTTCTGCTACGGCTCGATGCTGGCGACGTTCGCGCAAGGCATCGTGCTCGGCGCCTTCATCCAGGGGTTCCAGACCGACGGGCAGGTGTTCACCGGCAGCAGCCTCGACTGCTTCACCCCGTTCTCGATCGTGACCGGCGTTTGCCTCGTGTTCGGCTACGCGCTGCTCGGCGCCGGCTGGTTGGTGCTCAAGACCGAGGGCGGGCTGCAGGACTGGGCGCGCGCGCACGGCCGGATCGCCTTCCTCGGCGTCTGCGCCGCGGTGCTGGTGGTCAGCATCTGGACGCCGATCGCGCATCCCGACATCCGCGCGCGGTGGTTCGACTGGCCCAATATCGGGCTGCTGGCGCCGGTGCCGATCATCACCCTCCTGATCGCGTGGGCAGAGTGGTCGGCGCTCGCCCGCCGCCGCTCGGAATGGGGGCCGTTCGTCGGCGCGGTCGCGCTGTTCGCGATGTCGTATCTCGGCATTGCGATCAGCCTGTGGCCGAACATCGTGCCGCACCGGCTGACCTTGTGGCAGGCGGCGTCAGATGTGCGCACGCAGGCCTTCCTGATGGTCGGCACGCTGTTCCTGCTGCCGGTGATCCTGATGTACACGGGATGGTCATACTGGGTGTTCCGCGGCAAGGTGCGAGCGGATATCGGGTACCGTTGAGCGACGCTTGCCCGCCGCGGGAAGAGCGCAACCGACGATTTTTCTGGGCGGGGTACAGGCTCTGGGATGCGAGGCGTGGTCAACAGCTCCGGCGCCGCTCCCGGCTACCCTGACAAGCAGATTATGACCTCACAAAACAATGGAACAGGCTTGACGTTCTGAACCAGCTACAAACAGCGCACCACGCCTTCGCCGACTGGGCGAAGGTTCGCCGCACCCCGAACGCGAACGTCTTGGATGCTGCGCTGTCCCTCCGAAAGGAGTAGGCGCGATAGGCGGCGCCCCCACCCCCATCAACCCGGCCCTGCAACTTTGGTTGTGCGCCGCCCGGCCGTGGCGCACGTTTCCCCTCCGATGATCTTCGCCGCGCCTTGGGTGCTGCTGGCACTCGCCGCCCTGCCTGTTCTGTGGTGGCTGCTGCGCGTCACCCCGCCGGCGCCGCGCAGCGAGCGCTTCCCGGCCATCCGCCTGCTCGCCGGCCTGCGCGCGCCGGAGGAGACCCCGGCACGCACGCCGTGGTGGCTGATGGCGGTGCGCCTGCTCGCCGCCTCGCTGTTGATCGTGGGCCTGGCCGGGCCGGTGCTGGACGCGGGCGTCGCGCTGCCGGGCGCCGGGCCGCTGCTGGTGGTGATCGACGACGGCTGGGCGGCGGCCGCCGATTGGCCGGGGCGGGTGGCGGCGGCCGACGCCATGCTGGCGCGCGCGGCGCGAGAGCACCGGCCGGCCGCGCTGCTCGCCACCGCCGATGCGAATGACGCCCGCCCGCCCGCGATCAGCGCGGTGATGCCGGTCGCCGATCTGCGCGCGCGGCTCGCGGCACTGCGGCCGAAGCCCTGGCCGGTGGACCGCGCCGGGGCGGCGGCGGCGTTGCGCCGCTGGGCGACATCGCGGCGCGCCGGTCGCCTATCTGGCCGATGGCCTCGCCACCACCGGCGATGCCGCCTTCGCCGCCGCCCTGCGCCGCGCCGGGTCGGTGATCGAAATTGCCCCCGATCCGCCGCAGACGATGGTGCTGCTGCCCCCGCGCGCCGAGCCGGACCGACTGGTGGCCCGCCTGGCACAACTGCCGCAGCCGATGGAAGCAGTGCGCGCGGTGCTGGCGCAAAGCGGCGACGGCCGCACCCTGGCGCGCGCGACCTTCACCCTGCCGCCCGGCGCGCGCACCGCCGAGGCCGCGATCACGCTGCCGCCCGAGCTGCGCAACCGGCTGGCACGGCTGGTGCTGGAAGGCCCCGCCTCGGCCGCCGGCGTCGCCCTGCTGGACGAGCGCTGGCGGCGGCGCCCGGTCGGGCTGATGTCGCCCGACGCGGCGGCGAACGTGCCGCTCTCGGGCACGCTCTATTATCTGCGGCGCGCCCTCTCGCCCTTTGTCGAGCTGCGCGAGGGCAGCATCGCCACACTGCTCAAGCGGCAGATCGCGGTGATCGTGCTTGCCGACGAGCCTTTGGCGCCCGGCGCCGATCAGACCGCACTCACCCGATGGGTCGAGAAGGGCGGGCTGCTGGTGCGCTTTGCCGGCCCGCGCATCGCAGCCTCGCCGGCGCAGGCGACCGATCCCGGCGTGCTGCCCCAAGCGGGCGCGCCGGGCGCGCCGGCGGACGGGCTGCTGCCGGTGAAGCTGCTGGCCGGCGACCGCCAGCTCGGCGGCGCGCTCTCCTGGGCGAAGCCGGCGCGGCTCGCACCGTTTCCGCCCGGCTCGCCCTTCGCGGGGCTGGCGGTGCCGGCGGACGTGACCGTGAACCGGCAGGTGCTCGCCGAACCCTCGGCGCTGCTGGCGCCGCGCACCTGGGCGCGGCTCGCTGACGGCACGCCGCTGGTGACGGCGGAGCGGCGCGGGCGCGGGCGCGTGGTGCTGTTCCACGTCACCGCCAATGCCGACTGGTCGAACCTGCCGCTTTCGGGCCTGTTCGTGGACATGCTGCGCCGACTGGTCGATCTCTCGGTCGGTCTCGCGCCGGCGCCGAGCACCACGCCGCTGGCGCCGGCGCAGACGCTGGACGGGTTCGGCACCCTCGGGCCGCCGCCGCAGGCCGCGGCCCCGCTGCCCGCCAACGCGTTCGCGACCACGCCGGTCTCGGCGCGGCACCCGCCGGGCCTTTATGGGCCGCAGGACAACCGCCACGCGCTCAATCTCGGCGCCGCGCTGCCGCCGCTGCGGGCGGCTGCACCGATCCCCGGCGCGCGGGTGCAGCCGATCACCGGGATCGCGAAGGAGCGCGCGCTCGGGCCGTGGCTGCTGGCCGCGGCGCTGGCGCTGATCGCGCTCGATATGCTGGTGGCGCTGGGCCTGCGCGGCCTACTGCGCCCGGCGACCGTCGGCGTGCTGTTCGCCGCACTGCTCGCGGCAGCCAGCCCCGGCGCGGGCTGCCGACCCGGAGGCGGCGGCGCTGCAAACCCGCCTCGCCTATGTCGAGACCGGCGATGCGCAGGTGGATCAGGTCTCGCGCCAGGGACTGGTCGGGCTGTCGGAGTTCGTCAACCAGCGCACCGCGGCGACGCTGGCCGAGCCGGCGGCGGTGACGCCCGGGGTGGACGATCTTTCCGTCTATCCGCTGCTGTATTGGCCGATCACGCCGGCGGCGGAGCACTCGGCAGCGGCGGTCGCGGCGCTGAACCTCTATATGCGCCACGGCGGGCTGATCCTGATCGATACCGGCGGCGCCGGCGGCGAGGGCAGCGGCGCCGCCTATGCCCCCGGCACGGACGCGCTGCGGCGGCTGACGCAGGGGCTGGACGTGCCGCCGCTGGCGCCGCTGACCACCGATCACGTGCTGTCGCGCTCGTTCTATCTGCTCAGCGAGTACCCGGGCCGCTATGTCGGCGACACGGTCTGGGTGCAGCGCGACCAGGACCGCGAAAATGACAGCGTGAGCCCGGTGATCATCGGCAACAACGACTGGGCGGCGGCCTGGGCGACCGATCGCGCCGGGCGCAATCTCTACGCCGTGGTCCCGGGCGGGGACCGGCAACGGCTGCTGGCCTACCGCTTCGGCGTCAACCTCGTGATGTACGCGCTCACCGGCAACTACAAGGGCGACCAGGTCCACGTGCCGGCGATCCTGGAGCGGCTCGGACAATGAAGCTGGGACAATGAAGCTGCACGAGGTGATCGCGGCCGTCCGCTTCGACCCCACGGTGCCGCCGTGGCTGATCGCAGCACTGCTGGCGCTGGCCTGATCCCGGTGGCACTCGGGCTGTGGCGGCGGGCGCGCGGAGCGTGGCTGCGCGTTGCGGCATTCGCGGTGCTGGCGGTCTGGCTCGCCGGGCCGCGGCTGGTGCAGGAGACGCGGCAGGGATTGCCCGATATCGCGTTGCTCGCGATCGACGACACCGCCTCGATGCACATCGGCGACCGGATCGCCTTGCGCGACAAGGCTCGGGCGGCGATCGAGGCCGCGGCGGCAAAGTTGCCGGATCTCCAGTTGCGCATGATCACGGTGCCGGAGACGGGGCAGGACGGCACCCGCCTGTTCACCGCGATCGGTCGCGCGCTGGCCGACATCCCCCGCAAGCGGCTGGCGGGCGTGGTCGCGATCACCGACGGACAGGTGCACGACATCCCCGACAAGCCGCCATCGGCGCCGCTCCATGTGCTGATCCCAGCCCGCGGCGAGCAGGTCGATCGGCGCCTCAGGATTGTCGATGCGCCAGCCTATGGCATCGTCGGCAAAGGGGTGACGCTGCGGGTCGCGGTCGATGACCTCGGCGCCGGGCGCGGCGGCAGTGCCACGCTCACGATCCGCCGCGACGGCGAGAAGCCGGTGGTCGAGGAGGTGCCGACCGGCCGGGTGCAGTCGATCCCGGTGCCGATCACCCGCGCCGGCCCGATCGTGATCGATTTGCAGGCGAGCCGGCTGCCGGGCGAGGTCTCCACCGTCAACAACCGCGCCGTGGTGCAGATCAACGGCGTGCGCGACCGGCTGCGGGTGCTGCTGATCTCGGGCGAGCCCAATCCGGGCGAGCGGACCTGGCGGCAATTGCTGAAATCCGATCCGGCGGTCGATCTGGTGCATTTCACCATCCTGCGGCCCCCCGAAAAAGACGACATGACGCCGCTGAACGAGCTGGCGCTGATCGCCTTTCCTGTCCGCGAGCTGTTCCAGGAGAAAATAAAGGGCTTCGACCTCATCATCCTGGATCGGTTTCAGAACGGCGGCATCCTGCCTGCCATCTACCTGCGCAACATCGCCGACTACGTGCGCGAGGGCGGCGCACTGCTGCTCAGCGTCGGGCCCGAATTCGTGGGACCGGGGAGCCTCGCCGACACACCCCTCGGGTCGGTGCTGCCGGCGCAGCCGCCCGGCAATGACGGCGGCGTGATCGAGGGGAAGTTCAAACCCCTGGTCACCGCGATGGGCACCCGCCATCCGGTGACGGCCGACCTGCCCGGCTGGCAGCCGGACGGGGCGCCGGGCTGGGGCGACTGGTTCCGTCGCATCCTGCCCGCGAGCACCAGCGGCGAGGTGCTGATGCAAGGCCCGGACGCGGCGCCGCTGCTGGTGCTCAATCGGGTGGGCGAGGGGCGGGCCGCGATGCTGCTGTCCGATCAGATCTGGCTGTGGTCGCGTGGCTTTGAGGGTGGCGGGCCGCAGGCGGAGCTGCTGCGCCGCACCGCGCACTGGCTGATGAAGGAGCCCGATCTGCAGGAGAACGCGCTGGAGGCGCGCATCGCCGAGGGGCGGCTGCAGATCACGCGCCGCAGCCTCGATGCCGGACCGCCGCCGCCGGTGACCGTGATCGACCCGAACGGCAAGCGCGAGCAGGTGGTACTGCGGCCGGCTGGACCGGGCCGTGCCGATGCCTCGCTGCCGGCCGCCGCCCCCGGCGTCTGGCAGGTGAGCGATGGCAAGCGGGCGGCCTATGCGGCCGCGGCGATGACCAACCCGCGCGAATTCGCCGATCTGCGGGCGACCGCGACACGGCTGCGCCAGATCGTCACGGGCTCGAACGGCAGCGTCCACTGGCTCGACCCTGCCGCCGCGCCGGCGTTGCGTCGCGTGAGCGCGGAGGCCGACACGTCTGGCTCTGGCTGGATCGGGTTGCGCCGCAACGACGACCATGTGGTGACCGGCATCTCGGCGATCCCGCTGCTGCCGCCCTGGGCGGCGCTGCCGTTGCTGCTGGGCCTGCTGGTCGGCGCCTGGAGACGGGAGGGGCGTTGAACCGGGGCGCGCCGCAGGCGTATGCCCATGAGCGAAGGGGGCCAGTGAGCGAAGGGGGTCGTGTCTTCCAGAACGTCGAATGGCATGATCGCGGGGCGTCGTCACCGGGAGCGTCGCTGCTGGCGCTGGTGGGGTTTCTCGGCCTCTGCCTGCTGGTGGGTGCGGCGGCGGGCGAGCTGACCGCGGGGGCGGTGCGGGTCTGGTACGATGCGCTGGCCCGGCCACCCGGCACGCCGCCCGACTGGGTGTTCGCGGCCGTCTCGGGCGTGCTCTATCTGATGATCGGCACCGCCGCGTGGCTGGTGTGGCGGCGCGTCGGCAACGCCTCGCCGCTGCGGCTGTGGGGCTGGCAGCTGCTGCTGAACGCGCTCTGGACTCCCGCCTTCTTCGGCCTGCGCCAGCCGGCGCTGGGTCTCGCGGTGATTCTGGTGCTGCTGGTCCTGGTGGTGCTGACCGCCCGCGCCTTCGAGCGGGTGGAGCGGCGGGCGGCGCTGCTGATGTTGCCCTATGCCGCCTGGGTCGTCTATGCCACGTACCTGAATTTCGGGTTCTGGTGGTTGAACCGCGCTTGAGCTAAGGGTTCCGCCGATGCGCTCCGTCATCCGATTCGCCCCGGTGGTGATTGTGCTGGCCGTCTCCTCCCTGGACACGGCTACGGCCTTCGCGCAGGTCATCCCGAGCGCCAGCACCGCGATGGGCGTGGCCTCGCCGCGGCAGAAGCCGCAGGCGCCGGTTCTGCCGCCGCCGCCGGCGATTCCCGGCGCACAGTCCACACCCGGCAGCGCGGCGCCCCCCGATCGCACGGCCACCGACATGGCGCCCAATACCGCGCTGTTCGACGCGATCGACCGCGGCGACATCACCGCCGCCCGCGACGCCCTGAACCGCGGCGCCGACCTCAATGCGCAGAACGTTCTGGGCATGACGCCGATCGACCTCTCGATCGATCTTGGCCGCAACGACATCACCTTCCTGCTGCTCTCGATGCGCGGCGGCTCGGACCAGGCCGCCCCGGCGCTGGCCGCCGCGCGCGGGCCGGTGCCCGCCGCGCATCGCGAGCCCAGCCGGCGACACCGGCCGGTCGCGGTCTCGGCCCAGGTCTCGGCCCGGGTCGCCGTGCAGGCGCCGGCGCCACCGCGGACGGCGCCGCTATTCGCTCACGACGGCGGCGCGCCGGTGCCGCAGGCGGGATTTTTGGGGTTTGATCCGACCACCGCGCCGCGCTGACTTTGGCTGATCAACCTGACATCAGCACGAAGCGGCGGTTGCGCGGCTGCAACGGTCGCGCACTGTTCGGATAGAGTGCCCGGAAGCGGTCGATGTCGGCTTGCCCGACCGCGATCGGCGCGCGCAGCACCATCCAGGTGACGATCTCGGCGCAGGCGGGCGTGGTAAGCGAGCCGGTATAGGTCCAGTAGCCGAGCGCGTGCGGCAGCAGGCCTGCGGGCGCGACCGTGATCGGGGCCTCGCCGCCCGTCGCCTTCGGCATGGATCGGGCGATTTCGGCGAAGGCGGCATTGGCGCCGCCCGGCTCGAGGAACACGCCGATGACGCCGAAGCTGCCGGATTGCGGCTCGGCCTCCCAGTCATTGCTGCCGTGGACGGGATCGGCGCCGCCCGCGCGGCTGTGGACGAAATGCACCTCCATCGCCGCCCGCTTGCCGGTGACCGCGTGCTCGGCGGGCGCGTGGAAATGGAATTCCACCATTTCGTAGGCGGTGTTGCCGACCCGTAGCGTGCTGCCGGGCGGCATGTTCACGCGGATCGTGTAGCCGGGGTTGACGATGGTGGCGTTTGCCTGCCGCCACGAAACCTCGAGCGGCGGCAGCTCCGCCTTGATCCCGCCGGCGAGGTCGATCGGCGATTGCTGGCGGCCGTCGCCGCAGGTGGCGAAGCCGGGCAGCGACCCCCAGTGCTGCGGCCCGTCGGCGCCCGACCAGCTCCAGCCGGCGGCGCGGGCGCGCGGCGCGCAGAGCGGGCAGAGGGCGAGGCCGCCGAGTAGCGAGCGACGTTGCATGGTCTTCCTCTCGCGCTTTCGTCGCGTGGTGTGTAGCGGTCGCGCATCGTCGAGCGAGGCGGTCGCGCGTCAATTCGGCGTCAGTGGCGGCGCATCGAGCGGTTGCCTCAATTACGACAACGTGATCGCGAGGCAACGGGCGGCGAGATGGACCCGCCGGCGGCGACGATCCGATACTCCGGGTAAATCCAAGTAGGGGGAACCAAGAATGGCTCGCCGCTTCTTCTGCGTGCGGCCGCAGCAACGGCTGCGACCTCTGTTGCCGGCCCGGTACCTGGCGCAGTCCGATCCGCCCGGCACGACGCCGCCGCCGCGCGACTGGGACGACCCTTCGACGGCGCTCTATCCCGATCCGGCGTTCGAGGTATTCGACAAGCGGTTCGCCAAATATAGCGGCGGCACCGCCGGACTGGTGCGCATCTGGACCGGTGGCGTGTGGACGGAGGGACCGGTCTGGTTCGGCGACATGCACAGCCTGATCTGGAGCGACATCCCCAACAACAGGCTGATGCGACATGATACGATGACCAAGCGGACGACCCTGTTCCGGCAGCCATCGACCTTCGCCAACGGCAATACCCGCGATCGGCAGGGGCGGCTGCTGTCATGCGAACAGGGAACGCGGAGCGTCACTCGCACCGAATACGACGGCACGATCACTGTGGTTGCCGACAAATACCAGGGCAAGCCGCTCAATTCGCCGAACGGCGTCATCGTGAAGTCGGATGACACTGTCTGGTTCACCGACCCCAGCTACGGAATCTTGGGCGACCACGAGGGCAATCGCGGAGAGTCGGAATTATCGCTTCGATCCCAAGAGCAACGAGCTCACTGTCGTGGTTGGCGACTTCAGCATGCCGAACGGACTTTGCTTCTCCCCGAACGAAAAGAAGCTCTACATTACCGACACTGGCCTTCTCGGCGGCCCTGAAAATAAGACGCTCATCCGCGTGTTCGATGTTGGCGAGGATGGCAAGCTGACCAACGACCGCATCTTCCATGATTTCGCGGACGTCCCCGCCTCCGTACATCGCCGGCGACATACGGGCGGACGAGGACGGCAATATCTGGGCTGCCGGGGGCTGGTCTCGCAACCACAACATGAACGGTGTGAGGGTGTTTGCGCCGGATGGCACACCGCTCGGTGCAATCGTGGTGCCGGAGGTTGCCGCCAATCTCTGCTTCGGCGGGCACCACCACAATCGCCTCTACATCGCCGCGAGCACGTCGATCTACGCGATGGACGTAGGAACGCGCGGTGTCGGGTAGTGTCCGGAGGGTTCTGCAAAAGCGTCTGATCGGAGGGTGGTCATGGTATGCGGGTGATGTTCGACGTCACCGACCCCGTTGGAAGGGAGCAGACCATGACCAAGGAGCAAGGTAAGGCGGAAGTCATCGACCTCCAAGCGGTGCTTGAGCGGGACACGGACTTCATCCGGGCGGCGATGCGCTCGGTGGTGCAGGCGGCGCTGGAAGCCGAGATGACGGAGGCGCTGGGGGCGGAGAAGGGCGAGCGGACGGAGGGCCGGCTTGGGTATCGCAGCGGCTACTACGGGCGCGCGCTGATCACCCGGGTTGGCACGCTGGAGCTGCGGGTACCGCAGGACCGCAGCGGCCGGCTCTCGACCGAACTGTTCGAGCGCTATCAGCGTTCGGAGAAGGCTTTGGTCGGCACGCTAGCGGAGATGTACGTGCAAGGCGTCTCGACGCGCAAGGTGAAAGCGGTGACCGAGGCGTTGTGTGGCCACAGCTTTTCTGCCTCGTCGATCAGTGCGGTGAACAAGACGCTGGACGCCGGGCTGCGGCGTTTGCCGAGCGGCGGCTGACGGAAAGCTACCCCTATCTGATCCTGGATGCCCGCTACGAACGGGTGCGCGAGGCCGGGGTGATCAGCAGCCAGGCGGTGCTGATCGCGGTGGCGGTGGATGGCGAAGGCCGGCGGCAGGTGCTGGCGGTGGAGCTGGCCAATCGGGAGAGCCGATCGAGCTGGCGGGACCTCCTGCTGGGATTGAAGCGGCGCGGCCTGTTCGGGGTGGAATTCGTGGTCTCCGACGATCATCCCGGGCTCAAACAGGCGATTCGCGAGGTGCTGCCGGAGGCGGCCTGGCAGCGGTGCTACGTGCACTTCCTGCGCAACGCGCTCGACTATGTGCCGCGCCGGGTGGACGACGATTGCCTGCAAGAGCTGCGGTGGTTTTATGACCGGCGCGATCCCGCCGAAGTGCGTCGCGATCTGGCCGCTTGGCTGGCGAAGTGGCAGGGCAAATACGCCAAGCTGTGCGCCTGGGTCGAAGAGAACATCGAGGAAACTCTGACTTACTACCGCCTGCCGCTGGCGCACCACAAGCACATGAAATCGACCAACATGCTGGAACGGCTGAACCAGGAGATCAAACGGCGGACGCAGGTGGTGCGGATCTTCCCCGACGCCGCGAGCTGCTTGCGGCTGGTGCGAGCGCTGGCGGTGGAAACCCACGAGAACTGGCTCGAGGCGATCCGTTATCTGAACATGGAGCACCTGAAGGAACACAAGAAGGCGGCGTTACGGCGCGCGGCATGACCGGCTGCGCACCCGACCTGCCCAAGTCTGGCGCCGTGCTCGCGACCGTCAAGACCGCTGCGCGCCGGCTTCGCCGGTGGCCTGCGGCCAGTGTTGACCGCCGCTGCGCGCGGCGCCTCGTGCATGCTGCAGGCCGGGACGGAGAAACGGCGCTCAGCCGAACTGAGAAACATTCCCGCAGGACACGGCCACCCAATTTGCTGAACTTGACGGACACAACTCGGTGTCGAACTCTGATCGGCCGCGGTGGGGCGTCCTTCGTGATGACCCACTTTGGTGTTGGTGAGCGCTCAAACCCTCTCCGCCCCCGAGGGCCTACGGGATTTACACATGACCCGTAACGATCTGTGTGGGTGGGAATTGCTTGGCGAGCAGAAAGCCCTCGGCCATGGCGGCGAAGCGATCCCATCCGCGTCGGATGACCTTGGGTCCGGGCGGCTTGTAGTAGCCGGTCCAGCCGCCGAGCCGCGCGACAATCCAGGTGATCCAGGCGAGGCTGTGCGGTGGATGAGGGTTCTGCTGCTTCGCCGTCTTGCCTTCCAGCGTCGGGCCGATGGCCTCTGCCGCCGCGATGAGGGCGGGATCGGCGACATCACTGGCCGGGCGCGGGCCGCCGTCGCGGGCATCGACCAGCTGGATGGTGCGCACCGCCGCGCCGAGGCCGATGGCGGCCAGCTTGAACAGGCGCTCGGCATCGCGCAGTTGCACATCGGGCAGACCAAGGCCGTCGCTCTTCAACGCCCGGAAGGTCTGTTCGATGCGCCAGCGCAGACGATACAGCCGGACCACTTCGGCGGCCTGCTCGGCGGTCTCGGCGGGCAGTGTGGTGAGCAGCCGCCAGCAGATCGGCGGGGTGCCGGCGGGCGGCTGATCCTCGATCGCCTCGACCAGAGTGAGCGTGAGCTGGGCGGGATCGGTCTCGACCAAGCCATTGCGGGGGCGTTTGATGCAGACCCGCCCGGCGCGCAGCGCGATGGTCGCGGTCCGCCCGCGATCGCCGGGTCCGCGCGGCGGCACGTCGAGCGGATAGGTCGCCAGCACTGGACAGACGGCAGCTTGCGCGAACAGCCGCCCGCCATCCTCGAGCGCGCGATCCTGGGCCGCGCGCACCAGCAACTCCGCCCGCTCCGGGCGGCGGGCGAACAGCGCGTAGAGGTCGCTATCGCGGTCGCCGACCACGATCACCTGCGCCGCCGCTTCCGCCCGTTGCGCCGCTATGGCAGCCCCGTCCAGCCAACGCTTGGACTCCTTTTCGGCCAATTCTCGTTGGCGCCGCGGCCGGCAATCGCTGCCGTCCTGGTCCGGCCGGCGGCTCCAGATCTGCGCGCCCAGGATGCCCAGCACCGCCTCATCGGCGGCATCCACCGCAATCGTCGGGTGGATGAAGAAGCCAAGCCCGACACCGTCGCCGCCGCGACCCAGCCCACGGCGATCGCGGTCACGACCGTGGAAATTGATCTCCGTCGTGTCCTGGATCGCCACGATCCGCCGCCCGGCGCAGGCACCGGCCGTGCGCTCGCCGAGCGTGCCGATGATCTCGCCCACGGTGACCTCCGGACAGTCCAGAAACCGGTGCACCCCGATCTCGCCCGCCCGGGTCTCGCCGATTGTGCGGATCGTCAACGAGCCGCAGGCGACCGCCCGCCCCATGATCAACGCGCCACGCTCCTCCCGCCGCGGGTCACCGAAATGCCCGATTGTCATCCGTTCGCTCACCCTCGCCCCCCTCCGTCGGAACGAGCGCTTGAACCATTCCCCTCCGCGTCGCGCCAAGACTTGTGTGAATACCGTAGCCCCGAGGGCGGAGAGGGAGTTGAGCGTCGCCGCTTGCGGCGTGCAACCCGTCCCGCAAGGGACGAGGGCTGACTTGAGATGTGCGAGGCCGTGGCCGTAGCGGGCGGGGCGAGCGGGTGGATACGTTGGGCCGCTGATTATCACGCCTCCGGAGAGGTGATGAGAATTCGGCTCGAACAGCGCCCGCCCGACTTCCAGTGCTTCATCGAGTGCCAGGCGGTAGCCCGCGCGTCGCGGGGCTTGCGCCGCCAACCATTGCTGAAGATGGTCATCGCAGCAGAAGAAACCGATCGAAGGACAGCATGATGTCGCAGCGGCGTGGCCGTGTGCGAACTCATACCACACGACGGCAGCGGCGGGCCGTGCGTCGCGCAAGGCCTTGCCATTCTGGGCGGTGCGGATCTCGATGCCGGTCGCGCAGAGGCGGCAGGACGACGCAATCGTGACATCCGTCTGGTACATGCCACCGACACCCAGCGCGTCGATCGCACACAGGGCATTCAGCGTGTGGCCGTGAAGCTCGACGCGATGATCGGTTGTCTTTCCCGTGAAGGGATAAGCATAGGCGATCGTGCCGGCTGCGTTATCGATCGCAAGGAGGTCCTGCGCCTGCAACTCGGAGACGAGCGTTCGGACCTGTTCCGGCACCAGGCCGATCGCTTTGCCAATTTCCGACATGTGCGGAGGCCTGCCGAACCGGCCGAATAGCTGGAGCACGGTTCGCCATGCCAAGTCTTGCGGTGTTGGCGGGGTGCCGATCCATTCTTCGGCAGGGCCGGCCCGAGTGCGATCGCGGCCGATGAGAGCTTCGTGCGCGGCAGGCTTCGTCACCACCGACCAATCGGGGCGACGGATGCCCGGCCTGATCTCAGCCGTCATGCGGCTTTCGATGCTCTGGCAGCACAAGGGTTCGCCATTCGACGTCTGGACCGGTGGGCACGGCACTGATCCGTAGGAACAGAACACGCAGCAATCGCCGGGCTTCGGGCGTAGCAGCGTGGCGCAGCCGGTGCATTCGTAGAAGAACTGGCACGCGTCCGTCGGCATCGTCTCAAGCTTCGCCGTATTGCACTTCGGACAAGTGATGGCGGATTGCACGATCACGGCGGGTCAGCCCTTGAGTGCCGAGGGGTAGCCGGCGTTGGTCGTGGCACCGATCAGCGCCGGGAGGGTGGTCTTGGCGTCATCAAAGGTCACTGTCGCCGTCTTCGCTGCGTAGGAGACAATGACCTTGGCGACGCCGGGCACCTTTTCGAGGCTCGATCTCACGGTAAACGGGCAGGCAGAGCAGTACATATTCCGCACCGCGAGGGTGACGGTCTTCTCACCGGCAAAGGCGGACGACGAAGCCAGGAGGCCCAGGCCGACGAGCGTGGCGTTGAGAAATTTGGTCATGCGGTGTTCTCCTTTCAGCGAAGGACAAGAGGGGCGAGGAAGTCAAACGCCAGCGCACCGATGGCGAGGACGGTCGCGAGAATCAGGCCGGCCGTGACGAGCCGGCTCGGCAGCGTCCGCGCGCAGACCTGGCCATCCGCGCACGCCATTTGCCTCGAGCGGTGGAGCAGCCAGTACCCGTAGCCGAGGCAGGCCAGCGTGGCCGCGATGAAGTAGGGCTGATAGGGCGCAAGCCGTGTCAGGGTGCCGATCCATGCGCCGCTGATGCCAAGGCCGAACAACACGAGCGGCGCGATGCAGCATGACGAGGCCGCGAGCGCCCCCACAATGCCGCCCGCGGTCAGAAGCGCTTGCGTGCGGGGGATGCTCACCCGGGCCGCGTCAGACCCTGCGAAGCTGGTCTGGATTTCGACTTGGCTGGTCATCCTTGCGGTGCTACATCCTGTAGTGGCTACAGGAGCAAGAGAAATTTTCGATGCGCTCCGTCCCGCCTGCATCTCCGGCGGCCCTGCCGATCGGCGAACTGTCTCGGCAAACCGGGGTGAATATCGAGACGATCCGCTACTATGAACGGATCAAGATGCTGCCTGCGCCGCCGCGCACCGCGAGCAGGCGGCGGGTGTATGGCCCGGTCGAAACGCGGACTCTTGCCTTCATCCGCCGTGCCCGCGCGCTCGGTTTCACCCTCGATGAAATTCGTGCGCTGCTGGCCCTCTCCGGCCAGGAGGGGCGCGGCGCTTGCGCCGAAGTGCGCGAACTCGCGGTGGGTCACCTCGACGAGGTTCGGGCGAAGATCGCCGATCTCAGGGCAATGGAACGGGTCCTCGCCGACGCCGTGCGGCGCTGCGATGCCGGGGAAGCGCCCGGATGCCCGCTGATTGATACCCTGTCCCGCGCCCCATTATAACGGCATTGGATAAATTATCCGGGCGGCGATATTCAATGCGGGGTCAAGCCGTACACATCCACCCGGCCGTCATAACAAGGACGGAAGATGCGGCCGTTCCAGATAACCGGACGATTGAACTTCGGATGCGTGAACGCGTGCTCCGGCCCCCAATCCTGACTGTCCCACAGCACGGCGAGGCCGTGCGACCCATCCGCGTACGTGGTAAAACTCTGCGCGTCAAAGACCAGGAACCGCCCGGCGCTGAGCATCATGTTGGCATCAGCATAGGGAATCATGGCGGCAATGATTCCATTCATGGCGCCGTTGGCGGCGAGCGTGATGCTCCACCCCGGCATCCCGCCAGGCGGGCGGGGCGAGTTCTGCGAGGCCATCTCGGCTGAACACGCCAGATAAGTCGACGCGCCGCCGGCGGCGAGCGACCAGGCACGCAGGTTGCCGTTCTCACCACCGCAGAAATGCATCAGCCCGTGCGTGTCCGACTGCCATAGCAAGGGCGTCCCGTGCAGATGCCGGGTTGCGCCGCCGGGCCAGGTATTCAGCGTGGTTATATTGGCGGGTGCCGGGCTCAGCGTGGGAACGTAGAAGGTGTACAGGATCGGCGCGGTTTTGAGCCGCGCATAATTAGCCGCTGTCCCGGCCGGCCCGAGATCGGCCGGCTGCGTATCGCCGAGCTGTGTCATGCTGACGGTAAACAGAATGCCGTCCTTGCCGCATGCGAGCAACGAGTCTGCCGCCTCCGCCAGCACCGGGCCTCCCGCGCCGAGGTCCTGATCGCCCCACGCGCCGCCCGCCATATCCTCCATATGCGCGGTAATCAGGTTTCGCAGATCGGGGTGTGTGGTCCCGCCCGTGACCGGCATCGGCATGTCCCCCATCTCCGCCGTCGCCGCTGTCGCCATCTCTGGCATTCGAAGGCCCAGCCGGATTGCGTGGCCCAGTAGCATGGGGGCGTGTACGTTGGACGGCACCGGCCGTTGTGCCGCTTCGCCTTCCGGGTTGCCGCCGGTGCGGCCATCGTCGGTCCACGGCGTCCACCAGGACACCCGCTTCAGCGAGCCGGCATTGCCGCCCGCCGGTGGCGTGTATTGCAACTTGACGATGCTTTCTCCGTAGTCGCCCTTGGCCGGGTCGAAATCTCCATTGCCGGTCATGACATAGATGAAGCCGTGCTGGTCAATGGCAGGCCCCGCGCCGCTCTGCCAAATTCCGCCGCCCGAGCCGGTGACTGTGGAGCACCAGGTTGCGGCAATGCGCCAGGTGGCAATGTCAACCGCGATCAGCCAGCCGCGGGCAGTGGACGAGGATTCGGCGATGGTCCCGAACGGGATCAGCACCGCGCCCTGCGTAAGCGTCAGCGCGGCGCGCTGCTTGCGCTGGGCCGACGCGAAAATCTGCTTCGGCAGGCCGGGAGGCGCATAGACCGCGCCTTCAAGATTGAGCAGCGGTTTGGTCAGGGTGCCATCGCTCAGCTTGAGCGCCGCGAGAAAATGCTGGCCGGATTCCGGGGTGCCGTCCTTACTGATCCACGCGCAAGCATGGAGGACGCCCGCGGCGGGATCGATCACCGGCGTGGACAGGATTCCCCATAGAACGTTGATGCCCCAGGCGTCGATGCTGCGATTTCCCTTGATCGGGCGACCCAGATTGGTGTGCCACCGTGGCTCGCCATTGGCAGCGTCGAACGCATAGATCGTGTTGCCCATGGATGCCTGCAGCACCAGATCGCGCACGCTGCCGTCGTTCATGGTGACACCTGCGGCGATCAGCGGCTGCGCTTCCAGCCGCGGGTCATCCGGGATCGCCAGGCTGAACAGGCGAGCGATGCCGCGCGTGCGAACCGCCTCCGGCGTGAGCACGGTTTCCGAGGTGTTCGCGCCTGAGCGGCGGTTGTCATACCCGCGGGTGGTGACGTTGATGCCCATCAGGCCAGCTCCTGCGTGGCGGTGTAGGTCACGTCCAACTCGTATGGCGAGCCGCCGGTGGGGAGCGCGGTGCCCGACAGGGTCAGCGCGTGCCACCCATCGGCGACGATGCGGGCCGTGACCGGCGCGCCTGGGCTGTCCAGCGGGTAGTCCCGACTGAGCAGCTGGGACCCGTCAGGGCCGGTGATGGTGAGCTGCACGCCCGATTGCGGCACCCGTGTCCAGCCGGTGGTGTTCGGCCTGAGCAGCGCGCGGATCTCCGTGCCGGCCGCGCACCACACCGATCCGAGCGGCCGGCCTGCATCGTTCGTGACCGGTCCGATGTCCAGGTCCGGCGCGCCGAAGAAAGTCTGGTGCGTCGCACGCCGCTGGAACGGGTTTGAATGATCCAGGCCGGTCCGCGAAAAGCAAAGATAGCTTTGCCCGCCGCCGAACGCATTGCTTGGCACCGTGAATGCGGCGCGGCCCTGCGCGTCGGTCCAGATATCGTGGTGGCGGCCCGTGTAATCGTGCAGCTGCACGTTCGCGCCGAAGCCGGTCTGGCAAGTTATGGATCGCGGCGTGATCGGGTCATTGCTGATCGCAGTCAGCAAATTCGGGTAGCCGATGCGTTCGTAGGCGAACACCCGCTCGTCGGCATGACGCGACGTGGTCGGGCCGGCCGCCAGATGCTCGTGAATCCATACCAGATTATCGATCCACGGTTTCAGCCCGTAGCAGCCCCGCTCCTGCGCGTAGTCCTTGTGATAGACAAACGGATAGCCCTCGATGGTAAGGATGAACGCATAGGCTAAAAGCTTGTTGGCAATGATCGGCTGGCCGGGCGACAGATCCGTGTCGGGATTGTCCACGAAAGTGACCGAGCCGAACGGATCGCGCGCCGTATAGCCGGCACCGTCCAGCGCGCGCATCTCGCCCATGCCATTGCAGATCCCCTGCAACGCCCAGTGCAGCGTGAAGTCGAAGACCGCCGAGCGGCCATTCATCGGCGAGCTATGCGCCCACCACTGCAGGCTTGCCGGATTACCCTCGAAATATTCCGCAACAAAGAACTTTCCGGCCATCGCGCGGCTGTTCATCCACTTGGCGACGAATTCCGCCCAGGTGCCCTTGGTGTCATCGACCCGGCCGCCCTGCACGTCCAGTGTGCGGACCAGCCAGTCGCCCCAGGCGATCATCTGCTCGATTGTGTAGCGGGGCGGATCGCAGTTCCTGTAGACAAACTCGTCGCCGAAAGCGAAATCGTCGGCCGGGACCGGAACCGGGTCCTCGGGCCGGCGCGGCGGATTGCCGCGGAAGCAACCGGGGTCCTTCGGAAACCGGCCATTCCTGCTCTTTCCATCCGCGCCGAGGTAGCGATAGACGCCGTTACTGCCGCCGATCACCTGATGCATTACGAAATCGGTGTAAGCGTCCAGGCCGCAGGCGTGGGCGATGGCGATGGCACGCTGCAGTCGCTCGCGCGAGCCGAACCGCGTCGGGACCGAAAAGCACTGGTCCTTGGAGCCAAGATCGTACTGGTCGTAGGCGCCGTAGCCATCGCCGGTATTCGCCGCACCGCTCTGCGTCTTTTCCGGAGGCGGGAACAGGATGGCGGTAAAGCCGGCCCGGCGCAGCGCCGCCGATTTGCGGGCGATCTCGTCGTACCACCACGGAGCGTCCGGCGTCAGGTGGTCAACCGGCGCCGGGACCGTGATGCGATTGCCGCGCCGGTCGAGGAACCGCGCATGCGCATGATAGCAAACGCCCATTGCAGTGTCTCAAACGAGCAGAAGTAGCGCCGAGCTGGCAGCGAGCGCCATGGCACCTGCACGCCTCGCCGCCGGGGCGCGAAGCGGCCGGCTGGCGCGGGCGCCGACGGTCAGGCCGAACCAGGCGAGACCACCTGTGACCAGCAGCGAGATTGCGGCCTGCGCGGCCGCAGTACCCAGTGGGAGCGACGCGCCAACGGCCAGATTGTCCAGCGACAGCGCGAATGGCAACACCAGCATCGTCCTTCCCCGTGCGACCGGCGCCCAAGTGCCGAACAGCAGCACCATGCACGCATAGGCAAAGACTGCGACGGCGCCGGTCGAGCCACTGAACGGGGCGGTGATGCCCAGCGCGGCAGCGAACAGAATCGCACCGGCATCGCAGGCGCCGAATATGGCCGCGAGGCGCAGCCGTCCTGCCGGCGTGCGAACCGTCGGCCCGAGGGCTGCGCAAATAACCATGCTGTCAACACCCAACAGGGTGGCCGTGATCACGAGCGCGAGCATTGCGACTTCCCTATCTGCGGAGGCGAGCCCAGTTACCCACCGTGACAGTAAGGGCCGGTCCTCCTGAAGCTAGGCCTCCTCGTTTCTGGCGAAGCTCCGCTCCCAGTTTCTCCATTGCCGGGTACGCCGTTCTCTTCGCGAGCCTCGGGCAGGGTGGATCGCCATTCCGCTCTCCATTGCCATGGTTCCGGTGACCTGCACCCATCCTTGCTGGGGGTTGAATTTTTGCGCGTATCCGCCCGTAAGGACTTCAAAGGCGGCATGAGCATGACCTCGAAGGTCAATTGTGCGTTGAGCATGCTGATATGCGAACCAATTCGGCGTCACGAAGTCGGTCACGAGGACGTCGCCGATCCTATAGCCATACCGGTCGTCTTCGACCGGATCACAGACTTCGCCGGCCCAGAATTCGCCGTGCCGGTCTTGGTAAGCACTGTTCAGCCACGGATCGACCGCCATCTCGCAGATTTCGTGCGTTGCCCCGACGCTGACGCTGGCATTGTCAGACAGAATGGACTTCACGAAAACTTTGGAGATCGGCAGGCCCTCGTTGGTTAGATCATGGTAGGCCAGCGCCTTGGCTTGATCGCTGTTATCGAGGAATACGATCCACCAGTCACCGGCGGGGAGCCGCCGACCTTTGGGAACGAATGTAAAGGTGGCCTGCCCCACACCCCAGACCGGGTCCAAGTCCTTGTTCCATTGGTGATCGAAGGCGGGCAGCATGTGCTGTACGTCAGCATCGGAAATGGCCGTTGACTCGTTGATGACGGCGATCTGCGGCACTGATCCCTCCTCCGGACGAGGCTTTCTGGTTGGCCGGAATGGTCGCATGACCGTCAGACCCAGAGTGTGAAGTAGCTCACCTTTGGTGTCCGGATTGCGGTAGCCGGCGTGCCTCGGCGATGTCGGCGCGGGCTTGACGCAATCATGCCCCCGCCGGCACCGGCCGAAAGCACGCCACCGGCGGCCCGCCCTCGCTTGCGCGAAACGCGACCTCCACCGCATCGCCGATCGCGACGCCATCGGGGTCGCACTCAACGAGGCAGGTCATCATCGTCGGCCCCTCCGCAAGCGTCACGTAGGCGATCGTGAACGGCGGGGAGGCGCGGCGCAGGGTGCTGAATGAATAGATCGTGCCGCGACCGGTTGCCTCGCGCCACTCGGTGCGATCGCTCGCGCAGAACGGGCAGATCGCGCGCGGATACCAGTGCGCGCGGTCGCACGCGATGCACCAGCGGAGCAAAAACCGCCTTTCGGCGGCGGCGGCCCAGAACGCCTCGCCCCCCGGCGTGACCGGGGGCGCGGGGAAACGGCGTTCGGCCATCATCTCATGCCCGCTCCAGGATCAGCGTTGCCGAGCCATGCCGGCTGCCGAGCAGGCCGCCGGTGCCGTGCGCCACTGCCAGATCGCAATTGGCGACCTGCACGGCCGGATGTGCCTCGCCGCGCAACTGCCGCACCGCCTCGATCACCTTGGTCATGCCGCCGCGATTGGCCGGGTGGTTGTTGCACAATCCGCCGCCATCGGTGTTGAACGGCAGCCTTCCGGCTCCCGCGATCAGATTGCCGTCGGCGACGAACCGGCCGCCCTGCCCCTTCTCGCAGAAACCCAGATCCTCAAGCTGGATCAGCACCGTGATCGTAAAACTGTCATAGATCGAGGCGTATTTGATATCGGCCGGCGTCGCCCCCGCTTCGGCGAAGGCGGCAGGCCCGGACCGGCGCGCGGCGGACCAGGTCAGGTCGATCTCACCGCCCATTTGCCCTTTGACCGCCTCGCCGGCACCGATCACGCGCACGACCGGACGCGGCAGGCCGCGCGCGATCTCGGGGCGTGTGACCACCAGCGCACCGCCGCCGTCGCTGATGACGCAGCAATCGAGCCGGTGCAGCGGGTCGGCAATCATCGGCGAGGCGATTACGTCGGCAACGCTCACCACCTCGCGCAGCATCGCGTGCGGATTGTGGCTCGCATGGTGCGAGGCGGCGACCTTGATCCAGGCGAGCTGTTCGGACGTCGTGCCGTATTCGTGCATGTGGCGGCGGGCGCACATCGCATAGAGGTTCGCCGTCGTCGGACCGAACGGATATTCCCACTGCGCATCGGGCGTATTCGGGTTGGGCGCGCGCGGGGCCGTGCCGGTCGCCTGGCCCTCGCTGCGCGGGCGGCCGGCCAGTGTGATGAGGGCGACGTTGCATTTGCCGGCCGCGATCGCCTCGGCGGCATGGGCGACATGCACGAGATAGGACGAGCCGCCGGTATCGGTGCTATCGACATGGCGGACGCGCAGATTGAGGTAATCCACCATCGCGAGCGGCCCCAGCCCGGGCGCGTCACCGGCGCAGAAATATCCGTCCACATCGTCGCGCGAGAGCCCGGCATCGGCGAGCGCGCCGGCCGCGACCTCGGCATGGAGTTCCGCCACGGATTTGTCGGGGGCGCGTCGGGTCGGGTGTTCCCAGGCGCCGGCGATGCAGGCCTGGCCCTTGATGCTCATCCGAGTCCGCCTGCGGTCAGAATACGAACGTCAAAATACGAATCCGGGCGCTCGCACCAGCGGCGGCAGCAGCGCGGTCGCGGCGTCGTAGGCGGGCTGGGCGCGCAGCGGCGCTTCCGGATCGGGGCCGCTCGGCTCGGCGAGCACGATCTGCCCCGGCGCCACGCCGCCGGGCGAGAGCACGGTGACCAGCCGCCCGCCGGGCCGCTTCACCTGGGCCCCGATCGCGGGCGGGATCGCGGTGACCGCGCCCTCGATCAGCACGAGATCCCAGCCACCGCCGTCGGCAACGCCGGCGGCGAGCGGGCCTTGCACGACCGTCACTTCCGGCGCGAGTGCCGCGAGCGCCGGGCGCGCGATCGCGAGCAGCGCCTCGTCCTGCTCGAGCGCCGTGACGTGGAGGGCGCAGGCGTCGAGCAGGGCGGCGCCGTAGCCGGTGCCGGCGCCGACCACGAGCGCGCGCTCGCCGGGGGTCGGGCGGGCGAGCTGGACCATCCGCGCGATCACCAGCGGCTCGATCAGCACGCGGCCGCCGCCGAGCGGCACCTCGTCGTCGAGATAGGCGCGGTCGGCGAGGGCAGAGGGCAGGAAGCGCTCGCGCGGCAGGCGCCGCATCGCCGCGATCACGCGCCCGTCGTTGACGCGGTTGGGGCGAATCTGGCTGTCCACCATGTTGCGGCGGGCGACCTCGAGATCGGGCGGCGGCATCGGGCTCATGGCAAATGGATGGCGGCTTGGTAGAGCGCCGCGCCGGGGATGCCAAGGGCCGGTTTGGCGAGGCGGGGCAAAAGGCCGGGGCTCCGCCCTGGACCCGCTCAAGGCACAGCCTTGAGAATCCGTTCTATTCAGGATCGATCTCCGGCCCCTCGCGTCTGGTGCCTCGCCGTCATTGCGAGCGAAGCGAAGCAATCCAGCAGCCTCGCCCGCGGCACCGCCCTGTTGGGGTGGACGGCTCCCGAACGGCATCTGTGTGCCAGGATGAGGTCGTTGAAGATCACATCCGAGGGGAGCCGTCCATGGAGCAGCTTATCCGCATCGGCGTGGACACGTCGAAGCGTTGCTTCCAACTGCACGGGGTGGACCAGGCCGAGCGGCCGGTTCTGCGCAGGAAGTTGACGCGTCACCAGCTTGGCGAGTTCTTCCAGCGGCTGCCCCCGACGGTGGTGGCGATGGAGGCGTGCGGCGGGGCGCATCACTGGGCGCGGGAGCTGACCCGGATGGGGCACACGGTGAAGCTGATCGCCCCGCAGCTCGCCAAGCCGTACGTCACGCGCGGCAAGAACGACGCCGCGGATGCCGCGGCGCTGTGCGAGGCGGCGAGCCGGCCGAGCATGCGCTTCGTGCCGATCAAGACCGTCGATCAGCAGGCGGCGCTGATGCTGGCCGGAGAGCGCGAGCGGCTGGTGCGCCAGCGCACCCAACTGGCCAACACGATCCGCGGCTATGCTGCCGAGTTTGGCCTGATCGCCGCCAAGGGAACGGCGCAGATCGAGCCGCTGCTGCAGCGCCTGCAGGACGATGCGATGGTGCCGCAACTGGCGCGGGAGCTGTTCGCCGATCAGGCCGAGGAGTACGCGCGCTTGCAGACGCGGATCGCCGCCGTCGAAGCTCGCCTGCGGGAATGGCACCAAGCGAGTGAACTGGCGCAGCGGCTGGCCGCGATCCCCGGCGTCGGGCCGGTGGTCGCCTCGCTGCTGGTGATGAAGACGCCTGATCCGGGCGCATTCCGCTCCGGCCGCGATTACGCCGCCCCCGCTTTCGCGAGGGCAAGGCTCTGGCTCGGGCTCACGCCAAAGGATCACTCGACCGCCGGCAAGGTGAAGCTGGGCGGCATCACGCGCGCCGGCGACGAGACGCTGCGCAGCCTGCTGGTGGTCGGTGCCACCGCGGTGGTGTGGCAGACACGGCGGGGTGCCACCCGGCGGCCGATGCCCTGGCTGCTGCGGCTGATGGCGCGCAAGCCCGCCAAGCTCGCCGCCGTCGCGCTGGCCAACAAGATCGCCCGCGTCGCCTGGAAGCCGATGGTAAGCGGCGAAACCTACCACGCCGCACTCGCGCGCCCCGCTGTGGCGACGCCGAGCGGGGCGTGAGGCGACTGGCGGAGCGGGCGTCGGGCGTCGTGGTGACTTCCAGGGTTCGCGTTGCGGTCGCAACTACCCCGCCCCAGGAGCACCGCGCTTGGCCACCGCTGTGGGTAAGTGGCCCGCCGGCGCCAAACTCGTCGCCGCTCGCTCTGGCGGGCCACCTACCCACAGCTCCGATGCGACGGAAGGGCGGCGATCCCGACCGGCGCCGGACAAGCTCGGCGGAGCGGGCGGGACATTGACCGCTCGTTGCGCCGTTGACGGACCTTGCAAGCGAACGAGCAGATGGTGGGATCGGTCGATCCGAGACCGGAGACACGCCGCGCAATCCAGTGGCTCTCGAGGCCGCTGCACTGTTTGGAACTCCCGTCGCGGAAACCATCTTGGCCAGCGGCCGGCTCGGGCGCCGACCGCACCAACAGGCCGGACACATGGACGCAAGCGACCCCACCCAAAAATCCGCCCACATCCTTGCAAGCAGGGGCCGTCCACACATGGATTGCTTCGTCGCGCGCTGCGCGCGCTTCTCGCAATGAGGCTGCGAAAACGGTCAGAGCGTGAGCCTGTTGGTATCAGGAGACCAGTGCGCGGGTGCATGGTCCGCGTTGGAATTGGCTGTCGCGGTCGGCTTTCGCGTGCATCGGGATCATTTGAGGGGCGGCAGAGGCCCTGACCGGTACTGGGACCGGTTTTGGAGTTCGCAACGGGCACACTCCGGGTGTGGTTTACGCCGACACGGATGCGAGCAGGCGCCAGCTCCGGCGCAGATTATAAGCGACGGCGGTCAGCCGGACTGCAGGCCAGCCTTCCAGACCGAGCCAGCGCATCCGGCGCAGGCCGTAGCAGCGCTTGGCAGTGCCGAATACCTTCTCGATGCGACCCCGCACGCGTCGCACTTCGGCGTTGTGGGCCTGCAAGCGAGCCATCGGCTCGGCCCCGCCCCAAGTGCCCGTGTGCACGACGCGCGGGGTACCGCCGTGAGCCCGGATGATTGCCTCTGGCCTGCTGCCCGCGAACGCGCTGTCCCCATACACGTCGCCGGGCGTGTCGGGCAGCACCGCTTCCAGTTCGGCCGCATCATGGACGTTGGCTGTCGTAACCTCGACACCGCGGATCAGGCCGGCGTCCTGGTCGGTGGCGACGTGCGCCTTGTAGCCATGCACCGGCTTGCGGCGGCGATGACCCGCCCAGCGCGCTTCCGCGTCGCCTTGGATACTGGCCGAAGGGGTTGAGCGCCGAAGGCGATCAACGGTCGCGTCCACCAGCGTGCCCGTGCGTACCACAACCCCGCGGGCATCCAACTGCCGCGTCACAGTCTCGAACAAGGCCCGGTCCTGGCCACGGCGCACCAGCTCGGCACGAAAGCGCACGAAGGCGGTGCGCTCGGGCGTCGGTTCATGGGCAGCAAACCCGCAGAACCGCCGGAAACTGGCACGATCATCCAGCGCCTCCGCAAGCCGCACATCCGAGAGATCGTGCCACGTCGCGAGCAGCAGGCGCGAACCAGCGCCAGCGGCGGCCAACCTGGTTCGCCTTTGGGCGAGGCCGAAATGCCAGCGAGCAAACGATCCAGCTCCGCCCAGTCCACCAGGGCTGCGACTTCATCCAGCGATGTGCCGCATCGAGGGTCCGTGCCGCCCACCGCCAGCCGCTCTTGCCCAATCCGACGCCGCGCCATCGTCGCCCCCCGCTCAACTGCGGGAACGATCGAATCAGGTCGCGCCGCGTCGGCTCAAGCACATTCGCGCACAGGTCTCTTAGAAAGAAACCGGCCTGGCGCAGCTGTCATCGCGAGCCGCCGCTGGGCGGCGTGGCGATCCAGGCGGGAGGCACGGAGCGGCCCGCCTGGATCGCCACGGCGCAGCGCTCCTCGCGATGCTGGGTGGACGGCCCCCTGACGGCATCTATGTGCCAAGCTGGGGTTTGACCAACCAGCAACGGAGACCGTCCGTCATGAACGCTACCATAATCGGCCTGGATATCGCCAAGTCTGTGTTCCAGGTGCGTGTGGCCGACAGCACCGGCAAGGTGATCGAGCAGAAGAAGCTGCGCCGGACCCAGGTCGAGCCGTTCTTCACCAAGCAGTCGCCCGCCCTGGTGGGGATCGAGGCCTGCGGCAGCGCGCATTACTGGGCGCGCCAGCTGCGGGCGCTCGGCCATGAGGTGCGGCTGATCCCGGCCGCCTATGTGAAGCCCTTCGTCAGGCGCAACAAGAACGACGCGCGTGATGCCGAAGCCATCTGCGCGGCGGTGTGCCGGCCGAACATGCGCTTCGTGCCGATCAAGAGCATCGAGCAGCAGGCCGCGCGTGGCCTGGAACGCGCGCGCGATCTGCTGCTGAAGCAGCAGACCCAGCTGACGAACTGCGCGCGCAGCCTGCTGGCCGAGTTCGGCATCATCGCCGCCCAGGGCCGGCGGGGCTTTGCCGAGCTGGCGCGGCGGGTCGACGACACGGCGGAGGTTGCGATCCCGGAGCCGCTTCGGGTGCCGCTGCGCATCATGGTGAAGACCATCGAGAGGTTGCAGCGCGACATTGCGGCGCTGGAGGAACGCATCGTCGCGGCCGCCCGCGAGCACCCGGTGATGCGCCGGCTGGCCACCATCCCCGGCGTTGGCCCGATCACCGCCCACGCCATCGTCACCGCAATCGGCGACGGTCGGCAGTTCCGCAGCGCCCGCGACTTCGCCGCCTGGTGCGGCCTGACACCGCTTGAGCATTCGAGTGCGGGCAAGCGGCGCGCGAGCGGCATCAGCCGCCAGGGCGACATCCGGCTGCGCAAGCTGTTGGCCCTCGGCGCCAGCACGATCATGCGCTATGCCCGCAGCCGCACCGATCGCGCCACCGCCTGGCAGCGCGGCATCCTGGCTCGCCGGCCGGTGAAGGTCGTGGTCTTGGCGCAGGCGGCGAAAACCGCCCGCATCGCCTGGGCGATGCTGATCTCCGGTGAGACCTATCGCCGCCCCGCGGCACAGGTGGCGCAATGATGGCCGCAGCTGCGGCCCACTCCAGCGTGGTGCCGTGCTCGCGGCCGTCAAGGGCGCTGCGCGCCGCCTGCGGCGGGGGCCTCCGGCCCCCCTTGACCGCCGCTGCGCGCGGCGCCCGCAACCACACAGGCCGGGACGAAGGCCGGGACGAAGGAACGCCCCGCAGCAGCCAAACCAAGAAACCTTCCCCTTTCTGGCCGCTCGCCTGAAGAGCAGCCAGTGACCCAGCAAGGAGCAGAAGGCAGCGACGGCAAAATGGTCAGGACCTGGACCGGGACACTCCGTCTCGTCATCGCGCCCCACAGCGCGCCGCGATGCTTGGAACCCGGCCCGCGTAACCCATCGGGGCCAGCGGTCAGCATTCGACCGCAGCAACAGGCCGAATACATGACCGCTCCAGACCAATCGCCAGCGCCGCCAAAACCTCCTTGCCAGACGGGGGCCGTCCATACATGACGATGCCACGGTTTCATGCCCAGCGGGTCGGCAACGCCGGTGGCGAACTCAGACGAAGGCGGACGCGTTCAGCCCTGTCACACCTACGAATGTCACCTGCGTGTGGTCCGACAGCGTGAGCGCGGTGTTGCCGCCGGCGACCGCGGCATTCGCGAGATCGTTCTGCGCCT
This sequence comes from uncultured Alphaproteobacteria bacterium, assembly GCA_963754235.1. GTDB lineage: Bacteria > Pseudomonadota > Alphaproteobacteria > Acetobacterales > Acetobacteraceae > DATAYA01. The sequence goes on along the minus strand of CAVWFK010000006.1, from coordinate 273,455 downwards.
CGTTCGCGCCGTAGCCTTGCAGGGCGATCGCATCGCCCTTGGCGGTATTGAAGCCGAACACCGTCTCGGTCCCGCCGGCGAGGCCGTTGACGAAGCCGTAGAGGTCGGCACTGGTGCCGCCGATCACGGTGGCGTTGCCGTGGCCGGCGAAGAACGTTTCGTTGCCGGCGCCGCCGCCGAGCAGATCGTTGCCCGACCCGGCATACATCACGTTGGCGCCCGTGGAGCCGACGCCCGTGAGGGTTTCGTTGCCGCTGCCGGCGATCAGCAGATTGGCCCCCGATCCCCCGGCCGCGAGCAGGTCCGAGCCGCTGCTGCCGAACATCGTGCAGGAGCCCGAGCCGCCGATGATCACGTTCTCGCCGCCGGTGCCGCCGGCGAACAGCCCACCGCCGGCGCCGCCGTTGCTGGTCCCCGACCCGGGCCGAAGGCGAAGATTGTTTCGGTGTCGCTGGTATCGGGGAAGATCACGTCGCTGCCGTGGTCGAAGATGATGTCGTTGCCACTGCCAGGCCCGATCAGGTTCTGGCCGGTGCCGGTGGTGATCGTGTCGCTGCCGGTGGTGCCGATGAAGATGTCATTGCCGTTGTCGCCGGTCAGGGTGGCACTCGTGCCGTTGTCGCTATAGATGGTGCTGGGTCCTGGCGTCGGGACTGTGCCTGCGTAAGTCCAGGTTCCAGGCAAAGATGATATGCGTATCCGACAAATCGATTTTGACCTGTAATGTAACCCGCCAAATCGACGCTACCAAATGTGATATTAGATGTGAGGAAACCTCCCAGAAGAGCAGTGCCGCCGAATGTGTTCGGGTCGCTCGGGTTGAGTACTTGCGTGAGATTTGCCGCAAACGTCCAGGACGTTATTCGGCCAGCTTCGTTGGACGTGAACTCATCTTGGGTAATACTCAATCCTTCCTTGCCGTCAGGACTGGTGAATGCTCCGGAATTATCGTTAAATCCGCTAGACCCGGGTCGCCTTCGGTGGAATCGCGATTGGGGCTTCCAAATCGGGGTGGTGGTATGATTCTGGGGACTCCGGCAGAGACCGGAGGGTTCGATGCGCTGGCGGCGGGGGCAGGCTTACGCGCAGGACTTGCGGGATCGGGTATTGGCCGCGGTGGGCGAGCCAATTCGGGCGGTGGCGGCGCGGTTTGGCGTCAGCCCGTCCTATGTGTCGAAGGTGCATTCGCGACGTCGCAAGACCGGCGAGACCACGCCGGGGCGGCAGCACAACCATGTGGCGCCGCGTTTGGCGCCGCTCTACGACGCGCTGCGGGCGCGGGTGGCCGAGCAGGCGGACGCGATGATTGCGGAGTTGCGGGGCTGGGTGAAGCGCGAGCATGGCATCGTGGTCAGCCATCCGGTGATGTGGTCGGCCCTGGCCCGACTGGGCCTGACGCTAAAAAAAACGGTTGCGGGCGGCCGAACAGGACCGCGCCGATGTCGCCGAAGCACGCGCCGCATGGGCCGAGCTGATGCCAGAACTCGACACGACCAAGCTGGTTTTTATCGATGAGACTTGGGCCACCACCAACATGGCGCGCACGCACGGCCGTGCGCCGCGCGGCCAGCGGCTGATCGCCGCGGTGCCGCACGGGCATTGGCATACCACGACCTTTCTGTGCGGCCTGCGCCACGACGGGCTGGTGGCCCCGCTGGTGCTGGACGGCGCCATCGACGGCCCGTCGTTCCTGGCCTGGGTCGAGCAATTCCTGACGCCGACGCTGACGCCGGGCGACATCGTCATGGCCGACAACCTCAGCAGCCACAAAATCGCCGACGTGCGCGAGGCGATCGAGACGCGGGGCGCCTTGACGATTTCCACGTTGATCTGGCCGTAGGCAGCCGCCAGTCCCGCCTGGAATTCTACGGCTCCGCCTTTTTCAACACAATCCACCCGGAGCGGGCGACCCCTTCGTATCATCCGTCGGAGCTTAACCCGTTGCCATCGGCTGACCCAGTGCTTCAGACCGTTGTTGTACGGCGCCGCCTCCGCCACAATGTCGGACAGTGGGCGTTCGGAAGCGCGGCCGAGTCGCCGCATGTCGGTCAGTAGAAGGCGTGTAGTGAGAGAAGAGTGCTCGCAGTCTAATCGGTAGGGCAAACTCGCTAATGCCGTTCGCATCTTATTGTAGCCGCTTGTACGACGCGAACGGTTCGTTGTTGCGTGGCTGATTTCCCGGACGCTTCTCTCTGTCCCGTTCGCCTCTCGATGCAACGGACCGATGAGCGGAAGCAAGATCCTCTGGGGCCAGATGCTGACGGCGCTGCTCGCGGTGCTCGGAAGCTGCTGGTTCGCCACCGAATGGACCGCATTGCGGTTGGGCTTCCAGCCGGCACTCGGGCCGCCTTGGTTCACGGCGGGAAAGTGGCCCATCTATCAGCCGCATCTCTTCTTCGCCTGGTGGTACCACTTCGACGCCTACGCGCCCCGCATCTTTCTGCAAGGTGCCGCAATCGCAGCCGCTGGCGGCGTGCTCGCAGCCTTCGTCGCGATCACCGGTTCGGTCCACCGCGCCAGGCAGACGGCCACCGTCACCACCTACGGCTCGGCGCGCTGGGCCACAGAGCGCGAGCTGCGCGAAGCCAGGCTGCTTGATCCGGCCGGCGTGTATCTCGGTCGCTTCGGCCGGCAGCATATCCGCCATGCCGGCCCGGAGCATGTGCTGTGTTTCGCGCCGACCCGGAGCCGCAAGGGCGTCGGCCTGGTGGTGCCGACCTTGCTCTCCTGGTGGTCGTCCGTCGTCGTCCACGACATCAAGGGCGAAAACTGGACGTTCACCGCCGGCTGGCGGTCCCGCTTCTCGCACTGCCTACTATTCGATCCGACCAACCCGGCCAGTGCCGCCTACAACCCGCTCCTTGAGGTGCGCCGCGGCCCGCAAGAGGTCCGTGACGTCCAGAACATCGCCGACGTTCTGGTCGACCCGGAGGGCTCGATCGAGCGGCGGAACCACTGGGAGAAGACCAGTCATTCGCTGTTGGTCGGCGCCATCCTGCACGTGCTCTACGCCGAGCCGGACAAGACGCTGGCCGGCCTCGGGACCTTCCTCTCGGACCCGGCGCGGCCGATCGAGCGAACACTGCGGCTGATGTTGACCACGCCGCATCTGGGCCCGAGCGGCGTGCACCCGGTGGTTGCGCAGGCGGCGCGCGAGCTGCTGAACAAGAGCGAGAACGAGCGCTCCGGCGTGCTGTCCACGGCGATGTCGTTCCTCGGGCTCTACCGCGATCCGATCGTTGCGGCCGTCACCTCGCGCTGCGACTGGCGCATCGCCGACCTCGTGCAGGCCGAGCATCCGGTCTCGCTCTACCTGGTGGTGCCGCCGTCGGACATCTCGCGCACCAAGCCGCTGGTGCGGCTGATCCTGACCAGATCGGCCGGCGGCTGACCGAGAGTCTCGAGGGCATCGCGCGTCGCCACAAGCTGTTGCTGATGCTGGACGAGTTCGCCGCCCTCGGCCGGCTGGACTTTTTCGAGACGGCGCTCGCGTTCCAGGCCGGCTACGGCATCCGCGCCTTCCTGATCTGCCAGTCGCTGAACCAGCTCGCCAAGGCCTACGGCGAGAACAACGCCATCCTCGACAACTGCCACGTCCGGGTTGCCTTTGCGTGCAACGACGAGCGCACTGCCAAGCGCATTTCCGATGCGCTCGGCACCGCGACCGAGCTGCGCGCCATGAAGAACTATGCCGGCCATCGGCTCTCGCCGTGGCTCGCGCACCTCATGGTGTCGCGCCAGGAGACCGCGCGACCGCTGCTGACGCCGGGCGAGGTGATGCAGCTGCCGCCGACCGACGAAGTCATCATGATCGCCGGCCTGCCGCCGATCCGGGCCAGGAAGATCCGCTACTACGAGGATCGCGGCTTCAAGGGCCGCGTCGAGTCGCCGCCGGCGTTGGAGCGCTGATCTCGTGAGCCCGCCTCCTCTCGCATTCCCCGGTCCCAGCACCGTGCCGGGCTTCGCGGTGCCACTCCATCGCTCGCTGACCGAACCGATCCTGCTCGGCGGCGCGCCGCGCGCCATCGCGATCTCGGTCGGCACGTTAGCCGCCGCCGCCGGCATCGGGCTGCAGCTCTGGATCGCTGGTCTTGCGATCTGGATCGTCGGCCATGCCTCCGCCGTCTGGCTGACCCGGACCGAGCCGCAATTTGCCGGCGTGTTCGCGCGGCATCTTCGCCTGCGCGCGACGGTGCTGGACAGCTGAGCAATGCTCGATCTTCGCGAATACCGCACCAGGCGCGTGCTGCTGGCGGACTACCTGCCCTGGGCAGGGCTGGTCGCCTCCGGCATCGTGCTGAACAAGGACGCCAGCCTGCAGCGAACCGCGCGGTTCCGGGGACCCGACCTCGACAGCGCCACTGATGCCGAACTGGTCGCGGTCTGCGCGCGCGTCAACAACGCGGTGAAGCGGCTCGGCTCGGGATGGGCGCTGTTTGTAGAGGCGCAACGGCACGAAGCGGCCGGTTATCCGGAGAGCCAGTTTCCGGACCCGGTGTCCGCGCTCGTCGATCGCGAGCGCCGGGCGATGTTCGACGCAGAGCAGACGGCACCGGCATCGTCCGCCTCGGAGCGGCATTTTGAGAGCGAGTGCTACTTCACCTTCGTCTATCTGGCGCCCGTTGAGACCGCCGAACGCGTACACGGACTACTCTATAACCGCGGCGGCGACCGCCGCACGGTGGATTGGTGGGAGCAGCTCGAAGCCTTTCAGGCCGAGACCGATCGCATTTTCGGGCTGCTCGAAGGCCTGATGCCGGCAATCGCCTGGCTCGATGATGCCGAGACCCTCGCCTACCTGCACGCCTGCGTCTCGACCGAGCGGCATCCTGTCCTTGTCCCGCCAGTGCCGTTCTTCATCGACGGGCTGGTCGCGGACATGCCGCTGGTCCCCGGCGTCGAGCCGATGCTCGGCCGGGCGCATCTGCGCACGCTCACCCTGCGCGGCTTCCCCGACCAGACCTGGCCGTGCCTGCTCGACGAGGTCAACCGGCTGCCGCTCTCCTATCGCTGGGTGGCGCGATGGCTGGCGATCGACAAGCCCGAGGCGCTGAAGGGGATCGAGCGCAAGCGCCGGCATTGGTTCGCCAAGCGCAAGGGAATTGCCGCCCTGCTGCGCGAGATTCTGTGGGGCAAGGAGAGCCCGCTGGTCGACAGTGATGCCGAGAACCAGGCGATGGACGCCGACGCGGCCTTGCAAGAGCTCGGTGCCGACCACGTTGCCTACGGCCACTTCACGGCCACCGTCACTCTCTGGGATGAGGACGAGCTGCGGATCGCCGAGAAGGTGAAGCTGGTCGGCCGGGCGCTGCGGAGCCGAGGCTTCGTGGTCGTCGAGGAGAAGCTGAACGCGGTGGAAGCCTGGCTCTCGTCGCTGCCTGGCCAGTGCTACGCCAATCTCCGCCAGCCGCCGGTCAGCTCGCTGAACCTGGTGCATATGATGCCGCTCTCCTCGGTGTGGGCAGGGCCAGCGCACAACGAGCATCTGGACGGACCGCCCCTGCTGCACGCGCGCACGGCCGGGGCGACCCCGTTCCGGCTGGTGCTGCACCAGGGCGATGTCGGTCATACGCTGGTGGTCGGCCCGACGGGCGCCGGCAAGTCGGTGCTGCTCAACGTCATCGACCTGCAGTTCCGGCGCTATCCGGGCGCACTCATTTTCCGCTTCGACAAGGGCCGCTCGTCGATGGCCTCGATCCTCGGCATGGGCGGCAGCTTCTACGAGCTGGGAACCGATGGCGACGTAGCGTTCCAGCCGCTCGCCCGGATCGACGAGCCGGGCGAGCGGGCCTGGGCGGCCGAGTGGCTGCACATGTTGTTGGCCCAGGAGAACGTCGCTCTCGCGCCTGAGGTCAAGGAGGCGGTGTGGTCGGCGCTGGGCTCGCTCGCCTCGGCGCCGGCGGAGGAACGCACTCTCAGCGGCCTCGCAGCCCTGGTGCAGTCCGGCCGGATCAAGGCGGCGCTCGAACCTTATACCCTGAGCGGACCCTGGGGCCGGCTGCTCGATGCCGAGCACGACCATCTCGACCTGATCGCAGTCCAGGGCTTCGAGACGGAGGAGCTGCTGCCGCATGCCAACGCGGCGCGCGCGACCCTGACCTAACTGTTCCGTCGGATCGAGCGGCGGCTGGACGGGTCGCCGGCACTGATCGGCCTCGACGAGGCTTGGGCGCTGCTCGACGACCCGGTGTTCGGGCCGAAAATCCGCGAATGGCTGAAGACGCTGCGCCGACAGAACGCGAGCGTCATCTTCGCGACGCAGAGCCTCGCCGATGTCACCGAGAGCCGGATTGCGCCGGCGATTCTGGAAAGCTGCCTCAGCCGTATCTTTCTGCCCAATGCACGAGCGATCGAGCCGCAGGGACGGGCCGCCTATGAGCGGCTCGGGTTGAACGAGCGGCAGATCGAGATCGTCGCGCGCGCCGCACCCAAGCGCGACTACTACTTCCAGTCCGCGCGCGGCAACCGCTTGCTCGAGCTAGGACTGGGCGAGGTGACACTCGCCTTTACCGGCGTCAGCCAGGCCGAGGACCTGAAGCGGGTCGAAGCTATCCTCGCCCGTGCCGGTCGCGACGGCTTTGCGGCCGAATGGCTGGACGCAATCGGGCTTGGCTGGGCGGCCGACCTCGTCCGCCTCTGGCGCGCGCCGGAGCAAACGGCCGCCCTTTCTCCTGTGGAGATCGCGTCGTGAACAAGCTGCGTCTGTTTGCCGCTGGCGTCGGCGTCCTTGCGATGCTCTCCGCGGTAGCGCCGGCGCGGGCAGCATGGCCGGTGATTGATGTGGCCAATCTCGGCCAGAACATCCTGACCGCGGCGCATACGCTGGAGGAGGTGAACAACCAGATCACCCAGATCCAGCAATTCGTGCAGATGCTGGAGAACCAGGCGCGCAACCTGACCTCGCTGCCGTTCTCCATCCTGTCGCAGCTGCAGTCCTCGATGGGACAGCTCAACAGCCTAATGGGGCAGGCGCAGAGTCTCGCCTATACGGTCAACCAGCTCGAGCAGCAGTTTCGACAGCTCTATCCCACTTATGGCGGACCGGTCACCCAGGCGGGGCTGCTCGCCGATGCGCGTGCGCGCTGGAAGGCGTCCGTCAACACCTACCAGCACACGATGACAGTGCAGAGCCAGATCGTCGCGGCGATCCCGACCGACCAAGCGCAGCTCTCCGCATTGGTCGACCAGAGCCAGGGTGCTATCGGTTCGCTACAGGCACTCCAGGCGACCAACCAACTTCTCGCGTTGCAATCGCGCCAGCTCTCGGCGACCCAGGACCTCATGGCCGCGAACGCACGGGCGCAGTCCGCCGAAGCGATGCGCAATGCCGAGGTAGAAGAGGGGGCACGCGCCGAGTGGCAGCGTTTCTGGGGCAACGGCGCCAGCTATACTCCGGCACCGGTCAATGTGTTCGGAGGATCAGCCCCATGAAGATGCACACAGTCGCCGTTGCGGTCGCAATCAGCGCGGTTCCGCTCACTGTGTCAGCACAGACGATCGATCAGCTGGTGGCGGATCATGCGCTGCTCAATGCCGAGCTAGATCGCTGCAAGCAGCTTGGGATGACGTCCGTCGATGATGCCCGCTGCAAGACGGCGCGAGCGGCGGAGAACAAGCGGTTTTTCGGTAGCGGGACGGTGCCTTACACTGAGGGGCCGGTTCAGGTGTTCCAGCATCGGCCGCACATCGACCCGCAGCCCCAAAGCCAAAAGCCCAACCGTGCCGGACCGCCCAATGGGTAACAGCACGGCCGTCATTGACCAATTCCTGGACATCTTCAGCCGCTACATCGACAGCGGCTTCGGATTGATCTCCGGAGACGTCGGGTTCTTGGTTAAGGTGCTGATTGGCATCGACGCGACTCTCGCGGCATTGGCATGGGCGGCTGGCGAGGACGAGGTCATCCAGGTATTCGCAAAAAAAATTCTTTATGTAGGGCTTTTCGCATTCCTCCTGAATAACTGGAATGACCTCGCGCAGATCGTTTTCAACAGCTTCGCGGCTCTTGGCCTGAAAGCCACGGGGTCTGCGCTTAGCTACGCCGATTTCCTGCATCCCGGCAAACTCGCCCAAGCAGGCGTGCAGGGCGCCAACGTTCTGCTGGCACAGATTCAGCGCCTCTCCGGCTTTCCCCAGGTCTTCTGGCACCTCTCCGAGATCATGCTGATGACGCTCGCGTGGGTGGTCACCCTGGTGGCGTTCTTCATCCTCGCCATCCTGCTGTTCCTCGCCGTCATCGAGTTCAAGCTGACCACGCTGAAGGGCTTCATCCTCGTGCCCTTCGCGCTGTGGCGCGGCACCTCGTTCATCGCCGAGCCTGTGCTCGGCCAGATCGTCACCTCCGGTGTGCGCATCCTGGTCTTCGCCGTGGTCACCGGCATCGGCACGCAGATCTTTGGCCAGATCCTGCCGACCAACCCCGCGGCCGAGCTGTCGCTGCAGGACGCACTCGCCGTGCTGCTCGCCTCGATGACGGTCGGCGGGTTGGCACTCTATGCCCCAAAGATCGCGGCCGGGATCACCTCCGGCGCGCCGCAGCTCGGGCTCGGCGCCGTTGCAGCGCCGGCCGCAATGGTCGCCGGTACGGTCGTGCTTGGTGGCGTCGGCGCCGCCGCGGCCGCCCGAGCGGCCGGCGGCGCCGTCGCCTCGGCGGCGACACTCGCGGGCGGCGCCCGCACCGCCTACGCGCTCGGCAGCGCCGCCGGCGGCGGCGAGGGCGTCGCCGGGGCGGCGGGCGGGCTCGCCGGTGTGGCACGGGCAGGGGCTGCGGCCGCAACGTCAAATGTCCGCGCGACCGCCGAACGCACGGCGGAGGCGCTGTCCGGACACTTCGCGGCCGGTGAGCGTGCCGGATGGGAAGCGACCGGCGGAGCACCCCTCGGGGAAGTCCCAAGCGGCGCCGACGCAACGCCACGCTCGACGGCCCCATCCTGGGCACAGCGGCTTCGGCGCGAGCAGGCGCTACGCGGTGTCGCGCACGCGGTCCGAGATGGCGAGGGCGGGGGCGGCGGGTTGAAGCCTCCGCTCAGGAGAGACGAGTGATGAAATGGCGGCGCGCCTCGATGCGCTACGGCGAGACGCCCGCACCGGCGACCCCGTACCAGCGCGCCGAGCAGCTCTGGGACGAGCGTATCGGCACGGCACGGGTGCAGGCCGCCAATTGGCGACTGATGGCATTCGGCGCGCTGGCGCTCACCGCCATCGCCCTTGGCGACGACATTCGCGCCCGCTCGGGCTCGACCGTCACGCCGTTTGTCGTCGAGGTGGACCGCACCGGCGCCGTCCAGACGATCGCGCCGGCCACGGCGGATTACGTCCCCACCGACGCGCAGGTCGCATTCTTTCTCGCGCGCTTCATCCAGAACACCCGCAGCCTCTCCACCGATCCCGTCGTGGTGCGCCAGGACTGGCTCGACGCCTACGACCAGATCACCAGCCATGCCAAGCCGGTGCTCGACGAGTATGCGCGGGAGGTCGACCCGTTCGGCAAGATCGGCAAGCGCGCGGTTACCGTCGACGTCACCAGCGTCGTCCGCGCGTCGGACCGCTCCTTTCGCGTCGCCTGGGTGGAGCACCCGTACGAGGAGGGAGCCGCGCTGCCGCCGCAGCGCTGGTCGGCGATCCTGTCCGTGATCCTGCAGAGTCCACGCACGGAGGCTCGGCTGCGGAAGGACCCGCTCGGCATCTTCATCGACGCGATCAGCTGGAGCCAGGAACTGGGAGGCAATGGATGACCCGTATTTTGGTCCTCGGTCTCGTGGCAACGCTGCCTCTGGCCGCCTGCGCCGACAAGTTGCCGCGCATCAGCTACGATACTTCCACGCCGGCCAATTTGCAGCCCGAGCCGCCGAAGCCGGTGGAGATCATCGCCGTGCCGGAGCCGCTGCCGCTGCCAGGCCAGCTCAAGCGTCTCCCGTCGGGCGCTCGGGCCGCGGCACGGGGACCCGAGCCGCGCGATCCGGCCCGTCGGGTGCAGCTCGCCAACGCAGCGGCAGCAATGAACCCCACGCGCGCCGGCTACGTCAACGCGATCCAGGTCTATCCCTACTCCGACGGAGCGCTCTACCAGCTCTACGTCACGCCGCTCCACGTCACCGACATTGCCCTCGAACCCGGCGAGCAACTGATGGCGGTCGCCGCCGGCGACACCACGCAATGGAGGATCGGCGACACCGAGAGCGGATCGGGGCCGACGCGCCAGGCACACGTGCTGATCAAGCCGGTCTCGGCCGACCTGCCGATGAACAACATTGTCATCCTGACCGATCGGCGCTCGTATTACCTCGAGGCGCATCCGACCAAGTCGACCTACATGGCGGAGGTCTCCTGGCGCTATGCAGGAGACGAATTCCTCGCGCTGCGTAAGCGCAACGACGAGGCGACCGCGCGCGCGAATGCGATCGCGTCGCCCGGCGTTGATCTCTCCCGCCTGCGCTTTCGCTACCGGATTTCTGGGGACGACCCACCCTGGCGACCGGTGCAGGCCTTCGATGACGGCCAGAAGGTCTACATCCAGTTCCCGCCCGGCATCGCCCAGGGCGAGATGCCGCCGCTGTTCATCATCGGCCCCACCGGCGAGGCGGAGCTGGTGAACTATCGCGTCAAGGGCTCGACCTACGTGGTCGATCGGCTGTTCGCGACTGCCGAGCTGCGGCTCGGCTCCCATCCACAGCAGGTGGTCCGGATCCGCCGGACGGACGCCCGATGAGCGATGGACCCCCATCGGGCGGAGCGCCCCGCAAGGAGTCACCCCCGGCGGAGCTGCGCATCAGTGCCCAGCCGCGCCCGGGAACGCGGCTCTCGCGGCGGGCGCTGGTGGCCGCGAGCGCCCTCGCGACCGCGCTGGTGTTCGCGGCGCTCTGGTATGCCCTCGGCCTGCACCCGCTCCGGCTCGGTGGCGGCCCCGAGCTCTACAACACCAACGCCAAGCCGACTGACGCGCTGACCAGCATGCACGGCAATTACGCCGACCTGACCCGGCCGAAGCCGCCGCCCGCCGTCCCACAGCTTGGGCCGCCGCTGCCAGGCGATCTCGGCCGGCCGGTGCTGCAGCAGCAGGCCGCCCCGACCGCCGATCCGGAGTCCGAGCGCCGGCGCCGGGAACGGGAGCAGGCCGCGGCTTCGGCGGTCCTGTTCGCCGTGTCCGCGAAGCCGGCGATACCCGGCGGTTCCGGGAACGGAGAGGCGGGTGTGGCCAGCGTGAGGGGCGGGCAGGACGACCGCGACACGCATCCGATCCCGGGCGATGATCTCACCGCGCAGAACGGCCAAGCCCACAAGGAGGCCTTCGTCAATGCTCCGGTCGATTCCGCCATCTATTCGTCGCAACGGCTGCAGACGCCGAAAAGCGCGTATGAGCTCATGGCCGGCTCGGTGATCGCCGCGGCACTGGTCACCGGGATCAATTCCGATTTGCCAGGCCAGGTCGTGGCGCAGGTCACCGAGGATGTCTACGACACGATCACCGGGCGGACCCTGCTCATCCCCCAAGGCACGCGTCTCGTCGGCAAATACGACAGCCAGGTCGGCTATGGGCAGGAGCGCATCCTGCTGATCTGGACCCGGCTGATCATGCCCGACGGCAGCTCGATCGTGCTCGACAACCTGCCTGCGACCGACCCCCGGGGCTACGCCGGCCTCGAGGACGGCACTGACTACCACACATGGCGGCTACTCAAAGGCGTTGCCCTCTCGACACTGCTCGGGGTCGGCAGCGCGCTTGCGACCAATGGCAGCACGGCGGGTATCGGTCAGGGGAACATCATCATCGCGCTCGGCCAAAGCGGTGAGCAGTCCGCCAATCAGGCGGGGCAGCGGATCGTCTCGAAGGATCTGGCAATCCAGCCAACCCTGACTGTGCGGCCGGGCTATCCGGTGCGCGTGCTGGTCAACCGCGACATCGTGCTCCGGCCTTATGCGAGGTGATCAATGGGGATGCTGAAACTCGGGCCGCTGCCGGACGACAAGCCGATCAAGCTTTCCATCACGGTTACCGGCGAGCTTGTCGCATTGCTGAAGGCCTATGCCGAGGCGGTTGGCTCGGCCGATGGCGGCGCCGTCAATGTCGAGCGCCTGATCCCGCCGATCGTCGAGCGCTTCATTCGCTCCGACCGAGCGTTCATGAAGGCGCGTCGCCGGCCTCCCGCAGCGAGATCGATGACCCGTGGCGTGCCAGTGCCCGTTACGTCAGCCGGATCGAATTCGTGACGTGCCTTATGTTGGCTTGCCGACCAGGTCCTCCGCGGTCCTTATGAAGAGCATGGCGGTCGCCGGCGAGGCGCCCGCCCGGTATGCCGCAGAGACGGTAGCCTGCCTGGCCGCGAATGGACGCGTGATGAGATCCGAATCCGCAGCGAGCGGCATCGAGGCCGGGACGAACGCCACGCCCATGCCGGCGCTGGCCAGCATCAGCATGGTCGATCGGCGCAGTGCGCGTGCGGCAATGCGGGGCGCGATCGCGGCCGCCCGAAAGGCAGCACAGATCTGAACGTGGCTGCCGGAACCCCACTCGGCATGAGGCAGGATCAGAGGCTCACTCGCGAGATCGGAGCAGGCGAGCTTTTCACGTTGCGCCAGCGCGTGACGACACGGCAGGGCGACCGCCCAGTCCTCGTGCCATAGTGGCGCCGTGGCGACGCCCGCATCCGCAGCGAATGGCGGCAGGACGAGGGTAACCGATGCGACCGGGCCACGGGGAATCAGCCTTGACGGCCGGCCTGCTTGAGTTGCTGCGGCATCCAGAACTCTCGGATCGCCGGGATGACGATCGGAATGTCGTGATAGGCAGTGTGCAGGAACTCCTGCGTTTCCGGGCCTTCTCGCGGCGGTCCGAGCATGGGTCTGCCGAGCAGGCCTGTGCAGTAGAGCAAGATCGGCAATAGCAACCCGTGATCGACGCGGCTCAGATCGAGAAGCGACCGCCAGGCGGCGAAGCGCAGTCGCATGGCGCTGAGGAACCCCATACACCACGGCTGAGGAAGCGCCATGCCGTCATCCGTCTTCTCGAAAATCGGCGCGTGCTGCTTTGGCGCGGCCGACAAGCCTTCGCTGATCGCGTTAAAGCGCGAGACGATCGTCGTGATCGCCGCCAACTTCTTGCCGAAAGCCGTGGCGATGCGACCGCGCTCGCCGAGCAGATCGACGAACCATTCGTCCGGTGGGATCGAGCAGGGTCCGACCACGATCGCGGTCAGATAGCCGTCCAGCATCGATGCGCCGTCGACCCGCGCCGGCGGCTCAAGCGCACTGAGCCATGCGTTCAGCTGCTCGAGGCTCATCGCCTGTTCCGCTGAGCGGGACCGTCGCGGCGACTGCCTCATCACACCGCGGCTACAGAGGCGCGTGCGGCTTTCCAGTTCCATGGCAGCAACTCGCGCAGCGCGTTCGCCTTCGTGCGACCCGAGACGATGCGGTCGAGCACGTCGGCCAGGTAGGTCTGCGGATCGATGTCGTGCAGTTTGGCGGTGTTGACCAGCGACGCCAGAACAGCCCATCGCTCACCGCCGCTGCGCGAACCGGCGAACAACGCATTCTTTCTTCCCAAGGGAATCGGGCGGATGCTCCGTTCGACAGTGTTGGAATCGACCTCGACGCGGCCGTCGGCGAGGAACACCGTGAGCCCCTCCCAATGGCCCAGCGTGTAGCGGATCGCGCCCGCCAGCGAGGACTTGGCCGAGATCTCGCCGAGGCGCTCCATCAGCCACGACCACAGCGCCACCATCAGCGGCTTCGTCTCGGCCTGGCGGACGGCGACCCGCTCCTCGGCCGTGCAGCCGCGAATCCGCGCCTCGATGGCGTAGACCTCGCCGATCCGGCGCAGCGCTTCCGCGGCAATCTCATCCGCGGTCTGCTTGTGCACATCAAAGAACTCCCGTCGCGCATGCGCCAGACAGTAGGCGAGCGTGATCGCGCCGCCGGGGCGGTCTGGCTTGGCCAGTTCGCCATATCCAGCATAGCCGTCGACCTGTAGCACGCCATGGAACCCATCGAGATGTTCCTTTACATGGCGCCCGCGGCGGTCCTCGGCGTAGAGGTAGACCACCGCCGGTGGCGCGGGCCCCTGCCATGGTCGGTCGTCCACGGCATAGCACCACAGTCGCCCGATCCGCGTTCGCTTGCGGGTCCGGTCCAGCACCGGCAGCGGCGTGTCATCACAGAACACCTTCGGTGCCGACATCACGGTCTGCAAGAGCAGCGTATGCAGCGGCTGCAGCCACCACACCGTCCTCGCAATCCAGTGCACCAGCGTGGAACGATCGAGGTTGATGCCGTAGCCGGCCAGCATCTGCGCCTGGCGATGCAACGGCAAGTGCCACGCAAACTTCGAAGCGGCGATGTGCGCGAGTAGCGCGGCCGTCGGCAGTCCGCCTTCGACCGGACGGGGTGGTGCGGGCGCCTGTACCACGGCACTCTCGCAAGCGCGGCAACCATAGCGCGGTCGGCGAATCCGCTTGACCCGGATCACCGCTGGGATGACGTCGAGCATCTCGCTGATGTCTTCGCCGATCGGGTGCAGCTGGCCCTGGCAGCAAGGGCAGGCGTGCGCCTCCGGCTCAATCACGATCTCCTCGCGCGGGAGGTGCTTCGGCAGGCTGCCGATGTTGCGCACGGGCTTGGGGCGCACCGGCCGGTCCGCCGGGCGCGGCTTCTGTGCCGGCTGCGGCTCGATGGGGATGGCGGCGAGATCACCGAGGCCCAGCGGCAGCTGCGCTGCGGTGACAGCGAGCCGCTCCGAACGTGCGCCAAACAGCGTCCGCTTCAGCGTCTCCACGATCGCCCGCAGCTTGTCGTTCTCGTCCTGCAGCGAAACCACCATCTCGATCAGCTGATCAGGATCGCGTGGCAGCGCTGCGAGATCGGAACCCATGCCGGTATGGTACCCTGCATGATTCGTGATTCGCCAGCATTCATCAGCAACCTTGTCGCATTTCATACGCCTCAACGGAGCCCCGTGCCGTGACCTGCGTCCAGTCCAGGCCAGCAAACAGCAGACGCAACTGCGCCGCACTCAGCGTCACCGCGCCGTCCCGTACCGGCGGCCAGGTGAAGCGTCCGGCCTCCAGTCGCTTGCTCACCAGGCACAACCCCGAGCCGTCCCAGATCAGGATCTTCAGCCGGTCCATTCGCTTGGCCCGGAACACGAAAACGTCGCCGGCGAACGGATCGGAGGCGAGCGCCTGCATCACCAGCGCCGCCAAGGAATCCATGCCCTTGCGGAAATCGACCGGCCTGGATGCAACCACGACCCGCAGCCCGGGCCGCGTCGGAATGCCGAGAATCATTGCGCCCGCCCGATATGCGCGAGCACCTGCCGCAGTGCGTCAATATCGACCGCGCCCTGAATCCGCACCCGCGCCCGGCCAAGCTCGATCTCGATCATGCCTGTTGTCGTCGACCGTGGCATCGGCTCCGGCGCTGTCTCCAAGTCCGCCGCGACCGGCGCATTGCCAGAAAGTCCGGCAGGCCTTTGCGCCGCTCCCTCCTCGCTCAGCCGGAGCGGCACGAATTTTAGCCCAGGGTCATCCGTGGCGCGCATCGCTTCCCGACGCCACGCGCTCAGCAGTCCCCGACTGACGTTGTGTCGCCGTGCGACGGCCGAGACGCTCACGCCGGGCACCAGGCTCTCGGTCAGGATCTGCGCCTTCTCCTCGGGCGTCCATCGCCGCCGACGCGCCCGCCCGGTGATCAGCTCGATCCGCCGATACTCGTCCCCTTGATGCCTGTCCTGATGCCTTGCTGCACTGGCTTATCCATCGCGCACCTGCCCGGACCTCAGGCGCGCATCCTCGCCCTCTCCACCGCCACCCGCGAGGTGGGGTCGTCGCAGCGGTTACGCGGAGCTGAAGCGGATCGTGGCGGCGCAGCGTGATGAGATTGCGTGGCTGAAGGGCCTGAAGGGCCGCCCTTCGATCAAGCCGATCGGGATGGAGAACGCGACCGAGCCGAAGCCGGGCGGCAAGCGGGCCAAACGCCGTGGCCGCGGCAAGGTGACACCGCGGGTGATGCCCGAGACCAAGGTGCTTCGGGTGGCGGCGCCGGCGGGTTCGCAGTTCAAAGGCTATGAGCCGTACCAGGTGCAGGATCTGGTGCTGACCGCGCGGGTGGTGCGCTATCGCCGAGCTGCGCGAGAATCCGTCGCGTATCGCCGAGGTATCGATGGCCGGCCTGCGTGAGCCCAACGAGGCGCTGACGATCGCGGACGAAGAGGTCGAGGCAGAGATCGGCTTCCAGCGCTCCGATCTGCTTTGTCAGTGCGGATTGGGAGATCCCGAGATACTGCGCCGCACGCCGGACATTCAACTCTTCAGCCAGCGCGGCAAAATATCGGAGCCGGCGGAGGTCCATGGGATTAGCCTCGCGGCACTGCGTTCGACCTGCAGCACGCCCTACGCGGCGTCGTAATCGGCCGCGCACCTCGGGTGCTTGCCCTGTCACTGGGAAGAGACATCTGGCCCCCCACTGTGCGATGCCGCCAAGCCCTAGGGACGCAATCCGTCAGGAAGATGTCACCCGATCTGGAATTTCGTTGCCCCGTGTGTACTGAGCGGGCGATTTCACACTCGTTTACAGTCTGGCTTTCGATCCCCTTCGCCGGCCGTGCGATGCTCGCGGATACTATGGATGAGAGACGGCACATCCTCGTCGTCGACGACGACATCGAAATGAGAGCGCTGCTCTCCAACTTTCTGTCGCGACACGGTTATCGCGTGTCGGTTGCACCGAACGGCGCCGTGATGACGCAAATGTTGGGATCAGCGCGGATCGACCTCGTCATCCTCGACATCATGATGCCAGGCGACGACGGACTAATCTTGTGCCGCCAGCTCCGTGCCAACGGAAGCATTCCGATCATTATGCTCACGGCCGTCGGCGGAGAAATTGACCGGGTCCTGGGGCTCGAAATGGGCGCCGACGACTATCTCCCGAAGCCCTTCCACACGCGCGAACTGCTGGCGCGGATCCGCGCCGTTCTGCGCCGAGCCGCATTGCCAGCCCCGGGCTCGCCAGCGGGGACCAGGCGCGTGTTCGAATTTGCCGGTTGGCGCCTCGATGTGACGCGACGGCAGCTATATTCGCCAGCTAACGCCCGGGTAGATCTACGTGCCGCCGAGTTCGACCTGCTCCTCGCCCTTGTTGAGCGGCCTCAGCACGTGCTGACGCGGGATCAGTTGCTCGATTTGGCACGCGGCCGAGCATCGACTTCGTTTGACCGCAGCATCGACGTTCACATCAGCCGGTTGCGACACAGAATCGAGGTTGACCCGAAGGAGCCGGAGCTGATCAAGACGATACGCAGCGGGGGCTACGTCTTCGCCGCGCCAGTCACTTTGAACGGAGCACCCTGGTGAAGCGGCGGTGGAACACCGTTACTGCCACGATCACACTGACCGTCGTCGTGGCGATGATCCTTGGTTTCAGCCTTCAGCATTTAGTCGACTCCCGATCGCTTCGTCTGGCGCTCGCGCCCCGGGAGACCATTCAGAGGTCGAATGCACGTCTGTTCCGCCAGCTTCCCGGAAAAATCGCTGCTCTCTTGGAGGTCCTGGATACGACGCCGGATAGTGATAGATCCGTTGTCATCGCAGCAGCGCAACGCCCACAAATTCAAGTTCGCCTCCTTAATTCACCTCTACCGAGTTCTAGACGGGCAGCACGAACCGAATGCCGATTTGCTCCGCCGCAGGATCGAGGCGATGCTTGCGTTCCCGCGCCCGGTGATCGTTGTCGACAGCTACCGGCCCGCCGACCAAAAGACGGGAACCGGAGCTGTCCGCCCCGCGAGCGGCGTACTGGTCTGAGGTGGCCCCCATTCGTTGGACAGGAAACGGGCTGAGTTAAGAGAGACTCCCGCCGGTTGCACATTCCCCTTCCCGTGCGAGGGGGGCAGCAAAGCCACGTAGCACTTTCTCCTGATCGATTGAAGCTGTTTCCTGCTGTTGTGGTGCCTGTGGGTATGTGGTCAACGCGGCAGCGTTGTCCAGATATCCACAGGCCCGCGCGAGCGCGAAAACTTCGCGTGGCGTGCGATAGCCCAACGCCTGGTGCGGCCGCTCGTCATTGTAGAACGCAAGCCATGCACCGATACCACTGCGTGCTTCGGCAACCGAGGCATAGGCCTTGATGAACACCTCCTCGTATTTCAGGCTCCGCCACAGCCGCTCGATGAAGAGGTTGTCCAGGAACCGCCCCTTGCCATCCATACTGATGCGCACGCCGCCGGCTTCCAGCTCATCGAGGAACGCCGCGCTGGTGAACTGTACGCCCTGATCGGTGTTGAATAGCTCCGGCTTGCCGTAGCGATCCATCGCCTCCTGCAACGCTTCGACGCAGAAATCCGTGTCCATCCCGATCGACAACTGCCACGCGAGCACCCGGCGGCTGAACCAGTCCATCACCGCCACCAGGTAGACGAACCCCTTGGCCATCGGGATGTAAGTGATGTCCGCGCACCAGACCTGGTTGGCACGATCGATCACCAGACCTCGCAAAAGGTAAGGATACACCTTGTGTTCCGGATGGCGCCGGCTGGTGTTCGGCTTCTGGTAGATCGCTTCCATCCCCATCAGCCGCATCAGCCGCCGCACCCGCTTGCGGTTCACCGCATGGCCATCGCGCCGCAGCACCGCCGCCATCCGGCGCGACCCATAGAACGGCCTCGCCAGGTACTGCTCGTCGATCCGCCGCATCACTTGCAAATCTTCCGGGCTCACCGGCGCCGGCCGGTAATACAGCGTCGAGCGCGCGACCTTCAGCAACCCGCATTGCGCCACGATCGACAGCCGCGGGTCCGTCCGGTCGATCAGCGATAGCCGGGTAGCCAGGCTCATGGACCAGACCTTTTGCGAAAAAAATCGCGCTCGACGGTCAGCTCGCCGATCTTCGCATACAGCCCGGCAAGCTGCGTCTCATCCGCCAACACCGCGCCAGACGCGCCGCCATGCCCGCGGGCAAACAGTGAGGCAACCCCTTCGAGCAGTGTCTTCTTCCACGCGTGGATCTGGCTGGCGTGAACCCCGAACCGGCTCGACAGCTCCGCCACACTGCCTTCCTCCCGCACCGCCGCCAGCGCCACCTTCGCCTTGAACGCCGCGCTGTGCTGCTTCCGGATATTCGCCATCGTTCACCCCTGGCCTCACGGCCACTTAGGGGCGGAACTCTCTCTTAGCTACCTGTCCAGTTTTCGGGGTCCAGCTCAGTCGAGGCGGCACTGTCGGATGGCCACTGGCTGCTCGTCGCAAGTCCACTGAATCCACGGTCAACGATCGATCCGATTGCGAGCGACTTCTCGCAGGTCAGCTTCGCGACCGGGGTCGCGCTTTCGGTGGCCTTAGCTGTTCTATTATCGATCCTAGCCGCACGCCGCATCGCTAAACCGCTCTCCGAACTTGCGGGCGCAGTGGAGCGAGTTGGTGGCAGTGGCGACGCTTGGCCTGTCCCCGCGCGTGGACCGCGCGAGGTAAAAGAAGTGATCCAGGGGTTCAACAGAATGCAGGAGAGGCTGCGGCGCTTTAACGATGATCGTACGCGCATGATCGCGGCAATGTCCCACGATCTCCGCACGCCGCTGACCCGTCTCAGGCTGCGGGCAGAGATGGTCGAAGATCCGGATCAGCAGCAAAAAATGCTCGCCGAGCTCGATACGATGGGGGAGATGATCGAGTCCGTACTCTCATTCGCGCGCGACGACACGAAGCGTGAACCACGCGAACTGGTCGATCTAAGCGCACTCGTTGAGGGCATCTGCGAGGACGCATCCGATTCGGGCGAACCGGTGACATTCACCGGGCCCATAGGTGTTACCATGTCCTGCCGCCCAGCAGCTATGCGTCGCGCCATTTCTAACCTCGTCGACAACGCTGTGAAATACGGCGGGAGCGCGGCCGTGACCTTGACCCCCGAAGGCGATCGCGTCGTTCTTACCATCGAGGACGAAGGGCCCGGCATCCCGCGGCATGAGCGTGAGAAGGTTTTCGAGCCCTTCTACAGAGTAGAAAGGTCTCGCAACTCGAATGCGGGCGGCGGGGGGCTCGGCCTCTCTGTTACGCGTTCCATCATATGGGAGCACGGCGGCGATATCATCCTTGCCAGTCGCAAAGGCGGAGGCTTGAGCGTTCGCCTGGAATTGCCGAACGGCCCGCGGTCGAATTCAGTGGACCAGAAGGAAATCAAGCTTCGTAGCCAGGCGCGGCAGTCCGGTACCAGCGCGACTGACGGACGATGGGCACCCTCGATGGAGCCGCGGCGCAACGGGCCAGGATCAAGGATACGTGTGACGCATCTCCCGGAGCAAGAAGAATCGCTAGGTTCAGCGTCGCTCATCGTCGCGTGCTGACCTGTGTACGGGCTCTGGTGCCGCTGCAAATGCCGCGGCCCCGAACTCTCCCGGCGATTGCGACTCCGACCGGCGGAGATGACGTTCATCGATTATTGCAGCATTGCCACGGGATGGCTGGATGCCGCCACGGTCCGACCGGAGCCTGGGGTGAGAGGCGTTGCAAGCACCGGAAAGATCTGGCCGGGTAGTTCGAGCCGGTACTACAGGAGGCGCACGTATCCAGCGAAATCGCAAACACCGCGCAACAAGAGCACTGGAACACCGTCGCTGGTCCGAAATGGGTCGGGCGTGGCGACGCGATGGAGGCGCGCCTTCGCGAAGTCAATGAGCTACTCCTCGCGCAAGCCGCACCGTCGCCGGGTGAAGTAGTGCTGGACGTCGGGTGCGGCATGGGAACCACGGCCCTGCCGCTCGCGGCTGCTGTCGGTCCGCAAGGACGGGTGCTGGGTATTGACCTCTCCGAACCAATGCTGACAGCTGCACGGCAGCGCATTGCCGAGAGCAAGATTTGCAACCTTGATCTCCTGCTCGCCGACGCGCAGGTGCATCGGTTCGAGGCGGGCCGGTTCGATCTGGTTGCATCGCGCTTCGGCGTGATGTTCTTCGCGGACCCGGTCGCGGCGTTCCGGAATCTCGCAAATGCGATGCGGCGGGGCGGACGGCTCTGCTTCGTATGCTGGGCCCCCTTGACGGACAATCCGCACTGGCGGCTGCCTCTCGAGATCGTCGTGCGTCACCTCGGCGCGGGCTCGCCGATGCCGCCCCATGCGCCAGGCCCGATGGCCCTCAGCGACGCAGGGTATGCGCGGGAAATCCTCGAGGCGGCCGGCTTCGCTGGAATCACGATCGCCGCGAGGCCGTGCGCGATGCTCGGCTCCACGCCGGAGGCCGAAGCGGACTTTGCCTCGACTATGGGCCCGCCCGCGGCCCGAATTGCCGAGTGCCGGCCGGATGAAGCTGGACTCACTGCGATCCGGCAGGAAATGGTGGACGCGTTCAGGCCATTTATGTCCCCCTCGGGACTGCGTCTGCCTGCGATGGTGTTCGTCGTCAAGGCGCTGCGCCCGTGAGTTGCGACTGGGGAGGTTCAGTGCGGAGTGAAAACATTGCTATCCGATCAATTGCGCTCCATGTAAATCGTGGCTAGGCGGAGTACCTGTCGGGGCGATGCCGATCAATCACGCGCCAGCTTCGTGCGCAGCGTGGCCGCGAGCGTGTCGGCATCGATATCCGAGTGCAGCAGCGAGTTGAATTTGCCGGACGGGTCCACGAGATAGAGGAAGGTCGAGTGGCCGATAATGTCGGCCCCCGACTTTTCATGCTCGGCGGGCGAGTAATAGACCCGATACGCCTTCGCTGCGGCGGCAATCTGCGCATTGCTTCCTGTCAAGCCAACGATTCGTGGATCGAAGTTGTTCAGATAATCTCTGAGGCGAGTTGGCGTGTCCCGGGCGGGATCTACTGTGATAAACAGCAGCGCCATCTTGCCCGCGAGCGGCCCAAGTTTCTTGAGAGCGGTCGCCATTTTCTGCAACGTCAGCGGGCATGCGTCGGGGCAGTTTGTGTAGCCGAAATACACCAGCATCCATCGGCCGCGGTAATCGGCAGCGGTGACGGCGTGGCCCTTGTCGTCGATCAAATGAAACGGGCCGCCGATCGAGACCGCTCCCGCTACGCCGTTTGCCGCGTCCGGCGCGGCATTTGGACGGAATTGCAGGACCCCCACCGCGATCGCCAGCAGCACGATCGCACCAAGCGAGGCCCAGCGGATGAAGCGAAGCGTATTTGTCATGGTCATCCCGTCATCATGTCGGCCGAGCGCGGCCTTCGTAGAGGAAGGTGTGGGTGCGCGGCCCCGGTACCCGGGTGTTCGCGAGCGCCTCGATCCGAAAGCCGCTGCCAGAGATCAGGTTGTCGATCTTGCGATTGAGATGGCAACCGCCGGCGATGCGCCGCCACAGCGGGTCGAGCCGGTCCTGCCAGCGCGCAACGCCGGGCTCCGGCGCGCGGGCGTGCTCGACAAATAGCAGCGACCCGCCGGGCCTCAGCACGCGGCGCATCTCGGCCAGCGCGCGGCGCGCATCAGGGATGGGGCAGAGGGTCCAGGTCGTCACCACAGTGTCGATGCTCGCGGCATCGAGCGGTACAGCCTCGGCAGAGGCTTTCAGCAGCTCGATCGGAATCGGCGCCTTGGCGGCGCGATCCCGCGCCATGCGCAGCAGCTCGGGCGAGGGCTCCAGCCCGATCACCGAACGGACCGATGGGCCGTACAGCGGCAGGTTGAGGCCTGACCCGATGCCGACTTCCAGCACGCGCCCCTCGGCCGCGCCGATCACGCGCTGCCGGAACGGGCGAAATGCCTTCTGCTGCATCGCCAGATTCAGCAGAGGCGGCAGCACATGGCGCTGGTAAAAGCTCATTTTGCGGCTTCCTGGCGACGCACAGCGGCGGCGCGGCGGAAGGCGTCCATCACCGTGCCCGATGTCAATAGTTCCGGCAGGGCGATGCCTTCGGGCGCACCCGGGCCATAGACCACGTCGAGCGGTACGCCGTAGCGGTCGAAGCTCTGCAAATATGCTGTCACGACGGCAGAGGGGCGGGTCCAGTCTGCGCGCATCGCGACGACGCCGGGAGATCGCAGCCGGTTTGCCACCGGCGCCCGGTCCAGCACAGTCAGCTCATTGACCTTGCAGGTGAGGCACCAGGCGGCAGTGACGTCCACGAACAAGATCTTCTTGTCCGCCACGATTCGGCGTAGCGCCGCATCGTCGAACGGCCGCCACAGCCCAGTCGCGGCGGTCGGTGCCGATCCTTCGATCGGCACCGCTTGACCACGCAAGGCCGGGACCAGCACCGCGACCATACCCAGCGTGATGACGCCAAGTCCGGCCATGCGGCGCACCGGCCGGGCCGTTGGCAGGGCATGGCGCCAAGCCAGCACCGCCAGCAGAACGACGAGCAGCACGCCCGCCATCAAGGCCGCACCTGCGCTGGTCTCGACCGCGAGCACCGAAACCAGCCATGCGGCGGTGCCGAGCAAAGCGAGGCCAAGCATGCGCCGCAACCAGATCGTCCACCGGCCCGGCCGCGGAAGCCACGCGACCAGCCGCGGTGCCACGGCGACGGCGAGGAACGGCGCTGCCATGCCGAGGCCGAGTGCGCCGAACACAAGCGCGATATCGAGCGGCCCGCGCGCCAGGGCGAAACCGAGCGCGGTGCCGACGAACGGCGCCGAGCAGGACGCGGCGAGCACGGTTGCAAGGGCGCCGAGAAGCTGCCAGGGCGACCTAACCGCGTGCCGTCTGAATCTCGGCAATCCTTCCGCTGCGATCTCGAAGAGAAAAATAGCCTCCCGTCATAAAGGTCGCGCAGCATAACCGTAACGATCTACCACAACCCCGCCTGCAGCACGTCGCGCAACGTGCTGGGCCTGATCCGCAACAGCGGCGAAGAGCCACACATCATCGAATATCTTAAAACACCGCCGAGCCGGACCGAGCTGGCCGACTTGATCACACGCATGGGCATTCCGGTCCGTGACGTACTGCGCCGGAAGGGCACACCATACGATGCACTCGACCTGGATAATCCGGCGCTGACGGATGACCAACTGCTCGATGCCAATCCTGATCAACCGGCCAATTGTTGTCACGCCGCTCGGCGTCAAGCTGTGCCGCCGTTCGGAAACCGTGCTGGACATCCTGCCAAACAGGCAGCGCGGCGCGTTCGCCAAGGAGGATGGTGAGCCCGTCGTCGACGAGCACGGCCGCCGCGCAGAGCGCGCACGAAGCGGGCGAGATCGAGCCCGCCCTCGCCGGGGAAAGCCGTTCGGCGCGCGCCGTGTGGATCAGCGCCTCGGTGGTGGCGGAAAACTCGGCTGGCGTATCGCAGAGCTGCAAATAATGCAGCCATTCGCGATATGCGGGCCAAGGTGCCGAAGCGGCCGGCGGTCTACAAAGTGAGAATTCGAACTGGTGCACTACCCGCTGCTGGCGTTGCTGGCCAGCGCGGGCGACTATGAGAAAGCCGTCCCGACCCGTCCCGACCGTCCGCACGCAAATCGGGACGCCCCGAAGCCGCAGAAATCCGCCATATCCCGACCGTCCCGGCCGTCCCGGCCGTCCCGACAGGGAACGCCGGGGGCAGCGGAAAATGAAGGGCCGCCCCGCGGTGGTGACGCGGTGTGGGGAGATGATCCTTCGTACGCGAAAGGAAGAACGGGAGTCGGAACAACCGCCACCAAGTCGGGACGGCAACCCTACTCCGCGGCCGCGCGCCGCCGTCCCGCCAGCCGCACCACTTCGGCCGGCAGCCGCCCGCACTGCTCGGCCCATCCGTCCATCAGGGGCCGGCGCTTCTCCAAGAGGTCGGAGCGGGCGTAGGCGGCCTCGGCCTTGTCCTTGATCGTGTGCGCCAGCGCCATCTCCACCACCTCGCGCCCCTCCGGCCGTGTCTCGCCGGCCCACATGCGGAAGCTGGCGCGGAACCCGTGCGGCACCACCGCCCGGCCCTCCGCGTCGCGCCAGCGCGGCGGCATATCCTGCGCGCCCGCCTCGTTCATCCGCCGCACCACCTCCGATAGGCTCATGTCCGACAGCGGCCGAGCCACCCGGCCACCGGGGAACACCAGACCGTCCGCTCCCTTCGCCAGCGGGCGCACCGTGTCCAGCACGGCCAGCGCCGCGGGCGAGAGCGGGACGCGGTGCATCTTGCCGGCTTTCATCCGATCCCCCGGCACCGTCCAGACCTTCGCGCCCAGGTCCACCTCCCGCCACCGCATCCCGCGCACCTCGCCGGTGCGGGCAGCCGTCAGGATGGTGAAGCGCAGCGCCAGCGCCGCGCTACCGTCGCGCTCGGCGAGCGCGGCCATGAACTCACCCATGCGCTCCGACGGCAGCGCCGGGCGATGGGCAACCCGCTTCACCTTGCGCGGCTGCGGCAGCTCGCCGGCGAGATGGCCTTTCCAGCGGGCCGGGCATCGAGCCGACGGCGCGGAGGATCGTCGTGGTGAAGTCCACCAACCACTTCATGGCGGCGTTCGGCCCGATAGCCGGCCAGGTGATCTACATTGATGCCGACGGACCGCTGAAGCGCGACTATCGCCGCATCCCGTACACTCGGGTGAACCGCCCGATCTGGCCGCTGGACGAGGCGACCCGCCCCGGCCTGATCTTTTAGGCGGCACCCGGCGAGAAGGACGTTGCAGCCCGGAGGCTGCAAGGTGTTACATGGCGCTCGCCCCGGGCGGAGGGTTTGCATCGCGCGACGGCACCATCGAAAAAACAAATGGGGAGGACAGGCGCGCTTGACCGTTTCTCGACGCAACATCGTCCGCGCCGGCGTCGCCGTCAGCGCGGTGGCCGCGATCGGCGCGCCGCGGATTGCCCGTGCGCAGGCCGCGTCGTCCGCGAAAACGCTGCGCGCGGTCATGCAGGCGGATTTGCGCGTCTTCGACCCGATCTGGACCACCGCCAACATCACCGCCTACCACGGCGCGCTGATCTACGACATGCTGTTCGGCATCGATGCCAGCTTCAAGCCGCAGCCGCAGATGGTCGGCAAGTGGAGCCTGAGCGACGACAAGAAGCTCTACACGATGGAACTGCGGGACGGCCTCGGCTGGCACGACGGCACGCCGGTGAGGGCCGCGGACTGCGTCGCCTCGCTGCGCCGCTGGGGCGCGGTGGACACCGGCGGCCAGGCAATGATGGAGCGTGTCCGCGACATTTCGGCCAAGGATGAAAAGACCTTCGTGATCGCGCTGAACGAGCCGTTCGGCCTGCTGCTGGATGAGCTGGCCAAGCCGGTCACCCGCTGCTGCTACATGATGCGCGAACGGGACGCCGAGAGGCCGCCGACCGAGCAGGTCAGCGCCAATATCGGCTCCGGCCCCTTCACCTTCAACCACGCCGAGGCCAAGCCGGGCGCCCGCTTTGTTTATGACCGCAACCCGCGCTATGTGCCGCGTCAGGAGCCGCCCTCGGGCCTCGCCGGCGGCAAGGTCGCAAAGCTCGACCGGGTGAGCTGGGAGAATATCAGCGACCAGCAGACCGCCATGGCGGCGCTGCAGTCCGGCGAGATCGATTTCTACGAGACGCCGCCGATCGACCTTCTCGCGCAGATCGAATCCGACCCGGGCATCAAGGTGGAGGTGCTGAACAAGAACGGCAATATCGCCATCCTGCGCATGAACTGGCTGCACAAGCCGTTCAGCGAGGTCAAGGCGCGCCAGGCCTTGCTTTACCTGGTGGACCAGAACGCCTTCATGAAGGCCTCCTTCGGTAACCCCAAATACTACCGCGCGGTATCGTCCATTTTCGGCAACGACACGCCGATGTCGAATGACGAGAATACCGACTGGTTCCGCCACGGTGTCGACGTCGGAAAGGCGCGCCAGCTCTTCCGGGAGTCCGGCTATACTGGCGAGCAGGTGATCGTCCTGCAGGCGACCAACTACGCCTATATGAGCAACTCCGAGCAGCTGATCGCCGCCCAGCTGAAGAAGGTCGGGGTGAACGCCAAGCTGGCGCCCAGCGACTGG
The DNA here is from genome assembly GCA_963754235.1 of uncultured Alphaproteobacteria bacterium. Taxonomy (GTDB): domain Bacteria; phylum Pseudomonadota; class Alphaproteobacteria; order Acetobacterales; family Acetobacteraceae; genus DATAYA01. The sequence goes on along the minus strand of CAVWFK010000006.1, from coordinate 246,579 downwards.
GGCGGGGTGGTGACCCGGCGCGCCAACCAGGGGCCGGATGATAAGGGAGGCTGGGACATCTTCGTCACCGGCGACAGCGACTACTCGCACAGCGACCCGATCGGACTCTCCACGCTCTCGGCGAGCGGCCTGAAATCCTGGTACGGCTGGCCGTCGAACGCCCAGTACGAGGCGCTGCGCCACAAATGGGCGGACGCTGCCACCCTGGCCGAGCGCAAGGCGATCGCCCGGCAGATGCAGGGACTGTCCTGGGATTTCGTCGGCACCGTACTGCTCGGCCAATTCCTGAGTTCCGGCCGCCTACCGCCGCAATGTCACCGGCATCATCGGCATCCCCGAGATCATCCCGTTCTGGAATATCGAAAAGACCTGACGGTGGCGCACGATATGCGCGCTCGGACTGGACGTTCCACCGCCCCGTGAGGCGGCTCAACCGGCCGCTCGGGTTGTCGCTAGGACCTTGCGCGCGGCGTCCAGGGCGCGGCGGGCGATGCAGCCACGAAGCTGCACGCCACATTGGGGAGGATCGGTCATGCATGCGCTCTGGTCACGGTTCGCCGGCACGTTTGTCGGGATTGCAGCCGCCTCGGGGGTGCTGGGTGGGTTACTCGTCGGGCCGGCGGCGGCGGAATTACTGACGCATCGCGACCTGCCGTATGCGGTGGCGCTGACCATCGCGCAGGGGGCGGTGGAGAGCTGTGCGGCGAAGGGGTATGCGGAATTGGCCGTGGTGGTGGACCGCGACGGGGAGACCGTCGTGGCGATCCGCGGAGACAATGCGGGGCCGCACACGATGGAAAACGCGCGGCGCAAGGCGTACACTGCGATGAGCTTCCGCCTCTCGACGACGGAATACGCCAAGCGCTTCGCCGACAACAACCCTGTGGTGCGCCAGCAGGTGACGCTGCCGAATGTGATCGCTATTCCCGGCGGACTGCCGATCAAGGCGGGCAATGAGGTTGTCGGCGGGATCGGCGCCTCGGGCTCGCCGGGCGTAGACGAGCCGTGCGTGCAGGCGGGTCTGGAAAAGGCTGCGGGTCAGCTCAGGTGAAATGACGCGGGCGGGACTGCACGAGCTCGGCGAGCGCACGATCGCCTGATTTTTAAATCTTGTACGCCCATCTCGTCCGATCCGCCCGGAAGGCGACTGGGAATCACGCTGTGCCCCGTGCGCGGGCGACCAACAGCTCGGGCACGACCGCGCGGAACGGCTGGACCAGCACTTCGACGGTCGGCGCCTCAGATAACAGACTGGGCTTACATTGGTGGAACGAGCCCGTCCTTGCCGACGCCGATGCGCACGACGCGGAGCGTGCCGTCGGCGGCGCGTTGGGCCGTGAAGTTCACATGCGCGCCGGGGACCAGCATGTCGCGGCTGCCCGCAGCGAAGGTGACCACCGGCACCCCGGGCGGAACACGCGAGCGGGCGTGAGCGCGGCACCGGTTCCCCGGGCGGGGAGGGTTGCGATCAGTCAGCGTCGAGTTGGCATGGCAATTTCGCTGTCGTGTGTGATGGCAAATCGGGTGAAGCGAGCCGGCAAAAGGACGATCACGTCGTCGTTGATCCGACTGTTTACCGCAGGCGCGAGCGGCGGCGATGCCATTTTTGGTCCGCTCGACTATGAGGCGTCGCTCGAAATGCGCGCCGAACACATGGAACACCCGCTCGCCCGCGGCGGAGACGGTATCGAGGCGCTCCTCCAACAAGCGGAATTTGAGCCCACGCGCCTTGAAGCCTTCAACGGTCACGAGCAGTTCCTTGAGCGAGCGCCCGAGCCAGTCGAGCCCATCTTCAACACCTGGGTGCTGCGGGCACGGCGTAAGCGTTTGATTTCGTTGATTGTGAAGCGGAGGTCGGCCAACATGTAGTGCCATTTATATGCCAGATGCGGTCTGGACCGTATGGAAAGCGGCGCTATCGTGTGCGCACCAGATTGAGTTGCGCATGTACTTCCGCCGCAAGCAGTCGCAGGGCCGCATCTATCTGCAGATCGTCGAGAGCCAGCGCCCGGCGATCAGGTGCGCCAGCGGGTGATCGCGACCCTGGGACGGCTGGATGAACTCGAAGCCAGCGGACAGTTCGATGTCTGCTGCGCTCAGGGGCGCGCTTCGTCCAACAAGCGATGGTGCTGGATGCCGCCAGGAACGGCGCTGCCTTGGCGGTGGGACTTTTTCAACAGTATCCAAGACTTTAGCACCATGCGGAATCAAACCGGGCTGATGCTGCGCCTGCTGATTGCGGGGCAGGAAGGGTTCCTCACCGAAGCCCGTGACGTGCTGCGCGCCGGCTTGGAGACCGCCAACTGGGTCACGGTGGACGACACCGGCGCGCGCCACAAAGGCGCCAATGGCGTCTGCACGCAGATCGGCAATGACGACTTCGCCTGGTTCGGCACCACGAACAGCAAGAGCCGGCTGAACTTCCTCGACCTGCTGCGCGCCGGCCACACCGACTACGTGGTCAACAACGCGGCGCTGACCTACATGCGCCAGCACGCGCTGGCCGGGCCGGTGATCGCCGCCCTGGCCGGACATGCCGAGACGCATTTCGCCGGCCCGGCGGCCTGGCAGGCCCATCTCGATCGGCTCGGCATCACCCAGCTGAACGTCACTCCTGACCCGGTGCGGGTCGCGACCGAGGGCGCCCTGTGGGGTAGCGTGCAGGCGCACGACTTCCTGCGGGACACCGTGATTGTCAGCGATGATGCGGGCCAGTTCGCCGTCGGCCAGCACGCGTTGTGCTGGGTTCACGCCGAGCGGCTGGTGCACAAGCTCGACACCTTCACCGACGCCCAGCACGCCGCGCAGCAGCGCGTCCGCGACCTGATCTGGAAGTTCTACGCCGACCTGAAAGCCTACCGCACCGACCCGGCACCGCGCCGCCGCCGCCAACTCCGTGCCCGTTTCGACCGCATCTTCCGCCGCCGCACCGGCTTCGTCACCCTCGATCGCCTGCTCGCGCGGCTGCACGCCAACAAGGCCGAGCTGTTGGCCGTCCTCGACTATCCAGAAATCCCACTGCATACCAATGGCTCAGAGCGCGACATCCGCTGCCATGTCACCAAGCGCAAGGTCAGCGGTGGCACTCGCAGCGATGACGGCCGTACCTGTCGCGATGCCTTCCTCGGCTTGGCCAAGACTTGCGCCAAGCTCGGCGTCGCCTTCTGGGATTACCTCGGCAGCAGGCTTTCCGTCCCGGGCCAACCGATCGTCCCGTCCCTGCCAGACCTCATCCGCTGCCGGGGCCAGCCCGCATAATCGCGCCCGGCCCGGGGTTTTGCCCCTCTTACTTGGACCCGCTACAACGGCCTGCAACAACTCAGCTATTTCATCACGGTATTCATCGCGGCACCGGTCTCGATCGCGACCGGCCTGATGCAGAGCCCCGCGATCTCCAACCGGCTGGGCTTGCTCGGGACCGTGCTGAACAGCCAGGCAGACCGATCTTGCGATCAGCCCCGCCGGCGATGTCTGGGTGATGAACAACTGGCAGGACATCAATAGCTGCTTCGGTGTTCCTCCCGAACCGCTGTCAACTCGCTGTGGCGGCCAGGGGGTCACGATCTTCTTCGGCATGGCCAAGCCGGTGCGCCCCCCGCAGAATCGGACCGGCGCGCGCGCTGGGCGAGCGATGAGACCGTAGCAGGAGACAGCGGCCAGCATACAAGTGCTCGATACATTTACAAGCACACGTACTGGCGCTGCCGCCAAGGACGAAGTTTGCCATTCATCGCGATCATCGTCGGCATTCCGCCGATCGCACGCTGGGCCAAGCTACCGACGGTGACCGGATTGCTGCTGTTCGGCGTCATCCTCGGCATGGACAAGGTGGTGAGCTAAGGACCCGAGAGGAAGCCGTTCCGGTTGCGGATCGCGCGATCAGATGGCGGTGTGCGGGAGGATTTGGCCGGAGCCGTGATCGACGCCTCGGAGACCTGGACAACACCCTATCCGCTTGGCGCGGTGGGCCTACCGCCCGAGGGAGAGGCCGCGCATAGCGACCGGATCGCCTATGGCATCCCGAAGTGCTCGGCCGCGACCGCGCCAGCTACGCGGGGCGCCACATCCTGGTGATCGGTGCCAGCTATTCGGCGACGAATGTCCTGATCGATCTGGTCCGGCTCGCGCGCGATAATTCGTGGGCATCGGTCACCTGGGTCGTGCGCGGCATCAGCCTCATGCGGGTGCTGGTCCGATCCCATGCAGAATGTGCCGCCTGGTATCGAGACCAGGCTGCAGTCACTCGACGACGCACGCGATGTATGTTGGCGGCGCAGTCCGCAGTAGTCGCGGTACTCATGCCGATCCCCCTGGTGCAGACCGCAGCGCGGACTGCTTGGGTCCAGCATTCCTCCTCGAGCGGCGGTTGATTCTGTTGTCGCGCAAACGGAGTATGAGGTGGTGGATGGCTTGCTTCTATGCAGAATCGGAAACTTGTTGCCGTGATCCTATACGGCTGCGCGTGGTGGGGTCGGCGGCATCTCGCCGGAGGTCTCCTTTTCTCAGCTCAGCGCGCGCGTTTGGTGTGGGAGCAAGTCACCGATGCACTTCAGCGAGCGGATACCGCGTCATCTGCATCGGCCACTCGCGTTTGCGTCCTCCGTCAGCGTGCATCCACCGCGCTGGCTTCCTCTCGCCAAGCCAGAAACCAAGAGTTGCGTACTCCCCGACACCTATCCCGGAATGCCGCGAGCGGCGTCGATCAGCGACTGCACCGGCACCTGGATCAGCCCGCGAGAGGGGCGATCAAGATCGATAATCAGCATGATCAGGATGCTGACGGTCACGGACATCAGAAGGACCGCCATGCGTCGCCGTCCGCCGCTGGCAGCGGCGTGGTAGCCGGTGAATCCCATCGCCACCATAGCGACCCCGGTTAGCACGACCATGACCGCCGCCGGAACGTGATTGCGCAGTGCGGTCAGCCGTTTCTCATGGATATTGTTCACCTCGTTCAGCGAGGCGACAAAGCGATAGGCCGGCAGGGACTGCGGCGCCGCCGCCGTCACGGCAATGGCCTGCTGCCAGAGCCGGGCCTGCAGGTCGGTGGATCTGTCAATGCCCCGCTTCAGCTTGGCGGGGTCGTATGGAATGCCGAGGCCGATACGCGCCGCGGCGTAGTCGCGCAGCAGCTTCAGGATCGGCGCTTGGGCCGGCTGCGGCAGCATCAGCGCGAAGTTCGCCGTGCTACCAATCGCGTTGGCCTCCTCCAGGACGACCTCGCGGCGCGCGTCGAAGCGTGACAACGCAATCGAGAAACTGAACGCCAGCAATAGCGCGAGAAGGCCGAGAGCCGCGCCCGTCAGCGTGCCGATCTCCGAACCCGTGCTCTTCCGAGATCGCCCACCGAGCCAGGTGCCGAGCTCGGACGCGCCCGCGATCAGGGCGATCGTCGCGGGGTACAGAGCCGCCATGTCCAGCCCGTAGAACCATTCGACCATCGTTTTCGATCACTCCGTATCTCCGGCCCGATCACACCCCGGCCAGCGCGACCGAAGCGAAATGGGTGCGCATTTGACGGGCGGCTGTTCTATTCTGGGTCCATGACCGCCGCCAGTGTCTGGCGTGCCTGCCTGAGCAGCTCTGCACAGGCGCGCCGCTCAGAGGCCGCCTCCGCCGTGTGGCGGCCGTGCCGGTATGCCCCATTCCGCGCGCCATTCGGGCCGCCGCCGCGCGCGCCGTGGAATCGGCAAACTCGGCGCTCCCGCCTTCACCACGGAAAGCACGAAATTGATACCGCGTTCGTCCGGCTTTTGCCGCACCGTGCTGGCGTTCACAAGCTGCCCGAGCAGAGCAGCCCGCTGTAGAAGCTTGTGCTGACAGTTCCAAATCGTGTCCTACACAGCGGCGGCGGTGCTTGTCCTGACCCTGGTCGTCTGAGGAGTCACGTTATTGAGCCTGACCTGGTGAAACTCAGCGCTTCGCTCCGAAGCCGCGCACCATCGAATTGGCGAAGGTGAACAACGCGTCCCCCGCGATGACGCCCGCCCCGAACACCGCCATCCCCTCGCGCCCCGTCGAAGGCAGGCGTTCCAGACGACCCGGCAAGCAATCCCCGCCAGCACCGCCCAGCCCGCGATCGGGAAGGTGATCAGCATGCCTGTGGCGAGGAGAATCCCGAGCTGCCGCTTCGATCCGCCGAGATACTGGATGATTGCTCCGGGAATCGCCCAGGTCAGCAGCGACCATGCAATGGCGGACGACGCGCCGGCCCTGATCGTCGCCACATACACGCGGTCCACCGGCGCCACGAGGTTGCGATCCAGGAAGCTATGATACGAGAGGAACACGCCCCCCCCCCGCCACGAGGAATGCGGCCATTGCCGCAATCAGTTGTTGGCGCTGCCCGTCCCGCTCGAAGGCCGGATCGGCGCCCTCGCCGCGGAGCATGAAGCCGGCCTTGAGGTCGTAGCCCATGTCTGAGAAGGCCGGACCGGTGGCGGCGCAGAACCCGACCAGCAGCGCGAGCGCTGTGGGCCGATCAGCATGCCGATCACCAAGGTGACCAGCGCCACCGCCGAATTGGGGAACCAGCCCGAATGCATCGCGGCGAGCCCCACGATCAGCTCGTGAACCAGCGCGGCGAACGCGGCGTAGATCAGGAACCCGATCAGCATGCCGGTCGAAAGCCCGCCGACCAGCCCGCCCAGTGCTGCGATCAGGACCGCGATCGCCAGGTAGGCGACCGCTCCGAAGCCCAGCGAACGGCGCACCTCGTGCGACGTGCGGACGGCGCCAGCGCCCCGCGCCGTGCTCGCGTTGCGGCGACCGGTCAGAAGCGTCCCGGCCTGCACCAGGGCCACCAGCGCCGCGCCGACCATCATCCCGTGCGGAAGGTAGGCCCGGTCGATGTTACCGCCCGGGAAGATCCCGGCCAGGGCCGGGTGGTTGAACAGCAGCGCCGAATAGCCCCGCACCAACAGGCCGATGCCGAACATGGTCAGCGCCCAGATATTGCCGATGAACGCCACGCCGAATGCCGACATGGGAATGCCGGCCAGCCAGTTGCCGAGGACGCCCAGCACGATACCGACTGCGAGGATGCCGGCCTTGCGCCCCCCCTCGTCGCCAGCGCGGATCGCCTCGGCCGCCGCGACCCCCGGCGGCCAGGCGCCCACCGCCGGGAACATCTCGGAATTGAACAGGCGGTACAGCATGTAGCCGTCGAGCAGCAACGCCGCGAATACGCCAGCGAACATCGGCGGCACCAGATCCATGCGTCCGAGCACGAACGGGATGCCGATCGGCAGCAGCAGCGAGTTCCCTGCGCCGAAGGTGGCCGCGGAGATCGCGCTCTGCGCCAGGTTCTGCACGTGGACCGAACGGTACCGCGCGAAGGCCGCCAAAGGCACGCGGGCCAGGCCCATCGCCGCCAGCGCGCCGATCAGTGAGGTGTTGGCAGTGATCCCCAGTGTGACGATCAGTTGCGCGCCGATGATAGCGCCCACCACGCAGAGCGGCACGATCAGCACGAGCGACGCAGGCTCGGCGAACCGCGGATGGTGATGTGCGCCCGATGGCCGTTCGACGCCGATCGTGCCTGCCTGGCTCATTACTGCCCCCTTATTCGGACGCCCGATCGGCAACGGGCCGGAATCCATGCTCGCGCGCCGCCGCGGCGGGGCTGACGAAGCCCTCGGCTACGTCAGCCGCGACCCCATTCAAAAGGCCGCTCGCGCGGGTCGCCGAACCCGGCACCACCGGCCAGCTGCACCTCGACGACCCAGTCGGTGCGCGTCAGCGTGACCAGCTCCCCGGTCCCGCAATCGCGCACGACACGGCCCGCGAAATCGAGCACCAGGCCGTGGACGTCCCCGCCCGGCTGTCCGCCGTGCAGACCCTGCGCGCACGCCGACCCCTTCGGGATAGATGCCGGCTAGACCCGGGTCGCCCTCGGTGGAATTGCGATTGGGGCTTCCGAATCGGGGTGGTGGTATGATTCTGGGGACTCCGGCAGAGACCGGAGGGTTCGATGGGCTGGCGGCGGGGCAGGCTTACGCGCAGGACTTGCGGGATCGGGTATTGGCCGCGGTGGGCGAGCCGATTTGGGCGGTGGCGGCGCGGTTTGGCGTCAGCCCGTCCTATGTGTCGAAGGTGCATTCGCGACGTCGCAAGACCGGCGAGACCACGCCGGGGCGGCAGCACAACCATGTGGCGCCGCGTTTGGCGCCGCTCTACGACGCGCTGCGGGCGCGGGTGGCCGAGCAGGCGGACGCGACGATTGCGGAGTTGCGGGGCTGGGTGAAGCGCGAGCATGGCATCGTGGTCAGCCATCCGGTGATGTGGTCGGCCCTGGCCCGACTGGGCCTGACGCTAAAAAAAACGGTTGCGGGCGGCCGAACAGGACCGCGCCGATGTCGCCGAAGCACGCGCCGCATGGGCCGAGCTGATGCCAGAACTCGACACGACCAAGCTGGTTTTTATCGATGAGACTTGGGCCACCACCAACATGGCGCGCACGCACGGCCGTGCGCCGCGCGGCCAGCGGCTGATCGCCGCGGTGCCGCACGGGCATTGGCATACCACGACCTTTCTGTGCGGCCTGCGCCACGACGGGCTGGTGGCCCCGCTGGTGCTGGACGGCGCCATCGACGGCCCGTCGTTCCTGGCCTGGGTCGAGCAATTCCTGACGCCGACGCTGACGCCGGGCGACATCGTCATGGCCGACAACCTCAGCAGCCACAAAATCGCCGGCGTGCGCGAGGCGATCGAGACGCGGGGCGCCAGCTTATGGTTCTTGCCGTCCTACAGCCCTGATCTGAATCCGATCGAACAGGTGTTCAGCAAGCTCAAACGGCTGCTGCGCTCAACCGCTGCCCGAACCGTCGATGCGCTCTGGCAGGCGATCGGCCAACTGCTCAACCAGTTCGATCCCACCGAGTGCGCCCGCTATCTCCGTCACTGCGGCTGCACACCCAGGCCGATAATGGTCTAACATCGGCAGCCCGTCGTCGTACAGCTTGCGCAACCGGGTGCGCACGCCCAAGCCCCCGCGGAACCGGTCCGGCCCGCCGGAGTCCGGCACCAGTGATTTCTCCAGGACCAGGACCGGAGCGCGCGACTCCATCAGCTCGACCGAGGTGTTCGCCCCCGAGGTCGGCCAGAGCAGGGCGGACTTCCCGTCTGCGCCGGCGCTGGCGCCCTGGCCGCCGCCCACAAAGAAATGGTCCGAATACATGGCCCGGACGCGTCGTGGCCGTAGATGTTGATGGCGACTGGCAGGCCGGTGGCCGCCTGCACCGCCTCGGGCGCGGCCTCGGCCAGCGCGCGGAACACGTTGGGCGCGATGTACCATCCAGTGCGCGTGCGCAGGTTCACCGCGGCCGGGCGCGTGCAGTTCAGCGCCGACCCCTGCGGGGCGGTCACGGTGAAAGGCCGGTAGCAGCCGGCATTGCCCCGCACCTGGGGGCTGAGGATGCATTTCAGCGGGTAGGTGGCGTGCGCGGCGGTGTAGCTGTAGGTGCAGTTCAGCCCGCCCTGCGGCAGTTGCGGCGGCGCGCCCGAAATCAAGCGCGATGGCGTCGCCGCTCACGGTGAGCTTCAGCGGATACCGGAGCTTCTGCCCCAGCGGGTTGTTCCACGCTTCCGAGACGTAATCGCCGTCCGGCAGGGCGCGGATCGCCACGCGCATGGCCTGCTCCGCGCGGTTCTGCACGACCGCGGCGAGCGCGCGCAGATCGTGCATGCCGTAATCGGACATGAAGGCCAGGAGGCGCTCCGCGCCCATCGCGTTCGCCGCCACGAAGGAATGGATGTCGCCCAGCACCTCCTCGCTCTTGGGCACGTTCTCCGCGATCAGCGTGACCAGGTCCTCGTTCAGCACCCCGGCGCGGTAGAGCTTCATCGGCGGGATCTGGATGCCCTCCTCGTAGATCTCGCGGGCATGCAGGGAATCCTTGGTGCCGCCGATATCCCCGACATGGCCGACCGTGCCCATCAGCGCGACTAGGCGCCCGTCGCGGAACACCGGCGTGACGACGGCGACGTCGAACAGATGCCCCGCGCACAGCCATTGGTCGTTAGTGATCAGCACGTCTCCCGGGTGCAACTGGGCAATGGGATACTTCGCCAACAGCGCCTTCACCGCGCGGGGCAGTGTCAGGTTGAACACCGGCATGGCGCGTGGGGAATGCGCGAGCGTTTCCCCCTCGGCGTCAAGCAGCTCGCAGGCGAAATCCTGAGCCTCGGATACGTCGCAGCGGCGCGAGGCGCGTCGAGGCGCACGGGGTGGCTGCGCACCTGCTCGAAGGAGAGCGGCGCGGCGAGGAAGCCGAGCGCTGAGGCGGCCCCAGAAGCGGGCGGGATCAGCAGCTCGCGCACGCCCAGGACACGCGCGACCTCGGCGGCATGCGCCGGCCCGGTCCCGCCGAAGCCTACCATGGCGTAGCGGCGCGGGTCCTTGCCCTTCTCGACGATGTGGATGCGCGCCGCCGCGGCCATGCTCTCTACCACCACTCGGTGAATGCCCCAGGCCGCCTCGACGGCGGTCAGGCCGAGCCCATCGCCCACCCTGGCGAGCGCGCGCTCGGCCGCGTCGCGATCCAGGCGCATTCGGCCGCCAAGGAAGAACCGGGGATCGTAGTAGCCGAGCAGCAGGTTCGCGTCGGTTACGCTCGGCTCGGTGCCGCCCTGGCCGTAGCAGGTCGGGCCGGGATCGGCGCCCGCCGAACGCGGACCGACGCGCAGCAGCCCTACCTGGTCGATCGCCGCGATCGAGCCGCCGCCGGCGCCGATCTCGATCATGTCGATGACCGGCGCCTTGATCGGCAGGCCCGAGCCTTTCTTGAACCGGTGCTCGCGTGCTGCTTCCATCATCGGCGCGACCTCGGCCCGGCCGCCCTCAATCAGGCAGGCCTTGGCGGTGGTACCCCCCATGTCGAAGGAGATCACGTCGGCATGGCCGGCCGCGGCGCCGAAGAAGGCGGTGGCCAGGCCGCCGCCGGCCGGCCCGCTTTCCAGTAACCGGATTGGGAAGGCACGCGCGGTTTCCGGCGAGATGAGGCCGCCCGCCGAATGCATCAGCATCAGCCGCCCCTCGAAGCCGTGCGCGCGCACCTCGCGCTCGATCCGGGTCAGGTAGGCCGCCATCAGCGGCTGCACATAGGCATTGGCGCACGTGGTGACGCAACGCTGGTACTCCCACAACTCGCCACGACCGAAGAAGAGACCGATACCGCGAGATCGGCGAACAGCGCGCGCACCGCGTCGGCGGCAGCCTGCTCGTGTGCGGGATTGCGGTAGGCGTGTAAGAAGCAGATCGCGATCGCCTCGACGCCATCGGAGACGAGACGCCGCGCCCCCGCCTCAAGGTCCAGCGGAACCACCGGGTTGCCGTCCCGGTCCATGCGTTCCGGCACTTCCAGACGCCGGCTGCGTGGCACCAGGGGCGCGGGGAAGCGCAGGAACAGGTCGTAAATGTCATAGCGCTGCTCGGTCCCCATATCCAAGATGTCGCGGAAGCCCGCCGTGGTGATCAGGCCGAGCCGCGCCCCCTTGCTCGATCAGAGCGTTGGTGACAAGCGTGGTGCCGTGCACGATCTCGGCTATATCCGCCAAGGCCAGCCCGGCATTCGCGACCAAGTCGATCAGCCCGGCGAGCGCGCCGACCGAGGGGTCATGCGGCGTGGTCAGGCATTTGTGCAGGCGGATCTCGTCACGCTCGGCGTCGAGCAGGATGAAGTCGGTGAAAGTGCCGCCGATGTCGAAGCCGATCCGGTAGCGTGCCGAGCCCCTCATGTGCCTGTGCCTCTGCTGAGGGAGAGGTCGGTCGGTACCGGGTCATCCAGCACCGCGCCGGCCTCGTCCACTCGGTCCAGCAGACGGCAGCGGATTGCGCGTCCGCCCGGCCGCGTCGATCAACGCGATGGGAAAGGGCCCGTTCCCAACAGTCGTGTCACTAGGCGCCATTTGGGGTGAGGCGGGTGAGAGAATTGGCCGACACCAATGTTCTCGGTGTGATCCTGAGCATGAAGCACGAAGTACGCGCCATGCAGGATTCCAGATACTGACACCGGCGCCAGGATCCTTGATCCACCAAGATGTTGCAGATTTTTTAAGGCCGACTAGTTAGCGGCGGATGATCGCCGACATCCAGTTCGCCGCCCGGCGCGACGATCTGATGGTTTGCTCGCCCGGTTCTGCTGGAAGTTGGACAGTTCGCTGCGCTGCAGCAGGAGAGGAAGCGAGTCATTTCAAGCGATTGGCCGACCTGCGGAACGCCGCGCCCGGTCAGCCGAAGTTGATCAGGGGGTGAAAGTAATGCTACCCGAGCTGGACAAGCTCGAGCAGGATCACCGTCTCGAGCGCGGCGGCGAGCATCCCGACACGATGCCGCAGGCGATCCGGGGGACCGACGCGGAAGGCCGGTCCTGCATCCACGTGCCCGTCAAGGTGGAAGGCGGGTGGCGGACAACCTCCGTTACAGCACCAGTCAAATCATTGAAACTCGCTCACTTTCAGCCCACTGCCCTGCCGGTTTATATGGGATCACGCCATAGCGGTCTGGCGCATCAGCTCACTCAGGTTGTCGGGTTGCGTGCCTGCCCGTGACCGCGACCACAAGGCGCAGCACCTCGATCGGCTGCGGACACTTTTGCCGTTCCACTCGGTAGGGCCGGCCGCCATACGCCTCGACATAGAACGCGCGCCCGGCATCATTGTAGGCGGTCATGCCGAGCAACCACCCCGACAACTCGTCACGCACGATTAGCAAGCCCTTGGGCGCGGTATTGGCGAGCGGCGTGGCGACTCCCTCGATCGTCACATCGTGCTGTCGCAAGCGCGGCTCTTCCGGCTTGTCGGGCGCCTCGCCCTCGGGCGGCGGCGGCGAGTTGCCGCCTTTTTGCTCCGGCCAAAGCGCAAGCGGGTAGGGGAGCGTGGGCGCCCGGGCCTGGTCGCGCGCTCGAGGTCGCCGCTCCGGAGGCGCTCCGGGTTCTCCGGGCCTATATGCCGTCTATATACCGCGCACCTCCAACCAGCCTCGAATCTATACGCTCTAGCCGATATCTCTGGGCGTTGTGATTGCGGAGGCTCACGTGCTCGTTTTCCTTCATCTGGCGCTCGGCGTCTGGTTCCTCGCCGGCTGCGCGCTCTATCTCTCCGCCTGCGAACGGCTGTGAGGGCGGTGCGATAATGTTCCATCACGTACTGGGCGCTGCGATGACGATCGGCCTGCTCGCCTATCTTGTATTCGCCCTCGTGCGTTTCGAGCGACTCTGATGACCCTCAACGGATCGCTCCAGATCGCGATCTTCTGCGCGATCCTGCTGGCGCTCACAAGCCGCTTGGCGGCTAATATGACGCGCGTGGTCGCGGGCGAGCGCACCTTGCTCCCCCCGATTTTCAAGCAAGGCCTGGACCCTGCTCCGCCGGCTTGCGCTTGCCCGGGCAGGCGGCGTATCGCTCCCGCCCCGGCGCTTCCGGCCGACAGGAATAAGACGGCGGGCCCCTTTTGGCGGCTTTGAATGACGGCCAGGCGACCGCGGCCCTGACCCCGCTTGCGCGCGCCCCGCGGCGTCGGGCGGCGGCGGCGGGGTTCGGCGTGAGGCTCGCCGTGCTGGGCGTCGTCTATGGCGACATCGGTACCAGCCCGCTTTACGCGCTCAAGTCGAGCCTCGGCATCCTCGGCAATCGCAGCCTCGCCGACTGGGAGATCCTCGGCATCCTGTCGCTGATGTTCTGGTCGCTGGTGCTGATCGTGACCGTCAAATACGTGCTGCTGGTGATGCGCGCCGACAACCGCGGCGAGGGCGGCATCTTGGCCCTGATGGCGTTGGCGCAGCGGGTCTCGGTCGGCACCCGGATGCGCGCCGCCCTGGCGCTGGTCGGTATCACCGGCGCTGGCCTGTTCTTCGGCGATGGCTTGATCACACCGGCCATCTCAGTGCTCTCGGCCGTGGAGGGCCTGGAAGTCACGCTGCCGCAGTTCAAGGAGGTGGTGCTGCCGGTCTCGGCGATCGTCATCATCGCGCTGTTCGCCGTTCAATGGTACGGCACCGGGCGCGTGGGCCGGGTGTTCGGCCCGGTGATGGCGCTCTGGTTCGCCGCAATCGGCGCGCTCGGCGCCATCCAGATTGCGCAGCACCCGGACATCCTTCGCGCACTTGCCCCGTATTACGCCGCGATGTTTTGCTACAATCACGGCCTGCTCGCGTTTCTCGCCCTCGGTGCCGTCGTGCTTACCGTGACGGGGGCCGAGGCGCTCTACGCCGATATGGGGCATTTCGGCGCCCGCCCGATCCGCTTCACTTGGCTCATTGTCGTGCTACCGGCGCTGACGCTGAACTATTTCGGCCAGGGCGCCCTGGTGATCGCGCAGCCGAAGGCGGTCGAGAACCCGTTCTATCTGATGACGCCCGACATGGTGCGGCTGCCGATGGTATTTCTTGCCACGATCGCGACGGTGATCGCGAGCCAGGCGGTGATCTCAGGCGCCTACACACTGGCGCGGCAGTGCATGTTGCTCGGCTTTCTGCCGCGCATGACCGTTCGCCACACAAGCCAGACCGAGGAGGGGCAGATCTACGTACCCCAGGTGAACGCGGCGCTCGCGGTCGGCGTGTTGATCCTGGTGCTGGCGTTCAAGACCTCCGACAGCCTCGCCGCGGCCTATGGCATCGCGGTCACTGGCACCTTCCTCTGCACCGGCGTGCTGGCGATGGTGGTCTTCCGGCGACAATTCGGCTGGTCGCGTCTTGCGGCCGGCAGCGTGTTCGGCGGCCTGTTCGCGATCGATTTCGTGTTCTTCTCGTCCAACGTGCTGAAGGTGCCGGAAGGTGGCTGGGTACCGCTGGCGCTCGGCGTCGCCCTGATCGGGCTGATGACATCCTGGAAGCGCGGGCGCGACCTGATGCTGGCGCGCTGGCGGCAGGACAGCCTGCCGCTCACCTCCTTCCTCACCCGCCTGCCGCAGTCGCGTACCATCCGTGTCCCTGGCATCGCCATATTTCTGACCAGCAATCCCGACTATGTGCCTGCCGCGCTGCTGCATAACCTCAAGCACAACAAGGTGCTGCACGAGCGGGTGCTGTTCGTGACGGTGACCACGCTCGACGAGCCGGAAGCGGAGCTCGATGAACGCGCCGAGATCACCGAGCTCGCACCCGGCATCTTTCGCGTGCTGCTGCGCTACGGCTTCATGGACAGCCCCAACATCCCGCGTTCGCTCGATCAACTGCGGGCCGAGGGCCTGCCGTTCGACCCGATGCAGGTGAGCTACTTCCTCGGTCGCGAGATGATCGTGCCAGCGATGGTGCCGAAAATGCCGTGGTGGCGGCTGTGGCTGTTCCTGGTGATGGCGCGCAATGCGGTGCCGGCCACCGAGTTCTTCCGCATCCCAAGCGATCGGGTGGTCGAGCTGGGCGTGCGGGTCGCGATCTGAGCGGGCCACGCGTTTCCTGCGTCACGGCAGGGTGCTAGAGCACTTCCCGACCAGGCTGGAATTGCTTTACCACACCAGGCGCCCGCCGCCGGCGGTGGTGGTGCTGCTGTTCGCCCAGTTGAGCGGGGTCGATGGCCTCCGCGGTCAGGCGGCAGTCTGGAACGCCAATGCGCATCATCACTACCGTCTCAGCAGCACGGCGCTGAAGCGAAGCACGCTCTCGGATGCCAATGCCAGGCGTCCGGCTGCGATTTTTGCGGAGACGTTCGAGCAACTCTCCGCGCTGGCCGATTGATCTCTGAAACGCGAAGGCCGCGAGGTGTTGCGGATCATCGACGCGAACGCCGGGTCGCGCTCGAGCGACTGATCAGCTGGGCCGACTGGAATGGCCGGACCCGCGGTCTCAAGCTGCATGTGGTGTATGACCCGGCGGCCGATCATCCACGGCGGATCGCCATCACCGCGGCGACCGTCAACGACGTCCTGGTTGGCGAGCAGGTTCCGCCCGAGGCAGGCGTCACTTACGTGATGGACAAGGCTTACTGCAAATATGGCTGGTGGGGGCGCATCCACGCGGCAAGCAGCTTGTTCGTCACGCGGCCGAGGTCCAATGTGACCTTCACGGTGATCCGCCGACGCCCGCTCGAAGCGATACGCGGCGAAGGCTTTGCGGTGCTCGGCGATGCCGAAGTCAAGCTCGCAACCCAGGGTCCCCGCAAGTCCATCGCCAAAATCAATCAACCTCCCGACGTCCATCCCTCAACCCTGCGTGGCCCTCCTGCCCCGGTCAGGGGGAGTTCTCCTATGCCTGATTTCCCGGACAGCCCTGCGCTTTCGTGGACATGAGGGAAGAACGCGGCTGTGTCACAATTGGACAATTCGCTTCCGGTCGCGGTGAGGATGCTCTGGCATCCACAAGATCGCCCTTAGCAAATACCGCCCACGCTGCGCGTTGGCTGGCAATCAGGTTGGAGTGAACCCTGACCCGCTCGCGAGCACTGCCTTCGAAGATATGCACTTCGGCCAGCATCAATGTGGACATCACACGGAGCAAGCGCTGTTGGGTAGCCAACGTCGCCCGGGTCAGCGGCAGTCGTACATCGTTTGTACAGAGGCCGAGATTCGCCAACGCAGCTTTTAGCGGAATGGGGTTGGATTCGGAGAACAGGTACTTCGTGAAGCGGCGCAAGCAGATCGCGAATGGAAGCAAATCGTGCCAGATCGCCTCTGCCCCAGGCGTCATGCATGAACGCACAAAGCGCTGGTGCCACGTTGGCCGTGACCGATATGCAGCCCATCCCGCCCATGGCGCGGTAAGCCGCCGCCGTAGCATCGTCTCCGCTCCACTGCATGAACCGCTCGCCACACAGGCGCCGAAGCCATGGCGGACGCGACAGGTCGGCTGTTGCGTCCTTAATCCCTACAATCAGTTGTTGATCGAATAGCCACGCGACGGTGTCATCGGAGAACCCTACCCCCGACCGCTGCGGAATCCGAGCCAAGGCGGACAGTCATTCCGACGCAAGGCGGACACTGATTCCGACGGAAGCCGGACAGTGATTTCGATCGATCCCGGACGGCCCTGAGGAGGGGCATCCGGGGCCGAAGTCGGCGATCCCATGACCGGTAGCGTGGTCCTCCGACCAAGGGGGACACGATGCCAGCCGAGAGATTGTCGATGCGGAAAGTACGAGAGGTTTTGCGGCTGCGGCACGCGTGCGGCGCGAGCGTTCGGACGATCGCGCGGTCGGTCGGGGTCGGGCACACGACGGTCGCCGAATACCTGCGGCGGACGTCGGTGATCGGGATTACCTGGCCGGTGCCGGCGGAGATCGACGACGCCGAGCTGGAGCGGCGGCTGTTCACGCCCGCGGGCTTCTACAAGGCGCCGACGCGGGTCATGCCCGACTGGAACCACGTCCATGCGGAGCTGCGGCGCCGGGGCGTGACCCTGGTTCTGCTGTGGGAGGAATACAGGGCCGAGCACGCGGACGGCTACGGCTACAGCCGGTTCTGTGACCTTTACATCGATTGGCGGCGGGGCGTCAGCGCGACGATGCGCCAGACCCACGTCGCCGGCGAGAAGCTGTTCGTCGACTACGCCGGCGACACGGTGCCGGTGTTTGACGGGGCGACCGGAGAGGAGCGGCGGGCGCACGTGTTCGTCGCCGTGCTGGGTGCGTCGAACTACACCTACGCGGAGGCTCGCTGGAGCGAGGGGCTGGCCGACTGGATCGGGGCGCACGTCAATGCGCTGGCGTTCCTCGGCGGCGTGCCGAAGCTGCTGGTATGCGACAACCTGCGCGCCGGGGTGACGACGACTTGCCGCTACGAACCCGGTATCAACCGCACCTACCAGGAGATGGCGGGCCACTATAGCACGGCAGTGCTGCCGACCCGGGTCCGCCGCCCACGCGACAAAGCCAAGGTCGAAGTCGCGGTGCTGATCGTCGAGCGGTTCATCCTGGCGCGGCTGCGCAACCGCCGGTGCCTGTCGCTGGGTGAGCTGAACGAGGCGATCCGCGAGGTGCTGGGAGATCTGAACGCCCGGCTGATGCGCAGGCTCGGTGCCAGTCGCCGCGAGTTCTTCGAGACGATCGATCGGCCGGCGCTGCTGCCGCTGCCGCCCGAGCCGTACGCCTATGCCGAGTGGCGGCGCTGCCGAGTGGCCCCGGACTACCACGTCGAGGTGCACGGACATTTCTACTCGGTGCCGTCGCGGCTGATCCGCGAGGTGGTCGAGGCGCGCATCACCGACACCACGATCGAGGTGTTCCACGCCGGCACGCGTGTTGCGGCCCATCTGCGATCGACGCTGCGGCGGCGGCACACGACGACAGCCGAGCACATGCCAAGCGCACATCGGCGCTACGCCAGCTGGACGCCGGCGCGACTGCTGTCCTTTGCCGCCCAGGTCGGGCCAGGCACGGCGGCCCTGGTCGAGACGATCATGCGCACCAAGCCGCACCCCGAGCAGGGCTTCCGGGCATGCCTGGGCATCCTGCAGCTGGCCAAGACCTACGGCGAGCCCAGGCTTGAAGCGGCCTGCCAGCGCGGGCTGACGATCGGCGCGCGAACCTACGGGTCGATCGCCTCGATCCTGCGCACCGGCCTGGACCGGGCTTTCCACGAGGATCCGGCGCCTGAGCCCGCTCCCCTGCTGCACGCGAACATCCGCGGCCGCGGCTACTACCACTGAAGGAGGACCCCGATGCTCGCCCACCCCACGCAAGAACGCCTGCTCGCCCTCGGCCTGACCGGCATGGCTCGCGCGCTCGATGATCAGCGGCGACAGCCCGACATCGCCGCCTTGAGCTTCGAGGAACGGCTCGCGCTGCTGCTCGACCGCGAGGCGATGGAGCGAGAGAACAAGCGGCTGGTCGCGCGGCTGCGGTTTGCCGCCCTGCGCCAGGAAGCCGTCGTGGAGGACGTCGACCTGCGGGCGGTCCGTGGTCTCGACCGCACGCTGTTCCAGAAGCTGGCGGCTGGCGACTGGATCGATCGCAAGCAGAACCTGCTGGTCATCGGCCCGACCGGCGTCGGCAAGTCCTGGATCGCCTGTGCGCTCGGCCATAAGGCGTGCCGGGACAACCGCTCGGTCGTCTATCACCGTGTCCCCAGGCTGCTTGAGACGCTGGCGTTGGCTCGCGGCGATGGGCGCTACGGACGGCTGTTGAAGGCGCTCGGCCGGGTGCAACTGCTGATTCTGGACGACTGGGGTCTGGCGCCGCTCACCAGCGAGCAACGCCGTGACCTGCTGGAGATCATGGACGACCGCCATGACCGCAGCTCAACCATCGTCACCAGCCAGGTGCCGGTCGACCACTGGCACGAGGTGATCGGCGATCCGACGATCGCGGACGCCGTGCTGGACCGGCTTGTCCACAATGCACACCGCTTGGTGCTGAAGGGAGAGTCACTGCGAAAGCGGGCGGCCAAGGCGCTCATGCTTGACGCCGAAGCCGTCGCCTGACCTCATAGCCACGCCGATGACGACCCTGGCCGGGATCCGTTGGAATCCCTGTCCGCCTTGGATCGGAATCACTGGACGGCTTCAATCGGAATCGCCGTCCGCCATCATCGGAATCCGCACCCGACCGACTCGGAACGTCGTACAGAATGACGGGCAGGGACGTCGAATGTGCAAGCGCCCGGAAGTGGCCGCGAAGCCCCT
Organism: uncultured Alphaproteobacteria bacterium; assembly: GCA_963754235.1. Classification (GTDB taxonomy): domain Bacteria; phylum Pseudomonadota; class Alphaproteobacteria; order Acetobacterales; family Acetobacteraceae; genus DATAYA01. The sequence goes on along the minus strand of CAVWFK010000006.1, from coordinate 227,026 downwards.
CCTGGGTCGGCTTGCTGTACGGGGGCGCCGCACACAGCAAGGCATCCGCTCCCGCCGTTGCCGCCTTCTCCGCCAGACCGATGGCCGTTTCCGTGCAAGCCGAGGTGCAACCCGCGATGACGGGAACGTCGCCTCGGTCGGCTTCCGTTGCAGTCCGGACGACTAGGGAATACTCCGTCTCACTGAGGGTGTGCGCTTCACCGGTGCTGCCACACACAAGAAGGGCCGAAGTTCCGGATGCCACTTGGCGTGCACAAAGCCCAGACAGGGCCGCATGATCGACCCCGCCGTCTTGGAAAGGAGTAGGCAGCGCACACAGAGATCCGCCGACCCCAAGAATGCTGTTTCGCATGATTGTCCTCTACGCTGCGTGAGGCAGGGAGAAGGCCGGTCGTTCAGCCGTTGCCGCCACCGTATCGGTCCGGCGCAGCCGCACCGCGGCAAATCCGCTCCGGAGCAGCCTGCGCTGGACCTCGCGCAGATCAACAGCTGCGCTGCCACGCTGAGCAAGAATCATCACCGTCCTGCCGGAACGAGTGCACGGCGGATTGCCGGCAGCACCACCGTGAGCCGATCGGACGAGAGGTCTCCCCTCACGATCACGAGAGTTGCGCTCTCCGGCTCAATCCGCTCGTGCGAACGAAGGCAGGTCACGTTAGTCGCCCCTCCCCTAATCAGGGCGCACATCAGGGCGGCATTGCCGGGACCGATCACAAGAACAAACTCCGTGGCCACATTGCCGAAGAAATCGGTGAATGGCTGGCGCATGGCCCCCGATTTGAATTCGGCTAACCGCGTACTACCTGCGGCTACCGCGGACTCCCGCTGCATCTGAAGCATGCATTCCTGACCTCATTGACTACTGAAGGACCGGGCTGGCCCGCATCTCCTCAGGCGGAGGAAAGATCAGGATTTGGGAATATAAAATCGATTGGAATCGGCGGTTCCGGTCGACAAAATCTCGCCTGCCATAAGCGGCGCCATATACGACCCATATATCTGGATGGCTGTTTTCGCTTATGAAGCGCTTATACCGCTTCCGTTGCCGATAACGGATAGCTTTCGGTAGGACCGCGGGCGTGATGCTCGACTCTGCGGATCAGGCCGTTGTGGCAAGCCCATTTTGCCAACGCTCCAGGGCGGCAGGTCAGGGAGGCGATTGACCGTGTGATTGGCGATACGCTCAAGCTTGTAGATCAGGTAGGCCTCTGGATCGTGGCCGCTCAGCTTCGCGGTTTCCACCAGGCTGCGCGCGTGCCACCGGCATCCGATCCGGCGGACAACTACTACTTGCGACTCAACGCGAGCGGTCCGATCGCGCGCTCGACGGCGTTGTTATCGATCGTCAAGGTGCCGTCGTCGAGATAGCGGCTCAGCGCTTCCCAGCGCGAGAGGGCGTACCAGATCAACCCGACGATGTCGCTTCTGCCCGAGAAGCGTTGGAGCGTCGCGCCGCCGAACCAGGGCGCGCAGCAAAGGTCGAGCGGGCTGCTAAGGATCCGTTCCTCGATGGCATAGGGCTTGCCGATGCAGAGCTTCTGCAGCGAGTATCGGGGGGCGGTATGAACGTCGTAGGATTTGCGCCGCACATAGGCTCAGCGATTTATCACGATGATAAATCGCAAGGAGCCAGCTCTGGTTCCAGCCTAATCCGAAGCTGCTTATCGATCTTTCGGGCGCGGCTGGCATCCCAACTATATGCCGCGACTATGCGAATGGCCGCCGATCCAACATGGAATTTATATGCCATCGACCGATAGTGTTGGTGAACGTCGTAGTGCGTCACTGCTCTTTATGGAGGCATCGATGAGGCAACGCCCGCTTAGCTCGCATGGAGAGGTGCCGGCAACAGAGGAGCAGAATGTCCGGGACCTGAATGAGGCTGGGACCTATCCCACGCCGGGCCAGGTTCTTTGGGAGATCGGTTGCCTCATCGCTGCCTGCCTCGGCCTTGGTGTCCTGGCAAATCTGCTGTTTGGGCCACCCCACCTCTAGAACGTGCTCCAAAGCGGCTCACCAGCGCGGCTGTTGATCTGCATCAATGTGCGCGCCACGGCTAGGGTGATCTCGCTGCCAAAGGAGAAGGCGGTATTCAGGAACTGTTTTGGTCCGTTGTGCCCGCCACGGACCGTCGCGGCGACGAGGCCGAGCTGCGCGCCCGACCACGCAGCTTGGCGCAGGTTGGCGAAGGAGCGCCGCCGGTTCGGCTATCGCCGGCTGGGTCTGCGCTGGCGCGCGACGGGCTGCGGCCGAACCACAAGAAGCTGCGTCGGCTCTATCGCGAGGAGCGGCTGCAGGTGCGTCGTCGTGGTGGCCGCAAGCGGGCACTGGGAATGCGGGCACCAATTGCGCTACCGACCGCGGCGAACCTGCGCTGGCCGCCGACGTGTTGGCGGACGGGCGCGACGGGGCAGGCCTGCGACGGTGCTGCGCTGGTCGCAGGCGCGCGGCATCGCCTGGCACTACATTGCGCCGGGAGGCCCGCAGCAGAACCCCTTCGCCGGGAGCTTCACCCGCCGGCTGCGCGACGAATGTCTGAACGAAACCGTGTTCACATCGCTGCCCCATGTCCGGGCAGGCCGGCAAGCTGGCAACGCGACTACAACGAGGTCAGGCCGTATCCGGCGTTGCAGGGCCGCGCGCCCGACCTGATCAGGCCCGCCGCCGTGCTCGCCTGCGTCAAGCCCGCTTCATGCCGGCTTCGCCGGTGGCCTACGGCCAGGCTTGACGCAGGCTGAGCGCGACGACGCAACAGGATGTGGCCGAGACGGGTTGAGCCGCGAAGCGGATCAACCGGCGCTCGACCGAACCGAGAAACATGGTCACGATGGGAGTGACGGCAATCGCGGACTCTATCTCTGAGCAGAGAGAAAAAGGGGCTCCGGTCAGTGGGCTTGGGCTCTCTGTCGGCGCAGTCAGACGTCTGAGATCGCCTGTGATCTTAGCTCGACTTTCGGCATTTTATGCGGCGTGGCAGAGAGTCTCCGTAAGTCTTTGCAGGAGAGTGGCGGGGATTTGGACGATCTCCCTCCCTGGCCGGGACATGCATAAACCCGGCGGACACCACAGAACGCGTCGGACCGCGCCAATGGCGTCGCTGAAGGTCGGCTCGCGCTTACTGTACCACGCGGCGGTTCGCGGGCTAACGAACCGGATGAAGTGCGGGTCAGTTGATCGGCCCAAACCGTGATCAACGAGAACAATCCAAGCAGCGCCGGTGTCGTTCGCAGGATCGCGAGGTCAGACCACTGCCGCTGCGTCTCCATGCCGAGGTGGGTGCGCGCGTCCTGAAACGTCGTCTCCATGCGCCAGCGCGAGACGAACCAACCGAGGATCTGCTCTGGCCTGGCCATCAGATCGGTGCTGAGAAACGCCTGCGGTTCGCGCTCGCCGGAGGGATCGCGTACCAACACCCAGCGGATCTGCGCTGGCGGCAGGCCGGAATGGTACCAGACGGCGATACCCGAGACGATCTCCAGCCTGCGCTGTTGGCCGCCATACCATTCAGCGAGGTCGATCGGCGACCATGCGGTCTTGGGATCGGCGAGAATGGCGGCGAACTTTGGCACACGCTGTCCTTTCAGCCGCGGCCGGCCCATCTGTCCCGGCCGACGCGGCGGCGCCGGCGCGAACAGACTGGCGTCAATCCGCAGCCTTGTGATCAAGCAGACTTGGCGCCGAAGAGTGGCGATCAGATCAAGGGCGGCGAAGCTGGCATCGGCGACGACGATAAGGCGGCGATCCGGTAACCAACGCTTGGTCTGCAGGATCGCCTGACGCGCCCAGTCGGTGAGCTTCTTGGGCCGCCGGCCGTGCTCGCTGCTCCAGCGGCTGGAGGGCGCGAGAATGGTTAGGAATGGCAACGCCCAGCGCCGGCCGGCCCACGGGATGGGCACCATGACCATGAGCGAGAGCCAGCGCAGGCCGCTCGCCTTGACGAAATGACCGTGCGACGAACGCACCGGATCGCGGTAGATCCCGCGCGCTTTGATTTTGGCGCCCCAGCGCCGCTCGATTGTGTCGTCGATACCGATCACCACCTCGCCCGCGGGCAGGAAGGCATCGAGCACTTGCGTGAGAAGCTTGCGTGCCACTCGACGGCCGCTCCAGCGCGCCCGGCTCAGCACCTCGTGGTAACGGGCGAAGCCCGGGCTCGCCGCCAAGCCCATGACCCGCAGCGCCTGGCTCACCGTGCGCTTGCCCGGTGCCAGCACCGCTCCGGCAACGGGGACGAGAACGTGGCCCCAGACCGGCGCCGTGAAGCAGTCGCGGTAGGCGGACAACCAACCAGCGAGTATGGGCGGCGTCAGGCTCGAATCACTGACAGCAGGGCCGGCATGGGTGCGATGGGTCGGCATCGCAGTCGTAGAATTGAGTCGTATCCGAGCCGCAAGAGTTGATGACGCCGAGGCGGCCTCCCGTCCCAACGTCGTCGCGGCGCGCACCGGCGACCCGAAATCGATCTATCATGCACCGGATGACCCACGACATCGTCCAGCGCATCGAGCGCTTCCGCTTTCCCAGAGGCGCCGTCGTCGCCGAGCACCGCAACCGCAGCTACACGCTTTATCACGCCCTCTCTGGTTCGCCGGTCGCCAGACTTCGTCCGACCGGATGCAGCGATAGCGTCGAGATCCTATACTGGTCCGCCTGGAAGCAGCGATGGGCTGCCACTGGTCCCTTTGGACGCACCGTCCTGCCCGTCGACGATGCGCTCGACTTCATCGCACACGAGGATATCTTCTGGGTGCTTTGCTGACCCCCTCGGCCACCAGAATGCGGAAAGTCGAGCTGAATAGACAGTGCCTAGGCCGTGTGGACGGATTTGACCAAGACCAGCCCGCAGGCAAAAGCGACGAGGGCGCCATAGCTGTCGGCGGTCTTCTCGCAGCGTAGGGCGACGCGCTTGAAGCGCTTCAGCTTGCCGACGGCCTGCTCGACGCGGGCTCGGTAGAGCATTTTTGGGAAGATGGAAGGTCTGGCCTTGGCATTGGCGCGGTATGGGATGACAGGAACGATATGCCGCCGCCGGCAAGCCGCGCGATTGGCCGCCGAATTGTAGCCCTTGTCGGTTAGGGCCGCGCGCGGCGTGATGTCGGGCCCGATGTCGAGCGAGGTTTCGAGTTGGGTGCAGTCGCTCACCTCGCCGCCGGTCAGATGGAAGGCGATCGGCAGGCCGTCGAAATCCGTCTTGAGGTGGATCTTGGTCGAGAACCCGCCCCGCGAGCGCCCGAGCGCCTGATTGTGCTGCCCCCTTTTGCGCCGGCCGCCGAGACGTGCGCGCGCACCACGGTGCTGTCGAACATCTGTACCAGGTGCGCAGTCTGGCTGGTCTCGGCCAGGAGCTGGAAGAACGCTTCGAACACGCCCGAGCGGCTGAGCCGCCAGAACCGCTTCCAGATGCTGTTCCAGTTGCCGAACTCGGCCGGCAGCGCCCGCCAGGTGATGTTGTGGACCGTAAAGTAGTGCAGCGCTTCCAGGAACTTGCGGTCGTCGTGCCCGGGCTCGCCCCGGCCCGACTGCGCCGCATCGAACACCTCCAGCACGATCTCCCAATCGCCCTCGGTCATTCCCGTCAGCATCGACCGGCTCCCCCTTGCCGGTCGCCCATTGATTTGATGAAACCCCGATTCGGGAATCCCCTATTTGCAACTTCACCCTATCCGTCCACACGGCCTAGTGGGCAGCGCTCTCCGCAGGGCTGCCGGCGTATGACGGGTCAGGTCGCGACCGCTATGAGTGCATAAATCAAGCAGACCGTGTGAAAACGCTTCGCTCGGCGACAGCCGCCCGCGGACGACTCTGGGAGACGTCACTGAGAGGCGCTCAGCGGTCGGTCGGCAGGTCTGCGAAGACGCACCCCAGCTTGCTCACGCAGGTCAGATGACATCCCGGTGTCTTCTCCTGGCCGAAAGGTGTCCTCTGGAAGTCGAACCTGAGATCTTGGGCCGTTCTAGTGAAATGGTCAGCCCGAGCACGGCCTGCGCCGTATCGTCGCCCACGTGGCGTTGCGAGGTCGGCTAGGTACAGCTTCCAACCTCTTCTGCAGGCGCGAGTCGCCCTTACCATTCCGGAATCCGAAGAAGAGCCACAAGCAATTCCCGATGGCAGCTTTTTTCTTCCTACGTACTCGCGCTCTTCTGGGGGAGGCAATCTGCAGGGATCGCGCTTGCGTGCGCTAGTATCATCAATGTGATCGCCCCTGAAGGTGTTTGTTCGGGATACGATCAAAACTCAGGGGAAGGCAAGCCCATGACGGATTGGTGAAGATCAGACAGCCACCACACGATCCCATCGCGGCGAGCCTTCCCCGGCGGACAACCGCATTGTCCTGAGCCACTGGCTGCCTCCCCAGGAAGGCATCGTTCCGCGCATCCGCATTGGCCGACGCTGGATTAGCATCCTGTGGGCGCTACCGATCGCAGCCGTGGCGCTCATGTTCATGATCGCTCTCGCACAGAGCCTGCGGGAGCTTCCAGGCATCCAGGCGTTCATCAAGGAATATGGCGGCATTCCGCAGGCCGCGCCCTCGGTCGATACCGGCTTTCCGTGGTGGCTGCGGCTGCAGCACTTTCTGAACATGCTTTTCATGATGTTCATTGTCCGCGCCGGGATCCAGATCCTGGCCGATCACCCACGGCTCTACTGGAAACGCGACTGCACGCCCGGCACCGACTGGTTTCGCTTCCAGAAAACCGTCCCGACGGGCCGGGTCTGGACCTCGAAGGACGATTCCGTGACACTGCCGGGATGGCTGGGCATCCCCGGCATCCGCCACTCCATCGGCCTCGCCCGTTGGTGGCATTTCTCGGTCAACCTCCTCTGGGTGCTCAACGGCATCGCCTTTTACGTGCTGCTATTCGTGACCAATGCTTCGGCTGGTTCCCGTCACGTGGGATGTGTTTCCGAACGCGGTCTCGACCGCCATTCAGTATGCGTCGCTGAACTTCCCGGTGGACCACAGCTGGACCCGCTATAACGGCCTGCAACAACTCAGCTATTTCATCACGGTGTTCATCGCGGCACCGGTCTCGATCGCGACCGGCTTGATGCAGAGCCCCGCGATCTCGAACAGGCTGGGCTTGCTCGGGACCGTGCTGAACCGGCAGGCAGCCCGATCCATCCATTTCATCTCGTTCTCCTGGTTCGTGCTGTTCATCCTGGCGCACGGGATCATGGTGTTCGTCACCAGCCTGCGGCAGAACACGAACCATATGTTCGCCGGCGTGGCGAACAGCTCCTGGGCCGGGATTCCGCCGTTCATCGTGGCCATGCTGATCGTGGGGCTGGCCTGGTGGGCCGCCTCACCCTTCACGATCCGGCACGCCCGGGTTGTCCAGAAAATCGGGGCGTTCATGGTCGGGTGGCTCAAGGGGCTGGCCGAGTGGTGGGAGCCGAACGCCCAGCTCACCGAGCGCGACATCTCGCCCCACTTCTGGATCAACGGAACCATGCCGAATTGGGACGCGTTCGACGCGCCGCTGGCGGATAATTTCGCGAGCTACCGGTTGCGGGTCGGCGGACTGGTCGAGCAGAAGCGGGAGTTCTCGCTGGCCGAGTTGAGAGCGATGCCGAAGCAGGAGCAGATCACGACCCATTTCTGCATCCAGGGCTGGTCCGGCGTCGCCAAGTGGGGCGGCGTGCCGATGCGCCACATGCTTGACCTGGTGCGCCCGACGACCGATGCCCGCTACGCCGTCTTCTACTCCTTCGCGGATGGCAGTGACGTGGGCCGTTACTACGACGTGCATACGATGGGCAACATGCGTCACGAGCTGACCATACTCGCCTACGAGATGAACGGGGCGCCCCTGAGCGTGTTGCATGGCGCGCCGTTGCGGCTGCGCTGCGAGAACGAGCTTGGCTTCAAGATGGTGAAATGGATCGCCGCGATCGAGTTCGTGCACGACTTCGCCGATCTCGGCGCCGGCCAGGGCGGCTACAACGAGGACCATGAGTTCTACGGCTACCGGATGCCGATCTGAGATGGGAGGATCGCATGAGCGATGAAAAACCAAAACTCAGTGGGCCCGATCTCACCCAGGGCGTTGAACTCTGGACGATCCCTGACGGGACCATGCTGCTCGGGCACGCGCGCGGCGAACCGGTGCTCCTTGCGCGCCGCGGTGACGAGGTGTTCGCGATCGGCGCCATCTGCACGCACTACGGGGCTCCGCTCGAACAGGGGCTCCTCGTGGGCGATACGGTCCGATGCCAGTGGCATCATGCCTGTTTCAGCTTACGGACTGGCGAGGCGCTCCGCGCGCCGGCGCTGGACCCAGTGTCCCATTGGCGGGTCGAAGCGGTGCGCGACGTGGCGCGTCAATTCACGCCAGTCGAGACCCGGGTGGGCGCCGTGTACGTTCGGGAGAAGCTGGAGAGGGTAGCCCGACCGCCGCCGCCTGTGCCGGCCGGCGTGCCAAGCTCCGTCGTCATCGTCGGCGGCGGTGGCGCAGGCAACGCGGCAGCCGAGATGCTTCGTCGGGAGGGCTATTCCGGCCGGCTCACGATGCTGAGCGCCGATGCGTCGGTCCCTTGTGATCGCCCCAACCTGTCGAAAGGATTTCTCGCGGGCTCGACCACCGAGGAATCCAATCCTCTCCGCTCGGCTGAGTTCTACCGCGAGCATGACATCGACCTGAAGCTCGGCGCGCGTGACGAAGATCGACACCGTCAGCCGGCAGGTCCAGCTCGCGGACGGCAGCCGGCACGGCTACGACGCCCTCGTGCTCGCCACTGGCGCCGAGCCGGTGCGGCTCGACATCCCCGGCGCGGACCTCCCGCACGTGCATTACCTGCGGACTTCTGGCCGACAGTCGTGCCCTCGTTGCCAAGGCCCTGATGTCGAGACGCGCGGTGGTGATTGGCGCGAGCTTCATCGGTCTGGAGGTGGCCGCGTCGCTGCGCGCGCGGAATCTCGACATGCATGTGGTGGCGCCCGAGGCCGTCCCGATGGAGCGAATTCTGGGACCTGAAGCCGGTAACTTCTTCCGCAAGCTGCATGAGGAGCATGGCGTGACATTCCACCTCGGCACGACGGCGGTCTCGATCGATGGGCAGAGCGTCACCTTGAAGGACGGAGCACGCCTGCAGGCCGACCTCGTCGTCGCGGGGGTCGGCGTCCGGCCGGCAACCGCACTGGCGGAACAGGCAGGACTTGCGATCGATCGCGGCGTCGCCGTGAACGAGTATCTCGAAACGAGCGTCCCAGGCATCTTCGCCGCCGGCGATATCGCGCGCTGGCCCGACAAGCTCACCGGTGAGCGGATTCGGGTCGAGCACTGGGTTGTTGCCGAGCGCCAAGGCCAGACAGCCGCGCACAACATTCTCGGCCGGCGAGAGCGCTTTGACTACGTGCCGTTCTTCTGGACCGAACAGTACGATTTCGGCCTCGGCTATGTCGGGCACGCCGAACGATGGGACGAAGCCGAGATCGCCGGATCGCTCGAAGACATGGACTGCACCATAACCTATCGGCTCGGCGGCCAGAAGCGCGCGATGGCTGTTGTCCATCGGGATCTCGATGGCCTGCGTGCGGAACTCGACCTCGAACAAAGATTTGCCCGCCCGTGATAAACGTAAGCGATTCGGCGGCGCCACATAGCGGCGGGTAGCGCCCATGTGATGCAAGCGCCGCATGGACGTGGCAGTGAACGGGCCCGCGCTCGATGAGAGCGCTCATACGACAGGTCGTATGAGCGCTCGGGCCGATCGAGTGGAGGTCATCGTCCGTGGCGAGCGCCGGCGGGCTTGGACGGCGGAGCAGAAGCGCGAGATCGTGGCGGAGAGCCTTGGCCCGGGAGTGACCGCGACCGAGGTGGCGCGCAAGCACGAGATCAGCACTGGGCAGCTCTACACCTGGCGGCGGCAACTGCTGAGCGGGTCGACGGCAATGATCACGCGCGCTGAGCCGAGGTTTGCGCAGGTGGAGCTGGCCCCCGTGCCGCCGGCCGCGGAGCCTGGAGCGGGACCCGCTGCGCCGACGCCCCGCCCGGAGGGGCTGATCGAGATCGTGCTGCCTGGCGGCGCATCGGTGCGGGTGGATGCCCAGGTGGATGGCCGAGCGCTGCGCCGGGTGCTGAGCGCGTTGCAAGGCGGATGATCGCGCTCGCGCCCGGGGTGCGCGTCTACCTGGCGTGTGGCGTCACAGACATGCGCAAGGGCATGATCGGGTTGGCGATGCTGGTGCAGCAGTTGCTGGGCGATGATCCGTTCGGCGGCGCCGTGTTTTGCTTTCGTGGCCGCCGTACGGGATTGCTCAAGCTGCTGTGGCATGACGGCGTAGGCCTATGCATGCTGACGAAGCGCCTGGAGCGTGGGCAATTCATATGGCCGTCGGCGGACACGACAGGCCGGATCGCGCTGACCGCGCCGCAATTGGCGGCGCTGCTGGACGGATGCGAATGGCGCGCGCCGGCGCCGCGGCGCCAACCGGAACTGGCGGGGTGAAAAAGGGCCGCCGATGCGGAATTGCTGGCGCCGATTCGGCGGCGTCATGCAGAATCGCGGCGTGCGAATCGACTTGGAGAACCTCCCCGATGATCCCAGCATCCTGCGGCGGATGCTGCGGGAAGTTGTGCACGAGCTGAATGCCGAGAACGATAAGCTGCGCCTGCTCATTCAGCGGCTGGTACGGCACCAGTTCGGCCGGCGGTCCGAGCAACTGACGGCGGAGCAGCTGCAATTGGGGCTCGAGGATCTCGAACAGACGGTTGCCGAGAACCAGGCCGCGCAGGAGACGGCGGCTGCGGAGACGGCGAAGGAGCCGAAACGCCGGGCGGCACCGCCGCAGCGCAATCTCGGCGACCTGCCGGCGCACTTGCCGCGCTACGAAGTGGTGATCGACATCGACCGCCGGGATTGCCCGTGCTGCGGCGGCGCGCTGCATCTGATCGGCGAGTCCCGCAGCGAGCAGCTCGACGTGGTGCCGGCGCAGCTGCGCGTGCGCGTCACCCGCCGGCCGCGCTACGCCTGCCGCGCCTGCGAGGGCGCGGTGGTGACGGCCCCGGCACCGGAGCGGCCGATCGATGGGGGCATGGCGACCGAGGCGATGGTGGCGCACGTGGTGGTCAGCAAGTACCTGCAACTCACTGCCGCTGCATCGGCAATCGAGGATGCTGGCGCGGCAGGGCATTGAGATCGATCGCTCGACGCTGAGCAACTGGGTGGGCCGCGCCTGCTGGTGGCTGGCGCCGCTCTATGACCTGGTGGTCAGCACGGTGCTGTCGTCCGACAAGGTGTTCGCGGACGACACGACGTTACCGGTGCTCGATCCGGGTCGCGGCCGGACCAAGACGGGTCGGCTGTGGTGCTATGCGGTCGATGACCGCCCCTGGTGCGGGCCTCGCATCCGGCGGCGGCGTATGTGTATTCCGAGGATCGCAAAGGCTTTGCGTCCCGCGGCGCACCTGGCGGCATTCCGCGGCGTGCTGCAGGTCGACGGGTATGCAGGGTTCAAGCGGCTGGCCGGGGATCGCGGCGACAACTCAATTGAGCTGGCGTTCTGCTGGGCGCACCTGCGGCGGCCGTTCTACGAGTTCTTCGAATCGACGAAGTCACCGCTCGCCGCGCATGTGCTGGCGCGCATCCGCGAGCTCTACGCGATCGAGGCCGAGATTCGCGGGCATCCCGCCGAATATCGAAAGCAGGCTCGGCAGGTGCGAAGTCGACCAATCGTCGAAGCGCTACACACTTGGCTGCAGGACCAGGTGCCGCGTGTGTCGGCCGTATCCGATCTGGCGAAGGCGATGCGTTATGCGATCCGGCACTGGCCGGGGTTGCTGGCATTCCTCGATGACGGACGGATCGAGATGGACACGAACGTAGTGGAACGTTCGATCAGACCGGTGACTTTCACGCGCAAGAATGCATTATTTGCCGGGTCGGATGGCGGTGCCCGGCACTGGGCGATCGCGATGACGCTGATCGAGACCGCAAAGCTGAACGGCGTCGAGCCGATGGCCTGGCTTACCGACGTGCTCGAGCGTATCGTCTCCGGGCGCACCAAAGCCCGCGAGCTGCACACGCTCCTGCCCTGGAACTGGCGCGAGCAGGCACAACTTTCCGACGCGGCGCTGGCCGCATGACCCAATGATCGACCAGCCCGACCAGGTCGGACGCCTGATGGAGCGGCTCAACGCGGCCCTGCCCATCCCGGCACGCGTGACGCCCGAACTCCAGATAATGCTGCGGCAGCAACGCGGGGTCGTCATGCCGGCGAGCTGCCGCATTACCTGGGTCAGCTACGCGGGTGACGAAGGCGGCATTGTCTGCCGGCTCGAGGCCAGTCCTGAACCGGCGGAGGCAGTGTTCACCTCCATTACGCATCTCCGCTTCGATCCGCGCTTGCCACTCGCACGGGAAATCCTCGCTTACCAGAAGCACCGGGTGAACCGACTACGTCGGCAAGCTCTGTAGCTCGCGATCTCCCCGCTCGCACCTCCAATCTGGCGCAAGCGGTCGGCGCCGCGCTGATCGGGCACACCAAGGCGAACACGTTGGACACGCTGCTGCCGTGGAATTGGCAGCCCGCTTCGGCGACCGAGGCCGGCGCGGGGTCAAGTCCGATTCTTGCTGGATAAACGGGTTGGGGATGCGGTAATGGTTGTTGTCGCAACGTGGCTCGTGCGGGCTGTGAAGTCGGCATTGAGCTCTTCGCGGATCGCTTTCAGCTGACGCTGTTCGAATTCGGTGATGCGGATGCTGCGCCAGCGCTCGGCGGCGCGGATGAGTGCCGCATACATGAGCTTCAAGACGGCGCGCTCGCCAAAGGCATGTGGAATCACCTTGGTGCGCCGCCGCGCTTCACCGAACAGCCGCTCGAGAAGGTTGGTCGTCCGGATCGCCCGGCGATGGCCGAGCGGGAAGCGCAGATGGGCGATGCAGGCTTCGAAGTCGTCGTTCAGGCACGCCACCGCCGCCGGCAGATCGCGGCCGTAAGTCGCAACGATATCGTCGCGCAGCAGCCGCGCCAGCGCCGGCGAGGCCGCCTGATAGCAGGCCACGGCGCGGGCCTTGAACTCCGGCCACGTGGCTTCGGGCACCTTGCTCTGCAGGTTCCGCAGCTTGTGCGCCAAGCAGCGTTGCCGAGCCGCCCGCGGGAAGCATTCCTCGATCGCGCGAATCAGGCCCGGCGCCCCGTCGCTCACCACCAGCAACGGATCGGGCAGCCCGCGCCGGCGCAGGTCCTGGAAGAACTCCTTGCAGCTCGCCGTGTCCTCCTTGGTCCCGGGCTCCAGCCTTCTTGCCATCCGCCAGGATACCCCATGCCGCGAGCACGGCCTCGCGCGGCTGGCCCAGATGCAGCCGCTCGGCGATGCCGTCGACGAACAGGTAGGCGAGCTCGAACTCAGAGAGATCACGGCTCGCAAACGCCTCGTACTCCGCCCACAGCCGCTCCGTGATCTCGCTCACCGCCGTCCGGCTCAGCAGCGGCTTGCCAGTCTCATCGGCGAACAGCGCCTCGATGTCGCGGGTCGAAAGCCCGCGCGCGTACATCTCGATGGCCAGGCTTTCGAGCGCCTCCGTCCGACCGGCGATCCGCTCCCGCACGCGCGAGCGGAACGGCTCGGCCCGCTCGGCAATCTGCGGCGCGCTATACTCGATCGGCCCCTCGGCGCTCTTCACCCGGCCCGTCCGATACCCGTTGCGATAACCCGCCCCTGGCGCCGCCCCGCGGGCGTAGTAGTCGCGGCCCAGCGCGTCCTTCGCCTCGCCCTCCAGCGCCTCCTCGACGATCAGCCGCGCTGCCAGTCGCACCAGCTCCGAACCACCCTCCTCGATCTCGCTTCGCCCCTCCATCAGCGCCCGCAGCTTCTCGCGTGTCCCAACCTTTTTCCCAGCAACCTTAGGACTTCACCCGGCGCGGCTGGTTACCCCGCGGCGGCGTAGCAAACTGTCGCCCCCGGCCCGGGTGTCACCGGCGCAACGCTTACCCTTTAACTCGCCGCGTGAGACGAGGATCTCTGCGATACGACCTTTGGTTTGATCAATTAAGCGCTGGTCCCGTAGTTGCTCGTAGATCGGCAGCTCCTCCTCACGGCGGATGTGCAGCGCCGCTTCGATTTCCCCTTGGATGAATAGGATGTTGGCAATCTGTCCTCGCGTTAGTGCGACAGACCGCGGTACACGCAACCTCTTGAACGTAGCCAGCACCTCGTCACACCGAATGCGCAATGCCTCATCGAGCTCGCCGCGGACGACCAAAATGTCGGCAATCTTTGGCCTTGGTGATAGCTACCCAGTGCACGTCGTCGAGGCGCTGAAATACGGGGAGCGCTTCCTGGCTCTGGAGTCGCATTGCTTCATCTAAATCTCCCTTCACGAAAAGCACGTCAGCAATCTGACCTTGCGTGATCGCCTGTTCGTATGCCCAGCCGAGCGCGCGATAGGCCGGCAGTACTTCCTCGCGCCGCATACGTAGCGCCTCGTCGAGGTCACCCCTCAAAAACAAGATATTAGACAGGTGTCTGACCCGGAAGAAAAGTCGGATGTGTTGTGGGAGGAGATGCGGACCGATCGACATCTGCCGACGGGCACGCATTCGGTGGTCGCGGCGGCCGGCCGGGACCAGCCCGACCGTCCCGAGAAGGAGCGGCCTGCCGGCCCGGCGGGGTCTCGAAGCGGACCTCGAAGCCGACGGGCTGGCTGGGCCTGATCTCGCGCAGGAAATCGGTGAGGATGGTGTAGCCGCCGGTGTAGCCGAGCTCGCGCAACTCGCGGTGCAGTCGGCGGCCGGTCAGCTGCGGAAACGCCGTGACGCGCTCGCGCAGATAGCGCTCGAAGCGCTGCAGCTGCGTCGTCCTGGGCTGGCGAAGACCGTACACCGGCGGCTCCAGGCCGCGAGCGAGGTATCTGCGCACCGTCTTGCGATCGAGCCCGATCCGGCGGGCGATGACCGAGACGCTCAAGCCCTGCCGATGCAGATCCAGAATCATGACAACCTCCTCAAGTCGGACCAACGGCGCACTCCTCGTACGTAAAGGGGCAACATCGCCGACCCGTGGATCGGCCGCTCCCGAGAACCCGCTGTCCGACGGCTCACGCCATCAGACGCTCACCTGGGGAAAATTCGGCCGGCACATCTGGGGAGTATTCAGCCGGCACTCACAGCGACAAAGCGGAGCAGGCCGCCGCCGCGTCGGCGGCTTCATCCTGCTGCCGACTTTTGCTGAGCACGACGCAGGCTCGGATTGGAATGACCTGGCCCGAAGCGGAGGCCGGGATACCGCGCGACAGCAGCTCCTGGCGGGGGTCGCATCGCCGAGCGCGAGCAGATCGCGCAGGGCTTGGCCGCGGATCGTGACCGGGAGCACGATCGCGGCCTCTCCCGCGCGCCCGCGCTCGATCGGCAGCGAACGGTGGAGGCGGAGCTGGAGCGGCACGCGACGGGGGATACCGGCTGGCAGCCACTATGGCCAGACCCGACCATCCAAAGCTACATCTCCGGACACAGCACGTTCAGCATGGCCGCGGCAACGACGCTCGCGGATTTCTTCGGCACCAATAACGTCCCTTTCTGCACCAATGCTAACCCGAACGCGCATGATGCGAACAATAATCCCCTGTCGACCAGTGGCCCGCCTTACACGACGACCGAGACGGACGCGAACGGAAATCCCTACACCGTCACAGTGCTGAGTGCGTCGACGCGCTGCTTCACCAGCTTCACGGACGCTGCCAACGAGGCGGGCGATAGCCGGGTGCTCGGGGGCATCCACTTTCCGATTGACAACACCGAAGGCCTGATCACCGGCGCCGCCGTGGCCGCCGACGTCGTGGCAAACGACTTCACCCCGGTGCCAGAGCCCGCGAGCCTCATGATCCTGATCACCGGCACGATCGGTGTTCTGACGGCGAAGGCACGAGGTCGGGTTCAAGAATAGTGCTCGCGCCACATCACCAGTCGCAACGCCACATTGGAAATTGCGGCTGCGATTTCCTCAATTCCTTCTGGGGAAAGCGGTCTCAAGCTGCAAGATGTATCGACGACCGGAGACTCTGGCGGCAGGATTTGCGCTGTTTGAGGTTCGGCCGAGGCGCAGGGCAGATGCCGGGAAACTCGTGTCCTGCAAACCCGAGCTTCCCGCATCCCAACCTCCTTTGCAACCCCTGAAACCCGGATCGCCGCGCCGAGCATCCGCGCACCCACCTGGCCGGGTTCACCGGCGTGCTGCATGCCGACGGCAATACCGGCTTCGAGGGGCTGTACGACGCTGGGCGGGTGGTTGAGGCCGCCTGCTGGGCCCACGTCCGGCGCAAGTTGTTCGACCTCCACGCAACCGGGAAATCGCCGGTCGCATCCGAGGCATTGGCGCGCATCCGGGACCTCTACGCGATCGAGGATGACGTGCGCGGCCGCCCGCCTGACGAGCGCCGCCGGGCTCGCGAGAAGCGAGCGGGTCCGTTGCTCGACGACCTGCGATCCTGGCTCGATGTGACTTTGCGGCGCACCTGCGAAACGCAGCGACCCCGCGGCGGCAATCCGATACGCGCTCGCGCGCTGGACGGCGCTCACGCGCTACGTGCGCAGCGACATCGGCTGGGTCGATTCCTGATTTAACCCTATTCACGCTCGATTGGATACGCGATCCTACACCTTCCGCCCGCACTCGCTGATCCGCAGAAAAGCGGTTTGGACGGACACGGCTTCATGCGTCATCGCCCCGGACGCGACATGAAAAACGTTGATCGCAGCAAGCGTGCTGACGGTTGCCAAATGCTGACCGCCATTTACGTCGTGGCTCTGTTCTATAAACTGGAAACCGGAGTGCCCCTGATTGAAGACATGAAATACCGAGCATCTATCGCGCTTTCCAATAGCAAAGGCGTCTTGGGCTGATGCAGCCGATGGTGTGCCAAATTGCCAGTCGGCATTTTGAATTTCCGAAGGTTCTGGGTAGCGGGAGTTTAAATGAACAAACTGAACTTCTCCTGGTTTGATAAGCCGGTTGATAGGCAACGATATCGGATCGCGCGTGAAGCTCGGATCGGGCCATTTCACAGAAATGGACTGGATAACCACCTCTCCGTCCCCGACATTCATGAAGCCAGCATCGCCGGGATACTCAAAGTAAAGTGTCCCCACTTTGTCTGTTCCGAATTCGGCATGGTACATGTGGATGATTTGACCGTAAATGAAGACGCAAGCGGACACAACTGCGGCGAAAAGGCCAACTCCACTGCCGTAGAAAGTTAGCCAATTCTTCCACTTTTTGCGGTATGACTTGCAAATTGGACATAGTGGAGCACGCGGATTGATCGGCGATCCACAGCTCGGGCATTCAGAAGTGGGGCGTTCTCCCGAATTTAAGTTGTCCATTGGCTGTCTCGGCGAGCAGAGTTGGAACTAGCGATATCAATCCGCAGTATTGCTCCGAGGCGTTGTGGAGGCAAGCAGCAGGCTTACGGCGCTCACGACCGCAAGGCAGATGCACGCTGGCCAGCTCGGAACTCTTAATTGAAATGGGGAGGGGGACGCCTTGCCTGACGGGCACCGCCCGGACGGCCCTCCGCTGTGCAACCGAGGACCTCGAGCTATGTCCGCACCCCACCCGCGCCGCTGGCGCCAGAACAGCGTGTTCGGTCCCGGGCCCGCGCCGTCCGCTCAACCGGGAGCAGCGCGCCAGATTCCGGTTCGTGCTGCATGCCCATCGCCGCGTCGGCAGGCTCACACGGGCGGCCGAGGATGTCGGGGAGGCCCTGATCAAGCGCCTCGGGGGCAGACGGGCAGTGCGACCCCGCCCGCCACCCTGGCGGCCGATGCCGGCTGCTGCGAACGAGCGGTGCGGCGGCCGACGGCATCCATGCGCGCCCTCGGCCTGCTGCTCTGGCAGTGCCGCCTGATGTGGGTCGGCTGGCGGGCGGAGCAGACCAGCAACGCCTACACGCTGTCACCAGATACCGCGGTCTCGATCGCCGCGCTGCCAGTGCCGCGTTGCGGCGGACACGGCCGAGGCGACCACCGGAAGCGGGCCCGCATCCTGGACGAGTTCGGTGCCGGCGATGCTGGCGGCTGATTTCAGCTCTACCGCAACCGGGCTTTGCGCGGCTGTGATCTCGGCCGCGATCCGGATCGGGCCTCGCGGTCGGGCGTGAGGTCGCGTAGCGCGACCTCGACCCGGTGCGGCTGTTTTACGTCTGCGTGCCACAGGCCGGTGAGTAGTGCCGCTGCTCGCTCTTGTTCAACCTAGCGTGACAGCGGCGGCGCAACTCCGGGCTCTCCAGCCAATCCAGCGTGAACAGAGTGCGCTCCATGCGTCCGAGCTCCTGGAGAGCAAAATCAAGCTGGTCTTGCCGGCGATACGCCGCAGGTTTTTCAGCATCGTTGACGGCGCAACCGTTCCGGCATGCAGGCGGGCAGGTAGTCGCCGGTTCACCGCCGAATCAGAAAGTCGGCGAAGCTGGCGAGCAGGTTCTGACCCGTGAGAGGTTCGAGAAACAGGAATTGGCCTTGTGGGTTCACCTCGAACCAGACCAGATCGCCTCCATCAGAGATCTTGAGATCCATGACGCCGACTGGCTGTTCCGACGAAGCCGCCCGGGTATTCCGAGCCTGTTCCGCGCACCGTTCCGATCTGATGCCGCCCATCGATCCGATCTGATGTCGCCCAGGGTGGTGTCGTCTCGTAGGTCGAGTTCGCTCATGTCACGGTGAGGGAGCCTGGGTCAAGTGGCAGCGAACCGGTTGTGTCACGCCGAGCGGTGTCGTTCTGAACCATCAAGAATTGCAGGCTGCTTGCTGTTGCTGCTGCTGCGGGTGTGGGTATGTGGGCAACGCGCTTGCGTTGCCCAAGCGGAGCGTCATATCCACAGCCGTGTCTCCCGGGCTGAACGTGGCGACCGCTGCTGGGGAATATTCATCCGGTCGCCCGTTGCTTGCGCAGGCTTTCGCCCTTGAGTTCGACCCGGTGGGCGTTGTGGATGATCCGGTCCAGGATCGCATCGGCGAGCGTCGGATTGCCGACGATCTCGTACCAGCGGTCGATCGGCACCTGGCTGGTGATGATCAGCGAACCAGCGTTGTAGCGGTCCTCGACGATCTCCAGCAGATCGCGCTGCTGTTCGGCGAGCAGCGGTTCCGGCCCCCAGTCGTCCAGGATCAGCAGATCGACACGGGCGAGCTGGTTGAGGTGGCCCCCATTCGTTGGACAGGAAACGGGCTGAGTTAAGAGAGACTCCCGCCGGTTGCACATTCCCCTTCCCGTGCGAGGGGGGCAGCAAAGCCACGTAGCACTTTCTCCTGATCGATTGAAGCTGTTTCCTGCTGTTGTGGTGCCTGTGGGTATGTGGTCAACGCGGCAGCGTTGTCCAGATATCCACAGGCCCGCGCGAGCGCGAAAACTTCGCGTGGCGTGCGATAGCCCAACGCCTGGTGCGGCCGCTCGTCATTGTAGAACGCAAGCCATGCACCGATACCACTGCGTGCTTCGGCAACCGAGGCATAGGCCTTGATGAACACCTCCTCGTATTTCAGGCTCCGCCACAGCCGCTCGATGAAGAGGTTGTCCAGGAACCGCCCCTTGCCATCCATACTGATGCGCACGCCGCCGGCTTCCAGCTCATCGAGGAACGCCGCGCTGGTGAACTGTACGCCCTGATCGGTGTTGAATAGCTCCGGCTTGCCGTAGCGATCCATCGCCTCCTGCAACGCTTCGACGCAGAAATCCGTGTCCATCCCGATCGACAACTGCCACGCGAGCACCCGGCGGCTGAACCAGTCCATCACCGCCACCAGGTAGACGAACCCCTTGGCCATCGGGATGTAAGTGATGTCCGCGCACCAGACCTGGTTGGCACGATCGATCACCAGACCTCGCAAAAGGTAAGGATACACCTTGTGTTCCGGATGGCGCCGGCTGGTGTTCGGCTTCTGGTAGATCGCTTCCATCCCCATCAGCCGCATCAGCCGCCGCACCCGCTTGCGGTTCACCGCATGGCCATCGCGCCGCAGCACCGCCGCCATCCGGCGCGACCCATGGAACGGCCTCGCCAGGTACTGCTCGTCGATCCGCCGCATCACTTGCAAATCTTCCGGGCTCACCGGCGCCGGCCGGTAATACAGCGTCGAGCGCGCGACCTTCAGCAACCCGCATTGCGCCACGATCGACAGCCGCGGGTCCGTCCGGTCGATCAGCGATAGCCGGGTAGCCAGGCTCATGGACCAGACCTTTTGCGAAAAAAATCGCGCTCGACGGTCAGCTCGCCGATCTTCGCATACAGCCCGGCAAGCTGCGTCTCATCCGCCAACACCGCGCCAGACGCGCCGCCATGCCCGCGGGCAAACAGTGAGGCAACCCCTTCGAGCAGTGTCTTCTTCCACGCGTGGATCTGGCTGGCGTGAACCCCGAACCGGCTCGACAGCTCCGCCACACTGCCTTCCTCCCGCACCGCCGCCAGCGCCACCTTCGCCTTGAACGCCGCGCTGTGCTGCTTCCGGATATTCGCCATCGTTCACCCCTGGCCTCACGGCCACTTAGGGGCGGAACTCTCTCTTTAGCTACCTGTCCAGTTTTCGGGGTCCAGCTCAGGTGCAGCAGCTTGGCATATCGGCCATCGCCGCGTGCGAGCGCCAGGGCGGCAAATAGCCGGGGCACGCGGTGATAGAGCACCGACAGGTTTTCGCGGCAGGCTTTGTAGCCGAGAGCGCATGCAAGCCAAGATTTGCCCACGCCGGCCGGTCCGGTCAGCAGGCAATGGCGCCGCTCTCGGATCCAGTCGCAGCCTGCCAACTTCAGGAACACCGCTCGGTCGAGCCCGCGTGGTGTCCGGTAATCGACGTCCTCGACCGCGGCCGAGTGGCGCAGCTTGGCGTTCTTGGCCCGGCTCTCGAAGCGCTTCTGCTGACGCTGCGCGCTCTCGCGCTCGAGCAGAATGCCAAGCCACTCGGCATGGTCGAGCGCCCGACTCTCCGAATTGTCCATCATCTCCCGGAAGCCCTTTGCCATGCCGTCCAGGCCGAGGTCGTGCAACAGGTCGAGTGTGGGATGATTGAGCAAGGTCAGTCTCCTAGTGGTAGTAGCGGGAGCCGCGGATGTTGTCGTGCAGGAGCGGCGCGCCGTCCGCGGCTTGCGACGACGCTGGGCGATCGAGCCGATGTTTGAGGATCGAAGCGATGGAGGCGTACGACAGCGCACCGATTTCGACGGCGCGCAGGCTGACCCTCTCGGCACGGGCGGCTTCGAGACCGCGGAGCAGGCGCAGCACGCCGAGGCAGGTACGGAAGCCGTGTTCCGGGTGCGGCCGGCGCGCCAGCACGGCGAGGATCAGCGCCTCGGTGTTCGGTCCGATGCCGCGGGCTTGGTGCTGCAGACGCTCCGGCGTCCACTCGGCATAACGCCGATGCGCGCTCGGCATGTGCTCAGGCAGAGTGCCGTGCCGCGGTCCGCCATAGCGCCTGGCATGAGCGGCGACGCGCTTGCCGCGATGGAACACTTCGATGGTCCGGGCGGTGGCGCGGGTGTCCACCTGCTCGCGGATCAGGGTGTAGGGCACCGAGTAGAGGAAGCTCTGGACCTCGACGTGATAGTCGATGCCGACGCGGGCGAGACGCCACTCGGCATATTCGTACTCGTCCTGCGGCAGCGCCTGCATGGCCGGCTGCTCGACTGCCTCGAACAGCTGGCGGCGGCTGACGCCCAGGCGGCGCATCTCGCGGCCGTTCATCCGCTCCACGGCGCCGGCGATGGCGGCATTGCACTCGGCCAGGGAGAAGAACGTGAGGTTGCGCAGCCGGCCGATGATGTACGACTGTGCGAATCTACCCCCGCCTCGACGGGCGCCTTGTCGCGCGGGCGCCGCGGCCGGGCTGGCAGGATGCCCACGCGGTAATGCGCCGCCATCGCCGCGTAGCTGCGGTTCACCTCGGGGTCGTAGAACGAGGCCTTTTTGACGCCGCTCTTGAGATTGTCGGGGACCAGCAGCCGCGGGGCCGCCCCGAAGTAGCGGAACATGCACACGTGGGCGCCGATCCAGTCCGGCAGCGCCTGCGTCCAGGTCGCCTCGGCGTAGGTGAGGCCGGAGGCACCGAGCACGGCCACGAAGATCTCCGCCATGCGGACTTGGCCGGTCACCGGATCGGTGATCGGCACCCGCTTGCCGGAGTAGTCGACGAACGCCTTGTGCCCGGCCACGTGCTGCTGACGCATTGTCGGCGACAGCCGCCGCTCGAACTCGCGGAACAGCTCGCAGAACCGGCTATAGGCATAGCCGTCGGGATGAACCTCTCGATACTCGTCCCACAAAATCTGCAAGTTGACGGCGGGACGCTTGAACTCCAGCGCCAACGCCGCCCAGTCAGGCTCGGCGCGGAACCGTGCCCCGGCACGCACGCCGCCATTGGCGAACAGCCGCGCCACCAGAGCCTCGTCGGTGAAGTCCGCGGCCAGAGGCCAACCGATCCCCGCCGCCGTCGCTCGGGCCAAATACTCCCGCACCGTGCTCGGCGCGATGCCCAGCTCCCGCCCGATCGCCCGCGTGCTCGCCCCAGCACCAAAGCGCAACGCCAGCAACTGCCGTATCCGCCGCATGGACAGCCTCTGTGTCGGCACCCCGCCCCTCCATCGATTGCGATGGCGGCACTGGAGCCAGGTCATTGCTGACCCGCGAGACAATCCATCCCTCCGCTCGCCGCTCAGCCGGGGCGGGCGGCATCGTCAGAATGGTGGGCGGCTTGAGATCGGAACCCTGGGCGGCATCAGATCAGAATGCCGGGCGGCATCAGATCGGAATGGGTGGGCGACTTACGTTGGAACCCGCAACGCCGACCCTCAAGTCGAAGGCGTTCAACAGCGCGATGATCCGTTCTTCAAGGTAGGCATCGACGGAGAAAGGACTGATCGGGACGTTAATATTTGGTCTCCAGTCCAGGTCGTCCGTCTCGATCAGCGCCGCATGAACTCGGTCACCAAAGCAATTGACGCGGACATGTTTCGTACCAGGTATGAGCTCTTGATAGATGCTGGGGACTGCACTGATCTGATTGTCCGAGAGCTTATTCAAATCGACCCGCTCGGTGGCGAGGAATACCCGTCCACTATTGCGGAAGGCTTTGATGATGATGCTCCCGTGGTGTCGTTGATGGAACTCGCGTATGCCTTGGGGTCGTTCGAAACCAGCGTATCGGGTACCCGGAACCCCTGCTGCCGCGCTACCATCAGCTGGTGAAGTTTGTCTGCTGCACGATCCGTCGCTTCAGGTGAAGAAATCCATTCGCCAGAGAACGAGGCAATTAGAACCGATCGCAGAGTCGACGCGCAGTTCTTATTGATGAAGTCACGCTGGTCCTCATCAAATGCGCCTTGTGTCAAGTTCTGATTGAGGGACGGCCGGCGCCACCAGACGGTCGAGATGTCGCTGACATTAACTCGCTGACTGGAGATCCTGAGATAAGGCTCTCCGCTGAACTCGAAGCAGAGGTGGTGGCTACGAAGCTCATCGCATGCCAGAAGATGCACGCAGCATCCCAATCTGATGAGTTCGCGCCGAACGGCGAGCGCGTGCAGATCGTTGGCGCTGCTAACTATAAGGACAATTTTCTGCATCCTCGACTGCGATTCGGACCAGAACGTCACCGCTGCTGACCGTGATTCGTCGGGTTGGTCGCAGACGCGGTTGTATACCTCGCACTTGATAAGTGGAGAACTGAGCTGGACTCCGAAAACTGGACAGGTAGCTAAGAGAGAGTTCCGCCCCTAAGTGGCCGTGAGGCCAGGGGTGAACGATGGCGAATATCCGGAAGCAGCACAGCGCGGCGTTCAAGGCGAAGGTGGCGCTGGCGGCGGTGCGGGAGGAAGGCAGTGTGGCGGAGCTGTCGAGCCGGTTCGGGGTTCACGCCAGCCAGATCCACGCGTGGAAGAAGACACTGCTCGAAGGGGTTGCCTCACTGTTTGCCCGCGGGCATGGCGGCGCGTCTGGCGCGGTGTTGGCGGATGAGACGCAGCTTGCCGGGCTGTATGCGAAGATCGGCGAGCTGACCGTCGAGCGCGATTTTTTTTGCAAAAGGTCTGGTCCATGAGCCTGGCTACCCGGCTATCGCTGATCGACCGGACGGACCCGCGGCTGTCGATCGTGGCGCAATGCGGGTTGCTGAAGGTCGCGCGCTCGACGCTGTATTACCGGCCGGCGCCGGTGAGCCCGGAAGATTTGCAAGTGATGCGGCGGATCGACGAGCAGTACCTGGCGAGGCCGTTCTATGGGTCGCGCCGGATGGCGGCGGTGCTGCGGCGCGATGGCCATGCGGTGAACCGCAAGCGGGTGCGGCGGCTGATGCGGCTGATGGGGATGGAAGCGATCTACCAGAAGCCGAACACCAGCCGGCGCCATCCGGAACACAAGGTGTATCCTTACCTTTTGCGAGGTCTGGTGATCGATCGTGCCAACCAGGTCTGGTGCGCGGACATCACTTACATCCCGATGGCCAAGGGGTTCGTCTACCTGGTGGCGGTGATGGACTGGTTCAGCCGCCGGGTGCTCGCGTGGCAGTTGTCGATCGGGATGGACACGGATTTCTGCGTCGAAGCGTTGCAGGAGGCGATGGATCGCTACGGCAAGCCGGAGCTATTCAACACCGATCAGGGCGTACAGTTCACCAGCGCGGGGTTCCTCGATGAGCTGGAAGCCGGCGGCGTGCGCATCAGTATGGATGGCAAGGGGCGGTTCCTGGACAACCTCTTCATCGAGCGGCTGTGGCGGAGCCTGAAATACGAGGAGGTGTTCATCAAGGCCTATGCCTCGGTTGCCGAAGCACGCAGTGGTATCGGTGCATGGCTTGCGTTCTACAATGACGAGCGGCCGCACCAGGCGTTGGGCTATCGCACGCCACGCGAAGTTTTCGCGCTCGCGCGGGCCTGTGGATATCTGGACAACGCTGCCGCGTTGACCACATACCCACAGGCACCACAACAGCAGGAAACAGCTTCAATCGATCAGGAGAAAGTGCTACGTGGCTTTGCTGCCCCCCTCGCACGGGAAGGGGAATGTGCAACCGGCGGGAGTCTCTCTTAACTCAGCCCGTTTCCTGTCCAACGAATGGGGGCCACCTCACGGACCGACCATCCCGCAAAACGGACATTCGGTTTAGCATGCAGCTACTCTTCCGTCTTTGAGGAGGTGGGCGACTGACAGTGGCCCTGGATGCTCGATTCATCGTGGCACGCCTAATTTGGAAACTGGAGGTCCAACGTGCTGCTCACGTCAGGCGGAGAGGGAAAAAGATGCTGATGCACTTCGCGACCATCAATTGATAAGGTGACCGCCTCAGGACGCCATACTGCGTTCTTCCTCTCTTTGCCGATGTCGATCACCAACTGCGTGATGTCGCCAATTCGCAACTGCCCCGCCACGTCGATTGTGAAAACGTCAGTCTTGCCCGGTTTGAAGTGAGGGTTCAGCTTGAGGCCACCCACGAGGTCCTCCGTCAGGAGATGCCGAAGCTTCAACCTCTTCCCAGCAGCGCCAAGGTCTAGATACACGTCACTCGTAAGCAGGCCGCTGGTGACGTGCGTACGCACCGTAAGGCACAGAACATCGGGCTCGGCATGCGGGATGCAGGACCGCACTCCTGGAGCCGGATCGAGCCCCAAACGGCGGAAAGACCGGCCGATCTCCAGCGGCGCGGGAGGCAGACCCGGGGGCATGAAGGCGAGCACGCGCTCGCGCAGGCTCGTGGACTGGCGTAGCTCCTCAGCGCGCTTGTGTATCACGCTGGCATAGCGCTTTGCCCCTGCGCGATTCGGATGGAAAAGCGAGGCAATGCGCGTCAAGTCGATGCGATTGACGTCGTTACGAAGCTGGTCGGTAACCTTCTCGCGAAATTGGAAATCGTCGGGTTTCTTGGCGAGCGCCTCGAGTGCCTCGAGGAGTGACACCGGCCCATCAAGGGCGTTGTGCAAGTCGATGAGGTCTGCGGGCGCGAGCTGGGTGTGGGGCGGGAAGGCGGCCAATTCATTTCTCGATGCCGTGTCGGCCATTCGGTCCCGCATCCGATTACGCGGGCAGTTCTCGGCCCGCGCGGAGCGCTGGTCGTCATCGAGCTTATTCTGATCGAACCGCTGCCAAATAAGGGAGGCGGGAGCGAACAGGCAATTCTCGGGCCGGAAGCCCGGCGCCGCGAAGACGATGCCCGGGCCTCTGATCGCGGGATTGTCGCTAATCTCGGTGACGGCTCGCCGCATCCAATAGTTTCCCCGCGACTCGCCCGTCTCCGACGTCGCTCTCGCCAGCTCGACCGCTGCCTTGATCTTATCATCGGCCTCGTTAAGGATTACGTGGAGGATGAAAGCCACGAGGAAGGCGCTGGTAAGCGTCGCGACAAGCCGAACCGTGGTAAGCGCATCGTACTCTGTCTTCTTATCCTGGACCGCGAGGAACAAATCTCTAACATCGTTAAAATTTGAGTCCGGGGAGAAGGCCGAGTAGTAGCCGGTGAGGACGATCTGGGCTCTGGGGCACCGCTGGCGCGCCGCGACAATCAGCTCATGGATGTCATTGTGAAAGATACGCTCGTATTGCCCGTCTAGCTTAGCGACGAAATCCCCACCAGTCGTGAATATCGACTCGAAGTCGAGGTCATTGGCACCGCCTGTGAGTAGCAGCAAATCCAGCGCCGCCGCTTCCGCTTCGGGTATGCTTCGCAGCTGGTGGTGGACCGTTGGGAAGAAGCGTGGGATCTCGCCGTGCAACTGCTCGGCTGGCCGCTCGTCGGGCACGAATTCGGTCCCTGCATTGGGCAGCCCGAGGAATTGGCTTTTCGCTTCATCGCTGCCGAATAGGTGAGGGAACCAGTTGACAAAACGGTCGCGCTGTTCGCGAGTTGTTTTCATAGCAGCGCCACTGTGCGCCAGCACTTTAAGATTTGGCGTCCGACCACGCGCCTGCGCCAAGCTTGCGGCCGCGAGAGTTGCGAATTTGCGCGAATGGTCAAGGCCCTGGCCCCACATGACCGAGTCGCCGACGGCGTAGACGAGGAGGTCCGTCATGGCCCGTATCCTTGCTCGCTAACCAGATCATAATTCGGGCGACTACGGGGCCCCTCCACCGGCTCTGTCCGACCGCCCGCGACGACGTAGCGCCCCCATAGGGCGCGAGCGTCGCGATAACATTGGGGCGTACGCAGTCTTGTATTTGTCCATAGTCATGCACATCGATCAGGGCGCCAGGTAGGCCCGCAGGGCGGTGCTCTGCGCATGGACCGCCACGCCTCCGGCTGTTCCTATCGTCATGCCGCTCCACATGTAGACCAGTGCTGGGCCTGGTCGCTCAGCTCCACCTGGGGTACGAAGAAGTAGTGATCGGTCGGCAGGTCGAAGTGCGTGGCGAGCGTCACGTGGAACCTCACCTCCTGCCCGGTCTTCGGCCCCTCGCCACCGGTCGTCTGATTGGGCGAGGGAGGGATGCCGGTGTCCGCGGCGAGTGCTGTGGTGACTGAAGCTGAGTTCGCCTGCCGCGGCGCTGTCGCGGCTGACGAGGGCCACATCAGAAGGTGAGTTGACGCGCGTCGGAACCTGCGAAGTCGAAAACGTAAGCGGGCCCGAGGTGAGCCCCACATTCGAATTGTTTGGGAAGACGCCGTAGATCTCAGTGACGAGGTTGTTGACGCTGCTGAGAGGCACGCCTTGGGGTAGCAGCCCGGTGAAGCTGGCCGAGGTGATCTGCGTCGGCGTGGGCAGGATGAAGTCGTCGGCCGACTCGGTCTCCTGGTGGACCCCGGGACGCGGTGCCGATCTGGTTGGTGACGCTGCCCGTGCTGAAAAAGAACGGCGCAGCCCAGGCCGGGCCGGTGATGGCGACCGCGACAACTACGGCCCCGCTCATGAGACCGCGCCGGAAGATGGCCATGGATTGTCCTCGCATTCCTTGGGGCCGCGCTACCCGACAGGCCTCCCCTGTACCGAGTACATCGATCTCTCGTCTATGGGTACTTCTACCCAATCGATCCACCGCAAAAGGGTTCGAACTCCAATCGAAGCCGCATCGACATGCGTTTTGCTCTCCTCCGACATGGCATCAGGCTGAATGATTGAGTGGTGACGAGTTCTGTCCGAATTCCCGTGCAAGTGAGGATGACATCGACCAACCCTCCGCAGTATCCGTAGTGCATTGGTCTTATTATGCGCCGTGGGACGCCTCAGCGAGGGCGACCTCAGTTCCGGCGAACGCGAGGGTCGTGGCAACCGCTGGGTCCTCGCCGCCTTCGCGGTGATCGGGCTCGCGAGTGCCTATCTACCGGCCTATACGGACAGGATCGGGTTATGGATTCTCGAGGGGGATGGCGCCCGTTGGCTCGGAGTTGCGTTGTTCGTTGCAGACGGGTGCTCCGCCTTTGGCCAGTTTTCGCGCTCGGACCGCGGTTTAGCGGGCGGGTGGCGATCCAGCCCGGGCACAAGCTGGTGACGACCGGGTCTACAGGGTCATTCGCAATCCCAGCTATCTGGAGCCACGGGGGCCGAAGCTGTCGACGAGCAGCGCCACATATCCCCAGGACGCCAGCCGACGCGACCAGACGCGGTAATGCGGCCCGACACCGTCGCAGCCGCTCAGCACCACCACCGCCGGATGCGGACCGGCAGCCCGGGGCAGGAAGAGTTGTGCGTCAGATCCCCGGCCCCCGACATTGGCCGCGTCGAACACCGGCTGGCCGCTCGGTGGGCGGACCGTGCACCCAGCAACCACGAGGAAGGTGGCGAACAGGCAAGAATGGGGCAAGCGCATGGGGGACGCTCCGAGGTAATCCTGCGCGCGCGGCCTACGAAGGCCGCCGAGCGAGTCCACGGGATGCCGCTGGGGAAGTAGGCCGTGAAGGGGGCGCCAAGGCCACCAGGACGCAACTGGGCGGCGCCTCGGGTGTCGTCGCCGGTGCCGATGCACCGGGGCGGCGACCACCGCGTCGGGCGGCGCCTCCCCGCGGCGGCCCGCGGTTGGGCGCGCGCTGCGGCGGCTCGCACCGGGGGCGCTGCCGCGAAGGCAAGCCCGACTCCGTGTGGCGCTGCTGGGCATTGTCACGTTAACTTCGGATCGGCCACGTGGAGCCAAGGACGGCTCCTCTGCGCGCATCATGTTGCGTGTCGGGGGCAGGTCTGCCCCTGCCAGATCTTGAACGCCTCGAACCGCATCGCGCGATAGGCGTTGGCCGCCAGTCGATGCCGGCGTGGATGGAAGTGGCCGTAGATGAACGAATGCGCTGAGAGGAAGTCCTGTGCCTGCTCAGGTGATTTGAACCGTTGCATCTGCCGTTCTCGGCGTCGTGTCGGTTGGTGCGAGTTCTCAGCACGATTGTTCAGATATCGGCTTTGTCGGTGCTCGACGTTGGGAAGGATCTGGCGTTTTGCCGCGCCGTAGCTTCTCAGCTTGTCGGTCACGATCACCCGCGACACATACTGCAAGCCCTTCAGCAGCCGCCTGAAAAAGCGCTTGGCGGCTTTGGCATCACGCCGTCCCTGAACGAGGATGTCAGAGCACAACGCCGTCCTGATCCACGGCGCGCCAAAGATAGTGCTGCACATCTTGGATCCGGATGAACACCTCGTCCAGGTGCCACTTGTCCCCGGGCCGTGGCCTGCGGCGGAGCAGGTGGCTGGCAAAGCTCTGACCGAATTTCTTGCACCAGCGCCGAACGGTCTCATAGGAGACCAGGATGCCCCGCTCAGCCAGAAGCAGCTCAACATCCCGCAGACTGAGGCTGAACACGTGCTACAGCCAGACCGCATGGCTGATGATCTCGGCCGGAAAGCGATGGCGGTAGTGTGGGTCGGGTGGCGGTGTCATGCCGGCAGTCTTGTCCGCCTCCGCCCCGTCCGCCAGACCCGGTTACCGTGACAATGCCCTCCGAGGTCTTCCGTGGCGGCATCCAGTCGGTGCCGCCGACCCAGCGCGAGGCGGCCACCACCATCGGCCTGTCCTACGCTCAGAAGCTGCGCTTCGTGATCCTGCCCCAGGCGTTTCGCACAGTGCTGCCGCCAACCGCCAACTACTTCCTGTCTCTGTTCAAGGACACGTCGCTGTTGTCGGTCATCACCATCAAGGAGCTCATGTTCAGCGGGTTGCTGCTGGAATCGACGACCTTCAATGCGTTCGTTATCTTCACCGAAATCGCGATTATCTATTTCGTTATGTGCTACCCGATCGCGGTGCTTGCTGGCTATCTCGAATACCGGATGCGCCGGGGGCGCCGCGTAAGGTGGGGTCTGACCTTGCGTCGTATTCTGCCCGCCCTCACCCACGCCTAAGCATCCCAGCCAATGCCGGAGATCGTGCGGCTCGAGGCCCTGAACCAGGGCTATCACGGCACGCCGGTGCTCAAGGGCATCGACTTCAGCATCGAGGCCGGCGAGGTCGTGGCCGTTATCGGCCCATCCGGTTCGGGCAAGTCGACCCTGCTCCGGGTCATCTCGCGTCTGGTGCCTGTCGCCTCGGGCCGGGTCGTGGTTGATGGTATCGAGGTGCATAGCGCTAGACCCGGGTCGCCCTCGGTGGAATCGCGATTGGGGCTTCCGAATCGGGGTGGTGGTATAATTTTGGGGACTCCGGCAGAGACCGGAGGGTTCGATGGGCTGGCGGCGGGGGCAGGCTTACGCGCAGGACTTGCGGGATCGGGTATTGGCCGCGGTGGGCGAGCCGATTCGGGCGGTGGCGGCGCGGTTTGGCGTCAGCCCGTCCTATGTGTCGAAGGTGCATTCGCGACGTCGCAAGACCGGCGAGACCACGCCGGGGCGGCAGCACAACCATGTGGCGCCGCGTTTGGCGCCGCTCTACGACGCGCTGCGGGCGCGGGTGGCCGAGCAGGCGGACGCGACGATTGCGGAGTTGCGGGGCTGGGTGAAGCGCGAGCATGGCATCGTGGTCAGCCATCCGGTGATGTGGTCGGCCCTGGCCCGACTGGGCCTGACGCTAAAAAAAACGGTTGCGGGCGGCCGAACAGGACCGCGCCGATGTCGCCGAAGCACGCGCCGCATGGGCCGAGCTGATGCCAGAACTCGACACGACCAAGCTGGTTTTTATCGATGAGACTTGGGCCACCACCAACATGGCGCGCACGCACGGCCGTGCGCCGCGCGGCCAGCGGCTGATTGCCGCGGTGCCGCACGGACATTGGCATACCACGACCTTTCTGTGCGGCCTGCGCCACGACGGGCTGGTCGCCCCGCTGGTGCTGGACGGCGCCATCGACGGCCCGTCGTTCCTGGCCTGGGTCGAGCAATTCCTGACGCCGACGCTGACGCCGGGCGACATCGTCATGGCCGACAACCTCAGCAGCCACAAAATCGCCGGCGTGCGCGAGGCGATCGAGACGCGGGGCGCCAGCTTATGGTTCTTGCCGTCCTACAGCCCTGATCTGAATCCGATCGAACAGGTGTTCAGCAAGCTCAAACGGCTGCTGCGCTCAACCGCTGCCCGAACCGTCGATGCGCTCTGGCAGGCGATCGGCCAACTGCTCAACCAGTTCGATCCCACCGAGTGCGCCCGCTATCTCCGTCACTGCGGCTATGCACACCCAGGCCGATAATGGTCTAAGGTCGACCTCGAGCGCCTGCGTCAGACCGTCGGCATGGTCTTCCAGAGCTACAACCTGTTCCCGCACATGACCGCCCTGCGCAACATCACACTCGGGCTGACGGAGGTGCTGCGCTTGAAGCGCGACGAGGCCGAGGCGATCGCCCGCAAGTTTCTTGCAGAGGTCCACTTGCATCACAAGGAAGACGCCTATCCGGACGAACTGTCCGGGGGCCAGCAGCAGCGCGTTGCCATCGCGCGCAGCCTCGCACTCAACCCCAAGGTCATGCTGCTCGACGAGGTCACCGCGGCGCTCGACCCCGAAACCGTGAAGGAGGTGCTGCTCGCCATCCGGGAATTGGCCGACGATGGCATGACCCTGATCATAGTGACGCATGAGATGGGGTTCGCGCGCGAGGTGGCGAACCGAGTTGTGTTCATGGACGAGGGCGTCGTCGTGGAGGAAGGACCGCCGCACCGTTTGTTCACGGGAGCGCAGCAGCAGCGTACGCGAGATTTCCTGGAGAAGATATTGTAAGGTATACTGACGGCGATAAGCTGGATCGGGTGGGACAATGGCACCCAGACCTCCCGAGGCCTGGGAATGAACGCGGCAGTCAGGCGGCGCCGGAGGAGTGCTGCAGTTGGCTGGGATTGGGATAGGCAAGCCGCGTTCGGTAAAGTGGGCATCGTGTCCAGGCGCCCAGCCAGCCTTACGGCCGGGAGGGAGCGAAGAACCGAGTTCGGCATAAGTGGTTGCGGGTCCCTGATTTGAACCTGCGGGGCGCAGACGTACTTAATACGCGATAATAGCCCTTGGACTAAAGCGTTTCTCGGTAATTACTTGATTCCACCGATGCAAGGGGGTTGCCGTGGCCGGTCGGGAACGGGCGCGGGATCGCTCCTCCTTCTGACAGCCTCAATTGCAGGACCATGGCGTTGCGCCCTGTCGCGCGCTTCATCCTGTTAGAGGAACTGTCAATGACTCCGCTTCGCCAACGCATGATCGAGGACATGCAAGTTCGCAACCTCGCGCCGCACACGCAACGGGCATATCTTCAATATATATCGCAGTTCGCGCGCCACTTCCACAAAATCACCAGACCGACTGGGCCCAGCCGAGATCCGCGCCTTCCAACTCTATTTGGCCAGGGACAGGCAGCTTGCAGCCAGTTCGGTCGGTGTGGCGGTGGCCGCCATCCGCTTTCTTTACAAGGTTACGCTCCAGCGGGGATGGAACGTCGATGACGTCGTCCCAACCTGCCGCAGGCCGCAAACACTTCCCGTCGTGATGAGCCCAGAGGAGGTCGCCAGATTCCTCAACGCTGTCGAGAGCCTCAAGCACCGCGTGATCCTGACCGTCTGCTACGCCGCAGGTCTGCGGATTTCGGAGGCGGTCCGCTTGACCCCCGCCGCGATCGACAGCCAGCGCATGACCATCCGCGTGGAGCAGGGCAAGGGGCGGAAGGACCGATACGTGATGCTTTCGCCCAGGCTGCTGGACATCCTCCGAGACTACTACCGCACGGTTCGCCCGAAGGAGTGGCTGTTCCCCGGCGATCTGCCCGGTCAACCGATCACGGCCTCCGCGGTGGAGGATGCCTGCCGGACCGTGCGGTATCAAGCCAACATCGCCAAGCCGCTCACGCCCCACTCGCTGCGCCACGCCTTTGCCGTCCATCTGCTCGAGACCGGCACCGATCTGCGGACCATCCAGCTGCTGCTTGGGCACCGCAGTCTGAACACCACGGCAAAATACCTGCGTCTCGCTACCAGCAAGGTGTGCGCCACCGCCAGCCCGCTGGATGTCCTGCAGACGGCAGCTCACACCGCAGGCGATTCGATCCCCGCACCCGCCTGAGCCGGCACGATGAGCCCCGTGCTGGAGGTGGCGGATATTTTCCGCCACTATGGCCCGGCGTACCGGCAAGCCCACGCGGACCATCTCGGCGGCACCGAGCGTCGCGTCATGGCGGCGATAGAGACGTGTCGGACGTCGGCGCTGGGCGGGCATGTCGAGCACTGTGCCGATTGCGGGTTCGTTCGTTGCGCCTACAACTCCTGCCGTGATCGGCACTGCCCGAAGTGCCAGGGCCTGGCGCGTGCCGACTGGCTCGAAGCACGCGAGGCCGAACTGCTGCCAGTGCCTTACCTTACTTCCACGTCGTGTTCACCGTGCCCGCGCCGATCGCCGAGATCGCGTTCCACAACAAGGCGGTCGTCTACACCATCCTGTTTCGCGCCGCGACGGAGGCGCTGCGCGGCGTCGCCGCCGATTCCCGCTACCTCGGCGCCGAGCTCGGCGCGGTCGCGGTGTTGCATACCTGGGGGCAGGCTCTGCACCACCATCCGCACCTACACTGCATCGTCCCCGGTGGCGGCATCTCGCCCGACCAGACACGCTGGATCGCCTGCCCACCCGGCTTCTTCCTGTCCGTCCGTGTGCTCTCCCGCTGCTTCCGCGACCTGTTCCTGCAGCAGCTGCGTGCCGCCTTCGCCGATGGTGAGCTCCGCTTCTCCGGCGCTCTCGCCGCCTTGGCCGTTCCCGCCAGCTTCGCCGCCCGGCTCGGCGCGTTGGCCAAGATCGACTGGGTCGTCTACGCCAAACCCCCATTCGCTGGACCCGAGCAGGTGCTCGGCTATCTCGGCCGCTACACCCACCGCGTTGCCCTCGCCAACAGCCGCCTGGTCGGGCTCGACAATGGCCAGGTCAGCTTCACCTGGAAGGACTATCGCCAAGACGGCAAAACCAAGGTGATGACGCTCTCCGCCGACGAGTTCATCCGCCGCTTCCTGCAGCACACCGTGCCCGACGGATTTCATCGCATCCGCCACATCGGCTTCCTTGCCAACTGCCATCGCGCCGCAAAGCTGGCGCTCTGCCGCGATCTGCTCGCCGCACCGCCGCCGCCGGACGCACCACCGCCGCGCCGGTGGCAGGATCGCCTCCGTGACCTCACCGGCGTGGAGATCGATGTCTGCCCCTGCTGCGGCGGCCAGATGCTGATTTGCGGCCTGCTGCCGCCAACTCCGCCGCCGCGCCCACCCATGTGGTGCGACAGTTCATGAAGCCGTCTCCGTCGCTCCCCCTCCGCTCCGTTACCGTCAGGCAACGCCGACCACGGCGGCAGTCAGCGCGTGTCGCGCGAGGCCATGTCCCTTGCGGGCAGGTCTGCGGGTCCCGCGGACGTCGTCACGCAAACCGATCAGCACCCGATCACACCTCTCACAGCGTCGACTCTGGCGCGCCCAACCGCCAGCCAGCGTGACTAATCGATCCAGGGGCCGCCACAACAATCCCCATAGACGTCCTCCGCAGGCGCTTTAGTCCAACACGTTTTCGGCTCACCGGCGCGGCCCAAGCCACAACGCGCTCACGGCGCCGTTTGTGCGCCGCGCCGCCAAGCCAAAAACGCTCTAAGTTCGCGCGTAATTTTGACCGCTGCGAGGCTCGGGGGCCGAGCATGGCGCCGCCGGTGCCCGCAAGCACCAGCTGGGCCCAGATCACGTGCCCCCGCCGGCCTCCCCCGTGCGCATGTCCGCTTGAAGCGGACATGCGAGTGGCCTATATGGCGGCGTGGAATTCGATTGGGACCCTGTAAAGCACGAGAGGACGAGGCAGGAACGCGGCTTTGGTTTCGACTATGCCGTCCGGATGTTCGCGGGCCCGACGGTCGAGGCGATCGACCGACGACGGGACTATGGCGAAGAGCGCATCAGGGCCATCGGCGAAATTAACGGCCGTGTCTACGTGGTGATTTACAGCGACCGCCCCGGGGTTCGTTGGATCATCAGTGCGTGGAAGGCGAGTGGAAAGGACCTCAGGACATGGCAAAACCGACAATAACGCTCGCGGAGATCATGGCGCGCAAACCGAACGTTGACCTCGCCAAGGTTGACGCCACGACAGAGGAGGATATCCGGCGGCACATGCGCGAGGAAGGCTATGACCCCGACGAGGAGGTCCGAGATGAGGACATCATCTCGCCGGGTGTCATCCGCAAGCGGCTCGGCCTATCGCAGCGCCAGTTCGCGGAGGCCATCCATGTGCCCCTCGCGACGCTGCAGAATTGGGAGCAGGGGCGGACACCCATGGACCCGAGCGCGCGGGCGCTGATGACCATTCTGGCCCGCGAACCGAAAGCCGCACTGCGCGCGCTCGGACGACAGCGGGCGGCGTGATCGGTCCGCACGGCGTGTCCAATGCTGTGCCGCCAGAATATTCTTTCGGCCATGTCCGGCTCTCGACCGCGGCGCGGCCGGTCTCCATCACCAGCCCGGCCGGAGACCGCGAGAGGTCACCCATGTTGCCTGCATGGCGCAGGCTCGATGCAAGGTGTTCGAGGGTCACCAAATAGCGCCAGTGATCCGGGCCGGGAAGTGCGCTCACCCCTCCAGCCGGGCGGCTCAAGCGCCAGCACATGCTACGCTTCGCATACGCCGCGTTTGGCTGCTCCCTTTGCCGATCGGCCCATTGGGAACTGCCGACGAACGGCCGGGGCCACAGGAGCTCGGCCATGGCGCTGGTGACAGTCTTCGGGGGAACCGGCTTTCTTGGCCGCCGCGTCGTCGAATGCCTCACCGGCGAGGGTGAGACGGTCCGCGTGGCGGCGCGTCATCCGACGCGCGTTCGCGCTGGCGGCGCTCCTGGCGGGTCTGGACGAACGGTTGCCATCGTCGCCGACGTCCGTGACGAAGCGGCGGTTGCCGCAGCGATCGCCGGCGCCGACGCGGTCGTCAACGCGGTTTCGGCTTACCTTGAGAAAGGTGCTGTGACCTATGAGGCGGTGCACGTGCATGGCGCAAACCATGTCGCGGGGGCATGCGAGCGGCAGGGCGTCAGCCGGCTGGTCCATATCTCCGGGATCGGCGCCGATCCGGCATCGCCGTCGCCGTATATCTGCGCGCGGGGCCGCGGAGAGCTGGCGGTGCGGCAGGCCTTGCCGCGGCCGACGATCCTGCGCCCAAGCGTTATGTTCGCTCGCGACGATGCGTTCCTGAACACCCTTGCCAGGATTGCGAGATCGTCACCGATCATCCCATTGATCGGCGGTGGGCAGACGCGGCTGCAGCCCGTCCACGCCGACGATGCCGCAAAGGTCGTGTGCCTGGCGCTGCGCAATCCGAGCGCCCAGGGGGCCATCTACGAACTCGGCGGGCCAGAGAGCTACACGCTGCGGGCGATCTTCGAGATGATCCTCGCCCATTTTGGGCGCCGCCGGCTTTTCATGACGATTCCGTTCGAGCTGGCTCATCCGCTCGCGCGTTTGCTCGAGAGCTTGCCGCGCACACCACTGACCGTCGCTCAGGTCGATCTTCTCAAGGGCGACAGCATCCCAGCCGCAGGTGCGCCTGGCCTTCGGGACCTTGGCATCGCCGGGCGGAAGCTTCAGGACACGATCGCCACGCTGGGATGACGTTGACCTTTCTCAGGTGTCGCTGCAGCCCGAGTTCATCCATATTGCTACGATTGACAACCGGTCGTCCTGATTGTCGCCGCATAGCAGGAGCCGCGGCGCGTAGCGCGCGCGATGTCACCGGTGAGGGTCATGGCCCAGATGCTGCAGCAGCATCGCCGCTCCGCGCAGTGTCTCCTGCTTCTGCTCGAGAAGCGTCTCGCCGCCCACCGCGTACTTTCCGAGGAGGCGCTCGACCTGGCCAGGGTTGTCGATCACAGTCTCATCATATCTCGATTTCGACGCTCATCAGCGCAGCTTGCCCAGCAAGACGACGTTGGAGTCGATGGGTTTCGTCTTCTTGGGCAGGACGGCCTTTCTGAGAAAGCTGGGCGACACGTTCCACTGCCGCCCATCGTCGGTGACGACCGTCACCGTCTTTTTGTTGTAGCGGGTCAGCATGCCTTCAACCGACCCCTGTCCCGGAGGTTGGAAGGCAACCCGATCGCCGATCCTGAACTCCAGCATCTCCTCATGCGCCCGCATCTGGTTGAGAAAGCGGAGGCGCGCAACGATACGGTGGTTGAGGTCGATAAGCTCGGGCTCGGTCAGCTTGTCGATGTCGATCTTCATCGGGATTCCGTCGCTTGAGGCTGGGAACGCGATTCCCGGTCACAAGTATTCCCCGTCCTCCCTTCCGTGTCACGCAGCTTCCACGGTTCCTTGGATGCCGATAGGCATGGCCGAGAGATCAAATATCGCTCAAGATGTCCGATCAGATAAGCCTCAAAATGACAGGTCTCATGGCGGTCAAACGGGTGGTGGCGAACATCGCGGCGGATGGCGTCGCCGCCGCGAAAGCCTTCTATGGCGACGTCCTCGATATGCGGGTCGCCATGGATTTCGGGTGGATCGTCACGTTCGCGGCGGAGGTGTCGGCCACGCCGCAGCTCAGCGTGGCGAGCGAGGGCGGGTCTGGGACTTTGGTCCCCGACCTCTCCATCGAAGTCGACAATCTCGACGAGGTTCATCGGCGCGCCGTCGCCGGCGGCTTCGCCATCGCGTATGGGCCGGTGACCGAGCCGTGGGGCGTGCGTCGCTTCTATGTGCGCGACCCGTTCGGGCGGCTGGTCAACATCCTTGCGCACACGACATGACGGGCCGAGCCTGATACACTATTGATAGTGTATCTACGGCACCCGCCCGGTTGGCATGGAAAACTGGGCAAACAGTGGGAGCGGGCATCTAGCGCGTGCCTTCCTCAAGCACCGCCTGCACCGCCTCGGCGGTCAGGTGAGCCGGCTTGAAATCGTGGAAGGTCACGCCGACGACCGCCAGCCGGATCGCCTTTTGCACTCGGACCTGTTGGCTGACCCAGCCGGCAGGCCCTGCTCGGCGCCGGCGCCGGTGCAGGGGTTGCCTGCGACCGCGCGGTAATCCGGCCCCTGCGGGCCTTCCAGACAGTTCAGCACGTGCTGCAGGTGCTCGCGGGCGTCGGCGAGCCTCCGCGCTCGGGCCGCGAGCCCCGCTTGCTGCGCAGCGGTTCGCATTGCCGCCATCCCGCCCTGAGAGTCCGCGGTCTGGCCGGAAGCGGATGCCGTGGCGACCGAAACCAGGGCGAGAGCGCCCGCCAGTGCGACGATTGCCGCGCTTGCGGGGTTGCGTCGGGAGACGGTTGCCTGCGAGCCGAAGCTATCGCTGCCAGGCCGCTTCGTTCTTTCGCTCATAATCCTGAAACGCCTTTGCCAATCCGCCGAGTACCTCAGCCGAGGTCTCGAACATCGCCTTAAGCTGCGGCTCATCAACGCGGGTCACGTCCTCGCGCAGATGCTTCACGATCTCCTCCAGCCGCTGCCGCATCTTCTGCGTGTGGTGCCGCGGGTCTCGTTCGGTGCTGGACGACATTGCATCCCTCCTGCTGATGAAGGTCCCCGCCGGTCGCCTCCTGCGCGCCGGTCTCAGGGCTGCTTCGGCAACGCGGCCGTCTGGCATCGGGTTTCGATAACGGCTATTGACTCCGCCGGCCGAGTCTTACCTCAATGCGCCGGACGTCGAGCCAAGGAGAAGAGGGATCGCGGAACAAACGGGCGGCCTGGCGGACAGGGAGCTCTACACCGGGCTCATTCGCCTGCACGTGCTCCACCATGCGAGCGAAGGGCCGGTTTTCGGCCTGGAGATGATCGAGGAGCTGCGCCGGCACGGCTATCGGCTCAGCCCCGGCACGCTCTACCCGCTGCTGCACGGGCTGGAGAAGAGAGGCTTCTTGACCGCGACAGAGGAGCGGAACGGCAGCAGCACACGACGGGTCTATCGCGCCACACGCACCGGTCGCGCCGCGCTGAAAGCCGCCCGCGCCAAGGTGCGGGAGTTGTTTGGGGAGCTGTTTGAAACAGAAGGCGGGATGCACGCGGGCAAACGGCTCGCGGGCGCCCGAACACCTCCGCGGCGCCCCGGATCGCGGGCCGGCACCAGCAGTAGCGACGAAAGCTAATGACGTCGGCCGTTGTAGAGACCGATCGGGGAGCGCGCCGTACCGGCACTCCGCTGGAGGTGCTGGCGGCATTCGCAAAGCTCGGGGTGAGCTGCTTTGGCGGCCCAATCGCCCATCTCGGCTATTTCCGCGCCGAGTTCGTCGAGCGCCGGCGCTGGCTGGAGGAGCGGGAGTTCGCCGACCTGATCGGCCTCTGTCAGTTCCTGCCCGGGCCGGCCTCCAGCCAGACCGGCTTCGCAATCGGCCTGATGCGCGGCGGCTATCGGGGCGGCCTCGCCGCCTGGACCGGCTTCACCCTACCGTCGGCGGTGCTGCTGGTCCTGTTCGCCTACGGCGCCGGACAGACTGCCAGTTCACCCTTGGGCGCGGGGCTGCTGCACGGGCTGAAGCTCGTGGCGGTCGCGATCGTGGCGCAAGCGGTGTGGGGCATGGCGCGCTCGCTCTGCCCGGACCGGACGCGCGCCTCCATCGCGACCGTCGCCGCCATCCTGGTGCTGTTCGCGTCGAGTTCGGTGGGCCAGATCGGTGCCATCGTGCTGGGCGCGGTGGTGGGGTTGACGTTGTGCCGGCCCGCGCCCGGCACCGCCGCGGGGCCTAGTTCCGAGCCGCCCGGGATTCCCGTCTCGCGCCCGGTCGCCGTCTTCTGCCTCGCCCTGTTCACCGCATTGCTGCTGCTGCCGCCGCTGGTGCGTGGCGTCTCGGGCGGCATCGCCCTGTTCGATGCGTTCTATCGCTCCGGCGCGCTGGTGTTCGGCGGCGGCCATGTGGTGCTGCCGCTGCTGCGTGATGCCGTGGTGACACCCGGCTGGGTGTCGAACAACGCCTTCCTCGCTGGATACGGCGCGGCCCAAGCCGTGCCCGGCCCGCTGTTCACCTTCGCCGCCTATCTGGGCGCAGTCATGCGCGGGTCGTTCGGCGGTGTTGCCGGCGCCGTGATCACGCTCGTTGCGATCTTCCTGCCGGGCTTGCTGCTGCTGATGGGAACCCTGCCGTTCTGGGACGGACTGCGCACCCGCCCGCTGGCACAGGCCGCCATGCGGGGCGTCAATGCGGCCGTCGCGGGCCTGCTGGGCGCGGCGCTCTACAACCCGGTCTGGGTGAGTGCGGTGCTGACCCCGGCCGATTTCGCGCTCGCCCTGCTCGGCTTCGTGCTGCTGGTGATCTGGCGCGCCCCGCCGCTGGTGGTGGTGATCCTGGGCGCACTAGGCGGAATTGCGCTCGGGGCGGCGGGATGACGGAGTACGCGTGCGCGACTCAAACTGCGGAGGGTCTTATGTCCAATGCCACCGTCAACGTTCGCTACATGGTCGATGACGTCGAGCGAGCGGTCGCCTGGTATACTGCCCATCTCGGCTTCGCCCCGTTGTCCAGCGCCGCTCCTGATTTCGCGGATGTCACACGCGAATCGTTGCGGCTGCTGCTCAACGGCAAGACCAGCTCCGCCGGCCGGCCGGTGCCCGATGGACGCGAGCCTGGTCCCGGCGGATGGAGCCGTATCCAGCTCGTGGTGGGCGACATCGACGCCGAGGTGACCCGCTTGCGTGGGGCCGGCGTGCGATTCCGCAACGATATCGTACGCGGCCCCGGTGGGGCACAGATCCTGCTGGAAGACCCTTCCGGCAATCTCGTCGAGCTGTTTCAGCCCGCTGCACAGCGCTCCCGCACCTGGAGAGCATGAGGATTTCAGGGGTGCGCGGGGACGGACAAGCGGACGGGCTACCGCTGCGGCCACGCACGACCCGGTGCCAGGAACGCCACCGGACGGCATAACGGTGCAAGCGACTGTCGAGGGCTCTGCACAAGCACTGTCAGGAGCCCTGGGTCCTGCTCTATGTGGAGCGCTGGCTGAAAGCGCCAATGCAGACCGCGGACGGGCAGAGTCTGGAGCGGGACAGAGGCACGCCGCAAGGAGGTGTCGTGTCGCCGATCCTGGCCAATCTGTTCCTGCACTATGCGTTTGATCTTTGGGTGACACAGCATCTGCTCGGGGTCCGGTTTGCCCGGTATGCCGATGATGCGGTGCTTCACTGCAAGAGCAAGCGGCAGGCGGATTATGTACTTGATCGCATCCGGGAGCGGTTCCAGGCCTGCAAGCTCGAACTGCATCCAGGCAAGACACGCATCGTGTATTGCAAGGATATCAATCGGACCGGGGATCACCCCGATATCCAGTTCACGTTTCTCGGCTATACATTCCGGCCCCGCAAGGCGCTGGACAAGTTTAGCCGGGTCTATGTGAACTTCTCTCCGGCGGTCAGCCGCGACGCCCTCAAGGCCATGCGGCAGACAATCAGGGGATGGCACCTGCAACTGAAGAGCGACAAGAGCTTGGCCGATCTAACGGCCATGTTTGCTCCGATCCTGAAGGGCTGGCAGAATACTATGGCAGGTTCCACGGCTCGGCGCTCAAGCCGGTGTGGCGAAGCATGAACATGTTTCTGATCCGGTGGTTGATGCGCAAGCACAAGAGGCTGGCGGGCCATAAATCACGGGCCGCCCAGATGCTCAAGTGGCTGGCACAGAGGCGGCCGGGTGCGTTCATTCATTGGTCGCTGGGATATCTGTCGTAGGTTGGATGATGGGAGCCGGATGAGCCGAGAGGTTCACGTCCGGTTCTGCGAGAGGCCGGAGGTGAAATCCCTCCGGCCTACTCACCCTTACATCGCGATGGCCAAGGGGTTCGTCTATCTGGTGGCGGTGATGGATTGGTTCAGCCGCCGGGTGTTGGCGTGGTGGTTGTCGATCGGGATGGACACGGAGTTCTGTGTCGAAGCGTTGCAGGAGGCGATGGATCACTACGGCAAGTCGGAGCTATTCAACACCGATCAGGGCGTACAGTTCACCAGCGCGGCGTTCCTCGATGCGCTGGAAGCCGGCGGCGTGCGCATCAGTATGGACGGCAAGGGGCGGTTCCTGGACAACCTTTTCATCGCTTCGTCGCCCGCCTGATCGAGGGAGAGGCGATGACCGATTTGTGCCAGGAATTCGGCATCTCTCGAAAGACCGGCTACAAAATCTTCAACCGCTACAAGGAGGAAGGCGTCGCAGCATTCACCGACCGCTCGCGCCGGCCGGTCCGTTACGCCAACCAACTCCCGCCCCAGATCGAGGCCCTGATCGTGCGCGCCAAGAAGGACAAGCCGCACTGGGGCGCCCGCAAGCTCCGCGAGCTGCTCGTGCGCCGGCCCCCCGGCGATCTCAGGGTCCCAGCCTGCAGCACGATCCATGCCGTCCTCGACCGCCACCGCCTGGTCAGCCGCCTCGGCCGCCGGCGCCACCGCGCCCAAGGCACCCCCTTGTCGGCCGGCAGCCAGCCAGCCCAACCACCTCTGGTGCACCGATTTCAAAGGCGAGTTCAGGCTCGGCAACGGCCGCTATTGCTATCCGCTCACGGTCACCGATCATACCTCGCGCTTCCTGCTGCTGTGCGAAGCCCTCGAATCAATGGGCGAGGCGCCGGTCATCGCCGCCTTCGAGCGCCTGTTCCGCGAACGCGGCCTGCCCGGCACCATCCGCTCCGACAACGGCGTCCCGTTCGCCAGCCCCAACGCCCTGTTCAACCTCTCCAACCTCTCGGTCTGGTGGCTGCGCCTCGGCATCGCCATCGAGCGCATCCAGCGCGGCCATTCCCGGCAGAACGGCCGCCACGAGCGCATGCACCTCACCCTCAAAACAGAGACCAGCCGCCCCTCCGGCATGAACAGCCTTCAGCAGCAGGCCCGGTTCGACGATTTCGTGCGCGAATTCAACACCGAGCGCCCGCATGAGGCACTCGATCTGAAGTGCCCTGCTGACCGCTACAGCCCGTCAACCCGCCCCTATCGCGGCCCCCCGAGCTCGACTATCCGCTGCATGACCGCGCAGCCCTGGTCACCGCCTGCGGCCGCATCTGCATGCACCGCAAGAAGATCAACATCTCCACCGTGCTCGCCGGCCAGAAGCTCGGCATCAAGGAAGTCGATGACGGCATTTGGCTGGTCAGCTTCGTCCACTACGATCTCGGCTACATCGACCTGGAGCAGAGGACCTTGCAACCACTCGACAACCCGTTCGGCACGAGGTTGTCACCCATGTCTTAGGAACAAACTCTCACCCATGTCTCCGGGTCGGACACATCACCAAATTGGAGCGGGCGAAGGGATTCGAACCCTCGACCCCAACCTTGGTAACCCCAGATGATGTGCGGGCGGTCGGGGTCGAACCGACACTCTGTTCCCAGAACTGGATTTTAAATCCAGCGCGTCTGCCACTTCCGCCACGCCCGCCTACGGTCGCCGGTAATCTCCCTGTGCCCTGCACCTATTCTGCACCTAGAGCAATTTCGCCCTGACAAGTCATTCTTTACCTACTCACCCAACTCCCGAGAATCAAACAGCTTTTCACTTCAGCGTGATATCCGTCCTAGGGTAGGCAAACCGCTTTTTAAGTCCGCTGCGTCTGCCATTCCGCCAGGCG
The DNA here is from genome assembly GCA_963754235.1 of uncultured Alphaproteobacteria bacterium. Taxonomy (GTDB): domain Bacteria; phylum Pseudomonadota; class Alphaproteobacteria; order Acetobacterales; family Acetobacteraceae; genus DATAYA01. Next base: position 183,199 of record CAVWFK010000006.1, on the reverse strand, counting down.
GGCAATGCTTTTCCAAAACAACTCCCTCTCCGCCCCCGGGGGCGGAGAGGGCCGGGGTGAGGTGGGGGATGCTCCCGCACGGCGCTCGACATCCGCTGTCACGCCGCCGCGTGCGTGCGAGCATGGCTCGCGCCCGTAAGGCCGTCGCGGCTGGCCCCCACCTCACCCAACCCTCTCCGCCCCCAGGACGGAGAGGGCTTGAGCCGCTCACTCATCCCTGGTCATTCCGGTCTTACTTCGCTTCCAGCCCCAACACGATGTCCAACGCCCGGCGCAGCAGCGCCTCGCTCGCCTCGGGCGTGCGGAAGCCGCTGTGTGCCGAGAGCGTCACGTTCTCCAAGGCCGTCAGCACGTGTCCGGGCGGCAGCGGCTCCTCGTCGAACACGTCGAGCGCCGCATGCCCGAGCCGTCCGTCACGCAAGGCCGCGATCATCGCCGCCTCGTCGATCAGAGCGCCGCGCGCGGTGTTGACCAGGATGGCGCCGGGTCGCAGCCGCTCCAGCCGCCCGGCATCGAGGAAGCCGCGCGTCTCATCGGTCAGCAGGAGGTGCAGCGAGAGCACGTGGCTTTCGCCGAGCAGCGTATCGACGTCCACGAACGCAACATCCGGCGCCGTGCGCGGCGTGCGGTTCCACGCGAGCACGCGCATCCCCGATCCGTGCGCGATCCGTGCCACCTCGGCGGCAATTCCCCCGAACCCCAGCAGCCCGATCGTCTTGCCGGTGAGCTGGCCGCCCTCGGTGCGCAGCCAGTTGCCGGCGCGCATCTCGCGGTCCATGCGGGCGATGCCGCGCGCCGCCGCCCACATCAGCGCAATCGCGTGCTCGGCAACCGCGGTGTCGCCGTAGCCCTTGATGGTGTGGACGGTGATGCCGAGTTCGGCCAGCGCCTCGGGGTCCATGTAGCTGCGCGCCCCGGTGCCGAGGAACACGACGTGCCGGATCGAGCGGCATTCCCGCATTGCCGCGGTCGGCATCTGGGTGTGGTCATTGACGACGAAATCGTAGCCGTCGAGCAGCGCCGGCAGCGCCTCGGCCGGCACATGGTCGTGGTCGCGCACATCGACCGGCGGATCGCCCGGCCGGTCGACCGAGGCGAACAGTTCGGCGAGCGCGTCGCTCGCGTCGATGAAGATGCCGCGCATCCAGCGAGAGTGACGGCTTGGCGCGGCGGCTTCAAGCGCGCCTTCCGCGCGGTCGGTCGGTCGGATATGCAGGTGCCACCTTCATGCCCCGTGCGCCCTCGCTCGCCCCCGATTCGGCCGCCCCGGCGCCTCCGGCGCCATTGCGGCGCCGCCGGCCGCTCTGGGCATTGCTGCGCTGGGGCGTGATCCTCGCCGTCTGGGGGGTGCTCGCGGTCGGTGCCGTGTTCGTCTGGTTCGCCCGCGACCTGCCGCGGCCGGAGGATGCGCTGGTCGCCACCCGTCGGCCCGGCCTCGCGTTGCAGGACCGCACCGGCCGCACCTTCGCGACCTACGGCGACATCGTCGGCCAGCCGCTGCGCCTCGCTGAGCTTCCCGACGCGCTGCCGCAGGCCGCGGTCGCGATCGAGGACCGGCGGTTCTGGACCAACCCTGGGATCGACCTGGTGGGGATGGTCCGCGCCGCGCTGACCGACCTGCTCGCCGGGCGGCTGGTGGAGGGTGGCTCGACCATCACGCAGCAGGTGGCGAAGAACCTGTTTCTCACCAACGCGCGCACGCTCAAGCGAAAGGTGCAGGAATTGCTGCTGACGCTGTGGCTGGAGCGGCACTTCACCAAGCAGCAGATCCTCGAAATCTGGCTCAACCGCGTCTATTTCGGCGACGGCGCCTATGGCGTCGACGCCGCCTCGCGGCTCTATTTCGGTATCAGCGCGCGGCATGTCAGCCTGTGGCAGGCGGCGGTGCTGGCCGGGCTGCCGGCCGCGCCGTCGCGCCTCAATCCACGCGCCGACCCCGCGGCGGCGGCGGCGCGCGGGCGGGCGGTGCTGGCGGCGATGGTGCAGACGGGCGCGATCACGGCCGCGCAGGGGCAGGCGGCGGCGGCGCAGATCTATTTCCCGCCGCGCCGGCGCATCGCCGCCGGCTGGTTCGCCGACTGGGCGGCCGGGCAGGCGCAGGCTCTGTTGCCGCAGGACTCCGACGCCCGCGTGCAAACGACGCTCGACCCGCGCTTGCAGGCGGCGGCCGAGGCGGCGCTCGCGTCGGTGCTGAACGGCCCCGATGTCGCCGATCACGTCGGCGAGGGCGCCGTCGTGGCGCTCGACGCTGCGAGCGGGGCTGTGCGCGCGATGGTAGGCGGCCGCGACTATCCTGCCAGCCCCTTCAACCGCGCCGTGCTCGCCCGCCGCCAACCGGGAAGCTGCTTCAAGCCGTTCGTCTGGCTCGCGGCGTTGGAGCGCGGGGTGCGGCCGGACGATCCCGTGCTCGACGCGCCGATCCGCGTTGGCGGCTGGCAGCCGCTCGATTTCGAGCGTCGCTTCCTCGGTCCGGTGACGGTGGAGCGGGCACTCGCGCTGTCGCTGAACACGCCGGCGGTGCGGCTGCTGCTGCGCGCCGGCGGTCCGGCGGCGGTGGTGGGGGCCGCGCATCGGCTGGGCATCGCCGACCGCCTGCCCGATCGCCCGTCGCTCGCACTCGGCACCGGCGAGGTCGGCGTGCTGGAGATGGCCGCCGCCTACGCAAGTTTTTTCAACGGCGGCTACAGCGTGAGCCCGAGCGGGATCGACACGCTCGATCTGGACGGACGGATTTGGCGGCCGCGCGTGCCATTGCGGCGGCGGGTGATCGATCCCGATCTGGCGGCAATGATGGTGCGCATGATGGCCGCCGTGGTGCGCCAGGGCACCGGCACGGCGGCGGCGATCCCGGGCCGGCTGGTGGCAGGCAAGACCGGCACCACGCAGGATTATCGCGACGCCTGGTTCATCGGCGCGGTGCATGGCGAGGTGATCGCGGTGTGGCTCGGCAACGACGACGACACGCCGATGCAAGGCGTCACCGGCGGCTCGCTGCCCGCGCGCGTGTTTCGCGCGGTGGCCCTGGCGGTGCCCTGAGCGGCGCACGAACCGCGACGCTCAACTCCCTCTCCGCCCCAAGGGCGGAGAGGGCTTGAGTCGTAGTCCCCGAGGGCGGAGAGGGAGTTAAGGGCCACCGCTCGCAACGTGCGCAGACTGCAAATTCAAACTGAGGCACTGCCGAGCCGCGTTGCCGTTGCACCCGACCGGGGCCGCGTGGCAGACCTTGCATGAAGGGAGAAGAGGGCATGGCCGCGAGCAACCAGATGCCGGGCTTCGATTTCGGCCTGGGCGAGACGGCCGACGCGCTGCGCGCCTCGGTCGCCGCCTTCTCCGCCGACGAGATCGCACCGCGCGCCGCCGCGATCGACCGCGACAACGCTTTTCCTGCCGATCTCTGGCGTAAGCTCGGCGCGCTCGGCGTGCTCGGCATCACCGTCGAGGACGAATATGGCGGCGCCGGCATGGGCTATCTGGAACATTGCGTGGCGATGGAGGAGATCAGCCGCGCCTCGGCCTCGGTCGGGCTTTCCTATGGTGCGCACTCGAATCTCTGCATCAACCAGATCCGCCGCCACGGGGCCGAGGCGCAGAAGCGCCGCTATCTGCCGAAGCTGATTTCGGGCGAGCATGTCGGCGCGTTGGCGATGAGCGAGCCGGGGGCGGGGTCGGACGTGGTCGGAATGCGCACCCGCGCCGAGCGCCGCGGCGACCGCTACGTGCTGAACGGCAGCAAGATGTGGATCACCAACGGGCCGGATGCGGACGTGCTGGTGGTCTATGCCAAGACCGATCCTAAGGCCGGCTCGCGCGGCATCACCGCCTTCCTGATCGAGCGCGGCTTTGCCGGATTCTCGACCGCGCAGAAGCTCGACAAGCTGGGGATGCGCGGCTCCAATACCTGTGAACTGGTGTTTGCGGACTGCGAAGTGCCGGCGGAGAACGTGCTCGGTGCGGTCGGGCGCGGTGTCGCCGTGCTGATGAGCGGGCTTGATTACGAGCGCGCAGTGCTGGCTGCCGGGCCGCTCGGCATCATGCAGGCGTGCATGGACGTGGTGCTGCCCTACGTGCATGAGCGGCGGCAGTTCGGCGAGCCGATCGGAACGTTTCAGCTCATGCAGGGCAAGCTTGCCGACATGTATACGACGATGAACGCCGCGCGCGCCTATGTGTACGCGGTGGCGCGGGCGTGCGATGCGGGGCGGGCGTCGCGCAAGGACGCGGCCGGGGCGATCCTCTATGCCGCCGAGCGGGCAACCTGGATGGCGCTGGAAGCGATCCAGTGCCTGGGCGGCAACGGCTACGTCAACGAGTATCCGACCGGCCGGCTGCTGCGTGATGCCAAGCTCTACGAGATCGGCGCCGGTACCAGCGAAATCCGGCGAATGCTGATCGGCCGCGAGCTGTTCGAGGAGACCGCGTGACCACGCTCGCGACCGCGATCGACCGCCGCTCCGACGGATTTCGCGCCAATGCCGAGGCAATGGCGGCGTTGGTCGCCGCGTTGCGCGCCAAAATCGCGCGCATCGAGCAGGGGGGCGGGGAGGCGGCGCGGCGGCGCCATGAAGGGCGCGGCAAGATGCTGCCGCGGGCGCGCGTGGCGGCGCTGATCGATCCCGGCTCGCCGTTCCTGGAACTCTCCCAGCTTGCTGCAAACGGGATGTATGGCGACGAGGTGCCCTGCGCCGGCATCATCACCGGCATCGGCCGCATCGCCGGACGCGAATGCATGATCGTCGCTAACGACGCGACGGTGAAGGGCGGCACCTATTATCCGATCACGGTGAAGAAGCATCTGCGCGCGCAGGAGATCGCCCGGGCGTGCCGGCTGCCCTGCCTCTATCTGGTCGATTCCGGCGGCGCCAATTTGCCGAACCAGGACGAGGTGTTTCCCGACCGCGAGCATTTCGGCCGCATCTTCTTCAACCAGGCGCAGATGTCGGCCGAGCGCATCCCGCAGATCGCCGCGGTGATGGGCTCCTGCACCGCGGGCGGCGCGTACGTGCCCGCGATGTCGGACGAGGCGATCATCGTGCGCGGCCAGGGCACCATCTTCCTGGGCGGGCCGCCACTGGTGAAGGCCGCGACGGGGGAGGAAGTCACCGCCGAGGAGCTGGGGGGGGCCGAGGTCCACGCGCGTCAATCGGGCGTGGTCGATCACTACGCGCGCGACGACGCGCACGCGCTGGCGCTGTGCCGGCGCATCGTGGCCGGCCTCGGTCCGCCCGAACGTGCGGCAGTGGCGCGGCGCCCGCCCGCCGAGCCGCTGCACGACCCGGCCGAGCTGCACGGCGTTGTGCCGACCGATCTGCGCACATCGTATGACGCGCGCGAGATCCTTCTCCGTCTCGTCGACGGCAGCGCCTTCGACGAGTTCAAGCGCCTGTATGGCACCACGCTCGTCTGCGGCTTTGGGCATCTGTTCGGGATGCCGCTCGGCATCGTCGCCAATAACGGCATCCTGTTCAGCGAGAGCGCGCTCAAGGGTGCGCATTTCGTCGAATTGTGCAGCCAGCGCGGCATCCCGCTGCTGTTCTTGCAGAACATCTCGGGCTTCATGGTCGGCCGCCGTTACGAGGCTGGCGGCATCGCCAAGGACGGGGCGAAGCTTGTGACCGCGGCGGCCACGACGTCGGTGCCGAAGATCACGGTGATCGTGGGCGGCAGCTTCGGCGCCGGCAATTACGGCATGTGCGGCCGTGCCTTCGACCCGCGCTTCCTGTTCATCTGGCCGAATGCCCGCATCTCGGTGATGGGCGGGGAGCAAGCGGCCGGCGTGCTCGCGCAGGTGCGGCGCGATAATCTGCGCGGCGCCGAATGGAGCGAGGCGGAGGAGGAAGCGTTCAAGGCGCCGATCCGTGCGCAATACGAGGCACAGGGAAATCCGCTCTACGCGACGGCGCGGCTGTGGGATGACGGGATCATCGACCCCGCCGACACGCGACGGGTCGTTGGCCTGGCACTCGCCGCCGCGCTGGAGGCGCCGATGCCGCCGACGCGCTTCGGCCTGTTCCGGATGTGAGCCGCATGTTCGCACGCCTGCTGATCGCCAATCGCGGCGAGATCACCTGCCGCATCGCGCGCACCGCGCGCCGGCTCGGGATCGAGAGCATCGCGGTCTTTTCCGACGCCGATGCCGGCGCGCTGCATGTGCGTCAGGCCGACTGTGCAGTGCGCATCGGGCCGCCGCCCGCGCGCGAAAGTTACCTCAACATTGCCGCGATCATCGACGCGGCGCGGCGCAGTGGCGCAGAGGCGGTGCATCCCGGCTACGGCTTTCTCTCCGAGAACGCGGATTTCGCCGATGCGTGTGTCGAAGCCGGGCTGGTGTTCGTGGGACCGCCGGGATCCGCCATGCGCGCGATGGGCTCGAAGGCGTCGGCCAAGGCGCTGATGCAGCACGCGGGCGTGCCGGTGCTGCCGGGTTATCATGGCGAAGCGCAGGATGCGGCGAGACTCGCCGAGGAAGCGGCGCGCGTGGGTTTCCCGCTGGTCATCAAGGCGGTGTCCGGCGGCGGCGGACGCGGGATGCGCGTGGTGCGGGCCGCCGCCGATTTCGCGGCTTCCCTCGCTGCCGCGCAGCAGGAGGGGCGTTCGTCTTTCGGCGACGCGCGCGTGCTGATCGAACGCTATCTCGATCGGCCGCGACACGTGGAAGTTCAGGTGTTCGCCGATACCCACGGCAATGCGGTGCATCTATTCGAGCGCGACTGTTCGGCACAGCGGCGCCACCAGAAGGTGATCGAGGAGGCGCCGGCGCCGGGCCTGGATGCCCAGCGGGCTGCGATGGGCGAGGCGGCAGTCGCGGCGGCGCGCGCGGTCGGCTATGTCGGCGCCGGCACCGTGGAGTTCGTGCTCGGCGCCGATCATTTCTGGTTCCTGGAGATGAACACGCGGCTGCAGGTCGAGCATCCGGTGACAGAATGCGTCACCGGCTTCGACCTGGTGGAGTGGCAGCTTCGGGTCGCGGCAGGTGAGGTGTTGCCGGCGAGCGGCGGCCAGATCGCCCTGCACGGGCACGCGATGGAGGCGCGGCTCTACGCCGAGGATCCCGCGCGCGGTTTTGCCCCCGCCGCCGGACGGCTGGTGGCATTCCGTATGCCCAAGGATGCGCGGGTCGATACCGGCTATGCGGCAGGCGATACGATCGGGACGCAGTACGACGCGATGCTGGCCAAGGTGATCGTCCATGCAGCCACTCGCGAGCAGGCGCGGCGGCGGCTGGTGCAGGCGCTCGCAGAATGCGACGTGGCGGGGCTCGCGACCAACCTCGATCTGCTGTCGGCGATCGCGGCGCATCCCGTGTTCGTCGCCGGCGCGCCCGATACCGGGTTCGTCGAACGTGCGCTCGATGAACTGCTGCCCGCGCGCGCGCCGCCGCTCGAAGTGCTGGCGGCGGCGGCGCTCGGGCTGCTGCTCGACGAGCGCGAGGCGGCGGCCCGCGCCCCCGACGCCGCCTCCCCCTGGGCCGCGACCGACAATTGGTGGCTGAACGCATCGCCCGAGCGGGTGATCCGGCTGCACGGCGCCGAGGCGCACGAGATCGGCGTGCGGGATGGCGGCGTGGTGCGCATAGGGGAGGCGCTGTTGCGCGCGAGCGCCGCACGCATGGCGGACGGTACGACGGCACTCGATCTCGACGGCGTGCGCGAGATCGCCCGCGTCAGCCGGATCGGAGCCGAGCTACAGGTGCGGATGCGCGCGGTCACCTGGCGCTTCCGCCTGCCACAGGATGCAGCGGACGCGGACGAGGCGGAGGCCGGCGGCGACCGGCTGCTCGCCCCGATCCCCGGCACGATCACGCAGGTTCTGGCCGAGGCGGGGGCCGCCATCGCGCGCGGCGAAACGATCGTGGTGCTGGAGGCGATGAAGACCGTGTTCCGCCTCGCCGCGCCCGCCGATGCCGTGGTGGCCGAAATTGCCTGCTGCACGGGCGACGCCGTGCAGGAAGGGCAGCTGCTGGTGCGGTTCGTCGATCAAGGGAGCCACTAGTCGAGACTAGAAGTTCCCGGCATCAGTCCGCAGGGCTCGCGCAGGTTCGCGCCGATCAATTCTGGATCTCGGCGCCCGCCGCCGTCGCGCCGATCGCCTCGATTGGACATGTCACAACAGCGATGGCGGGTGTTCGCAGGTGGTTAAAGCCGGTGCTGCGGTGCGCTCTTCTTTCCTTGAAGTATGGCGCAATCACCCGCCGCCAAGGCTCAGAACTATCCTGCCGCCCTTGACGGCGTGCGCGACTGCCTCCTTGACCTGATCGATGGGATAGATCGCGGCAATCGGCTGGCGGATGCCGCCGGGCCCGATCATCTTGACCAACTCGCGCAGCACTGGTGTGACTTTGGGGAGAATGTGCGGGTGGCCTTCGTAGAAGCCCTCGACGCTTAGCTGCTTCCATATGAAGAGGCTGCCCGGCAGCTCCATCGGCTTGCCGGAGACGACACCATAGGTCACGAGCTTGCCTCTTGGGCTGAGGAGGTGCAGCAGCCGCCCGGCCGAGGCGCCGCCGATGACATCGAGCGCCAGCCGAACGTTTAGTCCCTGAAGTCGTGCCTGAACCGCGCCGATCTCGTCGTCGTCGACCACCACGATCTCGCAACCGCCCTGCTTGACGCGCTCGACGTCCTCGCGGCGGCGCACAAGCCCGATGGTTCGCACGCCGCGCTTTCCGGCGAGAGCTGTCAGCCACTGGGCGAGTCCCGATGTCGCAGCGTTGTAGGCGACGGCATCGCCGGGCTGGAGATCGACATATTCGTCGAGCAGCAGCGCCGCTGTGACCGGGTTGATGGTCATCATCGCAGCCTGCTGCGGATCGGCGTCGGGCGGAACCACGATCAGCTCTTCGGCGGGAACGAGCACTCGCTGCTGCCATTTCCTGACTGTGAAGGGAAGGATGACGCGGTCGCCCGTTTTCACTGCCGTCACCCCTTCGCCGACCGCGATCACCCTGCCGGAGCCCTCGTTTCCCATCGTCGCCGGCAACTCGGGCTTCCAACTGTAGATGCCCCAGACAACCATGAGGTCGTTGAAGTTGATCGGAGAGAATTCCACGCCGACCAATACTTCTCCGGTCTTGGGCGCGCCGGGTTCGGGAAGCTCCCGAATTTCAACTCCCTCGACCGCATCCCCGTATTTCACGACCTGGACTGCTTTCATCGCGATCTCCTGCCGCAGCGCTTCGATCAATGACCGGTGAAGGTGGGCGCTGACCCTGCCTTGCCTTGACTCGAACAGCGGCATGATCCCGCTGTCGTCTCATGCGCCTTCCAAGTTTACAGCATCCGGGACAAAATGATCTTCTGCACGTCCGACGTGCCCTCATAGATCTGACACACCCGCACGTCGCGATAGATGCGCTCGACCGGGAAATCCGCGAGATAGCCGTAGCCGCCGAGCGTCTGGATCGCCGCCGTACACACCGCCTCGGCGGTCTCGGAGGCGAACAGCTTGGCCATCGCCGCCGCCTCCAGCGCCGGCTGCTTGGCGTCCTTGAGCGCCGCCGCGTGCTGCGTGAGCTGCCGTGCCGCCGCCAGCCGCGTCTTCGCCTCCACCAGCCGAAACGCCACCGCCTGATGCTCGATGATCGGTTTTCCGAACGCCTGGCGCTCCTTCGCATAGCCGATCGCGTAATCGAGGGCCGCGCGCGCCATGCCCACGCTCTGCGCCGCGATCCCGATGCGCCCGCTCTCCAGGGTCGAGAGTGCGATCCGGTAGCCGTCGCCCTCGGCGCCGATGCGCTGCTCCTCCGGCACCGCCATGTCATCGAAAGCAAGCGCGCAACTGTCGGACGCCTTCTGGCCGAGCTTGTGCTCCACCTTCGCGACCGAGAAGCCGGGCGCCGTGTTCTCGACCACGAAGCAGGACATGCCGCGCTTGCCGGAAGCCGGATCGGTGACGGCGAACAGCACCGTCACTTGCCCGATGCTGGCATTGGTGATGAACTGCTTCGAGCCGTTCACGACGTAGCCGGAGTTGGTTCGCGCCGCGCGCGTGCGGATGGCGCTCGCGTCCGAGCCGGCCGCGGATTCGGTCAGCGCGAAGCTGCCCAGCGCGGCGCCGCTCGCCAGCGGACGCAGCCAGCGCTCCTTCTGCGCGTCGTTGCCGAAACGTTCGAGGATTTCCACCGTGGGCGCGTTGTGGACCGAAACCAGCGTGGAGACCGCGCCATCACCGGCCGCGATCTCCTCGATCACGGCGGCATAGGTCGCGTAGTCGATCTCGGCCCCACCCCACTCGGCCGCGGTCGTGGCACCGAGGAAGCCGAGCTCGCCCAGCTCGCGCACGATCTCCGGCTCGATCCGCGCGGCGCGCTCGCGTTCGGCGGCGTGAGGTGCCAGCCGGTCGGCCGCGAAGCGGCGCGCGGTCTCGATGATCAGGGCGTCGGCGTCGGTCTGTTCCAGCATCGCGGCTCTCCCTTCCAGCGGACCCTAGACCGAAGCGCGCTGCCTCAAAACCGGCTTGACCGCGAACAGAAAGCGAACAGCCGGCATCGCGGTGCTGGCCCCGCAGCTTTCGCGCCTGGCCCCGAGCCGATAAGGTCGCTTGTTCGCAGGAGGCGAGGCCGTGGCCGGGAAAGTCATCATCAGTTGCGCCATCACCGGCGCCATCCACACGCCGAGCATGTCGGACGCGCTGCCGATCACGCCCGAGCAGATCGCGCGTTCCGCAATCGACGCCGCCGCAGCCGGAGCGGCGATCCTGCATCTGCACGCGCGCAACCCCGAGACCGGGGAGCCGACACCCGACCCGGCCGTGTTCATGCGCTTCCTGCCGGTCATCAAGCAGTCCTGCGACGCGGTGATCAACATCACCACCGGCGGCGGGCTGAACATGACCTTGGAACAGCGGCTCGCCGCCGCCCTGCAAGCCAGCCCCGAGATGAGCAGCCTCAATATGGGCAGCATGAACTTCAACATCTCCCGCGCCGGCGACCGCATCGCCGTCTGGAAGCATGACTGGGAAAAACCCTATCTCGCGCGCACCGACGACCACATCTTCCGCAACACGTTCCGCGACGTCGCAGGCATCACCGAACGCCTCGGCCGCGGCCACGGCACGCGGTTCGAGTTCGAATGCTACGATGTCGGCCACCTCTACAATCTTGCGTATTGCCTCGACCGCAAGCTGGTCGAGCCGCCGCTCTTTGTGCAGACGATCTTCGGCATCTTGGGCGGCATCGGCGCCGAGCCGCGCAATCTGTTGTTCATGCGCGAGACCGCCGACCGTCTGTTCGGCCGCGACTATGTGTGGTCGGTGCTGGCGGCGGGCCGGCACCAGATGGCGTTCACCACGATGGCCGGCATCCTGGGCGGCAACGTGCGCGTCGGGCTGGAGGACAGTTTGTACATCGGCAAAGGCAAGCTGGCATCGTCGAACGCCGAACAGGTCGCGAAGATCCGGAGAATCCTCGAAGAACTGAGCCTGGAGATTGCGTCCCCGGCCGACGCCCGTGCGATGCTGCACCTCAAGGGTGGCGACCGGGTGGGGTTCTGAGCATGGAGGACGCCCGTGCACTGCACCGCTCGCTGCTGACAATCGACACGCATATCGACATCTTCTGGCCCAACACGCCCGACCCGTTCTCGCGCACCGAGAAATGCGTCGATTTCATCAAGATGCGCGAAGGCCACATGGTTGCCGCCTGCTTCGTCGCTTACGTGCCGCAGGGCCCGAGCACGCCGGAGGGTTTTGGCTCGGCGCGGGAGCGCGTGCTCGGGATGCTGGCCACGATCAACGAGCGCGGCCGCACCGAGGGCGGCATCACCGCGCGCGTCGCGGCGACCGCTGCTGCCATCGAGTCGGCGTGGCGCGACGGTGTGTGCGTCGTCATCCCGGCGGTCGAGAACGGCCACGCGATCGGCGACGATCTCGGCCTGCTGAGGCAATTCCGCGAGCTGGGTGCCACCTATCTTACCCTGGTCCATAACGGCCATAATCGGATCTGCGACAGCGCCAACCCGCGCGCCGATCTCGGCGATGCGCCCGCCCTGCATGGGGGGTTGAGCGAGTTCGGTCGTGACGCGATCGGCGAGCTCAATCGCCTCGGGATGCTGGTCGATGTCTCGCACGCCTCGAAGGAGGCGATGCTGCAAGCGGCGGACGTGTCGCGCACGCCGTTGGTGGCCACGCATTCCTGTTGCCGCGCCCTGTGCGATCATCCGCGCAACATGGATGACGCGCAGCTCGACGTGCTGCGCGACGCGGGGGGCCTGCTCCAGATCACCGCCGTCCCTGGCTTCCTCCGCCCGCAGGGCAAGCCCGATACTGTCACGCTCGATGATTTCTGCGATCATGTGGATCATGCGGTCCGGCGTTGCGGGATCGAGCACGTCGGCATCGGTTCGGATTTCGACGGTGGTGGCGGCTTCTCCGGCTGGCGCGACGCCTCCGAGTGCCAGAACGTCACCGCGGCGCTGCTGGCCCGCGGCTACGACGGAGCGGCGATCGCGCTGCTCTGGGGCGGCAATTTCCTTCGTGCGCTGCGGCGTGCCGAGGAGCGCGCGGAGTGATTTCCGGCCGTTCTATCGCGGCTTTGCTCCGGCCGTGACGGGCAGGCAGGTGCCGGCGATGTTCCCGGCGGCAACGCCGACGGATTTGATGCCCGGCGCCGGCTGCTTGACGACGATCTCCTGCTTGAGGTGATAGATGACGTGGCTGCACGGCGGCGTGCGCTGCTCGCCTTCCACAAGGTCGGGCAACGCCGAAACGGCGACGCCATAGACTTCCGCCACCCGTTGGTTGTTCCACACGACGGCGACCGTCACCCTCAGATCGGTCTTGCCCGCGTCCTGCAGCGAGCCGTTCACGACCTCGATGTGACCCGCCTCGCTCGGGGTGCCGGGGACCCGGCCGCGCGCATCCGACGCCGGGATCTGGCGGACGCCGCCGGGGCCGATCTCCACGGCCGGCTCATCCTCGGGGCCCCCACCTCCCGTCGCTTCCGGCTCCGGCGGCGGCAGGCCCTTGAGCTGCTGCACCATCCGATCGATATCCTTGTTGCCAAAACCCTTCTTTGGATCGTGGTGCCTGACGAGCGCGGTGATCTGCTGCTCGGTGATCTCGTTCGCCGCCATCTTCCGGAGCAGCGCGCGCATAGACTCGAGCCCTTCCTTGGTGATCTGTCGGGCGTCGGGTACGCCGGCCTTGTCCAGGATGCGAGTGAGTTCGCGGAGCCGCTGCGGGCCGTAGGCATCATAGAGCGTGTTCAAGGTAAGCTGCTCTTCAGTGGGACTGTCGGCGTTGCATTCGAGATCCTTGTTCGTGACATCGCCCGAGACCTTGTCGGTCGGGAACAGCTTGGCCTTCAGCGCCTCGTCGAACGGCAGCAGATCCCTGATGTTGTCGATGATGAAGCCGACGATGCGGTCTGGCAGTGTCACGAAGAAATCGAACTTCCTGAAGATCGGCGTGATGAAGTTGCGCTGGAACCAGCAGGTGCCGATCACCCAGGCGATGGCGGCGTCCGAGAGCGATTGGAGCAGCAGCTTCAGGCAGCCGATGCCCGGTGGGGTGGCGCACTGGAACAGACGGATGCCCCACTTGACCGCGTCCACGACCTTCTTGATGTCGCCGATCCACTCCCGGACCTTGTTGATGAAGGCCAGCGCTTTCTCGAACGGCTCGGCCGCCTGCTTGATCCGCTCAACCAAATCGTCTTTCAACGCCGCCTCGGCCTCAGCGACCAGCAAGCGGAAGCTGGCTATTTCGGTCTCTACCTTGTCGATGAAATCGTCACCGAAGATGGCACGGAATAGCGCCTCGGCGCCCGCCTTCAGCGCCGCTTTCAGCTTGTCCGCGACGCGATGGATGATCACCCGGAAGAAGGCGCTCGCAACCTGGAACGCCACACGGATGATCGCACCGATGATCCGGTCGCCCCTGACTCCGATTCGTCGGCGGACTTGCCCTTCCGCAGCGCCTCGAACTTCTCCCTCGCCATCTCATAGAAAGCCCCGAGTTTGAGGATGAGTGGCCCGAGGAAGCGCCGCAACCGGCCGAAATCACCGCCCCAGCGGTCCCACAGGGTGATCCGCCGGTATCCGGCCGCCATCTGCGTGAGCTTCTGCGGCACCGGCACCGGCAGGCCGGTTCGCGCCTTGACGTCGGCAAGCGCCGCCGCTGCCCGCGCGGTGCCGGCCTCGTCGCTCGTGATGAAATCCTTGGCCTCCTTGTTCTGCCAGTCCTTGAAGTCCGTGTCCCACTGGGCGGCGTCGTAGGTCGTCTTGCGCTGAATCGCCGGCATGAGGGCGAGCCGACCCGCCGAGGCGCCGCGGCGCGGGCTTGCGGGACGAGGTCTCTTCTTCGGGCGGCGCGCTCAATCGCCGGACCAACTCGTCCCTGCGCTCAAGGGCGGCCCGGTATTTCGGCGAATCGCCTCGACGTATCGAATCCGCGATCTCGGTCGGGATCCACTCGTAAAACCAGACGCCGGAGTGCCGAGGTCCGGCGTAAACTGCGAGCCTTCCGGAGACTTTGTCGCTTATGGATGCAGGGTGATCGCTGTAGAGTTGCAGCGCCACCTGCGGGGATCGGTTCTGCGTGCCATAGCTTATCGAGGGCGGTATCGTGGATGGAATCGAGTCTCGCGGGTACTCGGCGTCCACTTAGGGGAATCCGGTCCGACTTTGCCGGGGTTCTCGTCGATGAATTGATTCAGCGCGTTGCTGGTGCCGGTGATGCCCTCTCCGTAATTGGTAAGCTGTCCGAACCCCAGGATGGTCTCGGCAATCGCCGGCGGCTTGAGGTCGCCGATCAGGATTTTCCCGGGCGCCGCATTCAGCAGGCATACCGCCGCGCCGCCGGGGCAATCGGCGCCGGGCTTCTTGGGGCCGCGCCTGGCGGTGCCGCGGGGCGCGCCCAGTTCCTGGTGGGGAAAGCGCTCGCCGCCGCGGCGGAGTTTCCGGTCCGATTCGAGATAAGCCGGCGTGCCCTGGTCCATAACGACGGCGATCGTCGTTTCGGTTCCGGTCGCGACCTTATAGAGGTCGGCAATTCCGGCCTGCTCCGGCTCGACGTACAGCCGCGTGGCACCCGGTATTTTGACTTCGGTGAATAGATCCGGGTTCGCCAGACCGATCACCGGCAGAAGGTCGGCGTGGATCTTGGTGCCACTCGGCTTTGGCTCAGGAATGAAGACCTCCGCCTCTCTTCGCTGCACGGCGGCCTCGACAGGAGCCGCCGCGGTGTTCGCAGGCGAGAGACGCCGCGGACCGGCGGGACTTTGTTGAAGGGTGTGCACCAGCTCGTGCGCGATCAGCGTGCGCCCGGCGGTCGAAGCCGGATCGTAATAGCCGCTGCCGAAGAAGACGTGCTGGCCAACGGTGAACGCCTGCGCCTCGACCTGCGCCGCGAGCGCCGCCGCATGCGGGTCCGTATGGACGCGCACCTCGGCGAAGTCGAGGCCGAAGCGATCCTCCATAAAATGCCGCAGCCCCGGTTCCAGGCCGCGCCCGCCGGGGCGTGCCATGTCCAGCGCCGCTTCGAACGCGCCATCCGGCTCCGGCACGTCCAGCGGGCGAGCCCGGCGCATCTGCAGCTTCGCCTCGGTCGGGGCTTCGTCCTCCTCGACCAGCGCCGAGGACGGCTGGCGTTGCAACAGCCGCGTGATAGTCGGATGCAGCCGTTGCATCTGCAGCAAGCTGGCTTCGTCCGTGCGGCCCGCCGGGCGCACCGCGATCTCCGGCAAGCGCATCACCGTGTCCGCCAGCGAATCCGCCTCCTGTTCGTAACGGTCGTTGGGCGGGTTTACCTTGAGCTTCGGCTGCAAGCCGTCTTCCAAGCGCCGCTCGTCAGCGCCGCCGGTGCGCTGATCGGAGACGCGGGCACTCGTGGCGCACGCGCAGGCTCGCTGCACAGTAGAGTCGCCGGCAAGCGTGTCCGCGTATATGGGTATTGTCGCGAAATCGAACCCGAGGCGGCTATTCAACGGGGCGCGCGATAGCCGCTCCTCCTCCTCGCATCCTGCGCATTTCCGCTGGAGCTGAACGGCAGAGGAGGAGACCTGTATGGCGGCCCGAGTTCGGGCGAGCGACGGATGGAACAGCTCCGCCGACTCGCAGCGAAACGTGAGCACCCATGCTACCCTCCCGCGGCGTTCAGGCCGCCGCCTGCAGCCTGCGGATGGTGATACCGGCAACGGTCATGCCGGGGGGAATGCCGAGAACGCGGTCGCGCCGCATCGCTGCCGCACTGGCGGCGATTGCGGCATCGTCGAATGCCGGCGCCGCCACACCGAGGCCGCCGAGTGTCGCAGCCAGCAACTCGGGTCCGAATACTTCCAGGCGCAGCTCGTCCTGGAACCTGGCCGGGTCCTGCGCGAAATCGAAGGTCAGAATCAGCAAGCCGTCCGGCTTCACCAGCCGCAGCAGCTCGCGTATCGCGAGCTGCTTGGCATGGACGTGCTCGACCACCGAAACGCTGACCACGACATCATAGGCCGCGTCCTCCGCCGGCAGGTTGTAGAGCGAGCCGAAGCGCGCCGCATATCCTTGCCTCGCCGCCCATCGCATGTAGCGCTGTTCGATATCGGTATCGCCGCCGTGGTCCCAGAGATAGTTCCGATCGAACACCTCCACACGATGGCCGCATCTCGCGAGATAGGCTGCCAGCGCGCCGCGGCCGCCGCCGACATCCGCGATGGCAAGCTTGCCATGCCGCTGCTCCAGTGCTGCGATCTGGCGCAGCACGAACGGATATTCCCACTGCTTGGAGGCGTGGATGTAGATACCGGAGCGGGCATCGGTGGCATGTCGCGTAATCGGCACCTCGGGAAGGCCGAGTTCCGTGAACATGGCTTGTAGCACGCTGCTGTCGGTCTGCTCCGGCACCGCGGGATAGAGCTGTTGGCTCACCAGCTCGTAGCCCGGGAGGCTGCGCGCCTGGATCAGCCGGCGGGCTTCGTCGAGCACGCGCACCGGCGTGATGGACGCCATGCATTCCGGCTGCTTCAGTCCGCGCGGGCAGCGGGCCAGCCAATCCGGTGTGGACCACCAGCATGTGCCGCAGGTGGTGCTGCCGATATTGACGTTGGCGGAATAGCCGTAGAAATCCTTGTCCGTAGGCCCGAACAGGGCAACCGCGCGTGTGTGCACGGCGTGCGCCAGATGGACCAGGCCGGAATCGGTATCGACGTGCAGAATGGCGTGCTTGATGATCCAGGACGCCTGTTGCAACGTGGTTCGGCCGATCAGGCCGGTATCCACTCCAGGGATCGGCCGGCTTTTCCCGGCACCGAGCTGAATGACCGCGATCTGCGGGAATGCTGCCTTGAACCGTGCTACGAACGCGGCCCAGTGTTCGATCGGCCAGCACTTGGTCGCGGCTCCCGCCGGCACCGGCTGGGTGGTGTCGAACCCGTCATGGACGGTGATGTACTCGGCCATCCCGCCGCCGATCAGCCGCATCGCGATCTCGCACGCCGACGGATCGGGTGCGAAGAATTGGGCCGGCCGCTCGGCCACCGCCAAGCCGCCAAGGAAGCCGAGATTGGTGAATACCGTGCGGTTCTGCGCCACCGACATGCGGCTCCACAGCCCGTCGAGATGCGGGCGCCGGTCGAACAGGCCACGATACTGCTCGAACCGGTCGGTGGCGGTACGGATGCGCTCGGCAGCGCCGGGGCTGAGGCGATCCAGCTTCGCCCAGTCGTGCACGTCGTAGCGCACGAATTGCGGTGCGTGCACCACAATGTCGTAGCGGCGAGCGCTTCCGCGCAGGGCTGCCACCGGCAACGCGTCGCGCACGAAACGTGCGTCGCGGAATACGAATTTCGCCCATTCCGGCGTATGGTGGAGAACGTCGATCTCGCAGCGGTCGAGTGCCAGATAGAGAGCCTCGACGAAGCCAGAGGCGATCATGATGTCGCCCAGCCCGCCCTCGAGCTGGACGGCGGCGGTCAGCATGTCGCCCGCATCGCGACCGGCGACCAGGCGACGCGGCGCGGGCACCGGCGGCCGTCGGGTGGGCATCAATTGATTCATGCGGTCTATCACTTCGGCTGCGGTCAATTGCTTGAGGCATTGCAGGTGATACGCGCAATCGCGTCGCCCCGGCGGCTGCGAGCGGCAGGCGGGTTCGCAGGCCAGGCCCTTGCTGATGGCGTGCATGTTGGGCGCGGGGATGATCTCGCGCGCGGGGTTGGTGATGCCGAAGATGCCGAAGCTGGGCGTGCCCACCGCAACGCCCAGATGCATCAGCCCCGAATCATTGGACACCAGTGCCGCCGCCTGGGAAATCAGCGCCGCCGTGTCGGGCAGGCTAAGCGTGCCGGTGCAGTCGCGCACGTGGGCGGGCCAGACGGCGCGGTTGCGGAAATAGGTGCCGGCATTCGCGCGGTCCTCCTCGGTGCCGACGACGACGACATTCGGCAGCAGCGCGGCAAGTTCGGGGAACCCGTGCCAGCGTTTCCATGCCCAATTGTGCTTGCAGCCGGGATGCAGCACCACGGTGCCATCCGGCAGGTCGAACTGGCGCGATGACGGCACGGCGAACGGCACCGGCATCGTCTGCCGCCAGCCGAGTTCGCGCGCGATCCGCTCGGCGCAGGCGCTGTCGCCTTGGCTCAGCCACGCGTGGCGATCGAACACGTGGCAGGTCTCTGTCGTCACCTTCGGCGCCAGCGCCGCGGCGATATGGCTGAACACCGCAACGTGGTAGCTCGTACCCACGAGCTCGGCGATCTCGTGCGGCTGCGCGCGGCCGGTCAAGGCGGGAAGGCAGATGACGCGATTGATCTCCGGCGCGTCGCGGAACAGCTCTGAGCAATCGGGGTAGTCCGGCGCGATCAGGAAGTCCACGCGGTGGCCAAGCTGTGCCAGCACGCGGATCAGCGGTGTCGCGCGGATCAGATCGCCGATTCCCGAAGCGGCGCCGACCAGCGCGGTCACCCTGGGGCGGCGCGCGGCGATGGTCACGGTGTGCGGAGCGGGAGCGCCCAGGATTACCGACAACGGGCCGATCAGGGCCGTGGCGAGATCGGCATCATCTCCGCCGAGTCGGTACCGATATGCGAGCGTCGTGCCACTGCCGGCTTCATGCACGAGGATGCTACGCATACGCAACCGCTCGTCTTGCGCCATGCACCGCGCCGCATTGCTGCCGAAGAAGACAACGGCATCGGCTGTTACTTCCGCATCAGGGTGCTGCGCCGCCGCATCGATCGCGTGGCGAGTGCGCAAACCATCCCGCGCCGCCCGCAACCGATCCTGAGCCCAGCGATCGTCGCTGTCGGCAACGAAGGCGATGCTCCGGCCGCGCTCCCAGGGGCAGGGCGGCTCTGTGGGCGGCGGCCAGGCGGCGAGGAACCGGGCGCGATCGGTGACGCGCCGCATGGCATAGAGCAGTGCGACATTCGCCTGGTAGTGCGGATTGGCTTCGATATGCTCCTGCGAGCCGTAGCCGCCCGAGCGCTCATGGAACAAATGGTGCAAGTGCTGGTCGGCGCGGGTCGTAACCCCCGCGCGGCCGACGATGCGCGCCTTGTGGAACCAGGCATTGTCCTCGCCGCCCCAGCCACGGAACGCCTCGCACATGCCGCCGAAATCGTGCACCAGCCGCCGGCGCAGCAGCACCGCGCCACCGCAGGCTCCCTGGCGCGTGTGACAGGCATTGACCGGCCGGCACTGATCGGCCCGTCGCTGGCCCGCCATCACCGCCCGGCTGTCCCCGGCGCCGAGATAGTGCACCGTCGTCCATGGGATCAGACAATCGAGCCCGAGTCTGCCGCAACTCGTCCACCGCGCGGTCGAGAAATCCGTCGGGCAGCAGCAGATCGGCGTCGAGCCACAGCACGAGTTCGCTCTTCACCAGCGCGGTTCCGACATTGACAGTGCGCGCCTTATTGAATCCGTCCTCGCTGCGGACGAACACGTAACGCGCACCCAATTGCCGCGCGATATCCTGCGCATGCGGCGCCACGTCCATTTCGGCCACGATGATCTCCGCGACCAGCGCATTGCGCGCGCCGCTGCCACGGTCGCGGCGAGCAGATCGAGCCGCTCCCGACCGCCATGCGGGATCACGACGCTGACCGGCTGCTCCTTTGCGGCCGGTACGACACGACGAGGCGCCGCCCGGTTTCCGGCCCGCGCCATCGCCGCTTCCGCGGCGGGCATCCAATGACGGTTCCACTGCTCCGCGAACCGCCAGTGCCGCTCCATCCACGTCCGGCCCGCGGCACCCCGTCGCGCCAGCTCCGAGGGGCCGAGTGCGATCAACCCCTCCAGCTCCTGCTCCAGCGTGTCCAGCGACGCAAACACGAACGGTGCACCGGCGCCGTCCGCGCAGAACCGCAACATGGCGCCGATCTCCGGGCGCAGCCCGACCCCGTTGACCACGACGCAACCCGCGGCCAGGCCCTCCAGACTGTTGCGGTGGTAGCTGCCGGTCACGCACTCGTCGATGACGATATGGGCGCCGCGCTTCATCGCCAGCGCCTCCGCATGCGTCACCTGTGCCTCGCTGATGACATGAAGGCGGATCGCATGCCTCTCCGCCAGCGCGCGCAGCACCCGCGATGTCGTCTCGTAGCCCTTGCCGTGCCAGAACAGCTTGTGATCCCGGGGGAAATTCTCATGCCGTCCGGATGGCGTGTAAGCGATCGTGACGACATCGGCCTTGGGTTCGGCCTGGTATTCCGGTTCCCACAGCGGGATCGGGTTGGGCACCGCCGACCAACCGGCGAACTCCGATAACGTCGCCTGGTACTGGCCCACGACCACGCCCGGCAAGCCGGCCTCGACGAAGCCGCAATCGACGTTCCAGCGATAATTGTGCGCCATCGTGACCACCGGCTTGCCCGCTAGCAGCCGCCGATGCGCCGGATCCACTTTGCCGTTATGCACGATCACCAGGTCGGCCGCCGCAATCAGCCGTTCGGCCTCGCCCCGATTGCGACTCCATTCCACATCGCCGTCGAAGCGCACGCCGTTGCCGTAATCACCGCGCGCCCAGGTGCAGCTGGCGGCATGCGGCGTCGCGGCGGCGATGCAGCGGGCAAGAATCGCCGGCACCCCGGCAACCGGAGTCGTCGCGTAGGACACGATGTTCAGCGACCGCGCCGCATCGCGCCGAGACGCGGCACCGCTCAGGAAATCCGCGGGCGAAACTTTCGGGAATGCCATCAGGCGGCTATGTGCACTCAGATTGACCACCTCGATGCCGCGCACCTGCAGTGCTCGTCCCAGCGCCGCATATTGCCGATCGATCGTCGTCAGTTGCCCTGCCAGTGGATGCGCGCCGGTGGCCGCAAAGAAATGGTGCTCGGTGAAGTCCACGCCGATCAGGCCGATGCGCGCGGCACCCATATGCGCGGCCAGACACAATGCCACATAGGGCGAGTTCTGCGCATAATGCAGCACGTCGTCATCGGCGAAGTCGGTGCCCCCGAGGCGCCCAAGGTGGAACCGCACGATTTCGGGTCGCACTATCCCCAGATCGGTGCGCTGCGTGAACAGGAACCGCGCGCGCGACTGCGCGACATAGCGGAACCTGTCGCCGCTGAACTGTTGCGGCGGGTTTACCACCACCAGATATGTCGGGTCGAACCGCCGTCCCGCATCGTTGACGCCGATGCTGAGGCACGGTACGGGATGCGGCAGATCGTTCAGCGATCGCCCGCAGCCGCATACGATGATCGTCTCGCCGCGGTGCCAGTCGCGGAACGCGGCCAGCGACGCCGGCTGACTCGGCGCGCGCTCGGCGAGCGGCGCAGCTAGGTCCATGCCTCGCTCTCGGCCACGGTCAACTGCCGTTCCAACTTCGCATATTCGCTGCGCGCCGCCGTCATCAGGTGCGACATCCGCACCGGCTCCGCTGCATCGGCCGCCAGGAACGCCGCATTCATGGCGATGCTGCGGATATTGCCGCCGGCGATGCGCAGTTGCGCCAGCCGGCCAAAATCCACTGCCTCGGTGGGCGTGGCCGCCGGAAACGCCTGGCGCCAGACGCGCAGGCGTTGCGCGGCATCGGGAAACGGAAACTGGACGGTAAAGCGCAGCCGGCGCAGAAAAGCGGGATCCAGCGCCGTCTTCATGTTGCTGGTCAGGATCACCAATCCGCGATAAGCCTCCATGCGTTGCAGCAGATAGCTCACCTCGATATTGGCGTAGCGGTCGTGACTGTCCTTCACTTCGCTGCGCTTGCCAAACAAGGCGTCGGCCTCGTCGAACAGCAGGATCGCACCGCTCCGCTCCGCGGCATCGAACACACGGCGCAGATTCTTCTCGGTTTCGCCGATGTATTTGCTGACCACGGACGCAAGGTCGATGCGGTACAGGTCGAGGTGCAGCTCGCTGGCCAGCACCTCGGCGGCCATGGTCTTGCCGGTACCGCTGGGGCCGGAGAACAGGGCGCTGATGCCCAGTCCACGCGGGCTTTTCGCCGCGAATCCCCACCGCTCGTACACCGTCGTGCGTTGGCGCACCTGTGCGGCGATGGTCCGCAGCGTCGTCATCTCGGCGTCGGGGAGGATCAGCTCGCTCCAATTAACGCGTGGGTCGATGCGCTGCGCCAGCCCGTCGAGTCGCGTGCGCACGTGGGCACGGCAAAGGTCCCAAGCGGCCGCCCCGATCTCCTGCACCGGTCGGCCGAAGCGCGCGGTGCGCGCGGCCGCTTCCGCCGCAATGGCCTCGATCGCCGGCCGGTTTATGCTGAACTGCGCGGACACGAGATCGCTGACCGCCTCGATCGTTGCCTGGTCATCGGCAACGACACCCCCAAGGGCCGCACGCCACGCGTGGCACTGCTCGGGCGCCGGCAGCGGTGCCACTTCGAACGCCGTCACGAGGCGGTGTGCCACCCGACTGCGTTCCCGCTCGCACAGCGCCACCGGGCCGGGGAGGCGCTCCAGCAGCCGCGCCACCGCATTCGTCCGGCCGGGAACATCGTCCGCCGGCACCGTACCAGCGTCGTCACGCTCTACCAGAAGCACGCCAAATCCCGAAAGGCAGATTTCGCGGCTCCATAGACGGACCACGTCCTCCATCTCATCGGCACCACCCGGCACGCGGTCGGCGGTCAGCACAGCGGCGCGCAGACCCAGTAGTGCCGCGGCGGCGGCGACGATCGGCCTGCCATCGATGGTGTCTCCGGCAAGCTGCACGAGCGGCGTGGTGTTGTCGGCACCCACTGCCTCCCATGTGGCGGCAGCCCGTTGCGCAATGATTGCGTGCGACGGTGCCAGCGCATCGAGGCCGAGCATCGGCAGCGGCAGCAACATCGCCGCGAGACGGCGGTCCAACTCGGCGAGTCCGGCAAGAAAGTGCAGCACGGTCTCGTCGATCCGCAGCGGCGCCGTCGTCAACGGCTGGCCCGCCGCCATCTCGATCAGCCGCCAGCGCCGCAGCGGCGCCTGCGGGCCGAGCGCGGTCCAGTGCGCATCGGGCAAGTTGGCGAGCGCCAGCGAGAAGCTCGGAAAAGGCCTCGCCGTGTCGTTCTGCGCAGCGGCGCACAGGGCGGCGAATTCCGGATCCAGCTCCACGCCGGCGCACAGAAGCAACAGGTTGCGCTCGAAGGACGAAAGGCCAAACGCCTCGGCGATGCGGTCCAGCGCGGGTGCACGCCGGGCAAAGGCGGGTGCATCGCCCCGCGGCGGCGCGATCGGCCCGTCGCCGCGCCGCAACGCCGCCTTCAGCGCGGCGATCGATTGGCTGAGATAAGCCTGATTCGCCGCGGACCAGCCGATATTGGGCGCGTCGTTCACAGCGTGATCACCGGTGCCACCGGCTTGCCTTGCGCATTCCGTTGCAGCGGGCTCTCTGCGCCGTCGATGCGTACCCGCACCAGATAGTCGCCGGGGCCGAGAGCGCCGATGTCGAAGGTTAGCACGCCGGTGGCGCTGAGGATGCTGCCGGCGTCAAACAGATTGGCGGCCATCGGTGCGGAGGCCTGCAACAGTTCCAGCAGCGCGCGTTGGCCGGGCTGCACCGTGGGCATCACCGTCACGGTCACGTCGTTCCCCGGTGGCGACACGGCGCCCGGCTGCACCGTGATCTCATAGACGCCGGGGCCGCTCTGCCGGATCAGCGGATGCAGCACGAACGGCATCACGTCGGAGTGGAAACCCTGCTGATGCGGCACTGGCGGCGTGCCCAGCACCAGCGATTGCGTCACCTGCGCGGCTACCGTGCCGGCGGCCAGGCCGGACGGCAGCGCAAGCGTGATATCGGTGGGCGTCACGGTCAGCGGCACCTGCGCCGCGCCGCCGATCAGCACCAGCGTTGCGGCTGTGACCAGCCCGCCCTCGGTCGATTGCGTCAGCACGAAATTGCGCCCGTGCAGCACGATCTCGCTGCCGGGCAGGATCAACGGCCCGCTACTTGCGATTGGCGCGATGGTCTCAATCACCGGCTGGCGGAAGGGCAAGGCGTAGATCTTGGCGCTCAGCACCGGCAGCGCCGGCGATGGCACCGGATCGTCGGTTTCGATCAGCACCACGCTGGCCTGGTAAGCTACCGACAGCACGTAATCGATCTTCAAGAGGAACGACCAAAGTTTCGACAGTTCTTCCAAGGTGAAATTGATCGGCGTCACCCGCACCAGATCTGGCTGGTCCGCGAGATCGGCGGTAGCCAGAAACGGTACGTTGGCCTGCACGTACTGGATAGTGCTGCGCGGCAGCACCGGTTGTGCGTGTAGCGTGCGAGCGACGGCACCCAGCAGGCGCTGCTGTTCCAGTCGAGTCTCGTCGCCGTAGAAGCTGATCAGGTAATGGAGGTCGAGCGCCGCCTGCGGCCGTAGCAGCAATGTGCCGTCGGCACGCCGGGTCGGCAGGTCCGCGTTGCGCAGCGCCAGGTTCGGCGCGACCTGATACAGATAGACGTTCACCCCGTGCTCGGGCAGCCCGTTCGGCGAGTCCGGCGGCAGCGCCGTGACATGGGCGCCCGTCACCTGCGCCCCGTCCAGGGCATCGCCCAGCATCTGCACGATCGTCTCAGTGACGGTTGCGATGGCGAGCACGTTGCTCATCGCCCAGCCATTCCCTTCGCGCGGGGCGGCGTGCTCATGCCGGCATGGCGTTGTACACCGCCCAGCTTTGGGCCGGCGTGAGGCCCACGCGCGTCAGCGTGGACAGATCGGACCGTCCTTGCAGCACGTTGCCCACCACGCTCAGCAGCTCCGAGCCGCTGGCAAGCGTGTCCGGCACCAGCCACAGGCTCGGTCCAGGGTCGCTGTTCGGCGCAGTCTCGCTCAGGATCAGGTTGCCGGTGATGGCGCAGCGTTCCTGCTCCGGCACCAGCAGCAATGCCGTCGGAGCCTGTGGGCCGGAGCGGCTGCGCAACCGGTTGCTCGCGATCAGCAGAGAGACGCTGGTGTCGGTCGTCTCGCTCACTTCGCGATTGGCCAGGATCAGCAGCGCCGTGCTTCCGTTGCGAGTGGACGGCACCGGCTCCACTTGATTGCCCAGCACGAACAGCGATGCCGGGCCGCTGGCAAGCGTCGGCGGCGCCTCCGTGGCGGTGCCCGGCGGCAGCGGATAGGTCAGGCCGATTGCGTCCAGCATGAGCCGCTCCGCGAATGCCTGGGCGTTCTGCCACATCGGCGTGAACAGCGAGGCCGCCTTTGGGTCCTGTGGCGTATGCCAGCCGGTAAGCTGCAGCCAGAACCCACCGATACATTGCGCGGCGTGGTTGTCTTGCAATCGCAGCGTATGGGCATCGGCAATGCCGTACAGCGCCATCGTCAGGTCGTTGAACGCGTTGTCGCGCAGCGAGCCATCGCCGAACTGGCACGGGATGGTATCGGCGAAGGTCCTGTCCGTCGTCAGCTTGGACATCCCGAGGCAGCCGACGGTAACCACCAGCACATTGCTTGCCGCCTCCTCCGTCGCCGTATTGGTGGCGATCGTCTCCAAGGAAGCGCGCGTGAGGTCCAGCATGCCCAGCGCGAACTCTGCCGGTGCGAGGGGGGGCGAGGTCACCGCGGCCGCACCATCGCGCGCCAGCAGAGCGGGTGCATTCGACAGGCGGTTGAACGTCGGCGCGATAAGGGAGGTGAAGCTGCAATCCTGCACGCTCAGCCCGAAGCAGTCGCCCTGAACGAACACACCCGCGCCGAAGATGTCCAGCGTGGCGGCGGCGCGTCCGGGCGTGAACTCGATGTTGCAGTCCTCCAGCGCCAGATTGAGGCTGTCGGCTGCATGCACGCCGATCAGCGCACGTATATTGGGTACCGAAACAAAGCGGGACAGCAGATTGGCCAGGCTGGGTGCCACCGCCTGCGGCAGCGGTGCCATCGCCGGCAGCATTGTCAGGCCGCGCAACGTGATATTGTCCGCGCCCGCCAGCACCACCATGCCGTCGGAGAACGCCGCTTGGTCGCCCTCCACCGCCGAGAAAATCGCGGGACCGCCGCAGGCCTCAATGGTTAATCCGGTATGTGCGCCGGTCAGGCGCAGCGGCGCGGTCAGCGGATAGCGCCCCGGAGCCAGGCACACCGTCGCCCCGCGTTCGAGCCCCGCGGCGCGGTCGATCGCATCCTGTACGCCGGTGCCGTTGGCCAGGTCGGCGGGCGACATCGCGACCGTGCAGCAGCCGCCACGGCGCCGCGTCAGCTCAACCAGATTGTCGAACAGATTGCGGCAATCCGTGACCGTCGGATTCTCCGGACTGGTCCAGTCGATCACCGCCAGGGGGCAAGCCCACACGCGCGGCCCATCGGGCGGCTGCGGTGCGGTCAGCAACCGCTCGGGATAGACGGCCTGCGGCGTGGACGGGCGCACCGCCAGCAGCCAGTATGCGCCCGCGGTCAACACCTCGCGCGTCGGCACCGAGATCGTAACCTCGACGCCGGTGCTGGCACCGGTCACGTCATCCGTCAGCAGGATTGTGTCGCCGGTTGGGTCGAACGCGATCTCTGACTGCCACACGCGCAGGAACAGCGGCGTGGTGTCGGCAAGATATTCAGCGGGCAATGCCTGATCCAGCACGATATAGCTGGTGGGATCGCCGGGATCGGCCGGGCCGTAGGGCTGTGCCAGCCGACGCACGACGCCGGTGGGGGACGCGACGCAGCGGACAATGCTGCGCTGGCCCGTCGGGTCGGTGACGTCGGGTTCCGAGGCCAGCACCGCGGCGGTGCGCAGGATTTCCACGACTTGCGCGGTCTGCGGCACATGGAAGGCATCCGGCGGCGGTGGCGCGATGGTCAGCATGGCGGCGTTCGATGTCAGCGCCGTCGCGCGATACAGAAAGCTCGCGTTATCGTAGCCCCACAGCAGCTTCGCCTGCCCGCCGGAGCTGCCGGTGTTGCCGGCATCGCTGATCTGCACGCGGATCGTCTGGTTCTCGGCGCCGAGATAGCCGTTCTGCGCGATCGGATCGCAGGGATCGGGCGTGGCGCCGTCGTCGCTGAAGCCGACCTGCAGGCGCAGTTGTGGACATAATTGCATCGTCGCCGGCTTCAGCAGCAGCCCGTCGCGCACGCGCCACAGCGCCACCGCTTCGCTCCAGGCGGTGGTGCAGTCGGGCGCCTGCACCGTTTCACGGTACACACGGCGCAGCAAGCGCAGGCGCTGGGTGGTGTCCGGCCCACCGAGCGCCACTTCCAGCAGGTCCGAATCCTCGACTGCGCTCACTTCCTGCTCGGCCAGTGCCAGGAACACCAGTTCCCGGCCACGGATTTCGGGAGGGGCAGGCGGCAGAACCCAGTCGGGCTGGTCGTAATAGCTGTAGGTGACGGGATGCCCAGCCGGTCGCGCCGTGAACACTGCGCGTTGGCCGCCGACATACATTGTGCCCGGGCTGATCAGGAAGTCGTCAGAATGCTGCGCCGGCGGCGACAGCGGTGCCGGCGGGCTCCACAGCGGCGGCCCCGGCGGGCTGGTCTGCGGAATGCTGATGGCGAACCCGTTATCCGGTGTGCCGCAGGGGCCGATGGTATCGCGGGCCTCCGCCTCGATGCGCCCGGCCAGGAACCCGTGCTGGGCGTTGAAGTCGCGGTCCAGGGTCACGCGGCCCTGCTGCGCAACCACGCCGGTGTAGCCGTCTCGCAGCCCATCCGTCCGTCGGCTCCGATCGCTGGGCATGGTTCGAACCTTCCTCGGCCTATGTCACGTTACGGCGATCGGCACGGGCACCAAGCCCGCCGGCATGTATTCCTGGAACTTGATCAGCAGCGCCCGCGCCTTGATCGGGGTCTTGTCGCGCGCATACGCGCCCATTTCCGATCCGTCGGCTGCACCCTGGCTGATGCTGTTCTGCGGCTCGCCCGTCGGCGTCGTCGGCGGCAGGATGGCGCTGTCCGCCCGAGGCAATAATTGGCCATAGCCGGGCTGGCCGAAATCCGTGCTGGTGAACAGCGGCGCGCCCTGCGGAACGCGGAGGCTTTCGTATTTGCGCGGCAGCGCGCTGCCGTCGGCCCAGGCGGTGAAGCGGATGCAGCCGTCCTGCGCGTCGTCCACCTGCGCAAGCTGTTGCAGGATGCACTCGCTGGCTTGCAGGCGATGCACGGCAATCTCGCCCAGGACCGTGCAGCGAGACAGGATCACCGTGCCGTCGGCAAGGGCCAGGGCCGCATCGGCGAGTTCCAGCTTGTACGCATCGTCCAGGAGAGCGCGGTTCAGCGCCGGGGCGGGCAGCGCGGGCGGCGAGGCCGTCAGCAGCGCCTGCGTGCGCGCCGAGAGCGCCACCCGGGCGAAGGCTGGGGCACTGTAGATCGATGGCCCGCCAATAAGCTGGTTGAGCAGCACAAGCAGGGCCGCCAGATCGGACTCCGGCGGCGGCGAAGCGGATAAAGGCGGTGAACTTGCGCCGCCGAGCAGCGCCCCGATTCCCGGCGACAGTTGGCGCAGTCGCGCGGAGACGGGATCGCTGCCTTGTTGCAGCAATTGCTCGATGCGCATCGGGTCCTTCACGTCGTCCGCGTCGATCACGGTGGCCGGCGAGGTCGATATCGCCTGCACGATGCTGTTGCTGATCGATACCGTCTCCACCTTCCCGGCCGCGCGCGTACGAATCGGGCCGAGCACGCACCGATCCGCCGTCAGCGTGGTGATCTGCGCCTCGATCCACATCCGCGTCGGGCGCAGTGCGCGGCCGTCGGCCGATACGGCGAAGGGCGAGCCGGGCGGCGACGTGATCGCCGCGACATCCGCGGCTTCGCTGCCGGGATCGAAGGTGCAGCAGCTCAGCGTGACCGATTCGAATGACCCTTGCAGCACGATGTCGTCGCCGCTGACGAAAATCCCATCCAGCGTGAGGCAGCTTCCCGGAGTGCCGGTCAGCCGGGCCGCACCCGTCAGCCTGATCAGTGGGCGTTGCAAATTGCCCGCCCGCAGCGTCAGCGCGTCCTGCACCGTGGTATCGCCGATGCCGGCATAGGTCAGCGAGTCCGCAAGGACGACCGTGCCGCCGCCGGGCAACGGCACGCTGCCCGTGCTGCCGCCGATCTGCATGACGGTGGGCACGGGGGTTGCGATGACCAGCGTTCCGATGCGCCGGTCATACGGTCCCGCGCCGATCGCGGAGGGAAACCCGTAGCAATAGGATGCGACGATTTCCCCCGGCAGCGGCGGCCACCCGGCATCGTGGTGGAACCGTCCGCGCTCCGGCCGCAGCGTCACGGATGCGGGCGGCAGCACGTTCGCCTCCGGCGGCGAGGCCACGTACTGGACCACAGACAGCGCCGCGGGGTACAGCACGCTTGGCGTCGCCGCCAGATCGCCGTCCAGCAATGCTTGGCTGATCGGCGTCGGCAGTTGCGCCTCGGTGGGGGAGAGCCAGGCATCGCCGAACGCATTCGATGCTCGCGCCTGTCCGAACAGCGGCACATCCCGCCCCGTGGGATCGAAGGTGAACCAGCCCGGGCATCCCTGCACCGCCACCGGCGTGACCGGCCCCACCGGCAGGCTCAGCAGCCGCCACAGGAACACGCCCAGACGCGGAATGCCGTACCAGACCAAATCGCCCATTGCCCTGGCGCATATCGGCCGTGTGGAAGAACTCGTCGAACGCCGAATGAGCCTTGCTGGCGCCATAGACATTGCGCAGATCGGCGAACCCGCCGATGCCGGTCCCGGTCAGCCGCCCGATCAGTCCTTCGGCAAGCTGCAATGTCGCAACATCGGGCCCGTCGCTCGCCAGCCCGATCGGCGGATCCAGGCCGTGGCGGGTACGGCCGAGGCGGCGGAAGAACTCCACCACCTTGGCATCCCATCCGGTGATGTTGGCAGCGATCTCTTCCAGGATCGCAAGCGTGCCCTTGCGACGGCGATAGTAGATGGTCTTCGCCACATCCAGCCGCTGCCCGCGCGCATCCAGGCCCGACACCAGGTTCACGTCCAGCAAGGCGCCGATATACGGTATCAGCCAATCGTCGCAGGTCTCGATAGACTGATCTTCCCACATGCGGTCGATGCTGCGTCGCAGGATCGCCGCCTGGGCGCCGATGCGGTTGACCATTTCGCGCAGCGGTCCATTGGCGCCGAACTGGTCGGTGTCCTGCGCCCGGTAAGCTGCCGGCAGCAGGTTCCACAGCTTGTCGCTGTAATATATATCGTAATGATCGAGCACGGTCGTCATGTTGCCTGCCTGCCCGTCAGCAGCAGGTGCATGCCGTCGTCTGGGACCGAAATGTAGTTGCCCTGACCGGGATCGTGGCGATGGCCAGCGCAGGGTGCGGGGGCGTCGACCGGCCATCGCCCGCGCTGCACTGGACGCAGGAGCGGTCTGAAGCGGGGACCGACCTGCACGGATAGATCCTCGATCGCAACGACGCCAGGCACCGCCAGGCCGCCGGCATAGATCTGGCTGTCGTAAAGCGCCTGCCCGATGCCCACCACGTTCACGCCGAACAATCCGGTATCCGGATCGAGCAGTGCCGCGTGGAGCGCGCGCTGCACGACATTGTCGAGATGGCGGGCATCGCGCACATAGGTCAGGCTGATCGTGGCATCGATGCCGATTGCCGGCAGCACCGATATCGGGCGGTTGGGATCGGCTTCGGCGGCGATTGCCGCCTGCACCTTCGCCACCGCGCCGGCATCGCCGGACACCCACACCGTCAGGCGCGGCCGCTGCGTCGCCGGATCGAAGCTGTAGGCTGCCGCGGCCTGGATCACGCCCGGCGTCGACGCCGCGATCGCCTGGTAATCGTCCAGCGAAATCGCCCGTCCGAACGTCAGCACCGAGCGCGGCGCCAGCGTGCGCACGCGCGACGGCGGATCGGGATCCGCGCCGCCGGTCGGCGCAATCGGGTTTCGCAACGACCTCAGCCCCGGGATCGGCTGCGTGATGTTGGTGAGCGTGCCCGGCGACGGCACGGCGGCGCCACAGCCGACGCGGTAGCTTGCCACCACGTTGTTGGCGCCCGTGGGCAGGCAGGCGCCGTTCACGCCATCACCGAACGTCACGTGCGTTTTGCCCTGCTCATCCTCGTGCGTGACGAACACGCTGGCCTTGGCCGGCTGGTCATAGAAGGTCGGCACTTCCGTCCACTGGAGTTGGTTCACCCACACCCGCACCGTGCTGCTGAATCCGTCACCGGACAGCGCGGCGGGGTCCAAGAAGTAGGTGACCGGCGATTTCTGCAACGTGAAGTCCTGGCTCGCCACCGCGGCATTGCCGCTGCCCAGCACCTCGTTGGCGACCGTTTTCCCGCAGGAGACGCTCAGCAGGTCGAACAGCACGCTGAGCACGGGCCCGAGGCCCGCCGGCGGTGCGGCGGTGACGCTGCCCAGCGTCATCGTCGCGGCATCGGCGCCGACGGTGCCGACGGCCGACGCCCCGTTGCCGTCGGCATCCTGCAACAGCACCGGTATGTCCACGCCGCTTGGAAAACCCGCTGTCGTGGTCAGCGTCGTTGTCGCGCTGGTGAACGCCGCCGCCGACCCCGACAGCACCGGCGCAAGCTGTCCCACACTGTTCCAGTCGAAACGCACGGTGACATGTCCGGCATAGTCGTTCCATGGCCCGGAGATCGATTGGGAAAATTCGATATGCGTGTGCAGAACCGGAATCGGGGGCGTGGGCGGAGAGGTGTTTGGCGGCGACGGGCCGTTGCCGTTGGCGAACCAGATCACTTCGCTATACGTGCTTACAGTCACCAGCGTGGTCGTCACCGGCGCGTCGCTCGGCGTGCCCGTCACCTCCAGCAGCGCCAGCGAGCCCGGCACCAGATCGCGCGCGATCGAGGCAAGGTCGATGCCGCTGCTGCCGATGACCGTGATGCCGCTGGGCCCGATGCTCCACAGGCTTGCCGACTGCCCGCTGCGCAGCAATGCGAACTCGCTTGCCTGTGCCCCTGCCGGCAGTCCCTGCACTGCGGTGGTGAACGAAATCGCCGTGGCGGCATCGCCGTACGGATCCGTCTGCGGCTGCACCGACTGCACAGTGACCCAGGCGGAAGCCGTGACCGTGCCGCCCGTGACGGCGCCGGCGTTCACCAGCAGGAGCCGCTCGCCGGCCTTGATGCTGCTCACCTTGCCGGCGAGCTTCAGCGTAGTTCCATCGGCTGACAGCAGCGGCGATGATGCCGGAGCAGGGCGCGCTGATATGATATCGGGCTTCTGCACGGTCGTCGCCACGCTCAGCTCGAAGGTCTGTGGCTGCTGTCCGGGGCCGGGCTTGCTCTGCAGCTGAAAGCCCTGCGGCAGCGCGACGGGTTGAGAGGCGTTCAGCAGTGCCGCCAATGTGCCGCTGGCGCCGATGCCCGGCCGCGGCCGGTAGCCGAGAAGCTGGATCAGTCGATTGACGCTCTCCGGCAGGTCGGCAACGCCCAGATAGGCCTGCGTGGCGATGCGTTGGTTGTAGAAGGTGAGAATATCGCTGAGATACGCCCACCATTCCATCATCTGCACGGCCAGATCACCTTCGGCGCCGGGCCGCCACACTTGGACGGTCTGGCCATTCGCCGTCTCGGTCAGTTCCTTCTCGCCGGGCAGCGCGCGCAGCAGTGCATGGCGGAATGCCGCGTAATCGCCGGGGCGGTAGGCGATCGTCGGTAGCCCCGGCGGATTAAAGATCACCCACGGATGCACCACCGTGCCGCACGGGCAGATCGACGCAGTGGCCATGTTGCAGCTCATCGCCCGCCCTCCACCGAGATCTGGAACGATCCGTGCTCGGCCAGGCTCGGGTCGTTGTCGCAGCGGACGATCTGGTTGGTGGCGACGCTGACCGTGCTGGGCATTTCGGCATAGACCAGCATGCGGTCTCGCAGGCGGTAGCGAATGCACAGCACGCCGGCCACGCCCACCACGCGCTGGATCGCCGCTTCCAGCACGCTGCGCTCCAGCGGCCGGCCGAAGCTGAAATGATCCGGCGCGAAGAACCCCGGCGGTCCGCCCGGCGGCCCGGCGGGCAACAGCGCTGCGGTGATCGCCGAGAGCACGTCGCCGCGGAAAGCGGTGGGCGCCGCGCACACGTCGATCAGCAGGTCGATCGAGACGTATTGCGGGTCCGGCGCATAGGATTCGTAACCGGCCATGCGATACCGGCTCAGCAGGCCGATCAGGCTGGTGCGCTCGGCCGCGGTGACCTGTTCGCTGCCCAGCGGGTCCGGTGTGGTGAACACCGACAGCCAGCTTCCGGTCCAGCGGAACGCGGTGCCGGCCCGCTGCACCCAGGGCAGCGTTTCCGCCGCCGCCTGGTAGTCCTGCGGGATCACCGCGCGGTAGGTCACGGCGCGGAACGCCTGTGGTGCCAACCGCACGATGCGTGCCAGCGGTTCCGGATCGGCGCCGCCGCTCGCCGCCAGCGGATTGGTCACCGAAACCAGCCCAGCCGCGATCGCACCCGCGCCAAGCTGCGTGATCGCCCCGGCGGCGACATTGCCCGCCGCACCCGCGGCGGTGCGATAGGTCACGGCGAACCGCGCGCCATCATCAGGCACCAGGCCGAACGTGCCGTCGCCGAAGCGGATCGTGTCACCGCCGTCGCCGGCATAGTCGAATTGCAGCGAATTATCGGAGTTGCGACCGAGTGGCGCGAACCGTGCCGCGTCGATCGTGAACGCCGCATCGAACTGTCCGGCATCCAGCAACCAGCGGAACCAGTTCCAGACCACCGTGTTGCCGGTATCGGTCGATTGCAGCAGCAGGATTTCCGGCAGCGGCTCGCCGCTGGGATCGAGCTCGGGTTGCGGCAGCCAGGTCAGCGGCGCGGCCGACAGCGTATAGAGCTGCATCGTCGCCGTCTCGCCCGGCGTGCCGTCCGGGAGGTTCGCGCGGGCGCCGGTGCGTGCAATCGCGAGCGGCGTCTGCTCGCCCGGCGCCGCTGCCGCTATCACGAACGCTTCGCCCGCGACTGTGCGCCCCTGCGTCGCCGGTACCACATTGCCGATGACGGTCGTCTGCGTCAGGTCGCGATCGGTCGTCAGCGCATCGACGGTGTTCCACGCAATTCGCGTCACCGCGGTGGGTTCCGCCACTGCGGGCGGGGAGGTCGCCACAGCCATCCAGGGCGGCCCCGAACCGGGTGCATCGGGCGCGCGTGGGAACAGCGCATCGCTCTCCTCCACCGCCCATGGGCCGCCGATATCGCCGGCATCCAGCAATTGCACGATCTGCCGGATCGGCGGATCAGCCGGGCTTTCCGCCCGTGTTTCGATCAGCAGGTACTGGCCCGGCTGGAAATTGTAGCCGCGCCCCAGCACATACATCTGCGTCGCACCGGCGCGCAGGCAGCGTTGGCTGTCGTCGAACCAGTAGGGCTGGATGATCCCCGTGTTCCATAACGCACTCCCAGGCGAAGTCGGCGGTGCGTGGCGCAGCGTGTTCGTCAGCGGGTCGAGCAGCCGGTTCCGCAGGCCGGTGCCGGTTTCGAACGGCACCGGGCTGCCGTCGGGCGCCGGCGCAGTCACCCCCAGCCCATGTGCGATGCTGGTCGCCTCGGGCGCCACATCGAATTGCAGCATCA
Source organism: uncultured Alphaproteobacteria bacterium (assembly GCA_963754235.1). GTDB lineage: Bacteria > Pseudomonadota > Alphaproteobacteria > Acetobacterales > Acetobacteraceae > DATAYA01. The sequence goes on along the minus strand of CAVWFK010000006.1, from coordinate 148,355 downwards.
CGCGCGACGAGCAGCTCGGCCGCGGCTCGTAGTCTACCAGCCGCGCATGCCGCACCGCCGAGCGCCGCTGGGTCGCCGTCAACAGCGTCGCTTCGGCAGCAATGCGATCCTGCGTGTAGCTGAGATCGTCGGCCAGAGCGCTCAGCGCTTCGAGGAACATCACCCCGAAATCCGCCTCCGAGCGCTCCTGCCAATTCGGATAGCGCAGTGCGGAGAAGTCCAGTAATGCCTGGCGGAAGCTTAGGAAATCCTTCGCAAGATAATCGATCGGGGGTGGATTCGCTGCGGCCGGCGGGCAGGGTGGCGCGGGTACGCGGCAGTCGAAATCCGAAGGGCAGCCGGCTTTGAACGAGAACCGCACGTGATCGAAGAACGGGTCCAGCACCGGACTCGGGATCGTCAGGCGATATGTGGAGAAATCGCCCGGTGCGGCCACGCGCAACGTCAGCACCACGTGCTCTTCGTCCCACCACCAGTCGGCATCGCCGATCGGCAGCACCGCGACGCTCCGGATGGTCTCGCCGCCGTCGATGGTGGGCTGCGCGCCCAGCGCATCCTTTACCGCCACATCGTTGAGAAAATGGACGTTCAGTACGGTCTGCTGCGTGTTGGCGATCTCGATGAAGTCGATGCCGTTGAACTCCTTCGATGCCAGCACGGCGGCGCGGCGGTCGCGCGTGCTCATGACACCACCACTTCCGTCTGCGCCAGTGACTGCGTCTCGGTCAGCACATAGCCAATACTGACAAGGATTTGGGAGAAGTCGCCGCCCGGCCCAGGCGTCACGTCCACCGACCGCACTTGGATCTGATTGCCCAGCCATTTCGTCAGGCTCTGCAGGATCAACAGTTGCGTCGTGGATTGCAGCGCCGTCGAGTTGGGCGCGAACAGCAACTGGCGGATCCCGCAGCCGAATTCCGGCAGGTCGGCGCGCTCTCCCGGCGTGGTCAGCAGGATCTGGCGGATCATCTGGTCCACATGCGTCGCATAGGGCGTCTGCGCCGCCTGGCCCGATACGGGATCGATGCGGAACGGAAAGGCATAGTCGGTGCGAGCCATCCTCCGCTCCTACACGCCCTGGACCTGCGGCTGCGTCGCGGTGATCAGCACGGTGCCCTGTACCGCCTGGTCCGGCGCTACGCACAGGCCCACGCTCGCCTCGGTCAGCACGAAGTCGCTCACCGCCTTGCTGCGCGCCGCCGCCTGCACCCACTGCACCTGCACGCAAGGATGCGGCCCGGCGGGCGTGAAGAACGGACACCCGGCGATGAGGAATGTATCGGACTGGCGCAGCGCGAATGCCACCGCTCACGCTGGTGCGCGTGTTGCCGCTGATCGCCTGCACGGTGCCGCCGTGCGGGCACATCATCACGCTGGCGCTGTTCAACAGCGCCGGGCATGTTCACATCACCTCCAGCGCGCCGTCGTTCACGTTCACCTCGGCATCGCCGATCGCAACCGAACTGCCGCCGCGCTGCAGCGTGATCCCATCCGGCCCGAGCGTCACCGTGTTGTTGTTCTGGTCCGAGATGGTGATGGTCACGCCGTCATCGTCCAGCAGGATGGAATGCCCCGAGCGCGTCACGATCACCCGCACCGAGGCGGTCGCCTGCGAGGGCTGTTCTCCGTCGTGCCAAAAGCAGCCGGTCCAGATCGGATACGACACATCGCCGCTCTCGAACTCGATCCACACGCCGGCGCCGATCTCCGGCAGGAACGCGAACCCCATGCCGGGCCCGGCATAGGGCACGCAGGCACGGCACCAGCCGGTGGGCTGATCGGCCAGTACCGCCGGAACCGCCGCCTTGATCCGCAGCGTCGCGGCGTCGACGTCGGTCACCACGCCTCGGTACTTGCCGAAGAACCGGTTGCGCAGCCGGTCCAGTACGTCGATCAGCGCGGCGTCGCTGTCCGGCGTCATGGCAGTCCCAGTGCTCCGGCGAGCCCGCCGCCGCCTGACGGCGCCGAACCCACGGCGTTGCGCACCAGCGTAAATTTCATCGTGTGCGACTGTTGCGTGATGCGGTGGCGCACGCTCCAGACGAGGTAATTGCCCGAATGCACCGCGCCGATCCCGTCGAGCGACACCAGCATCCCGGCGCGCAACACGGCACCCAGGCGCTCGACATCCGCCTCACCCTCACCACGCACAAACCAGTCCGCCTCGCGCAGCACCGCCTCCGCCCGCAGCGTCAGCTCGCCGGCGTCGTCCACCGGCGCCGCCAGCAGCACGGTCATCGCTTGTCCGGTGAAGTCGCCGAGGCCGCGATTGCCCAGCAGCGTCAGCCCGGAATCCGACGTGTCCGCCGCCGCGCCGGCCGGATCGGCATCGGTGAACAGCGCCTGGCGCGCGATCACGGCGGTGGGCCGCGTCGCGTCCCAGTCAAGGTCGAGCGTGCTGATAGTCCAGTTCTGCGGATCGTTCAGGCTGATGGTCACCGCAGGATCGCCGTCCAGCGAGGGTTTGGCGAAGTAGCCGGTGCGTTGTCCCGGCTCGTCGGTGCAGACCACCCGGCACAGCTTGCCGTTGCGCCGCGCCAGCGTGCGCAGGAACTGGATGTCCGATCCGCGCTGCATCAGGCTGTGGCCGTCTTCGGTGTGCGAGGGCGAGTCGTCGTCGCTGTTCTCATCCGCCGGCGTGATGCCGTATTCCGCGAAGATCGCCGCGGCCACGTCGGCATCGGTCAGGTCGATCCACTCGCGCGTCTTCTCGGTGACGTTCATCAGCCAGGACGCGTCCTGACCCCACACCGTCAGCCGCGATTTCGCCGTGCCGGTCTCCAGATGAATTTTCTGCGACAGCACGTAGCCGTCGAAGATGCACTGTGCCGCAGGCGCGGAGCCGCTCGCCCAGCGCCGAGGCGACCGCCCCCACCGCGCCGGCCAGCGCCCCGGCCGCGCTGTCGCTCGCTGGCGTGGCCACGACCGCGAGGTTCGCCATTGGTGCGAAGCGCAAGTCGTTGATATAGGTGAAGTCGCCGTCCGTCGCGCGCGTCAGTGGCACGGCGAGCTGGATCGCCGCCGGCAGGTCCATGCTTTCCTCGACATCCACCGATACCAGCAGCGTCACCAGATCGGGATCCGCCGGCTGTCCGCCGAGCAGGAGTTGGTACGAGCTGGACATCAGGACGTCACCGGAGCACCGAGCGGAATGCCGACGATTTCGGCGCCGCACAGCGCATCAGTCACTACGGCGTTGTTCGCATCGCACAGCCGCCAGAACCCAGTGGCGTCGGCAAGGTAGTGCGCGGCGATTAGGTCGAGCCGCTGGGCTGCCAGCCGACGATGATAGCCCAGCACCAGCGCCGGTCCGGGCCGCGGTATCTTCACCACCTGCACAGTCGCGCCGTCCGGGCGCGCCACCTGATAGGTGGCCATCGCGGCGTAACGGCTGCCCGGGAAGAACATCTCTCCGCTGCGTCCTTTAGAATGATGTCGGTAGGATGCCGAGGATGCTCGCGGCGTCCGCCAGGTTCGCGGTCGCCTGCGCCTGCCGCACTCCCTGTGTGTAAATGTAGGCGATGTTGGCAACGTCCCGCATCGGCCCCTGTACCGCCGCCAGCTCGTCCGGGGTCAGCACGCGCAGCGAAATCTGCGCCTCGGCGTGCACGGGATTGAGCAGCTCGTCATAGAGTCTCTCCGTGATGTTGAGCTGCGTGATGCGCACCGGCACGACGCGCTGCGACCCCCACACGAACAGCACCACCGGCACCTGCGATGCCGGCACCGAGATCGCCGGCGTGCTGATGGCGCCGACCGCGGCCGTGTTGAGTGTTGCCGACACCTGGCCGAGCAGCGTCGATGCCGACGCCATCGGGTATTGCAGCATTTCCAGCGCGGCGAGATGGAGATAGGCACCACTCACCGTCGCCAGCCCGGCGGCGACCGGGTTGGTGGCGACATCGGCGATCTCGTTGTTGGAATCCATTACCAGGGTGAACGAGAACGTCTCGCCCGGCACGCCGGTCACCGCCAGCGGATCGAAATTGGTCTTGCTTCCGCCCTCGGCCTGGGCCGCGGACGGTTCGCTCCACGCATGGGTGATCGTTTCCGGATTGATCTGGAACGCTATCACATTTGGGGTCACGCCGATGAAGGTCGGCGTAAACGAGATCAGCGCACCCTTCGCACCTGCCATCGTCGCCCCCGGTCAGGGAGTTCGCCGGATTTGTCGCAGCGCTTCGGCGACGATGCGCTCGGCGAGCGTATCCGGGGCGCCCGCTTCCGTCACCACGCGCATCGACGGAATATCGGCGCCGCCAGACAGGCCCGTTGCCTGCGCCAGACCCGCCGCCACCCGCAGCGCCAGGCGGCGCGCATCGCCCGGCGACATCGCCGGCACGTCCAGGGTCAGCCGCTCGATCTGCGTTCCGCTCATCGCAATGGTTCCCATGGCGGCTGCATCGGATCAGGACTGGCCGAGGCCGAAAGCGGCGAACGAGCGTGCGATCCGCGCCGGTGTGGCAGCCGACGACGGCGCACGTGACGGCGCCAGCCTGGCCTGCGGCGGCGTCTCCGCCGACGGCGCCGCCACGCGCACCTCCAGCGTGCCGATGCGCAATGCTGCGGCCGGTGCGTCGGTCGGGGCCGCGGACCGGGGCCGCGGCGGCGCCGGCGCCGGCGCCAGCACGGACATCGCCTCCTGCGCCGGTGGCTGCGCGATCGGCAGGACGGGCTTGGCCGCAACCGGCGGCGCAGCTTCACGGGCCGGCGCCACGGGGCTGCGCACCAGAAGCGGGTCCGGCGCGTGCCGCGGCGGCACCGCATCCGGCATCCTCACCACGCCGCCGTCGCGCGGCGCATTACGCCGTGGCGGCGGCGCTGCGTCCGGCATCGTCACGGCGCCGCCATCGCGCAGCGCACGGCGCAGTGGTGACGCCAGGCCACCCGTCGTCGCGTCCCGTCCCGCCACCGCGGCGGGCGGTGTCATGGCTGGCGCCGACCTCGGCCACTGCGACCGCGCAGCCGCGGCCGGCTGTCGGGTCGTCGGGGCCGGGCGCTGCGGCGTCTCGGTGGGCGCTACGTCAGGCCGGAACAGCAGCCGCGGTGGCCGCAGCAGCGGAACCCCACCGCCCGCCGGCGGCACCAGTCGGCTGAAATAGGACGCCGCCGGCACCGTCAGGCGCTCCCGCCGGAAAGCGCGAGTTCGACATAACTCGCCCGCCGCCCGTTCGGCATCGCCAGAATGCTGTGCTCCGGCCAGTGATACCGCCGTGCCAGCACATCGACGTCTTCATAGACGAAACGCGCGCGGTCGCGCAGTTCGCGCAAGCAATACCGCCGCGGGTCGAAGCGCGCCGCCACAACCTCCCCGCAATCCGGGCACCGTCCTTGCAACTCCGCCGACAAGGGCGGCGCCATCGCCTGCATCGCTGCCTCGACGCGTCGGCGCAGCGGCGCCGCGATGCGGTCCGCACGGATGCAGCGCTGCGCCAGCGCCGTCTCGGGATCGCTCTGCCGCGCCCCTTCCATCTGATCCGCCACGGTCGGCAGCCGGAATCGCGCCGCTGCCTCTGAGCCGTGCGGCGCCAGACGAAACCACCCGGGCTCATCCGTGCAGGCCAGCACGCGCCACGTCCGCCCGCGCAGCGCCGGGTGCTTCGGGCGATGGTGCGCCAGATAGGCCTCGATGCCGAACGCAATATCGACGCGGCTGCCGCAGCCTTCGCCGCGGCAGCGCAGATCGCTGCGGATCCGATCACCCAGCAGCGCCTGTCGCAACCGCAGCACCAGCGCGTCCAGATCGGTTGCCGCCAGCTCGGCCCACCCGATCGCGCCGCCGTCCTCGGCCAGTGCCAGCCGCTCCGCGAGCGCTAGCGCTGCGGCATCGTCGTCCCGGCATTCGATCAGCAGCAGATCCTCCAGCCCCGTTGGCGGCCGCAAGCTCACGCCTATGCCGCTGACCGGCAGCGCAAACCGCGCAATGCTGCCCAGGGCGGACGGAAGCACCGCCGGCTGCTTCTCAGGTCGCTGCATCTCAGATCTCCGGCACCTCGACCACCGTCGGATCGATCTCCCACCCCTCGTTTTCGAGCTTGATGTGCTCCAGCGCCACCGTGTTCGCCCCGGCATCCAAATCCGGCAACGCCTGGAATTCCGACACCCAGCAACGATGCACGAGATAGCCGTGCACCGCCTGGCCCGCTTCGTTCAGCAACAGGATGCGGATTTCGCGCCGGAGATCCTTCAGCGACGTGCTCGCGTGCCCCTGGTCAAGCTTCTGCGCCGCATCCGCCCAGGCCAGGAAATCGGTATCCTGGGTCACGCCGCGCTCCAGCGTGATCGGCTCGTATTTCGTGCGGCCCAGCCCCTTGAGGATGATGGCGTTGCCGCCTTCCTTGTAATCGATCACGTCTGCCGAGCGCTTCAGTGCCGTCACCTTGCTCACCGCGGCGACCGGCGTGGTGCTGGTGCCGAAATAGACCAGGAAACGGTAGCCAGGGTACGGAGCGGATCGTGTGGGGGTGACAGGAAAGATCGCCATGGCGGTACCTCAGGGTCGGGGGGCGGCGACAGGCATTCTCGATCCGGCGCGGCGCGTCATCCGGTCTGCGCCTGGCCGGCTAGCTGCGCGATGGTGATGACCACGAACTCCGCCGGCTTCAGCGGCGCGAAGGCGACCACGATGTTCACGATACCCTGGTCGATGTCGGTCTGCGTTGTCGTCTGGCTGTTGCACTGCACACTGAATGCCTGGCTGGGCGTGTTGCCCTGGAACGCGCCCTGGCGGAACAGGCCCAGCATGAACGAATTCACGCTCATGGTGATGGCGGCCCACAGCGGATCGGCGTTTGGCTCGAACACCACCCAGGTCAGGCTGGCGTACAGCGACTGCTCCAGAAACAGCGCCATGCGCCGCACCGGCACGTAGCGCCACTGCTCGTCGGTCAAGGTCACGAGCGTGCGCGCGCCGAATACCACTGTGCCGACATTGGGGAAGTCGCGCAGGCAGTTGACGCCCAGCGGGTTCAGCGTGCCCTGCCGCAGGTCGGTCATGCGCCCGCGCGCCACCACGCCGGTGGTATTCTTGGTGCTGGCCTGGAATCCGGCCGGCGCTTTCCACACGCCACGTGCCAGGTCGGTCGCCGCATAAATGCCAGCGACCGTCGCTGCCGGCGCGATCTCATTGACCTCGCCGGTCACGGGATTGGTCGCTGATCCCGTCACTGGGTCCAGCGACTGCAAATAGGGAAAATAGAGGGCGCTGTTCGCACCTTCAGGGGGGGGCGGCATGCTGGCGACGTTGCCGTTCATCACGTCCTGGATGCGAATCGGGAAGCTCGGGTCCGTGCCGTCGGCCGAGGCGGTGATCGGCGGATCCATGATCAGGAACGCACGATGCCGTTCGCAGAAGGCCAAAGCCGTGCTCAGCACCAGCGAATTGGTCACTCCCGGAATCACCATCAGGTTGAAGACCGGTAACTTGTCCAGGCCGGTGTCCTGTTGCAGTACCGCCGTGAAGTCCGACGCCTCGAAAATCTGCGTCGAACCGGGCAGTGCCATGCCGAAATTCTGCGTAGCCGTGGTTGTGGGGAACGGCCCGGGCGGCGAGGTCACCGTCACGGTCACGAGCTGCGAAGCGCCGAGGCGCGTGAGGACGTAATCCGGATGCGGCGTCCTTCCGTCAGCCTCGAACTCTTCCATGCTGACACGGCGATAGGTTTCGGTCACCGTTCCGGAGCCGGAGGTGGGGCCGTAGCTGATGATAATGTCGGCCATGTCTTCCAGCGGCGGTGAGGTGCCAGGATTGATCGGCCGCACCGTGAGGGTCATGGCGTACTTTTCGTCGGTGATCTCGATCGCCGTGAAGATCAGCGAACCGATCGACACCGAGGCGCCGGTGATCGACAGGTTGGGGTTCTGGACGCCCACCACGTAGGCCTGCGTGCCGCCGTTCAGGAAGAACTGATTTACCGCTTCAGCCATGTCGGCGAACGCAGTGTTGGGATCGTCGCCGGGATCGGCGGCATAGTGATGGGCGTCGCCGGCGGCCGCGAAGGCGGCGCTGCGCAGGAACCCGCCGAATTGTCGCTGATAATCCATGAAACCAAAAATCTGCACCGGCTGGCCCCAGTTCGCCGGCAGCGTCTTCAGCGGATGCGTGTAACCGATGAACACCGCGAGATTGGTCGATGCCGCGGTGATGGAGTGGCTGCTGCTCGGCAACTCCTGGATATAGATGCCGGGATAACTGGTGGTGACGGGCATGGCTTGTTCCCTGTGATGGCAGCCGGGTGATGGCAGCCGGCGAAGCGCGTCACGCGTAGGCCACACGCGAACCTGCGCACGCGTGGTCACGGCAGCGTAATGGCATACGAGCGCAGCGGCGTTCACGAAGTCGTTACGTGATGGTTAAGGCACCGCGACGCAGCGGCAGCCCATTGTATTCACGGCGATTTCGTTGCAAAAAAAGCACCCATGATGAACGAGCGCGTTCATCATGACGAGCACCACGCGCTCTCAGCGACGCTTCAGCCCGCGTTCGCGAACGCCGCGGCCGCACCGTCGAGCCAGCGCCGGAAGCTCGCGGCGAAGCTTCTCGGGACGGCGATATCGTAGGTCGGGGTGTCGTCGATCTGCCAGATCTGGCAGCCGATATAGGCGGCGATGGTGATCGCGGTGCTGCCGGGGGCGAAGGCGGACGGATGCAGATCGACGGGGATGCCCTTCGCCAGCGTGTCGCGGGCGAAGCGCCCGGAGACCCGTAGCAGAACGCGGCCGTCGCTCTGATCGCACACTGCGGCCAGGCCATCGGCGCAGGCGTGCAGCGACACCACCAGCTCGTCCGGGGCGCGCGCAGGCGCCACCACCAGCCAGCGTTCCGGCCCGGCCCAGAGGAAGCTTGCGCCGTTGCCCTCGGCGAGGTGCGGGGTCAGCGGCAGGTCCGCCCGCCAGGCATCCCGGATCGCAGCGCGCAGCTCGTCCAGGCGACCGCGCCGGGCGACCAGGCTGGCCAGCGCCACGCCGTCTTGCTCTGAGACCGTAACGGAATCAGACACGCAGGCGCGCCCCCTCGGCATCGACGAACACGGGATTGCACACCTCCACCGGCACGTCAGCGCCGTGCAGCGGATCGACGGCGCGCACCCGCTCGCCGATCCGCTCCGCTCCGCGCGCCAGGAAACCCAGCCCGATCCAGCTCCCGAGGCTCGGGGAGAACGCGACGGAGGAGACGAAGCCCTCGTCGTGCTCGATGCTGGCGACGGCGCCCATTGGTATGAAATGCGCGCCGGCCCGCAGACCGTCGGCCCGGTTCACCGGCCGCAGCCCGATCAGGCGCGGGCGGGCCGGATCGGCGAGGCCCGGACGCGCGGCCATCACCGCCCCGATGCAGTCCTTGCCGTGCGCCATCATGCGCCCGAGGCCGAGATCGGCGGCGGTCATCTGGCCGTTGATCTCGTTGCCGGCGACATGGCCTTTTTCGATGCGCATGACGCCCATCGCCTCGATGCCGTAGGCCGCGATGCGGTATTCCTGGCCTGCCGCCATCACCTGCCGCGCGACCTTGGCGGCGACCCGGGCGGGGACCGCGAGCTCATAGGCCAGCTCGCCAGAGAAGGAGATGCGGAACAGCCGGGCTTGCGTGCCATCCGCTAGGGACAATTCGGCCGCTGCCATATAGGGAAAGGCGGCATTCGCGAGATCGGCGGCGACGATCCGTGACACCACGTCGCGTGCGCGCGGCCCGGCGATCGCCAACTGGCCCCACTGGTCGGTGACGGAGACGAACTGCACGTCCAGGTCAGGCCACAGGACCTGATGGCAGAACTCCATGTGAGCGAGAACGGCGTCGGCGTTCGCGGTGGTAGTGGTGACGAGGAAGCGATCCTCGGCGAGGCGCGAGATCGTGCCGTCGTCGAAGGCGAAGCCGTCCTCGCGCAGCAGCAGGCCGTAGCGCGCGCGCCCGACCCTGCAGCGTGCTCCATCGATTGACATAGAGACGCTCGAGAAATGCGCCGGCGTCCGCCCCTTGCAGGTCGATTTTCCCGAGCGTCGAGACATCGCACAGGCCGACCGCGGAGCGCACCGTCGTTACCTCGCGATTGACCGTCTGCAACCAGTCGGCCTCGCCGGTGCGCGGATAATACTGCGCCCGCATCCAGATGCCGGTCTCGACGAACACGGCGCCAAGCTCGGCGGACCATTCATGCGTCGGTGCCAGCCGGGTCGGGCGGAAGTCGCGCCCGCGATGATAGCCGGCGAGGGCGCCGATCGTGACCGGCGTATAGGGCGGGCGAAAGCGCGTCGTGCCGGTCTCGGCGATCGATCTGGCGGTCAGCTCCGCCATCAGCGCCAGGCCGGTCACATTGGCGGTCTTGCCCTGGTCGGTTGCCATGCCGAGCGTGGTGTAGCGCTTGAGGTGCTCGACCGAGCGGAATCCCTCGCGCTCGGCCAGCTCCACGTCGGTGCTGGCGACGTCGTTCTGGAAGTCGACGAACGCCTTGCCGCGCCCGCCGCGCACCCGCCACAGCGGCCGGTTGCCGGTTGCCTCCGGCTCAGCATCGGGAATGTTGGGCAGGTGCGCCGGATGGCCCGCATCGTCGGCCGCGGCTGCCCCGGCGCGCGCGCCGGCGCTCAGCGCCTCTGCGGTCGTGAATGCCCCCGCTGCCGCACCCGCCACCGCCATGCTGGCGGGCACCTTGTCCGGCACGAACGCAGCCTGCGCCTCATCCCAGCGCGGTCGGCCGCCAAGATGGGAGGTCAGGTGAATGGTCGGGCTCCAGCCGCCCGACATCGCGAGCAGGTTGCAGGCGAGCCGGAGGCGGATGCCGTCGGTGTTGGTGATCTCCACGCCCCGCAACGTCTGGCCGCCAATCGCGCGGCTGACCACGCCCCGCACCAGCCGCACCCGTGCGGGCGCAGTCGCCTCAGGTCGCGGATCGACCAGCGCCTTGACGGTGATGCCCGCCGCCAGCAGGTCGCGCACGGTCCGGTGTCCGTCATCGTGGGTGGCGAAAACGACCGCGCGGCTTCCCGGGGCGACGGCGTAGCGGTTGAGATAGGTGCGGACCGCGCCCCCCAGCATCACGCCAGGGCGATCGTTGTTGCCGAACACCAGCGGGCGCTCGATCGATCCCGCCGCCAGCACCGAACGCTTCGCGACGATGCGCCAGACGCGCTGGCGCGGTACGTGCGGGTTCGGCTCGGGCAGATGGTCGCCCAACCGCTGCACGGCGCCGAAGGTGCCGCCGTCATAGATGCCGAATACGGTGGTTCGCAGCAGGATGCGGAGGTTGGGAAGCGAGGCCAGTTCCTCTGCCGCCGTCGCGGCCCACGCCGCCCCCGCCTCGTCGCCGATCGCGCCGCGCTCCGCCAGCAATCGTCCGCCGGGATAGAAATCCTCCTCGCACAGGATCACCCGCGCCCCGGCCCGCCCGGCGGTCAGCGCGGCCATCAGCCCGGCCGGGCCGGCACCGATCACCAGCACGTCGCAATGCGCATGGACGTGCTCGTAATGGTCCGGATCCGCCGCCTCGGCCGCGCGGCCGAGGCCGGCGGCGCGGCGAATCAGCGGCTCGTACACGCGCTCCCAGAACGACGCTGGCCACATGAAGGTCTTGTAGTAGAAGCCGGCGTGCAGCAGCGGTGCGAACAGGGAGTTCGCGGCACTCACGTCGAAGCGCAGCGACGGGAAGCGGTTCTGGCTCTGCGCGCGCAACCCGTCGTACAGCTCGGCCACTGTCGCCCGCGTGTTGGGCTCGCGCCGCGCGCCCTCGCGCAACTCCACCAGCGCGTTCGGCTCCTCCGGGCCGGCCGACAGGATGCCGCGCGGACGGTGCAGCTTGAACGAGCGCCCGACCAGGCGCACGCCGTTGGCGAGCAGCGCCGAGGCCAGCGTGTCGCCGGGATGGCCGGTGTAGCGGCGCCCGTCGAAGCTGAAGCGGAGCGTGCGCGCGCGGTCGATCAGCCCGCCCGCGGGAAGACGGCTCATCGAGACCGCTCCATCGCCGCACGCACCGCGAGGATCGCGTGGTCGCGAACGTCGCGACGCACCACCAGCCAGGCGCGGCAGCCGCCGACATGGTGCCACAGCTCATCGAGCGGCCCGGCCGGGTTCTCGCGCAGATGCACATAGGCGTGAAACGCTGCCGCGGCATCGGGTGCGGCCGGATCTGGGCGGCCGTTCAGGTACGGGGCAGCGTCGCCAAGATAAGAAAACTCCTCATGGCCGCGCTCGCCGCAATAAGGGCAGGGAATGCGCATCCGCTATTGGAGGTTCGGGCGCGCGCCGGCGCCCTTCTCATCGAGCACGTGCCCGGCTGCGAAACGATCGAGGCGAAAGGCGGCGTTCAGCGGGTGCGGCTCGTCGCGCGCGATGGTGTGGGCGAAGCACCAGCCCGAGGCCGGCGTCGCCTTGAACCCGCCATAGCACCAGCCGCAGTTGAGATAGAGCCCCGCGATGTCGGTGCGGTCGATGATCGGCGAGCCGTCCATCGACATGTCCATCAGCCCGCCCCAGGAGCGCACGATGCGCAGCCGACCCGCGCGGGGGAGCAGCGAAACCAACGCTTCCGCCACCTCCTCCATGATCGGCAGATTGCCGCGCTGGGCATAGGAATTGTAGCCGTCGAGATCGCCGCCGAACACGAGGCCGCCTTTGTCGGATTGGCTGACATAGAGGTGCCCGGCGCCGAGCGTCACGACCGTGTCCAGCATCGGCTTGATGCCCTCGGAGACGAAGGCTTGCAGCACGTGGCTCTCGATCGGCAGACGCAGCCCGGCCATCGCAGCCACGCGCGAGGAGTTGCCGGCGCAGGCGAGGCCGATCTTGCCGGCGCCGATGAAGCCGCGGCTGGTCTCGACGCCGACGGCGCGACCGGCTTCGACGCGAATGCCCGTGACCTCGCAGTTTTGCAGGATGTCCACCCCGCGCAGATCGGCGGCGCGTGCGTAGCCCCAGGCGACCGCGTCGTGGCGCACCGTGCCGCCGCGGCGTTGCAGCAGCCCGCCCCTGATCGGGAATCGCGCGTTGTCGAAGTCGAGCGAAGGGACGAGCGCGCGCACCTGCGCCGTATCGAGTAACTCGGCGTCCACCCCGTTCAGCCGCATCGCATTGCCGCGCCGCGCAGCAGCATCGCGCTCGGCGTCGGAGTGAAACAGGTTCAGCACGCCGCGCTGGCTGATCATGGCGTTGTAATTGATGTCCTGCTCCAGCCCCTCCCATAATTTCAGCGACCATTCGTAGAACGCCGTGTTGGCGGGGAGCAGATAGTTGGAGCGGATAATCGTGGTGTTGCGCCCGACATTGCCCGACCCGATCCAGCCTTTCTCCACCACTGCGACATTGGTCACGCCGTGCTCGCGGGCGAGATAATACGCCGTAGAAAGACCGTGCCCGCCGCCGCCGACGATCAGCGCGTCGTAGAAAGGCTTCGGGTCGGGCTCCCGCCAGACCGGCTTCCAGCCCCTCTGCCCGGCCACGGCCTGGGCGATCAGGGCGACGATCGAGTATTTCAAGCTCGCGATCCCGGTGTTCGCGCACGGGAAGCCGGCGCAGGCGGCGACGCATTATCTGCCGTGCTCCGACCTACTCTTGTCGGCGGCCGATCGGAACCCCCTCACGCAGCGTCGTCTCGGCGATCTCGTACCTTCACATAGGCAATCTGTGCATGGGTGCCGCAATAAGGCTTTCCGGGGATGGCATCGGCGTCGCAGAACCGGAACGATGGCGTGCCCGGTTCGCCGATCGGCCAGCAGCAGGCGGTGACCCGGCCGGAATAGGGCCGCGCCGGCGGCAATGCGACCGGCCGCGCTGGCGGCGCAGGGCGCGGCAGCGGGGCAGGAGCGGGGGAATCGACGGCCGGGCGCGGCGGCGCCACCGTCGCCGGCCTGGGCCGCGACACCGGGAACGGCGGCAGCGTCGGACCTGACAGCCGGCGCGGCGGCCGCGGCGGGCGCGGGCCGCCCGGCTCGCGACGGATCGGCGAGGGCCGGGCAGGCAGGTCCAGTCGATGCGCCTTGCCGATCACCGAGTTCTTGGAAATCGCCAGGCGGCGGCCAATCTCGGCCGTCGAGTGGCCCTCGTCCCAGAGCGCGCGGAGCCGTGCGACGACTTCATCGGTCCACTCCATCGTGAGGTCCTCCCCGCCATCGACCTACTAGATACGGTATCTCAGGCGGCCTGTTCCCCACAACCCACAGAGCCACAAAAAGCTGTGGAAAACTGACCCGCCGTACCACAATGGCTGGTAGCCTGGACTCGGCCGGCCCCGCCTTTCTCGCGGCATGTTACGGTCTGTGACGAACGCCGAATTGACCCGGCCAGGCTGGCCGGCCATAGAGGGGTTGTTCCAATGCAGAACCCGCAACCTTGAGCCTCGCCCTCACCAAGGGGCGCTCCGATCTTGAAGTCGCCCGCGACGTGCTGTCCGGCGAAGCGGCCGCACTGCGCGCCCTTGCCGCCGGTCTCGACGATCGCTTCGCGCGTGCTGTGGCCCTGCTCGGGGCCGCGACCGGGCGGGTGGTAGTGAGCGGCATGGGCAAGTCCGGCCATGTCGCGCGCAAGATCGCGGCGACACTGGCCTCCACGGGCACGCCGGCGCTGTTCGTCCATCCCGCCGAGGCCTCGCACGGCGATCTCGGCATGGTGGTGCCCGGAGACGCGGTGCTGGCGCTGTCCAATTCCGGCGAGACGCCCGAGCTTGCCGATCTGGTCTCGCACGCGCGGCGGTTCGGGCTGCCGCTGGTCGCGGTAACCGGCCGCGCCGGCTCGACCCTGGCCGCGGCGGCAGACGTCGCACTGCTGCTACCGGCGGTGCCGGAGGCGTGCCCGATGGGCCTCGCGCCGACCACCAGCACCACGATGCAGATGGCGCTCGGCGACGCGCTCGCGGTGGCGCTGCTGACGCGTCGCGGCTTCGATGCCGGCGATTTCGGCCGCATCCATCCGGGCGGGCGACTCGGCGCCCGGCTGCGCCGGGTGCGCGAGCTGATGCACGCAGGAGAGGCGATCCCGCTCGCCGCCCCCGATGAGACGATGGACCGCGCGCTGCTGGTGATGACCGGCGCCGGCTTCGGCTGCCTCGGCGTCACCGGCGAGGACGGTGTGCTGCTGCGGCATCGTGACCGACGGCGATCTGCGGCGCGCGATGGGACCGAACCTGCTCGCGTGCCGGGTCGCCGAGGTGATGACCCTGGCGCCGCGCACGATCGGCCCCGACGCGCTCGCCGCCGACGCACTGCGGGCGATGGAGGCACCGCCGCGGCCGATCACCGCGCTGTTCGTGGTGGATGGCGCCGGCCGGCCGATCGGCTTACTGCACATCCACGATCTGCTGCGCGTGGGGGTGGCATGAACAGCATCACGCCGGTGCGCGGGCAGGACGCGGGCAGTCGGGGTGCGCCGGCCGGCCGGCTGGTTGGCGACGGATTGTCGCGGCGCTACCGGCCGCCGACCGCCTCCGGCATCGCGCGGCGCCGCTGGATGGTGCGTTGGGCCAAGCTGCTGCTGCCGCTGCTGTCGCTGTCGCTGCTGGTGGTGATGGTGATGTGGCCCGAAATCGACCGCCAGGAGGCGCGCGACCGCATCGCCTTCCGCCGGCTCGGGCAGGTGACCGAGGCCGGCCACATGACCGACGCGCGCTATCGCGGAGTTGATCGTCGCGGCCAGCCCTACATGGTGACCGCCGCGACCGCGGTGCAGGCGACGCCCGAGCGCGTCGATCTCACCACGCCGAAGGCCGACCTGACGTTACAAAGCGGCGCTTGGCTGATGATCCGCGCCCGTCAGGGCGTCTATATCCAGCACGCGGGCCAGCTCGATCTCTCCGGGGGTGTCACGCTGTATCGCGACGACGGCACCACGCTCGACACCGCGGCCGCCGCGATCGACCTGCACGCGGGGGCGGCCGCCGGGCATCGCTGGACGCACGCGGAAGGTCCGTTCGGAACCCTCGACGCGCAGGGATTCGCATTTCTCGACAAGGGCGACGTCATCCAGTTCACCGGCCCGGCCAAGCTGGTGCTCAACGGGGCGCAGTGATGGCCGTCCGCATGGCGTGCCTGCGGGCGGCCGTCGTGCTCCTGCTCGCGGTTCCGCTCGCGGCGCGGGCACAGCAGATCGACCTTTCGCACGGCGGCCCGATCACGGTGACCGCGACCGACAGCATCGATCTCGACCAGAAGGCGCAGACCGTGACCGCGATCGGCAACGCGCGCGCGGTGCGCGGCGACGTCACCGTGACCGCCGACCGGCTGATCGCCGACTATCGCAAGAAGCAGCCCGCCCCCGGGCGCGGCTTCCGGCAATCTCGCCGCAACCAAGCCGGCAACACCCGTCGCCGTCACGCAGCCAACGCCGGCCGCCCCGGGCATCGCCGCCGCACCGGACACCGGCGATAACGAGATCTACCGTCTCGTCGCCGAGGGCCATGTCCACATCTACACGCAAACCGACACCGCGGTCTCCGACCGAGCGGTCTATGACATCGACCAGGCGGTGCTGGTGCTGACCGGGCACGATTTGCGGCTGACCACGCCGAACGACGTGATGACTGCGCGCGAACTCGATCGAGTGGTGGTCCGAGAAGCACATGGGCGTCGGCCGCGGCGACGCGAGCGTGACCAGCAAGGACGGGCGGCGGATCACCGCCGACGTGCTGGTTGCCTACACGACCGCGGCCGCGCCGCCGCCGGCGGGTGCGGCGCCGGTCAAGACCGCGGCCGCGACCCGGCCGGGCGGCGACCCGCTCGCCGCCTCGGGCAAGCTCAAGCAGGCGCAGGCGTTCGGCCACGTGGTGATCCACACCCAGACCGACATCGTCCACGGCGATCGCGGCGTCTATGATCCGGCGACCGGGATCGCCGTGCTGGTCGGCCACGTGCGGATCACGCGCGGGCCGAACCAGCTCAACGGCAACGAGGCGGTGGTCGATCTCAAGACCGGCCTGTCGCGGCTGGTCTCCAATCCGGGCGAGCGGGTGCATGGTCTGGTGATGCCCAACAGCGCGCAGCAGCAGTCACAGCAGCAGCCGGGCGGCGCACCGGCGCCGGGGACGCGATGAACGAGACCATTCGCGTCGCGGCACGCGTCGACGGGCTGGTGGCCCGCGGGGTCGGCAAGACCTACAAGAAGCGCGCCGTGGTGCGCGATGTCTCGATCGCGCTGCGCCGCGGCGAGGCGGTGGGACTGCTCGGCCCCAACGGCGCCGGCAAGACGACGACCTTCTACATGATCACCGGCCTGGTGCGCCCCGACACCGGCTCGATCCGGCTCGACGACGCCGACATCACCGGCCTGCCGATGTATCGCCGCGCGCGGCTCGGCATCGGCTACCTGCCGCAGGAGGCGAGCGTGTTCCGCGGCCTCAATGTCGAGCAGAACGTGATGGCGGCGCTGGAGGTGGTGGAGCCCGACCCCGACCGGCGCGACCTCATGCTCGACGAGCTGCTGGCCGAGTTCGGCATCGGCCATCTCCGCCGCACCCCGGCGCTGGCGCTCTCCGGTGGCGAGCGGCGCCGGGTCGAGATCGCTCGCGCGCTCGCCACCCAGCCCGGCTACATCCTGCTCGACGAGCCGCTGGCCGGCATCGACCCGATCGCGGTCGGCGAGATCCGCGACCTCGTCTCGCACCTCAAGGATCGCGGCATCGGCGTGCTCATCACCGACCATAACGTGCGGGAAACACTGGAAATCATCGACCGTGCCTACATCATGCACGACGGCGAGGTGCTGATGGAGGGGCCGCCCGAGGAGGTGGTCGCGCACCACGACGTGCGACGCGTCTATCTCGGAGAAAGGTTCAGCCTGTAGTAGAGTGGCGGCCGATGCCGAAGCTGGTCCGCGCAGCGCCAGGAAGGCGCGCCCCGTTCCGGGGCGATAGCGCGGCCGCGCGCCCGATCTGACGGCCGCCATGGCGATCGGTCCGCGGATCGATCTGCGCCAGTCGCAGACGCTCGCGATGACGCCGCTGCTGCAGCAGGCGATCAAGCTGTTGCAGCTTTCCAACCTCGACCTCACGGCCTTCGTCGAAGGGGAGCTGGAGCGCAACCCGCTGCTCGAGCGCGACGATGGCGATGACGTCGCCTGCCGAGTTGCCCGCCCTCGACCAGCGCCCCGGGCCCGAGCCGCCGGCCGACTCGCTGCAGGCCGATGCCGCTTCCCTGGTCGCCTCCGACCGGCTGGCGCAGGAGGCACCCCTCGACGCCGATTGGTCCAACACCTTCGACGCCGACGGCCCGCTGCTCGGCGCCGGGTCCGGTGGCGGGGGCGGGGAGGGGCCGGAGCGCGACGTGGAGGACATGGCGGCGGGCCGCCGCACCCTGCGCGAGCATCTGGACGAGCAGCTTCGCCTCAGCTTCGGCGACCCGCTCGATCGGCTGATCGGCACGCAACTGATCGCGCTGCTCGACCCGGTGGGCCGGGTTGCGGTCGAGAGCGAGGCGATCGCGGCGGCGATCGGCATCGATGCGGCGCGCGTGGCCGCGGTGCGGGCGCGGATGCAGCGCTTCGACCCGAGCGGCCTGTTCGCCCGCGACCTGCGCGAATGCCTCGCCGTGCAGCTCGCCGAGCGGAACCGGCTCGATCCGGCGATGGTCGCCCTGCTCGACAATCTCGATCTGCTGGCGCGGCGCGACCTGCGCGCGCTGGGCGCCGTTTGCGGCGTCGATGCCGAGGATCTGGCCGACATGATCGCCGAACTCCGCGCGCTCGATCCGAAGCCGGCGGCCACCTTCGAGGCGACGCCGGCGCAGCCGGTGATCCCGGATGTGCTGATGCGCGCCGCCCCCGACGGCGCCTGGCTGCTCGAACTCAACCCCGACACGCTGCCGCGCGTGCTGGTCAATCAGCGCTACGCGGCGCGCGTCGGTCCCCGGCTCCGCCGCGAGGACCGGGCCTTCCTCGCCGAGCATCTGGCGAGCGCCAACTGGCTGGTGAAATCGCTTCAGCAGCGGGCGCAGACCATCCTGCGCGTCGCCTCCGAGATCGTCCGCCAGCAGGACGGGTTCTTCCGCCACGGCATCGCCCACCTGCGCCCGCTGATCCTGCGCGAGGTGGCCGAGGCGATCGAGATGCACGAGAGCACGGTCAGCCGCGTTACCTCGAACAAGTTCATCGCAACTCCGCGCGGCATCTTCGAGTTGAAGTATTTCTTCACCACCGCGATCGCCGGCACCGTCGAGGGAGAGACCCACAGCGCCGAGGTGGTGCGCCGCCGCATCCGGGACCTGGTCGCGGCCGAGCCGCCGGACGAGGTGCTTTCCGACGACGCAATCGTGCGCGCGCTGCGGCGGGAGGGCGTGGACATCGCCCGACGGACCGTGGCCAAATACCGCGACGCGCTGCGGATCCCCAACTCGGTCGAGCGCAAGCGGGAGAAGACGGTGCCGGCCTGACCGGCCGCCGGCGCGCGGCGGCGGGTCGTGCCGGAGGGGACGCGGCGGCGCGGCGCGGAAGGAGAGGCGATGCAGATCACGGTCTCCGGCAAGCAGGTCGATCTCTCGGACGCGCTCAGGGTGCGCGTCGCCGAGCAGCTCGAGGCGATCGCCGGCAAGTATTTCGACCACGCGCTGGAGGCGGTCGTCACCTTCGGCCGCGCCCGCAGCTTCTTCACCTGCGACGTCAATGTCCACGCCGGCCGCGGCCTCTCGCTCCGCGGCGAGGGCGAGGCGGCGGACGCTCACTCCGCCTTCGATGATGCGGCCGAACACCTCGCCAAGCGCCTGCGCCGCTACCGCCGCCGCGTCAACGAGCACGCCCGCGACCTCGCCAATCGCGAGCGGCCCGAGGCCGCGCGGCAATACGTGCTGCGCCAGGAGGAGGAGGCGCCGGACGGCGACGGCCGCACCGCCGCCGAGACCTACGCGACCGTGATCGCGGAATCCCCTGCCGAGATCAACCGGCTGTCGGTGGGCGAGGCGGTGATGCGGATGGACCTCGCGGATCAGACGGTGCTGATGTTCCGCAACAGCACCAGCGGCGAACTCAACGTGGTCTATCGCCGCAGCGACGGCCATATCGGCTGGATCGACCCCAGCCGGCGCTAAGCAAGACCAGGGGCGCTGCCCCTGGACCCCGCCAAGGGCGCAGCCCTTGGAACCCGTTTACTTAACGAATGGGGGTCCGGGGCCTCCGGCCCCAGCGGGGTCGAGGGGCGGAGCCCCCGCCTTCCTTTCAATGCACCAGCGCAGGCACCATTTCATGCTGTCGGATCGCGGCCATCGCGACGTCGCGCTCGCCGGCGACCGCCATCGGCGTGCCGTCCGCGGCATGGATCGCGAACGCCGGCGCGCCGTTGAACACCACCGGCTTCACATAGGCGATCTGCGAGACCCCGAGCTGGGCAAGCTGCGGCGCCGTCAGGTGGCGGATGTCGAGGATCATGTGCTCCCCGATCTGGTCCGCGGTGTCGTCCGTCTGGGCGGACATGGTATCGTTCATGGTTGCGACTCCTTTGGCAGGCGCCGGCTTCATGATGCCAACGTCGGCGCCCCCTTCCCGGTTCAGGCCGCGTCCTGCGGCCGCAGTTTAGCGGATCAGTCTAAGTCGATCAGTCCTCGCGCTTGGCCTCGACCACGCGGGCAGTGCCATTGCCGTTCGCGGCATGGCGTCGGCCGATCTCGATCGTGCGCACTCGGCTCTCCGGCTGCGGCCGAACGAGGTCGATGTGCAGCAGGCCGTTGTCGAGCCACGCCCCCTTCACCTCGATCCCTTCGGCGAGGACGAAGGCACGCTGGAACTGCCGCGCTGCGATGCCGCGATGGAGGAACACGCGATCCTGCCCGTCCTCGGACTGGCGGCCACGGATCACCAACTGGTTGTCCTCCTCGGTGATCTGCAGCTCGTCCATCGTGAACCCCGCGACTGCGAGCGTGATGCGCAGGGTGGATGGCGAGGTCTGCTCGATGTTGTAGGGCGGATATCCGTCCGACGACGTCTTCGAGGCCCGCTCGAGCATCTGCTCGAGATGGTCGAAGCCGAGGAACAGCGGCGAGGTGAACATGCGGGTGGTCATCGGGCCTCCTCCTGCGAGCGAAGCATCCGCCAGGGCCCATTCGGCACCCTGACGCACGGAATGTTGGCAGTTGTGCGGGCGCTTGCAAGAGGCGGGAGCGAGCGGTCGCCGCGGCTTGGGCCGGCGTTGATCGGCCGCGGGGCGGACGCTACATGCGCCCCATGCCCGACCCCGTGCCGCTCCATCCCGGCCCACCGAGCCGGCGCCGGCGCCGATCCTGCCGGTGCCGATCCCGCCGGTGCCGATCCTGGTGGTCCCGCACCCCGCTCTGCGCGCCAAGGCCCGTCCGGTCGGGCCGCAGGACGCCGAGGCGGTGCGCGGGCTGGTGCCGCGCATGTTCGCGGCGATGTACAGCGCGCCCGGCATCGGTCTCGCAGCGCCGCAGGTGGGCGTCGGCCTGCGGTTCTTCGTGCTCGACCTGATGCCCGACGAGAAGCCGACGCCGTTGGTGCTGGTGAACCCGGAGATCGTGGCCGTCGGCGAGGAACTGGCGACCCGCGAAGAGGGCTGCCTGTCGCTGCCCGGCCAGTATGCCGACGTGACACGCGCGGCCGAGGTGCGGGTGCGCTACCGCGACCTCGACGGGGTCGCGCGCGAGATCGAGGGCGAGGGGCTGCTCGCCGCCTGCCTGCAACACGAGATCGACCATCTCGACGGCATTCTGTTCGTCGATCACATCTCACCGCTCAAGCGCAACATGATCCTGCGCCGGTTGGCCAAGGAGCAGCGGGAGCAGCGGCAGAAAGCGACCGGCTGAGCCATGCGGCTCGCCTTCATGGGCAGCCCGGATTTTGCCGTTCCGTCGCTCTACGCGCTGCACGCCGCGGGTCATGCGATCGCGGCCGTCTATTGCCAGCCGCCACGCCCGGCCGGCCGCGGGCAGGCGGTGCGGCGCTGCGCCGTGCAGGTGGCCGCCGAGGCGCTCGGGCTTCCGGTGCGCACGCCGCGCATGCGCGAGTTGCGCGCTCGGAGCGACGTGGCGGCGCAGGCGGCGTTTTCCGACCTCGACCTCGACGCCGCAATCGTGGCCGCCTACGGGCTGATCCTGCCGCCGGCGATGCTCGCGGCACCGCGGCGCGGCTGCCTCAATATCCACGCGAGCCTGCTGCCGCGCTGGCGCGGCGCGGCGCCGATCCAGGCGGCGATCCTGGCCGGCGACGCCGAGAGCGGCGTCACGATCACGCAAATGGACGAGGGGCTGGACACCGGCCCGATGCTGCTGCGCGAGGCGGTGCCGATCGGTCCGGCCACGACCGCTTCCGAGTTGCACGACACGCTCGCGGCTCTCGGCGCCCGGCTGATCCTGCGCGCGCTGGCCGAGAACCCCGCCGCGGTGCCGCAGCCCGAAGCGGGCGCGACCTATGCGCCAAAACTCGGCCGCGCAGGACGGGCGGATCGACTGGACGCGACCCGCCGAGGAGCTGCTCCGCCGGGTGCGGGCGCTCAACCCGTGGCCGGGCGTGTTCACGACGCTCGATGGCGCGGTGCTCAAGGTGCTGGCGGCCGATGCCGACGTCGGGCGCGGGGCCGCCCGGCACGGTGCTCGACGACGGCTCGCGGTTGCCTGCGGCGCCGGCGCGATCCGGCTGCTGCGGGTGCAGCGCGCGGGCGGCGCGGCGATGGACGCAGCGGCGTTCCTGCGCGGCCATCCGTTGCGAGCCGGCGCCCGTGTCGGCATTGGATAACCGGCGGTCGCGTTATCCTATCAGCAGTGGCGACGAAAATGGCATTGGTCACTCCGGGATCTTCTGAAATTCAAAGCCGCCCATTGCTCGCAAAGAACGCTCGGAAGAAGTGAACCAGGTCACTGCCCGGCTGGCCACGTGTGCTAGTTTCGCCAACTAAGAGCGTGTGGGGGCTGCTGTGGAAGACCCGATCACGGCCAATGGATTCATTACGATACTGTGTGGCGCTGTCGTCGCATGGTACGCCGCCAAGCGCTACGACACGCCTGAGACGAACCGCCTTTCCACGACGCGATCATTGTTCTTGTTAACTGATGCAGGATACATTACCGCGTCGCTCACCCTATTTTTCGTGTTGTGCGAGATCGTGCTGCGGCCCGGTGTACTGCCGTTTCTCGGGCTCGAGCACGCACAGGAAGTCGTCGCGAAATTTTCCGCTCCGCCGGTGCTCGCGGCTGTAATTTTGACCACATTGCTTCCCAACACGGCGATCATCAGCGCCTGGGACGCATGGCTGCTCAAGCGCTTCCAAGCTTGGGGCAGCATCCCGCAGGGCGTCCGGAATCTGGCGGACACGCTGACGCAGAACGCGCTCCCTGTGACAGAAGCGGATCTCTCGGATCTGCACGCTTGGATCACCAGCGAGGGAGACGTTCCGAACGAGCTCGCCACCCGAATCAGCGCCGACTCCGCGGTGACGTCACGAGGAAATTTGACGCGGGTGCTCCGGCTCTACCACGAGCTGGAGAAGCTAGAGGTGGCACCGGCCTACGCGAAAGTGTTCCGTGCGCGGCAGGATGCCTGGCAGACGATTCGTGCGGATTTTCGAGTCTTTACCGCCCAGTCGCAAGCTTTTTTCGTACTTTTCGACCAACTGAGTCCTGTGGAAGGAGTCGCGGGCGAAAATGCCTTGAAGCAGGCCAAGGACTGCTACCACGATATCTGCCGAAAGTTGTACGGGCATTTGGTGGAGTTCCTCGCGCAATTGCTTCTGATCGCTGAGGGGTCCGAACTGCGGATTGGAAGCCGGCTGCAATCGATCGGCTTCTGCATTCCGGAACCGAATTGTCCTCCCCTGCCCATCGGCCCCTTCGTATTCATGGGAGTCGTCATGATCGTCGCTATTCTTGGTGTGGTGGCGGTTGTGCAGCCCCCGAAGGGCCTCTTGCCGATTGCAATCACTGCCGTGCTGATCGGGACGACGAAGACGATTGGGGTCCTTGCCGCAGTCCTCCCGAAACTGCGCTGGAGTGGGTTCCGGCCGGACAGCCGCGGCAATTTTCCCTACTTGGCTTGGCTTACGTCCGCAGGTCTCGCAGGAGCCGTTGCGCTTTTGATTGAGCGTACTGCGCTCATTATCGCAAACCAGACGGCCTCGGCAGCGCTCGACTTCAGCGACTATCCGCTCTCGCCGATGGCACCAACAACATTCGCGATCAGCCTCTCGATCGCAATAATCTGCGACATCGATCTCCACCTAGGGCAAGGTTGGGTTCGCCGCATAACGGAGGGAATGCTCTGTGGTGCCACAATGGCGGCCAGCATCTTCATTTGTATACATCTGCTCGACCTTCCCTCCGCGACAGCACCCCACACAACCCCCTGGTTCCCCTTCGTTTTCTCGTTCTCGCTTGGGTTCGTAAGCGGCTTCGTCGCGCCCTATCTCTATCGACGGCAGCGCGGCGAGGAACGCACGCTCCCGCAAGTAGCCGGCGAGCCCGGCGGGGCGAGCGCGCATGCTGCTGGGCTATCGTGAGGCGCAGTCCTGCGAAGTGGCGGGCGATGCACACCCGCGTCCTGACCGCGAACCAGTGATCCCCTCCAAGATGCAGGCGTAGGTGGTCGAACTGGCCCCGGTTATCCGCACCAATTGCGGACCACCCGGCTGCCGGCGCGGTATGCGTGACCACCGAAAGCGCCGAACCTCGTCAGATGTGAACGAGCGCCAGCAGCCCGGCCCGGGCCAATTTTACTTCCGCCCGCGAGCCGCTATGTCACGTCCATGCCGCAGCCCTCGAACGACCCCGAACTGATCTTCCCCCATGCCGCGCCGCCCGCCTCCGGCGTGCCGTTGCAGGTCGCACCCGGCGTGCTATGGCTGCGCCTGCCGCTGCCGTTCCGGCTCGATCACGTCAACATCTATCTGATCGCAGACGGCGAGGGCTGGGCGGTGCTCGATTGCGGGATCGGCGACGAGGCGTGCCGCGCGGTCTGGCAGACAGTGCTAGCCGGGCGGCTCGCCGGCGCCCGGCTGACCCGCCTGATCGTCACGCACTACCACCCTGACCATGTCGGCCTCGCCGGCTGGATGTGCGACCGCTTCGGCCTCGATCTGCTGATGCCGCGCGCCGAGTACCTGTTCAGCTTCGGCTTGCAATACGCGCCGGGCGACCTTGGGGCGGAGAATTATCGCCGGTTCTACCGGCGGCACGGCCTGCCGGACGCGATCGCCGAGCAGGTGCTCGGCCGCGGCCACCACTACCTGCGCATCACCACCGGCGTGCCCGCCACCTATCGCCGGCTGCAGGCGGGGCAGACGCTGACGCTCGGCGGCCGCGCGGTTTCGGTGCTGACCGGCGCCGGGCACGCGCTGGAGCAGGCGATGCTGCTGGACGCGCCGGCCGGTCTCTTCTTCGCCGCCGATCAGGTGATCGCTCGCATCTCGCCCAATGTCTCAGTCCACGCGATGGAGCCGGAGGCGGACGCGCTCGGCGACTATCTCCGCTCGCTCGCGGCCCTGCGCCGCGAGGTGCCGGCCGAGGCGCTGGTACTGCCCGGCCACGGCCTGCCGTTCTTCGGCCTGCACACGCGCATCGCAGCACTGGTGCGCCACCACGCCGAGCGCTGCGCCGTCATCGCCGAAGCCTGCCGCGCGGCACCCCGGAGCGCCGCCGATCTGGTTCCGATCGTCTTCAAGCGCGAGCTCGATCCGCACCAGACCAGCTTCGCCTTCGGCGAGGTGCTCGCGCACGTCAACCACATGCTGGCAGCGGGCACGCTTGCGGCCGAGGCGGGCGCGGACGAACGGGTGCGATTCCGGGCGCGATGAGACCTCCCTGGTGGTGGGCTCACGCCTTTTTCCAGCCGGCGAGGCGCCATTGCGCCTCTTGCAGCGCATCGAGCCGGCGGTGCGCCGCGTCATGGAACAGACGCGCCCCGGCGGGCGTCCGCTCAAGCCGCAGCAGGTCGTACAGCTCGGGACCGTAGCGACTGACATCGGCGCGGGTCATCGTGCCATCGTCGCCATGCCGGATGAGCGCCGAGCGTTGCCAGGGATGGCCGTGCGGATCGTCGCCGGCGCCGGGCGGCGGCGGCGTCCGTCCAAGCGGCCGACGCCCCGCGCGCCACGCGCTTCGACCCACGACGACGCCCCCTGCCTCCATCGCCAGGCCGCGCGGATAGCCGCCGATCCGCAGGCGCTCGATGCTGCCGCCAGCGCTGCGCAGGAGCTGGCCCGTTGCCGAGCAGAGCACATGCAGCGTCGCCCCCTGCATCTGCGGGGAATGCGGCTCCGCCAGCGCCTCGGCCAAAATGTCCCCGCGTTCGACGTCGAGCACGCTGCCTCGCTGCCGCTTCCCGCCCGGGTCGAGCGGGCCGAACATGCTGACCACCGGCCGCTCCTCCCAGAGCGTCACGCCGTTGAGGTGCACGACGTCGTGCTCGGCCTCGTCGGCGGCGAACAGGCAGCGCTCGGTGCCAGTGCGCAGGTCCACGCTGAACAGCCGGTTGCTGGCAGAACAGGCGACCAGCGCCTCCTGCCCGCGCACCGCGACCGAATGCGGGTCGCGGATGCGCGTCAGCAGGTATGTGTGCTGCGCCCGCAGATCCTGGTCGAGCCGGACCAGGCGCGGCGTCCGCGACTGGATGCAGACGAGTACCCCATCGCCCGCGCAAGCGAGGCCGGTCGCACCGTTATCGGCGTCGAGGAGCACGAAATCGCGGCAGTCCAGCCATGCGAATCCGCTGAAATCGTCGCCAACCACGCCAAGGCAGTAGCGCGAGCACCAAATTCCCAGATTGCAGAAGCTGATCAGGAACACTGCGGCCACTCGCTCCCGCTCATGGCCGGCCCTGCGCGGTGAACTCGAGAACGTCTCGAAATCGTCCATGATCTCCAGGAAGCGGCCCCAGCCCACCACCCGCAGCAGGGACGCCCCATGCGTTCGCAGCAGTTCGGCTTGGCCCGACCGTCCCGCCAAAAACCAGTCGAGCTCGAGCGACGATGGCACGATCTCGGTGAAGAACGGATTGAAGCGATAGTTCGGCGCCAGCAGGCTGTAGCCGTCGTCCCGGTCGAGCGTAATGTAGGAAATCCCCTTACGGGTGAACGCAAAATCGACGAACGCCTCGGCCGTTGCCGAGTTCGCACCGCCGGCGGCCGGGGCCAGGCAGCCGCGCAGGATCAGCGTGCCGCGGGCGGTGAGCAAATGCAGACCGCACACCAGGTCGCGCATGGTCGTGTCGGTACGAGTCCGAACGCGGAATCCAGACCAGGTCGAAGCGCGCACCGGATCGGAACAGCGCCATTTGGGCGTCACCGTCGGCCACGCTTTCCACCCGCTCGAAGATCGCGCTGCCGACGGTCATGCCGGTGGCGTCCTCGCTCTGGATGAGCAACGTTTGAAGCCCGAAGCGTTCCGCTAAGCCCTCGACAATGGTTCGATCGTGCATTCGGCCTCCTCGGAGAAACCGACGCTTGAAGGCGGCGGCGCCTGATCTTACGGTGGTTCCGCAATGGAAGTGAACACCCGGCGCGCAACGGATGGGGGATCGGTGGCATCGGCTCCGGCGGGTGCGACCGAACTTGCGGCAATCGCGCGCGATCCGAGCCGTCCGCCAGCGAAGCGCCTGGCCGCCTGCGATCGGCTGGTCCGCGCTGGGTGTTTCGCCGCGGTGAAGCAAGTGCTGGGCGAGCTGGCGCAACTGCCCGAGCATAGCCGCGATGCCCGGCGCCTGATCGCCGCCGGGCGCCATATTAGCCGCTGGCTGGATCAGGACGGGTCAGGCACTCTGTCCCGGTTGCACGGAGCGGTTACGCGCCGCCATCCCGGTGCGGGACGGACCTTGCTGGTCTTTACCGGCCAGGCGCGGCAGGTCTGGGTGTCGATCAGCCTGTTCGATCGCTTGCTGTGGCAATTCCCGGTCAACGTGGTCTATCTGACCGCGGATAGCGGGTTCATACGGCACTCGCGGGATTACGCGCGACGGCGGCGGAGCTGGGCGCCCCCGCGCTCTGCTGCCTCGGCACCTCGTCCGGTGGCGACGCGGCACTGCGGTATGGGCTTGATCTGGGCGCCGACCGGGTGCTGGCCTTCTCGCCCTACCTCGATATCCACCGAGCCGCCCGATTCCACGAACGCTTTCCCGCCGTCGTGCTCGACGTCACCGTGCTGTATCGCCGCGCGGCCCGGATACCGGAGGTCCGCATCGTCTATGGCGGGGCGAATGCGGGGGACTGTGCGACCGCGGCCGAGTTCGCCTCGCTTCAGGGCGTCACGCTGGACCCGGTCCCGGCTATGAACGGCACGACATCATCCCTGAGCTGATCGCCACCGGACGGCTGCAACCGATGCTTGCGGATTTCCTGGGCTGAGCATGGATCGCTCGCCGGATTCCATTGTTGACGTGCTGCGCCGACGTGCAAGGAGTCATCCGGACCGGTTATTCATGTCCTATCTCGCCCGCGGCGAGCGGCTGGCGGATCAGTCAAGCTACGCCGAGATGGACCGGGCCGCGCGCGCCGTCGCAGCACGGCTGCGCGATGCCGGCCTGAGCAGCCGCCCGGTGCTGATCGCGCTGCCGTCGGGCCTCGACTTCGTGCGCTGCTTCTTCGGTGCTCTCTATGCCGGTGCCTTCGCCGTGCCGGTGCCGCTGCCCGCGCAGCGCCGTGCGCGGGACCGGATCCGCGCGATCGCCGCGAGCGTCGGTGCCGCCGTCGTGCTGATGGCCCGAAGCACGATCGACGACCCGAACGCACGCGAAATAAGCGGCGAGCTTCCGGTGATTGCCGCCGAGGACGCCCTGGCTGGCCCCGCCGGCGACACGCCGCCGCACGTCAATCCCGATGCGATCGCGTTCATCCAGTACACCTCGGGCTCGACCGGAAATCCCAAAGGGGTCGTCGTCACCCATCGCAACATCATGGCCAATCAGGCGATGATCCAGGCGGCGTTCGGCGACGACGAGGCAAGCGTCGGCGTAAGCTGGCTGCCGCTGCACCACGATATGGGGCTGATCGGCTGCGTCATTCAGCCGCTCTATATCGGCGCGCGGACGGTGCTGAATGTCGCCGCTCGCGTTCTTGCAGAAGCCGGTGCGATGGCTGCGCGCAATTTCCGAGCATGGCGCCACCAACAGCGGCGCACCTAATTTCGGCTACGAGCTGTTCCTGCACCAAGTGTCGGACGTGGAGTGCCGTGGGCTCGACCTGTCGCGCTGGCGGCTCGCGTTCTGCGGCTCCGAGCCGGTGCGGCCCCGAACGATGCGGCGCTTCGCGGGCCGGTTCGGGCCCTTCGGCTTCGATCAACGGGCACTTTATGCCTGTTACGGGCTGGCCGAGGCGACCCTGCTGGTCACTGGCGGCCGTGCCGGATCGGGCATCACGCATCGCCGCTTGGGGGGCGTGGTGCAGGCGACGGTCTCCTGCGGCCGGCCCGCTCCGGGATGCGAGGTGGCGCTCGTCAGCCGCGACGGCCGCCTCTCCGGTCCGGAAGAAACGGGCGAAATCTGCGTGCGCGGGGAGCATGTCAGCCCGGGGTTCTGGTCCGCCCGCGACGGCGCGATTGTGGCCGACCCGGAGCGCCAGCACACCGTTGAGGGGCACCGCTTCCTACGCACCGGCGACCTTGGCAGCATGATCGACGGCGAGCTTCACGTGGTCGGCCGGATCAAGGATATGCTGATCATCCGCGGCATGAACCTCTACGCCGAGGATCTGGAGGAGACCGTCGCGCGATTGCCGCAGCCCGCCGGCATCGCCGCCTCAGCAGCCTTCGGGGTGGAGACAGGGTACGCGGAACGGCTGGTGCTGGTGTGCGAGCTGCGGTGGGGGAGGGCGTGCCCCGCCGATCCCGAGCCGATACGCGATCTGGTGCGGCGGGTGGTTTCAGACGAACACGGCGTGATGCCGGCGGACGTGGTGATCGCGGCTTCCGGGGCGATCTCCCGCTCGTCGGACGGCAAACTCCAGCGCGCGGCGACGCGGGAGCGCTATCTGGCGGGCGAGTTCGGGCCGGTGGGGGCGTTCCTCTCCAACCCGAAGCGGGCGGAAGCGGTCGGCTGCTGATGGATGGGCAACCGAGCTGGATCGAGCACCGGCACGGGCCGCCGGTCCGCGATCCTTCGACCGGCGGCTGGGTCCTGAGCCGCTACGCCGACTGCGCCGACCTGCTGGCCCGTCCTGGGCTGCAGGTCCTCGAGGTGGGCGGGCGGGTGACGCGGCTCGGCGAGCGCGCCGGGCGCAACTACGACAGCACGGCCTCGGTAGCGGGAGCGATCCTGTTCTTCCGCAACCCGCCGTTCCATGACGGAGCACGACGGTTCCTGTGGCAATATCTGACGACGATTTCCGCCGCCTTGTCGCCGCCGGTGATGGAGGAGCTGGCCGGCGAACTAGTCGCACGGGCCCGCGCCGCGGGCACAATCGACGCAATGGCGGCGATCTGCGATCCGCTGCCCGAACGGGTGATGGCGAGCGCCTTGGGGCTTGAGCATGCGACCATTGTGGAACTGCGCGCGCTCTCGCGCGGCGTCCTCGATATGTGGCAGCCGGGGCTGCCGTTGCGGGTGCTGGACCGGCTGCAAACGCAGGCAGAACGGATCGAGGCGATCTTGCTGGGCCATTTGCGGCAGGCCAGTGCGCAGCGATCGCCCGGATTGGCCCAGCTTCGGGATCTTGGCCGCGACGAGTACGGCCTTGATGAGCGCACGCTCGCCGCCCTGGCGTTCTTCCTTATCCTGTCCGGCATGGAGACGACCGCCGCGCTGCTCGGGGCCGCGATCCTGTTGCTGGTATCAAACCGCGATCAACTGGCGCAGCTACGCGCGGATCCGAGACGCATGAGCGGCTGCCTCAACGAAGTGATGCGTTACGCCGGCCCGACGCGAGTGCTGAACGCGGGGGTGCCGCAGCAGCCGCTTCGGATCGGCGGCGCCGAGATCGCTGCGGGGAGCTTCGTGGTTGCGGGCATCGAGCAGGCGCATCACGACCCGGATGCGTACGACAGGCCCGGAGATTTCGATGTCGCGCGGCGTGGCTTGCCGGTGCCGGGCTTCGGAGCCGGTGACCATGCATGCCTCGGGGCAGCTCTTGCCCGAGTGGAGGCCTCGATTGCGCTGCGCACCCTCTTCGCCGCGTGCGATGCCGAGCTCCTCGACAGCACGCCTGACTGGCAGGACCGGCCGAGCTTGCGTCGCCTCAATTCGCTGCGGCTGCGGGTGCAGCCGGCTGGACGGAGATCGGCATGACCGCGACCAAGAACCCGCTCGACGCGACCACCGTGCGCGACCGGCGGGTGCGCTACATCGGCGGGCTGCCAAGCAACCTGTGGGTCTGGCCCGAGTTAGCGAAGAATTGGCCCATGGCCCCGGTCATCATCTTAAAGCGGGACCCTGTGGCGATCGCTCGCTCAATCATCTCCGGCGACGATGAGCGCACTCCTGCTGAGGCTTGCAATTTTGTCGAGCAGGCCATCGACGCGCTCGACCAAGCCGCGGCGGGTTTCGCCAAAATCGTTCAGGTGCGGTACGAGGATCTGACCGCCGCGCCGGAGCAAGAACTGGCCAGGATCTGCGCCTTTCTCGAAGTCGATTATCACCGTTCTATGCTGGACTACCTACGGGATGATGTCGGCCCATTTGCATACGGCGTCGGCGATTGGGGGCCGCTCATTGCGGGTGGGACAATCGTGTCAGACCGCAACGAAAACGTTCCCATGGATATTCGGGTCCGGATGGCGCGTTACTCGGAGCGTTGGGGCTACCAGTTCCGATGATGTTCAGGACGCCCACTCGAGGGCAAGCGCGTCCGACAGCAGCGATCCGAACGCGCCGCGTGCTATCACGTGCAGCGCAACGAAGTGGTCGCCGCAGTCGGGCTCCGGCCGAAGCACCACGTTCGGAAACGTCTCGATGCGTCGGGTATGCGTAATGTCGGCACTGCTTGCGGCACCGAAGCAGTAAGTTATCCGCATTTGCGGCGATCCGACGATGTCGGGCACCAGATCGTTCTCGGAGTCACGCATCCGTAACTCGCGCAGCCCGGCATTACCTTCATCCGCCTCCGCGGCGGCGAGATCGGCGATGGCGGAGCTGTCGAGCGTTGTCGGTCCGGCCAAGGACAGGACCGCCGCAGCTCCCAGGCGGGCGGCATAGCGGACGGCGCCGAAGCCGCCGATCGAACTGCCGATCGTGACCAGGCGCGGAGCGCCCAGTTCCGCGACCAGCCGGGCCAGATGCGCGAGCGTGGCGGACAGATCGCCGAGGCTTGCGATCCCGTCCAGGTAGCCGCGCAGCCTGATGTCGCGCAGGTAGACCACGTTTGCAGCGAACGGCGCTAGACCATTATCGGCCTGGGTGTGCATAGCCGCAGTGACGGAGATAGCGGGCGCACTCGGTGGGATCGAACTGGTTGAGCAGTTGGCCGATCGCCTGCCAGAGCGCATCGACGGTTCGGGCAGCGGTTGAGCGCAGCAGCCGTTTGAGCTTGCTGAACACCTGTTCGATCGGATTCAGATCAGGGCTGTAGGACGGCAAGAACCATAAGCTGGCGCCCCGCGTCTCGATCGCCTCGCGCACGTCGGCGATTTTGTGGCTGCTGAGGTTGTCGGCCATGACGATGTCGCCCGGCGTCAGCGTCGGCGTCAGGAATTGCTCGACCCAGGCCAGGAACGACGGGCCGTCGATGGCGCCGTCCAGCACCAGCGGGGCCACCAGCCCGTCGTGGCGCAGGCCGCACAGAAAGGTCGTGGTATGCCAATGCCCGTGCGGCACCGCGGCGATCAGCCGCTGGCCGCGCGGCGCACGGCCGTGCGTGCGCGCCATGTTGGTGGTGGCCCAAGTCTCATCGATAAAAAACCAGCTTGGTCGTGTCGAGTTCTGGCATCAGCTCGGCCCATGCGGCGCGTGCTTCGGCGACATCGGCGCGGTCCTGTTCGGCCGCCCGCAACCGTTTTTTTTAGCGTCAGGCCCAGTCGGGCCAGGGCCGACCACATCACCGGATGGCTGACCACGATGCCATGCTCGCGCTTCACCCAGCCCCGCAACTCCGCAATCGTCGCGTCCGCCTGCTCGGCCACCCGCGCCCGCAGCGCGTCGTAGAGCGGCGCCAAACGCGGCGCCACATGGTTGTGCTGCCGCCCCGGCGTGGTCTCGCCGGTCTTGCGACGTCGCGAATGCACCTTCGACACATAGGACGGGCTGACGCCAAACCGCGCCGCCACCGCCCGAATTGGCTCGCCCACCGCGGCCAATACCCGATCCCGCAAGTCCTGCGCGTAAGCCTGCCCCGCCGCCAGCCCATCGAACCCTCCGGTCTCTGCCGGAGTCCCCAGAATCATACCACCACCCCGATTCGGAAGCCCCAATCGCGATTCCACCGAGGGCGACCCGGGTCTAGCAGGGTATCGACATGACGGACCGGCAGATAGAACAGCCGGCCGGCGAGCCCGGTGAACACGAGGATTGTCGCCGCCGCGCCGGGGGCGTGGACCACCTGCACATCGCGGCTTCGGTCGTCCTCGAACCGGGCGGCGGCTCGCCAGGACGCCGAGGGGCGGGACGCGATCGCGCGGCGCAGGGGATCCGATTTCAGTGCGGTCGGCGTGCCGGGGGGATGCGGGACAGCACCCGTACCGCGTCCCGAGTCGCACCCGCCTCCAGGCACGCCAGCGCATACTCAAACTGGCCGGCGCGGCATCGGCCAGGCCGGCCAGCAGTTGTTCCGCGACCGCCGCAGCGACGCCGCGCCCGGTGATTCCGGCCAGCAGGTTGCTTTTGATCTCGGCCGGTGCTGCGCTCGGCCACACGAGGGCGACGAACGCGGCGTGGGTGCCGGCGGTCCTGCGGTGCTCGTGCAGCAGCCGGACCAGGCGAACCCCCGCCGAGAAGAAATCCGGATGCTCGCGAGCGACCGCCGTGTAGATCTCCGCCGCCGCCGCCACCTGGCCGGTGCGCGAGAAACTCGCCTTGCAGCATTTTGATGCCGGGCCGATCGGGCCAGCGCTGAAGTGCGGCGCGCAACGCCTGCCCCGCGGCCGCTCGATCGCCGGCCTCTATCAGCCGGCTGATCTCCTCGCGCGCACTCGGGAAGTCCTGCACGGCGTCAGCGCGCTCCCTCTTCAGGCCACATCGACATCGCTTCACATTACGCCGAGTCGCGGCGAGCCGCCAGGACGGCCCGATGGTCACCCGGCCGCGCGCGAGCCGATAATCAGCGGCTGTTGCAGAGCGCGGTCCTGGGCGCGAAACCACAGATGAACGGTCACTCGCGGAGAGATGGCGCCATCCGCCCCGTGCGCTTGCAGCTCGATCACGTAGGCGCGGTTGCCGCTGAAGCGGAAGCGGCCATGCGGGTCGGCGCGCGCCTGCGCGCGCGGCACCTCGTTGGCGAACACGCGCTCGAACAGCACCACGCTCGCACCCGCGACCGGGCGGCCGGACCGGTCCTCGACCCGGCCCTCGACGTGGCCGTGATCATGCCGTGCGACATAGAAATTCCATGCCGCAACCGAGATCGCGATCACCAGCGGCACCAGCACAAAGCGGCTGCGCAGCCAGTGCGGAAGCGCCATCCGCCTAGCCCTTGGTCGCGCCGGCGGTGAGCCCGCGGATGAACTCACGCTGTGCCAGCAGGAACACCAGCAAGCCCGGCGTCAGCACCATCACGACGAATGCGTAGAGCGAACCCGTCGTGTCCTCCATGTAGGAGAGGAACCGCGCCAGGCTTAGCGGCAGGGTCTGCATGTCGTTCGTCCGCGTGATGATGAGCGGCCAGAGAAAGGCGTTCCACGACCAGGTGAAGGACAGGATCACGTTGGTCGCGATCGACGGCTTGGACAGCGGCAGCATAATCCGCGCCAGGATGCGCAGATCGCCCAAGCCGTCGATCCGCGCCGCGTCGATCAGCGAACGGGGCACGGCCTCGAAGCTCGCCTTGAAGACAAAGATGCAGATGATGGTGGACAAGAGCGGCAAGGCGAGGCCGAGGATGGAATTGAGCAGGCCGAGATGGGCGGTGATCAGATAGGCCGGGATGATGGTCGCCTGGAACGGGATCAACATGCAGCTCAGCAGCAGCACCAGCACCGCCTGCCGGCCGAAGAACGGCTGTGCGAGCGCATAGCCGGCGAGCGCATTGAGCACCAGATTGCTTGCGACCGCCAACAGCGAGACCATGACGCTGTTCAGCAGATAGCGTGGAAACGGGATTTCGTACCACACGTCGACGTAGTGGAACAGATTGGGCCGCAGCGGGATCAGCGCCGGCGGATAGGCATAGATGTTGGTGCCGGTCAGCGAGGTCTTCAGCACCCAGTAGAACGGCACCAGCATCAGGGCAGAGACCAGCACCAGCCCGCCATGACGGATCAGCAGCAGCAACAGGCGGCGCCGGCGGTTCACTCGATCGCACCCGCGTTGCGGCCGGCGGCGCGATGGGCCGCCCAGGTCAGCAGCAGCAGCAGCGCGAATTGCACGACGGTCAGCGCCGCCGCGTAGTCGAACTGGGTCTCGCCGAAGCCGGCGCGATAGATGTAGGTGATCAGCAGCTCG
This sequence comes from uncultured Alphaproteobacteria bacterium, assembly GCA_963754235.1. Lineage (GTDB taxonomy): Bacteria > Pseudomonadota > Alphaproteobacteria > Acetobacterales > Acetobacteraceae > DATAYA01. The sequence continues at coordinate 112,948 of CAVWFK010000006.1, read as the reverse complement.
GTCGCGTGATCGGGTCCGCCCTGAGTCATGATATAGATCAAATCGAAGGCCGTGAACGAATTGAGCATCCCGATCACCGCGCACAGAAACAGCGACGGGCGCAGCAGCGGCAGGGTGATGCGGCGGAAGCGGGCGGCGGCGGGCGCGCCGTCGACGCGGGCCGCCTCCATCAGGTGCTGCGGGATGCTCTGCAAGCCGGTGAGCAGCACGATCATGTAAAAGCCGAGCACCTGCCACAGATCGGCCAAAATAACCGCCGGCAGGGCCCACCCGTCCGAGGCGAGGAACGCGATCGGCTGCCGGATCAGATGCAGCCCGCGCAGTACGCAATTAATCAGCCCGCCCCGCTCGTCATACATCCAGCGCCAGATGATGCCGACCGCGACCGTCATCAGCGGATACGAAAGAAAGATGATCGTGCGATAGATCGCCGCACCCTTGAGGTCGCTGTTCACCAGCAAGGCGAGGCCGAGTGCGATCGCGATCTCGACCGGCGCCGCGGCCATGAAGATCAGCGTGTTCCAGGTCGCCTGCCAGAACACGTCGTCCTGCATCATGTCCTGATAGTGCGCGAGCCCGGCCCAGCGTGCCGGATGCAGCGGCGACCAGAACTCGAACGATAGCCACAAATTCCACCCCAGCGGGAGGATGCGGTAGAGCACGAAGATCGCGAGCGCCGGTGCGAGGAAGCACGCGATCAGGATGGCGCGCCGGGTCTGCCGCCGCAGATGCGGCGCGCCGGCGACCATCGGCAGTGGTGCCGTGGTGGAGAAATCCATATCAGCCACGTCGCAGCACGCGTTGCACCTCGCGCGCGGCGGCGCGCAGCGACGGCTCGGGCTTGCGGTGGCCGAGCAAGGCTGCCTGCAGATGCGGCCAGAACGCGTCCTTCACGCGGCTGTCGTCGCCGAGCCGCCAGTTGCCGCACAGCCGGTCGGTGTGCTCGATCTGGGTTTGCAGCACGCGCTGCGCCAACGGCTCCTGCGTTTTCAGCTCGTCGAGCAACGCGTGGTCCACGCTGATGTTGCCGGTGAGCACCTTGAAGTTGCGTGCGAAGGCGAGCGCCTGCTGATGGTCGGTGAGGAAGGTCAGCAGCTCCCACGCCAGGTCCGGGTTGCGCGACTGCTTGGAGATGCCTAGTCCGTGGCTGTTCGGAACCGACCAGTTGCCGGGGAACTCGGCGATGCCGAGCGTGTCGGCACTGACCCACGGCCCCTGCCCCTTGATGTAGAGATAGGCGGGCGAATGGGCGTGCAGCATCCCGACCCGGCCGGAGGCGAAGGCGCCGAGCGGCTCCACCCAGCGGCCGGTCCAGGAAATCTTGTCGATCGCGGGCGTCGCAGTCGCCTTCGCCAGGCGCGTGACGAGATCGACCATCTTCGGCGTGTCGAAGCGCGTCTGCTTGTGATCCGGACTGAGCAGTTCGATCCCGTTGACTTTGAACAGCGGCCAGTAGAGCCAGTCGAAATTGAGCGTGAGGAGGCCGGTCGCATTGCTGTCGCCGAGCTTCGCAGCGTTCAGCATCAGGCCGTCGAAGCTGGCCGCGGGCGCCTCGATCCCGGCCTTCTTGAACAGCGTCCGGTTGTAGAACAGCAGCGTCTTGGAAATATAGAACGGCAGCATGTAGTTGCGGCCGTCATAGACCCAGTTCGCGAGATAGTCGGCGTTGAAGCGCTGGCGGACGCTGGGCTCTCTTGCGAGACGCGGCGAGAGGTCGGCGAGCGCGCCTTGCGCCGCGTATTCGACGCCGAGGCCGCCTTGCAGGTCGACAAGATCGGGCGGCGTGCCGGCGACGAGCTGGGTCTGGTAGAAGCTGGGCAGGTCGGGGCCCTTCTTGTCCAGCCACTGCACCTCCACCCCCGGCCGGCTGGCCGTGAAATCCTTGATCCAGCCCGTCATCAATGGCTGCGCGTTGGGAATGTTCCAAGTGAGAATGCTGACCTGCTTCTGGCTTTGGGCGATCGCCGGGCGCGCCAATGCGACGATCGGGGCGGCGATCGGGACGGCGGCGGCGGCCTGCAAGGCGCGGCGACGGGTGAGCTTCATGGGCGGTTGCTCCCTATCTCATAGTCTTGGGTTTCATGTTCTTGGTGTCGGCCATCCGGCGCCAGCCTGCGGCCGGTGGCGCGGTCAAACAAATGCAGCCGTGCGGGGTCGAGGCTGAGCGCCACCGCCTCGCCCGCATGGCGGATGCTGCGCGGCGGCAGGCGCGCGGCGATCTCGGCACCCGCGACGGCGAGCGTCACAAGTGTGTCGGCACCCAGCGGCTCGACCGCGATCGCGCGACCGCGCAGCGCCGCCGCCTCGTCCCGCTCGCCGGTCCAGACCAGATCCTCCGGGCGGATGCCGCACAGCACCGCGCCCGCGCTCGCGCCCGGGTGCTGCAAGGCGGGTGCCGTCCCCCAGTACCGCGGCATCTCGCTCCAGCCGCGCCGGCAGCAGGTTCATTGCGGGCGCGCCCATGAAGCCGGCAACGAACGCCGAGGCGGGACGGTCGTACACCGCATCGGGCGCGCCCACCTGTTCCACCCGGCCGCCGTTCATGACCACGATCCGGTCAGCGAGCGTCATCGCCTCGACCTGGTCGTGCGTGACGTACACGGTGGTGGTGGGAACGCGTTCGCGCAGCTTGCGGATCTCGGTGCGCATCTGCCCGCGCAACTTGGCATCGAGGTTGGACAGCGGCTCGTCGAACAGAAAGATCTTCGGATCGCGCACGATCGCCCGGCCCATCGCCACGCGCTGCCGCTGTCCGCCCGAAAGCTGGCGCGGCGTGCGATCCAGCAGCGGCGCGATCTCGAGCAGGCGCGCGGTTTCCTCCACGCGTCGACGGGTCGCCGCGCGCGGCGTGCCGCGATAGCGCAGCGCGAACGCCATGTTCTCGGCCACCGTCATGTGCGGATAGAGCGCGTAGTCCTGGAACACCATCGCGATGTCGCGATCCTTCGGTTCGCGCTCGTTGACCACCGCGCCATCGATCAGGATGCGGCCGCCGCTGGTTTCCTCAAGTCCGGCGATCATACGCAGCACCGTGCTCTTGCCACAGCCGCTGGGGCCGACCAGGACGATGAACTCGCGATCTGCCACCTCGAGGTCGAGGCCGTGGACCACCGCCACCGATCCAAATACCTTGCGCACGGCCTGCAAGGACAACGTGGCCATTGGCGCTCCCGCGACGCTCGTGGTCGAACCCTAGCATGGCAACCGGCCGTCGCCATCCGCAACCCGGCGCGGTCATCGTCGGAGAGGGAACGATGCGCATAGGGCTGATCGGCTACGGTGCCTGGGGCCGCTGTCATGCCTCGGCACTACTGCACCTCGAGGGTGTGACGCTCGCTTCCGTGCTTTGCCAGGGTGCGGTGAGTGCTGCCGCGGCAGAGGCCGAATTGCCGGGCATTGCCGTGGTCCGCAGTCTGGAGGCGCTGCTCGCGCACGATCTCGATGCCGTGGACATCGTGGCACCGAACCATCTGCACGCCGATCTTGCGGTGGCGACACTCGGCGTCGGCCGGCACGTGCTGCTGGAGAAACCGCTCGCCACCACGATCGCGGATTGCGAGCGCATCATCGCGGCGTCGCGCGGCAGCGGATGCCTGGTCAACGTCACGCACGAGATGCGGGCCAGCCCGCAATGGGGCCGCATCCGGCAGGAGATCGCCGAGGGCGCGATCGGCAGGCCGCGCTTCGCGAGCTTCACGCTATTCCGCCATCCGTTCCGCGCGGGCAGCGCGGGCTGGCGGCACGACCGCGCGCGCGTCGGCTCCTGGCTGCTGGAGGAGCCGGTGCATTTCTTCGACCTGCTGCTGTGGTATTTCGCCGAAAGCGGCGATCCGGTGAGCCTGCACGCCGCCGGAGATGGCGACGCACTCGCCGACAACATCACCGTCACCGTGGGCTTCGCCGACAGCGCTGCATTCACCGTCACCCAGATGCTCGGCGGGTTCGGTCACCATTGCAGCCTCGCATTATCGGGCACCGACGGCGCGGTGCGCGCATGGTGGTCGGCGGATACCGCGCGCTCGGCAGCACCGAGCTTTGCGCTCGAAATCCGGCGCGGGCGATCCGAGCCGGAAGCGGTCGCGATCGCCGCGTCGGGCGAGGTGATCGAGCTGGAGGCGCAGCTCGCCGCGGCGGTCGTGGGCTTGCGCGAAGGTCGCTCCGTGCTGCCGCCGGAGGAGGCGATGAAATCCGTCCGCCTCTGCCTCGCCGCCGAGGCCGCCTGCGGCAGCGGGCAGGCGCTTGCACTCTGATCACACGGCGCGCGCTCAGCCGGCCGTCGCGAGCCGTGCGGCGGCGCGGTCGCGGCCGATCAGCGGCAGCAGGACGCGCATCGCGGGGCCTTCCTCCTCGCCGGTCAGGGCGACGCGCAGGGGATGGAACAGCGCCCGCCCGCGCCGGCCGGTCGTGGCGCGCAGTGCCTCCGTCCAGCGCGTCCAGACCTCCGCGTCCCACGGCTCCGGCGGCAACGCATCGTGCGCCGCGTGCAGGAACCCGGCCTCGCCTTCCTGCACGGGCGGGATGATGGTGCCGGCGACCACCTCCCACCAGCCGCGCGCCTCGGGCAGCAGATCGAGATTGCCGCGTACCGCCGCCCAGAACGCTGGTGTGGCACCCTCCGGAAGCCGGTCGCCAACCGCCTCGAAATCGAGCGCGTGCAGCACGCGACGGTTCAGCGCGAGAAGCTGGGCGGGATCGAAGCGCGGCGGCGCGTGCGAGACGCGGCCGAGATCGAAATGCTGCGCGAGGGTCGCCAGCGGCAGCGGCTCGGGGTCGTCCGAGGTGCCGAGCCGCGCAAGGTAGGCGGCGAGGGCGGCGGGTTCGATCCCGTCCTGGCGCAGCCCGCGCAGAGAGGCGCTGTCGAGCCGCTTGGAGAGCTTTTCGCCGGTGCCGCCGACCAGGAGCGGAAGATGGCCGAGCCGCAGCCGCGCGGGATCGCCGCCGAGTGCCGCGTAGAGATCAAGCTGCACGGCGGCGTTGGTGACGTGGTCCTCGCCGCGGATGAGGTGGGTGACGCCGCTTTCGAGATCGTCGAGGGCGGAGGCGAAGGTATAGGTGGGCATCCCGTCCGCGCGCACCGCGACCGGATCGGAGACCGCAGCCAGCTTGACCTGGCGCGACCCGAGCACGAGGTCGTCCCACGCGACGCCGCCGGGCGAGAGCAGGAAGCGCCAATAGGGGTGCTTGCCGGAGGCCTCCGCCGCTTCGCGCTGCTCGGGCGTGAGTTTCAGCATCGCGCGGTCATAGACCGGGGGCAGGCCGCGGCGGCGGCGCAGCTCGCGCTTCGCACGCAACTCCTCCTCGCTCTCGAAGCACGCATAGAGCCGGCCGGCCGCGCGCAGCCGGTCGGCCGCCGCGGCGTAGCGGGCCAGGCGGTCGGACTGGCGGAAGCTTTCGTCCCAGTCGAGGCCGAGCCAGCGCAGATCCTGGGCGATCGCCGCTTCCAGCTCAGGGCGGGAGCGTTCGCGATCGGTATCGTCGATGCGCAGCAGGAAGGCCCCGCCGTGGCGGCGGGCGAACAGCCAGTTGACCAGGGCCGTGCGGGCATTGCCGGCGTGCAGCAGTCCGGTGGGGCTGGGGGCGAAACGCAGCTTCACGGGTCGTCGTCGTCGATGTCACCGCGCGGGTCGAGGCGGCGCCAGTCGCGTTCCTCGGGCATGGCGGGCCGATCGGCGAAATCGTGCAGCTCGGCGGCCGAGCGCCAGCCATCATCGGCGGCATCCGCCACCTCGGCGTCTTCGCCGAAGGCGAACCAGGCTTCCAGCACTTGCTTGCCGCTCATGCCGGGGGTTCGGCAGCGCTCGACGCTATCGCGGACATAGGCGCGGGCGAACGCGTTGGCCTGCATCAGCGTGGGAAAGCCGCCAACCTCCTCGGTGACGTTGTCCTCCGACGCGCCGGAGAGGTCGAGGATGCGCACCTGCCAGCCCCCGGGCGGCGCGAACAGGTCGCTCATGGGCCGAATTTAGCAAGCCCTCTCCGCCCCTGGAGGCGGAGAGGGTTGGGTGAGGTGGGGGCCAGCCGCGAGGTCTTGGCGGGCGTGGACCATGATCGCGGGCACGCGGCGGCATGACTGCACGGACGTGGTGTGTTGGGGATAATGGCCTGCGATCGAAGTTCCGCCGAATCCCCCACCTCTCCCCGGCCCTCTCCGCCCCCAGGGGCGGAGAGGGAGTTCAGCGTGGCCATTTGGCTGTGCGTCACCGCACCAGCCCGGTGTAGCCGTTGGTGATCGGATAGCGGCGGTCGCGGCCGAAGGCGCGGGCGGTTATTTTCACCCCCGGCGGCGCCTGCCGGCGCTTGTACTCGGCGCGATCGAGCATCCGCCAGACGCGCAGCACCATCGCGCGGTCGAAGCCAGCATCGACCATCGCATCGACCGATTTTTCGCCCTCGATCAGGCCGGCGAGGATGTCGTCGAGCACCTCGTATGGCGGCAGCGTGTCCTGGTCGGTCTGGTCGGGGCGCAGCTCAGCGGAGGGCGGCTTCTCGATCACCCGCTGCGGCATCACCAGCCCCGCGGGGCCGAGTGCGCGCGGTGGGCGATGCGCGTTGCGCCAGCGGGCGAGCGCGAACACGGTCGTCTTGTACACGTCCTTCAGCACCGAGTAGCCGCCGCACATGTCGCCATAGAGCGTCGCGTAGCCGACCGACATCTCGCTCTTGTTGCCGGTGGTGAGCAGCATGTCGCCGAACTTGTTCGACATCGCCATCAGGATCAGCGCGCGTGCACGCGACTGCATATTCTCCTCGGTGATGTCGGCCTGCCGCCCCTCGAACAGGGGAGCGAGCGCACGCCCGAAGGCGGCCACCGGCTCGGTGATCGGCACCGTGTCGCAGCGCATGCCGAGCAGGCGTGCGCATTCGGCCGCGTCCTCCAGGCTCGCGGTGCTGGTGTATTGGCTGGGCAGCATCACCGCGCGCACGCGATCCGCTCCCAGCGCATCGACCGCGACGGCGGCCGAGAGCGCGCTGTCGATGCCGCCCGAAAGCCCGAGCAGCACGCCCGGAAACCCGTTCTTGCGCACGTAGTCGGCCAGCCCCACCATCATGGAGCGCCAGATCAGGTCGAGCCTGTCCGGCTCCGGCGGCAGCGGCTGCGGCGCGCACACCAGACGGCCCCCTTCGCGGTGCCATTCCGTCAGCCGCACCTGCTCCTCGAAGAACGGCATCTGCACAGCGAGCGAGCGGTCCGGGTTGAGCACGAAGCTGGCACCGTCGAACACCAGCTCGTCCTGCCCGCACATCATCGCGCAGAACACGAAGCCGAGGCCGGTCTCGACCACGCGCAAGACGGCAAGCGGGATGCGGACGTGCTGCTTGTCGCTCTCGAACGGCGAGCCGTTGATCGAGATCAGCACCTCGGCCCCGCTCTCGGCGAGGGTTTCGGAGACTTCGGGGAACCACCAATCCTCACAGATCATCAGCCCGAGGCGGAAGCCGCGGAACGGCACCGGGCCGGGGGCGAGGCCGGGGTCGAAGACGCGCTTTTCGTCAAACACGCCGTAATTGGGCAGCTCGTGCTTGGCGCGACGCGCGGCGATCCGGCCCCCATCGAGCAGGAACAGCGCGTTGTGCAGCCGCTCGCCGTCGCGCCACGGGCCGCCGACCACCACCGCCGGGCCGCCGTCGGCGGTCTCGGCTGCGAGTGCGGCGACCGCCGCCTCGCAATCGGCGACGAAGGCGGGCTTGCGGATCAAATCCTCCGGCGGGTAGCCGCTGACGGAAAGCTCGGGGGTCACGACGAGATCGGCGCCGAGGCGGGCGGCTTCGGCGCGGGCGGCGCGGATGCGGGCGACATTGGCCTCGATCTGCCCGAGATGGAGGTTGATCTGGGAAAGGGCGATGCGGAGGGTGTCGCAAGCGGCGGACATGGTTCGAAGCTAGGGGCGGGTGAGGGGGCACGCAATGAGGACGGCGGGACGCGATGGGAGTGCCGACCGCGATCTATGACACTTGACGTCATAGATCGCCGGCCTCATCTTCAGCGCTGTGCCGCCGGCTGTTCTAATCCTGCGTCGCAAGCGCCAGTTCGACGACGGAACGGTATCCGACATGAAACTGTGGTTGGTGCCGAACCCGGTGCGCGGCTCGCGGCACAGCTTCAAATACAGCCTGTTCTTCGGTCGCGCGGGCGACCGTCTGGTCGGCTATGACAACGAGGCGGGCAAGGGCGACCACCGCCATTACCGGGATCGCGAAGAGGCTTACCCGTTCACCACGCCCGAGCAGCTCGTCGCGGACTTTCTCGCCGACGTGCGCGCCATCCGCCGCGGCCAATGATGGCAAAGGAGGATCAATCGGTGGCTGATCTCAAAGTGATTGTTGGCGGCAGCATCGAGGACGATTCGGCCGCCTTTCTCGACGCCTGGCGGCGCGCCGAGCGCGGCGAGAGCGTGGTCGAGCGCGTGCTGGCGTTTGAGAGTTGGGAAGGGCTGGCCCGTGTGATGACCAGCGAGCGTTACCGGCTGCTGCGTCATCTGCATCATCATGCGGAGCCGTCCGTCTCGGCCCTGGCCCGCGCGCTCGGCCGTCAGTATCGACGGGTCCATGCCGACGTGACTGCGCTTGAGCAGGCGGGATTGCTCGACCGCTCGCACGGCGCGGTGCGAACGACCGCGGATCGGATTAGCGCCGACATCCGGCTGTGAGCGCCTATCGGGCGATGCGCAGGCGCGCACTGCTGCTTGCACCGCTGGCGCTGGTGTTGGCCGCCGCCGGGCCCGCGCCGCCCACCCGGGCCGACATCGTGGCGATGCTCGCTTCCCACCGCCCGCTCAATCTCGCTGGGCGCGCGCTGGAAAAGCTCGATCTCAGCGGCCTCGACCTGCACGGCGCCAATCTCGCCGGCGCCGATCTGTTCAATGCCAACCTCTCGCGCGCGAATCTCTCCGAGGCCAATCTCGCGAAGGCGCGGCTCGATCTCGCCTGGATCATGCGGGCCAATTTCGCGGGTGCCAACCTCTCCGGTGCCAGCCTCCAAGGGCCGGTGGTGTTCCCGGGCCTCGAAATCGTCGCCGCCGACGCGCCCAATTTCGCGCACGCCAATTTCGCCGGTGCGCGGGTCATCGCCCGCTTCAGCGACGGCGATCTGCGCGGCGCCAATTTTGCCGGCGCCAACCTCGGCGCCGATTTGCGCAACCAGTCGATGGGCCTGCTGCACACCGAGTTCATTGACGCCGAACTGCGCAGCGCCAATTTCGCCGGTGCGAACCTCGCCTATGCCGATTTCAGCTTCGCTAAGATGCAGGGTGCCGATCTGCGCGGGGCGCATCTGCATCGCGCGAACTTCTCCGGCGCCGACCTCACCGATGCCAACCTCACCGGCGCGGATGCGACCGAGGCCGAATTCGGGGGCGCGATACTCGCCGGGGCGAAGGGGCTGGCGACGGTCACGGGCGTCAAGCTTACGGACCGGCCTCGTTGATCGGCGGCAGGCAGGCAGCCGCGAACGCGGCGAAGGCGCGGGCGCGGTGGCTGATCGCGTGCTTGGCGTCGGGCGCCATCTCGCCGAAGCTCGTGGTCCAGCCGTCGGGGACGAACATCGGATCGTAGCCAAAACCCCGCTTCCCGCGCGGCGGCCAGATGGCGATCCCGTCGATGCGGCCCTCGAACGTTTCTACGTCGCCATCCGGCCAAGCGAGGCAAACCACCGAGACGAAATGCGCGCGCCGATCGGCGTTGCGGCCGATCATCCGATGCACCCGGCGCATCGCGCGAGCGAAATTCTTCTTCGGTCCGGCCCAGCGTGCCGAATGCACCCCCGGCGCACCGTCCAGCACCGCAACACAGATTCCCGAATCGTCGGCCAGCGCCGGCAGTGCCGCCGCCCGGGCCGCCGCCATCGCCTTCAGCCTTGCATTGCCTGCGAAACTGTCCTCGGTCTCTTCGGGCTCCTTCAGGCCAAGCGAGCCGGCGCCCACGGTCTCGAGGTGATAGGGATGCAGCAGAGCGGCGATCTCGGCGAGCTTTCCCGGGTTGTGGCTCGCCAGCACCAGCCGGCCGCCGGGATCGAGCCGCCGCGCCATCAGCCGAGCGCCGCGCGCTGCATCTCGAACAGCCGCACCGTGCCCTCCGCGGCCAGCGCCAGCAGCGCGTCGAGGGTCGCGCGCGAGAACGGCGCGCGCTCGGCGGTCGCCTGCACCTCGACGATGCCGCCGGCATCGGTCAACACGAAATTGGCGTCCGCCTCGGCCGAACTGTCTTCGGCGTAGTCGAGGTCGAGCACCGGCGCGCCGGCAACCACGCCGCACGAGACCGCCGCCACCTGCCCGGTCAGCGGCACCGCGGCGATAACACGCATCCGCACCAGATGATCGAGCGCCAGCCGCAGCGCCACCCAGGCGCCGGTGATCGCGGCGCAGCGGGTGCCGCCGTCGGCATTGAGCACGTCGCAGTCGAGCGTGACCGTCATCTCGCCGAGCGCGCGGCGATCGACGACGGCGCGCAGGCTGCGGCCGATCAACCGCTGGATCTCCTGCGTGCGGCCGGATTGCTTGCCGCGTGCGGCTTCGCGTTCGCCGCGGGTGTGGGTCGCGCGCGGCAGCATCCCGTATTCCGCCGTGACCCAGCCCTGGCCGGAATTGCGCAAAAACCCGGGCACCCGCGCCTCGACGCTCGCGGCGCACAGCACCTCGGTGCCGCCCATGCGGATCAGGCACGAACCTTCGGCGTGGCGGGCGAAGCCGGGAGCGATTGAGATCTCGCGCAGGGCGTGGTCGGCGCGGCCGGAGGGGCGCATGGCGGCTTCCTTGCGAATGGCGGAGGCGGCGGACCTTAGCCGCGGGTGCGCGACGTTGCGAGGCGGCGAGGCGGCGCCCACAATCGGATGCAAGATGGATCAGCCCGCGCCGCCGCTGCCGCCTCGCCCCGCACTGCCGCCCGGGCTCGACCCGCGCTCGGCGGCAATCCTGCGCGAGATCGTCGAGAGCTATCTCGAAACCGGCGAGCCGGTCGGCAGCCGCACGCTCTCGCGGCGGCTGCCGCTGGCGCTCAGCCCGGCCACGATCCGCAACGTGATGGCGGATTTGACCGACAGCGGCCTGCTGTTCGCGCCGCACACCTCGGCCGGGCGGCTGCCGACGGAACGCGGTTTGCGGCTGTTCGTCGACGGGCTGCTGCAATTCGGCGAGCTGGCCGATGAGGATCGCGAGGCGATCGGCCGCGCGCTGGAGGCCAAGGGCCGCAGCCTCGAGCAGACGCTGGGCGAGGCGAGCACCATGCTCTCCGGCCTCTCCGCCGCCGCCGGCTTGGTGCTGGCGCCGAAATCCGAAGGCGCGGTGCGCCACATCGAATTCGTCCCGCTCGGCCCCGGCCGGGCGCTGGTGATCCTGGTCTCGGCCGACGGGCAGGTGGAGAACCGGGTGATCGAGACGCCCGCCGGCCTGCCGCCGTCGGCGCTGGTGCAGGCAGGCAACTATCTGAATTCGCGGCTATCGGGACGCAGCCTGCCGGAGCTGCGCCGGATCGTCGCCGAGGACATGGCCGCCGCCCGCACCCAACTCGACGCGCTCTCGGCGCAGGTGGTCGAGGCCGGGCTTGCCACCTGGTCGAGCGAGGGCCGCGCCGGCAGCCTGATCGTGCGCGGCCAGGCGCGGCTGCTCGCCGACATCACGCAGATCGAGCGGCTGGGCGCGATCCAGATGCTGTTCGAGCGGCTGGAGACGCAGGAGACGATGCTGCGCCTGCTGGAGCTGGCCGAGCAGTCGGACGGGGTGCGCATCTTTATCGGCGCTGAGAGCGGCCTGTTCGGCACTTCGGGGGTGTCGATGGTGGTCGCGCCGGCGCGGGGGTCGGCCAACCGCATCGTCGGCGCGATCGGCGTGATCGGGCCGACGCGGATCAATTACGGCCGGATCATCCCGGTGGTGGACTACACGGCACACGTGATCGGCCGCCTGCTGGGCTGAGCCAGACGAAAGGGGTGTGGCGCAACGGGATCGTGATGCGACCCGGCTCGCGGTCGCGCGATTATTGCCGTTGCGATGCCGATTGTCGCCGACCCGTCGCGCCGATTGCCCGTCGTGCCGTCCCTGGCGCTATGTGGATTGCTGGCGCTGTCGGGCTGCGGCTCGATTCTGGCTGAGACCACGGCCGACGTCTCCGGCATCGCCGGCGCAGGCGCCGCCAACGCGGTGACGAAGAACGCGGCGGTGGCGACCGGCATCGGGCTCGGCATCCGCTCCGCCGCCTCGATCGGGCTCGCCTATGTCGAGCGCCGCGTCCATGCCGCCGAGCAGGACGGCATCGCCGAGGCCGCGGGTCCTCTGGCGCCCGGCGGGGTCGCGGCCTGGCGGGTGGTTCACCGCCTCCCGATCGAGGGCGACGAGCGCGGCGAAGTCTCGGTGGTGCGCGACATCGGCGGCGGCGGCTTCGCCTGCAAGGAGATCGTGTTCTCGATCGACGAAGTGCGCGACCGCCGGCCATTCCGCAGCTTCTACACCGCGGCCGTGTGCCGCGACGGCACGGTCTGGCGCTGGGCTTCGGCGGAACCCGCGACCGAGCGCTGGGGTGCGCTGCAGTGAGGCTGCTGCCGGCGTTGCTGCCGCTGCTGCTGCTCGGCGGCTGCAAGGCGGTGCCTGACCTGATCGGGCTGGCGGCGGGCTACGCCTCGGGCGGGGCAACCGCGAACCCGGCGGTCGGCTTCGCGGTCGGGGTCGGGGTCAGTGCCGCGGCCGACGAGGCGGTGAAGTGGTACGGCCGCTCGCGCCAGCACGCCGAGCAGGACGCGCTGGCGGGGCGCGTCGGCGCGGCGCCGCTCGGCGGCACTGGGCGGTGGTACATTCACCACCTGATCCCGCTCGGCAACGAGCACGGCGATTTCGAAGTGGTGCGGCTGATCCCCTCGCCGCTCGCCGCGTGCAAGGAGGTCGTCTTCTCCGTGATCGACGGACAGAAGCCCACCTCGCCGCGCCGCCTCTACGACGCCAATGTGTGCGAGCGCTCCGACGGGATCTGGCAGTGGGCGAGTGCCGAGCCGGCGGTGCCGCGTTGGGGGTTCCTGCAATAGCTGCCGATTGTGCGCCGGCTCACATCCGGGCGGTTTCGCGTTATTTGAGGCAGGCGCTTGCAAATTTACCTTCACTCTCGCGCGACGCATACCGCGATGGTGAAGCGGCGCACAGCACCGGAAGGAATCTCCTCATGTTCAGCCTGACCAGAACGGCCATTGCCGCAGCGATGCTGCTTGGCGGAACCGCAGCCGCGCGGGCGGCGCCGATCACCTACACGATCGCCGCGAATGAATTCATCGCACTCGGCGCCCTCGCCTCCGACATCCCGCAGCCGATCTCGATCACCGGCAGCGGCGATACGAACGGCCTCACCGCGCTCGGCGGCGGCCTGTTCGCGGTGCCGCTCGCGTCGGCGCGCTTCACCTCGCCGCTCGGTGGCGGCGCGATCACGACCCCGCTCGAATTCTTGGTCGATCAGAAGACCGGCACGGGCGGGTTCTTCACCACCGGCAACATCCCGGTGCTGGAGATGCTGGCCTCCACGTTCTTCCCGACCTATGGCGGGGCGACCGATGCAGGCCCGATCAACGGCACCTCGGCGGGGGTCGAGGGGACGCCGTTCCAGCTCGCGGGCGGCAACGCGCTCGGCAACAGCGCCGAAATCTTCGGCGGCGGCAACAGCTACGTGTTTACCGCGAAGGTGCCGGAGCCGGCGACGGTGGCGCTGCTCGGCCTTGGCCTGCTCGGTCTCGGACTGGTGCGGCGGCAGGCGGTGGCCTGAGCGGGGCCTATCGCGGCGACGCGGGGGCGGATTCGCTCCCCCGCCGGTTGCCGGCCAGGTCAATCGCCAGCGCCAGCAGCAGCGCCACGCCGCCGACGCCGAACAGCAGCGCGTAGTTGCCGGTACGCGCGAACACGAACGACAACACGTAGGCCGCGATCGCCTGCAGCAATGCGAAGGCGATCGTGGCGCGCCCCCACGCGCCGGCCTGCGCTGCCGGCCTGCCCGGCAGCAACTCGTGGATGCGGCCGAGGGCCAGGGCCGTGCTCGCCGGTCCGCAGGTGCCGACCACGAGCGCCGAGGCGGCGACGGCGGCCGGCGCGCTGGTGAACGCCAGCACGCCGATGCCGGCCGCCGCGAGTGCCCACAGCAGCCGCAGGGCGACCGCGAAACCGATCCGGTCGGCGGCAGTGCCCGCCAGCACCGGGCCCGCGGCGGCCCCGAGGCCGAACAGCACCCACGCCCAGGCGCCTGCCGCGACGCCGCGCCCGAGACCGCGCGCGACGAAGTCGGCCAGGAACACGAAATGCGGCACCAGCCCGGCCGCGGTCAGCCCATAGCTCGCGTAGAGTGCCGCAATCCGGCGGCCGGCGTGGCGGCGCGGCGGGGTCGGCAACGCGGCGGGCGCGCCGCCCGGCCAGCCGCCCCAGGCAAGCGCCGTCAGCACGCAGCCGAGGGTGCCCAGCGCGAGCCACGTCGCCGGCAAGCCGGCGCGCAGCAAGATCGGCAGCAGCGTGCCGGAGAGCGCGATGCCGACGCCGATGCCCAGGAAAATGAACCCGCTCGCCCGTCCGCGGCGGGCGGGCGGCACATGCGGCAGCACCAGGCTTGCCGCCACGATCATCAGCACGCCCCCCGCGATGCCGGCGACGACCCGCCAGAGCAGGAACCAGGCGAAGCCCGCGTGCCAAGCGCAGGCGAGGAACGAGGCGGCCGACAGCGCCATCATTCCGCGCAGCAGCGGCGCTGCCGGCAGCCGGCGCGCGAGCGGGCGGGCGGCGAGCGCGCCGCCGAGATAGCCCGCGAGGTTGCCGGCCGCGAGATAGACCGCAGCCGCGGGCGCGAACCAGCCGGCCGCGATCAGCGCCGGGATCAGCGGCGTGTAGGCGAACCGCCCGAGCCCGACCGCGACCAGGCTGGCGCAGAACCCGGACAGCACCGCCCGCGCGACGCCGCCCCTCGCGGAAGCGCTCGTCGCCGTCCGCTGCATCTTCGTTCCCCTTCGCCGGACGCGCACCCTAGCTAGACGGGCGCGCACCCTAGAGGGGGCGGCGCGCGCACAACCCGCTTGCCCGCATCCCTGCGATTTCCTACTTGCAGCCGCATGAGCGAACAGACCGAGCCTGCCGTCCCGGCCAACGACGTGGCCGGGTCGCCATCCGCGCCCGCGACCCCGGAAGAGCGGCTGCGCGAGGCCGCCGAGCGCATCGCCGCGCTCGAGGCCGAACGCGACGACTTCAAGGACCGCTGGCTGCGCGCCGAGGCGGAGACGGCGAATGTCCGCGCCCGCGGCCGGCGCGAGGCCGAGGATGCCCGCCAGTACGCCGCGCAGTCCTTCGCCCTGACATGGCGGAGGCGGCGGAGAACATGCGCCGCGGCCTCGCCAGCCTGCCGCCGCCGCGGCCGGGGGAGCCGGAGACGCTGGCCCGCCTGCGCGAGGGTTTTGCCGGCATCGAGCGCAGCTTCCTCGCCACCCTGGAGCGCAACGGTGTGACGCGCGAGGATCCGACCGGGCAGCCGTTCGATCCGAACCTGCACCATGCGATGGCGGAGCAGCCTTCGGACGAGGTGGCGCCGGGGACGGTGCTGCAGGCCTGGAGCTCGGCGTGGCTGCTGAACGGGCGGCTGCTGAAGCCGGCGATGGTCGTGGTCGCCAAGGCGCCCGAAGGTGCGGCCGCGGGATTGGGTACGACGGCCTGAGCGGATGCACCCCTCTCCCAATCCCTCCCGCAAGGGGAGGGGGCTTTAGCGCGCAGCCCCCTCTCCCCTTGTGGGAGAGAGCCGGGGTGAGGGGGGTTGCGACGCCAGCGAATCGCGTCCCGCCCCTTGTCGCTGCCGGGTTGCCTCAATACATCCAAGCCATTCATCGCACCCTAGGGTTGCGCGCGGTGCTTCGGGCCGCTCGGAACCGCTGACAAGGAGAGACGAAATCCCATGAGCAAGGTGATCGGCATCGACCTCGGCACGACGAACTCGTGTGTCGCGATCATGGAGGGCAAGGACGTCCGCGTGATCGAGAACAGCGAGGGCGCCCGCACCACGCCGAGCATGGTCGCCTTCGCCGATAACGGCGAGCGCCTGGTCGGCCAGTCCGCCAAGCGACAGGCGGTCACCAACCCGTCCAACACCCTCTACGCCATCAAGCGCCTGATCGGCCGCCGCTACGACGATCCGCTGGTGGCCAAGGACAAGGATCTGGTTCCCTACAAGATCGTCCGCGGCGACAACGGCGATGCCTGGGTGGAGGTGAAGGGCCAGAAGTATTCGCCCTCCCAGATCAGCGCCTATATCCTCGGCAAGATGAAGGAGACCGCCGAGTCCTATCTCGGCGAGAAGGTGGTGCAGGCGGTGATCACCGTGCCCGCCTACTTCAACGACTCCCAGCGCCAGGCGACCAAGGATGCCGGCAAGATCGCCGGCCTCGACGTGCTGCGCATCATCAACGAGCCGACCGCCGCGGCGCTCGCCTACGGCATGGACAAGAAGACCAGCGGCACGATCGCGGTCTATGACCTCGGCGGCGGCACGTTCGACATCTCGGTGCTCGAGATCGGCGACGGCGTGTTCGAGGTGAAATCGACCAACGGCGACACCTTCCTCGGCGGCGAGGATTTCGACAAGCGCGTGATCGACTACCTGGCCGACGAGTTCAGGCGCGAGCAGGGCATCGACCTGCGCAGCGACAAGCTCGCGCTGCAACGGCTGAAGGAAGCCGCCGAGAAGGCGAAGATCGAGCTCTCCTCGAGCAAGGAGACCGAGATCAACCTGCCCTTCATCACCGCCGATGCCTCCGGGCCGAAGCACATGGTGATGAAGCTGACGCGGGCGAAGCTCGAGAGCCTGGTCGATGATCTGATCCAGCGCACGCTCGGTCCCTGCCGCGCGGCGCTGAAGGACGCGAGCGTATCGGCCGGCGAGATTTCCGAGGTGATCCTGGTCGGCGGCATGACGCGGATGCCGAAGGTGATCGAGACGGTCAAGCAGTTCTTCGGCCGCGAGCCGGCGCGCAACGTCAACCCCGACGAGGTGGTGGCGATCGGCGCCGCGATCCAGGCCGCGGTGCTGAAGGGCGACGTCAAGGACGTGCTGCTGCTCGACGTGACGCCGCTCAGTCTCGGCATCGAGACCCTGGGCGGGGTGTTCACCCGGCTGATCGACCGCAACACGACGATCCCGACCAAGAAGAGCCAGACCTTCTCGACCGCCGACGACAACCAGCAGGCGGTGACGATCAAGGTCTTTCAGGGCGAGCGCGAGATGGCGGGCGACAACAAGCTGCTCGGCCAGTTCGACCTGATGGGCATCCCGCCCTCGCCGCGCGGCGTGCCGCAGATCGAGGTGACGTTCGACATCGACGCCAACGGCATCGTCTCGGTGCAGGCCAAGGACAAGGCGACCGGCAAGGAGCAGCAGATCCGCATCCAGGCCTCGGGCGGTCTGTCGGAGGCCGACATCCAGCGCATGGTCAAGGAGGCCGAGGCGAATGCCGCCGCCGACAAGCAGCGGCGCGAGCAGGTCGAGGCACGCAACGCGGCCGAGGCGCTGATCCACCAGGTCGAGAAGAGCCTGGCCGAGCTCGGCGACAAGGCGCCGCCGGCGGAACGGGGCGAGGCCGAAGCCGCGATCGCGGCGGCGCGTTCGGCGATGGAGGGCCCCGATGCCGCGGCGCTGAAATCGGCGACCGAGCGGCTGCAGCAGGCGGCGATGAAGATCGGCGAGGCCGTCTATCGCAACCAGCAGCCGCCCGAGGGCGGCGCCGGTCCGCAAGGGCCAGGCGCGGGCCCGGGCGCAGGTCCGGGGCCGGCGGGGCCCGGTGGGCAGGCGGGCGGCGACGACAAGGTGGTCGATGCCGAGTTCGAGGAAGTGGACCAGAAGAAGAAGTCGGCCTGATCCCGAAAGGAAAGGCTTGATCCCCCGCGACGCCCGCGCTTCATCCGAAGGCGGGCGTCGCCATGTTTACGGCGCTCCCAGAAGGGCCGCAGGTCGGCGAGGCTGAACGGGGATGGTGAAGCAGGACTATTACACGATGCTCGGGGTCGGACGCGACGCGAGCGGCGACGATCTCAAGAAAGCCTACCGCAAGCTCGCGATGCAGTACCACCCGGACCGCAACCCGGGCGACGCGAAGGCCGAGGCGCGGTTCAAGGAGGTGAGCGAGGCGTACGAGGTGCTGCGCGACGACCAGAAGCGCGCCGCCTACGACCGTTTCGGCCACGCCGCCTTCGAGCAGGGTGGCGGCGGCGGCTTCCACTCCGGCGGCTTCGACGCCGGCGGCCTTGGCGACATATTCGATCAGATGTTCGGCGACCTGATGGGTAATCGCCGCGGCGGGCGCACCCGCACCGGCGCCGACATCAGCGCTCAGGTCGAGATCGACCTCGTGGCTGCCTTCGCCGGCGCCAAGGCGACGGTGCGCGTGCCCACCCGCGTCGCCTGCGAGGCCTGCGCCGGCACCGGGTCGGAGACCAAGAATCGCGGCGCCGAGATCTGCCCGACCTGCAACGGGCTCGGCAAGGTGCGCGCGGCGCAGGGCTTCTTCGTGGTCGAGCGCACCTGCGTCACCTGCGGGGGGCGGGGCCGGGTGATCCGCCATCCCTGCCGCGTCTGTCAGGGTTCGGGCACGGTGCCGCGCGAGCGCTCGCTTCAGGTGGCGATCCCCGCCGGCGTTGAGGACGGGACTCGTATCCGGCTCGCCGGCGAGGGCGAGGCGGGCGGCCCCGCCGCCCCGCCGGGCGATCTCTACGTGCATGTCGCGATCCGGCCGCATTCCCTGTTCCAGCGCGACGGCGCCAACGTGTTCTGCCGCGTGCCGCTGCGCATGACGCAGGCGGCGCTCGGGGGCGAGATCGAGGTGCCGGCGATCGACGGCAGTGCCGCGCGGGTGAAGATTCCGCCCGGCACCCAGGGCGGCGATCAATTCCGGCTGCGCGGCAAGGGGTTTTCGGTGCTGCGCAGCGCCGCGCGCGGCGACATGTTCATCCAGGTCTCGATCGAGACGCCGCAGCATCTCACCCGGCGTCAGCGCGAACTGCTGGAGCAGTTCGAGGCCGAGGAAGGCGGCGAGGCCAGGCACAGCCCCGAACACGACGGTTTCTTCGCCAAGGTGCGGGAGTTCTTTGACGGCCGGAGTTGATCGCCTGACGACCTGTTGCGGAGATGGCACGCGGCTAAGAAAAGATTAATTTTGCTCGCAACGGCGTCACCAATTTTCTTGACAGATGCCGTTGAAACCCACCGCGCCTACGCTACGTTACCGTTCATCTGCGGCGCCGTCCCCCCCCACCTGCGCCGTGGACCGGGTGCCGGCGGCGCGATCCCTCGAGGAACGCGCCGCCTCGGCGCCCGGATCTTGTACACCCGGATCGTGTCCAGATCGTGTACGGGGGCCGACAATGCAAATCGGAATAGCGGGTGTCGGCGGACGCATGGGCCGGCTGGTGGTTGCGGCGGTGCAGGCGGACGCGGCACTTAGCCTCGCCGGCGGCACGCTGCGGCCGGGCAGCGCCGCCACGCCGCCGGCGGCCGTCGCGTTGTTCCCCGACATCGCCGCGCTGGCGGCTGCTTGCGACGTGGTGATCGACTTCACCACCGCCGCGGCCGCTCCCGCCCACGCGGCCGCGCTGGCGCAAGCCGACACCGCCTGGGTGCTCGGCACATCCGGCCTCTCGGCAGAGGCCGAGGCGGAAGTGGGTCGAGCGGCGGCCCGGATCGCGGTCGTGTACGCGGCCAATTTCGCCCCCGGCGTGACGATTCTGCTGGCGCTCGCCCAGAGGCTTGCCGCGGCGCTTCCGGGCGAGGCGTACGACGCCGAGATCGTCGAGATGCACCACCGACAGAAAGTCGATGCGCCGTCGGGCACTGCAGTGGCACTCGGCCGCGCCGTCGCCGCCGGACGTGGAGTGGCGCTGGAGGACGTGCGCCAGAGCGGGCGCGACGGGCACACCGGCGTGCGCGAAGCGGGCGCGATCGGCTTCGCGGCCCTGCGCGGCGGGCAGGTGGTGGGCGAGCACACGTTGCTGTTCGCGGGCGCCAGCGAGCACGTGGCACTCAGCCACCGCGCCTTCGATCGCGGCGTATTCGCGGCCGGTGCGGTGCGCGCGGCGCGCTGGGCGGCGGGTCGCCCGCCCGGCCTCTACAGCATGCGCGACGTGCTGGGTTTGGGATGAGGCGCCCGGCTGCTGGACCCTCTCCTGCTTGACCCTCTCCGGGCTTTCCGCCACACACCGCCGCGCCCTGCATCCTGCCGGGCGGCCTTGCGCGACAAGAGGGAAACCCATGCGCGATACCGGCGAGTTCCTGTTCACATCCGAATCGGTCTCTGAGGGCCATCCCGACAAGGTGGCCGACCGCATCAGCGACACGGTTCTGGACGCCTATCTCGCCGCCGATCCGCACGCGCGCGTCGCCTGCGAGACGCTGGTGACGACCAACCGCGTGATCCTGGCCGGCGAGACCCGCGGGCCGGAGAGCGTGACCCCCGACCTGCTCGTGCATCTCGCGCGGCGCGCGATCCACGACATCGGCTACGACCAGCCCGGCTTCTCCTGGCGCGACGCCAGCATCGAGTGCCATCTGCACGCGCAGTCATCCGACATCGCGCAGGGCGTGGACCGCGCCGGCAACAAGGATGAGGGCGCCGGCGACCAGGGCATCATGTTCGGCTATGCCTGCACCGAGACCGAGGCGCTGATGCCGGCGCCGATCCATTACGCGCATCTGATCCTTCGCCGCATCAGCGAGCTGCGCAAGGCGGGCGACAAGGCGGTGGCGGGCCTGCTGCCGGACGCGAAGAGCCAGGTGACGCTGCGCTACATCGACGGCAAGCCGGTGGCGGCGACCAGCGTGGTGGTCTCCACCCAGCACGAGGAACGCCTCGATCAGGCCGAGGTCAGAGGCCTGCTCTGGCCGCTGGTGGAGGGCGTGCTGCCGCACGGCTGGATGTGCGCCGAGGACGAGTTCTACGTGAACCCCACGGGCAAGTTCGTGATCGGCGGACCGGACGGCGATTGCGGGCTCACGGGTCGCAAGATCATCGTCGATACCTATGGCGGCGCCGCCCCTCACGGCGGCGGTGCGTTCAGCGGCAAGGATCCGACCAAGGTGGATCGCAGCGGCGCCTATGCGTGCCGGTATCTCGCCAAGAACGTGGTCGCCGCCGAGCTTGCCAGCCGCTGCACGATCCAGATCAGCTACGCGATCGGCATCTCGCACCCGCTCTCGGTCTATGTCGATCTGCAAGGCACCGGTCGCGACGTGGACGAGCGGAGCATCGAGAAGGCATTGCGCGAGGTGGTCGATCTCTCGCCTCGCGGCATTCGCGAGCACCTGAAACTGAGCCGCCCGATCTATGCCGCGACCGCCGCCTACGGCCATTTCGGCCGCGCGCCGGACAATGAAGGGCGATTCTCGTGGGAGCGGACCGATCTGGTGCCGGCGCTGCGCGCGGCGCTGGGGCGCTGAACGGCGCGCTCAAGCCACCCCCCGACCGGCTCTACGGCCGCGCCCGTGGCCACGCGCTGCGGCCGCGCCAGCGCCGCCTGCTCCAGGTAACGCTGCCGCGCCTGCGCTTCTCGCCTGCGCAGGCGGACGATCCGCGGGCGGCGTTCGCGGCCCCGGTGCGCGCTCTGTGGCTGGAGGTGGGTTTCGGCGGCGGCGAGCACGCGCGGGCGCTGGCGAGGGCGCACCCCGAGGCAGGGCTGATCGCCTGCGAGGTGTTCGAGAACGGCATCTGTTCGATGCTTTCGGCGCTGGTGGCAGAGGGGGACGAGGCGGCGGCGCCGCTGCCGCCCAATCTGCGGATCTGGCCCGCGGACGCACGCGACCTGCTGCGCCGTCTGCCCGCGGGCGCCCTCGATGCGCTGTTTCTGCTGTTCCCCGATCCCTGGCCGAAAGCGCGCCACGCCAAGCGTCGCTTCGTGCATCCGGCGTTGCTGCCGCCGGTGGCGCGCGCGCTGCGGCCAGGGGCGGAGTGGCGGATCGCGACCGACGATCCGACCTGTCAGGCGTGGATGGCCGAGGTGCTATCCGCGCAGGCGCTGTTCGATGTGGCAGCGCCGGTGGCGGCGCGGCCGCCGGACTGGCCGCCGACGCGCTACGAGGCGAAGGCGCTGCGTGAGGGGCGGCGGCCGCTCTACTGGTCGCTGCGCCGCGCCCAGCCTCACGCCCAGCCTCACGCCCAGCCTCACGCCCAGCCTCACGGGCCGACCGTGACCGAGACCGGCACCCGCACAGCGGCGGGCAGCACGGCGACGGCGAACCCGTCCTGCCCGGTAAAGCCCGGGGCGGAGCGGTAGATCACCGCGACGTGGCCGGCGGCGGTCCGCACGATCGTGGCGGTGCCGTGCGCCGGCGAGAGGGTGACGCGGGCCCCCGTCACCACGTAGATCGCGCGCAAGAACCCTTCGTACACATCGAGCGGCATCGGACAGGCGACGCCGGGCGCCGCCACCATCGTCGCACCCTCGAGGCCGTACACATAATAGCGAAGGTCCATCAGCGAGTGCTGCGCGCGGCAGCCGGGCGCCGTCTCGACCAGAGGCAGTCCGGGCTGCGGTGCCGGGCGCAGCGCGGCACAGCCAGCAAGGAGGACGGCGAGCAGCAGCGGCAGAGCAGAACTGTGCCGCATCGTATTCATTCCACCTTGCCGTTACAGAATCCGCTGGTATTCCGTGTCTAAGTCATTAACATATGCTAAGAGACGGCGG
Source organism: uncultured Alphaproteobacteria bacterium (assembly GCA_963754235.1). Taxonomy (GTDB): domain Bacteria; phylum Pseudomonadota; class Alphaproteobacteria; order Acetobacterales; family Acetobacteraceae; genus DATAYA01. The sequence continues at coordinate 90,293 of CAVWFK010000006.1, read as the reverse complement.
TTGGAGCCGCGCCAAGGGAGGTCCGCACGATGTACGCTCGAACCGCCGCGATCACAGGGTGGGTAGCCGCCGGTCTGGCGCTGGCGGCGCCGGCTGCCATCGCCGCACCGATCACCTTCACCGATCCGGTTATCGGCACGCCGACCCCATTCCCGACCAGTGCGGGCGGCATCACGGCGACGTTCAGTGCTCCTGCTCCCCACGATCCCGGCGGGTTCTTCACCGGGCCGAGCACTTTCGTTACGATCCCGGGCAGCGTGGTTTTCAACAGCGGTCTGGGCAGCGATGCGTTCGTGCCGCTCGACATTGCCTTCAGCGCACCGGTGACCAGCGTCAGCTTCCGCTTCGGCCTCGATGTGAAAGGGTCGGGCACGCTGGACCTCAAGGCCTTCAACGGTGGCAGCCTGGTGGGCTCGACCTCGGCCACCGGGACCGTGCCGCCGAACGACGTGCTCGGGCAGGGGCTGCTGAGCTTCAACGGCGCGGCCTTCGACTCCATCGAGCTCTCCGACCAGGTTGATCCGGGATTTGCGGTCGGCACGGTGACGGTGAACACAACCACGCCGGTCCCCGAGCCGGCGGGCCTCGCGGTGCTCGGGATCGGCTTCGCCGGCCTGGTGTTCGCCCGCAAGGCACCGGGGCGCCGCCGGCAAGGCTGAGCCGGTCAGCGCCGCCACCAGCCGCGGCGGCGCTCCTGGGGCGGCGCCTCGGCGGTGATCAGGACCGGCCGGATCGCGGGCTGGGGCGTGGTTTCCTCCTCCGATGGCGGGGCCGGCTCCGGCGGCGGCGGGATAGTCAGCGAGTCGTCGGCCGGCGGCGCGGTTGCGGAAGCGGCCTCCGCCGCGGGCGCAGCCACGTCCGGGCCGGCGGCCGACAAGGCAGGCGAGGGCGAGGGAGGCGGTGCCGCCACCTGCTCCGCCACCGCATCGATCGCGTCGAACAGCTCGAAGGCGTGGCCGGCGAACGGGTCTGCCGGGGTGGGACCGGCATAAGTCGCGACCGGCTCCGGCCCTGGCACCGACTCTGCGATCGGCACCGGCTCTGGCACGGGCTCCCCCTCCTCGCGCCGCCGCCGCCCGCTGCGCCGGCCCCGCCGCCGCCCGCGCTCGGCCGCGTCCTCGTCGGCGGCAGGCGGGGTTTCGGCCGCTTCCGCCGGCTCCGGTGCCGCCGCCCCAATGCTATCCTCGCGGCGGCCCCCACGCCGCCTCCGGCGTCGCCGCCGGCGCCTCTCGCCGAGCTCGCCCGCGCCGTTCTCGTCGCGGGGCGGCGCGCCCGCCACTGCCCCGGCGGCCTCCCGCATCTCGCCCGCCTCCGGCGCCTCGGCGGCCTCGTCGCTCTCGGCCGCCTCCTCGAAGCCGTCCTCCTCAGCGCCCCTGTTCTCAGGCGGGTGGCGAACCGCCGCGTCGTCCTGCCGGATCGCTGGCGGCGCTGTGCCCGGGGTTTGCGCCCGCACCCGCTCGATGCGCGAGTGCGGCGGGATCAGCGTCTCGTCGGCGGCAAAGGCGACGTGCATTCCGGTCCGCGCCTCGATCTCGGCCAGCCTTAGGCGTTTGTGGTTGAGGATGTAGAGCGCGATCGCCCCCCCGACATGCACGACGATTTCGGCGGCGTGGCGCTTCGCCCCCTCATCCTCGATCGCGCGCAGGACGTGCAACGCCGAACTCTCGGTACTGCGCACATGGCCGGTGCCGCCGCAATGCGGGCAGGCGGCGAAGCTGGTTTCGACCAGCGAGGGCCGCAGCCGCTGCCGGCTCATCTCCAGCAGGCCGAAATGGCTGATATGGCCGACCTGGATGCGCGCGCGGTCGCTCTTCAGCGCATCCTTGACGCGCCGCTCGACCATCCCATTGTGCCGGCGCGCCTCCATGTCGATGAAGTCGATCACGATCAGGCCGGCGAGATCGCGCAGCCGCAACTGTCGCGCCGCCTCGTCGGCCGCTTCGAGGTTGGTGCGCAACGCGGTTTCCTCGACGCCGCGCTCGCGCGTCGAACGGCCGGAGTTGACGTCGATCGCGACCAGCGCCTCGGCTTGGTTGATCACCAGGTAGCCGCCGGAGCGGAGCTGCACGGTCGGGCTCAGCATCGCATCGAGCTGCGCTTCGACCTGCTCATGGGCGAACAGCGGCTGGCCGCCATTGCGCCAGAGCATCACCTTCTTGGCGTGGGTCGGCATCAGCATCCGCATGAATTCGCGGGCCGCCTTCCAGGCGTCCTCGCCGTCCACTACTACCTCCTCGATGTCGCGCGAGTAGCCGTCCCGGATCGCGCGCTTGATGAGGTTCGCTTCCTCATAGATCAGCGCGGGTGCGACCGAAGCGAGGGTGCGCTCGCGGATTTCATCCCACATCCGCAGCAGGTATTCGCAGTCGCGCTTGATCTCGGGCTTGGGGCGGTTGGCACCGGCGGTGCGCACGATCAGGCCCATGCCGCGGGGGATGTCCAGCTCGGCGGTGACCTCGCGCAGCCGCTTGCGGTCGGCGGCCGCGGTGATCTTGCGCGAGATGCCGCCGCCGCGTGGCGAGTTCGGCATCAGCACGCAGTAGCGGCCGGCGAGCGAGATATAGGTGGTGAGCGCCGCGCCCTTCGTGCCGCGCTCCTCCTTGACCACCTGCACGAGCAGGATCTGGCGGCGGCGGATGACTTCCTGGATCTTGTAGTTGCGCAGGAATCGCGGCGCGGACCGCCGCTCCGCCGCCTCTTCGGCGCTGTCGCCGCCGACCGTCTCGGGCGGCGGGGCGTCCTCGGCCTCGTCGAACGCCTCCTCCGGGGCGGACTCCGCCTCGGCCACCGGCTCCGGTTCGGCGGGGTAATCCTCGGCGGCCGGTTCCGGCATCGGTTCCCACGCCGGTTCCTGCGCTTCGGGAGCGAGGTCGGCGCCGAGTTCGCCCGGGTCGCGCGGCATGTTGGCCGGTTCGGCTTCGGCGGGTTCGGACGCGGCGGGTTCAGACTCGGGCAGCGCCGCTTCGGCGTCGGCGAACACGCGCTCGGCTGGGATGGCGGCCGGTGTCACGCTCGGCTTGGCAGGCCCGTCCGGCGCTTCCTCGGCCGGGAGTTCGCTCGGTGCAGCATCGGGCGGTGCAGAATCGCGCGGCGGGGCGCGCTCGCCCGGCACCCCGGCTTCGGCGCGGGCGTCCTCTGCCTCCTCCTGCTCTTGATCGGCGCGCGCCTCCTCCTCGGCCATGTCGAGCAGCCGCTGCCGGTCGGCGACCGGGATCTGGTAGTAATCGGGGTGGATCTCGCTGAATGCCAGGAAGCCGTGGCGACCGCCGCCGTACTCGACGAAGGCGGCCTGCAGACTGGGCTCCACCCGCACTACCTTGGCGAGATAGATGTTGCCCTTGAGCTGCCTCTTGGTCGAAGTCTCGACGTCGTAGTCTTCGAGGCGATTACCGTCCAGCACCACCACGCGGGTCTCTTCGGCGTGGGTGGCATCGATGAGCATACGCTTGGTCATGTGGTCGGAAACTCCGGTGCGCCGCAAGGGCCGGCGCGCATCGGCGCGCAGCGGCGATCTCGCCCCGGTCGGGGCGGCGGCGGAATGCGTCACGGGATAGGGGGCGGGCGGAGACGACGAAGCGGCGCGCGGCAGGCGGTCCCTGCTTGGTCATTGCTGGCGGCGCGGGTTCCATCCGTCGAAAAGATCCGTCCCTGAACAATGGGAGGCGGGCCGGAGGCCGGCGCGTCGCCCGGGGTGAGCTCGGCCCCGGCCGACGATGTCGATGCGTGCTCGGCACGCTCGCGCGGTGGACCGGGAAGGCCCGGTGGCGTCCCCGGCCGCGTCATGCGACCGCGTGCGGACATCCAGGGCCTGCCATTACATGAGGCAATCCGATCCCGACCGCAAGCCGTGGATACCCTTGGCTAACCGTTCAGCGGCGACCAGGCAGGATCGGTCGCGGCGGTCGCGGTCGGGATCGCGCGCTGGTTGAACCCGGTGACGTCGATCGAGACCAACTGCCCGAGGCTGCCCGGCCCCGACTTCCAGAACACCAGCACTCTGCCGTTCGGGCAGAAGGTCGGCCCCTCGACGTCGTAGCCCTCCGCGATCAGCCGCTCGCCGGAGCCGTCTGGCGCCATCACCCCGATCGAGAAATTGCCGGAATCGCTGCCGCCGAGCCGGGTGAAGGCGATCAGGTCGCCGCGCGGCGACCATACGGGGGTCGCGTAGCGGCCGCCGCCGAAGCTGATCCGGCGCACCCCGCCGCCGCCGGCATCCATCACGTAGAGCTGCTGGTCGCCGCCGCGATCGGAGTTGAACACGATCTGCCCGCCGTCAGGGCTGAAGCAGGGACTGACGTCGATCGAGCCGGAGGAGGTGAGGCGCCGCATCCCGCCGCCCGCGACGCCGATCTCGACAATATCCGACCCGCCATGCGCCGCGAGCGCCATGATCACGCTGCCGCCGTCCGGGCTGAAGCGCGGCGAGAAGGTCATGCCGGGGAAGTCGCCGAGCACGCGCTGGCTGCCCGATCCAAGATCGAAGAGGTACACGCGCGGGCGGTTGTTGGCGTAGCTCATGAACGCGACCTCGTCGCGCACCGGCGAGAAGCGCGGCGTCAGCACCATCCATTCCCCGTTGGTCAGGAAGCGGTTGTTGGCACCGTCCTGGTCCATCACCGCGAGACGCTTGGTGACGCGGCCATACGGGCCGGTATTGGCGACATAGGCAATGCGGGTATCGAAATAGCCCTTTTCGCCGAGCAGCCGTTGATAGATCACGTCGGCGATGATGTGCGCGATGCGGCGCCAGTTAGCCTCGGTGGTGGTGTAGGCGGTGCCCTGGATCTGCTGCTGCGGCAGCACGTCCCACAGCCGGAACTCGACCCGCACCGAGCCGCCGCTGCCTGCAACCGAACCGGTCACCAGCGCCTGCGCGCCGATCGCCTTCCAATTGTCGAAATTGGGCGTCCCGCCGTTGGCACCCGCGCCGTTGGCCCCGATGAAGGCCTGCGGGCTGATCGGACGGAACAGGCCGCAATTGGCGAGGTCGCTTGTAACGACGCCCGCGATCTGGGTGCCGAGCGGCGAGCCGCCGAGGTCGGGGATCGCGATCGGGATCGGCGCCGCGCGCGCGCGGTTGACGTCGATCACCGCACTCGGGGTGCCGGACGCGCCGGCGGGCGCCGGAGCGGCCGAACTCGGCGGCAGGCGGCGGGGGAGGGGCGGCAGGCTGCGCGCGCGCGACCAGCGGAGTCGCGATGAGGGCGGCGGTTCCCGCGAGCAGACGGCGGCGGCTGGTGAAGTCGGTCATACTTTCTCTCCCGGTCGCTCCGGCTAGAGGCTGAAGCGGCCTATGGGCTGAAGCGAAACGTGAACGTGTTGACGTGCCCGAGCAGCTTGGGCGGCAGCGGCAGGTTGGCGCATTGCGGATCGAGCACCGCGCGGCGCGCCCGCTCGGCGAAGGCGCGGAACAGCGGATCGCCCAGCCGGCCCTGGTCGGCGGCCGCAATGTTGGCCAGCCGCACCGTGCCGTTGGCATCGGTGGTAACGGTCAGCAGCGCTTGCATCTTGTCCAGCCCCGGCATCCCCGGATCGGTGGTCCAGCACGGCCGCACATGGTTGCCGATGGCGCCACGCTCGGCGGCGGTCAGCGCGCCGGTGTCGTCCGCGAGCGGGCTGCCGCCGGCATTGGGCGCGCCGCCCTGCACCGGGTTGGCCGGAGCGGTCGGCTTCTTGCGCAGCGCCGCCAGCACCTTGTCGAGCTGGTTCAGCTCCTCGTGGCTCTGCGGGTTGGGCTTCGCGACCGGATTCGGCTGCGAATTGGGGCTGACCTTGGCCGGCGTGGGCAGCGGCGGCGGCGGCACCGGCAGCGGCGGCACCGGCAGCGGCGGTGAAGGCTTCGGCGGTGCCGCCGGCGCCGGCGGAGGTGGCGGCGGAGCGACCGCCGGCTGTGGCGTGGGCGGCGGCGGAGGCGGCGGCGCGGGCGGGGCTGGGGTCGGCGGTGCCGCGCTGGGCGGCGGCGGTGGTGGCGGGGGAGGCGGCGGCGGGGCGGTCTGCGGCGCCGGCGGTTGCGGCTTGGGCGGGGTCGGCGCGGGCGGCGCCGGCGTGGGCTGCGCCGCCGGGGCGGGTGCCGGGGTCGCGGCCTGTGCCTGACCTTTCTGCACCGGCTGCGGCGGCCCCACGAATTCCATCGTTATGGCCGAGGTGTCCAGCGGCTCGGGCGGTTTCGCGAACGGGATCGAGATAAGCAGCGCCAGCACCACCAGCACGTGTATCGCGGCCGAATAGGCGGCGCCGCGCCGCAGTCCGTTATCCATGCCCGGTGTCCATGCCCGGCCCCGGAGACGGGCCTTAACGCTGCGCCGCCGCGGCCCTGGGCGGCGTGGCGGCCGGCGTGGCTGGCGTGCCGGCGGGCGTTTGCGTGGCGGCCGGCGTGGCGGCGGGGCCGAGCGGCTGTTCGGCGAGCAGCGCCACCTTGGTGAAGCCGCCCTCGGTGATCGTGCCCATCACCTCCATGATCCGACCGTACGGCAGCGCCTTGTCGCCGCGCACGAAGATGCGCCGCGCCGGGTCGTTCTGCGCGATCGCCTGCAGCTTCGCGACCAGATCGGTCAGCGGCACTTCGGTGTCCTGCAAATAGATCTTGCCCTGCGCATCGACCGAGACCGTGACCGGCTGGCTGTCCTGGTTCACCGGCTGCGCGGTCGTCTTGGGCAGATCGACATTCACGCCCGAGGTCATCAGCGGCGCCGTCACCATGAAGATGATCAGCAGCACCAGCATCACGTCCACGAGCGGGGTGACGTTGATCTCCGAGAGCGGCCGGTAGCGCCCGCGGCGGGCGTTCGTCCCGCCGTTCTGCCCGCCATTTTGGATGAAGCCGGCCACCGCTCAGGCCCTCTCCTCGGACTGGCGCGAGAGAATGGCGCCGAACTCAGCCGCGAACGCCTCCATCCGGCCGGCGAGGCGGGCGAGGTCGGTGCTGATCTTGTTGTAGGCGAGCACCGCCGGGATCGCTGCGACGAGGCCGATCGCGGTCGCGAACAGCGCCTCGGCAATTCCCGGTGCCACCACTGCAAGGTTGGTGTTGTGCAGCGCCGCGATCGCCGAGAAGCTGTGCATGATTCCCCAGACGGTGCCGAACAGGCCGACGAACGGCGCGGTCGCCCCGACCGAAGCGAGGAACACCATCCACCGCTCCTGCCGCTCCATCTCGCGCTGGATCGTGACCGCCATCGCCCGATCGACACGCTCGCGCACGCTCGATCGGGTCACATCCGCCCCGGCGACGCGGGCGCTGCGCCGCCACTCGCCCATCGCCGCGCCGAACACGGCGGCGAGCGGGTGCGCGGGCTTGGTGCCTTCGGCGTCGTAGAGCTCATCGAGGCTGCCGCCGGACCAGAACTGGTCCTCGAAGGCGTCGGCGGCCTGGTTGGCGCGGCGCAGCGCGGAGAACTTCTCGAACACGATCGCCCACACCCAGACGCTGGCTGCCAGCAGCCCCACGATCACCAGCTTCACCACGATATCGGCTTGCAGGAACAACCCCCACAGCGAGAGGTCGCTGTTGGCCGCTGCCAGGTTCGCCGCGTTCACCGTCCGATCCACTCAGCCTACTCCTTCCCCGCCGGCATCCTCGCGGTCCGGCATCCCGCCCTGGCATCCCACCTCGGGTCCGAGTGCCGCCCGCCAGCGCGGCGGGATGCGTGCCGGCCGCGCGTCGCGCCATCGCACGCACGCCAGAGTCAGGTCCAGCGCAACCAACATCTGCCCGGCCGCCCGGAATTCCTGCCGCACGGCGATCGTCGCAGCGCCCATCGCTTGCGTTGTCGTCAGCACCTCGATCTCGTCGTCGAGTCGGGCCGGGCGCAGATACTCCAGATTGAGGCGGCGCACCACGAACATCAGCCCGTGCTCGGCCACCAGCACCGCATGGGGGACGCCGGCGGCGCGCATCGCCTCGGTCCTCGCCCGCTCCGCGTAGCGCAGATAGGTCGCGTGATAGACCACGCCGCCCGCGTCAGTGTCCTCGAAATAGACGCGCAAGATGTGCCGGTGCATCCGCATCAACCGGGCGCATCCAGAAGGTCGAGCTGGCCCGGCAGCGCCGGCGGCGGGGTCAGGCCCAGATGCCGCCAGCCGGGCAGACCCAGCATCCGGCCGCGGCTGGTGCGCAGCACCAAGCCCTCCTGGATCAGATAGGGCTCGACCACGTCTTCGAGCGTGTCGCGCGCCTCGGCCAGCGCCGCCGCCAGCGTCTCGACGCCGACCGGTCCGCCGCCGTGGTGCTCGGCGATGCGGCAGAGATAGCGGCGGTCCATCGCATCGAGGCCGAGCGCATCGACCTCGAGTCGCGCCAGCGCCGCATCGGCGATCGCGCGATCGACCGGACTGCGGCCGGCGACGGTGGCGAAGTCGCGCACCCGGCGCAGCAGCCGCCCGGCGACGCGCGGCGTGCCGCGGGAGCGGCGTGCGATCTCGGCGCCGCCGTCCGGCGTGAGCGCGAAATCGAGCAGGCGGGCGCCGCGGCCGACGATCCGCTCCAGCTCCTCGGGCGTGTAGAAGACGAGCCGCAGCGGGATGCCGAAGCGGTCGCGCAGTGGGGTCGCGAGCAGGCCCGCGCGGGTAGTGGCGCCGATCAGGGTGAAGGGCGAGAGATCGATGCGCACGCTGCGCGCGGCCGGGCCTTCGCCGATGATGAGGTCGAGCTGGAAGTCCTCCATCGCCGGGTACAGCACTTCCTCGATCGCCGGTTGCAGGCGGTGGATCTCGTCGATGAACAGCACGTCGCGGGGTTGCAGGTTGGTGAGGATGGCGGCGAGGTCGCCGGCGCGTTGGATCACCGGGCCGGAGGTGGCGCGGAAGCCGACGCCCAGTTCGTGGGCGACGATCTGCGCGAGCGTCGTCTTGCCGAGGCCGGGAGGGCCATGCAGCAGCACGTGGTCCAGCGCCTCCTTGCGTCCGCGGGCGGCGGCGATGAAGACAGCCAGGTTCTCTCGGCTCGCTTGCTGGCCGATGAACTCGCCGAGAGATTGAGGCCGCAGCGACGCTTCGGCCGCGTCCTCCGGCGCGCGCTCTGGCGCCACCGCACGCTCGCTCATCCGTCGTCATGGTCGGCGAAGCAGGCTGTGTGAAAACTCGCGTCGCGCGGACTCGTCATTCTAGAATCCTCCCTCGATTTCGCGGGGGAATGCGGCATGGGGTTTATCGAAGGTGTCGATCGCGGACAGGTGACGCTGTTGCCGCCGGCGGTGGACGACTACGTCGCCGCCGACGCGGTGGTGCGAGTGATCGACGCGTTCGTGACCAGCCTCGACATGCCAGCTCTGGGCTTCGAGCGAGCGGTGCCGGCGCGGGAGGGCCGCCCGGGCTACGATCCGCGCGATCTGCTCAAGCTCTATATCTACGGCACCCTCAACGGGGTTCGCTCGTCGCGCAAGCTGGAGCGCGAATGCCAGCGCAACGTCGAGCTGATGTGGCTGCTGGGCCGGCTGACCCCCGACTTCAAGACGATCGCCGACTTCCGGCGCGACAACGGCCCGCAGATCATCGCCAGCTGCGGCGCGCTGGTTCGGTTCTGCCGCGACTGCGGCCTGTTCGCCGGCGGCATCGCGGCGATCGACGGCAGCAAGGTCCGCGCGGCGGCGAGCCGCAAGCAGGTGATGAGCCGCGCCGAGGCGGCGGCGGAGATCGCGCGCCTCGACCAAGCGATCGCCGACCACCTGGCGGCGATGGACGCGGCCGACGCGGCCGAGCCGGACGAGGCGAGCGGGCAAGCGGTCACGGAGGCGCTGGCGGTGCTGCGCGCCAAGCGCGGCAAGGTTGCCGAGCTGGCGCAGCGGCTGCGCGAGGAGGGTCGCGAGCTCGGCGTCGCCGGCGAGCCCGACGCACGGCCGATGGGCAGCGGCGCCGGGGCCAAGCCGCCCTCCTACAACGTGCAGATCGCGGTCGATCCGGCCAGCCACATGATCCTCCACCACGAGGTGACCACGGATGCGAACGACCTTCGCCAGCTGCTGCCGATGGCGCTCGCGGCCAAGGTGGTACTCGGCGCCGCGGCGCTGACGGTGGTTGCCGATACCGGCTACGCCAATGCGACGCAGGCCGCGCAATGCGAGGCCGAGGGCATCGCCGCCGCAGTGCGGCCGCCGGCGCAGGTCAACCGGCGAGGCGACTACTTTGCGCCGATGGCCTTCCGCTACGATGCCGAGACCGACACGATGACCTGCCCGGCCGGGCGCCGCCTGGTTCGCAACGGCGGGCACAGGTCGGACAACGCCGTGCGCTACCGGGCCGAAAGCTGTGCCGGATGTCCGCTGAAGTCGCGCTGCACGGGGGCCGACCGACGCCACGTCTATCGACTGATCGACCAACCGGCGCTCGACCGGATGGCGGCACGGATCGCGGCGGACCCGTCGCTGATGCGGTTGCGCCGATGCACGGCCGAGCACCCGTTTGCGGCGCTGAAATACCTCCTGGGCGGTCGCTTCCTGCTGCGCGGCAAGGCCAAGGCGGCCACCGAAACCGCGCTCGCCGTGCTCGCCTACAATATCGGACGCCTCAGCAAGCTCCTCGGCCCCGCCAGCCTCGCCGCCGCACTCGCCTGACCGGAGCGGGACCGCCGCTGCCACAGACCCCAGCCTTGACCGCCCTTCAATCAAAACTCAGGTTCTCGCACAGCCTGGAAGGCCGACCACCCACGACTTTGGCGGCGCACGAAAGACGTGGATGGTCGGCCTTCGCCGACCATGACGGGTGGCAAGGGGAAGAGAATCACCGCGCCAGCTCCTTCAGCCCTTCGCGGATCAGCGCGTCGAGCGCCGCGCCCTCGCCCAATCGCCCGACGGCGCGGCCGAGGGCCGTCTCTGCCTCCGGGCGGCGGTAGCCCAGGTTGAGCAGCGCCGAGAGCGCATCGGCACCGGCGCCTTCGGGGGCAGCGGGTGCGATCACCGCGCCGGTGCCCCCCGGGATCGCGCCGGCTTTCTCCCGCAGCTCCGAGAGCAGCCGCAGCGCCAGCTTGGCGCCCACGCCCGGCGCGCGCGTGAGACTTCGCGCGGTCGCCGGCCGCGATCGCGGACCCGAGCTCGCGGGGCGAGAGAGCGGACAGCACGCCGAGCGCCACCTTGGCGCCGACGCCCTGCACATTGAGCAGCAGACGAAACCAGTCGCGCTCGGCCGGCTCGGCGAATCCGAACAGGGTGATCGCGTCCTCGCGCACCTGCGTCTCGATCAGCAGTCGCGCGGCGGCGGGGGGCACGGGCAGGGCCGCGAGCGTGCGCGTCGAGGCGTGGACCAGGTACCCGACGCCGCCGACATCGATCACGCAGCGCCCGTCCTCCAGCGCTGCGACCGGCCCGGTGAGCCGCGCGATCACGCGCTTGCCGCCCAGCGGGCGAGACTCGCGCGATGATGGGCGTGGCAGATCGCAACTGCGAGCGCATCGGCGGCATCGGCGCGGCAGAGCACTGCCCCCGGCAGCAGCCGGCGCACCATCGCCTGCACCTGCTCCTTGGCAGCACCTCCGGTGCCGACCACCGCCTGCTTGACCGCCATCGCGCCGTATTCTGAGACCGGCACGCCGGCCAGCGCCGGGGCCAGCAGGGCCACGCCGCGCGCGTAGCCGAGCTTGAGCGTCGCCTGGCCGTTGCGGTTGACGTAGGTCTGCTCGACCGCCGCCTCGTGCGGGCGCCATTCCGCGAGGATCGCGCCGAGTGCCGCATGCAGAGCGCAAAGTCGCATGGCCACATCCTGCGCGGCATCGGTCGCCACCACGCCGTCGCCGAGATGGCGCAGCCGGCTGCCGTCGCTCTCGATCATGCCCCAGCCGGTGTGGCGCAGGCCCGGGTCGAGACCGAGCAGGCGCAGCGCCGCCACCGCTGCCTCCGTTCAGGCCGAGAGCCGGGCGAGCACGGCCTCGGGAACGTCGAAATTGGCATAGACGTTCTGCACGTCGTCGCTCTCCTCGAGGGCGTCGATCAGCTTCAGCACCGCCGCCGCGCGCTCCTCGTCGAGGGTGACGGTCGTGGCCGGGCGCCATTCCAGCCCTGCACTCTCGGGCGCGCCGAACCGGGCTTCGAGCGCGTCGCGCACGACGAAGAAATCATCGGCGGCGGCGGTGATCTCGTGCCCGTCGGCATCCGACACGACGTTCTCCGCTCCTGCCTCGATCGCCGCATCGAGCATCGCCTCCGCGCTGGCGGTGCCGGCAGCAAAGCGGATCACGCCGAGTTGGGTGAACAGAAACGCGACCGAGTTGGTCTCGCCGATCGCGCCACCTGCCTTGGCGAAGGTCGAGCGCATGTCCGAGGCGGTGCGGTTGCGGTTGTCGGTCAGCGCCTCCACCATCACCGCGACGCCGCCGGGGCCGTAGCCCTCGTAGCGTACTTCGGCGTAGTCCTCGCCTCCGGCCCCACCGGTCGCTTTCCTGATCGCGCGATCCACCGTGTCCTTCGGCATGTTCGCCTCCCGCGCCGCGGCGATGGCCGCGCGCAGGCGCGGGTTGCTGGCGGGGTCGGGCAGGCCCTGGCGGGCGGAGACGGTGATCTCGCGGATGATCTTCGCGAACTGCCGCGCACGGCGGGCGTCCTGCGCGCCCTTGCGGTGCATGATGTTCTTGAATTGCGAATGGCCGGCCATCGCCGCGATCGGAACCCTGTATGGTGACGGAGCGCCGGCTTCTAGCACGCGGGCGGGACGAGGCGAAGGCGCGGCGATAAAGGCGCGGCGATGAAGGTGGGGAGCAGCAGAATGGATGTCGGCAGCCGCGTCGAGACGGCGGTGGAGCGGGGCTCGCGCGCGCTGTTCGTCAGGATCGAGCACGCCGTCTATCTGGCCCTTGGACTGGTGCTGATCGCGACCGCGGTATTGGCGCTCGCCAGCGCGGTGGTGCTGCTCTGGGGGGCGGTGATCGACTGGAGCGGGACCGAGGCGATCATCACCGTGGTCGATCGGCTGCTGTTCGTGCTGATGCTGATCGAGATCCTGCACACGGTACGCGATTCGCTGCGCTCGGGGGCGCTCGCGTGCGAGCCGTTCCTGATCGTCGGCCTAATCGCCTCGATCCGGCGGGTGCTGGTGATCACGCTGGAATTGTCGCAGGCGCGGCAGAAAGGCTGGTCGGTGACAACGGAGCAGTTGTTCCGGGCCTCGATAATCGAACTTGGGGTGCTGGCGGGGCTGATCTGGTAATGGTGGTCTCGATCTGGCTGCTGCGGCGTCGACGGGAGGCGGCGCCGTAGTCGGGGCCTGACCGCCCTACGCCTACCCCTTGGCCAGCGGCTGCCGTCCGTCGCCGTCCACCAACTGAAACAGCACCAGCGAGCGGCCGGTGACCTCGTAGGCATCGCCGATCTTGAAGCGCTGCTCGCGCGCGTCTTCGGGGATGTTGGTGTCGAACACCATCAACCAGGCGCTGCCGCCGGGGCAGGGCGGCAACGTGAACGCCACCACGTCGTGATACGCATTCAGCGCCATCAGCAGCGTCGTGTCGCTGGCCGGGCGGCGGATGCCGGTCGCCTGCGCGCGCCCGTCCATCAGCATCGCGAAGCAGCGCAGATTGCCGTCCTGCCAGTCCTCCGGGCGCATGTCCTCGCCGTTGGCATTGATCCAGGTCACGTCGCGCACGCCGACCGCCTCGTTGAACTCGCCGGTCAGGAACCGGCCGCGGCGCAGGATCGGATAGCGGTGCCGCAGCTTGGTCAGCATCCGCACGAAGCGCGTTAGCGCGTGCCCAGCCTCCGTGATGTTCCAATCGACCCAGGAAATCTCGTTATCCTGGCAATAGGCATTGTTGTTGCCCTGCTGCGTGCGGCCGAACTCATCGCCCGCGAGCACCATCGGCGTGCCCTGGCTGAGCAGCAATGTGGCGAGCATGTTGCGCTTCTGCCGCTCGCGCAACTCCTTGATCGCCGGATCGTCAGTCGGTCCTTCCGCTCCACTATTCCAGGAATAGTTGTTGTCGGTGCCGTCGCGGTTCTCCTCGCCGTTCGCCTCGTTATGCTTGTCGTTGTAGGAGACGACGTCCTCCAGCGTGAATCCGTCGTGCGCGGTGATGAAATTGACGCTCGCCCACGGCTTGCGGCCGCGTCGGTTGAACTTGTCGGCCGACGCGCAGAGCCGTGCCGCGAGTTCCGGCGCGATCGCCTCGTCGCCCTTCCAGAATGCGCGCACCGTGTCACGGAAACGATCGTTCCACTCAGCCCAGCCGGGCGGGAAGCCGCCGACCTGGTAGCCGCCGGGGCCCACATCCCACGGCTCGGCGATCAGCTTGACCGAGGAGAGCACCGGATCCTGGCGGCAGGAATCGAGGAAGCCGCCGCCCTCGTCGAACCCGTACGGCTCGCGGCCGAGAATGGTCGCGAGATCGAAGCGGAACCCGTCCACGTGCATCTCGGTGGCCCAGTAGCGCAGGCTGTCGGTCACCATCTGCAACACCCGGGGGTGCGAAAGATTGAGCGTGTTCCCGGTGCCGGTGTCGTTGATGTAATAGCGCTGCTGATCGGGCAGCAGGCGATAGTAGCTGGCGTTGTCGATGCCACGGTAGCTCAGCGTCGCACCGCGCTCGTTGCCCTCGGCGGTGTGGTTGTACACGACGTCGAGGATCACTTCGAGCCCGGCATCGTGCAGGTGCGCGACCATTTCCTTGAACTCGTTGACGCCGTTGCGGGCGGCGTAGCGCGGGTCGGGGGCGAAGAAGCCGATCGTGTTGTAGCCCCAGTAGTTGGTCAACCCCTTGTCGAGCAGCAGGCTGTCGTTGATGAAGCTGTGGATTGGCAGCAGCTCGACCGCGGTCACGCCGAGGTTGCGGATATAGTCCAGCACCTCCTTGACCATCAGCCCGGCGAAGGTGCCACGCTGGTGCTCCGGCACTCCCGGGTGCAGCTTGGTGAAGCTGCGCACATGCGTCTCGTAGATGATCGTCTGCTCTCGCGAGCCGCGCGGGCGCAGGTCGCGGCCCCAGGTGAAGGCGGGGTCGATGATGCGGCATTTCGGCATCAGCGCCGCGCTGTCGCGTTCGTCGAAGGTGGTGTCGTCCTCGCTGTCAAGCTGGTAGCCGAACACCTCCGGCCCCCAACGCAGGCTGCCGACATGGGCGCGCGCATAGGGATCAAGCACCAGTTTGTTCGGGTTGAACCGATGCCCCGCCTCCGGCTCGTAGGGGCCGTGGACACGGTAGGCATAGACCATATTGGGGCGCGCGTCGGGCAGATAGCCGTGCCAGACTTCGTCGGTGAACTCCGGCAGCTCGATGCGTTCGATCTCCTTTTTGCCGTCAGTATCGAACAGGCAGAGTTCGACCTTTGTCGCGTGGGCGGAGAACAGGGCGAAATTGACGCCAAGCCCGTCCCAGGTGGCGCCGAGCGGATGCGGCAGGCCTTCGGCGACACGGGACCGGCGGGCGGCTTCGGGCAAGAGCGGTCTCCTGCGACTCGGGAACGGCGCGCGGAGTAGCGCCCCGGACGCGCGATAGTTGCCTCGACATCGTGGCGCAATGCGGGCGGTTTGCGCGCGCACCCTCGCTGACGGGCCGGCGCTAGACCCGGGTCGCCCTCGGTGGAATTGCGATTGGGGCTTCCGAATCGGGGTGGTGGTATGATTCTCGGGGACTCCGGCAGAGACCGGAGGGTTCGATGGGCTGGCGGCGGGGCAGGCTTACGCGCAGGACTTGCGGGATCGGGTATTGGCCGCGGTGGGCGAGCCGATTTGGGCGGTGGCGGCGCGGTTTGGCGTCAGCCCGTCCTATGTGTCGAAGGTGCATTCGCGACGTCGCAAGACCGGCGAGACCACGCCGGGGCGGCAGCACAACCATGTGGCGCCGCGTTTGGCGCCGCTCTACGACGCGCTGCGGGCGCGGGTGGCCGAGCAGGCGGACGCGACGATTGCGGAGTTGCGGGGCTGGGTGAAGCGCGAGCATGGCATCGTGGTCAGCCATCCGGTGATGTGGTCGGCCCTGGCCCGACTGGGCCTGACGCTAAAAAAAACGGTTGCGGGCGGCCGAACAGGACCGCGCCGATGTCGCCGAAGCACGCGCCGCATGGGCCGAGCTGATGCCAGAACTCGACACGACCAAGCTGGTTTTTTATCGATGAGACTTGGGCCACCACCAACATGGCGCGCACGCACGGCCGTGCGCCGCGCGGCCAGCGGCTGATCGCCGCGGTGCCGCACGGGCATTGGCATACCACGACCTTTCTGTGCGGCCTGCGCCACGACGGGCTGGTGGCCCCGCTGGTGCTGGACGGCGCCATCGACGGCCCGTCGTTCCTGGCCTGGGTCGAGCAATTCCTGACGCCGACGCTGACGCCGGGCGACATCGTCATGGCCGACAACCTCAGCAGCCACAAAATCGCCGACGTGCGCGAGGCGATCGAGACGCGGGGCGCCAGCTTATGGTTCTTGCCGTCCTACAGCCCTGATCTGAATCCGATCGAACAGGTGTTCAGCAAGCTCAAACGGCTGCTGCGCTCAACCGCTGCCCGAACCGTCGATGCGCTCTGGCAGGCGATCGGCCAACTGCTCAACCAGTTCGATCCCACCGAGTGCGCCCGCTATCTCCGTCACTGCGGCTATGCACACCCAGGCCGATAATGGTCTAATGGGCCGGCCCCGCCTCGCGACTGGCAAGCCATAGGCCAGCGGCCAGGCACGCGAGGCCGGCCACGGACAGAGCCGAGACGGGCTCGCCCAGCACCGCGGCCCCCAGCAGCAGGGCGGTGACGGGGCTGAGCGAGAGGAACACGGTCACCCGCGTGGGCGAGGCGTGGCCCAGGGCCCAAAGCAGCAAGAAGTAGCCGACCCCGCTGCTCACGCCGATGAACAGCACCGCGAGCCACCCGCCCTGTGTGAAGCGCGGCCAAGTGGAGAAGAAGCCTTCTGTCAGGCCGGCCAGCACAGCGAGTGCCGCGACCGACGCGAGCATGGCGACGGCACTCACCGCCACCGCGGGGTAGCGGTCGAGATAGGGCCGGTAGAGGACGCTGCACACGGCGCCGCAGAGGGCCGCCGCGAGCACGGCGAGTTCTCCCGACCAGCCATGCCCTGGACCGATGCCCATCTTGTCGCCGAGCGCCAGCCCCACGCCGGCGATGGTCAGCAGCACGCCCAGGGTCTTCGGCCAGGTCAGCCGCTCGCGGCCGAGGCCGGCGGCGACGAGCATGGTCAGCAACGGGAAGGTCGCGAAAATGAGCGCTCCGCGTCCGGCGGGGATGAGACGCAGTCCCCAGTTCAGCAGCGCGATCAGGACGCCGAACTGCACGATGCCTAACAGCGCGATCGGCAGCAGGTCGCGCGCGGCAAAACGCACGCGCCGCGTCGTCGCCAGCAGCGGCGGGAGCAGGCAGAGGAAGCCGATCGCGTAGCGCAGCAGGGCAAGCGAAGCCGGGCCGGTCTGGCCGATCACGAACCGCGTGGCGACCATGGCCGCGCCGACCTGCACCCCGGTCGCCGCCGCCGCGGCCAGGGCGAGTGCGGCAGTGGCCGCGGGCCGCCGCGCGGCCATCCCGGCGGCGCTCGCGCTCACAACGCCAATTCCCAGTTCTGGCCAACCAGGTCGTGGCCGAAGCTGTGGTGGCGCTCCTCCGCGACCAGGCGGAATCCGGCGCGCTGATAGATGGTTCGGGCCGCGGTCAGCACGTCGTTGGTCCACAGCGTGATCCGGCGGTAGCCGACCAGGCGTGCGAAGCGGATGCACTCGTCCACCAGGTGCCGCCCGATGCCGAGGCCGCGCGCCTCCGGCTCGACGTAGAGCAGGCGCAGCTTGGCGATTTCGTCCGACTGCCGCACCAGGAACACCGAACCGACCACGGCGCCGTCGCGCTCGGCGATCCAGCACCGCTCGCGCTTGGAGTTGAGCTCCTGGATGAACCGGGCCGCGATCTCGGCGAGCAGTGCCTCGAAGCGCTCGTCCCAGCCATATTCCTGCGCATAGAGGACGCCCTGGCGATGGACGATCCAGCCCATGTCTCCCGGCTGGTGCGGTCGCAGGAGGTAGGGGATTTTGGGTTCCGCCGCGCCGCGATCGCTCAGCAGCATCTCGGCCGTGTGGAGGGCCGTTACGAGACGCCGCTGCCTCGTGGCACTCAGCTTCTCCAGCATGGCCCCGATTTCGTCCCGCGAGCGGGCGTCGATGGCGGCGAAAGCTTCCTGGCCCGCCTTCGTCAGCGACAGCACGCTCTCGCGGCCATCGGTAGCAGAGGGGCGGCGCGTGATCAGGCCGCTTGCCTCGAAGCCGCGCACGATGCGGCTGAGATAGCCCGCATCCAGCCCAAGCTCGGCGCCCAGTTTGGCGGCGGTCGTCATCCGACACTGGGCCAGTTCGTAGATGATCCGGCCTTCGGTGAGCGACAGCGGACCGCCGAGCAGCCCTTCATGCAGCACGCCGATCCGGCGTGTGTAGAAGCGGCTGAAACGCCTCACCGCGGCCACCCGATCAGCAAATTCGGTTTCACCCATGGCCCCGCTCCGATCGCCAAGCGATTGCCAATGTCAAGCAATACGGTTGCCCTGGTCAAGTATCTGCCGGCCAGTGTCTCCACTGGGGCCGGCGGCCCCGGATTCCGGTTCCGTTACAGGCCTCTCTCCACCATGCCGAGCAGTTCTTGTTCGATCGCTGCGATCTGCGCGCGCGGCAGGCCGCGCAGCGGCCCCTCGATGACGAGCATGGCCAGGCCGTGCACGGCGGACCAGGCGAGGTATTCCGCGCCGGGGCGACGCGCGGCGGGCAGCACGCCGGCCGCCACCATCCTGTCGAGCGCAGCGCCGAGCAACTGGAATGGTCCGAGGCCGCTTTTTCCCGCCATCTCCGGCTTGACGTCCTCGGGGACCGAACCGGGGACGGCGAACGCGGTCCGGAACAGCCCCGTCTCCTCCCGCGCGAACCGCAGATAGGCGATGCCGACCGCGCGCAACCCCGCGCGGGCGGCCTCGGCCGGATCGCTCTCGCGCGGCCCGGCCAGTTCCGCCTCGATCGCGACCGCGAGCGCCGACAGCGCCGCCGCGCGCACCGCCTGCAGCAGCGCATCCCGGCTGGCGAAGTGGCGGTATGCCGCGTTGGGCACCACGCCCGCACGCCGCGTCGCCTCGCGCAGCACCACCGCATCGGGTCCGCCGACCCGCGCCAGCGCGATCCCAGCCTCCAGCAGCGCCCGCCGGAGGTCGCCGTGTCGATATGGAATGCGTGCCGCCGGGCGGATTGGTGCGTCCATCATGCTCGCTTCAATGTGGACGCTGTCCACCTGCTCTGCTAGGGTCCTTGCGGGCGGTGTCGATGATGGCACGCCGCGCAGGAGAAAATGCCATGCAAGTCCAGCCCTATCTGTTTTTCGATGGCCGTTGCGAGGAGGCCGCAGAGTACTATCGCCGCACGCTCGGCGCCGAGATCATCATGCTGATGCGCTGGAAGGACATGCCCGAACCGCAGCAGCCCGGCACCGGTTCGCCAGATAACGCCGAGAAGGTGATGCACATGAGCCTGCGCATCGGCGAGACGACGGTGCTGTGCTCGGACGGCCGCTGCCTGGGAAAGCCCGAGTTCCAGGGTTTCGCCCTCTCGCTTACGGTCGCCGACGAGGCCGAGGCCAAGCGCCGGTTCGCGGCGCTAGCCGATGGCGGCGAGGTGCAGATGCCGCTGGACAAGACGTTCTTCTCGCCGCAGTTCGGCATGGTGAAGGATCGGTTCGGGGTGTCGTGGATGGTGTACGTCGCCAAGTGACAGGGGCGCAGTAGCGTGGGCAGGGGGCGGCCCCCGACTCCGGCCGCCCCCTCGCCCCTCTTGCCTTGGAATCATGCCGCCCCGGCGCCAGTTTGGTCTGAAACAGCGCCGGCGGAGAGGCAGCCATGACCGAGACCTGCATCGTGGGCTGGGCCCACTCCCCCTTCGGCAAGCTCGAGGAGCCGGATGTCGAGGCGCTGATCGGGCGGGTCGCCGGCGCCGCCATCGCCGATGCCGGTATTGCCCCGGCCGAGATCGACGCGGCGTTTGTCGGCCTGTTCAACAACGGCTTCTCGCGGCAGGATTTTCCGTCCTCGCTGGTGGCGCAGGCAGTGCCGGAGCTGCGTTTCAAGCCGGCCACGCGTTACGAGAATGCCTGCGCCTCGGGCTCGGCCGCGATCCACGGCGCGCGCGACTTCCTCGCTGCCGGGCGCGGCCGGTTCGCCCTCGTCGTCGGCGTCGAGAAGATGACCGCGACCCCGGGGCCGCAGGTCGGCGACAACCTGCTCGGCGCCGCCTACCGCCGCGAGGAAGGCGACATTCCGGCGGGCTTTGCCGGCGTGTTCGGACGCATCGCGGAACGCTACTTTCAGGCGCACGGCGATCAGTCCGACGCGCTGGCGGCGATCGCGGCGAAGAATCACAAGAACGGCGTCGATAACCCCTACGCGCAGATGCGCAAGGACCTCGGCTTCGCGTTCTGCCGCGCGGTCAGTGAACGCAACCCGTATGTGGCGCCGCCGCTCAAGCGCACCGACTGCTCGCTGGTCAGCGACGGCGCCGCGGCGCTGGTGCTGACCGACGAAGCGACGGCGCGCGCGATGGGCAAGGCGGTGCGGTTCCGCGCCGCGGTGCACGTCAACGACTTCCTGCCGCTGTCGAAGCGCGATCCGACCCGCTTCGAGGGGGCGGCCGAAGCCTGGCGGCGCGCGCTCGATGCGGCGGGGGTGGGCCTCGACGATCTGAGCTTCGTCGAGCTGCACGATTGCTTCACCATCGCCGAGCTGCTCGCCTACGAGGCGATGGGGCTGACGCCCTACGGCCAGGGCGCGCGGGCGGTGCTGGAGGGTTGGACGGCGGCGGACGGGCGGCTGCCGGTCAACCGCTCCGGCGGGCTGAAGGCGAAGGGGCATCCGGTCGGTGCAACCGGCGTCTCGATGCACGCGATTGCGGCGATGCAGCTCACGGGTGAAGCCGCAGCGATGCAGTTGCCGCGCGCCGATCTCGCCGGCGTGTTCAACATGGGCGGTGCCGCGGTCGCGAATTACGTGTCGATCCTGGAGCCGATGGCCGGGTGATTCCGACCAGCAATCTCGCAACCCTCCTGCTGCAAACGGCGGCGCGGCTCCCGGACCGGCCGGGCCTGATCCGCGGTCCCCGCGTCTGGTCCTGGGCCGAGATCGCGGCGCGCGTCACCGCGGCCGCCGGCCGGGCTGGCTGCGCGCGGCATCGGGGAAGGCGACCGCATTCTGGTCCATGCCCGCAACGACAACGCGATGTTCAAGACCATGTGGGCGGCGTGGCTGCTGGGAGCGGTGTGGGTGCCGACGAACATGCGCCTCACGCCGCCCGAGGTCGCGTATCTGGCGGCATCCTCTGGCGCCGCCGCGCATCTGTTCGGCTCCGGCTTTTCCGAGCACGAGGAGGCGGCCGCGGCCGCCAACCGGGCGCTGCGCGTCACGGCCCATCTGGGTGAGGGATGGGAGGCGCTAATCGCGTCCGGCCGCGCTACGGCGATGGCCCCGGCCGACGTCGATCGCGATCATCCGGCTTGGTTCTTCTACACCTCCGGCACGACCGGCCGGCCGAAGGCGGCGGTGCTGACCCACGGGCAGATGGCGTTCGTCGTCGTCAATCATCTATGCGACCTGATGCCCGGCACCACCGAGCGGGACGTCTCGCTGGTGGTGGCGCCGCTGTCGCATGGCGCGGGCATCCACGCCATGACGCAGGTGGCGCGCGGGGCGGCGAGCGTGCTGCTCGAAGGC
This sequence comes from uncultured Alphaproteobacteria bacterium, assembly GCA_963754235.1. Lineage (GTDB taxonomy): Bacteria > Pseudomonadota > Alphaproteobacteria > Acetobacterales > Acetobacteraceae > DATAYA01. The sequence continues at coordinate 68,657 of CAVWFK010000006.1, read as the reverse complement.
GAGCGGCTCGACGCCGATGAGGCGTGGTCGCTGGTGGCGCGCCATTGCGTGACCAACATGTTCACCGTGCCGACGATCCTGAACCGGCGGGCGCGCGCCGAGGCGGTCGATCGCATCGACCATCGCTCGCTGCGCTACGTGATCTACGCCGGCGCGCCGATGTACCGCGCCGACCAGCAGCACGCGCTGCGCAAGCTCGGCCCGGTGCTGGTGCAGTATTTCGGGCTCGGCGAAGTCACCGGCAACATCACAATCCTGCCGCCCGCGCTGCACAGCATCGAGGACGATCCCGCCTTCCCGATCGGCAGTTGCGGCTATCCGCGTACCGGGATTGACGTCGCGATCCTCTCGGCCCACAGCACGCGCCTTCCTGCGGGCGAGACCGGGGAAATCTGCGTGCGCGGCCCCGCCGTGTTCGCCGGCTATCACGACAATCCGGAGGCGAATGCGAAGGCGTTCGCCGGCGGCTGGTTCCATACCGGCGATCTCGGCCATTTCGACGCGCGCGGATTCCTCTACATCACCGGCCGCGCGTCCGACATGTTCATCTCCGGCGGCTCCAACGTCTATCCGCGCGAGATCGAGGAGGCGCTCCTGCTCGACCCGTCGGTGGCGGCGGCCTGCGTGGTCGGGATGCCGCATCCCGAATGGGGCGAGTGCGGCGTCGCCGTGCTGGTGCCGCACGAGGGCGCCGGGATCGACCCCGATGCCGTGCTCGCTAGCCTCCGCGGCCGCCTCGCGCGCTACAAATGGCCGGCGCGCATCGTGGTGTGGGACGCCTTGCCGCTCTCGGGCTACGGCAAGGTGGTGAAGGCGGAGGTGCGGCGGCGGCTGGAGGGCTGAAACCGCCGCCGCCCAAATCACGTTCCGGCAGGCGAGAGCACCGGAGCGGTCCATGCGAACCATGCAACTCGTGCTGACGGCGCTGCTGCTGGCGGCACCCGCAGCAGCCCGCGCCACGACCTCGCCGGCCGATGCGGCGCCACCGGCGATGATCGCGACCCCGCGGGCGCAGCAGGAGCAGAATCAGGCGCGCCAGGCGGCAGAGGCCGCGCGCGCGGCGGCGGAAAAGGCGCGGCAACAGCAGGCGATCGGCAATCCGGCCGCCGCCGCCGCGGCCGCGCAGAAGGCGCAGGATGCGGCGCAGAGGGCGAAGCAGGCCGGACGCGCGGCGCAGTGGCACGCGGGATCAGGGCACTGAACGGCCCGGCGCCGCCTGGCGGCGGCGCCGGTTCTGATCAGACGGACTTATCCTTGGTCGGCTTGCGCCGCAGCCAGGTGAAGCTCAGCAGGCCGAGCACCGACGGGAGCAGCAATGCGGCGCTCGCGGGCTCGGGGACGGCGGCGGAGACGTTGTAAACGCCGATGCAGCCCGCCGGACAGATTGCGTTGCCGGGACCGCCGCCGAGCGGCACCAGAACCTCTCCGTTGAACGGATCGACCGCCACGGAATGTGCACCGCTCACGGTCGCCACGTTCTGCAGAAACGTGTCCGTGGCGCCGTCGATGATGCCCAGCACCGGCCCGCTTGGGTTGTCGCGCGCGGCCAGGAAGAACCGGTTGTTGGTCGGGTCGAACGCGACCTCGTCGGACCCGGTCACCTGCGGGAACTGCGCGACCACGCTGCCCTTGCCGCCATTGGCCGTGGGATCGAAGATGAGCGTGCTGGATCCCTTCCCGGCGGAGCAGCCGACCAGGAGCTGGTTGCCCACGCCCTGCACCAATCCGGCGGGGCCGCAGGCGCTGACGCCGAAGCTGGACAACTTGAACACGTTGGTCACGGTACCCGTTGCCGGGTCGATCTCCGCGATCCCACCCGGGTCAGTGCCGCCGCCGATCTGCGGCACCGAGACGTAGAATTTCCCGGTGTTCGCGTCCCACACCGGCTGCTCGATGCCGCCGGTGGCGTTCGGGCTGCCGGCCGTGCCGTTGAACGTGATCTGTTTGGTGACGGTGTTGGTGTTCGTGTTGATCAGCGACACGAAGGGCGAGGGCGTGGCGGCGTCGTTCGCCACGATCAGGAGATGGTCCTTCGGGTCGAACGCCATCTCGTCGGCGCGGAGATTGGTGGTTGCCCCCGCCGAGGCTGTCGAGATCGTGGTGCTGAGCTGGTTGTTGTTGAGGTTGAAGACCTTCACGTTGCTGAGGCCGTTGCCGGCGTACAGCGTCGGCGTGCCACCGATATTGGCCACCACCACGCCGTTCGGCCCCGCGTTATCGGACGAGGGCGTGGCGCCGGTAAAGAGGCCGATGCCGATCTGCCCGACTTGCGTGTTGGTCGTGGGCGAGAACACGTCAACAGCGTTGTTCGAGCGGTCGGCCACATAGTCGAGCCCGCTCGCCGGATCGAAAAAGCTGATGTCGTAGCTGCTGAATACGCCCGTGGTGTTGAAGCTGGTGGGCGTGACCGGGATGGTGGTGATCAACGAGTAATCCGGTCCGGCAATTGCCTGTCCGCCGCCGAGAGCCGTGGCGAGCAAGACCAGGGACAGCATTCGATGCGACCGGATTTTTCGTTGCATGGACTTTCCCCTTCCGAACGGATGGTCGCGAGCGACCACGGCTTAGGCCAGTTCAACCTCCACCCCGCCATGCGCGCAGGCACGGGTTCCGACGCTGGTTGCGCAACTACAGCGTGCATTCTCCGCGCTCTGTTGCGAGAGCCTATAGCTTAATAGAAACAAAACTAAATAGCATTTGTGCAAAGAGGTGGCACACATCGGCGTGTGCGTCACTGAGGTTTCATTTCGCGCGGCAATATGATACCCGCGTGGCGCTCCCGCTTCTCCAGCTTCAGGGCGGGGCAGCCGCTCCATGCACAGAAAGACGGTGGCCCCCGAAGGAGCCACCGTGCCGGCTGTCAGACTGGATGATCGGTAGGCGGGATCAGTCCTTCCGGCGGCGGCGAACCAGACCGAGGCCGATCAGGCCGGCGCCGAGCAGCGCCATGCTGGCGGGCTCGGGCACCCCCGGTGGAATGACCTGCGAATAGTCCACCGACAGATCCTCACCGTCGAAATAGGTGTAGCCCGTCAGGGTGATCGAGCGCAGGAAGTTGCCGTTGATGTCGTACACGCCAAGCGTGCCGTTGCCGAAATCGCCACCGTGATCGACAAAGAAGTCCGTACCGTCGAAGGCGATCCCGGTGCTGTGCAGAGAAGAGTTGATGAGCGAGCTCTGCAGCAGGTTGCCGTTCAGGTCATAGACATCATAGACGCCGGGGGCCGGCTCGTCGGCCCGGTTGGAGATCAGCTTGCCGTTGAAGTATTCCAGACCGTCGCAGAAGCCGGTGCAGTTGGCGAGGCTGATCGTCTTCAGCAACGTGCCGGTTGGGGTATACTGGTAGGCATGGTTGGTGCCCGAGTAGTCGCCGACCCAGAAATTGGCGCCGTCATAGGCAATGGTCGAGAGGCCAGTCGCACCGGCAACGGTGAAGGCAGTCCCGAGGTCGGTGTTGGTCGCGAAGTTGTACAGCATAGACCGCGTTGGATGTCGCGCTCGTGTAGTACAGGATATCGCCGACGGTCACGATGCCGCGGCCGTTGATGCCGTGGGGCGCATTGATCTGATCGATCAACGCCCCGGTAGCGAGGTCGTATTCCTGAATGATCGGCGGGCCAAACGAGGCGTTGTTGACCCAGATGGTGCTGACGCTTCCCGCCTGGGCGCCGGCGGAAAGGGCGATCGACGCACCCAATCCGAACAGGACGTTCCGAAATTTCATCTATCCCTCCTTCGACACGATGTCGCGGAAGGTAGCAAGCAAGAAGGATGCCAGTTCAGATATCCATTGCTTTCCAGCAACTTGACGCCATCACCGCTTTACGTTGGTGCACAGTCGTAAATTTTTCCGACGCGTTGCGAAGCCGCACGCCGCCTGGCGGAAGGCCAAAAAGTCAAAAGAAACAGGCGATTGACGATTTGCGGCTGACAAATCGTTTGTTAACACCTGACATTTGCTTGGTCGCCCACGCGCCGACAGGGCAGAGCCGCCGAGACCCGCGCGTCGCGTGGTCACACCGTGAACTGCTCCACGATGATCCGCTCCGACAGCGCCTGATCCGGGTCGAACAGCACCGTCACCGCCACACTCGCGGTCCTCGCGCACCTCGACCGAGACCACGTCGCGCACCTCGGCGAATTCGGTCGCCGCCGCCACCGGCCGCTTGTCGGCCTCCAGCACCTCGAACAGCACCGCCGCCTCGCTCGGCAGCAATGCGCCGCGCCAGCGGCGGGGGCGGAAGGCGCTGATCGGCGTCATCGGCAGCAGGTTGGCCGATAGCGGCACGATCGGCCCATGCGCCGAGAGGTTGTAGGCGGTCGATCCCGCCGGGGTGGAGACCAGCACGCCGTCGCAGATCAGTTCCGCCAGCCGCACCCGGCCATCGACCGAGATCCGGATCTTCGCCGACTGCCGCCGCTGGCGGAGCAGCGAAACCTCGTTCAGCGCCAACGCCTCCTCGGTCTCGCCCGTCGGCGGTGACCGCGCGCATGCGCAGCGGGTTGAGCACCGCCTCCTGCGCGGCGGCGATCCGCTCGGCGAGCCCCTCCTCGGCATAGGCGTTCATCAGAAACCCGACCGAGCCGCAGTTCATGCCATAGACCGGGAGGCGGCGGCCGAGCACGCGGTGCAGCGTCTCCAGCATGAAGCCGTCGCCGCCCAGCGCCACCACCGCCTGCGCCGCGTCCAGCGGCGCGTCGCCGTAGCGGCCGATCAGCCGGGCGCGCGCCTCGGTCGCGAGCTGGGTCGGGGCCCCGAAGAAGGCGATCCGCTCCGGGGCCTGGAGCCACGGGGCATCAGACGAGCCGCCGGTGCTCCAGCACCGGCATGTCGCGCCGCACCCGTGCGGTCACCGCCGGGTCGATGCGTGCGGTCGCCCAGCCGATCCCGTCGGAGACTTTTGCCACCACGTGCCCCCACGGATCGCACACCAGCGAGTGGCCGTAGGTGAAGCGCGGCTCGCCGCCGCCGTCGAGGTGCCGGCCCCAGGCGGCGGGGGCGGCGAACCAGCACTGCGTCTCGATCGCGCGGGCGCGCAGCAGCGCCTCCCAATGGTCCTTGCCGGTCTGCAGGGTGAACGCGGCGGGCAGGAAGATCAGCTCGGCGCCGGCGCGGCGGAGCGCCAGGAACAGCTCGGGGAAGCGCAGGTCGTAGCAGATCGCGCAGCCCACCTTGGTGCCGTTCGCCTCGTAGGTGACGACGGCATCGCCCGACGCCGAAGCTGGCGCTCTCGCGATAGCCGGTGCCGTCGGGGGCGGTGATGTCGAACAGGTGGATCTTCCGGTAGCGCGCGATCTCGCTGCCCTGCGGGTCGAACACGACGGTGGTGTTGAACAGCCGCTCGCCCGCGCGCTCGGCGATCGAGCCGCCGTGGACGTGGATGCGCTTCTCGCGCGCGACCGAGCGCAGGAACTCGTAGGCGGCGCCGCCCGGCTCGTTCGATCCCGGCGGCGGCAGCGCCTCGGCCGCGGCGAGCTTGGCGGCGTGGTCGCCGCCGAGGCAGGTCCAGACCTCGGGCAGGCTGATGATGTCGGGCCGGTCCTGGCCGACGGCGCCTTCGATCAGGCCGCGCGCCTGGGCGATGTTGTCCGCCTTGATGTGCCCGGGGCTCATCTGCACCACGCTCACGCGCATCGCTCTCGGTCCTTCGCTGGGTCGGGTCATCAAGCACCGGCGGGTGCGGCAGGGCAAGGGAGGGGAGGGGCGAGCGCGCCGGCGGTGCGAAGCTGAGGCCGAAGAACCGGGCGTGCTCAGGATCTCTGAGGTCCAAGAACAGGCAGACGAGGCCCCTGGAACAGGGCTGGATCAGGCTCGCCGCACTGAGAAAGAGATTTTCGCGCCAGACAGGCTTATTCCCGCTGCCGGCTCGCTCGCCAGTCGCACCTTCCCGCCTCTGTCATCTCGGCCTCCGCGGTGATCATGATCAGTGTTCGGCATCCGAAACTCGCGTCAGCGCTGCATCGCCGGCACAGCCGTGCTTATAACACCTTCATTGCTGTATGTCAATTTTAATAACCCAGTTCACGGCCGCCTTGGCGGCCTGTACCGGCCAGTTCCCTTGCGCCCGTGGCTTCGCGGCCCGCAGGGGACAGCAGGCGCGCAGCACACTCGCGGCTCAGGCCGCTGTTCATCACCAGCGGGTCGGCGAGGCCGGTGGCGAACTAAAACCCGAACGCGACCCGCGCCGAATTGCCGCGCCGAGCGCCCGGTAGCGCGCCAGCGCCAACAGCGGGAAGAACAGCCGATAGCCGTGGTAGCGCAGGTAGAAGACGCGCGGGAAACCGACCGCCGTGTAGGGACGCTCGTCCCACTCGCCGTCCTGCGCGCTGGCGCTCTTCAAGCCAGGCGATGCCGCGCGCGACCGCCGGATGCGCGGCCTCTCCCGCCGCCATCAGGCCGAGCACGCGCCCAGGCGGTCTGCGACGGCGTGCTCTCGCTGTATTCGCCGTGCGGGGCGCGCGCCGTAGCTCGCGCAATCCTCGCCCCAGCCGCCCTCCGGCCGCTGCCGGTCGAGCAGCCAGGCAACCGCGCGCCGCATCATCGGATCGTCATGCGCAAAACCGGCGGCGTTCAGCGCGCACAGCACCGACCAGGTGCCGTAGATGTAATTCGTCCCCCAGCGGCCGTACCAGCTTCCGTCGCGCTCCTGCTCGCGACGCAGAAAGGCGATCGCGCGCGCGATCGGCGGCGCGTCGGCGGCCATCGCCGATCTGGGCGAGGAAGGAGACGCAGCGCGCGGTGACGTCGGCGGTCGGCGGATCGAGCAGCGCGCCGTGATCGGCGAACGGGATGTGGTTGAGGAAGAAATGCGTGTTGTCGGCGTCGAACGCGCCCCAGCCGCCGTCGCGGCTCTGCATCCCGAGCGTCCAGTCGCGCGCGCGCGCGATCGCCTCGGCATGCGGCCGGATCGCCGTTGCGATGCAGCAGCATCCCCACGACGGCCGTGTCGTCCACGTCCGGGTAGTGATCGTTGGCGTACTGAAACGCCCAGCCGCCGGGCGGCGCATCGGGCCGGGTCGCGATCCAGTCGCCGCGAACCGTCGTGATCTGCCGCGCGCGCAGCCAGCGGCAGGCGGCGTCGAGTTCCGCCGACGCGCCGCCCTCCGCCTCGGCGATCGCGTGGCCGGCCAGCGCCGTGTCCCAGATCGGCGAGAGGCAGGGCTGGCAATAGGCACGATCGTCCTGCACGACCAGCAGTTTTTCGCACCGCACGCCAGGCAATCGCGGCGTGGGGATCGTCGGCGGGCGTGCCGAGTGCGTCGAACATCATCACCGAATTGGCGATCGCCGGGTAGATGCCGCCCAACCCGTCCTCGCCGTTCAGCCGCTCGATGACGAAGGCGACGGCGCGGCGGATGGCACTCTGCCGCGCGGCGCGCGGGAAGGCCGGCTCGACGCGGCGCAGCACGGAATCGAGCGCCTTGAAGACGCGCCCCCACGGCGAGCGGTACGGCCCCCTGATCCAGTCGCGCACCCGCTCGGGCGGCGTGCGGAACAGCTCGGCGACGCCGACGCCGCGCGGGTTGCGGGCGCGCGGGCGCAGCGCCATCAGCACCAGCAGCGGCACGATCACGGTGCGCGACCAGTACGACACCTTGGAGAGGTGGAAGAAGAACCAGCGCGGCAGGTGCATGATCTCGACCGGCATCACCGGCACCGCGCGCCACGGCACCTGTCCGAACAGCGCCAACTGGCAGCGGGTGAAGACGTTGGTGCGCTCCGCCCCGCCGGCGGCCAGGATCGCCGCGCGGGCGCGCGCCATGTGGGGCGCGTCGGGATCGTCGCCGATCGCTTTCAGCGCGTAATAGGCCTTCACGCTCGCCGAGAGGTCGAAGGCGCCGTCGTAGAACAGCGGCCAGCCGCCATGCGCGCCCTGGATCGCCGCGCAGATAGACGCCGATCCTCGCCTCCAGCGCCGGGTCGATGCGGTCGAGATAGTGTTCGAGCAGCACGTATTCGGCCGGGATGGTGGCGTCGGCCTCCAGCTCGAACAGCCAATGCCCGTCCTGGCCGCTGGTGGCGCAGCAGGGCGTCGCGGCCGCGCGCGACGGCGCGGTCCAGCGCCTCGGCGGCGGCGGAGGGGGAGGCGGTTTCGCTCGGCATGTCAGGGTCCGGTGGACGACCGCAACCACGCGGCGGCGGCGCGGCCGGACCTGATCGCACCTTCGATCGTGGCGGGCAAGCCCGTGGCGGTCCAGTCGCCGGCGAGTGCCAGGTTGGCGAGCGCGGTTCGCGTGCCGGGCCGCCGCCGCTCCTGCGCCGGGCGTGGCGGCGAAGGTGGCCCGCCGCTCCTTCACCACGCGCCAGGGCGGCATGGTGCGGCATCGGGTCGGCGAGGTCGAGTGCGCGCCGCACCTCGGGCCAGACGCGGGCGGCCAGCGCCTCGGCGGGATCGTCGGCGAGGCGGTTGGCGGCGCTGATGGTGACGGAAACGACGCCGCGCTTGACGAACACCCATTCGGCGGTGCCGCCGACCAGGCCCACGAAGCCGGCCGGGCCGGGCGCGGCATCGACGCGGAAATGCAGGTTGACGATCGCCTGGAAGGCGTCGGGCACGGTCAGGCCGGGCAGCAGATCGGCCGCGACCGGCGCCGGGACGGCGAGCACCACCGCGTCGACCGGGCGGCACCGGGATCGGGCCATCGGGCGTGCCGAGGCTGGTGACGCGGCCATCGGCGACGCCCAGGCCAGCGACGCGGCGGCCGAGCTGGATCGTCGGCGCCACGCGCCCGCAGGCGGTCGAGGGCCGGATCGACAAAGCACTCCGAGAGGCCGTCGCGCGGGAAGGCGGGGATGCAGGCGGCCCCGCCCCGCAGCAGCGTCTCGCCGACGACGGCGCCGAGCAGGGCGGCGCTGCCCTCCTCCGGGGGCGTGTTCAGCGCCGCGATCGCGAGCGGGGCGAGCAGGCGGTCGAACAGCGCGCCCGCCTTGAGAGCGCGCGCAACGGTCGCGTCCGGCGCCGGGCGGCGCAGCGCGAGCAGGCCGAGATAGTCGCGCGCGCGCGTCCCCGGCACCCGCCTGCCGCGCGCCAGCACCCACCACGGCAGCCGCCCGGCATTGGGCCGCACCGTCCAGCGCGCGCCGGTTGCGAGGTCCATGAACGGGAAGATCGGCCGGTCCGGCATGGCGAGTGCCGCGCGGGCGCCGATCGCGTCGAGATAGGCGAAGGCGGCGCGGTTGCCCGAGAGCAGCAGGTGGTTGCCGTTGTCGATCCGGCAGCCGAGCGCGCGGTCGAAATACGACCGGCAGCGGCCCCCGGCGGCGGGGCCGGCCTCGTAGAGGGAGACGCGCCAGCCGGCATCGGCGAGGGCTCAGCGCCGCCGACAGCCCGGCGAGGCCGGCGCCGACGATGTGAGCGTGGTGCGGCGGGGTTCAGCCGCAGCGGCACGCCTCAACTCCCGCTCCGCCCCTAGGGGCGGAGAGGCGGGGTGAGCAGCGACCCATTCGTTCCACTGTTACGCCCGCCTGGGCGAGGCGGGCCGCGCGCGCGAAGCCGTCAAGACGCTCCGCGCCGCCTGCGGCGGTGGCCTTCAGCCATCATTGACCTCCCCTGTGCGCGGGGGGTTGGGGGATCGCAGGCCGGGACGAAGAAACGTCGCTCAGCCGAACCAAGAAACGCTCTCATACGGCCGCTGGCAGGTGCCAGGTCTAGCCATTGCGCAGCATGGCGTTCAAAGCGGTCCGCAGCTTGCGGATGACCGCGACGATGGCGAGCTTGGGCGTCTTGCCGGCGGCCAGCAGGCGTTGCTTGAAGGCCATCATGACCGGGTTCCAGAGGGCGGCCGCCTGGGCCGCGATGAACAGGACCCGGCGAACTCGGGCGCGGCCGTCGAGGATGCAGCGCAGGCCTTTCATCCTGCCACTGTCTAAGGCGATCGGCATGATCCAGATCAGGACGGCGATCTGGCGGTTGCTGATGCGGCGCATCGCAGGCAGCAACGCCAGCAAGGTGTCGGAGAGCACCGCGGCGACCCTCGGCATCGAGCTGAGCAGCTTGTCACGCGCGGCGAAGGCCGGAGCTGCGGCGATCGGGGCGACGATGCGCCGATCGAGGCGCAGCACGTCGGCATCGATCTGACGGATGTGGCGCTGCTGCATCCGGCGCAGCGGGGCATCCCGCAGGTGCTGGAGCTGATTGTCGCACTGCTGCTTGATATCCAGCATCTGGCGGTGCGCGTTGACCAGGTCGGCCAGATGTTCGCAGGCCGGGTCGCGTTACACCGGGCGTCACGCTCAGCGTCGCGACGAACAGCGCGATGGAACGATCATCCAGCCGGTCTTTTTTCGCTAACATCCCCGTCGCCTTGGCTAACTGGAGCACGTTCCACGGATTTAGCGATCGCACCGGCAAGCCGGCGACCAGCAAGGCACAGCTCACACTAGTATTCGTAGCCGCCTCTCGCCTTGATTCCGATCTCGCGCACTCCGAGCGGCAGCAGCCGCCGGCACAGCTCTCGGCAGCATCCCGCATCATTGCCGACGCTGAACTGCGCGCTGTCCAGATGCAGCGCGACATCCAGCTGGCCCTTGTAAATATCTACTCCCACGCTCTGGGCCATCTGTGCGATCTTCTTGCTTCGCTGCCTTGGGTGCGGGCTCGAGGCCGCGGATCTGTTCAGGTTTTGCGTCGAGAGGGCTCGGGCACCTTTTCTTATCTCCCGGTTTCCAGTCACCTTGGTGGCAGATGGGCTCCGGGCCGTGCCAGGGGATCGGATCAAGGCCGATCCCGTGTCACCTCTCGCTTCGCGATTCAGAAGACACAACGTGGAGGTCATCGCCCCCGTAAGGCTCATCGTCGCTGGCCGCCCTCACATCACCGCAACGCGCTCTCGCGCCCCTCACGATGGGGCGGAGAGGGCTTAGCCAGCTCATCATCCCAACGCCCCGCTATGGCGCAGCGCGATCCACAGCTTCTGCCACGCCGGCAGGCTGATGCGCTCCGCCGGCCGCTCCCAGCCGCGGCGCTCGATCCGGCGCAGCAGGGCGGCGTAGGTCGCGCCCATCAGCCGCGCAGGGCGCATCGCGCGGCGGTCGCAATCGGCCATCGCCGCCGCCGCCGCGTCGAAATGCCGGTGCGCGAGCGCCGCCACCCGCGCGCACACCAGGCCGATCCGCGCGCAGGCCAGGGCACCTGCCGGATCGCGCGGCACGCCGGCCTCGTCGAGCCACTCGCGCGGCAGATAGAGCCGCCCGCCGCGCGCATCCTCGGCGAGATCGCGCAGGATGTTGGTGAGCTGCAACGCCCGCCCGAGCGCGTCCGCCACACGGTCGGCCGCCGGCGAGGCGTCGCCGAAAACGCGCACCGAGAGCCGCCCGACCGCGCCCGCCACCCGGCCGCAGTAGAGGTCGAGCGTCGCCAGATCGGGGGCGACGATCGGCGCGCCCGCGTCCATCGCCATGCCGTCGATGACCGCCAGAAAATCCGCCTCGCGCAACCCGAAGCGGCGGATCGCCGGCAGCAGCACGCGCGCGATCGCGCCCTCGGCCTCGCCACGGTAGAGTGCCGCGACACGCGCGCGCCACGCGGCCAGCCGGGCCTGCTTTTCGGCCTCCGGGGCGGGCTGGTCGGCGATGTCGTCCACTTCGCGGCAGAAGGCATAGACGGCATACATCGCGAGCCGCCGGTCCGGTGGCAGCATCTGCATCCCGCGATAGAACGAGGTGCCGGCGGCGCGCACCCGCGCCGTGATCTCGGCGCGGTCGGCGGCGCGACGCGTCGAGCGGCGCGCTCACGGCAGGAACCGCAGGCCGGCGAGCACCGCGGCGGCGGCATCGGCGCGCGTCAGCTTCACCCGCCCGGCGACCGGGTCGGCGCGGCGGAGTCGGCGCGCGAGCCGATGCGAAAGGCCGACGATCACGGCGCATTCCAGCCGCAGCCAGCGGTCGCGCACGCGCCGCGGCAGATCGAGCGCCTCCCGGTTCAGTGCGTCCACAGCGGTCGAGCAGGGCGTCGAAGGTCGCGCGCAGGCCGGGGGTCGCAGCCGTGCCGCGCAAATCGTCCACGCTCGCGCCGGATCGCGCCAGCAGGTCGGCGGGCAGATAGCAGCGATCGAGGGACAGAAAATCCTTCGTGCAATCCTGCAAGTGGTTGAGCACCTGCAAGGCCGTGCATAGCGCATCCGAGGGCGGATGCGTGGAAGCATCCTCGCCGTGCAGATCGAGCACGTGGCGGCCGACCGGCATCGCCGAGAACCGGCAATAGTCGAGCAGCTCGTCCCAGCTCGCGTAGCGGCGCTTGGTCGCGTCCTGGCGGAAGGCGCGCAGCAGGTCGCGGGCGTGGCGATCCGTGGTGCCGGTCCGCCCGAGGCTCGCGCGCAGCCGCGCCGCACTCGGCGAGCCGGCATCGGCTGCACCCGTCAGCACCGCCTCCATCGCGTCGAGGCGCGCGATCTTCTCCTCCGCCGGCAGGCTGCCGCTGTCGGCGATGTCGTCGGCGTTGCGGGCGAAGGCGTAGAAGGCGTGGATCGGCGGACGCAGCGAGCGGCGGATCAGCCGCGAGCCCACGGGGAAGTTCTCGTCGCCGCGGTCCTTGCCCGACCACGCTTGCCGCGTCCACGCTCGCCGCTTCGGCGCTCACGCCTCCGCGCCCCCGTAGCGGCGGCCCCGCCACTGCACGCCGCGGCCGCGATAATGGTCCAGCGCCGAGCCGATCGTCGCCGCCATGTAGAACACGGCGACCAGCGGCAGCAGCGGCGCGCGCAGGGCCGAGAGGCCGAAGCGTCGGAGCGTGGGCACGAACGAGAGGCTGGCGCCAAACCAGGCCGCAAGTCCCATCCAGCGGGCCGCGCCGTGCCCGAACAACGCCGCCGCGGGCGGCACCAGCCACACCAGCGCAAGCCCCGCGATCGTGGCCGACAGCAGCAGGGGCGAGCGGCGGAGCTGGACATAGGCGGTGCGCGCGACCATGCGCCACAGATCGGCAACGCCGGGATAGGCGCGGCGGCTGCGGGCCAGCGCGGAATGGCCGAGCCAGATGCGCCCGCCGCGCTTGACGGCGGCGGCCAGCGCCACGTCGTCGATCAGGGCGCTGCGCACCGCCTCGATGCCGCCGATGCGGTCGAGCGCCCGGCGCCGGATCAGGATGGTGCCGCCGGCCGCGGCGGCGGTCGCGCGCAGCGGATCGTTCACCCAGGCGAACGGGTAGAGGAGCTGGAAGAAGAACACGAAGGCCGGCACCAGCGCGCGCTCGGCCGCGGTCTCGCAGCGGAGTGCGACCATCTCGGAGACGAGGTCGAGATCGTGCGCGCCGGCCTGGGCCACGAGCGCGCCGAGATGGCCAGGATCGTGGACGATGTCGGCGTCGGTGAGCAGGATCAGTTCGGCCGAGGCGGCGGCGTCGATCCCCTGCGCGATCGCCCACAGCTTGCCGCTCCATCCGGCCGGGCGCGGGCGGCCGTCGATGACCACGAGGCGAGGGTCGCCCAGAGCGCGGCCCAGAGCGCGGGCGATGGCGCCGGTGCCGTCCGTGCTGCCGTCATCGACCAGCACCACCTGCAGCCGCCGGCCATAATCCTGCGCCAGCAGCGAGCGCAGCGCCGCACCCACGCCCTCGGCCTCGTTCGCGCGCCGGCACCACGACCGCGATTTCGGGCGCCGCGCCCGGTCGCGCCGCCGTGAGCACCGGCCCCGCCTGCCAGAACCGCCCGTGCGCGAGCAGGAGATAGAGCCACGCCAGCAGCGCCAGTGCGGCGAGCGCGGTCATGCCCTGGTGCCGCAGTTTGAAATCGCGGCATTCGCAAAGCCTCTCCGCCCTGGGGGCGGAGAGGTTGGGTGAGGCGGGGGCCTGCCGCGATGGCCGCACGGGCTTGAGGCACGGATGCGGAGCGGAGCCGCGCCGGAGTCCCACCTCACCCCGGCCCTCTCCGCCCCCAGGGGCGGAGAGGGAGTTGAGCGTCGCCCTTGGGCTGCACGGAACCTCGTCCTCGAAGGAAAGCGGGCCTGTTTCAGGTGAGGCACCCCCATCATCCCCCATCATTCCCTGGGCGCGGAACCACGCCACCGCATCGACCACCGCCTGCCGCACCGGCCGGGCGGCAAAACCAAGCTCCCGCTGCGCCTTGGCCGAGGAATAGAACATCCGCTTGCGCGACATCGCGAGCAGCTCGCGCGTGACCCGCGGCTCGACCCCGAACCGTGCCAGCGCCTCGAATGCCATCGCCGCCGGCCACAGCAGACCGGGGGTGAGGCGGATGCGCGGCGGGGCGCGCCCGGCAACCTCGGCGATCAGCCGAGCAGCGCGCGCAACGACAGGTTCTCTCCGCCCAGGATGTAGCGCTCGCCGATGCGGCCGCGCTCCAGCGCCAGCGCGTGGCCCTCGGCGACGTCGTCCACATGCACGACGTTGAGCCCGGTCTCGACATAGGCCGGCATCCGCCCGCGCGCGGCGTCCAGGATCATCCGCCCCGTGGGCGTGGGCCTGATGTCGCGCGGGCCGACCGGGGCGGAGGGGTTGACGATCACCGCCGGCACGTCCCGCTCGCGCACCAGCGCCAGCACCGCCTGCTCGGCCGCGTGCTTGGATTGCTTGTAGGCGCCGATCAGCGCCTCGGGATGAACCGGCGTCGCCTCGTCGGCGGGCGTGCCGTCCGCGGTCAGGCCCAGTGCCGCGACGCTGCTGCAATAGACGATCCGCTCCACCCCCGCCGCCTGCGCGGCGAGCAGCAGCGCGCGGGTGCCGTCCACGTTCACCGCCCGCATGGCCGCCGGATCGGGCACCCATAGCCGGTAGTCGGCCGCGACATGGGCCACGAACCGGCACCCGGTGACGGCGCGGGCGAGGCTCGCGGCGTCGGTGAGGTCGCCCTCGGCGAGCTCGGCATCGACGCCCGCCAGGTTGCGCCGGTTGCCGCGCGGCCGCACCAGCAGCCGCAGCCGGTGGCCGCGCGCCGCGAGGGTCCGCGCGACGGCGGACCCGACGAAGCCGGTGGCTCCGGTGACAAGGGTAATCGGCTCCAGGGGTTCAACTCCGGCGGCGGGACGGCGGCTGTATAGGCGGCCCGTGCGTTTCCGTGTAGAGCCGCCCCTGAAAGCACCGAATGAGCAGCATCACCAAACCGCCGACCCGCGCGGCGAGCCCGCCGCCGCCGTCACCCGACGCGCCCCCGCGTTGCGCGTGATCCCGATCGTCCTCGGCCTTGCCGGGGTGGCGCTGGCGACGGCGCTGGTCGCCTGGTTCGGCTTCGGGCGGATCGCCGACGCGCTCGCCCGCGTCGGTTGGACCGGCTTCGGCCTCTACACGGCGATCCAGGCGGGGCTGTTCATCCCGCTCGGTGCCGCCTGGTACGTGCTGGTGCGCGACCGCGACGGCGCGACCTCGCCGTGGGTGCTGACCTGGGGTCGGATGGTGCGCGACGCCGCCGCCCAGCTATTGCCGTTCTCGGCGATCGGTGGCTTCGTGCTGGGCGCGCGCGTGGTCACGCTGCACGGAATGCCGGCGGCGCTGGCCACCGCCAGCACGATCGTCGACGTCACCACCGAGTTCGTGGCCCAGCTCGCCTTCGCGCTGATCGGGCTGCTGGTGCTGGCGGCGAAGGCGCCGCACTCCGACCTGCTGCTGCCGGCGGCCGCCGGGATCGCGCTCGCGGTGCTGGCCGCGGCCGGCTTCATCGCCACGCAGCGGGGTGCAGGCACTCTGTTCCGCGCGCTCGCCGCCCGCGTGGGTGGCGAGCGCTTCGGCCCGGCCACGCGCCGGGTCGATCGCGTGCAGGCGGCGTTGGAGGCGATCTATGCCGCGCCGGGACGTGTGCTGCTGGGTTGCGTGCTGCACCTGCTGAGCTGGCTTGGCACCGCGATCGGCACCTGGCTCGCCTACCGGCTGATGGCCATGCCGATCGACCTGCCGACCGCGATCGCGATCGAGGCGCTGCTGCACGTGGCACTGGCGATCGGTTTCCTCGTCCCGGGTACCGTGGGCGTGCAGGAGGCGGCGTTCGCCGGCATCGGCGGCATTTTCGGCCTGCCGGCCGAAGCGTCGCTCGCCGTCTCGCTGCTGAGCCGCGCGCGCGACCTGGTGCTCGGGGTGCCGATCCTGCTGGGCTGGCAGGCGATCGAGGCGCGTCGGCTTGCCGCGGCCCGGGGAGGTGAAAGCGGCGCTTGAAGCGCCGCCGAGGCCGGGTTACGGGATGGTGCCGAGCGCGGGTGTAGTTCAATGGCAGAACGGCAGCCTTCCAAGCTGCTCACGGGGGTTCGATTCCCCTCGCCCGCTCCGGCTGCACCGGGAGCGACCCAGTGACAGCGCTCACATCGGCGCGTGCCAGCGCCGCCACGTGCGAACGCTGCGGGCTCTATGCGCACGCGACCCAGACCGTGTTCGGCGAGGGACCGGAGCGTGCCAGGATCATGCTGGTGGGCGAGCAGCCGGGGGATCAGGAGGATCTCGCCGGCCGGCCGTTCGTGGGTCCTGCGGGCAAGGTGCTGGACGCGGCGCTCTCCGAAGCGGGACTGGACCGCAGCCGGGTGTATGTCACCAATGCCGTCAAGCACTTCAAGTTCGAGTCGCGCGGCAAGCGGCGCATCCACCAGAAGCCCGATAGTTCCGAGATCGTCGCCTGCCGGTTCTGGCTCGACATCGAGCTGGCCGAGGTGCAGCCGGCGCTGACCGTGCTTCTCGGTGCGACCGCGGCGCGCGCGGTGCTCGGGCGGACGGTTACGATCGGACGCGAGCGCGGCCGGCCGATTACGCTCCTCGGCCAGCCGCAGGCGCTGGTGACGGTGCATCCGTCCTATCTGCTGCGCCTGCCGGACGAGGCGGCGAAGCGGCGCGAGTATGCGGCTTTCGTGCAGGACCTCCGGCAAGCGGCCCGCCTCGCCGCTTGATACCCAGGCTGTGCTCCACGTTGCCAGTGGCGACGCTCAACTCCCTCTCCGCCCCTGGGGGCCTACGGTATTCACACAAGTCTTGGCGCGACGCGGAGGGGAATGGTTCAAGCGCTCGTTCCGACGGAGGGGGGCGAGGGTGAGCGAACGGATGACAATCGGGCATTTCGGTGACCCGCGGCGGGAGGAGCGTGGCGCGTTGATCATGGGGCGGGCGGTCGCCTGCGGCTCGTTGACGATCCGCACAATCGGCGAGACCCGGGCGGGCGAGATCGGGGTGCACCGGTTTCTGGACTGTCCGGAGGTCACCGTGGGCGAGATCATCGGCACGCTCGGCGAGCGCACGGCCGGTGCCTGCGCCGGGCGGCGGATCGTGGCGATCCAGGACACGACGGAGATCAATTTCCACGGTCGTGACCGCGATCGCCGTGGGCTGGGTCGCGGCGGCGACGGTGTCGGGCTTGGCTTCTTCATCCACCCGACGATTGCGGTGGATGCCGCCGATGAGGCGGTGCTGGGCATCCTGGGCGCGCAGATCTGGAGCCGCCGGCCGGACCAGGACGGCAGCGATTGCCGGCCGCGGCGCCAACGAGAATTGGCCGAAAAGGAGTCCAAGCGTTGGCTGGACGGGGCTGCCATAGCGGCGCAACGGGCGGAAGCGGCGGCGCAGGTGATCGTGGTCGGCGACCGCGATAGCGACCTCTACGCGCTGTTCGCCCGCCGCCCGGAGCGGGCGGAGTTGCTGGTGCGCGCGGCCCAGGATCGCGCGCTCGAGGATGGCGGGCGGCTGTTCGCGCAAGCTGCCGTCTGTCCAGTGCTGGCGACCTATCCGCTCGACGTGCCGCCGCGCGGACCCGGCGATCGCGGGCGGACCGCGACCATCGCGCTGCGCGCCGGGCGGGTCTGCATCAAACGCCCCCGCAATGGCTTGGTCGAGACCGATCCCGCCCAGCTCACGCTCACTCTGGTCGAGGCGATCGAGGATCAGCCGCCCGCCGGCACCCCGCCGATCTGCTGGCGGCTGCTCACCACACTGCCCGCCGAGACCGCCGAGCAGGCCGCCGAAGTGGTCCGGCTGTATCGTCTGCGCTGGCGCATCGAACAGACCTTCCGGGCGTTGAAGAGCGACGGCCTTGGTCTGCCCGATGTGCAACTGCGCGATGCCGAGCGCCTGTTCAAGCTGGCCGCCATCGGCCTCGGCGCGGCGGTGCGCACCATCCAGCTGGTCGATGCCCGCGACGGCGGCCCGCGCCCGGCCAGTGATGTCGCCGATCCCGCCCTCATCGCGGCGGCAGAGGCCATCGGCCCGACGCTGGAAGGCAAGACGGCGAAGCAGCAGAACCCTCATCCACCGCACAGCCTCGCCTGGATCACCTGGATTGTCGCGCGGCTCGGCGGCTGGACCGGCTACTACAAGCCGCCCGGACCCAAGGTCATCCGACGCGGATGGGATCGCTTCGCCGCCATGGCCGAGGGCTTTCTGCTCGCCAAGCGATTCCCACCCACACAGATCGTTACGGGTCATGTGTGAATCCCGTAGCCCTGGGGGCGGAGAGGGCTTGAGCCGTTCATGATATGATCATTGCCGGAAAGCTGAATCAGCCGAGCCTACGCCGCCCCGACCAGCCCACGGGCGAACTCGGTCGCATCGAACGGCCGCAGGTCGCCGGCCTGCTCGCCCACGCCGACCGCATGAACCGGCAGCCCGAAAGCTTGCGCCAGCGCGACTACCACGCCGCCGCGTGCGCTGCCGTCGAGCTTGGTCACGATCAGCCCCGTCACATCCACCATCTCCTTGAACACGCGCACCTGCTCGATCGCGTTCTGACCGGTCGTTGCATCCAGCACCAGCAGCACCGAATGCGGCACGCTCGCGTCCTGCTTGCGCATCACGCGGATGATTTTTTGGAGTTCCTCCATCAGCACGGACTTGTTGTGCAACCGGCCGGCGGTGTCGATCAGCAGCACGTCCGCCCGTTCCGCGCGCGCCCGGGTTAGTGCGGTGAACGCCAGCCCGGCGGCGTCGGCCTGTGGTGGCCCGGCGATCACCGGGGCGCCGACGCGCTCGCCCCAGACCTGAAGCTGCTCGACGGCGGCGGCGCGGAACGTGTCGCCCGCGACCAGCACCGGGCGCAGTCGCTGCTCGCGGTATTGCAGCGCAAGCTTGCCGATCGTCGTGGTCTTGCCGGTGCCGTTGACGCCCACCACCAGCACCACGTGCGGCTGCCGCGCGCGGTCGATCACCAGCGGGGTCGCGACCGGTGCCAGGATCGGCGCGATCTCCTCGGCCAGCGCCTGCTTCACCTCCTCGTCGGTCACCTCGCGGCCGAAGCGGCTGCGCCGAAAGCTCTCGATGACCTTCGCCGCGACATCGACGCCGAGATCGGCGCCGATCAGCAAATCCTCCAGCTCCTCCAGCGCCGCATCGTCGAGCCGGCGGCGCGCGAAGGTCGCGGAGATCCCGCCCGTCAGCTTCTGCGTGCTGCGCGAAAGCCCTTCCTTGAGGCGCGTGAAGAACCCGAGCGCCATTTTCAGGCCGCCGCGATCAGCCCGTCGGCATCGGCGTCCGCGACGCGCGCGCGCGCCACCGCTCCAGGGCGGCCCACCGCACCGCGCACGGGAGAGAAATGCTCCGAGCGGCCGGCCCCGTCGCGCTCGACGAGTACCTGCGACCTCGCGCCCGACCAGGCCCGCATGGAAGCGTGCGGCATGGCCTCGCGCGGCCTCGCGCAGCCGGGCCGCCCGTTCGCGCCGCTGCGGCACCGGCACCGGCGGCATCCGCGCGGCCGGCGTGCCGGGGCGCTCGCTGTACGGAAAGACGTGCAGATAGGGCAGCGCCGCTTCCTCCACGAAAGCCAGCGTCTCGTCGAACAGTGCGTCGGTCTCGGTCGGAAATCCCGCGATCAGGTCGGCGCCGACCGCGATCCCCGGCCGCAGCGCGCGCGCGCGCGCGATCGCCGCCAATGCCCCCGCGCGGCTATGGCGGCGCTTCATGCGCTTCAGGATCAGGTCCGAGCCCGCCTGGATCGACAGATGCAGATGCGGCATCAGCCGAGGCTCCTCCGCCAGCAACCGCCACAGCGCGTCATCGATCTCCTGCGGATCGAGCGACGAGAGCCGCAGCCGCGGCAGTTCCGGCACCTCGGCCAGGATGCGCCGCACGAGCACGCCCAGGCTCGGATGATCGGGAGCGCCATAGCTGGTCAGATCGACACCCGTCAGCACCGCCTCGGCGAAGCCGTCGGCAACCAGGGCGCGGACGTGATCGATCACCGCCGCCGCCGGCACGCTGCGGCTCGGGCCGCGGCCGGCGGGAATGATGCAGAACGTGCAGCGATGGTCGCAGCCATGCTGCACCTCGACGAAGGCGCGCGCGCGGCCGGCAAAGCCGGCGACAGGACGCGCCGTCGTCGCGCGTGCGGCGGCAATGTCGCCCACCGCCGATCCGGCGCCGTCAGCCCACGACGCGGCATCGAGCTTTTCGGCGTTGCCGAGCACGCGCGCGACCCCCGGCAGATGCGCCCAGGCGTCGGGCGCGATCTGCGCCGCGCAGCCGGTGGCGATGATCCGCGCATCCGGCCGCTCGCGGCGGATGCGGCGGATCGCCTGCCGCGCCTGCCGCTCGGCCTCGGCGGTCACGGCGCAGGTGTTGACGACGACCGTATCGGCGAGATGCGCGGCGTGGGCGCGGATTATCTCACCCTCCACCGTGTTCAGCCGGCAGCCGAAGGTGATGATTTCGGCGCTCATACCGGATACGCCGCCAGATCGACGCTGCCCTGGAACGCGGTGGCGACCGGGCCGGCCATCAGCACGTGCCCGTCGGCGCGCCATTCGATCTCGATCTCGCCGCCGTCCACGATCACGGTTGCACGCCGCGCGGCCAGCCCGCGCCGGTGTGCGTTCACCAACGCGGCGCATGCGCCCGACCCGCAGGCACGGGTCAGCCCCGCGCCGCGCTCCCAAACCCGGAGGCGGATGCGGTCGGGCGCGAGGACGCTGGCAAAACCGATGTTGGCGCGTTCGGGGAACAGCGGATCACGCTCCAGCCGGGCGCCGAGTTCGGCGACGGGATAATGCTCGGCGTCGGCTACGAAAAAGGTCGCGTGCGGGTTGCCAATCGAAGCGGCGGCGGGATCGCCCGGTAACGGCAGATGCAGCGTGTCGGCTTCGTGCGCGAGCGGGATGTCGCGCCAGTCCAGCCGCACCGCGCCCATGTCCACCCGCACCCGCCCGTCCGCCAGCGCCTCCGCCGGCAGGGTGCCCGCGACGGTGCGGATGACGGCGCGGCCATGGCCGGTCTCGGCAAACAGCAGTGCGGCGACGCAGCGGGTCGCGTTGCCACAGGCGCCGGCCTCGCCGCCGTCGGGGTTGCGAATGTGCATGACCGCGTCGGCGCCCTCGCCCCCGGGTTCGATCACGATGAGCTGGTCGCAGCCGATCCCGGTGCGCCGATCGGCGAGCGCCGCTGCCCGCGCGGGCGTGATCGACGGCGGGATGTGGCGCGCATCCAGCACGACGAAGTCGTTGCCGGCGCCGTGCATCTTGCGGAATGGGGTCTGCATCGCCGCCCATATAGGCCGCCGTCGCGGTGTCGGCCACCTATGCCGGGCATACCCGGGTAGTGGGTCCGTTTGTCAGCATGGGGATCAGAGGCAGCTTTCCCAATCCTGCCGCCCGTGTAGGACGCGGACGATCAGCACGCCTCTGCCATCCAGCAGGTACACGATCATGTGCGACTGATAGGGGTGCAGCCGGACGGGGGGATTGAATTCAGCCCGCTCACGGGCGATGCGCGGGTTGTCAGCAATCAGGTCCAACGTTGCCGCCAACCCCGCGTGATATCGCTCGGCTTGGGGCTGGCCGAATTCGCGGCAGCCCCAAAGGTAGATGTCGATGATGTCCTGATCGGCTTGCCGTGTTGTCCTACAGGGCGTGATCCCCCGCCGCTCGTTCGCGGGCGGTTTTCAGAAGATCGTCGATTGACTGGGAGCTGACCCCGCTTTCAATCCCCTCGGCGATGAGCTTTTGCAGCTCCGACAGCTTGTCCGCCCGGTCCTGATCGCGCCGGATCAGGTCGCGCACATAGTCGCTGACGCTGCTGTAACGGCCCGTTTTGGCTTGCGCCTCGACCCAATCCCTCATCGGATCGGGCAGGGAAACATTCATCGTCGCCATCGAAAAGCCCTCCAATTCCTATCTGGCAAAAAATGGCAATATTTGTCAAACCGCGCGACGGCAGCGCTGCGTTCCCTACCCCGGCCGCACCAGCCCCTGCTTTAGCCGACCCAGCAATATCAGCAACGTTCGCGTATCCCCCTGGCTCAGCCCGGCCATCAGGGCGGCCAGCCAATCGGCATGGGCCGGCGCCATCCGGGCGAACAGGTCGCGGCCGGCATCGGTCGTGCTGATCAGCGTGCTGCGGCGGTCGGAGGGATGCGGGCGGCGGCTCACCAGCCCCTCGCGCTCCATCGCGTCGATCAGCCCGGTAACGTTGCCGCTGGTCACCATCAGCCGCGCCGACAGCTCGCCCATCGTCAGGCTGCCGCGTGCCGCGTCGAGCTGTGCCAACACGTCAAAGCGCGGCAGCGTGGTGTCGAACTCGGCGCGCAGCCGGGCGCGGATTTGGGTTTCGATCAGCCGCACGCAGGTGAGCGCCCGCAGCCAGGTGCGCAGCTCGAGCTGGTGGTGCGGCTCGGCCGCCGACTCGCGATCGACCACGGTGGCGATGACGTCATCCGACGGCATGATCGCTCCTCTGGCTGCCCAAATACGTCTCCTGCACGCGCGCGTCGCCCGCGAGTGCCGCGCTCGGCCCGTGCAGGACCACCTCGCCCATCTCCAGCACGCAGGCGTGATCGGCGAGCTGCAACGCGGCCCGCGCATTCTGCTCGACCAGCAGGATCGCCAGCCCCTCTCGCCGCAGCTCGGCCAGCACGCGGAAGATGTCGCGCACGATGCGCGGCGCGAGGCCGAGGCTCGGTTCGTCCAGCAGCAGCAGAAGCGGCCGGCCCATCAGCGCGCGGCCGAGCGCCAGCATCTGCCGCTCGCCGCCCGAGAGCGTGCCGGCGAGCTGCCGCCGCCGCTCGGCCAGGCGCGGGAACAGCGCGAAGACGCGATCGAGGTCGGGTCCGAACCCGCGGCCGCCGCCACGCCAGCGGGCAAATGTGCCGAGATCGAGATTGTCCTGCACACTCATGTCGGGAAACAGCGCCCGGGTCTCCGGCACCAGCACCAGGCCCGCGGCCACCAGGGCCTCGGTGCGCGCGCTCGCCGGCTCGCCCTGGAACCGCACGCTGCCGCCGCGGCGCGGGATCAGGCCCATAATCGTGGCCATCAACGTGCTCTTGCCCGCACCATTGGGGCCGACGATGGCGACGATCTCCCGCTCGCGCACGGTGAGATCCACGCCGTGCAGCACCTCGCCGGCGCCGTAACCGGCGCGGAGGCCGGCGATGGAAAGCAAAGGCGAGGGGCTCCGCCCCTCGACCCCGCTGGGGCCGCAGGCCCCAGACCCCTTGACGAAAGGATTCCAAAGGCTGCGCCTTTGGCGGGGGCCAGGGGCGGAGCCCCTGGCCTTCTGCGGTGCCATCATTCGATCCCGCCGAGATAGGCTTCCAGCACCATCGGATCGCGCTGCACCGTGCGCGGCACGCCGGCGGCGATGCGCTGGCCGAAATCCATCACCACCACCCGGTCGGCAAGGTTCATCACGAAATCCATGTCGTGCTCGACCAGCAGCACCGACATCCCTTCCGCGCGCAGGTCCTGCAACAGCGTCGCCAACTGCGCCTTCTCCCGTAGGCGCAGCCCCGCCGCCGGCTCGTCCAGCAGCAGCAGAAGCGGGTCGGCGGCGAGGGCGCGCGCGATCTCGACGATCCGCTGTTGACCGAGCGGCAGCGCGCCGGCCGGCGCGGCCAGCCGCTCGGTCAATCCGGCGCGCGCCGCCTGCCGCGCCGCCTCGGCGAGCAGCCGCCGCTCCTCCGCGCGATCCAGCCGCAGCATCGCCGC
The DNA here is from genome assembly GCA_963754235.1 of uncultured Alphaproteobacteria bacterium. Classification (GTDB taxonomy): domain Bacteria; phylum Pseudomonadota; class Alphaproteobacteria; order Acetobacterales; family Acetobacteraceae; genus DATAYA01. The sequence continues at coordinate 44,830 of CAVWFK010000006.1, read as the reverse complement.
GACCAGCCCGGCGCTGCCGCGCTGGTGCGCACCGAGTGCGATGTTCTCCAGCACGCTGCGCTCCGGCAGCAGCCGCACGTGCTGGAAGGTGCGCGCGACGCCGCGCCGCGCGATGTCGCGGGCGGGCAGGCCCGCCGCCTCCTGCCCGAAGATGCGGATGCGGCCCGCGTCGGGGCGAAGCGCACCGCTGACCAGGTTGAACACGGTCGTCTTGCCAGCGCCGTTCGGGCCGATCAGCGCTACGATCTCGCCGGGGCGCACGTCGAAGTCGATCGCGTTGGCGGCGACCAGTCCGCCGAAGCGGCGTGTGGCACCCAGCAGCTCCAGTGCCGGCGCCGTCCCGGCCTCAGGCGGCGTGCGGCGCGGCAGGCGTTCGGCGGCAGCGGGGAGGGCGGGCGGCGCGGGGGCGGCGATCCGGCGCAGCAGCGGCCACAGTCCGGCGGGCGCGCGCTGCAAGATGAGGATGACGGCGACCGCGAACACGATCGTCTCGTAATTGCCGGGCTGGCCGATCAGTCGCGGCAGCAGGTCGTTCAGTTGATCGCGCAGCACCACCACCACGCCCGCGCCCAGCACTGCGCCCCACAGCCACGCGAGGCCGCCGACGATCACCATGAACAGGTATTCGATCCCGGCATCGAGGCTGAACGGCGAGGGGTTGATGAACAACTGGTAGTGCGCGAACAGCCAGCCCGAGAGGCCGGCGGCGAGTGCCGCCAGCACGAACACCGCCCGGCTCAGGCGTGCGGTGTCGATCCCGAGACTGTCGGCCATCGCGCGCCCGGTCGCGAGTGCCCGGATCGCGCGGCCGTGGCGGCTGTCCATCAGGTTGTGCGCCAGCCAGATGCACGCGATCAGCACCGCCCAGATCAGATAGAGCCAGCCATGCGGGTCGGTGAGCCGGTAGCCAAACAGCGACAAGGTCGGGATATCGGCCATGCCGTTGAAGCCGCCGAGGGCCGCGATGGTCGCGAACAGGTAGTAGAAGCTGATCCCCCACGCGACCGAGGCAAGCGCCAGATAGTGCCCCGAGAGGCGCGTGGTGATGAGCCCGAGCAGCCACGCGACGATCCCGCTCGCCAGCAGCCCCCCGGGCAGCCCGAGGAACGGCGATAATCCCTGCACCTTAGCAAGATACGCGCTGGTGTAGGCGGCGATGCCGACGAAGGTCGCCTGGCCGAACGAGGTCTGCCCTGCGATGCCGGTCAGCAGCACCAGCCCGAGTGCCACCAGCGCCGACAGCCCGACATAAGCGAGCAGCGTGAGCGCGTAGGCCGGCAGCACCCAGGGCAGGACAATGCCCGCGATCGCGAGGGCGGCAGGAATGGCCCGCCTCATCGCACAACCCCTCTCCTCCGCTCGCTCCGCTTGCGAAGCGGCCAAACGCATTTGGACGGGGATTTACCGTCATGCTCGGCGAAGGCCGAGCATCCACGACTTCGCGGCGGCACGAAAGACGTGGATGGTCGGCCTTTCAGGCTGTGCGAGAACCTGAGTTTTGATTGAAGGGCGGTCAAGGCTGGGGTCTGTGGCAGCGGCGGTCCCGCTCCGGTCAGGCGAGTGCGGCGGCGAGGCTGGCGGGGCCGAGGAGCTTGCTGAGGCGTCCGATATTGTAGGCGAGCACGGCGAGCGCGGTTTCGGTGGCCGCCTTGGCCTTGCCGCGCAGCAGGAAGCGACCGCCCAGGAGGTATTTCAGCGCCGCAAACGGGTGCTCGGCCGTGCATCGGCGCAACCGCATCAGCGACGGGTCCGCCGCGATCCGTGCCGCCATCCGGTCGAGCGCCGGTTGGTCGATCAGTCGATAGACGTGGCGTCGGTCGGCCCCCGTGCAGCGCGACTTCAGCGGACATCCGGCACAGCTTTCGGCCCGGTAGCGCACGGCGTTGTCCGACCTGTGCCCGCCGTTGCGAACCAGGCGGCGCCCGGCCGGGCAGGTCATCGTGTCGGTCTCGGCATCGTAGCGGAAGGCCATCGGCGCAAAGTAGTCGCCTCGCCGGTTGACCTGCGCCGGCGGCCGCACTGCGGCGGCGATGCCCTCGGCCTCGCATTGCGCGGCCTGCGTCGCATTGGCGTAGCCGGTATCGGCAACCACCGTCAGCGCCGCGGCGCCGAGTACCACCTTGGCCGCGAGCGCCATCGGCAGCAGCTGGCGAAGGTCGTTCGCATCCGTGGTCACCTCGTGGTGGAGGATCATGTGGCTGGCCGGATCGACCGCGATCTGCACGTTGTAGGAGGGCGGCTTGGCCCCGGCGCCGCTGCCCATCGGCCGTGCGTCGGGCTCGCCGGCGACGCCGAGCTCGCGACCCTCCTCGCGCAGCCGCTGCGCCAGCTCGGCAACCTTGCCGCGCTTGGCGCGCAGCACCGCCAGCGCCTCCGTGACCGCTTGCCCGCTCGCCTCGTCCGGCTCGGCCGCGTCGGCCGCGTCCATCGCCGCCAGGTGGTCGGCGATCGCTTGGTCGAGGCGCGCGATCTCCGCCGCCGCCTCGGCGCGGCTCATCACCTGCTTGCGGCTCGCCGCCGCGCGGACCTTGCTGCCGTCGATCGCCGCGATGCCGCCGGCGAACAGGCCGCGGTCGCGGCAGAACCGAACCAGCGCGCCGCAGCTGGCGATGATCTGCGGGCCGTTGTCGCGCCGGAAGTCGGCGATCGTCTTGAAGTCGGGGGTCAGCCGGCCCAGCAGCCACATCAGCTCGACGTTGCGCTGGCATTCGCGCTCCAGCTTGCGCGACGAGCGAACCCCGTTGAGGGTGCCGTAGATATAGAGCTTGAGCAGATCGCGCGGATCGTAGCCCGGGCGGCCCTCCCGCGCCGGCACCGCTCGCTCGAAGCCCAGAGCTGGCATGTCGAGGCTGGTCACGAACGCGTCGATCACTCGCACCACCGCGTCGGCGGCGACGTAGTCGTCCACCGCCGGCGGCAACAGCGTCACCTGTCCGCGATCGACACCTTCGATAAACCCCATGCCGCATTCCCCCGCGAATCGAGGGAGGATTCTCAGAATGACGAGTCCGCGCGACGCGAGTTTTCACACAGCCTGCTTCGCCGACCATGACGAGGTTGGTTCGACCCTGTCGGCACGGTCGCGACAGTTTCGACCAGTCAGATGCAATCACCCTCGCCGTGCGCGCGGTTGGGGAAGGGGGCCCTTCCGGGGCGAGCCGCGCCATCAATTCTGATCCGTGCCCGGCCGGCGGATCGATAGCCAGACCACCACCGGGATGATCAGCGTGAACACGATCACGTCGCGATAGGCACTGGCCCAGAAATCGGCGAAGCTCTCGGCGATGCCGACGATCAGCGCACCGGCCGCCGCGAGCGGGTAACTCGCCAGCCCGCCGATGATCGCCGCGACGAAGCCCTTCAGTCCGAGAATGAAGCCGGTGTCGTAGCTGATCGGCGTGACCGCGCCGATCAGGATACCGGCGAACCCGCCCAGGGCTGCCGCCAGCAGGAAGGCGAGCCGCCCGGTCGTGCCCTCGTCGATGCCGACCAGCCGCGCGCCGAGCGCGTTCGATGCCGCCGCCCGCAGCGCGCGGCCGTAGAGCGTCGCGCCAAACCCCCAGCGCAGCACGGCCACCAAGACCGCCGCCGCGGCGAATACGCATAGCGACTGGCCGGAGATCTGCTCCCCGGCAAATGCGATATTGGCGGTCGTGAAGCCGGGCGTGCTCGATGCCTCGGCGCCGAAGAAGATCAGGCCGAGGCCGATCAGTACGTAATGCACCGCCATTGCCACGATCAGCAAAGCGAGCACCGAGGCGCGCGCGATCGGCGCGAAGGCGAAGCGGTAAATCAACGGCCCAAGGGCAGCGACGATGCCAACGGCCACGACACCGAGCAGCGGCACCGACGGATAGAATCGCACCAGCAGCAGCGCCGCGGCGGTCAGCGCCGCCGGCGGCCCGAGCCGCAGCGCGAACCCGCGCCAGCCGACGTCGCGCGCGCGGGGCAGGGAAGAAAGTGCGGAGAGCAGCGCCATCCCGTCCAGCAGCCAGAGCGTGCCGGGGATGCGGTGCGCCATCAGTGCCGCAAAGCTCAGCGTGCCGTAGGCGACGAAATCGCCCTGCGGGATGAAGATCACGCGGGTGACGGAGAACACCAGCAGCAGTCCGAGTGCGAGCAGCACGTAGATCGCGCCCGTGGTCAGTCCGTCCTGCACCAGCAGCAGGAAGATGTCGCCGCTCATGGGGGCGCGCGGCGGGAGGCGGTCGGTCGGCTCAGGTCGGGATCAGCCGCCACGCGCCGTTCTGCACCTGCACCAGCACGCGTGCGCGGTCATCGACGCCGTGGTGGTCGGTGGGGGTCATGTCATAGACGCCCTCGACGCCGACTAGCCCGTGGGTTGCCTCCAGCCCGTCGCGGATCGCCTGGCGGAATTCCGGCGTGCCGGGCTGCGCCTTCTTCAGCGCCCCCGGAATCGCGTTTGCGATCAGCAGGTAGGCGTCCTCGCTATAGCCGGCGAAGGCGCTCACGCCCTGACCGAACTTCTTCTGGTACGCGGCCGCGAATTCGGTCGCCACTTTCTTGATCGGGTTCGACGCCGGCAACTGGTCATAGACGACCAGCGGGCCGGTCGGCGCGATGCAGCCTTCCACCCACTTGCCGCCGACGCGGATATAATCGGGGCCGACCACGGCGTGGCTGTTATAGATCTGCCCCTTGTAGCCGCGCTGGCCGAGCGCGATGTTGGGCAGCGCACCGGGAGTCCCCGATCCGCCGCACATCACCGCCTGCGGATGCACGCTCATCGCCTTCAGCGACTGCGCGGTTACGGTGGTGTCGGTGCGCGCATAGCGCTCGTCGCCGACGATCTTGAACCCATATTTCGCCGCCGCGGCTTTCAGGCTGTTCCAGACCTGCTCGCCCCAGGCGTCATTGTAGCCGATGAAGGCGACGCTCTTGATGTCGTGCTGGTGCATGTGGACGCCGACCGCGTCGATCATCAGGTCGGCGGGCTGCGCATCGTCGAACGTGTAGGGGTACTGTTTCGGGTCGAACAGGATCGGTGCCATCGCGATATTGGCGACGCGGGCGGCGTTGCTGGTCGGGATCGCGGCCATCGGTACTCGACGTCAGCGCGGGTCCCATGATCACGTCCACCTTGTCCTCGGTGATGAACTTTTTGACGATCTGGACCGCCGCCGTCGGATTGCCGCCGTCGTCGCGCACCAGAAAGCTCACCGGCGCGTCGGCGATTTTGTCCGGGAAGGTCGCGAACGCGTTCTTGTAGCCCACGCCCAGCGCCGCAGTCGGGCCGGTGATGCTGATGACAGCGCCGATCTTGATGCCCGCCGCCGCGCGCACGCGGCCCGCTGCGGCCGGCGTCGCCAGGGCGGCGATTGCCAGCTTGCCGAACGTCCGCCGATCCATCGCAATCTCCTCCCTGCGCGCTCGCGACCGAGGCATTTCAGGCATGAACTATTCGGGTGTCAAGCAATCCCCAAGTCGTGGCCGCGCCCTCGCGTTCAGACCACCTGCATGATCCGGGCCCATAGCCCCGGCCGGCTTCCTTGCGCGATGAGCCGCTGCAGATCGGCGGTCGCGCCGGCGATATCGGGGTTGGCGGTGACCATCGACGAGACCAGCAGACGCGCCCGGCCATCCTGGTCGAACACATAGACGATCGAGCTATGGCTCACCTCATAAGAGTGATCGCCGGCAGCGGGCGTCACCGAGTAGGCAACCCGGTAGCGCCGCGCGAGCGCGGCAAGCTGATCCGGCGTGCCGCGCAGCCCGACGATTTGCGGCGCGAACAGCGCCGTGTATCGCTTCAAGGTCGCAAGCGAGTCCCGATTGGGATCGACGGTGACGAACAGCACGCGGACGCTGTCGGCCGACCGGCCAAGTTTCCGCAGCACGTGTGCAATGTTGGCAAGCGTCGTGGGGCAGAAATCCGGGCAGCGCGTGTAGCCGAAATAGAGCAGCACCACCTTGCCGCGGAAATCGGCGGCGGTCACGGGCTTACCATCCGCGGCATCGGTCATGGTGAGGGAGAGTCGAGGCACGCTGCCGGATATATCCTGCTCATGCCAATCGGCGCCCCGGCCACAGCCGGCAACCGTCAGCGCGGTCAGGCCGGAGGCGAGAGCCAGCAATTGCCTTCGTTCAAGCGTCATCCGGTGGCCTGGAAGTCGGTGCTAGTTCCGCGTCATTGCGAGAAGCGAAGCGACGAAGCAATCCAGCGCGGTGCCGCGGGCGAGGCTGCTGGATTGCTTCGCTTCGCTCGCAATGACGGCAAGGGACGCTAGAGCGTAACGAATTAATGTTCCAACCGATGTCATGCCGTCGCTCCGACGGCCGCGCGGCGCGGATGGCGCAGGAGGCGGCACGCGAACCGCGCCAGGCGTGGCACCGTCTTCGGTCGCAGCAGCCGTGCATCATAGCCGGCAAACCGGCGGTCGTTCTCGGACAAGCAAAGCTCCAGCAATTCGCGAATGCCGATATCGACATCGCTGACCGCCTTGCTGCCACTCACGGTGAAGTTGTTGTCCTGCGGCTTGCGGGCGTTGCCTTTGCCGTCGTCCATGCCGCGTGCAGTTCCAATCCGTTCCCAGACCAGGAAGGCCCATACGGCAGCGACCCGAAGCTCGAACCACGGTCGCCGCCACCAGGGCATGTTCCTGCGATGCCAGGCGACCCAGTTCGCGAACAGCAGGATATGCCGGCACTCCTCCTGCATCACCGGCTCGAAGGTATCGACCAGTTCCGGCGGAAAGAAGCGGGAGCGATTGGCGAGCGCGAACAGGCCGAACGCAAAGAAGCTGTCAATGCACTCGCTGTAGCCGGTGACCAGATAGGCCCACTCGGCACGGCGTGGCGCCGGATAGGCCGGTTCAGGCTCCAGGATGATGCCGTAGGCCGAGACCAGGTTGGAGAGCACGGTCTTGTGTCGTCCCTCTTCCCAGCCGTTGAGCTCGATCGCATCACGCCACGCCGGATCGGTCAGGCTACGGGCGTACGACAGCATTCTGATGCGCGCCTTGCCCTCGGTCTGCACCGCAATGTCCCAGATCGGCAGCCCGACCACGCGGTCGCGCTCCTCCTGGCCGAGCCTCGGCCAGTCGATGATCGTCGGCTTGTAGGGATTGAACGTGTCGCGGAACATCCGCGTGACCGCGTGCTTGTGCGCGTCCGAGCCCGGCCGCAGCTCGCCGGGCTCGTCCCAGACCCAGCGCCGCGCGCGACGATCCGCGGCCGTGACGGCGGCTGGATCGCCGCCGTGGAGGGCGGCAAGTTTCAGACCGCCGGGAGGCTGTTGAAGGTCTGAAGTTGGCATGGGCCAAGTCCCTTCGACGATTTCTGCGTGCCGCCGGCCTTATAGGGCGGCCCGCGTGAGACCGTCGAGCGCTGCGCCAATCGGGCCGCACGGAATAAGGCGCCATGTTCCACCGTCTCTCCGGGTGGTGCTAACCTCGTCCGATGTTCCGCCTGATGCCCCGACGGTTCCAGCGCCGCTCGCGCCGCGCCGGGCTGCTGATCGCGGCCGTCGCGATGGTGAGCCAGCTCGCGTTCGGAGCCATGACGGCGCCAGTGGCGCCATCGGGGCAATTGGCGGCCCTCGCCGCCCTGAGCGTCCTCTGCCACGGCCAACCTCCTGCGCCGGATCGGCCAGCCCCGTCCCGCCGCGTTGCCGTGGTGGCACTCTGCCCGCTCGGCGTCACGCGGGCGCCGCCAGTTGCGATCCTCTTGCCCGCCGTGGGGTTGCCCACGCCACCGGCTGCCCTGGCGCTGCGGATCGCGCCGACCCCGCCCGCCCGAGCGCCGCCCGCGCAGGCGGCGCTCACCGCCTTTCCCCGCGGCCCTCCCGTCACGGCCTGAACCGACCGCCCGGCAGCCCGCACCTGCGCGCTGCCCAGTCCTCCTTCGGATAGGACCGACCCGATGACCCGCTCCGCTCTCGTGGCCGCGCTGGCCTTTGCCGGCGCCCTCGCCACGCACGCCGCCTTCGCCCACGCCTACCCCAAGACCGAGACGCCCGCTTCCGGCAGCACCGTCCAGGCGGCGCCGAGCACCGTCGCGATCGAGTTCGACGACGAACTCGAGCCCGCGTTCAGCGGCATGACGGTGCAGGACGCCGCCGGCAAGAGCGTCGATCGCGGGCCGTCGCAGGTGGCCGCATCGGATCACCGCCACCTCTCGGTTCAGGTGCAAAGGCTGATCGCCGGCACCTACACCGTGGTCTGGCACGCCACCGACATCGATACCCACAAGACCAGCGGCCGCTACACCTTCACGGTCAAGCCTTAGGTGGGCAAGCCGCAGGTGGGCAAGCCATAGCCGCGCCGCCATGATGCTGCCGCCCTTCGCGATCGCCGGCGGTCTGCCGCTGGCGGTCGCGCGCGGGCTGTCGGTGGCGGGGTTGTTCTCGGTGTTCGGCGCAGCGCTGGCGCGGGTGGCGGTGATGCCGCCGGCGCTGGACCGCGCCGGGCCGGCGCTTCGCCGATGGCGGACTTTGGTCTGGTCGAGCTTGGTTTTGGTCGTGCTGGCTTTCGTCGTATGGACCTGGCTGATTGCCGCCACCCTCGCCAACGCGCCGACATTTGCCGAGATTGGAGCGGCCGCCTGGACCTTGCTGCGGGCCACCGATTACGGCCATGCCGTGCTGCTGCAAATCGCCGCCTTGGGCTGGTCGCCGTCGCCCTCGTCCGCCGGCTGCACCGGATTGCCGCCGGCCTCGGCGCGGTCGCGGTGGTGCTCCAGGCCACTCACGGTCATGCGTTCGCGATGGATCCGGGCCCGAGCTGGCTGCTGCTCTCAAATGGTCTGCACCTGCTCGCCGGGGCGGTGTGGCTTGGTGGGCTGCTGCCCCTGCTCATCGTGGTCCAGAGCGTGCCGATACCGGCAGCGGCGCTGGCCTGCCGCCGCTTCTCCCCGCTCGGGACGGTCTGCGTGCTGGTACTGGCCGCGACTGCCGGCTTTCAGTTCTGGGTGCTGATCGGCGGCCTGCCGGGCCTGCTCGGCACTGCTTACGGGCTGGTGGCACTCGCAAAAATCGTGCTGTTCGCCATCCTGCTCGGCTTCGCCGCGGCCAACCGCCTGCGCCTGACGCCCGGGCTCGCGGACGACGCTCCCGAGCAGGCCCGGCGCCGGATGCGCCGCAGCCTTGCCGGCGAGACCGCGCTGGGCCTGCTCGTGGTGCTCGCCGCCGGCGTGCTCGCGAGCCTGCCGCCCGCGATGCACGTCCGCGCGCACAGTCTCGGGGCGGCGCAGAGCAGGACGGGCCAATGGCCAGTCGCGATAGCGGGCGAGGAGGGTGATCATGGTCACAGACAGATATAGGTCTCGCGCGGCGGAGGCGCGGCGCGCGCGCGAACGCAAGACCCTCGCTGCCATCACCGCCGGCGCGGGATGCGTGCTGCTTCTGGCGACCGGCACTCTCGGGCTGCTCGGCACGTCGCCGCGCGCCACCGCGTCGGTGGGTGGCCCGTTCCGGCTGTCCGCGAGCAATGGCCGAACGATCGACGACCGCAGCTTCCCGGGCCGCTACAAGCTGCTCTATTTCGGCTACACGCATTGCCGGGACATCTGCCCGACGACACTCGCCGCCGTCGCCGGGGCGCTGCAGATCCTGGGGCACAAGGCCGATCGGATACAGCCGCTGTTCGTCACCGTCGATCCGGAACGCGACACGGCGAAGGTGCTGCGGACATATCTCGCGAGTTTCACGCCCCGGCTACTTGGCCTGACCGGCACGCCGAAGAAGATCGCAGCGATCGAGCGCGCGTATCGCGTCACCAGCATCGTGCACCCCGCCGCGTCCGGTGGCTACGATCTGGACCATTCCTCGGTGCTTTATCTGATGAGCCCGGATGGCCGTTTCGTCGCCCCCGTCCGCGCGGACGAACCGGCCGCCGCGATGGCGGCCACCCTCGCCCGGTATGTTTCCTGAGCTCCGGGCAAAGCGAGAGAGGTGACATCATGCGCGATACGGCAACTGTCCGAAGGCCCAATTCCGATCGCCTGCGAGCGATCAGCAGATGTACCTTCGCGGCATTCACGCTCGGATCGGCCGTCCTTCTGACGCCGTCGGGCTATGCGAATTCGCCCATCACGGTCTCGAATTCCTGGTTCCGATATATCCTGCCGCAGGTTCCAGCAGGTGGATATATGACGCTGCGGAACGCCTCCGATCGGGCGGTCGCGCTGACCGGGAGCGCCTCGCCTGCGTGCGGTGTGCTGATGGCGCATAAGACCGAGGACAAAGGCGGGATGGCCACGATGGTGCCGGTGAAAAGCGTCGCGGTCCCTGCACACGGAACCCTCGCCTTTGCGCCCGGCGGTTATCACTTAATGTGCATGCAGCCGCGGATGAAGCTCGGTGAGGCGGTGTCCGTGACACTCACATTCGCAGACGGCCAGCGGGTCGTCGCCCCGTTCGACGTGCATGGCGTCAGCTATAAGCCGGGTGCCCAGTGAAGGCGGAGCTGCGGAGTTCGGCGATCGGGACGCCTGGGGCGCGCGGCCCAACGCGTCCCGATCTCCGTGGTTTTTATGAACTCTTGGGGGGCATTACCTGGCCGCGGATGGCGCCGCCCGGATGCGCCTTGGTATGCACGTTGATGTACATCTGTCCCGCCATCAATTCCTTGGCCTCCGCCGGCGTCAGCGTCGCTTGACCTTGGATCGGGCTGGACACCGAGGACGCTCCTTTCTGGCTTAGCCAGACCTGCACCCCTGCGTTCTTGCCCGGTGTGGCAGGACCGTGAATGTGCGCCATGGTAGCCGGAGTTGACAGCCCGCTAAAGGTAATCGTCCAGCTCACCCCACGGGTCGTCGGATCGTAGCTCAGGTTTGCCGTGCCACTGCCGGCGGTCTGAACCGGTGGCACCTCCTGAGCGCCGGTGAGCGGCACCTGGAACGTCATCGGTGCCGCCACCGCCAGGGTGGCTGGTCCGGCCCATAGCAGGCACGCCAACGTCAGGACGGCTCGATGCGATGTCGCTGGACGCATGCTCGTTCTCCTTTTCGCTCTCGGCAGATGATTCCGTATAGCACCCACGGAGCCTTTGCAGAAATGGCGCGGGGCCGCACCGCGTCAAAACATGGTGTCCGCCGGTTCAGCGCGCAGAGCCTCAGGTGCCCAGATACGCCTTCACCACCGCCTCGTCGCGGGCGAGCGAGGCGGCCTCGCCCTGCGCCACCACGCGGCCGGTTTCCAGCACGTAGCCGTAATGCGCCACCTGCAACGCAACTTTCGTGTTCTGCTCGACCAGCAGGATCGTCGTGCCGGCCTCGTTCAGCCGGCGGATGATGCGCATGATCTCGCGCACCAGCCGCGGAGCGAGGCCCATGCTGGGCTCATCGAGCAGCAGCAGCCGCGGCCCGGCCATCAGCGCACGGCCGATCGCGAGCATCTGCTGCTCGCCGCCCGAAAGCTGGCTCGCATCGCCGCGCTGGCGTGCGTCGAGCACCGGAAAAGTCGAAAACACGCGTGCCAGCCGCGACTGCCGCTCGGCCTCGTCGGCGAGCGTGAAGCTGCCGAGTTCGAGGTTCTCGCGCACCGTCATGCCCTTGAAGATGCGCCGACCCTCCGGCACCTGGATCAGTCCCATGCGCGGCGTCAGATGCGCGCGCTGGCGGGTGATGTCCGCACCCTCGAATACAATGCGCCCCGAGCGCGCCGGCACCAGCCCGGAGATGGTGCGCAACGTCGTGCTCTTGCCGGCACCGTTGGCGCCGAGCAGCGCCACCACCTGCCCCCGCCGCACCGCGAGGCTGACGCCGCGCAGCGCGTGGATGTGGCCGTAATAGGTCTGCACGTCCTCGAGTGCGAGCACGGTCTCGGTCACGCCGCCTCGTCCTCGTCGCGGCCGAGATAGGCCTCGATCACGCGCGGGTCCGACTGCACCTGCTCGGCATCGCCCTCGGCGATCTTGCGGCCGTAATCGAGCACCGTGATCGCCTCGGAAACCTGCATCACCAGCCCCATATCGTGTTCGATCAGCAGCACGGTGATGCCCAGCTCATCGCGCACGCGGCGGATCAGGGCGACGAGAGCCATGCGTTCGTCGTGGTTGAGGCCGGCTGCCGGCTCGTCGAGCAGCAGCAGACGCGGATCGGTTGCGAGCGCTCGCGCCCACTCGACGCGCCGCTGGTCGCCGTAGGAGAGATTGCCGGCACTGCGCTCGGCGTGCTCGCGCAGGCCCACGAAATCGAGCCAGCGGTACGCGGCCTCGTAAATCGCAGCCTCCTCCCGCCGTTGCGCGGGCGTGCGCGCGATTGCGGCGAGCACGCCGGCATGGCTGCGGCAATGCTGCCCGGCCATGACATTCTCGATCGCCGACATCTCGCGAAACAGGCGCAAATTCTGGAACGTGCGGGCGAGGCCTGCGCGGGTGATGCGGTGCGGGCGCATCCCGCGCAGGTCCCGGCCGCTGAAGGTGATGCGTCCGGCGCTTGGCCGGTAGAAGCCGGTCAGGCAGTTGAACACGCTGGTCTTGCCGGCGCCATTGGGGCCGATCAGGCTCGCGATCATGCCGGCGTGGACCGTGAAGTCGAGCTGCTGCAGCACCAGCAATCCGCCGAAGCGCAAGGAGAGGCCGCGCACCTCGAGCAGCGCGGTCAATGGCGCCGCTCCGGCCACAGCCCGTGCGGGCGGAACAGCATCATCAGCAGCAGCACCGCCGCGAACACCAGCATCCGCATCGAGCCCACGTCGCGAAACACTTCGGGGAAGATCGTCAGCACCAGCGCGCCGAGTGCGACGCCCGGGATCTTGCCCATGCCGCCGAGCACGACGCCGAGCAGGATCAGCACCGATTGCGCGAACGAGAACGTCTCGGGCGAGATCGCCGTCATCTTGGCGGCATAAAAGCAGCCGGCGATCGAGGCGAACACGGCGCCGATCATGTAGGCGGTGAGTTTGACCATAGTGCGGTCGATCCCCATCGCCTCGGCCGCGTCCTCGTCGTGGCGCACGTAGCGCCAAGCACGGCCGATGCGCGACGATTGCAGCCTGGCACTGACCACCCAGGCGAGGGCGGCCAGCAGCAAAAAGACGATGTAGAATTGCCCGATCCGCACCAGCTCGATGCCGAACAAATGCGGCCGCTCGATGCCAACCAGCCCGCTCGCGCCGCCGGTGATCGAGAGGTTGCGCGCGGCGATGCGGACCATCTCGCCGAAGCCGAGCGTCACGATCGCGAGATAGTCGCTGCGCAGCCGCAAGGTCGGGCCGCCGATGACCACGCCCGCGATGCACGCAACCAGGATCGCGGCCGGGATCGTCGCCCAGAAATCGACATGCAGGCGCGCGGTCAGGATGCCGGTCGTGTAGGCGCCGACGGCGAAGAACGCGGCATAGCCGAGATCGAGCAGGCCCGCGTAGCCCACGACGATGTTGAGCCCGAGGCAGAGCACGACGTAGAGCCAGGCATTGGTCAGCACTTCAAGCTCGTAGTTGCTGGCGACGAGCGGCACCAGCAGCAGGACGATGAACAGGATCGCCGGTGCCGCGCGACGCAGCGCCGATGTCACATGCGCTCCACCTCCGGGCGGCCGAGCAGGCCGGTCGGGCGGAACACCAGCAGCAGGATCAGGATGCCGAAGACGAACACGTCCTTCCATTCCGTCCCCACTGCCTGGATCTGGGTGCCGAACGCCTCCAAGAGGCCGAGCACGAGGCCGCCGAGCATGGCACCGGGGATGCTGCCGATGCCGCCGATCACCGCCGCGGTGAACGCCTTCAGCCCGATCAGGAAGCCCATGAAATAATAGAGGCTGCCGTAATAGACGCCCGCCATCACGCCGGCAGCACCCGCCAGCGCCGAGCCCACGAAGAAGGTGAGCGCGATCACGCGGTTGACGTCGATTCCCATCAGCAGGCAGGCATCGGGGTCGATCGCGATCGCGCGCATCGCCTTGCCCCACAGCGTGCGCGAGATGAACACCTGCATCGCCGCCATCAGCACCAGTGCCGAGACCACGAGCACGATCTGCGTCGTGGTGATGTGCACGGTGCCGACATCGAAGCCGGCGAAGCCGAGATCGGTGCTGAACGCCTCGATCTGGCCGCCGGTGGCCGCCAGCACGCTGTTCTCCAACACCATCGAGACAGCCAGCGCCGTGATCAGGATCGAGAGCCGGGGGGCGGCGAGCATCGGGCGGTAGGCGACCCGTTCGATCAGCACGCCGAGCAACCCGGCCGTGACCATCGCGAAAGCGAGTGCCGGGGCGATGCCGAGCCAGCCGGCGCCGAGGGACGGGGAGACGAAGCCGAGGCCGACGAAACCGACGAACGCGCCCACCATGTAGACGTCGCCGTGGGCGAAGTTGAGCAGCTTGATGATGCCGTACACCATCGTGTAGCCGAGGGCGACCAGCGCGTAGAACGAGCCCAGGATCAGCCCGTTCGCGAGCTGCTGCAGCAGGATCGCTGAGAGCGTCACGGCCGCGCCCGCGGCCGCGACGCATTCAGGATCGCGGTCACGACGCTGACTTGTACAGCGCCCAATGGCCCGCCTTGCCGATCAGGATCACGAAATTGCTGCGCGCCAGCGTGTTCTGCGGCGTGAAGTTGATCGGGCCGGCAACGCCCTTGAAGTTCTTGGTCTGCTTCAACGCCGCGACGATCTTTGCCTTGTCGGTCGAGCCCGCCCGCTTGATGGCACTCGCGAGCAGGTTCATCCCGTCATAGGAGAGCGTGGAATACGGCCCCGGCGCCTGGTTGAACCGCTTGCGGTAGGCGGCGGTAAAGGCCTTCGCGCTGGGCAGGAAATCCGCCGTCGGGTTGGAGAAGCAATAGACGCCGTTGGCCGCCGCGCCGGCGAGCGCGAACAGCTTCGGCGAGTTGTTGCCGTCGCCGAGCGCGATCATCCCGCCATAGCCCGCCTGCCGGAGCTGCTTGATGAGCAATCCGCCATCGGCGTAGTACGCGGTCCAGAACACCGCGTCCGGCTTCGCGGATTTGATTCGCGTCACGAGGGCGGAAAAATCCTGCTCGCCCTTGTTGACCACCTCGTGCGCGACGACCTTGCCGCCCGCCTTGGTCCAGGCCTCGCGGGTCAGCTTGGAGAGGTCGGCAGAATAGGCATCGCCCTCGTCCACCACCGCGAGCGTCTTAATGTTCTTGCTCTTGAACAGCGCCACCGCGCTCTTGACCTGGTCGTAGCCGGTGCTGTTGATCATGAACGCGTTGCCGGGGTTGGCGCCGATCAGCTTGGTGCTGTTGGCGGCGGCGATGATAAAGGGGATATGGGCATCGCCGAAAATCTTAAGCGTCGGCAGCGTCGCCCCCGAGCAGTAGCCGCCGACCACGCCGGTGACATTCTGCGATACCAGCTTGCTGGCCGCGTTGACCGCCTGCTGCGGGTCGCAGGCCGCGTCCTGCACGTCGATCGCGATCTTCTGACCGAGCACGCCGCCCTTCGCATTGATCTGGCTCGCGGCCAGGCGGATCGCGTTGGCCATGTCGCGGCCATAGGTCGCCTCGCTGCCCGAGGTCGGCACCAGCACGCCGATCGAGAGGTCGGCGGCCTGCGACGCCGCGGCGCCGAGCAGGATGCCGGCCGCGGCGGCGCAGGCGACAAAAAGGCGGCCCAAAAGGCGGCGTCGAGTGGACATGCGCGTTCGCTCCCGAGTTGATTGCGCCGAGCCTAGCCGATCGCTGCCGGCCGTCAATTCGCCCGCGTGGCCACGATCGCGCTAGCATGGCTGCGCGAAAGAGGGGCAGGGAATGAACATTACGCGGCTGCTCGCCTATCAGGTCGATCTGCCGCTGCGCGAAGGGCGCTATGCCTGGTCGGGCGGCAAGTCGGTGGATGTGTTCGACAGCACGGTGGTGCGCATCGAGACCGATGCCGGCATCACCGGACATGGCGAATCCTGTCCGCTCGGTCCGGCCTATCTGCCCGCTCACGCGCGCGGCGTGCGCGCTGGAATCGCCGAGCTGGCCCCGCATCTGCTCGGGCAGGACCCGACCGAGATCACGCCGCTCTATCGGCTGATGGAGAGCCGGCTGAAGGGCCATCCGGCGGTGAAATCGGCGATCGACATGGCCTGCTGGGACATCCTTGGCCAGGCCGCCGGCGTGCCGGTCGCGACCCTGCTCGGCGGGCGTGACGGCGAGAGCGTCGAACTCTATCGCGCGATTTCGCAGGAGGCGCCGGATGCGATGGCGGCACGCGTCGCCGCCTATCGCGCCGAGGGCTACACGAAATTCCAGCTCAAGGTCGGCGGCGATCCCGATACCGACATCGCGCGCATCACGGCGGCAGCGGCGCGGCTCGCGCCGGGCGAGGCGCTGGTCGCGGACGCCAATACCGGCTGGCTGCCGCACCAGGCGGCACGGGTGGTGCGCGCGGTCGCCAACGCCGATGTCTATATCGAGCAGCCCTGCCTCAGCTACGAGGAATGCCTTTCGGTGCGGCGACGCTGCACGCATCCGTTCGTGCTCGATGAATCCATCGACAGCATTCCCATGCTGCTGCGCGCGCACGGCGATGGCGCGATGGACGTGGTGAACATCAAGATCGGCAAGCTCGGCGGCCTGACACCGGCGCGGCAGGTGCGCGATCTCTGTGTGGCGATGGGGATCGCGATGACGATCGAGGACAGTTGGGGCGGCGATATCGCAACCGCGGCGATCGCGCATCTCGCCCACAGCACGCCGGAGCCGTTCCGCTTTTCTGTGACCGATTTCAACAGCTACGTCACCGTGCGGATCGCGGATGGCGCGCCGCAGCGGCAGGCGGGGCGGATGCGTGCGTCGAGCGCGCCGGGGCTGGGGGTCGCCCCGATCGCGGCGGCGCTCGGCGAGCCGGTGCTGGCGGTCGGCGCGGGCGGCTCCCTCACGAACGCGTGACGCCAAGCCCGGGATGGGTGCTTGACGCTCAAACCCGTGCGTGAAAGATTTTCCACCAATAGGGAAAAGATTTCACGCCATGGGTGGTGCGGCCGGAACCCGGAGCAAGGCTCCCGATCCCGACGACGATATGGGGCTCGCAACGCGCGCCGCGTGGCTCTACCACGCGGGCGGGCTGACCCAGTCCGAGGTCGCGACCAGGCTCAAGATCGCCAACGTCAAGGCGCACCGGCTGATCGCGCGCGCCACCCGCGCCGGGCTGGTGCGCGTCTTCGTCGACGGCCCGATCGGCGGCTGCATTGCGCTGGAGGAACGGCTCGCGTCGCGCTTCGGCCTGCATCTGTGCCGTGTCGTGCCCAATGTCGATCCTGGCGTCGATCCGGCTCCGCGCGGCGGCCTGCCGCTCGCCGCCCTCGGCCCGGCGGCGGCGAGCTTCCTGCACGGCGTGCTGGAGCGCGGCGAGCACGCGATCATCGGCATGGGCCACGGCCGCACGCTCGCCGCCGCGATCGACCATCTGCCGCGAATCGCCACACCCGAGGTGCGCGTCGTGTCGCTGCTGGGCGGGCTGCCGCGCTGGATGAGCAGCAACCCGTTCGAGGTGATCCATCGCCTCGCCGAAAAGACCGGTGCCGAGGCGTGGCTGGTGCCGGTGCCGTTCTTCGCCAACAGTGCCGCCGACCGCGACGTACTGCTGCGCCAGCGCGGCATCGCCGAGGCGCTGGAGCTCGCGGCGCGCGCCACGCTCTGCATGGCGGGCGTGGGCGAGGTGGTGGGCGAGGCGCTGCTGATCGCCTCGGGCATGGTCTCGGCCGAGGAGGCGGCATCGGTCCACGTCGCCGGTGCCGTGGGCGAACTGCTC
Organism: uncultured Alphaproteobacteria bacterium; assembly: GCA_963754235.1. Taxonomy (GTDB): domain Bacteria; phylum Pseudomonadota; class Alphaproteobacteria; order Acetobacterales; family Acetobacteraceae; genus DATAYA01. The sequence continues at coordinate 27,167 of CAVWFK010000006.1, read as the reverse complement.
GGGCATTATTTCGACGCCGACGGCGCGCTGGTCGCGACCCCGCTGCACGACCGGGTGGTGGCGCTGCCGCCGGCCTCCTGGCGCGGCCGCGACGTGGTCGCAGTTGCCGGCGGCCCGAGCAAGCCGGCGGCGATCCGTGCCGTGCTGAACAGCAGGCTGGTCAACGGCCTGATCACCGACGAGCCAACCGCGCGGCGGCTCGTCGCCGAGGAGCCGGCCCGCGCATCCAAGGAGAGGGAACCGACATGCACGAGAAAGCCAAAGACCTCTGCGATGCCTTTGTCGCGCGCCGGATCGGCCGCCGCGAGCTGACCCGACGCCTCGCGGCCCTCGGCCTCGCCGCCGCCGGCGCCGACATGCTGGTGAATGCGGCGCAGAGCCGCGCACTCGCCGCCGGCTTTGACTGGAAGGGGCACCAGGGCACCAACCTCAAGCTGCTGCTCAACAAGCACCCTTATGCCGACGCGATGATCGCCGATCTCCCGGCGCTCGAGAGCCTGACCGGGATCAAGGTCACGTACGACATCTTTCCCGAGGACGTGTATTTCGACAAGGTGACCGCGGCGCTGTCGTCGCGATCGAGCCAGTACCGACGCCTTCATGACCGGCGCCTACCAGACCTGGCAGTACGGCCCGGCCGGCTGGCTCGTGGACATGAACGAATATCTCAAGAATCCGGCCAAGACCGCACCCAACTACAACTGGGACGACATGCTGCCCAACCTGCGCGCATCCGATTCGTGGTCCGGCCGCGCCGGCGACGCGCTGGGTGGTCCCGGTGCCAAGCAATGGGCGCTGCCGATGGGCTTCGAAATCTACAGCATTTCCTACAACCGTCCGATCTTCGAAAAGCTCAAGCTGACGCCGCCCAAGAACATGACCGAGCTGATGGAGACGGCGGCGAAGATCACCAAGGGCGCGGGCGGCCCCTACGGCGTCGGCGTACGCGGCAGCCGCTCCTGGGCCACCATCCATCCGGGCTTCCTGTCGGGCCTCACCAACTATGGCGGCCACGACTTCACGGTTGCAAACGGCAAGCTGCACTCGGCGGTGAACTCCAAGGAGAGCCTGGCCTGGCACGAGCTGTTCGTGAAGATGGTGCAGGAGAGCGGGCCGAAGAACTGGGCGACCTACACCTGGTACGAGGTCGGCAACGATCTCGGCGCGGGGGCGTCGGGGATGATCTATGACGCCGACATCCTGGGCTATTTCATGAACGGCCCCTCGACGAAGGAGCATGGGCACATCGCCTACGCGCCGATCGCGCCGAACCCGCAGATGAGCCATCCCACCTCGAACGTCTGGATCTGGTCGCTTGCGATGTCGAACTTCTCGCAGAAGAAGGACGCGACCTGGAACTTCCTGCAATGGGCCACGGGGACCGACCACTGCCTGTTCGGCGCGCGCAAGAAGGATCTGGTCAACCCGGTGCGGCAGAGCGTCTGGAACGATGCCGAGTTCCAGCAGCGCATCTCCAAGAGCTATCCGGGCTACATGGAGCAGTACAAGGCGACATCGCCCGACGCAAAAATCTACTTTACGCCGCAGCCGCTGTTCTTCAACGTCACCACCGACTGGGCGGCGGCCTTGCAGCGCATGGTCGCCAGGCAGGTGCCGGTGAAGGAGGGGCTGGACCAGCTCGCCGACGCCACCAACCGGCAGATGCGCCAGGCCGGGCTGGCCTGAGCAGGCGTACCCCAGTGTCCCGATTCCGAAGTTCCTCGTCATTGCGAGGAGCGAAGCGACGAAGCAATCCAGCGCGGTGCCGCGGGCGAAGCTGCTGGATTGCTTCGCTTCGCTCGCAATGACAACGAGGCACGATGTCCGACATCACGCACCGTGACGCCATCCCCGCCCGCACCGCCGCGCGGCCGCTGTTGCCGCGCGTGCTGCCCTATCTGCTCAGCCTGCCGGCGCTGCTGATCTGCATCGGCATCCTGATCCCCTTCGCCACCTCGATCTGGTACAGCCTGCAGCGCTATAATCTCGCGATGCCGTATCTGCGCGGCTTCATCGGCATCGGCAATTTCCGCGACCTGTTCACCGACCCGGCGTTCTGGAACACGGTGCGCGTCTCGATGATCTACACCGTGGCCACCGTTGGCGTGGAGCTGGTGCTGGGCCTCGGCATCGCGCTGCTGCTGCGCGAGCGCACGCGGCTCAACAACTTCATCTCGATCGCGCTGCTGATGCCGCTGATGACGGCGCCGGCGATCGCGGCGCTGATGTGGAAGCTGATGACCAACCCCAGCTTCGGCGTGCTAAGCTGGATCGTCGCCCTGTTCGGCGCCACCAACTTCAAATGGGCGTCCGATCCGTCGAGTGCGATGTTCACCGTCGTGCTGGTCGATACCTGGGTCTATACGCCGTTCATGATGATCCTGCTGCTCGCCGGCCTGCGCAGCCTGCCGCAGCAGCCGTTCGAGGCGGCGCGGCTGGATGGCGTGGCACCGGCGTTCGTGTTCTTCCGCATCACCTTGCCGATGCTGATGCCCTACATCGTCACCGCCGTGCTGTTCCGGCTGCTCGACAGCATCCAGCAATTCGACATCATCTACGCGATGACCCAAGGCGGCCCGGGCGACAGCTTGCTGGTGTTTCAGGTGCGCGCCTATCTCGAGTTCTTCCAGTACACCAATGTCGGCCGCTCGGCCGCTATTTTGATCGTGCTGTGGGCGATCACCTTCGCGCTGTCGCAGGTGTTCGTGAAGCAGTGGCTGAAGCTGCGGCAAAAGGCGCACGGACATGCCTGACGCGGTCGCACGCAGTCTGCGGGGCCTGATCCTCGCACTGGTGGTGGTGTTCTTCCTGTTCCCGATCTTCTGGATCGTGGTGATGAGCTTCGAGACCAACGAGCAGATCCTGCATCTGCCGCCGGTCGTGGCTTTCTCGACGGTGCAGAATTACACCGCCCTGCTGTCGGGCAAGCTGCAGACCACGGCGGGTGCGCTCGACATCACCTTCATGCACAATCTCTGGAACTCGCTGCTGCTCTCGGTGTGCTCGGTGGCGCTGGCACTCGTGCTCGGTGTGCCGGCGGCCTATGCGTTCGCGCGGTTCCGCTTCCGCGGCGGCGAGGACATTGCCTTCACCCTGCTTTCGGTCCGCTTCGCCCCGCCGCTGCTGGTACTGCTGCCGCTCTCGCTCTACTTCCAGGCTCTTGGCCTCGCCAACACCTATATCGGCCTCGTCTGGGTCTATCAGCTCATCTGCCTGCCGCTGATCCTGTGGATCGTGCGCGGCTATTTCGAGGATGCCAGTCCCGACATCGAATACGCCTATCGCGTCGATGGCCATTCCTGGTGGCGGGCGTTCCGCAAGATCGCGGTGCCGCTCGCCGGCCCCGGAATCGCGGCGGCCGGGCTGCTCAGCTTCATCTTTGCGTGGAACAATTTTGTTTTCGCCCTGATCCTGGCATCTGCCGATAAGCAACCGGTAACTGTTGGGGCGCTCGCCTTCGTCACCGCCTCGGGCATCCAGTACGGCATCATCGCCGCGGCGATCGTGCTTTCCATCGTGCCGACGCTCGCCCTGGCACTCTATGCGCAGCGCTGGCTGGTCGAGGGCCTCAGCCTCGGCGCGGTGAAAGGATGAGCCTGCACACCTCCGGCGGCCTCGCCATCCGCGACCTGCGCGCCGCGTTCGGCAAGCAGGTGGTGCTGGACGGCGTGTCGCTCGCCGTCGAGCCGGGCGAGACGCTGGTGCTGTTCGGCCCCTCGGGCGCGGGCAAGACGGTGCTGCTGCGCGCGATCGCGGGCGTCGAGCCGGCGGCGACGGGGCAGGTGATGGTGGGCGGGCGCGACGTCTCGGCGCTGGGGCCGGAAGCGCGCAATGTCGGCATCGCGTTTCAGAATTTTGCCTTGTATCCGCACATGCCGGCGCGCGAGAACATCGCGAGCCCGCTGCGCGCGCGCCGATTGCCGGAGGCGGAAGTCACCGGCCGAGTTCGATCGCATTGCGGAACTGCTGCGCATCAAGCACGTGCTCGACCATGCGCCGCGCGCGCTGTCCAACGGGCAGAAGCAGCGCACGGCACTCGCCCGCGCGCTGGTGGGCGAGCCGCGCGTGCTGCTGCTCGACGATCCGCTGCGCAATGTCGATGCCAAGCTGCGCTACGAGATGCGCATGGAGCTGCCGCGCCTGCTGCGCCGCGCCGGCGCGGCGACGATCTATATCAGCCAGGACTACCGCGAGGCGATGGCGCTCGGCGACCGCATCGCGGTGCTGATCGAGGGCCGGATCGTGCAGGAGGACGCGCCGGAGGGCGTGTATGACGCGCCGGCATCGATCGCGGTCGCGCGGCTGTTCGGCGATCCGCCGGTGAACCTGCTGCCCTGCCATCCGAGTGCGGCACCCGGCGGCGTGCGCGTGCAGGCGGCGGGGTTCGATCTGACCCTCGACGTGGCGCATGAGGCAGCGGGGCGCGAGTGCCGGCTCGGCTTGCGGCCGGAGGATCTCGCGGTCGGCACCGAGAATCGGCCCGGTGCGGCGCGGGCCGAATTGATCGCGGTCACGCCGCTGCACGAGCGGTTGGTGCTGCTGCTGCGAGCGCCCTCGGGCGAGGAGCTGCTCGCCAGCACCACGGGGGCCGCGCCGCCGGCGGGCAGCGCCGTGTTTGTCGCGCCGAACGCGGCGCGCGCCCTGCTGTACGATGCCGACAGCGGGCGCCGGATCGCGCGGGAAGCGGCGGCGGCCGTTCCGGTGCCGGCATGAGCCTCCACCTCGCCGCGGTCAGCAAGACCTATGGCGGCGGCCGGCATGGCGGCGTGCGCGCCGTGCAGTCGCTCGATCTGGATGTGCCCAACGGGGAGATCGTGGCCCTGCTCGGCTCTTCGGGCTGCGGCAAGACCTCGACCTTGCGTATGATCGCGGGGTTCGAGAGCGTGACCGAAGGTGCCATCACGCTCGCCGGGCGACGGATCGACGCGCTGGCGCCTGCGAGGCGCAACGTTGCGATGGCGTTCGAGGGCTATGCGCTCTATCCGCCGCTGACCGTCGAGCAGAATATCGGCTTCGGCCTGCGCGGCCCGAAAGTGCGCGAGCGCGTGCGTGGTATCGCCGAGCTGTTGCAGATCGAGCCGATCCTTAAGCGCCGCCCGGCGGGTCTTTCCGGCGGGCAGCAGCAGCGCGCGAGCCTCGCCCGCGCGCTTGCCCGCGACGCCGACCTGCACTTGCTCGACGAGCCGATGGGCCAGCTCGAGCCGCAGTTGCGCGCGGTGCTGCGCGGGCGCGTCAAGGCGCTGATCAAGAGCCGCGGGCTGACCGCGGTGCTGGTCACGCACGACCAGACGGAAGCGAACGCGATGGCCGACCGCATCGCGGTGATGGAGGCGGGCGTGCTGCAACAATACGGCACCGCGGCCGAGTTGCGAGGCCGGCCGGCCAATCTGTTCGTCGCGACCTTCCTCGGCGAGCCGCCGATGAACGCGCTGCCCGGCGTGGTCGAGCGCGCGGGCGTGCTTCTGCATGACGCCGCGGGCGCGCAGCTCGATCTGCCCGGTATTGCGCTGCCGCCGGCCGGCACCGAAATTATTGTCGGCGTGCGTCCCCATCGCGTGTCGCTCGGCACCGGCCCGTGGCGCGGCACGATCATCTCAAATCACTGGCTCGGCGATCAGGCGCATGTGGCCCTGGAACTCGGCGGGCAGGTCATGGTCGCGGTTGCAAACGAGCGGATCGCCGCCCTCACCGGCACCGAGATCCCGATCTCGGTCGAACCCGATGCCGTGCATCTGTTCGACGCCACCTCTGGCCGCGCGCTGCTGCATGGCGGGATGCCGGCATGAGGGAAACGCTGCTGCTGGCGCTCGATTCCGGCACCTCCGTCGTCAAGGCGGTCGCGTTCACCGCCTCCGGCCGCGCGGTCGCCAGCGCATCGCGGCCGAATCGCTTCACCGCCGGCCCGGGTGGCGCGGTCGAGCAGGACATGACGCGCACCTGGGATGATGCCGCCGAAGTGCTTGCCGAGCTTGCGGCGCGGCTGCCGGCCGGCGAGGTCGCGGCCGTGTCGGTCACGGCGCAGGGCGACGGCACTTGGCTCGTCGATGCCGATGGCGCACCGGTCGCACCCGCCTGGCTGTGGCTGGACGCGCGCGCCGGCGCGCTGGTCGAGCAGTTGCGCGAGAGCGGCGCCGCACGCGCGGCCTTCGCCTACACCGGCACCGGCCTCGCCGCCTGCCAGCAATCCGCGCAATTGTTGTGGCTCGCGTGCGAGCGGCCCGCGCCGCTGCGGCGCGCTGCGACGGCGATGCATTGCAAGGATTTTCTCTACTTCAACCTGACCGGCGAGCGCGCGACCGATCCGTCCGAGGCGTGCTTCACCTTCGGCGACTATCGCACCCGCGCTTATCACCCCACGGTAATCGCGGCACTCGGCCTGGCGGGATGGCAGGACCTGCTGCCGCCGATCGTGGATGGCGCGCGGCACTCGCACCGGCTCACGCCGGCCGCCGCCGCGCGCACCGGCCTGCCCGCCGGCCTGCCGGTGGTGCTCGGCTATGTCGATCAGATTTGCACGGCACTCGGCGCCGGCATCTATGGCAGCGGCGAGGATGTCGGCATTTCCGTTGTCGGCAGCACGGGGATGCATTCGCGCCTGGTTTCCGATCCCGACCGCGTGACGCCGAGTCCGGCGATGACCGGCTACTGCATGGCGTTCCCCGTGCCCGGCCATGTCATGCAGGCGCAGACCAACATGGCGGGGACGCTTAACGTCGACTGGCTGCTCGGGCGAGTCTGCGAGGGCGCGGCGCTCGCTGCTCCCGAAGCGAGGCCCGACCGCGACGCCGCGTTGCGCACGCTCGATGCGGCGGCCGGCGGCGCGCGGCCGGGGGCAGTGCTCTACCATCCCTTCATCTCCTCTTCCGGCGAGCGCGGCCCGTTCACCGACCCCTATGCGCGGGCGGCGGTGCTGGGGTTGGATCAGGACGTCACGCTCGCCGATCTCGCGCGCGGCATCTATGAGGGGCTCGCCTTCGCCGCACGCGACTGCTACGCGGCGATGGGCGATATTCCGCGCGAGATTCGCCTCACCGGCGGCGGCGCGCGCTCCGCCGCGATGCCCCGCATCCTCGCCGCCGTCCTCGATCGGCCGGTACGCGGTACCGCGCAGCAGGAAGCCGGGGCGGCGGGGGCGGCGATGATCGCCGCTGTCTCTATCGGCCTCTTTCCGGACATGGCCGCCTGCGCCGCGCAATGGGCGGGGCCGGCGGACGGGCCGGCGACGCTGCCCGATGCCGCTCTCGCCCGCGCCTACGACGCGCTGTTCCCCATCTACCGGGACTTCTATTTTGCCATGCCGGAATTGTGGCGCCGCCTGCACGCGGCGCGGGAGGGCATCGATGCCGCATCCCGCTGAACCATGTGAGGTCGCGATCATCGGCGACAATTTCATGCTGCCCGAGCGCTTCGAGCGCGCGATCCGCGACGCCTGCGGCGAACGCGTTTCGATCCGCAGCATGACCCTGCCCTGGCCCGACGCGCCGATGGAGCACGGCTACGCGCACCCCGGCATGGACGGGCTGCGCGAATACCAGGGTGACCCCGAGGCGATCGTGCGCTTCACGGCTCGCGCCGAGATGCTGGTGACGCACCTCGCGCCGATGTCGGCCGCAATGCTGGAACGGCTCCCCGCCTTGCGCATGATCGCGGTCTCCCGCGGCGGCCCGGTCAATATCGATATGACGGCGGCGCGCGTGCGCGGCGTGCGCGTGTGCAACGCGCCGGGCCGCAACGCCAGTGCCGTCGCCGAGTTCACGATCGGTGCGATCCTGTCGCAGACACGGCTGATCATGCTCGGCCATGACGCCTTGCGCGCGGGCGAGTGGCGCGGCGACCTCTACCGCGCCGACCGCACCGGCCGCGAGCTGTCGGAACTCACCGTCGCGGTGATCGGCTATGGCCACATCGGCACCCGCGTCGTGCGCCTGCTGAAACCGTTCGGTTGCCGCATTCTGGTCTGCGATCCATACGTGCAGCTCTCGGCGACCGACCGTGACGACGGGGTGGTGCAAGTCAGTCTCGAACGGGCACTCGCCGAGGCTGACGTCGTGAGCCTGCACGCGCGCGTGACGCCGGAGACGACCGGCTTCATCGACGCCGCCGCCCTCGCCGCGATGAAGCCGGGTGCGATCCTGATCAACACCGCGCGCGGCCCGCTGCTCGATTACGAGGCGCTGAGCGGGGCACTGGAGAGCGGCCATCTCGGCGGTGCCATGTTGGAGACGTTCGGCATCGAGCCGGTGCCGCCCGACTGGAAGCTGCTGCACCTGCCCAATGTCACGCTGACGCCGCACATCGCCGGCGCCTCGGTGCGCACCGTCAGCGTCGCCGCTTGCGCGGCGGCGGAGGAGGTGCGGCGCTATCTCGCCGGCGAACCGCCGTTGAACCCGTGCTGAAGGAGTGACCATGAACGAGAAGGAGCTGCGCCGCGCGCTGGTCGAAGCGTGCCGGTCGATGAACGCACTCGGCATCAACCAGGGCACATCGGGCAATATCAGCGTGCGCAATGGTGCCACGATGCTGATCTCACCCTCGGCCGTGCCCTATGACACGATGGCGGCCGAGATGGTCGCCGCGATGCCGATCGAGGGCGAATACGGAAGCTGGAAAGGCAAGCTGCGGCCTTCGACCGAGTGGCGGTTTCATCTCGACATCATGCGCAGCCGGCCGGATGTAGGCGCCGTGGTCCATAGCCACCCGACCTACTGCACGACGCTCGCGATCGCGCGAAAAGAAATCCCGGCCTGCCACTACATGATGGCGGCGTTCGGGGGCGGTAATGTCCGCTGCGCGCCCTATGCCCGGTACGGGACCGAGGCGCTCTCGAACAACGCGCTGCGCGCGCTGGAGGGACGCAGCGCCTGCCTGCTCGCCAATCACGGCATGATCGTCTGCGGGCCGAACCTGTTCAAAGCGATGTGGCTCGCGGTCGAGCTGGAGACGATCGCGCGCCAATACTACCACAGCCTGCTGATCGGCGGCCCGGTGCTGCTGAGCGATGCCGAAATTGCCGAGACCGCCGCCGCGTTCGCGAGCTACGGCGTGCAGGACGAGCCCGCGAAGGAGCATGCCGCCGCAGAATGAGCGATATCGTCGATATGCTGGTGATCGGTGGCGGGGTCAACGGTGCGGGCATCGCGCGTGATGCCGCCGGGCGCGGGCTGTCGGTGCTGCTGTGCGAGAAGGGCGATCTCGGCGAGGGCACGTCGTCGCGCTCGGGCAAGCTGATCCACGGCGGCCTGCGCTATCTCGAATACTACGAGTTCCGCCTGGTGCGCGAGGCGCTGATCGAGCGCGAGGTGCTGTTGCGCCTGGCCCCGCATATCGTCTGGCCGATGCGCTTCGTGCTGCCGCACAGCGCCGAGCAGCGTCCGGCGTGGCTGATCCGGCTCGGCCTCTTTATCTACGACCATCTCGGCGGGCGGAAGAAGCTGCCGGGCACGCGAAAGCTCGATCTGCGCCGCGCGCCGGAGGGCACGCCGATCCGCGAGCAGTACCGCATCGCGTTCGAATATTCCGATTGCTGGGTCGAGGATTCCCGGCTCGTCGTGCTCAATGCGCTCGATGCGGCCGAGCTCGGCGCCGAGGTGCTCGTGCGCACCGAGGCGATCTCGGCGTGCCGCGAGGGCGTGGCGTGGCGCGTCGTGCTGCGCGGGGCGGACGGGGCGGAGCGCACGGCGCAGGCACGCGCGCTCGTCAACGCCGGCGGGCCCTGGGTGGAGCGCGTGATCCGCGCCGTCGCCGGCGCCAACACGCAGCGGAGCGTGCGGCTGGTGAAGGGAAGCCACATCATCGTGCGCAAGTTCTGGGACGGCGCGCACGCCTATCTGCTCCAGAACGACGACAAGCGCGTGATCTTCGTCAATCCCTATCTCGGCGATCTGTGCCTGATCGGCACCACAGACATCCCCTACGAGGGCCGCCCGGAGGACGCCACCGCCGACCCGAGCGAGCGCGAGTACCTGTTGCGCGTGGTCAATCGCTACATGCGCCGCCAACTGACGCAGGCCGACATCCTGCACGAGTATTCCGGCGTCCGCCCGCTCCATGACGACGCCTCGGCCAACCCTTCGGCGGTGACGCGCGACTACGCGTTCGACGTCGAGGGCGGGCCGGACCGGCCGCCGCTGCTCTCGGCGTTCGGCGGCAAGATCACGACCTACCGCAAGCTCGCCGAGCACGCGCTCGACAAGCTCAGGCTTACCTTCCCACAGATGCGCGGGCCCTGGACCGCGACCGCGCCGCTGCCGGGCGGTGACATGCCGGGTGCCGACTTCGACGCCTATCTGCGCACTCTGCAAGCGCGCTTCGCCTGGCTGCCGCCTAGTCTCGCACATCATTACGCGCGCCTCTATGGCACGCGCGCCGAGGCGCTGCTGGGGGATGCGCGCAACCTCCCCGATCTGGGCGAGCATTTCGGCGGCCTGTTTTACGCCCGCGAGGCTGACTTCCTGCGTCGCACCGAATGGGCGCGCACGCCGGAGGATATTCTGGAGCGCCGCACCAAGCACTATTTGCACCTGAGTCGCGCCGAACGCGACGCATTCGCGGAATGGATGCTCGCGCCGGCATCAGTGTGATTGCGCGCCTGTCGGCCCATGCACAGGAACAGCATGGAACGATGACGCCACTTTCCCCGGGAGGGGTGGAGAGCCTCGCTTGAAGCACGCTCGCCCAGGCTGTGCCCGGGCGAGCGGCATCATGACAATGCTGTTCCGGCTATTCCATCTTGCCTTTCATCTGGCGGATCTGCTCCTGGATCTGCGCCTTGACTGCGTCGAGGTTGAAGCTTGCCCCTCGCTGCATCGGCGGGAAGGCGACGAACGTCTCGGCGTATTTGGCGACCTCCTGCTGCAGGAACACGAAGCGCCAGAACTCGTGGATGTAGAAATCCACGAACTCGAACGAGCCGTTGTTGCCCTTCTGGAACTGCATCCGCTCGAACGGATCCAGCCGCAGATTGGATATGATCGGCCAATCGAGTTTGACCGTTCCGTCAAGCCACCCTCCGGGCTGGTCGATCAGCCGGAACTTGTAGTCGTCGAGACGGACCGCGCCCAGGGTGCCTTCTGCGAAGTAGAAGACCTCGTGGCGGCTGGAGGGCCCATCGTCTGTCAGCATGCTCGTCTGGTCGTAGCCGTCCAGATGGACCTTGTACGTTCGGTCGCCGAGTTGCTTGCCCTGCAGAAGCTCAGTCGTAATGTTCGGATCGCCGGCTGCCGCGACCAGGGTTGGGAAGAAGTCCAGGCCCGACATGATGCCGTTCTGCACCTTCCCGGCCGGGATGTGACCCGGCCAGCGGGCGATCATCGGGACCCGCATGCCGCCCTCCATCACAGTTCCCTTGCCGGCGGCGAACGGCGTGTTGCCGCCATCGGGCCAGGTGAAGTTCTCGGCGCCATTGTCGGTCGTGAACACGACGATCGTGTTTTTGTCGAGCCCGTCGGCCTTCAACTTGTCCAGCAGGCCGCCGACCACGTCATCGAGCTGGGACATCACGCCTTCTTCCAGGTACCACTCGTTCTCGCCGGTCAGCTTCGCCTGGTATTTTGGCGACAGATGCGAGATGACGTGCGCGCGGGTAGGATTCATCCATACGAAGAAGGGTTTGCCGTCCTTCTCGGCCTTGTCGATGAACTTCACCGTGTGATCGAGGATGGCTTCGTCGGCCGTCTCCATGTTGTATTTGATGCCGGGCGTCGGGTGCGGCGGCAGCGGCCCGTCGTCCACGATTCTCTGCTTGCCAATCTTGCCCCAGCGCGGCTGCACCGTCGGATCATCGACATTGGTGGCAAAGCTGTGGACCAGGTTGCGCGGCCCGACCACATCCCTTAGCGCAGGCGGGAAGGAGTGCCAGAATGGATCCTCCATCGCATCCAGGTGATAGAGATAGCCCCAGTACTCGTCGAACCCGTGCACGGTCGGCAAATAGCGGTTCAGGTCGCCAAGATGGTTCTTGCCGAACTGGCCCTCGTATCCCATCGCTTTCAGCGCCGTCGCGATCGTGGGCGCCTCGTCGGGCATGCCGACCGTGGCGCCGGCCTGGCCGACCGTGGTGAGGCCGGTGCGGATCGGCAGTTCCCCGGTGATGAAATTGGCGCGGCCGGCGGTGCAACTCGGCTCGGCGTAGTAGTCGGTGAACCGCATGCCTTCGTTCGCCAGCCGGTCCAGGTTCGGCGTCGTCGAATACATCATGCCCTGGTTGTAGGCGCCGACGTTGAACCAGCCGATATCATCGCCCATGATGACGACGATGTTAGGCTTCTGCGCAGGAGCTTGCGCCTCCGCAGGGAGGCTGACCAGCGCTGTGGCGGCCAGCAAGGACCCGACTGCGAGTGCTCTCGTCAGCCGGGGCACGGATTTTCGCATTATGGTGTTCCTTCTCATTGTGCACACAAGTGCCTGCCCCGTTCGGTAACGGCGGCTGACGCTCCGTGCATTACGATTAGCGCTATTGCTTGAAGACGAAGATGCGTTTCCAGTCGCGCCAAACAGCACCGATCGATGGCTGATCGGGCCAACCTGCACAGACATGGCGTGGACCACTGCCTGCACTCGAACGATGTGCACTTATGTCTGGAGGTGCAAGGATGGGCACAAAATAGGCGCAACGCAATGGTATTTCCTCGCAACGTGGCGAGAGATCGATCCGACGGTGAGCGTGGCGGCGATCGTCGCCGATGCCGCGGCCAGCGCGACGAAGGCGGCGACCGGGTCGGGCACTGATCGCCGCGGCCGCAGCAGCACGCGCTTGCCCGAGCCGCTGCGCCGGGCGCCTAGACGCCGGGGCCGCTGGCGTTCGTGGGTGCCGGGGAGACGATGCGGGCGCCGCCCGCGGGCTCGATCTGGAACACTGCGAGGCCGCGCCGCACCTGCCCGTCCGGCTGCAGGGCGAAGAAGCCATCGACGCCGCCGAACCCGTCCGGCTGGGTCAGCACGGCGCCGATCAGTGGCCCGCGCGCGCCCAGCACGCGGCCGAGGCTTGCCGCATCGAAGGCGAGGTCGGCGAGCGGCGGCGGGGCGCTGCCGTATCTGGCCACGTAGCGCTGCACGAACCCGCCGCGAGAGGCGGGGTCGGGAGCGGCGTACCACGCACCGGCGAGCGACCCGAGCTGCGCCGCCTGCCCGGCCCACAGCCCGGGGCCGAGCACGCGCACTTGCGGCGCCGCCACGCCGATCTTTGCCAAGGTCGCCCCCAGTTGCTGCGCGCGGGCTCCGGTCACATCGACCAGCAGCGCGTCGAACGGCGGCGGCGGCGTCTGGGCGGGGGTGGGAGCGGGGGGCGGCGCGGGAGGCGGCGCGGTCCCGGAGTCGGACGCCGCGGCGGGCAGGCTGGCCGGCGGCTGGGGCGCGGTATAACCGGAGATGGCCTCGACCGCAGCATCGAGGCCGGAGAAGTCGGCGCCGACGGTGCGGATCGCCGGTGGGGGCAGGCCGGCGTCGCGCGTGGCCCCGGCCAGCGCGCGACCCAGCGCGTCACCCAGCGGCTCGCTGCCGAGCACGGCGGCAAAGCGATTGCGGTTCTCCGCCGTCGCCGCCGCCACCAGCCGGCGCACCTGCTGCACCGGCGTGATCCCGAGCGTCCATACGCCCGGCTGCGCCCGCGAGGAATCGCTGGTGAAGGCCAGCATCGGCACCCCGGCAGCGCGCGCCTCGGGTGCGGTCGCCGCCGTCTCCGGTGCGGTCAGCGGGCCGAGGATGAGCGAATTGCCGTTGTTCAGCGCCGCCTGCACCGCGAGTGTCGCTCCTTCCGGCGTGCCGCCGGTATCGCGGGGGTCGAGCTGCACCGGCTGTCCGCCCGGCGGTCCCATCGCCATCGCCAACTCGGCCCCGCGGAGCATCGCCTGGCCGAGCCGTCCGGCCGGGCCGGTGAGCGGCAGCAGCAGCGCGATCCGCATGCCGACCGGCTTCGGCGGCGCGGCGGTGGCCGGCGGAGATGCCCCGGCGTAGGGTTGCGCGCCCGGATAGGGCGCGGCGGTGCAGCCCGCCAGCGCGGCCAGAGCGGCCAGGAGCCCGAATGCCCGACGACGCATGCGATCTCTCCTCCATTGCCGAGACGGACGCGCCGCGGCAGCGCCCCCCGTACATACCCGACGGGCTTGTGATAGTTTCGACGCCGATCGGCAACCTCGACGACATGACCCGCCGTGGTCTCGCGGCCCTTCGCGCCGCCGACCTCGTGCTCTGCGAGGATACCCGCGTCACCGCCCGGCTGCTCTCGGCGTTCGGCATCACGGCATCCACCGCGGCGCTGCACGAGCACAACGAGGCGGCGCGCGTCGCGGCGGTGCTGGCGATGCTGCGCGCGGGGCGGCGGGTGGCGCTGGTCTCGGATGCCGGCACGCCGCTGGTCTCCGACCCCGGCTATCGGCTGGTGCGCGCCGCGATCGCCGAGGGGTTGCCGGTCGGCGCGGTGCCTGGGCCAAACGCGGCGGTGGCGGCGCTGGTGCTCTCCGGCCTGCCGCCGCATCCGTTCCTGTTTCTCGGCTTCGCACCGCCTCGGGCCGGGGCGCGGCGGGCGCATTACGCGGCGCTGCGCGGGCTGGAGCGCGCCGGGCTCTCCGCCACCCTGATCTGGCACGAGGCGCCGCATCGGCTGACTGAGGCGCTGGCCGATCTCGCGGACGCCTTCGGCGATCGCGCGGCCGCAGTCGCGCGGGAGCTGACCAAGCGTTTCGAGGAGGTCCGCCGTGGTGCCTTGCCGGCGCTGGCCGCGCACTATGCCGGGCACAAGGCGCGGGGCGAGATCACGCTGCTGCTCGGCCCCGCGGCCCCGGAGGCGGCGGGCGAGGACGAGCTGGACACGCGGTTGCGCGCTGCCCTTGCCGAGCACAGCCTGCGGGAGGCGGCGGCGATGGTGGCGGCGGCCACCGGCACGCCGCGCCGCACCGTCTACGCCCGGGCGCTGGCGATCGCCGGCGTCGGGCGGGGGACGGAGTAAGGCGTGGCGATCGAGGTGATCGACGAAGGGCGGGACAATTTCGTCCACATCGCCCGTGCGTTTCTGGAGTACGGGGACGGACGCATCCGCATCCGCGGCGATCACAACCGGATCGCGATTGCGCAGCCCGCAAGCTGCGAGCGGCTGGTGGTCGAGATCGGCGGCGGCTCGGAACTGCGGATCTGGCCCGACTGCCTGCTGGGCACGACCTATTTCCATCTGGAGCGGGAGGGGGTGCTGGAGATCGGCGCCGGCTGCGGCGTCAACGGGCGCATTCACATCTTCCTGCACGAGAAGGGCGCGGTGCGGATCGGACGGCACTGCCTGTTCGGCGACCGGGTGGAGATCACCGTCAGCGACATGCACTCGATCCTCGATCTGGCAACCGGGGTGCGCATCAACCCGCCCAGGGACGTAACGGTGGAGGAGGGCGCCTGGGTGGGGGCGAACGCGGCGCTGCTGAAGGGTGCGCATGTCGGCGCGGGCTCGGTGATCGGGATGCGTGCGGTGGTGACGGGCGCGATCCCGGCCCATTGCGTCGCGGCCGGGGTGCCGGCACGGGTGCTCCGCCGCAACGTCCGCTGGACGCCCGAGCTGCTGCCGGTACTGATGGATTCACACATCTTTTCCGCAATGACCGGGATCGGTGAGCGCCGCACTCTCCCTCTCCGCCCCTGGGGGCGGAGAGGGTTGGAGAGAGGTGGGGGCCAGCAGCCGGGGAGTTTCCCCCACCTCACCCCGGCCCTCTCCGCCCCCAGGGGCGGAGAGGGCGTTGAGCGCCGCATCCTGGTCATCAAGCTGGGGGCGCTCGGCGATTTCGTGCTGGCCTTCGGCCCGTTCGCGGCGATTCGGGCGCACCATCCGGGGGCGGGGATCACGCTGCTGACGACGTCCCCCTTCGCCTCCCTCGCGCACGCTAGCCCCTGGTTTGACGAGGTGCGGCTCGATGCGCGGCCCGGCTGGTGGAACCTGCCCGGCCTGTGGCAGCTGGCGCGGAGCCTGCGCGGCTTCGACTTCGTCTATGATTTGCAGACCTCGGTGCGGTCATCGCAGTACTTCCGTCTGGCCGGCCGGCCGCCCTGGTCGGGGATCGCGCGCGGCGCGTCGCACCCGCACGCCAATCCGGGGCGCGATGCGATGCACACGATCGAGCGCCAGCGCGAGCAGCTCGCGATGGCCGGCATTGCGGCAATGGCGGCCCCCGATCTCGGCTGGCTCGCCACGGCCGGACGCGGCTTCGGCCTGCCGCGCCCGTACGCGCTGCTGGCACCGGGTGCGGCCCCGCACCGGCCGGCGAAGCGTTGGCCGGTGGCGCGGTTCGCGGCGCTCGCTAAAACCCTCGCCACGCGCGGCCTGGCCGCAGTGGTGATCGGCACCGCGGCCGAGGCACCGCTCGCGGGCGCGATCCGGGCAACCTGCAGCGCCGCGATCGACCTCACCGGCCGCACCACGCTGCTCGATATCGGGCGGCTCGCCGTCGGCGCCTCCGTCGCGGTGGGCAACGACACCGGCCCCATGCACCTCGCGAGCGCGATGGGCTGCCGCTGCGTCGTGCTGTTCTCGGCCGACAGCGATCCGGCGCTCACGGCACCGCGTGGCGCAGTCACGGTGCTGCGGTGCGAGCGCCTCGCCGACCTCTCCGTCGCCAGGGTTGCGGCGGCGCTGGCGTGACGCCATAGACCACGCTCTATCATTGGAGATGACGAGACCGATGCCTGCGATCACGCTGCCTGACGGATCCGTGCGCCGCCATGACGGCCCGGTGACGGGCGCGGCACTCGCCGCCGAGATCGGGCCCGGCCTCGCTCGTGCGGCGGTGGCGATGAAGGTGGACGGCGACCTCCGCGACCTCGCGCGCCCGATCGAGGATGATGCCTCGGTCGTGTTCATCACCCGCCGCGACCCCGAGGCGCTCGGTCTGATCCGCCACGACGCGGCCCACGTGCTCGCCGAGGCGGTGCAGGCGCTCTATCCCGGCACGCAGGTCACGATCGGGCCGGCGATCGAGGACGGGTTCTATTACGATTTCGCCCGCAACGAGCCGTTTACGCCGGAGGATTTTCCGGCGATCGAGGCGAAGATGCGCGAGATCATCGCCGCTGATGCCGCCTTCGACCGGCAGGTGATCGACCGCGACGCGGCGATCGACTTCTTCGAGCGCCGCGGCGAGAAATACAAGGCGCAACTGATTCGCGATCTGCCGCGCGACGAGACGATCACGCTCTATCGTCAGGGCGAGTGGCTCGACCTCTGCCGCGGCCCGCACATGCGCTCGACCGGCGACGTGGGCGACGCCTTCAAGCTGATGAAGGTCGCCGGCGCCTACTGGCGGGGCGATCACCGCAACGCGATGCTGAGCCGCATCTACGGCACCGCCTGGCGCGATCGGCGCGAGCTCGACGCCTATCTGCATCGCCTCGCCGAAGCGGAGCGGCGCGACCATCGCCGCATTGCCCGCGAGATGGACCTCTATCACGTGCAGGAGGAGGCGGTCGGCAGCATCTTCTGGCACCCGAACGGCTGGCGCCTGTATCGCGCGGCGGAAGCCTATTTGCGCCGCCGGCTGGATGCCGCCGGCTACCAGGAGGTGCGCACGCCGCAACTGGTGGACCGGAGCTTGTGGGAGCGGTCGGGCCATTGGGAGAAGTTCCGCGAGCATATGTTCGTCGCCACCGTCGAGGAGGAAGACAAGACGCTGGCGCTGAAGCCGATGAACTGTCCGTGCCACGTGCAGATCTTCCGCCAGGGCGTGCGGTCGTATCGCGAGCTGCCGCTGCGGCTGGCCGAGTTCGGGTCGTGCCATCGCTACGAACCCTCCGGCGCGCTGCACGGGCTGATGCGGGTGCGCGCCTTCACCCAGGACGATGCGCACATCTTCTGCACCGAGGAGCAGATCGCGGACGAGACGGCGCGCTTCATCACGCTGCTGGCCACGGTCTATCGTGATTTCGGCTTCCCCGAGTTCCGCGTGAAGTTCGCCGACCGCCCCGATGCGCGCGTGGGGTCCGATGCGGTCTGGGACCGCGCCGAGGCGGCCTTGCGCGAGGCGAGCGCGACCGCGGGCATCGATTACGCGCTCAATCCTGGCGAGGGCGCGTTCTATGGGCCGAAGCTCGAATTCGTGTTGCAGGACGCGATCGGGCGGGAGTGGCAGTGCGGCACATTGCAGGTCGATTTCAACATGCCCGACCGGCTCGGCGCCGAGTATGTGGGCGAGGATGGCGCGCGCCACGTCCCGGTGATGCTGCACCGCGTGATCCTGGGCAGCTTCGAGCGTTTCCTCGGCATCCTGATCGAGCACTATGCCGGCCGTTTTCCGCTCTGGCTGGCCCCGGTGCAGGCGGTGGTCGCGACGATTGTTTCTGAAGCAGACGGTTACGCGCGCGAAGTTGCGGCGGCACTGGAAGCGGCGGGGCTGGCGGTGCGGGTCGATCTCGGGCGCGAGAAGATCGGCGCCAAGGTGCGCGAGCATTCGGTCGCGCACGTGCCGGTGCTGGTGGTGGTCGGGCGGCGGGAGGCGGAGACGCGCACCGTCTCGCTGCGCCGGCTGGGAGCCGAGGCGCAGGCGAGCCTGCCGCTCGCCGAAGCGGTGGGGCGGCTTGCAGCGGAGGCAACGCCGCCCGATCTGAGGGCCGAAGCGCCACCATTTCGCGAGGTCGCTTGATCGCCCTAGGCCGCTTCAGGCACAACCCCTAACCCATCCACCGGAACAGGAGACACGCCCATACCCAGACCACCGATGCAGGCCGCGCCGACCCGTGACGGCCCGCGCGTGAACGACGAAATTCGCTCCGCCCAGGTTCGCTTGATCGACCAGGACGGCGAGATGCAGGGCGTGATGAGCGCCCGCGAGGCGCTGAACCGCGCCTTCTCGATCGGCCTCGACCTGCTCGAGATCAGCCCCAACGCCGACCCGCCTGTAGTGAAGATCCTCGACTTCGGCAAGTTCAAGTACGAGCAGCAGAAGAAGAAGAACGAGGCCCGCAAGAAGCAGAAGATAGTTGAAATAAAGGAAGTCAAGGTTCGCCCAAATATCGACGAGAACGACTATCAGGTGAAGCTGCGCGCGATGAAGTCGTTCATCGAGGAGGGCGACAAGGTGAAAGTAACGTTGCGCTTCCGTGGCCGCGAGATGGCGCACCAGGATATCGGCGTGAAGGTGCTCGAACGCATCCGCGGCGACATGGACCCGCAGTCGAAGGTCGAGCAGATGCCGCGGATGGAAAATCGGCAGATGATTATGGTACTCTCGCCACGCTGAGCGGCGGGATACCGGCCGGTTACGCGGCGGGCACACGGCCGCCACAATCGCTGCCATGATGATGATATACGGATTCGGGTAGATGAGGAGATCGCCTCGATGACTGGATCGACCCGGACGAGGTTCGGCCACGCCCTGCTCGGCGCCGCCGGCGCGCTCGCCCTCGCCGTGCCGTTGCTCGCGGTGCCCAAGCCCGCTTTGGCTAGGTGGCACGGCGGCTGGGGCTGGCGTGGCGGCTGTTGCTGGGGGGGCTGGCGCGGCGGAGTAGTGGTCGGGATTGCGCCGCCGCCAGTCTATTATGCCCCGCCGCCGGTCTATTACGCGCCGCCTGCGTATCCCGCGCCGCGGCGCTATTGGGTGCCGCCGCACTGGAACGGCCCGTACTGGGTGCCTGGCCACTGGGCTTGATCGATTCCCCCTCTCCGCCCCGGTGGCGGAGAGGGCCGGGGTGAGGTGGGGCGAATCACCACGACGACGTACTGCCGCCAATCGGATGGTCGCGACGGCCGCTTCTGGAACACCGACCCGCACGAAAACCGCCCGCGCCGTCCCCCATCTCACCCCGACCCTCTCCGCCCCCAGGGGCGGAGAGGGAGTTGAGGTTCCAGTCGCGTCGTTCCGCGGTTGTGTTGCGGCCATAGGGGCGGCGGCGCCGCGGAGCTGGCCGAACGCCGCGCTCCTTCAGTTGTCCGAATTCACCTCGTTCGGCCGCGCCATAAGGCGGCGGTAGCGCTCCCGTCCGTTAGTCAGATGCGTGCGCATCGCGTCGCGCGCGCCGGTCGCGTCCCGCGCCTCGATCGCCGCGTGGATCCGTTCGTGCTCGCCCTGGATGGTGCGCAGATAGGCGACGGGATCGGACAGCCGATCGGGCTCCACGCGCACGCTGAGCCGCGGGATCGTGAAGCGCCCCAGATATTCGAGAAACCGGCTGAATTGGGGATTGCCGGTGGCGGCCGCCACGGCGCGATGGAAGGCGAAATCCTCGTCGATCGCCGCCCCGCCCCGCGAGATGGCGCGCTGCATGGCCGCGAGCGCCCGGGCAACATCGCGCTGGGCCTGGGGCCGCGCCCGCTCGGCGGCGAAGCCGGCCGCCTCGACCTCCACCGCCATCCGCAGCTCCATCACGTTCACCACCTCGGCGATCGAGGTCAGGCCGTCGGGATCGATGCGAAACGGCCGGCGCTGCCCGTCACGCGCGACGAAGAGGCCGAGACCCTGGCGCGAGACGACCAGCCCCTCGGCCCGCAGCGCGGCCAGGCCTCGCGCAGCACCGGGCGGCTGACCCCGAACGCGGCCACCATCGCCTGCTCGGTCGGCAGCCGGCCGCCGCGCGCGATCCGCCCACTGGTAATCTCCTCGGTCAGCCGCAATCTCGGCATCGGGCTGCTGACGCCGCCGGTGGGCTCCACGCTGTTCGTCGGCTGCGCCGTCGGGGGAGTGACGATGGAGCAGGCGGTGCGCAAGCTCTGGCCGTTCTATCTGGTGCTGCTGGCAGTTCTTGCGCTGGTGACCTACGTGCCGATCATCTCGCTGTGGCTGCCGCAGCGGCTGCATCTCTAAGTCTAAGTGTCCGCCCAGGAACATCCCGATTCGGTTGAGTCTCTTGTGATTCGATGGCGTCAGCCCGATTCGCAGGAGCCGCTGGATGTGGACGAACGACAATCGTGCCCGGTATGACCGTAGCCGATTGCGCTATACCAGTGACGTGACGGACGAAGAGTGGGCGATTCTCGGGCCACTGATCCCGCCTGCCACGAAGGGCGGCAACAAGCGGACGGTCGATGTGCGGGAGATCGTCAACGGGGTGATGTATATCCTGAGCACGGGCTGTCAGTAAGCGGCGTTGCCAAAGGACCTGCCAGCGCGCAACACGGTGAACGCTTACTCCCTCCGTTGGGACGAATGGAGGCCGTGGTGGACGCGCTTCTGCCAATCCGGCCGGCCAACGCCGAGCCGCCGCTGGCATCCTGCTCCATAACCAGAGGAACCGATCCATGATGATCCCCGACGATCGACGCAATTTCCTGCGCTTCGGCGGCATGGCTTTCGCCACAGCGGGCGCCGTGACCCTGATGGAACCGCGGCAAGCGGCCGCACAGGCAAATTCCCAAAGCTTGCTGCGGACGGTGCTCGGCCGTGGGCACCTGATCGTTGGCACCGGCTCGACCAACGCGCCCTGGCATTTCGAGGACGACAACGGAAAGCTCACCGGCATGGACATCGCCATGGCGAAAATCCTGGCGAAGGGCCTGTTCGATGACGACACCAAGGTGGATTTCGTGCAGCAGGATCCGGCGGCACGCATCCCGAACATCGCCACCGGCAAGGTGGACATCGTGATCCAGTTCATGACGGTGACGGCCGGGCGCGCGCAGCAGGTGGCGTTCAGCCGACCCTACTATATCGAAGGCGGCGGCCTGCTCACCTCGCCCCACGGGAAGTACAAAACCTACAAGCAACTTCTCGATGCCGGCGATCAGGTCAAGTGCGCGATCCTGCAGAACGTGTATGCCGAGCAACTCGTCCACCAGGCGCTGCCGAAGGCGCGGGTGCTGCAACTCGATACCACCGCGAACTCGATGCAAGCCGTGGTGGCCGGCCGCGCGGATGCGGTGGTGGTGGACGCCTCTACCGTGAAGTGGCTCGCGCGGAAGAACCCGGGCGCCTACGCCGATCCCGGCCATGCCTGGGGTGCGTCGCTCTACAGTGCGGCCGTGCGCCAGGGCGATCCGGACTGGCTGCAATGGGTGGACACCGCCTTCAATGTCGCCATGCACGGCGACGATTTTCCGATGTATTCCGCGGCCTTCGGGGAATTTTTCGGAACCAAGCCACCGGGGCAGGTGCCCGGGTATCCCACTTTCTAGTTCCACCGGCGTTGCCGACCCGCTGAGGATGAAACAGCGGCCCGAGTCAGAGAGAGTGCTGCGCGCCTGCTGCCCCTGCGGGCTGCGAAGGCACTGGGCGCGCGGGAACTGGCCGGTGCAAGACACGGGGCGGCCGCAGGCTGAGTTGGAATTCTTGACAACGATCTACGCGGCCGTCACGCCGGCGCGGGTGAACGACATCACCGCTGCCAAGAAGATGCCCATCACGGCGGGCGCCACCTACGTGTTCGATCTCGGCTACTACGACTATGGCTGGTGGGCCGAGCTCGATGCGAAGGCCTGCCGCATGGTCACGCGGCTGAAATGCAACACCCCGCTCACGGTGATCGAGACCCTGCCGGTTCCTGCGGATGGCGCTATCCTCTCCGACCGGATCGGGTTTTTGCCGGAGCGGATAGCGCAGCATCGGCACAACCCGATGGCGAACGCGGTGCGCGAGGTGCGGGTCAGGATCGTGACCGGCAAGGTCCTGCGCATCATGAGTAACGACCTCGATGCGCCGGCGCAGGAGATTGCCGATCTCTACCAGCGCCGCTGGGAGATCGAGCTGTTCTTCCGCTGGGTCAAGCAGACCCTGAAGATCCGCCATTTTCTGGGCACCAGTGAAAACGCCGTGCGTATCCAGGTCGCCGTCGCGCTGATCGTCTTCCTGCTGCTCAAGCTGGCTCACGCCGGCCAAAAGGCGGTCCTCAGCCTAACCACCTTCGCCCGCCTGGTGCGGGCCAACCTGATGCACCGGAAGCCGATCCAGCGACTGCGACCGACCAAAACCCGATCCCGGCACGGCCCAAAGTAATCGCCAGGTGGCGCTGCAATGGGCCTGAAGGGGAACCGGACAGCCGTGGGCCTTCGCCGAGCATGACGAGGAGGGGTCAATGCGCCTCCGCCCAGCTTCGGCCGACCCCGGTCTCGGCCAGCAGCGGCACCGAGAGCGTCGTCGCGCCTTCCATCACTTGCCGCGCGAGGGCCGCGAGCGCGTCCGTCTCCTGCTCGGGCGCCTCGAACAGCAGCTCGTCATGCACCTGCAACAACAGCCGCGCGGACAGCCCCGCCTCGGCAAGCGCCGCGGGCAGGCGCACCATTGCGCGCTTGATGATGTCCGCGGCCCCGCCTTGCAGTGGCGCGTTGATCGCCTGGCGCTCGGCGTAGCCCCGAACATGGGGCTTCTTGTCGGCGATCTGCGGGATCCAGCAGCGGCGCCCGAACGGCGTCAGCACATAGCCCTGGATGCGCGCTTCTTCCTTGGTGCGCTCCATATAGGCGCGGATTTCGGGGTAGCGGGCGAAATAGGCGTCGATGTAGCGCCGCGCCTCGCCCGGCTCGATCTGCAACTGCCGGGCAAGGCCGAACGCCGAGATGCCGTAGATGATGCCGAAATTGATCGCCTTGGCGCGGCGGCGCGTGAGCGAGTCCATCCCCTCCATCGGCAGGCCGAACACCTCGCTCGCGGTGCGGGCGTGGATATCCTCGCCGCGCGAGAAGCTCGCCTTCAGCGCCGGGATGTCGGCGACGTGCGCAAGCAGCCGCAACTCGATCTGTGAATAGTCGGCGCTGACCAGCACGTGCCCGGGTGCTGGCACGAAGGCGCGGCGGATGCGCCCGCCTTCCTCCGTCCGCACCGGGATGTTCTGCAAATTGGGATCGGTCGATGACAGCCGCCCGGTGGTGGCCGCAGCCATCGCGAAGCAGGTATGCACCCGCCCGGTTTCGGGATTGATCTCCTCGACCAGCGCGTCGGCATAGGTGGATTTCAGCTTCGCGAGCTGGCGCCATTCCAGCACCCGCGCCGGCAGCGCATGCCCGGCATCGGCGAGGCCCTGCAGCACGCTCGCGTCGGTCCCCCAGGCGCCGGTCGCCATCCGCCGCCCGCCGCCCACGCGCATCTCGTCGAACAGGATCTCGCCGAGCTGTTTGGCGCTGCCGAGATTGAACCGCCTGCCGGCGAGGCGGTGGATGTCTTCCTCCATCTCCGCCATGCGGTGCGTGAACTCTTCGGAGATGCGGCGCAGCTCGTCGGCATCGACGCGTATCCCGGCACGCTCCATCGCCGCCAGCACGGGGCTCAGCCGCCGGTCGATCTGCTCATAGAGCGTCAGCGCACGATGGGTGCGCAGCAACGGCCGCAGCACGTGCCACAGCCGCAGCGTCACGTCGGCATTCTCGGCGGCATAGGCAGTGGCACGGTCGAGCGGGGCGCGTGCGAAGGGAATGCGATTGCGGCCGGTGCCGGTGACCTCGGTGTAGCTGTTCGGCGTGTGGCCGAGATGCAGGATCGAGAGCTCGTCCATGCCGTGCCCATGCGCGCCCGCCTCCTGCGCGAAGGAGATCAGCATGGTGTCGTCGATCGGAGATGCCTCGGGGGCGCCGGCGCGGCGCATCACCGCGACGTCGAACTTGGCGTTGTGATAGATCTTCAGGACGCCCGCGTCGGTCAGCAGCGGCGTCATTGCCGCGATCGTCGCATCGGCCGCGAGCTGGCCGGGCAGCGGGACACCTTCGGCATTCTCGTGGCGCAGCGGCACGTAGCCGGCGCGGCCGGGGGCGGTCGCGATCGAGAAGCCGAGCAGCGTGGCCCGCTGCGGATCGAGGCTGTCGGTCTCGGTGTCGATCGCGACCACGCCCGCTTCGCGCGCCTCCACGATCCAGTCGGCAAGCGCGGAAAAATCCAGCACCGTCGCATAGGGGCCGAAGGACAGCGGCGCATCCTGGGTCTCCGGGCGATCGGGTGCCACCGGCAGTGGCGGTGCGGCCGCGGGTGCCGCCGAGGCCGCGCCGTCGAGACCGAGGCGCGTGAGAATGCTCCGAAACCCCTGCGCGTGCAGGAAGTGGGCGAGCCGCTCGGCGTCCGGCTCGCGCGCGGCGAGGTCCTCCAGCGGCAGCGGCAGCGGCGCGTCGTCACGCAGCAGCACGAGCGTGCGCGACAGGCGCGCCGCCTCGGCGTGCGCGATCAGGGCGTCGCGGCGCTTGGAGGGCTTCATCGCGTGTGCCGCCGCCAGCACGCCTTCGAGATCGCCGAACTCGGCCACCAGCGCGCCGGCGGTCTTCGGTCCGATGCCGGGGACGCCCGGGACGTTGTCGATCGCATCGCCCATCAGCGCCTGCACCTCGACCACGCGCGCGGGCGGCACGCCGAAACGCTCCATCACCTCGGCTTCCCCGATCGGGCGGTTCTTGATCGGGTCGAGCATCGCGACCCCGGGGCGGATCAACTGCATCAGATCCTTGTCCGAGCTGATGATGGTCGTCCGCCCGCCCTCGGCGCAGACGGCGCGCGCGTAGGCGGCGATCAGATCGTCCGCCTCCCAGTCGGGCAGCTCGACGGCGGGGATGTTGAATGCCTCGGTCGCCTGCCGCACCAGCGCGAATTGCGGCACGATCTCGGGCGGCGGTTCGGGCCGCTGCGCCTTGTAGCCGTCGAACAGCCGGTTGCGGAAGGTGACGCTCCCGGCGTCGAAAATCACCGCGATATGGGTGCCGACATGCTCGCGCAGCAGCTTGGCCAGCATGTTGGTGAAGCCGAACACGGCATTGATCGGCACGCCGTCGGCCCGGTTCATCGGCGGCAACGCGTGGAAGGCGCGGAAGATGAACCCAGAGCCGTCGATCAGGACCAGGTGCAGCCCCGGATCGGCAAGCGGGACATCAGTGCTCGGCAGCGGCAGCGGCGTCGTCATCGAGCACGAACAGACGGGAGCAATAGGGACACATCACCTCGCGATCGTCGATGTACAGGTAGACCTTGGGGTGGCCGAGCACGCCGCCGCCGCCATCGCACGCGACGACGCGGCTCTGGCTGCGGATGATCTCGGCGGGCGGGGGGGCGGGGCGGTCGGGGCCGTCCGGCATGGGCTTCCTCGGGCGGGGTTGGAGCGCGGCTCTCCTATAGCGGCGCAGGGGCGGCGACGGAATGGCGGGCTTTCCTTCGCCGCCGACCATGGCCTAGGAAGGGGCGCGCCGTGATCCCCTTCGTGACCCGCCGTCGCGTGCTCTCGCTCGCCCTGCCGCTGGGCGTGCAGGGCTGCGCCGCAACGGTCCGGCTGCCGCCGCGCGGAGGCATCGCCTCGGTGCCGCCGCCGCCGGACGGGTTCTTCAGCATGAGTGACGGCGCGCGCCTGCCGTACCGCGCCTGGCTGCCGAAGGACGGGCTGCAGCCCGCGATCGTGGTGCTGGCGCTGCACGGTTTCAACGACAGCCGCGACGCGTGGGAAATCCCCGCGCCGGCCTTCCAGCGCGCCGGCATTGCGATCTTCGCCCCCGATCAGCGGGGCTTCGGGCAGGCGCCGGACCGCGGCCACTGGGCCGGCACCGGGCGGATGACGCAGGACGCGATAGAGATCACCCGAATGCTACGCGCCCGCTATCCGGCGGCCCGGTTGATGCTGATGGGCGAGAGCATGGGCGGTGCGGTGCTGATGCGGGCCGCGACGATGCCCGATCCGCCGCCGGCGGACGGCACCGTCCTGCTCGCGCCGGCGGTGTGGGGGCGGGCGCAGATGGGCGTGCTGCTCAGTTCCGGGCTGTGGGTCGTCGCGTCTGTCGCCCCCTGGTGGCGCGTGACCGGGCGCGAGGTGCCGATCACGATCCGCGCCAGCGACAACGAGGCGGCGCTGCTGGCGCTGGCGCGCGACCCGCTGACCATCCGCCGCACGCGCTTCGACGTGCTGCGCGGGCTGGTCGATGCGATGGACGCGGCGCAGGCGGCGGCACCCCGAATGTCGGTTCCGGCGCTGTTCCTCTATGGCGGGCAGGACCGGGTGGTGCCGCCGGAGGCAACACTGGCACTCTGGCGCAAGCTGCCGCCGCAAGCACAGACGTCGCTCTACCCGAATGGCTACCACTTGCTGCTGCGCGACCAGGACCGCGCGATCCCGACTGCGGATGTGATCGCTTGGATGCGCAACCCGGATGTGCCGCTGCCCTCCGATGGGGCGATCGTCGCGGCATCCTGGCAGGTGGCGCAGCCCTGATCGCACGCGCGTGCGCTCTTTCGCCACCCGGGCTTTGGCGCTATGGAGGCGAGCGCCGGACCCGTAGCTCAGCTGGATAGAGCGTCGCCCTCCGAAGGCGAAGGTCGCAC